>JAXLRB010000021.1:0-81714 GCA_046331325.1 Vicinamibacterales bacterium | reverse complement strand
GCGGCGCGGATCCGCGGCGTGAGGGGACGGCGAAGGGCACGAAGTAAACGCCGCGGATCCCGGCCCGAACGACGTCAGCCGGCATCCGGCGGCGCCACGCCGAGTTGCGCCCACATCGTGTTGATGTCGCCGATGCCGCGGTGCTCCACGATGCGGCCGTCGCGCACGCGGTCGACGTGCATGACGGTGAAGTCCACGTCGCGCCCGGTCGCGGGCACACCCATGAACGGACGTTCGTGGCGTCCGCGGTAGTGGCCGATGGTGGCGACGGCGTCGCCCTCGGCCACCACCACGTCGAACTCGTGCCGGCCATTGGGAAACCCGTCGAGAAAGGCCTGGCCGAAGTTCACGAAGCCCGGCCAGTCGAGCACGGTGGCGCCGAAGACGCGCGCCTCGAACCCGGCGTCGACGCCGTCGAAGGTGGTGAGGGCGTTGCGGTCGAACGCCTCGTAGAACCGGAGCACGGTGTCCTTCACGCCGGCGCCGTCGGTGGAACGCGTGGTGCTGTCGAGCATCATCTTGGGTCGCATGGTGGCTCCTACGACTGCTGGCGATAGACGAAACCGGTGACGAACACGCGATACACGCTGCGCCGCGCATCGAGCTCGGTGCAGACCTTCGTCGGGTAGTAGCCGGACTCGGCGTACGCCTGCGGCAGCTTCAGCGCCGAGCACTGGTTCGGCTGGTCGAGGAGCGACTGGCGCGTCATCATCGGCTCGTAGAACGTGACGTCGCCGTCGTAGGCGCCGTAGATCCAGGTGCGCGTGAAGGGCTGGCCGTTGAACTCGGGTGAGGTCACGTCCACGAGGTGGTTGCCCATGTAGGGCACCACCGAGCCGACGTCGATGAATCCCGGCGGCAGGTACTTCGCCGGCACCGGCGTGGTCGCCTTCTCGAAGACGTCGCAGTCGACGCCGGAGCAGGGCCCGGCCGCGATCTGCATCACGTCCTCGTAGTCCTGCAGGTAGAAGTGGAAGTCGAAGTGCGGCTTGTCGTAGATGCCGGCCGGCGCGTGGCCGTCGGGATTCCAGTCGAGCATCATGAACTGGAAGGGCGTGCCGCTCGCCTTCAACGGGAAGTCGATGGCGACGCTGAGCGGCGTGGGCGGCAGGCTGTTCATCACCGCCACCGGAATCTCCACGCCCACCTGCTCGGGCCGGGGCCACCGTCGGCCGCGGCCCTCGGGCCGCGTCAGCGTGGCGAACGTGCGCACCGCGCCATCACCGAACGGCGCGCTGACGTTGTAGTGCGGAATCACCCCGTGGCCGTGGTGATGCTGCGCCGTCAGCGTGGGCGTGAAGCCGAGCGCGACGAGCGCCGCCAGGATGGTGAGAAACTTCGTGGCCAATGTGTCCTCCAGTCGAATGGGTGGACTCACGGACCGCGAGGCCGTCGTGCGGGTGTGCTCGACAGTGCCTCGCGCTATCATCGGTCCGCTCATCGCACGTGACGAAGACGACGATAGCGACCGAAGCGCGCGTCGGAAGCCTAAGTCTTCCCTAGGCAAACCTTAAGCATGCTGGCAAGACCCTAAGAGATTCCTAAGGCGGCGTGATCGACCATGAGGATGCTGAGTTCCGAGGTCGTCGACTTCATCCAGGGCGGGCAGGACGCGCGCATCGCTACGAGCAACGCGACGCGTGAACCGTACGGCTGTCGCGTGCTCGCCGCCGTGGCCGATGACGACGGCGCGCATCTCACCGTGTTCGTGCCCGAGGCGGCCGCCCCGCCCATCCTCGCCAACCTGCGCGCGAATCCGGCCGTGGCGCTGGCCTTCCAGCGTCCCACCGACGATCGCGCCTGCCAGGTGAAAGGCACGGTCGTTGAGACGCGTGCTGCCACGGACCACGAGCGGGCCATCGTGGAGCGACAACTCGGCCTGCTCGGCGAGAAGTTCGGCGAGCTCACCGTGCCCTGGGTGATGGTCGCGGGCTGGACGACGTGGCCGGCCGTGGCGGTGATGGTGCGGGTGAGCGCCGTATTCGATCAGACGCCGGGCCCGGGCGCGGGAGCGCCACTGTCGTGACCGGCGTCGGCCTCAACACGTTGACGCCCTGCTTCCAGGGCATCTTCCCGGCGTCGCTGTACACCGTGTCGCTCGACGGCGTGCCGAACGTGACGTTCCTCAGTCATGTCGAGTACGTGGACGCCACGCACATCGCGCTGTCGTTCCAGTTCTTCAACAAGAGCCGCCGCAACGTGATGGAGAACCCGGCGGCCTCGGTGATGGTGCACGACACCGACACCGGCCAGGCGTGGCGGCTGCGCCTGCGCTTCGAGCGCTCCGAGACGTCGGGCCCGGTCTTCGATCGCATGCATCACCGCATCGAAGCCATCGCGTCGTACAGCGGTCTCAAGGGCATCTTCAAGCTGATGGCCGCCGACATCTACGAGGTGCTCGAGGTGGAGCCCGTCGTGGAGATGAGCGGCTCGCCGACGCTGCAGTCGAAGGCGGCCGCGAGTATTGATCCGCTGTTCACGATGCGCGCGCTGCAGGACATGTCGGCGCGCCTGCACGCCGCGACGTCGCTCGAGCACATGCTCGATTCGATCCTCGCCGGACTCGAGGACGTGTTCGGCTTCAGCCACGCGATTCTGGCGCTGGCCACCGACGAGCCGCGCGTGCTGGCCACGGTGGCGAGCCGCGGCTATCCGGAATCCGGCGCCGGCGCCGAGGTGCGCTTCGGCGAAGGGATCATCGGCCTCGTGGCCGAGACGCAGCAGCCCATCCGCATCTCGGGCCTGCTGCGCGGCCTGCTCTACGCTTATGCCGTGCGGCGCCGCGCGCAACAGGCCGGCGTGCACCAGTTCGCCTCGGCCATTCCGCTGCCGGGACTGGCCCGCGCCGAAAGCCAGCTCGGCATCCCCCTGCTGGTGCGCGGCGACCTCATCGGCGTGCTGTGCGTCGAGAGCGAGACGCCCTACCGCTTCCACGAGGAAGACAAGGCTTCGATCGAAGTGCTCGGCAGCTACCTCGCGATCGCGATCCAGCACATGCAGTTGCTCGAACGCAGCGACGGGCCCACGGCCCCCGCGGGCATCGAGCCCGCGCCAGCGCCCCCAGCCGCGGTGAGCGCACCGGCGCCCCCGCGCGCGGCCTCCACACGTGAAGTCACGTACTACGCCTCGGACGAGTGCGTGCTCGTCGACGGCGAGTACCTGATCCGCAGCCTGCCGGCCCGCATCTTCTGGAAGCTGCTGTGCGCGCGGGTGAACGAGGGACGCGCCGAGTTCACGAACCGGGAGCTGCGCCTCGACAAGTCGCTGCGCCTGCCGGAGTGGAAGGACAACCTCGAGACGCGGCTGCTGCTGTTGCGACGCCGGCTCGAACAGAAGTGCCCCGACATGCGGCTGGTGCCGCGCGGGCGCGGACGGTTCGCGCTGGAGCTGACGGGCACGGTGAACCTCAGCGAGCGGCCCTGACGTTCAGCGGCTTGCGCGGGCGTCACGCTCCACGGACGGCCGCAGCACCGCGTACGTCGGCAGGCCCACGCTGTCGAGGCGGTCGAGCAGCGCCGACGCCGCCGGGCTCTCGATGTTCTCCGCCTGGAAGCGCACCTTCACGAAGCGGTCGAGCGCGTCGCGCACCTCGGGATCCTTGAAGGTGGTCGCGTCCATCACCACGCAGTTCTTGCACCACGTGGCCCAGACGTCGAGGAACACCGGCTTGCCCTCGCGGCTGGCGGCGGCCAGGCCCTCGTCGAGCGACGCGTACCACCCGTCCTTCACACCGGCGGCCACAGTGGGCGGCCGCAGCAGCTGCACCGCTTCGTAGCCGTAGTACGCCGCCGTGATCAGGATGCAGACGCCGAGCGCCTGCTTCACGCGCGTCATCCACGCGCCCGGTTTCGGCAGCGCGGTGAGCCCGGCGCCGGCGAACGGCCACGGCAGTCCCATCCCCACGCCGAGGATCAGCGGCAGCGCCAGTGCGGACCGCGATCCGCCGGCATACAGCTGGCTCGAAAGCGCCACGACCTGGATCACCACCGGCGCCACGCAGGCCCCGGCGAGCAGCGCGGCCACGCCGCCCATCGACGACGCCAGCGCGATGCTGCCCTTCGCCGACGTGTCGAACGCGAACGCGCTCGACCAGCGGGACAGATCCACCGTGAACACGTCGAACATCGCCAGGCCCAGCACCACGAACAGCACCGCAATGGCCGCGTTGAACCACGGCGACGCGTTCAGCACGCCGAACGTGCCCGCGGTGACCACGACGATCGCGCCCAGCACGCCGTAGACGAGCGCCATCGCCCCGCCGTAGACGCCGCCGAGCAGCCAGCCGCGCCGGCGCGACGTGGCCGCGCGCCCGGCGCCGATGATGGCGAGGTTGATCGGAATCATCGGCAACACGCACGGCGTGAGATTCAGCAGGAAGCCGCCGGCCAGGATCGACAGCCCGATCAGCAGCGGACCACGGCCGGCCAGCGCGTCCGGCTGCGGTGTGCCGCCTTCCGCGGTGCGCAGAAAGGTGAGCAGCGTCGCGCTGTCCTGATAGCCGCCCGTGCTGCCGGCGACCTCGAACGGCGCGGAGGGCGCGGCGTTGTGTTGCGGCGCCTGCGCGGCCAGCGGTGCACTCAGCACCCCGATCGCCACGAGCGCGACCAACCCCATGGACACGCAACGCCGCAGCAACGACGACGCCAGCCCCGCACACAGGGCCGCGCACACCGCCGCCGGCAGCGCATGCGCCACCACCAGGTGCGGCAGGCGGACGATGGGACACGTGAGCGACACGCCGAGGGCGCCGATGCTGGCCGCCGCCACGCCAACCGCGATCGCGGCGCGCGTGGGGTCGAGCGCCAGGCCTCGCCGCACCATCCACGCGAGCGCCACGGCCGGCACCAGGGCCACGGTGGCGATCGTCTGCGCGCACGACGGGTGCAGCGGCTCCGCGACCAGCGCGGCCAGCGTGCCGCCGGTGGCCACGTGCCAGCCCGCGACCAGCGCCACCCACGCCGCCGACACCAGCGCCAGAGCCGCCGTGCGACGACCGGCGGCGCCGGGCACGCTCAGGCGCAGCGCGACCAATACCGAGAGCCCCGCGCCCACCAGCAGCAGCGCCAGCTGGGTCGCCACCAGCGGGCTGAACACGGCGGCGGCCAGATCGCGGCGCGCGCCGAACAGCCCCACGCCCGCGCCCACGCTGAGCGCCGCCAGCAGGCTCCAGCGCATCGCACGCGTGCGCAGCGGCGGCAGCGGCGTCACGGGTGTCGGGTCGTCGCTCAAAGCGCGGATCGTCGCGGCGAGGTCGCGGTCACTCATGACGTGTGCTCCCGGTCAGCAGTCGTCTCAGCGTCTGGTAGCCGCGATGCGCGGTGACCTTCACCGCGCTCTCGGACATGCCGGTGCGAGCGGCGAGCTCGCGGGTGGAGTCGCCATGCACCTTCATGGCGGTGATCACCTGACGCTGGCGCGGCGGCAACTGCGCCAGCGCGGCCACCAGCGGCCCGCGTTCCACGGCAGTCACCGGCGTCACCGGCGGCTCGGGCAGCCGTTCCATCGCCACTTCGCGCGTGTCGCGACGGCGCGCCTGCCGCAGGCCGTCGATCAGCCGGTTGCGCGCGATGGCGTAGAACCACGCCGCGAACGATCGCGACGGGTCGTAGGTGTGGCGCGCGCGATGGATCGAGAGCAGCGTTTCCTGCACGACGTCGTCCACCCACGGCACGTCGCCGGCGCTCGCCCGCACGTACGCCCGCAGCACCACGGCCAGCTCGAGCAGGCAGCGCTCGTAAGCGTCGCTGTCGCCCCGCTGCGCCTGGCGCATCAGCGCGGCGTACTCGTGTTCCTGCCCAGGCGTCATCGGTCGGGGATCCGGTCACCACACTTCTACGCGGCCCGCGCGCGTCCGGTTACACGCGGGCGTCGCACCGGCCTGTAACCAGGAACGCGCGATGTGCGTAGAAGCACCAGCACGCGAGCCCAGGGGCTTGGTGACTGGAGGCTGTGATGACGCGCAGGTTGACGGCGATAGCAGGGGGACGGATGTGGGCCGCGGGCGTGGCGCTGGCGATGGCCATGACGGCCGCGGTTCTGGCGGCACCGCCGACGGCGCCCGCCGTGGGCACGAAGGCGCCGGAGTTCGCGCTGGCCGACGCCGCCGGTGCCTCGACCACGCTGAAGAAGGAACTGGCGTCGGGCCCCGTGGTGCTGGTGGTCGGCCGCGGCTGGCCCGGATATCAGTGCCCCTTCTGCACGCGACAGTTCGCCGAGTTCCGCTCGCACGCGGCCGAGCTGCAGGCGGCCGGCGCGCGGGTGCTCTGGGTGTATCCCGGTCCGGCCGATGCGCTGGCGCAGCACGCCACCGAGTTCACCGCCGGCGCCGAGGTGCCCGCCAACTTCCGCGTGCTGATCGATCCGGGCTACGGCTTCACCAATGCCTACGGCCTGCGCTGGGACGCGCCGAAGGAAACGGCCTACCCCGCCACGTTCGTCATCGATCGCGGCGGCGTGATCCGCTTCGCGCGTGTCAGCCTCGAACACGGCGGCCGCGTGCCGGTGGCGGATGTGCTGGCGGCGTTGAAGGAGATGGCCTCGCGCTGACAGGACCGCTCCTGCGCAGCACGAAGCGTGGACGGCCTGAGCGGGTCCTTCCTCGGCGCGAAGGGGACGAAGTCGCGGGCCTTCGTCTATGCTCTGCCCACGCATGACGTCCACGCTGGCCCGTCTCGTCGCAATCTGCCTGCTCGCAGCCGGCTGCTCCCGGCCCGCTGACACGCCGGCGGCCGATCTCGTGCTCACCGGCGGCGTGATTCACACGTTCGACGCCGCGCGGTCACGTGCCGCGGCGCTCGCCGTTCGCGACGGCCGCATCGTCGCCGTCGGAACGACCGCTGACGTGCAGCGGTTCGTCGGGCCGGCCACGCGCACCGTGGATCTGGGCGGACGGCTGGTGCTGCCCGCCTTCCACGACGCGCACGTGCACCCGATGAGCGCGGGCGTGGAGCTCGGGCAGTGCAACCTGAACAATCTGACAACGGCCGCGGCCACGCTCGACGCCATCCGCGCGTGCATGGCCGGCAACGGCGGGCGTCCGTGGCTGATCGGTGGCGGCTGGCTGCTCACGACGTTCCCGGCCGGCCAGCCCCGCCGCCAGGACCTCGACGCCATCACCGGCACCACGCCCGCCGTGTTCAGCTCGTCGGACGGCCACACCGTGTGGGTGAACTCCGCCGCGCTGAAGGCCGCCGGCATCACGCGGACCACGAAGGATCCCGACGCCGGACGCATCGAGCGCGACGCCGCTGGCGAGCCCACCGGGCTGCTGCGCGAGGCCGCCACCGAGCTCGTGAATGGCGTGGTGCCGGCCACCACGGTGGAAGAGTTCCAGGCGGGACTCGTGCGCGCCCTCGCGCAGCTGCACCGGTTCGGCATCGTCTCGTTCGAAGAGGCGAGCGCGCGCGAGGCGATGGTCGACGCCTACCGCGCCGTGGCGCGCGAGGGGAAGCTGACGGCGCGAGCCCACCTGTCGCTCTACGCCGACCCGGCGCTCGATGCCTCACAGGTGGATCGCTTCGTGGCCACGCGACGTGCCGTCACTGAGCCCGGTCTGACGGCTGACGCCGTGAAGATCTTCGTCGATGGCGTGATCGAGGCGGCCACCGCCTACGTCATCGAGGCCTACCGTCCGCTGAAGGGTGAGCCGCTGGCGCGGCCGCGCGGGCTGCCCAACTTCACGGACGAGGCGCTGACGGCGCTCGTCACCCGCCTGGATCGCGAGGGCTTCCAGACGCACATGCACGCCATTGGCGATGCCGGCATCCGTCAGGGGCTCGACGCCATCGCCGCGGCGGCGCGCACCAACGGCGCGCGCGACCGGCGTCCGAACATCGCGCACATCCAGTTGTTCCACCCGGACGACATCGGCAGGTTCGCGACCCTTGGCGTGGTGGCCAACATGCAACCGCTCTGGGCCTCGGCCGACGAGTTCATCCTCAACCTGACCGAGCCGCGACTCGGGCCCGAGCGTTCGAAGTGGCTGTATCCCTTCCGGTCGCTGCAACAGGCGGGGGCGCGGCTGGCCGGCGGCAGCGACTGGTCGGTGTCGTCGGTGAATCCGCTCGACGCAATCGAAGTGGCCGTCACGCGCAGGAACGTGGGCGAGCCCGACGACACGCCGTCGTGGCTGCCCGAACAGCGGCTGGATCTCGAAACGGCGATAGCCGCGTACACCAACGGCGGTGCCTACGTGACCTTCGAGGACGACAGCGGATCGCTCGAGGCCGGCAAGCGCGCCGACCTCATCGTGCTCGACCGCAACGTGTTCGAGCTGCCAGCGCGACAGATCCACGAGGCGCGCGTACTGTGGACGCTCGCCGACGGCCGCGACGTGTTCCACGCCGACGGCTTCCGGCCCTGAGCGCTCCCTCAGCGCACCAGCGGCTTGTCGAGCGAGTCCCACCCGTAGGCACTCGCCACGCGCGCCTCGATCTCCGCGATCACGCCGCTGCCAGCGTCGCCGTTGGTCATGATCACGACGCCGTAGCCTTTGCGCACGTGGGCCACGAGCGAGCAGCGGAAGCCCCAGTTCGAGCCGCCGTGGCTGAAGTACCAGCCCTCGCCGCGCATCTCCACCGCGAAGCCCACCGCGTACGGGCCGGTGCCCACGGGCGCGGTCATCTCGCGCGCTGAGGCCTGCGTCAGCACTTTGCCCTTCGGACCGCGCACGGCTTCCTGCACCTCGATCGCCACTCGGGCGAGATCGCTGGGCGTGGTCCACAGGCCGGCGGCCGCCTGCTCGGGATACACGTGCCACGGCACCGCGCCGTGCGCGCCTTGTCCGTTGTGCGCGTGGGCCAGACGCGCCGCGCGCGACTCGGGCGGCGGCTGCTCGAACGAGCTGTCGGCCATGCCGAGCGGCCCGAGCACACGCGACTGCATCAGCGACGCGAAGTCTTCGCCGGTGACGTCGCCGATGAGCAGCTGCATCAGCGTCACCGCACCGCCGGAGTACTTGTAGGCGGCATACGGCGGACGCGCGAACGTCACCTTCCCCACGTTCGACGGCGAGGCGCCGTCGAGGATCTGCACCGCCGTGGGCCGCGGCGCCGCGGGCTCGTAGCCGGGGAAGCCGAAGCCATCGTCCGCCCCCGAGGTGTGGCTCATCAGCGAACGCGGCGTCACCGGCTGCGTGCGCGTGAGGTCCGACGCCGGCACGCGCCACGACTTCAGGTGGCGATTGACGTCGTCGTCGAGGCCGAACTTCCCGTCCTGCACCAAACGCATCGCCGCCATGGCCGTGACCGGCTTGCTGATCGACGCCGCCTGGAACGGTGTGTCGGTGCGCACCGGGCGGCCGCTGCTGACGTCGGCCACGCCGTACGCCTTGGCCCAGTGGATCTTGAAGTCCTTGATCACCGCCACGCTCACGCCGGGCACGCGGAAGCGGCGCATCACCTGCTCGAGCGTGAGCGCGTCGAGCCCCTGGCGATCGGGCACCTGCGGCGCCTCGATGCGGGCGATCATCGCCGCCGCGTCCGGGGCGGGTTGCGCAAGCAGCGCCGTCGCACCCAGACAGGCGACGAGCGCGAGGGTCAGAAACCGGTGAGTGCGGTGCATGGCGCGCATGGTAGCGCGCCTGCCCGGCAGCCGCACGCTGCGGGGGCGCGGCACGGCTCCGCGATCAACGCACCATTACGGCACGAAACGGACGCTCTTCCACAGCGCGGCCGACTCGTACAGGCGTCCGTTCGCTACCGTCCACCGCACGCGACGCACGTTGTGGATGTCGTCAAGAGGATTGCCCTCGAGGATCGCCAGGTCGGCGCGTTTGCCGGCTTCGATCGTGCCCAGCTCGCGGTCGAGCTTCATCACGCGCGCGGGCACGATGGTGGCGGACTGCAGCGCCTGCAGCGGCGTGAGGCCGGCCTCGGTGTAGAGCTCGATCTCGCGATGCACGCTGTGACCGGGCACGCCCTCGTCGGTGCCGGCCACCACGGGCACGCCGGCATCGTGCAGCGCCTTCACGATGCGCAACCCGCGCTCGACGCGTCGACGCGCTTCGGGCGCGTCGATGTCAGCGGCGCCAGCATTCGAGAACAGGCGATTCAGCGGCGGCGGCACCTTCTCGATGCCCGGCTGGAACGCCGCGATCGGCGTGCCGAGCGCGTGCCCCAGCAGCTCACCCCATGACTGCGTGGGATCCAGCACCGTGCCGTGCGCCTTCAGGAACGCAACGGTCTGCACCACCTCGGGGCTGCCGGCCTCGCCGCGGATCGGCAGGTGCGCGATCTGATCCATGCCGGCGGTGACCACCTGCTCGAGCGTCATCGCCGCCGGCACGTGGCCGGTCACGGTCATGCCCAGCCGATGCGCCTCGGCGCAGATCGCCTCGACCACCGGCGGCTGCAGCTGCATGTAGACCTTGATCTGCTCGAAGCCGGCGTCGTGATACTTGCGCACCCACTGGCGGCCTTCCTCAGGCGTCGCGGCGTCGTAGACGCCGAACGCATTCGGGCCGCCGCCGTCGATCAGTCCCGCCGCGAGCAACCGGGGCCCCACGGCCTTGCCCGACGTCACCGCGCGCCGCAGCGCCGTGATGAACTCGAACTCGTTGCCCATGTCGCGCACAGTGGTGACGCCGGCGGCGAGATACACGGGCGCCCATTCCACCTGCGTGACGTGCGTGTGCATGTCCCACAGCCCCGGCACGATGGTGAGGCCATCGGCGGGCACCACGGTGACGCCGCGAGGAATGGTGACCGATCCGCGCGGGCCCACCGCGGCGATGCGGCCGTTGCGAATCACGATCGCCGCGTCTTTCATGGGCGGGCGGTTGGTCGCATCGATCACGGTGGCGCCCACCAGCGCGTAGTCGCCCTGATGCGTCGGTTTGACCGACGTGGTGATGGCTTCGAGATCGGCGATGCGATCCTGGGTACCGCGCTCGACGAACTCCACCAGCGCCGGCTCGAGATCCTCGCGGATCGCCTCGAAGCTCAAGCCGCCCGCCCGCGTGATCGCGGCGGCGATCACGCCAGCCTGGTCGAGCCAGATCGTCTCGCGGCCCCACACCACGCCGTCCACCACGTAGCGATCGAGCGCCACGCCGCGAATCGTGTCGCGTCCGCGCAGCTCGATGATGACGTCGTTCACGGGCCGGCCCGGCGCCGTCTGCATCACGCGCGGGCGGCCGTGCGCCTTCCAGTAGCGCAGCATCAGCATCTGCGCCGAGAACGGCGCGTAGCCGTCCACGGTGTAGAACGCCGGCGTCACCGGCACCTGCTGCTCGCGTCCGTCGGCGCGCACCGTCGCCGTGGCGCCCTCCACCACCACCTGCGAGTCGACGTTCACGAACCGATAAGTCTTGCCCTTGGCCGTCAGCGATCGCGGCGCGTAGTCCGCCGCGGTACGCAGCGACGCGGTGAGCTGCACGCGGCCGCCGCGATCCGTGAAGTCGAAGTCTGCCGCGAGCGCCAGGCCGTCTCGATCGCGGCTCACGGTGTAGCGCTCGTAGCCAATCGCCTTCTGCACGTAGTGCAAACGAAGCGCGCCGCGCTCGACCACCTCAGGTGTTGGCTGCCATCCGCCTGAAAGCCAGGCGGCGAGAAGGACGAGCGGGATGATTCGCACGGCGGGATGATACTGCCGGCGCTCAGGTCAGCGCGTGGATCGAGAAACGGCACCCATCAAGCTCAGCGCACGAACAGCCGCACCTTGATGTCGCAATCGCCGCCGTTGGCGTCGTGGTCGCGGCAGGCGATGGTGACGCTGTTCAGTCCGTTGATGCCGCTGATGCTGGCCATGCTGCGCTGGATGCTCGTGTCGCCGACCGTGCAGCGCCCCTGCGACATCTCGTCCGACGCGCGCAGCACCTGCACCACGTTGGCCGGTACCGCGTTGAGCTCCGCCGTCGACACCGCGCCGCTTTCGAGGTTGCAGGCCGCCTTGGCCCCGACGATTCTCTTGCCCGCCGGTACCGACACCGTCTTCTGGCAACCGCTGTTGTTCCCAGTCACGCGGCACTCGGCGTCGATCGACACGACGGGATTCGCCTGGCACGTGGCGTCGGCCGTCTGGCTCAGCGCGCCATCGCGACAGGTGGTGCGGACGGTCGTGCAGCGCGGGTCGCCGTTGGCATCGTGGAAGGCGTTGGTGAACTGGCCGTCGAGCAGGAAGTTGGGATAGCCGTTGCTCACGAAGCAGCCGGCCGCGCGGCCGATCTGCGCCGTCACCGTCTCGTTGTGCTCGATGAAGTTCGGCGTGTTCACCTCGGGATGCCCCACGCGGATCATGCCGCGCCGGCGCAGCGGCGGGCCGCCGAGCGGATTCGGGAGGGTGACGTCGTCGACCGGCAGCTTGAACACCTGGTTCTGCATCACCGCGTTGGATCGCGCCAGGTCGAAGAAGTTGTCGGGGCAGTCGGTCTTCTTCGTGTCCCGGCCGTTCCGTTGCGCCACGAAGACGCTGGGGTTGTCGCCGTCGTACTTGTCGTAGAAGAAGACGTTGTTGATGATGACGTTGTCCGTCGGCTTGCCGAGCCGAGGCGAGTTGTCTTCGCCGCAGTTGCGATACAGGTAGATGCCGCCGTCTTCCAGGGACGAGAAGAAGTTGTCGACGATCAGGTTCTCGCTGGCGCTGTCGATGGCCAGCACCTCGCGCGCCTTACCGCCCGGCTGATTCGAGGCCTCGATGCGGTTGTTGCGGATCGTGTTCCTGAACGCCAGGTCGTCGATGTAGATGTTCGGGCCGCCGGTGACGCCGTTGATCGTGGAGTTCAGTAACTGGAACTCGTTGACGCCGGTGAACAGGTAGAGCGGCAGGCACTGCGGATCGCCGGCTCGTGCCTCGGCGCACCGCACCCCCGTGATGGTCACGCCGTCGAAGACGACGTTGCGCGGCGCGCTGTTGCGCGCCAGCGTCGCGTAACCCGGGGTGGTCGTGGGCACGCCGCCGATCCCGATCACGATGACCGAGCCCTTGATCCTGCAATTGTTCTTGAAGGTCACGCCGGTGGGACGCGACCAGCGCAGGCCGGTGTCGTCCAATCGCTTCGAGCGAATCTCCACGATGTTCCACGGCTCGGCGGGGTTGTAGGTGGGCGAGCCGGGGCCGCCGTCGATGGTGACGCCGTTGCAGTTCACCATCACGCCGTTGGCGGCTGATCCCTCGAACACCAGCCGCTTGGTCACCGGCCGGGTGTCGCCGGGATCGAAGGTCAGGGAACAGTCGATGAACTCGAAGTCGGCGCCGGCGACGGGCGTGGCGCCTCGGGTAGCCGGTGCGCGCACCGCCGCCATCTTCTGTGCGCTGCACGGCGGCGCGGGTGCGATCGCGATCTGACCGGCGGGGCGGACGGCCCCAGGGGCGAGCTGGGGCCGGGTCTGAGGCTGAGCCGCCACGACACACACGGCCAAGGCGACGAGCCCGGCACACAGTCCCACGAGCGATCTCGACATCAGCGCGGTCATCGTTGACTCCCCTTCGCGACTCGTACCGGAGGCGCCGATACGTAATGCGTCGAAGGAGAGTCGCCGACGTCACGCCGCCTACGCGGGCCTGGTCGTGACCTGCAGGCCCAGCATCGCCGCTACTTCGCGAGCCGTGCCCTTGAAGTGCTTCTTCGACAGCTTCGTGTTCCGCAGGTCCGCCGGCACCACCACGCGGCGCTTCAGCACGCGCTGGAACGCCACGGCCGCGAGGGACAGGTTGCCGTCGATCGCCACATGCGGCGGCTTGGGCGGCGTGGTGGGCGACTTCAGTTCGGTGCCCGAGAACACGGTGCCATCGCTCAGGATCACCGTCCACGTGCACTTGCCGTTGGCCGGGCACACGCAGACGAAGGTCGAGCCCGCCGGGTAGGTGATCTTCTTTGTCCCGCAGGTGTGCGAGACCTCGTTTTGAGCCATGGTCGGTTCCCTTTCGGATGAGATGTTCCGTGTGGCGCGCATGGCGCAGCATCGCGCTCATCGCCTATAGCGCTGATTCGCGATCCATCCCATCAGTTCGCCACTGCCGAGCAGTCGCAGGGCCGCGCTCCTCGGTCCAGCCCGGTAGACTCGATCGATGGGCCTCCTGACCTTCTGCCTCAACATCACGCTCGACGGCTGCGTCGACCACCGCGAGGGCGTCGTGGACGACGAGACGCACACGTTCTTCACGCGCCTCATGGACGACGCCGGCGCGATGCTGTGGGGCCGCACCACCTACGAGATGATGGAAAGCTACTGGCCGCTGGTGGCGCGCGGCGAGCAGCCGGCGCCGCCGGCCACGCGCGAGTGGGCCGAGAAGCTCGAGGCGAAGCCGAAGTACGTGGTGTCGTCCACGCGCACCGAGTTCCCGTGGAACAACAGCCACCACATCACCGGCGATCTGCGCGCGGGCGTGCAGGCGCTGAAGGACGCGACTCCGGCCGGCGTGCTGCTCGGGAGTGGCAAGCTGGCCACCGCCCTGGACCGCCTGGATCTGATCGACGAGTACCTGTTTCTGGTGCACCCGCGGATCGCGGGGCACGGGCCGACGCTGTTCGAGGGTGGGTTGCCGGCGACGCGGAAGCTCGAGCTGATCTCGGCGAACCCGCTGCGATGTGGCGCGGTGGCGATGCGGTATCGGCGAGAGCGGTAGGAGGCGAGTCGCCCGCTAGCAGGCGGAGTTGCGTCCAAGGGGATTGCTAGGGAAACCTCTCCCTGCAGAGACGCTGAAACTCTCCGTCCTTCTTCATGATCTCGGTCATGTCGGGGCGAAGTTCAACCGCTCGCTTGACGGCTTTGCTCGCTTCGTCCAGCCCGCCAGGACCGCTCGCACATAGAAAGCGCGCCAGATCGAAGTAGGCCCACGCGTAGAGCGGATCGGCCTCGATGCTCTTCCGAACACCGTCGATGGCCTCGTTCAGGCGCCCCAACCTGAACAAGCTGTACGCCCTGAGGTTCTGTAGATATGCATTGTTGGGGTCTGGACCGAGCGCTTCGTCGTACAACCTCACCGCATCGTCTATCCGTCCCGCGTGAAACGCGTTGATCGCGGCCCGTGACGCTGCCACCGCTTGGCGTGCGCTTTGCGCATCTCGCCGGACTCTATCGAGCTCTGCCCGTTGCAGTTCGATATCCTTCCTCGCCACGTTGGCCTGCTCGGTCAGCGCGACGAGTTGATTCGCCGCATCCGCCTTTTGTCTCTCAAGCGACGCGAGCGAGTACGTCGAATACCCCAGAGCCACGAGGGCCATCAAGGCGCCCAAGGCAGAAGTGAGACTGGTGCTCTTCGACACGCTGACCGTGGAGCCAGTCATCACCGTTCCTCCAGGTCGTCGCCCGCCAGCAGTCTCAGCGCCTGATTCCACATGAACAGGAGTCGGCTTGCCGAGTACGTTATCAAGCCGGAGGATCCGAACATCGCACCGAGTTCGGCCGGACCGGCGGCTCCTCGCCAGATCAGGACGCCGGTGCTTGTCAGCAGCATCACAAGCGACAGGCCTGTGACGACCAGATGCACCTGTCTCTCTAGCTTGAAGAGCGTAGTCAGCCGCTCAACAGCGTCCATGCGGGTCGTGATCGAGGACTTGGCCATATGTCGACGCCTCGGGCCAACGGGCTGGTGCAGGAGTCTACATCCACCTGGCCCGTCCGTGGCCACAGTCCGCGTCCGTCAGATTGCGCCCAGCCCGTCTTCACTGCGGCGGCGGCAATCGCTTCAACAGCTCACACGATGGCGCGTAGCCGCCGTCGCAGCTGGCCGTAAGAACCGTGCGCGCCTTGGCGAGATCCGCCAGATCGCCGGTCGACGCAAGCGCGTACCCCAGCCGCGCACAGGCCTCGCGGCCGTTGGGCTGACACGCGGGCTCGAGCACGCGCAGTGCGGCCGGCAAGTCCTTCGGCACCCCGCGCCCGATGGCGCGCAGCGACGCCAGCCGCCAGCACGATGGAGCGTAGCCGCCGTCGCATCCCTTCGTGTATAGCGCCACGGCTCGCGGGATGTCCTCCGGCACGCCACGGCCGTCATCCACGATATGACCGGCGAACGCGCACGCCACGGCACTTCGCTTCAGGCCGGTGTCGCAATCGGCGGCGATGATCGGCAGCGCTGCCGCGCATGCCGACGCATCGGCGTCGCATGCATTGATCATGCGCTCGACCTCTGGGCCCTTCGCACGAATCTCGGCCGCGGCGGCCGCCTTCGCCAGGTCGGCCAGCACGCGTTGCGCGGCGGACCGTTCGTCGGCGGTGCGCGCCAGCGCCATGGCGCGCCCGGCCTCGGCGCGGGCATCGGCGTCGCGTCCCTGACGGGCCAGGATCGACCCGAGGATCTGGTGATACCTGCTCGAACCGGGCGACAGCGCCACGGCTTTCTCCGCGGCGGCCACAGCCGGCGCGTCGCGATCGAACGCCGCCTTCACCCCGCCAAGACGCGCCCACGCATCGTCGGCCATCGGGTTCTTCGCGGTGGCCTGCTCGAGCAGCGATTCCATGTGCGCCAGCGACGTCATGCCTTCGGTGACGCGCATCAAGGTGGCCGCGCGATACGACGCGTACCACGACGACGTGGGCCGCGAGGCCGCGCGTTCGAAGAGCGTCACGAGCCCCGGACCCGGGTCTTCCCGTTCGGCCAGCAGCGCCAGCGCCTCGTCGCCAGCGCCTTCCGCGAGCCGGCTGGCTTCGGCCGCGAGGGTCCGGACTTCGGCGGGACGATTCATCGCCACATGGAACGAGGCCCGCACCGCCGCTGCCTCGGCCGCCGGCAGGTCGCGCACCGCGAACCCGTCGCGCGCGAGCGTCGCCGCCGTGGAGAACTTCAGGAAGGGGAAGATCTCGCCGTGGACGTACACGTTGAGGCCGGTCTCGAAGCGCGACACGTCACCGAGCACGGCCTCGGTTGCCTGCACCGGATCGCGCCCGCTCACCACCTCGGTCACGAACTTGTCGAACAACGGCGCGTTCGCGCCCTTCTCTCCCCAGGCCAGGTAGTGCACCAGCGCCCAGGCCCACGCGTCGTAGGTGAAGAGGTCCGTTGAACTGGCCGCGCTCGTGGCTTCAGTGGTCCGCGTCACCACGTCGCGCAGCTCGAGCCGCGGATGCGTCAGCAACCAGTTCAGGCTGCCCGGCGGGACGCGGCCCACCTGAATCTCCTTCTCGCGCACCA
The DNA here is from genome assembly GCA_046331325.1 of Vicinamibacterales bacterium. Taxonomy (GTDB): domain Bacteria; phylum Acidobacteriota; class Vicinamibacteria; order Vicinamibacterales; family UBA2999; genus CADEFD01. The sequence goes on along the minus strand of JAXLRB010000021.1, from coordinate 64,641 downwards.
ACGTGTTACTCAGGGCCGTCGCCAAACCCCGAACAATCCACGGGGGAAGGTTCGGCGACGTCTCGCGCAGCGCCTGGGCCACGTAGGCCCAATACACCGTCTGATAGGGATTCACGCCCTCGCGGTCTTCGGCTTTCAGATCGCTGCGAATGGCGATGTAGGCGCGATCGCGCCCGTCGGCCAGCACCCCGGGCACGCCCTTCCGGTCGCCCGATTCCCAGTAGAGCGGCGCCAGCTCCCGCATCGACGCTTCGTCGCGCGCGGCCAGCACCAGGAGTGGCCGCGACCACGCCACCCGCACCCACGGGAACGTGCGCGTGATGGCCTCGCGGATCTGCTCGAACTGCCAGAGTACGTCGCGCGCCCGGCTGGCGCCGGCGTCGCTGATCACCGTGATGTTGGGCCCCTTCGCTTCCACCCACGTCCGTTGGGCGGCCGCGGGCGTGGCCAGCGCGAGTAGCATCACCAGGGACCAAAGCGCGCGTCGTGCAGGCATATCGACTCCCAGATCGTGGGGCGAGCGTAAACCTACAACAAATCGACAGTCCCAGCTCGCTTGGTTTGGGCGGAGCGTTCGAGGTCCGAGCCGCTGATGGGTTCGACGGGTCAGAACCACCACACAAGGCGTCGGACTAGGCGGCGTGCACACGTTGCCCGGCAGAGTAGCCGTCACACGCAGGAATCGGCGGGACAGAAATGGCCCCGTCGCGTCCCTACCGCTGCCTACACAAGGCCTGGAGGCCGGCGCTGACGGCCGATGCGAACCCAGCGCCTGGCGGTCCGCTGCACGCCGGGTCACGTCCGGGGCGCCACCGATTTCGGCACGCCCGGGTCTGTCCGCTAGCCCATGGTGCAAATCATCACTCTTCGGCTATTGTTCCTGGCCTGAGTAGGCACGCCGCTGGCCGTTAGGGGCGTCGACGGTGTCTCTTCCACGGGGGGCATTTGGCTCGTACTGCGAATTCTTTCGTGAGCAGGCTAGACCCGGTAAGCGCGGAGCGTTTTGAACGCCTGCGTACCCGGGTTGCCCATCGCTCCGCGGTGCCATACGTAGGAGCGGGCATGAGCCTCTTCGCCGGATATCCGTCGTGGCAAGGGCTCTGCTCCGAAGTCCGTGAGTACGCGCGACCGCCACAGCCGGCGTCAGCTCTCTCTCCTACGTTTGCCGCGTTCCTTGAGCACTACTCAGAGGGCGATTGGCTTCGTGACTACCTCCGCCGTCGCTTCGCGCCGCCACAGCACGACGTCGCCATCGCGACATCGCCGCTGGCTCGGATGTGTCACCTACGGTCCGGGATCATCGTTACAACCAACTACGACCCCCTGCTCGAACTCGCACTGGCGCCAGTATTAGATGACATCTACACGGGCTCTAGTATTGATGAGCAGACGTATAAGCAGCTCTTTGCCGTCGATAGTCGCGCGTCATCGCCGGTATTGATCAAGCTTCATGGCTCATTTGAGCTCGATCGCGGCTTGGTGGCCACCAGTAGGCAGTATCACGAGGCCTATTCTCAGCCTGGCCTGGTTCGCCAGCTGCTAACTCACCTCATGACTTGCCGGTCGATGGTGTTCTTCGGGTGCAGCCTTGCGGACGAGGATGCCCCCACGCGCATTTTGGCGGACCTAAGGTTTCGACTCGGCCACTTTGCTCAGGAGCACTTTGCCTTTCGGCGACTCGCCGGCGATGCCGATGAAGAATCGCGACTCTCGGCCCTTGGAGTGCAAGCCATCTTCTACGACAGTTCCCACGACGAGTTCTACTCGTCTCTAGTCGACGAGCTCGCGTCGCCTTCGCTTGAACACAGCGCCTCGGCGGTCCCTGACAGCGCCCGCATAGATCTGTCGGGCTCTCCGTTCGCACTCTTAGAGTGGGTGTTCAATCTCCCCGCTCCAGATTCCTTGAGTGAGCACGAATGGACTTCTTTGAGAAACCGGGTTTCGGCCAAACGCCTTGGGCAAGATCTATTGGTCACCTTTGACGCTCTCGGCAACTCATTGAATCTTGTAAGTATCCTAGGTGATCTCGTTGAAACCGACCGCAAGACCGCAGCCTTCTCTGTCGCGCATCCGTCTAGGGACGTTCATTATCTGTTTCCTGAGCGTGAGTTTGCCAAAGAGCCTGTCCGCGTTCTCAGAATATCTTTCGACTCATCGCGCCAGACGCTTAGTGTGTTCGAGAAACAACGCCGTATCGCATCGGCGCGCTTGCAAGGGCTGCCCGCCGCGGCCCAGCGCGCAGATCTGTCTCGTTAGGAGATTGCTGTGCCAGAGATTCCGATTGCTGATTACCGAGTTGACGTAGATGAGCGCGGCTTTCTCTCTGATACTGTCTTTGAAGGCGCACTGGGCTTTGTTGCAAGGATCAAAGCGCTTGATCGAACACCTCGGGCACTGAAGATTCCTCGTCTCCTTGCCGACACTGACCGCGAGAATCACTATGTTTGCTCTTTAACCGACTACGAAATTCGCAACGCCGGCCTTGTCGTAGCGCAGCCCGGACTCACGTCTCTGGACTTTGGTGGACGCTCCCTATTGCGTTCCGTCTCGTACGCGGCGGGGAAGCAAGAGGCGGTTTTGGTTCAGTTCTCCAAAGAGCTAAAACCTCGCTTCTGCCTAGTATCTGCGGATATTGCACAGGGCGCGATGGTGTTCACGCCGCATATTGAGGCACTTGCGGCTTGGCTGACGATAGACGTCTGGCGGAGTGCGGTCGAATTGTGCCAGGGCGGGCATGAAGCGCTTACGTCGACGGTTGTGATTAGACGCTCCTCTCAGGTGCCACAGGCGTTGGCGGCGGGCGAGGCGTTCTTGCTAGTCCAACAACAGCCGGGCCGAGAGCAGACTGGCTTCTCTGAGGATCGATGGTACCTGGGACTGCCCAGCCCAGTGTATTTCTGGCGGGCAGGCACCCTGGAGCAAGCTGTGCGGAAGAATCAGCGCGGCATATGGCAGTGGGACGATCACTGCGCATTGGCTACGCAGCTTGCACGGGGCCTTGTCTCTCTTTACCACCGGGGCTTCGTTCACGGCGACTTGCGCCCAGCCAACGTCATGTACGCTGGGGATCCCACAGTCTCCGGCGACTATGCCTTGATCGACTATGCCTCGTATAGTGGCCTCGCTGGCGCTATAGGAAACCCCGTCCCAACCGATGACCCCGGTCAGACGCTTATTGGAGTCGCCGTCGCTGAAGCAAGACAATCGCCGTTCTATCCCGTAGAACGACGCGTCGGGCGGGAGCGGGAGAACTGCGACACGGTGGTGATCAGGCGGGCTGACGGCCACTGGATTCTCCATGTTGGTTATCGATCGGACCTGTTTGACCGTGGTGGAGACCTTGTCGCGGCAGTTCAGGAACAGATGAAAGATGTTCTCAAAGGCGGTTCGAGGGGTAGCGTTAGTGAGTGGAAGGCCGGTGACCGGATTCGCGTGCGAGATTTCGTTTTTCAAGTGGACGGATGGCGGGAGGGACCCCAAGGGTTTACGATTGCCGGACAGCTCGCGTGGCTGGTCCACAACAACAGGATTCTTGTACCGTTGTCGGCCGACGCCTTTGAAGACAAAGACCGGGTGCTGTCAGTGTCCCGGACGTTCCCGATCTGGCAATGGTCGATGGCGACTGATTTCTTTTCCCTGGGCGTGAGCCTTCTATACTCTTTGTTCTTCACCGCCAACACCAGCTCTGATGAAGTCAGTCGCCACGCGGAACTCGACAACGAGTTTGAGGCCATGGTGGCTGTAATGAGCACGGTGCAGTATGCCGGCGTCATTCTCCCCAACGTAGCGCGAGTGGCTCGATTACTGGAGAAGATTTGGTCGGACGAAGAGTTTCGCGATCAAGACGTTTACACGCCTCGCCAAATTGCGTCGCTAAAGCTCAGCGACGAGTCAGGCGGTCCGTCATTCTGGGGGCCCACAAATGGCCGCGCGTTCGCATCCGAAGTCGAACTTAAGGATCACCAGTACTTACTGGGACGGACTTGGGCGATTGCCATGTCCGTCGTGCAGACGACTCCAGGCACAGAGCGCATACTGAAGGCCGTCAATCGCAATTTGGCAATCTTCGTGTGTCTTATCGATCTGTGCATGCAACTGATGCACCGGCGCGAAGACTTTGGCGAACATGCTGGTAGTCTAATGGCCTGGATGTGCGATGACCGCACCGCTCCGCCGAATGCTGATAAAGCAACTGCCGTGATTGATTACATTGGTCGAGCGGTTGATGGACTGATGACGCGATTTCAGAATGCCAAGCATTTCGAATGTCCCAGCGATAGCGTCTTGGGATACACGTCTCGCAATGAGACACTGCTTCGGATTCAGCTTCGGCAGTTCGAAGATCGAGCCAGACGATTGGAAGATAAGAACGTCAAGCTCGAGAGCGACATTGTAGACCTCCGCACCAAGGTCGTCGCTGCCAAGGGCGCCTTGGAGCGACTTTATATAAAGAACAGTGACGTCAAGCAAGTCCTGAGTAGCCTTAGGAACTTTACATAAAGAACGAGGGCGTCAACCGATGCCGTCGCGTCCGGATGTCTCAGCTTTTGGCGCTGGGTCTTCGTCACGTCAGCTTATGGCGAGTTGAATCAGTGGCGGGAGTGGCGGAACGGCTCGGCGAAAAGGCTGGACTTTGGTCGGCCTGCTCCCGCTGTTCCGTCGCGTGCTCCAGTCTGACCGAAAAGTCGCAGTCTTGGGGTCGTCTATTGAGACCAGATGGTGGCCATGCTGATGGAGAATTGGAGGGACTGTGACTAGGGCGTCCGAGCGTGGGTCGATGGCGACAAGCGTGAACGGTTCACTCCGGACTCATGGAGACTTTCGAGCGCCTCTTCCGCTGAAGAGCCGCAGCCTAGATCGGCAGGTTCGCGTTGGGGCGCAATCGCGACGGACGAAGGCTGCTAAACCTGTGACGACCTCGCACGAGCCATGGAACCGGATGGTCGTGGGTCGCGCGCGTCAACATCGCCTCGAGATCCAGATCGCTAACTGCAACATCGCCCAAGTGAGTGCGCGTGCCTACGTTCTAGGTATCTTTGCTGCCGTCACGCCAACGGGCGCGGCGGCATTCGTTGATTCGCGGCTTGATGGCGCCGTAGCAGAATTTATGCGGCGCCGCATGTTCTCCGGGGGCGTCGGAGAAGTGTTCCTGTTGCCGGCCAGTCGATCACGCCTGCGGGCGGACATGGTTCTGTTTGCCGGGCTGGGGTACTTTGATCAGTTCAACGACGACGTGCAGCAGATGGCGGCGGAACAGGTCATCCGGACGTTCGTGCGCACGCGGGTCGAGGATTTCGCCACTGTCCTGTTCGGTGGCAATTCGGGTCACAACATCGCCGCATTGCTCGGCAATCTTCTAAAAGGATTTGTTCGTGGCAAGCTCGACGCTGATGTCGACCACAGCTTTCGCCGCGTGACGCTCTGCGAGCTTGACCGGGAGAGGTATGCTCAGCTTCGCGCGGAGCTCTTTCGACTCTCTGGAACGCCTCTATTTGACGACGTCGAGGTCACTTTCACGGAGCTGCCAGCCCCGTCTCCTGAGCCTACGATCGTCGAAGCGCCAACTGCGCGCCAAGCGCCAGTTACACGCCAGGATCCTGTGTATCTCATCGTTCGGAGGGAGCGCCAGACAACGACCGACATAGAGTTCAGTTCGTCGCTGCTGAGCGCTGGGGCCAAGGCGGCCATACTGACGGGTTCAAGCATCCTCAAGATCGGCACGCTGAACGCCGCCCTGAACCGGACCGCGGAGGGAGCGTTGTCGGAACGCGCGTGCTCGCAGCTGGGGGACTTTCTCAGCCGGAAGATCCTGCCTGCTCCGATCCGAAATGTCCTGAAAAGGTCCCGCAATCGCCATGTAGTGGTGGTGCACGACGGTCCGTCTTCGAGGCTTCCTTGGGAGACGCTGCGCGTTGATGGCTGGGCTCCGGCGTTGGGCGGCAAACCAGCGCGGGGAGGGCTCACTCGCTCCGATCAGGGTATGAGCCGGCGCTACATGACGGACAACCTGTCGGTGGCTAAGTACTTGGAAGAGCGTCCGCAGGGCGCCAGAGTTCGTGTGCTCCTGGTTGTCAATCCGACGCGCGATTTGCCTGGCGCAGAGCGCGAGGGGGAGCGGCTGGCTGCGCTATTCGAGGCCCGCTCAGACTCCGAGTTGACTATCATCCGGGGCTCGGAGGCTACGCGGAGAGTTCTGCTCGATGCCTTGAGGTCCAGCCGATACGACATCGTTCACTATTGTGGGCACGCGTTCTTCGACTCTGAGGTCCCGGAGAGATCCGGCCTGCTCTGCCACGGCGGAGTAGCGCTCACTGGCGCCGACTTAAGCTCGGTCGGCAACCTACCGAAGCTGGTCTTCTTCAACGCTTGCGAGTCGGGCAAGATCAGAAAGCAATCTACAGCTTCAAGCAAGATGCGGAGTCAGCTCAGGATGCCGAAGACCGACCTACGAAGTGAGCGCGTCGCGCCTGCAGAGGCATTCCTCCGTGGGGGCGTTGCCAACTTCATTGGGACGTATTGGCCGGTTGGCGACCGGTCCGCCGCTACGTTCAGCGCGACGTTTTACGGATGGCTGTTGCGTGGCTCCTCGCTTGGAGAGGCCCTGCTCATGGCGCGGACGGCCGTGAAGAATCAAGGCTCCGGCGACTGGAGTGATTACATTCACTACGGGGACTATCGCTTCAGGGTGCGCTGATGATGACGAACACCTGTGTTCCAAAGGCACTGTCCTCCGAGCGGGCGGCGCTAGCCAGGGCCCGCGCGATAGAGCTCAACCCGTCAAATGCCGCGCCGTCCCGTCAGGTCTTGCGCACACCTGCGGGTCGGCGGGGTGGCCCGAAGCGACTCGTACTTGTCACTGGGAACCGATGGCCCGTCACGGGAGTTCGGCTTACCGTGTCGTTTCTGGACAACCCACCGGCCGATTTGCGCAAACGAATCGTCCTTCACATGAACGCCTGGCAGAAGACAGCCAACATCGCGTTCACCGAGACTCGTGGCGTTGGCCAGGTGCGCATCGCCCGGCTGACAGGTAGTAGAGACGGAGGGTTCTGGTCGTACGTCGGGACGGAGATCCTCGGCGTGGATGACGATGAACCGACAATGAACCTCGAGGGCTTTACGATGAGCACCTCCGAAGGCGAGTTTCGAAGGGTGGTCCGCCACGAGGCCGGGCACACCTTGGGATTTGACCACGAGCACATGCGGGGTGCACTTGTCGACCGCATCAACCGGAGGAAGGCATTTGCGTTCTACGAGCGCACGCAAGGTTGGAGCCGCCAAGAGACGCTCGAACAGGTGTTGACCCCGCTCTCTGAGAAGTCCGTCATGGGCACGACAGAGGCTGATCCACTGTCGATCATGTGCTACCACGTCCCGGCTACCATCACGAAGAACGGGAAGGCCATCGCAGGCGGCAGAGATATCAACGCCGTCGACTATAGGTTCGCGGCGTCGGTGTACCCGAAGCGTGTTTCGCGGGCGACGAAGAGCTCGGCGAAGCGAGCGAAGGCTTCGCGTAGCAAATGACCGTTCGCATCCGACCGACCAATCGCCGCCGAGCCCGCGCAAAGGGAACCTCAGCGGAACCGCCTTCCAGAAGTATCCCTTTCGTTCCAGTGTCAGGCACGCTAGGAAGCTGGCTGCACCATATCGGCGCGGAGGTGTCCGGCGATTGGATACCGGTGTGGCCGCCAGATGCGTTTGCCATCAGCGCCGCGTTCCTTCGCCGCACCGGTGGTTACGCCGGCTTCGTGAACGGGGAGTTCTCGGGCCGATCGGTTGACCGCCCCTACGGCGTCGTCGGTCAGGAGTGGCGCCGAGTGCTGTCTGATGCACTAAGCACCAAGACCTCCGGTCCCCACTTGCGTCAGGCTTGCCCGGATGAGGTGAAGCGGTGGTGGGGCGCGTTTCGCAGCCACGCCAACGCACCGCTCGTGAAGGCGGCCTCCGATCCAGAGGTGGTAGCGGCTGCATGCGGGCTGTGCGTGTCAAGCGACGAGGCGTGCAAAGGACTTGGTGTCCGCATCGATCCGGAGGACCCGTTTCTCGGCGTGGGCGAAGCCCTTCAGCAGCAGAACGACTGGCGTAGCTATTGTCTGACGATTCCTCCTGAGACGTTAGCTGTCCTGCCCAAGCAACACACGCCGCAGGTCGGATGCACGATTCGCTCGCTCTCTCACAACCTCGCGCTCTACTCAGCTACAGAGATCCAGGCGCGCTGGATGGGGCCGTATCGCCCGGCCGAGGGCACGCTAGATGTCCTCAACCTGCTGCTGCTTCCGTGGCCAACCGAGGTGCAATCTTCAGACTTCACGCTTGCAGGATCACGGCGCGGCATGCGGGGCGAAGACAGCGCTGCAGCCGCGCGCTACTTTGACTACGAACCGTCGGCTCGGGAGGCTCCAAACGACATCGCAAGACGCGTGTCGCGAGCTCTTGCAGCGTCGCGCAAACATGCGACCGCGATTCATGGTGTCGTATTCCCCGAGATGGCACTTGCACCCGATCAGTACGCGGCTATCGAGCGGGTCGTGACTCGGGCTGGTGCGATTCTAATCGCTGGTGTGCGAGGCCGAGGCGGGCCGGACGGCAAGATGCCTGTGAATCAGTGTGTCATGCAGTTGGCGGGCTTGGCAAACGCCCCTTCCGCTCTTCGACACGGTCGAGTCCTAGAGTCGATGCGCCATACCCAGCTGAAGCACCATCGTTGGTGCCTGAACCGCGATCAGATCCTGCAGTATGCGTTGGGGGGACGGCTACCGGCTTCACGAGATTGCTGGGAGAGGATATTCGTCGGCCCCCGCGAAGTGAACTTCGTCACGCTTGGGTCGTGGCTCACGCTGTGCGTGCTGATCTGCGAGGACCTTGCCAGGCAAGACCCCGTCGCAGAGGTGATTCGCGCGGTGGGGCCGAACATTCTGTTCGCACTGCTCATGGACGGCCCCCAACTGAAGGAGCGGTGGTCAGCTCGGTATGCCTCCGTGCTGGCCGAGGATCCGGGCACGTCAGTGCTGTCGATGACGAGCTTGGGCATGGCTCGCCGCAGCCGCCGTGAGGGCACTGACAGCGGTCCCGATCGCAGTACAACAATTGCACTGTGGCGAGATGCCGTCTACGGCCCGCGGGAGCTTTCGCTCGGGCCTGGGGACGACGCCTGCGTTCTGAGCCTCGTGAGCCGGTCAGGCGTCGAGAAGACCATCGATGGACGCATCGACGACGAACACGCATATTTCCCCGTGTTTGCAGGCGTTCATCCGTTCGCTGTACCTGGACACTCTGGCTCGAGGCGGCCGGCCCGCTGAGAGGGAGTAGAATGGGGACGGGTGAGCTATGGCAGGTTCAAAGCTGGACAGGCGCGACGCTGGTCGAGAACTGGCGAGATTGTTGACGAAGGAGCGCGTCAAGCGCATCGACGATTCGAAGTCTCTTGACCCCGACCTTGAGAAATTGCGAGCAGTGGTTCGCAAAGCCAAGACGACCAAGAGCCAGCCGGGCTCCGCGCTCCTGGAGAAGGCTAGCAAGTTCTTGTCGTAGCGTTTGACTTCTCCGTCCGCACCCGAGCAGCGCCCTTTGGACGTCGGGGCGAAACTTGAGATGCTTGGCCGTCTAATACGGTGAGCGTCACGAAGGCGCACGGGGAGGGTCAATGGCCAAGACGAAGCGAAGGCGCACGCCGTCCAGCAGTGGCTCTGCGCAGCTGCAAGAAGCCGCAGAACGTGGTAGGGCACTCGCTGCAGAGGTCGTCCGTCGGAGGGCGATCGTGCGACGCAAGCGCCGAGAGGCGCCAGTGCCGGAGGCTGTGCGGAGGCGGGCAGCTCGAACTGCCCGCGCCGAGATTCCTGTTCGCACGCGCCGAATGCTTGAAGCGCCAGCGGCCTCCGGCCTGCTGATTGCCGAGGGCGACTCCTGGTTCGACTATCCCCTGAACGACGTCCTGAGCATGCTCGAAGACGAGCACGGATTCGACGTCGAGTCGGTCGCCCACAAAGGCGACACAGTGGAGGACATGGCGTACGGCGTTGGGCAGTTCGACGATTTCGCTCGTCTTCTCGAGAAGCTGCTCAGGCAGGGCCGAGTACCAGATGCGATCCTGCTCTCCGGTGGCGGCAACGACATCGCCGGCGAAGAATTTGCGCTCCTGGTCAACCACGTGCTTTCCGGGCTGCCTCCACTCAATGCCGACATCGTCCGCGGAGTCATCGACGTTCGCCTCCGCAATGCCTACACATTCCTGCTGAGCGGCGTCACGGAGATCGCGAAGCGATATCTCGACAGACCGATTCCGATCCTCCTTCATGGCTACGACTACGCGATCCCCGATGGCCGTGGGTTCCTGGGGGGATGGGGTTTTCTTCCTGGTCCGTGGCTGCAACCAGGCTTACACCAGAAGGGTTACGTCAACCTCACGGCGAACCGAGCGATCGTCCGGGATCTCATCGACGCGTTCAACGTCATGCTGCAGCAGGTGAGCGGGATGGCGCAGTTCGGGCACGTCAAGTACGTGGACCTTCGCAAGACGCTTTCGCAGAGCGCATCCTACAAGGACGACTGGGCCAACGAACTTCACCCGACCAAGGATGGATTCCGGGCTGTCGCGGCGAAGATCGCGCAACAGATCTGAGCGCTTGCTCGCCGCATCGTGTTCGATTCCGTTCACGATGCGGCGCTGTCTTTGCACCGCATCACAGGCGTTGCTTGGAGCTCGCTCAATGGCAGAATCAGACACATGCCTCGACGGAGCGCCGGTCTCTAGGACGGAATCAGCGTAGCGACTAGCGGGTTCCCCTGCCGCCGCATTGGGACCGAGCACGGATGCGCTTCGATACCGGCGTTCCTGGCTCATCTGAACCTCGCGCCCCTCCCCAGGAGGGGAGGTCCGTTGTTGGCGAGGGCGGATGCGGAGGCGATGGAGCGCTGTTTTGCGAGGCGCGGGCCGCCCCGCCCGCACCCCCGGCATCGACTCCCCTGGGTGCACCGTGACGAAGTACTCCGCGGCGTTCAGCACCGCCGCATCCACCTTCCCGGCCGCATGCAGCACGGGCAGTTGCTGTCCTAGCCGGTAGGCGAACCTCCTGCGAACGAAATGCCACCCTCGGCGGCGTCGGACGCGGGCAGCAATCCCGAATGCAGGATGGTGGCGGGATACAGGCACTGCGCGTCCGTCCTAGGGTCGAGCGGCGCCACATGGATCTCGCGGCGCACGGTGCCCAGGTTAGTCGGGTCCTTCGGGTCGGTGCCGAGCACCGTAACGACAGTGTTACGGGCGGACGCGCCGTCCTCGGCCTCGAGATCCATCACCGGGGTGAGGCCGAAGGTCATGCGGCGCTGCAGCTGCTTGTAGTCTTCCACCTTCGCCAAGTTGGAGGGCTCGGGCCACGACCTTCATGTGCGCGAGGTATGACGGGCACAACCTTTCGTGCGAAGCCGATTTGCGGGGATGTGGTGCGGGTGGCTCACAGAGCGAGGCGCCGCGTGGCGCCCCGCCCTGGCCGTGATCTAGTGCTCGGTGTCGCGTTCCTTAGCGATGAGGGCGCGGACGGCTCACGACGCCTTCTCCAGCTCACCGATCGGCGTCACCGGCGCGGGCACTGGCGTGGGCGGCGCGGGAGGCGTGGGGACGGACGCCACCGGTTCGGTGGGCGCCACCGGCGCGGGTGACTGCGGCTGTTCGGCCGCCGCCGGCGGGCGGTTCTGGCCCTCCACGCGACGCGCCGTGGTCCACGCCGCGTAGGTGGCCGGGTCCGGCTGCTTCGTGGCGATGGCCACCACCACGTCGAGGTCGCGCGCGGCGTCGAGTCCATCCGCCAGCGCCACGTTGATGCCGGCCTGCGCCTTGCTGCGCGCCGTTTTCGCGCTGAGCCGCACGTCGGCCGCCTGCTGCAGCTGGTCCACCTGCCCCCTGAAGTCGGCGATGAACGTGGCCGGCAGGCCGAACTTCTCGAACTCGGCCTGGCGCGTGGACGCGGATTCGATGAACGCACGCGCGGTGGAGAGCACCGTGGCCAGGTTCCGCCGCGTGGGCAGCACGAACGGATTCACGCCCGTTTCCGCCCGCGTGAACCGCCGCGCCGCCGCGGCAATGGTCTTCAGCTGCTCGAATACCGCGTTCCGCGTGGTGGCCTTCACGCGCCGGGCCTCGCCGCTGCTCAGCACGTGGTCTTTCATCTGCTCTTCGAACTTCGCCGCCGCCGCCAGCACCCGCGCCATGGCGCTGCCGCCCACGCTGCCCTCGGGAAAGAGCGACGCGTGCGCGGCACCGAAATCACGGACACGAACGAACATCTCGTACTTGAAACGCTGCACCTTCTTCATCACGAACCTCCTGGGCACGCATCCTCGCGCCCGCACCCCCAGGAAGTCCTTCCCGGATCGCTGAAAAGTCCTGAACGTTCTGAATCGTGGCCGTTCGGACCCTCCGGACCTGCATTTTCTGGTCGCGCAAGTGACCGCCGGAGGCGTTGCACCCACCATCCCGTCCCGCGGCACCTACCGTCACCACTCTCGGCGGCTGCATTCCGAGTGATTGCAGCGACATTCCGGGCTCCGGCAGCTACCTTCCGAATCGTTGCACCTACCCTCCCGACCCGCGCGATCAGCCTTCCCGATCGCGTGCAGCTGCAAATAGTTGAGGATGCTGAACCTGCGCGGATTCAGAACCGCTCCTGCAAATGTTGGGATTGCTGCTGCGATTCACTGGTCGGTAACTGCTGCGACCTAGAATGTCGGTCGCGCCGTTCGGTATGTGACTGCGATTGACGGGATTGCTGCTGCGACACACCGGGTGGGTGGCTGCGACGTGCTGGTCCGTAGCTTCTACGGGCCAGGCGGGAGCTTCCGGGTGCTGGGAGGGAGCTGCAGTGTGCCGGGAGGCGACTGCAACGATTAGGAAGGCCACCGCAACGGACCAAGTGCGTTGCAGCAACGGCCCAAGATGTGGCTGCGGTGAGTCGGATTGTCGTTTCCGGAACTAGACTCGCGTGATGCGCCTTCTGACGTCTTACCTGAACCGACGATCAACCCGCAATCACTTAGAAGAGCGCCACGACCACTAGCTGAGCAGTCGAATTCGAGCGCCTGTCTCCTGCTGGAAGGGAGCGTCGGCTTCGTACGTGAGCGTCAGAAGACGCCGACCGTTCGCGAACGTCTGACGAACCTGGGTTCCGACCAGATGCCTCCTTGGATGGCTGATGTATTCTGCCCCGACTGATGCGAAGCGCGTGTCATCGGGAAGATGCAAGACGTCTGTCTTCCGGATGTATCGGATTCCATTCGTAACGGCTTGGGTGCTCATCAGGGTTTCACCGCCCTCTAGCACCCGATTAATGTCGATATAGCGACGGGCTCGAACCTCGGTTTCCGCCTCGAATGTCTGGCCGTGACTCTTGAATTGCTTGAAGAAGAAGAAGTAGGACAAATGATTGGCGCCTGACGAGAACTCCAAATGCTCGAGTTCACGCGCGTTCAGTCTATCGTAAGCGCGCACGACCTCGATCGGCCCCTCTGCGTCGCACACAACGTTGTGGCAGAGGTGATAGAGACCGGATTGTGTGGCAACTCCCTTCCATATGGTCTTTATCGAACAAGTTCCATCAGGTTCGACGAAGACGTTGTTTGTTCTGTCTAAGTCGTGGGCCTCGGCGTAAAAGATGTCGAGCAAGTGCTGGCGAAGCAGTCTGACTTCGCGCGAGGCCGTTTCACGAGGACTCAAGACAAGGTTTGCGTCTGGATCTGCAATCACACGCTTGGCGGTTTGCGCCAATGTGTCCTTGTACTGTCGCTCCCAGCCAGTCCGCATCGGATCGTACTTGACGATCCTGAGGTGCTTGTAGTCAAACGGCACGTCTTCAAGTCGCTGCGTAGTAATGATGGTGGGCTTTCTAAGTGCGTGTGCTACACCTAACTCGTAGCTGACATTCGGGTTCTTGTCAGTAACGTCCGCTAGACAAATATCTGCAGACTGAATCGCGTCGTAAATGTCCTGAAGAATGGCTCGGGTGCTATAAATTTCATCGGCTCGCTTGCACTCCACACCAGCACGCTCCAATGATGGGCGGATGACGTCTGTATAGTACCCGTCGAAGTACCCGCCGAATGGCATTATCACAAAGCACAGTGGCATGGCCTGAGTCTCCGCGAAGGCGGTCGAGGGATCCTAGTTCAAGTTCGGAAGAACGTCGACGTGCTGATGAGGCTTGCCGCTTGTGCCGCTGCGCCATTCCCCCTTGGACTACTGTGGCACGATGCTGCGGCGTTCCGAGGTGCCGGCCGAGCGGGAGAGTCGCAGGTTGAAGGCGCGGCGAGTAGCGGCGGCCGGAGCCGCTCACCTCGCCCGCATCTGCAACACCGCCAACGCAGGCGCCCAAGCGTCAGGCCCGCGCTGCACGCACAGTAGTGGCTCGAGCGCTGGCAACCGCCCGCCATTCCCCGGCGGTGCACTGTTAAGCGCGTCGGACACTGTACGCACTGCGCTGACTGAGTCTCCCGTGTGTGCCAGCCGCGCGGCCCCGCGCCAAAGGGTAGTCGACGGTTTCCGGCGTGTCCCCGTCCGCAGCCGCAGGCACCGGCTGCCCATCCGGAATCACCCCCCGCGTGCGCCATTGGATGCCGCGTCTCACGCGCGATAACCGCGCCCAACATCGCGCGAGCCGCGTCGCGATCGCCAGCATCCAGATAGCAGGCTCCCTTCGCGTACCCGTATTGGCAGCCCCCTCTCTGGCGTAAAGATGCCGGCGAGCCTCAGGGGCCAGCTCCCGGTCGAACGACCCCATCGCCTGCGCGGTATCGCCGGCGGCATTGCGCAGCCAGCGCGCGGTCCACGTCGCGCTCGGCCTGGTCCAGCGCGCCGCGCGCCACGAACACGGTGGCTGCGAGCCTGTGCGCCAGCGGCAACTGCGGACACTGCGCCCACCCGTCGCGCAGCGCGCAGCCGCGCTTCGCCCCAACTGCCCAGCACCAGCCGCACCTGATGCCGCCGGTTGTCGGGCCCCAGCGTCACCGCGCGCTCGAGCGCGGGCAGGCCATCCGCGCGGCGGCCGGCGCGTTCGAGAACCACGCCCAGCGTGGCCCACGCCTCGGCCAGGTCCTGATTCAGCCGGCACGCCTGATGTGCGTGGAACGCGGCGAGGCGCAGGGCCTCGGCATCCGGCTCCGGATCCCTGCGGCTGGCCTCGAACTGCATGCGCCGGCGTTGGCGGGACCCAGGTGATACTGCGCGTCGCCCGGATGCTGCTGAATCAACCGCTGGAACGTGGCCCGCGCCGTGGCCACGCGTTCGCACTGCAGCGATTCCAGCGCCATGCGGCCTCCGTCCCCGCGCAATGCGGCGCCAGCAGCCGCTCCAGGTCGAGCGCGGCCGCCTCGCCCTGCACCTCCTGCACCGGCGCCACGAACTGGTACCCCTGCCGCGGCACCGTGCGGATGTAGCGATTGGCGTCGTCGGCATCCAGGTGCCGGCGCAGCTTGCTCACCGCTTCTCGGGGCTGTTGTAGCCCACCGCGGTGTCGTGCCACCCCCCGCCGATGAGCACGTCCTTCGACAGCACCACGTTGAGACGCAGCACCAGCAGGTGCAGCACCTCGAACTCGTACGGCGAGAGCCCCACTAGCTCGCCGCCGCGGAAGAGGGACTTGCCGCGGGGATCGAGCCGGTAGCGGCCGAAGGCCGCCTTGGCGGTGGAGGGCCTGCGGGGGATGCCAATGGAGGCCGTTCGGCATCGAGCCCGGTGGCGGATCGGCAGCGTGCAGTGCGCCGCGAACGCCAGAACTGCCGGACCGGACCTGCTTGCCAAACCGCACGAACCTGTTGAGGAAAGCGGAGAGCCGCAGGGCCATGGCCAATGGATGGACCGCTCAAACTTCTGATTATATTGGAGTTACGACCCAGGGAAACTGTGCTTTGTTGGTTTGCTGTACTGGCGTAAGGACTTAAGCTCGACCCGGCGACCGAGATCTCTAGACCCGATCCCCGGCGCGGCGGGCAACTGGTATTCTGGGCAGCCGCCATGCGGGCCGAAATGGGCTGTCGGTGCTCCGTGATCCGCTCGGAGCCCGCCGGAACTGCTTGAGCTATCGGGACTCGATGGGCACTACCTCCTATGCCAACGGTTGAACAGCTTGCCCGATTGTTTAAGGCCATTGCGCGACACGACCTCGCCGCGTCTGAGCGGGAGGCCGCCGCGATCGCAGCAGACGAGAAGCGAAAAGGGCACATCACAGCCGCGCAGTTGCTGAGCGGCGCCCTATCTAGGGCCGGCGTCCAGTCAGTGCTCGACCGCGCTATGCCGGCCCGCGTGGACGGCCAGGCATCCCTCCTGACTGGAGCGCTGTTTCATCGCACCCAGCCAGTACACCTCTCTGACGTAGCACTCACGCCCGGTAATCGCAGGGCACTGCAGGAACTCATTCGAGAAGACAAGAACGAACGGCACCTTCGCGCTCGGGGCATCCGCCGGCGATCCAAGCTACTATTCCACGGCCCCCCAGGTTGCGGCAAGACCATGGCTGCGCAGGCGCTCGGGCACGCCCTCGAGCTGCCTGTCTTCGTGGTAAGGTTCGACGCTGTTGTCGGTTCGTATCTCGGACAAACCGCCACCCACTTGCGGCAGCTCTTTCAGTTCGCGCAGTCGCAAAGATGCATACTGCTGTTCGACGAGATCGACGCGCTAGGCAAGCGGCGAGGCAGCCCTAGTGACGTCGGCGAGCTCGACCGCATCGTTATTGCACTGATGCAGGAACTCGAGCTCTCGCAGGTGGCGGGCTTCGTCATTGCCACGTCGAATCTGGCTGGCAGTCTTGATGATGCCTTGTGGCGAAGATTTGACCTTTCTCTGCAGTTTCGCCAACCCACCCGCGCACAACTGCAAACGTTTGCGCGCAAGAAGGCTGCGCTGTATCGACTTCTGGCAACTAAGAGCCTCGTTGCAGAAGCAGCACGCGCTGCAAGTTATGCGGAAGCTGAGAAGGCTGTCGAAGACGCGGCCCGCCGAGCCGTGCTTCGAAGGCTCTAGGCTATGCCTTCGCAGACGCGCCCAACGCCAAGAACCTTCTTCCTGAACGAACAACACGAGCTATCTCGTGGTGAACGTGAAGGAGGCGGCCGCGTGCCGCAATTCCAGAATATTGACTGGGCGGCCAAAGGGAGACGCATTAAGTCATCGCTGGAGTCTGTCCGCAGGGCAATCACTGCTTCTCGAGATCCGCTTTCGAGCAGGCATTACTACTTGCTCGCGAAGCCAGTCGAACTGATTCACAAGAAGTCTAAGAACTTGCGCTTGGCGCCTGATGGCGTGCTCTCAACGCAGGTCAGGTTTGCCGAAGAGGACTCTCGCGTGTTTCGGCGCTTGGGCATGGACCTTGTGGACGTGACTCCGAGGGGCGACGCGATCGTCCACATCGAACCGGAGCGCATCAATCAACTGGTGGCAACCTCTGAACGCCTGGGAGCCGTCGGTGCAAGAGAACAAGCCAGGTGGGCCAGCCTAGACAACTTCGCCGTGGTTCCCTCTGACCTGCGGATCGACGAAGGCTGGCTGCGGTCATTGAAAGCGCATCAGCCCACGGAGGCGGTCGTCGAGTTTCAGCCGCTCCTTAGCCGTGTGGACATAGAAACACTGCTCGGCGCCATCTCCGGGTTTCTCAACTCATCCCTGCGCGAAGGCATCGTGGGTATGGGCACAGATTTCTCGGGTCGCTTCTGGGCGAAGGGCAAAATCGCGCCGGAGAGCCTGCGGGCTCTAGCGAACGCCTTTTACTCGATCCAGACCCTCCATTCTCCGCTTGTATCATCGGTGGCCGCCAAGACGCCCTTACGCGCTGCGGGTGCTACGGCCGCCGTAAGGACACCGGTGGACTTGGGAGCGCTGCCTTCAGTCGCGGTGCTTGACACGGGTGTCCCGTCGGATCACTCGATTCTCAAGCGCTATCGCCGGGGCACGTGGATCTCACCAGACTCGTACGGCGAGGCGGTCGGCAGCCACGGCAGCATGGTGGCGTCTCGTATAGTTTTCGGCGACGTCACGGGCGGCGACACAGTTCCTCGCGATCCTGCTCCCACCTGCCTGTACTACGACGCGCTCGTGGCGACATCAAATCGAGAAATCGACGACAAAAGTGTCGTGCCAGCCGTTCAGGCGATTGTCGGTACCGCCCCGGACGTTCGCGTCTTCAACCTGAGTTTCGACACCTCGCCCCTTGACCTCTTGGACCCGACCAAGCGTCGGGAGAACCTACTCCTGGTCCAAGACCTCGACAATATGATTTTCCGCAGCGACATTCTGGTTGTCGTGTCGGCGGGAAACACTCCTGTGGGGCTTGTCCCTTCGGTTCCCTATCCGAATCACTACGAGGACCCAAACTGGCAACTCGGGGCATGGGCGAGGAGCTTCAACTCTTTAACCTGTGGGTCACACGTGGCTCACCTGGCGGCGGGAGGGCTAGTGACAAGTCTTGGCTGGCCGAGCCCGTTCACCCGACTGGGGCCGGGCCTGTCAGAATCGCCGAAGCCAGATTTCTCTGATAGCGGAGGAAACGCTTCTCCATCGATGCAGTTTGTACCAGGCCTAGGCGTCTACGGGCTGACTGCGAGTGGTCTCTGGGAAGATCATTCCGGGACGTCATACGCTGCGCCGCTCCTGGCGCGTGAATGCGCTTTTGCCCTTCAGGCGCTTCAGCGAGTCTGCCTCCCAGGCGCCCGGCCTTACGCCGTCGCGGCGAAGGCGTTCTTGGCTCTCAGCGCCCAGGCCCATCAAGTGGACGGAGCGGCGCGTCACCTAGCCTCACGGGCACTTGGTCGTGGCCGAGCGTCGGCGGCGACGCTCGGAACTCCATCTCCTGATCGCGCCGTTTTAATCTGGCAGGGACTGCTCGAGTCCCCGGGTGAGATTGCGAGAATTACGATACCGGTGCCAAAGGAGTGGTACGACGAAGCTGGAAGCCCTTGTCTCCGTCTTGTCGTCTCATGGGATCCTCCTGTAAACGCTGCCGTTTCTGGTCGGTGGGCGACACGACGGGTAAGTGCTCAGCTCAAGGCAAGCCCTGATACACCGGCACTTCATGGGACAAGAACTGGTCATCCGAGTTATCCCCTGATCGACCGTGCCTACGATCTGCGAAAGCTGCCGAAGGGGGTGGTGGTGTCGGGAGACATGTGGCTGCTCGAGCTCAGCTATGATCAGACTGCCGACTACCATCTCGGAATGGTGTTTACGCCTCAACAGCGAGTGGGTTGCGCCATCGAGCTTTACGACGCCGAGGAGTCGCTGACCAGCCCACAATCATATCTACAGGCTCTCCCTACTGCATCGACCATGACGCGTCTGAGTATTTCACCGCAGCCAATCACCGCGCCGGTTCTGGTCAGGCCTCTCGGATAGACGGCAGTCCAGCGACGACTGCGTGGGGCGCTCGACGGACTGCTCTGTGGCTCAAGCGAGCACGGATTGAGAGTTGATTGCCGAGCTTCCTCTGGATCAGCACTTTCGAGGCGTTCGCTATCGCCTTACCCGTGGGCTTGTTAGGACCCCACGAGTCGATGAAAGCGGCGAGCTGAAGCAGATGCCATCTCCTTGTCACAGCAGCCTCTCGGGTCGCAGCGTGAGCAATGGGCATACGAGCTCAGGTCAATGAGCGCCGTTCGTTGTCCGTCAGGAACCGATCCAGGAGATCTGGCACACCGTTGGCCATCAGCAGGTCGGCCCGAACGCGGCGCGCTAGATCGATGGCACCTCTTCGGAAAATCAGTCGAGCGGCTGCTGGCAGCTCGCTGGAAATCGAATGCGCAGCCTGCGCACCGGCGAGCGCTGCCATGATCTTGCTGCCGCTGTGTAAGGCGCCGCCAAGTGCGACCAGTTCCCACAGAACGCGCGAAGGTAGAAGTGGGGCGCGCGGCCTAACGGGTGACAGTAGCTCAGAGGCGCGTTCGAGCTCTTCAGTGATGTCTTGTACCTCCGCGGGTGATGCGCGCTGCAGATCCTCGATTCGCGCCCACATCCTGTCGCGCGGCTCTTTCCATTCTTCGCGAAGCTCCAGCAAGCGTTGAACGATCTCGTCTCGAGTTCCACACCTTGCAAGCACGATCGAGAGCACAGGAGGTACGGTCACCCCGATCCGTGCGTTCTGCGCCTCGCGCGCAAACGCCTGGAGGTCCGCATCGAACTGCGCAAACAGCTGCTCGGGGTAACGGCTGGCGCGTTCCCGTAGCGCAGTCCCGACACGGCCGCCGCACGCGATGGAGGCACCGCTGCGAAGCGTCTGCGTCATTCGGTGGATGAACCGCTCGTGGGCGCGGTGATAAGGATCGCCGGGCTCGGCGCCAGACATCACAACGGCCAACGTCTTTAGTGACTCCGACAATTCGAGAGCTTGGCCGCCGAGCGGATCTGGTCCGAGATTGTTCACGAACAGTTCACCGTAGCCAGCCCTGTTAGGCATAAATGCGGTGATAACCATTCGACGGCCGTCTGTCATTTCATCGGTGATCCATTCGTGCTCAGTGTCCGGTGGCGCGGGCATCGGCTCGCCTTCCATCACAATTGCATCGTGTAAGGCCACGACACGAGCGAAGCGTTCTGCTAATGCCAAGTCGTCGATGGACTTCAGATTGCCCGTCAATAGGTCGCGAAATGGGTAGAACGCGTACTGATCGCACATGGCGGTGCGCACTCTTCGCGGAGAGATGCTCTCCATCGCCACCTCCTGCTTTCTCGTGGTTCTTCCAGTTGATCGCGACGCGGTTGAACGCGCGGTGATGGATTCGAATCTTTGTAGTGCATAGTCTGACATCGACCTTCGTCGCAGCCGCATCGTCCGAAGCGCCAGTCACCGCGCACTTAGCCATTCGTGCACATACCCACGAGGCGGGGTCGCCCCACAAGGTCGGCCTGCCGTAGGGGTCTGGGCCGCTCCTAAACCTGCGTGGCCGCGGGCGACCGGCGCGGGCGCAGGGTGCGGCTCGCCCGGGTCCGCCGCTGTCCAGACCCGGTCAATCGAGTTGCCGGACGAGCCCGCGTCGGAGGCAAATGATGTGGGCGGAGGACTTCCATAGAAATGCGACATGCGACCCTCAGCCTGTGCCGCCCGCACCAACGCACGAGATGGCGCGCGCATCGCCCTAGCGAGTCACATCTCCCCCCAAATCCGAATGTCTTGTCGAAGGGGTCGCATCCGCCCCCGGAGACACGATGACCAGAACCGCCCCCAAGTCCCTCGCCTTCAGCCTGATCCTCCTCCTCAGCACCATCGTCCCCTCCTGGGCGCAGCCCTACTTCGACCGCAGCCAGGTCATCCAGAACCCGCGCCCCACGCCCTCCTCGGGCTACGGCGGCGACGTGGACGTGGACGGCGAGTGGATGGTGGTGTCTGCGGCCGACGAGAGCGCCGCCTACGTCTACCGGAAGTCGGGCACCACGTGGACGCAGTTCACGCGGCTGGTGTGTCCCGTGGCGTCGTGCAGCCGTCAGAATCCCGACCGCGGCTTCGGCGGGTCGGTGGCGGTGGACGGCACCACGCTGGTGGTCTCCATCAACGGCAACCTGGGCTCGCCGTCGTGGCTGGGCCGGCTGTACATCTTCAACTTCAACGGCGGGTCGTGGGTGTTCGATCAGGAGATTTCGCCGCCGGCCAACTTCAACATCGGCGACTCGATCGATCTCGACGGCGACGTGCTGCTGACCACGGGGTCTGACCTGCGCGTGCAGGACAACGCGGGCTGGACGACCTTCGTATACACGCGCAGCGGCAGTGCGTGGATTCGCAGCGAGCTCACGGTGCCGGGACGCTCGACCTCCGAGGAAGACCTGTTCGGCGCCACGGTGGCCATCTCGGGCGACACGGCCTGCGTGGGCGCGCCGGCGTATCGCGTCACGGGCAGTCCCGGCGCCGTCTACATGTTCCGCCGCACGAACGGCGTGTGGGCGGTGGAAGGTCCGCCGCTGGTGCCGGTGACCACGGCCGGGGCGGGCGTGGGCTCGACCTGCGCGGTAGACGGCAACACGGTGGCGATCGGCGTGGAGCGCCTGATCTTCCAGGGCCAGGGCAGCACGGGACGCACCTACATGTATCAGCGCACGGGCACGACGTGGGCGCTGACGCAGACGCTGGTGCCGCCCGGGCCGACGTCCGTGTTCGGGGCGTCGGTGGCGGTGACCGGCAACGGCCTGGTGGTGGGCGCCACGGGCGACTACCTGCATCCGCCCGCGGCGGTGTTCTACGCGCGCGAGAACGGCACGTGGATCGAACGGCTGCGCAGCGAAACGCCGATTCCGTACGCGAACGGGATCATCATCGACTTCGGGCAGGCGGCGGCGACCGACGGGCAGACGTTCGTGGTGAGCTCGTACAACTTCTCCACGTCGCGTCCGGGCGTGGTGGCCACCTACGTGCCCAGCCTGACGCCGCCCCAAACGGGACCGCCGAGCGAGCCCACGGCGGTGCAGGCGTCGGTGAGCGGCAACGCGCTGTCGCTCACGTGGAGCCCGCCTACTCAGGGCGCGGCGGTGACGAACTACACGCTGCTGGCGCGCGTGGTGCCGGGAGGTCCGGTGCTGGTGACGCTGCCGCTGGGCGCGGTGACGAGCTTCAACGTGGCGGCGCCCGACGGCATCTACTTCCTGAGCCTCACGGCGACCAACGCGTTGGGGACGAGCCTGGAATCCGCACCCGCGGTGGCGGTGGTGCCGCAGGTGGCGCCGGTGCCGGGCGCGCCGTCGGGGCTGGCGGTGAGCGTGGTGGGATCCACGGCGACGTTCACGTGGAACGCGCCGGCCACGGGCGGAGCGCCCACTGGCTACACGCTGCTGGCGGGGCTCACGCCAGGATTCGCCACGCCGTTCGCGGCGCTGCCGCTGCCTGTCACGCCGCGGGCGCTGGCCGTGCCTGGCATTCCGCCGGGTGTGTATTACGTGCGGGTGGTGGCGTCGAACGCTGGCGGCACGAGCGCGGCGTCGAACGAGGTGGTGCTGACGGTGGCGGCGCCGGCGTTGCCGACGGCGCCGGCGCTGAATCCGGCGGTGGTGGCGGGCAGCACGGTGAGCTTCTCGTGGACGCCGGGTGCGGGTGGCGGCGCGCCGACGTCGTACGTGCTGCTGGCGTCTGTGACGCCGGGGGGACCGGTGGTGGCGTCAGTGCCGGTGAGCGGCACGAGCATCGTGGTGCCGGGCGTGCCGAGCGGCGCGTACTACGTGCGCGTGGCAGGGGTGAACAGTGTGGGGACGGGGGTGGCGTCGAGTCCGGTGACAGTGATCGTGCCGTAGTCGCGGGAGCGTGCGGGCGCGGATTGCGTGGGCGCGTTTGCGAATGAGCGCGGGTCGCGTAGGCGCGTGAGCGAGTGAGGTGTGCGGGCGCGGGTGGGGCGAGTCCCTGCCTGCGCCCGTTCGCTTTGAGGTGACCGCGCGCGTTGGCACGATCTTCTTGCTTGACGGATTCTCGAGGGCGGGCGCGTTTCTGTCCGCGATGGCGCGGGAACATCGCGTGACGAGACTCACGCTGACTCAGGACACGCGTTCGAGTCGCGATGCGGCGGCGCGTGTGTCGCGCGCGGCGATCGACGCGCTGGCGGGATCCTCGAGCGGCAAAATCTGCGATGAGAGGATGGCGCATGCAGGCCACCGCTCTCGTTCACGACGTCCACGGCGTTTCCGCGGAAACGCGTTCGCTCACCACCGTAGTTTCGCCCACGCAGCTGGCGCACATCGGAGGCGCGGCAGACACGCACGCGCTTGGCGAGACCATCGCGTCGCTGGCGGCCGGTATCCACGCGGCGACGTATAGGTTGCTCACGCTGCTGCGGGCGTTCGACGAGCAGCTCGGCTGGAGCAACGGGTTCGTGTCGTGCGCGCATTGGCTGCACTGGCGCACGGGCATCGACCTGGGCGCGTCGCGCGAGAAGGTGCGGGTGGCGCGGGCGCTGGCGACGCTGCCGCGCATCTCGTGGGCGATGGAGCACGGGCAGCTGTCGTACGCGAAGGTGCGGGCGCTGACGCGGGTGGCGACGGCGGAGAACGAGTCCGCGCTGCTGGATGTGGCGCTGTGCGCCACGGCCGCGCAGGTGGAGCGGTTCGTGCGGGGTTGGCGGCGGGTGGACCGCGTGTCGGAGTCGGTGGACGACGAGCGGCGGCACCTCGGCCGCGAGCTCAGCACCTGGGTGGACGACGACGGCATGGTGGTGCTGCGCGGCCGGCTCACGCCCGAGGCCGGAGCCGTCGTGATGCGCGCGCTCGAAGCGGCGGCCGACCGTTTGTTCGTGGAGGCGCGGTCATGTCCGACGGGCGATGCGCTGAGCGAGGAGGTCACGCCGGCGCAGCGGCGAGCGGATGCGCTGGCGCTGCTCGCCGAAGCGGCGCTGTCGGCCGATCTCGACCGGGGCACCGCGGGGGATCGCTATCAGGTCGTGCTGCACGTCGATGGCGCGGTGGACGGAGCCGTGGCCGCAGGTACCGTGCTCGAGGGCGGCGGCCGCAGAGCGGTAGCCACTGGTGAACGCGCGAGCGAGCGGGCGGCGGAGCCCGTGCACGGCCACGGGTGGCTCGAGGCGGGCGGCGTATTGGAGCTCGACCACGGCGTCCAGCGCGTTTCCGCGGAAACGTCGCGGCGCCTATCGTGCGATGCGTCGGTCGTGATGATGTCAGGCGACGGAGATGGCCCGAACGATGTCACGAGTCGGCGCACCCGCACCATTCCCGCGGCGGTCCGTCGTTCACTCGCCGCGCGCGATCGCACGTGTCGCTTCCCCGGCTGCACGTCCCGCCGGTGCGACGCGCATCACATCGAGCATTGGGCGGATGGCGGCGCGTCGCGGCTGCCGAATCTCGTGCTGCTATGCCGGCGGCATCATCGCGCGGTGCACGAGGGCGGCTTCGATGTGACGGTCGGCGACGCCGGAGCGCTCGAGTTCTGGAGGCCGGATGGCCTGCCGCTGCGCGACGCTCCGTCCGCGTCGGCACCCGCGGAGATCCCGCGCATGGATCCACCGAAGGTGTGGGACGGCACGCGCTTCGATGTGGCGTATGCTGTGGATGTGGTGTGGCGTCCGCCGGCCGGAGCGATCCACGCGTCGTCCTGCTGACTACGTGAAGGATGGCCGCTGCCGGCGAGGAGCCTTCGGTGACCCGCGCAGCATCGCCCCGCTCCGAGCCGACGCGCTTCGACCACGCGATTCGTATCAGCGCGCCGCAAGGCGCACGCGGCGGGCCAGGGCGGTGATGGCGGCGACCGATTCGGTGTTCGTCGTGTTCGCGAACCCCAGCACGAACCCGCGCACCTTCTCAGAGCCCGCGTAGTAGGTGGAGAGCGGCGCGGCGCTGATTCCCAGCTTCCGCACCTCGCGACTCACGGCCAGGTCGTCCACGTCCACCTTCAAGCGCACCGCCACGTGCAGACCCGCGTCTGGCGGCTCGCCCACATCGAGCACGTCGCGCGCGTGACTGGCCAGCGCGTCGAGCAGAGCGGCGCGGCGTTCGCGATACAGTGTGCGCATGCGGCGGACGTGCGCGGCGAGGCGTCCTTCCGAGATGAAGCGCGCGAGCACGAGTTGCATCAGGCCCGGCGTGTAGCGATCCGTGGACGACTTGAGATCGGTGAGGCGCTGCACGAGCGGACGCGGCGCCACGATGAAGCCGATGCGGAGGCCCGGCGCGAGCATCTTGCTGAACGTGCCGAGATACAGCACGCGCGCGTGGCGATCGAGCGCGTAGAGCGGCAGCTGCGGACGGCCGGCGAAGCGGTATTCGCCGTAGTAGTCGTCCTCGAGAATCCACGCGCCGGTGGCGTGCGCCCACGCCAGCAGCGCACGGCGGCGCGGCAGGCTGAGCGTGCCGCCGAGCGGGTAGTGATACGACGGCGTCACCATGGCCAGGCGCGCGGTGGGCGCGTCGGCGATGCCGCGGGCGACGTCGATGCCGTCGCGATCCGCGGGCACGAGCACGACGCGCAGGCGCGCGGCTGCGAGCGCGGCGCGGGCGGCGCCGTAGCCCGGTTCTTCGAACCACGCGGACTCACCCGGCGACGCGACGACGCGGGCGGTGAGGTCGATGCCCTGCTGCGATCCGGACACGACCACGATCTGATCCGGATCGCAGACGATGCCGCGCGCGGCGCCGAGGTAATCCGCGATGGCGCTGCGTAGCTCGGGGAGTCCCTGCGGATCCCCGTAGGCGAGCGCGGCGGCGGGGCGATCGCGGAACACGCGCGCGCTGATGCGGGCCCAGTCCTTCCACGGGAACTCCTCGAGCGCGGGGACGCCGGTGGCGAGGGGCAGCGCGTCTGTCGTGGGGGACTCGTGTCCGCGTGAGGTGGGAGGGCCCGCGGGCGAGTGCGGATCCGCGAGCGCGGATGAGCCCGCGCGGGTTGCCGCCGACGCGGACGGCGCACTCCCCTTCCGCGCGCGCGGCACACGCGTTGACAAGCCACTGACATACGCGTCGGTCACGGTGTCGGCGACGAACAGACCCACGCCGCGCCGGGTGACGAAGTAGCCTTCGGCGGCGAGGCGATCGAAGGCCTCCACCGCGGTGATGCGCGCCACGCCCAGCTCCGTCGCGAGCTGGCGCGACGACGGCAGCCGCGCTCCCGGCTTCAGCGCGCCACGCAGCACGGCGTCGCGGAAGAAGGCCACGATCTGGTCCTGCAGCGAGGTGGCCGAGGCGCGATCGAGCGCCAGCACGTTCCAGAGGGGCTGGGTGGGGCGGCGCGGCATGGGTCGTGTCGGGGTCAGACCCCTTCGGATCCGTCAGGGATTGGCCCCCGAGAACCCGAGGACAGCATACGCTGGGGGCGCCGTGAGCTGTTCCGGCGCGCCACGACGCTAAGGAAGATGGACCGCTCATCCAGGAGACCGTCATGGCCGTGCTACGCAGCAATCCGTACAGCCAGTTCAACTTCCTCGTCGATCTCGGCACCGGCGTCACGGAGGGCCCCGACGCGGGCTTCTCGGAGGTGAGCGGCCTGGGCATGGAAGTGACCGTGGCCGAGTACCGCAACGGGAACGACCCCGAGAACGCCGTGCGCAAGATCACCGGCCTGAACAAGACCTCGGACGTGACGCTGAAGCGCGGCGTGATCGGCTCGCTGAATCTCTACAAGTGGCTCGACGACATCCGCAACGGTGCCCAGAACACGGCGCGCACGGTGACGATCACCCTGCTCGATGAGGTGCGCCAGCCGGTGATGACGTGGAAGCTGCTGCGCGCGCGCATCATCAAGTACACCGGCCCCGAGATGAACGCGAAGGGCACGGACGTGGCGATCGAAGAGATGGTGCTCTGCTACGAGCGCCTCGAGATGGAATAGGCCGCGCCGTGACAGACCATCGTGAGGCGCCACTCGTCGGCAACCGTTTCCTGGTGTCGATCGGCGACGACGACGGCCGCGATCCCTCGGCCGGCTTCGCCGAGGTGATCTTCCCGCCATTCGAGCACCGCCACGACCCTGCCCACGCGCCCGCAGACGCTCCGCCGCCATTGCTCGTGCTGCGGCGCGGTGTGACCGGGCGCCTGGATCTCTACGACTGGTGGGATGTCACGCGTCTCGAGAACACGCCGCCCACGCGTACGGTCACCATCCAGTTGCTCGGCGACGATCTGCGTGCGGTGATGACGTGGCGCTTCCTGCGCGCGTATCCGGTCTCGCTCACCTATTCCCCGCTGAACGCGATGTCGACGAGCGTGGTGATGGAGCAGATCGCGTTGGCGTTCGAGCGGGTGGAGATGTCGTAGCTGGTGGACCTATCGACACTCTGAATCTGGCACTACACGTAGGTCCACGCCGGGCGCATACTGCCCGGCATGAGCGAATCGGCCTTCACGCCCACCACGCGCACGCAGGTGCGGCGCATGCCCAAGCGCGGGCACTACGACCACGAGACGGTGCACGCCATTCTCGATGCCGGCGCCATCGCGCACATCGGCTACGTGATCGACGGCCAGCCGTACGTCACGCCCACCGCCTACTGGCGCAAGGGCGAGCGGATCTACTGGCACGGTTCGTCGGCGAGCCGCATGCTGCGCACCATCGACGCCGGGTCGCCGGTGTGCGTCACCGTGGCGCACATCGACGGCTTCGTGCTGGCGCGCTCGGCGTTCCATCACTCGGTGAACTACCGCTCGGTGATGGCCTTCGGCACCGCGCACAAGCTCACCGACGAGGCCGAGATCGTGGAGGCACTGCGCGACTTCACCGAGCGCCTGTATCCCGGCCGGTGGGACGCCCTGCGCCCGATCCAGCCGCAGGAGATCAAGGCCACGACGGTGCTGGCGATGGAGCTCACCGAGGCCGTCGCGAAGGTGCGCACCGGCATGCCCATCGACGACGACGAAGACTACGCGCTGCCGATCTGGGCCGGCGTGCTGCCGGTGCAGACGCGCGTGGTGGCACCGATCGACGATCCGAAGAACCTGCCGGGGCTGACGGCGCCCGACTATCTGGCGAAGGTGTCGATCACCTAGCGCGCGTCGGACGGTCGCCGCGCGGTCGCCCTACAGGCCCTTCGCCAGCGCCTTCAGCTTCGTGATCTTGTCGTCGTTGCTGCTCTTCAGCTCCGACACCAGCAGCTGGATCTCGGTCTGCCCCTTGACCGTGTAGAGAGACACGGTGCCGGTGCGGGCGATCGTGTACGCCGAGGCGCCCATCTCGGGCTGCGCCTTGTAGGCCGACTCGCCGGCCATCGACTCGGCGCGCGACTTCAGGTTCGACTGCGCCTTGGCCTCGGTCGCCACGGTGGTGGCGAACACCTGCACCGAGTGCGTCGCCTGCGTCTTCGCGAACTCGATGGTGCCCACGCCGGCCTCGTATTCGCAGCGCGAGTCCCACGCGTAGCCGCTCATCTGCGGCGCCATGTTCTGCTTCACCGTGAACTTGAGGCCCGGATAGACGGCCGACACTTCCTCGAGGGTGATCAGGTCGCAGGCCACGAGCGGCTTCGCGGCCTTGACCTGCTCGAACTCCGGATCGGTGGCAGGCGCACTGGCCGGCGCGGGCGCGGCGGCGGTGGATGCGGCAGGTGCGGCCTGCTGACCCGCCGGCGTGCTCGAACCGGAACACGCGGCCAGGGCGAGCGTGAAGGACAGGGAGACGGCGAAGGCTGACGAACGGATCGATGCGCGCATGGTCGATGACGTGTGAGGCGAACGGCAGAGGTGGCCGATCGACGGATGCCCTCGATGATACGGCAGCCGCGTCGGATATCCTGCGTGGGTGAACCGACGCGAATTCCTGAACCAGGGCGCGATGGCCGTCGCCGGCGTGGCCGCGACCCACGACGCGCACGCGCAGGCCGCGCGATCCGCGCAGTCGCCCGCGCCGCTCGATGGACCGACGGCGCTGCGGCTCGCGCGCGAGAAGCGCGACGAGCTGGTGGCCCTGCTGTCGCAGCTGGTGGCGGTGTCGAGTCCGCTCGGCGAATCGGCGGAGCCGGCGCAGGGTGCCGTGGCGGCGTATCTCGACGCGCGCGGCTATCGCAGCGATCTCGTCACCGACGATCCCACCGCCTACACGTCGCATCCCGACTACATGGCGCCGGCCACACCCTACCCGGCGCCGGCGGTGAACCTGATCGCACGCGCGGCCCAGCGGCCCTCGCGCGTGGGGCTCTTCGCGCACATCGACACCGAACGCGCCGGCAACGGCTGGACGTCGCCGCCGCTCGAGGCCCGCGTGCGCGACGGCCGGCTCTACGGCCTTGGCGTCGCCGACGACAAGGGCGGCGTGGCGGCGATGGCCGTGGCGGCCACGCTGCTGCAGGCGCAGGGACGACCGGCGCCGATCGTGATGAGCCTGCACGGCAAGGGTGGCGGCAGCCGCGGCAGCCTGCCCACGTTCGCGCGTCTCAAGGACTTCTCGCACGTGCTCTACGTGCATCCGGCCGAGACCGGCCGCGGCTTCGCCGACATCAAGCACATCGTGCGCGGCGTGATCGACATGCGCCTCACGGTCACCGGGTGGCGCGGGGCGCCGCGCGAGCTGGGCAGTCCCGACAGCGCGTCGTTCTCGGAGGGCGGCGATGCCCTGCAGGCGGCGCTGGCGATCATCGACGACTGGCGCGGCGGCACGCTGAAGGGCTGCGAGGTGAACGTCGGCGAGCTCACCGCCGGCGATCGCGTGGGCTCGGTGCCGGCGTCGGCGCGAGCGCGCGTGCGCGTGCTGTTCGACGACGCCCGCTCGTTCGGCGACATCCTGGCGGCCGCACGACGCGACGCCGAGCGTGTGGCGGCGGCCCGCGGCAAGGGCGATCGGCGCATCACCGTCACGCTCGAGCGCGATGGCCTCGGCGCAAACCACGCGTCGGTGCCATGGGACTCGCCCGCCTGCCAGGCGCTGCGCACGTCGATCGCGGACGTCACGGGGACGTCGCCGGCGTCGTATCCCACGCACTTCGCCGGCGACATTCGCTATCCGATCCGCCTCGCCGGCGTGCCGGCGTTCGGCATGGGCTCGCTGGCGGGCGGCTTCTACGGCGCCGACGAGTGGGTGGACATCGACGACCTGGTACGCCTGGTGGCCGTCGTGATGCTCTGTGCCGACCGCTGGGCGCGACTCGGCTGACGCCAGCAACCAGCGACGCCGGCCAGTCGATCAGCGCCGGCGCGCGAGCCTCCGGCCAAGGTTCTCATGGCGCAGGCCAGTGACGTGCGCGATGGCGTCGTAGTCGCGGTCGCAGTGCACCACGGTGAGGTCGAACGCGAGTGCCGAGGCGGCAACCAGGCAATCGATCGACGACCGTACGGTCAGGCCGAGGCGTCTCGTCTGACGGTAGATCTGGATGGCGCGTTCGACGACGTCCAGTCCCAAGGGGTCATCAACCCGTGGCAGCGCCAGCATGGCGTCGCGGATATCGGTGAACGCGCGCTCGTCGCGTATCCCCTGCAACACCTCCTGGATGACCGGCAGGCAGGTGAGGATTTCGCCCGAGCCGCGCAGATCGTCGAGCGACAGGCCCTGCGGACGTCGCAACAGCTCGATCCAGGCCGAGGTGTCAACGAGCCGCACGGCGCTTCCGGGTGCGATACACACCCGCCGTCTCGCGGACCGACGCCGGCGCGTCGCGACGCATCTGGCTGAGGTCACCTTCCCACACCCCGGACCCGGCGTACGCGGCGATGCGACCCGCCTTGGCCCGCTGCACCAGCTCCGTGAGTGCGCGCTCGATGGTGCGTGCGTAGGTCTTCTCTCCACTGACGCGGACCGCCTCGTCGAGCAGGCGCTCATCAAGCACAACATTCGTGCGTTTCATACACATAGGGTAACATGCACCCTGCTGACCCCGCGTTCCAACGATCGCACGGGGTCGCGCCGTCAAAGCTCCAGACCCACCACTGGAGCTGTTGATGACCTCGCTGTTGCTCGCTGCCCTGCTCGCCTCGCAACCCACCGACCTTCGCGACGTGGACGCGGTGACGCGTCTGCTCGTGTCGCTGCGCGCGGCTGATCCCGCGGTGTGTGCGCTGGCGGGACAAGCATTGACCAACGGCTGGGGTTGGATCGGCGACGGCGACGACCCGATGCCGAAGCCGATGCCCACACCGATGCCGACGCCCATGCCGATGCCGTTCGCGGAGAAGGGCGCGGGCATGGCGCGGCCGCATCCGTCGCCGCGTGCGTCGTCGGGCTGGGATCCGCGCATCGTCGAGGCGTTCCGCCCGGCGCTGAGAGACAACAGCCGCTGCGTCCGGCGCATCGCGGCGCGCGTGGTGGGACGTGCGAATCCGTCGTGGGCGCTGCAGGAGTTCGGCGCGCTGGCGAAGTCGCCCGAAGCCGGCTTCCGCGAGATCGGGCAGCTGGGCCTGGGCGTGATCGAGGATCCGTCCACGATGTCGGCGATGACCGCGGGCCTGAGCGACGCCGACGAGGTCGTGCGCGGCACGGCCGCGTGGGCACTGGGCCAGGTGGAATCCACGCAGGCGATTCCCGCGCTGACGAAGGCGCTGGACGACAGCGCCGCCAGCGTGCGCCGCAAGGCGGCGTGGGCGCTGGGACAGATCGAAAGCGACACCGCGATCGACGCGCTGTCGAAGGCGCTGCGCGATCGCGCGCCCGAGGTGCGTCGCGTGGCGGCGTGGGCGCTGGGCGAGATCGAGTCCGCGAAGGCGTTGCCCGTGCTGCGATCGGCCGTGACCGACAGCGACTGGGAAGTGCGTCACACCGTGGCGTGGGCGCTCGGCGAGATCGAGGACAAGGGCGGCGTGGACATCATCGCGTCGATGCTGAAGGACGCGGACGCGCGCGTGCGCCGCATGGCGGTGTGGGGCCTGGGCGAGATCGAGAGCAGCACGGCCGTGCCGGTGCTGGCGCCGCTCGTGCGCGACGGCGATCGCGACGTACGCCTGATGGCGATGTGGGCGCTGGGCCAGATCGAAGCGGACACGGCGGTGGCGCCGCTGTCGGCCGCGCTGAAGGATCGCGACGCCGACGTGCGGCAGATGGCGGCGTGGGCGCTCGGCCAGATTGAATCGTCGAGCGCGGTGGGCGCGCTGACGCCGCTGCTGAAGGACCCGAGCGTGGACGTGCGAGCCACGGCGGCGTGGGCGCTCGGCGAAATCGAAAGCGCGTCGGCGCTGCCGGCGCTCGAAGCCGTGCGGCAGGACCAGTCGCCCGCCGTGCGCCGCGCGGTGAGCTGGGCGATCCGGCAGATCGACGATCGGCGATAACGGCGACCGCGGGACCGGACACGCGACGGCCGGTCCGGCGTAGAATCGCCGGGCGTGCCCCTTTCCCCCGGCGAGCGACTCAATGGCTACGAGATCGTGGCCCTGCTGGGCGCCGGCGGCATGGGCGAGGTGTACCGCGCCCGCGACACGCGGCTGCAGCGCGACGTCGCGCTGAAAGTGCTTCCCGTGCGCCTGGCCGCCGACGACGCGGCCTTCGCGCGTTTCCAGCGTGAAGCGCAGGCGGTGGCGGCGCTGTCGCATCCGAACATCCTGGCGGTGTTCGACGGCGGGCAGAGCGGACCCACGCACTACGTGGTGTTCGAGCTGCTGCAGGGCGCGTCGTTGCGCGAGCGGCTCGAACAGGGCCCGCTGCCGGTGCGCAAGGCGGTGGACTACGCGCGTCAGACCGCGGACGGCCTCGCCGCGGCGCATGGCCGCGGCATCATCCATCGCGACATCAAGCCCGACAACCTGTTCGTCACCGACGACGGGCGCCTCAAGATCCTCGACTTCGGCCTCGCGCAGTCGGCCGCCGTGGCGCACGCGTCGGACGCGTCGACCGGCGTCACGACGCGGGCGCCGATCACCGATGCCGGCACGGTGCTGGGCACCGTGGGCTACATGGCGCCGGAGCAGGTGCGCGGCCAGGCGGTGGATCACCGCGCCGACATCTTCGCGCTGGGCGCCACGCTGTTCGAGATGTGCACGGGCACGCGCGCCTTCAAGGGCGCGACGGCCGCGGACACGATGTCGGCGGTGCTCTCCGCGGATCCGCCGGAGTTCGTCGTGGCCGGGCAGACACCGCCGGCGCTCGAGCGCATCGTGCGACGCTGCCTCGAGAAGCAGCCGGCCGAGCGCTTCCAGTCGGCGCGCGATCTCGCGTTCGCGCTCGAGTCGTTGTCGCACTTGTCGGCGCCGTCGTCGGGATCGACACCCGCGATCGACGCGCCGCCCGCGAATCGTGGTGGCTCGGCGACGGCCGCGATCGCGGCGGCCGTGGCACTGGCACTTGGTGTGGCCGCGGGCGCGTGGCTGTGGCGCGGACACGACGCTGCGCCGGTGCCGCAGGCGCCGCCGCTGCGCGCGGAATTCCCGTCCACGGTCAGCCTGAACACGTCGATGATTCTGGCGCTGTCGCCGGATGGGCGATGGCTCGCCTACTCGGACGTCGCGCCCGACACCGGCGTGCGTCACGTGTTCGTGCGCGAGCTGGCCACCGGCGTGTCGACGCGGGTGGAGAACAGCGACGACGGCTATCCGGTCTCGTGGTCGCCGCGAAGCGACGCCGTGCTGTTCACGTGGCACGGCCGAGAGCTTCGGCAGTTCCTGGTCGCCGATCGCACGAGTGCCACGGTGGTGTCGTTCCGCGACGCGTTCCGCGGCGCCACCTGGCTCGACGACGGCACGATCGTGGCCGCGCTGTCTGGCGACGCGGCCCTGGTGCGGGTGTCGCGAAACGGCGAGACGACGACGCCGATCGTCCAGGGCGGCGACGGGTCGCTGTCGATCGTGACGCGCATCGGCCGGCGCACCGACGTCGTGCTGGCCCTGCGATCCGTGCGTGTGCCGAACGCGGCGCCGAAACGCCAGGTCGTGGCGATTCGGCTGGCCGACGGACAGGTGACGCCCCTCGTCGACTCGGAAGGGGCGGCCGCGGTTGGCGCGGGTTACCTGCTGCTGCCACGCACCGGTGGACTCTTCGCGCTGCCGTTCGACACCGAGCGCCTGCAGATCACGGGCGAACCGATCCGGCTGGGCAGCGAGCCCATCTGGGATCCGCCGACCGGCATCGTCGCGCTGGCCGTGAACGACACGGGCCTGATGGCCTGGCGGCCCGAGACCTCGAAGCCGATGCAGTTCGAGTGGCTCGACCGCGCCGGCCGCTCGCTGGGCACCGTGGGCCCGCCCGACCTCTACGGCGCGTTCGATCTGTCGCCCGATGGCACGCGCATGGTGGCGCGCCTGCCACCCACGCCGGAGCATCCGCAGGGCGCCCTGCAGCTCTTCGACATCACGCGCGGCGTGGTGTCGCCCATCACGACGCCGCCGGGACTGGTGTCCGATCCCATCTGGACCGTCGACGGCTCGCGCATCCTCTACCGGCTCGGCAACGCCGTGATGCGGCAGTCGCCGTATGCGACCGAGGCCGAGATGGCGATCGACGGTCAGTGGTATCCAGACGCGGTGTCGAGCGACGGGCGCTGGCTGCTCGCCGGACGCCCCGAACGCGGCGGCGCCTTCGGCCTCTTCGCCGTGCCCGCCGACGGCAAGGGCGACCCGCTCACGATCGAGACGGGCTTCACGGCCGACGAGGGCGAGTTCTCGCCCGATCGCACGATGGTGGCGTATCACAGCAGCCGCACCGGACGCGCGGAGGTGTACCTCACGCCGTTCCCGCCCACCGGCGAGCGCTGGCAGGTGTCGCCCGAGGGCGGCGTGCAGCCGCACTGGTCGGCCGACGGACGCTGGCTCTACTACGCGTCGCTCACCGGCGAGCTGCAGCGCGTGCCGGTGTCTTCGGCGCTGCCGCAGCGCACCGGGCGTCCCGAGGCGGTGTTCGATCTGGGCACCGGTCCGCCCTCGACCACGCTCGAGCAGTATGCGCTCGCAGGCGATCGCGTGCTGGTGCTGCGGCAGGCGAAGGATGCGCCCCGCGAGACGGTGGCGGTCGTGAGCAACTGGACGAGCCTGCTGCCCACGTCCGCCGAACCCCGCTGATCGCGGCGCGCCGCACACGCGCCGCGATCCCGGGCGCGCGGATCAGGCGAGCGCCGCCTTGATCTTCGCCAGGTGGTGGTAGCTGTGCCGCACGGCGTGATCCTCCAGCATGTGCTGGCACGTGAGCGGCGCGTCGGCGTAGAGCGAGTTGTTGGCGGCGGCGTCGAGCTGCGCCTCGGTGAGCTGACGGATGGCGGCGGCCGCCGCGGCGCTGTTGACGCGCAGCGCTTCGAGGGCGTCGGCCTTGGTCACCGCGTCGTGGTCCTTCGCGTGGCCGGCGTTCATGTCGTGCACGTTCTGCCAGACGACGCCCGTAATCGGAGTGCCGGCGGCCAGGGCCTGCGCCAGCTGGATCTCGATCGGATAGACGCTGGCCACGTGGTGCACCACCACGCCCACCTTGCGCCCGTCACCGGGCACGCGCGTCTGCCACTGCGCGTCGGTGAGCGTGCCGGCGAAGGCGGCCGGGCGGCGGCACTTGTTCGAGGCGCTCGGCCAGCGCATTGGCGCGGGCGCAGGCTGCGGATGTTTGGCGGAAGTCGCGACGGCGGTCGAGGTCATCTGGAAGTTCCCAGCTGCGGACGCGATATGCGTCCCTGCACCTGTATCGAGAACGCGCGGGAGCCGCCGCCACCCCGCGGCGCCGACCCGCCATCACGCATCGGCACAGCGTGGCGAGCGGCGCCAGCCCGGCCATTCAAGGGCGCGCACCCCCGCCGATTGCTCGATCGCGGGAAGACGTGCGCCGGTGCGCGGCGTCGCGCGACGCACCTGTGACCCACGACCGTCAGGCGTTCGAACTGCTCGTTGGCACGCGCCAGCTCGACCTGGCGTACCGGCGACTGCCGCTGCTGGTGGCGTTGTCGCTGACGGTGCCGCTCGTGTTCATCGCGCTGATGCGGTCGTTGTTCCCCGAGCGCGAGCTGGGCGCCATCCTGGCGATGATGTGGACGGCGACGGCCGCGCGCTGGATCCTGTGGCGCGCGTGGAGCCGTTCGGGCTTCGGTCCACGCAGCCTGCGCGAGTGGACGATCCGCTACTGGCTGGTGACGACGTTCGCCGCCGTGGCCTGGTCGGCGTCGGCGCTGCTGCTCGTGGTGGACGCCACGCCGCTGGCCACGCTGATGCTGGCGATCATGATGTTCGCGGTGACCGCGATCGGCTCGAACTCGCTGGCGTCGCACCTGCCATCGGCCGTCACGTTCATCGTGCTCATCCTCGGCCCGATCGCCGGCATCATGGTGTTCGAGCCGGATCACGTGGTGCGCGTGAGCGGGCTGGCGATGATGGTGGGCACCATGGCGCTGATCGCCACGGTGGTGCGGGCCGGCACGGAGACGGCGTCGCTGCTGCGCACCGAGTTGCGCCTGTCCGACGCAGTCGCCGAAGCGATGGACGCGCGCGCCGTGGCCGAACGAGCGAGCGTGGCCAAGAGCGAGTTCCTCGCCAACATGAGCCACGAGCTGCGCACGCCGCTCAACGCGATTCTCGGCTACAGCGAGATGCTGAGCGAGGACGCCCGCGCCGACGGATCAGACGACACCGCGAACGACCTCGACAAGATCGCCGCGGCGGGCCGGCATCTGCTGGCGCTGATCAACGACGTGCTCGATCTGTCGAAGATCGAGGCGGGTCAGCATGGAGCTGCACGTCGACACCGTGGATGTGGCGGCGGTGGTGCGGCGCGTGGTGGATACGAGCGGCACGCTGGCGGCCGCCGCGGGCAACGTGCTGAGCGTTGAAGGGCTCGACGATCTCGGCACGATCCAGTCGGACGCGCTGAAGCTGCAGCAGGTGCTGCTGAACCTCGTGGGCAACGCGTGCAAGTTCACGAGCAACGGCCAGGTGCGCCTCGTGTGCACGCGGCAGCGGGGCGACGACGGCGATCGCCTGGTGGTGGCGGTGCGCGACACCGGTATCGGCATCACGCCCGAGCAGATGTCGCGGCTGTTCACGCAGTTCACCCAGGCCGACAGCTCGTACACGCGCCAGTACGGCGGCACTGGTCTCGGCCTCGCGATCAGTCAGCGGCTGTGCCGGCTGATGGGCGGCGAGATCACGCTGGAGAGCCGCTTCGGGCAGGGGTCCACGTTCACGGTGCATCTGCCGGTGGTGGCGCCTGGAGCGTCGGCGGCCGCGGGCGGCGGAGCTCAGGGCGCAGGGGCGAGGATCGCGGCGTAGGGTCGCGCTGAGAGTTGGGCGGGCTCAGTCCGCCAACGACCGCGCGCGCAGGCGCATCACGCGCAGGGCCACGTGCCAGTCGTCGCGCAGGCTGTTGGCAAACCACAGGATCACCTGGGCGATCACCGCTACGAACACCATGCCGCCGAGCACGTCCGTCTTGATCGGGCTGCCAGTATCGACACCGGCGAGGTAGAGCGGCGCGACCGGCACGGCCAGGCGCATCACGTGACGCAACCAGCGATACGGCGCGAACGACCCGAGGCGCTGCTCGACTCGGATGCCAAGCAGCATCACGAGCGCGGCAGGCACGAGCATCGCCGCGTAGCTCACGGGCGGCTGCAGGCGCAGCTCATCAGCGATCTCGGCGGCCACGAACGCGACGGCGCCCGCCACGGCGGCCATCAGCGGATACAGCCACGGCGACAGCGCCAGGCCCGTCAGCGCGATGAGGAGCCGGGCGGTCTCAGGGTCTTCGACGGGCGTGCCTTCGTCGTATTCCTTCCAGGTCTGTTCGCCGGTGAAGACGTTCGTGTGCAGGTAGCGCGGCATCGGGGGTGCGCGACAGCATACCCCGACTCAGGCCAGCCGCTTGCTCGACCGTAGCGTGGCCAGCGCGATCAGCACGAGGCCGCACGTGAGCAGCGCGGCGATCTGCGGCCATAGCACCGCCACGCCGACGCCCTTCAGGAAGATGCCGCGCACGATCACCAGGAAGTAGCGCAGCGGGATCAGGTACGTGACCCACTGAATCCACGACGGCATGTTTTCAATCGGGAACGTGAATCCCGACAGGTAGATCATCGGCGTCAGGAAGAAGAACGTGGCCGTCATCGATGCCTGCTGCTGCGTCTGCGAGATGGTGCTGACGAAGAGGCCGAGGCCCAGCGTGCTGAGCAGGTAGATGAGGCTGCAGGCGAAGAGCAGCGGGAAGCTACCCAGGAACGGCACTCGAACCAGAACACCGCCACCAGTGTCACCAGCACCACGTCGAACATGCCGATGAGCGCGTAGGGCAACAGCTTGCCGACGATCAGCTCCCAGCGCGCCAGCGGGGTCACGTTGAGCTGTTCGAGCGTGCCCACCTCGCGTTCGCGCACGATGGCCATCGCCGACAGATTCGTGGTGACCACGAGCAGCAGCAGCGCCACGATGCCCGGCACCATGAAGTCGCGGCTCTCGAGGCGCGGGTTGAACCACACGCGGATGTCGGCGTCGATGGGCGCGAGGCGCGGCAGGCCCGGACGCAGGTCCGCCGTCTTCTCGGCCGAGAACGCCGCCACGACATTCCTGGCGTAGCCGAGGGCCACGCCGGTGGAGTTCGAATCGGTGCCGTCGGCGATCACCTGCACGGTGTCCGGCCGGCCGGCCGAGAGGTGCTCGCCGAATCCAGCGGGGATCGTGAGTGCCATCCATG
Organism: Vicinamibacterales bacterium; assembly: GCA_046331325.1. Classification (GTDB taxonomy): domain Bacteria; phylum Acidobacteriota; class Vicinamibacteria; order Vicinamibacterales; family UBA2999; genus CADEFD01. Next base: position 25,696 of record JAXLRB010000021.1, on the reverse strand, counting down.
CGGTGCCGTGCGACAGGTGCTGCTCGGGGCTGCCGTCGCCGGTCACCACGTCGACGATGTAGAAGTTCGACGAGGCGTCGAAGCGCTCGATGAGCTGACGGCTCGACGTGCTGCGATCTCCGTCGACCACGAGCAGCGGGATGTCCTTCACGTCGGTCGTGGCGGCGTAGCCCAGCACGGTGAGCTGGAGGATCGGCGCGATGATCACGATGCCGAAGAGCCGTGGATCCGCCCGCAGCTCGATCAGCTCCTTGCGCACGAGGTGCAGCAGTCGGTGCAGTCCGGCCGGCATCATCGCCACTCCCGCTTGAGACGCAACGACGCCATGCCCAGCATCACCGTGGCGAAGATCACCAGCGCCACCATCTGCGGCCACACGACGTCGACGTTCGTGCCCTTCAGCACCACCGCCCGTAGCGCCGCCACGAAGTAGCGGGCCGGCACGATGTGCGTGATGGTCTGCACCGCCGCCGGCATGCTGGTGATCGGGAAGATGAACCCCGACAGGATGAACGTGGGCAGGAAGCTCGAGAGCAGCGCTACCTGGAACGCCACCTGCTGGTTGCTGGCGATGGTGCTGATCAGCAGCCCCTGGCCCTGCGCGCCGACCAGGAAGAGCCCGATCAGCACGCACAGCAGCCACCACGGCCCACGTTGCGGCAACCCGAAGAGCGCCATGCTCACCAGCACGATGAGCAGCGCCGACACGAAGGCGATCACCGAGTAGGGAATCGTCTTGCCGATAACGAAGGCCAGCGGACTCACCGGCGCCATGCGTATCTGCTCCATGGTGCCGCGTTCCTTCTCGCGCACGACCGCGAGCGAGGTGGAGATCACGGCCGTGATCATCGTGATGTAGGCGATGAGGCCGGGTACGAGGAACAGCGCGCTGCGAAGCTGGGGGTTGTACCAGACGCGCGGCTCGAAGGCGACGAGCGGACGCGCGGCGCCGCCGGCGGACAGCGCCAGCAGTTCGGCACCCGCCTCGGCCACGATGGCGCCGGCGTAGCCGACCACGGCCGATGCCGTGTTGGCGTTGTCGCCGTTCACCACCACCTGCACGCGCACCGGCACACGACGCGCGAGATCCCGTCCGTAGCCGGCGGGAATCACCAGCGCCGCGCGGGCGGCGTTGGTGTCGATCAGCCAGTCGAGGTCGGCCTGGCTGTGTACGGCGCCGGCGTAGGTGAAGTAGCCGGAGTTGGTGAACGACGAGATCAGCTCGCGGCTTGCCGTGGATCCATCCTGGTCTTCGACCGCAAGGTCGATGTTCTTGATGTCGAAGTTCAGCGCGTAGCCGTAGAGCAGCAGGAACAGCGCCGGCACGAACACCAGGATGAGCAGCGTGCGGCGGTCGCGCATGATCTGGTGCAGTTCCTTCCGCACCATGGCGCGGGCGGTGGTGATCATGCCGCCTGCCCTCCCTGCGCCGCCTGCTCGGTGCGCTCGACCACATCGAGGAACACGTCCTCGAGCGACGGCGTCACCGGGCCAAGGCCGCTCACCGCGATGCCCTGCGACTCGAGCGCCGCCTGCAGACGCGCGGGCACGACGTCCGCGGAGCGCAGCACCGCGTGCACGGCGGTGCCGAAGATGCTGGTCTTCTCCACCTCCGGCATCGCGTCGAGCGCCGCCATGGCCTGCACGGGTTGCGCAGTGTGCAGCTCCACGATGGGTCGCGCTGCGAACACCCCCTTCAGCTCGTGCGCCGAGCCCAGGGCCACCATCTGCCCGCGATGGATGATCGCGAGACGATGGCAGTGCTCCGCTTCATCGAGGTAGTGCGTGGTGACGAGCACGGTGACGCCGCTGTCGGCGAGGTTGCCGATGAGATCCCAGAACTGACGCCGGCTCACCGGATCGACGCCGCCGGTGGGTTCGTCGAGGAACACGATCGGCGGCTGGTGCAGCACGGCGCAGCCCAGCGCGAGGCGCTGCCGCCAGCCGCCCGAGAGCGCACGCGTCACCATCGACTCGCGGCCGCGCAGGCCGGCCATGTCGAGTACGAACTCGCGCCGCTCGGCGAAGCGCTCGCCATGCAGGCCGTAGACGCCACCAAAGAACGCGATGTTCTGGTCGACGGTGAGCGCCTCGTAGAGCGAGAACTTCTGCGACATGTAGCCGATGGCGCGCTTCACGCCCTCGGGGTCTTTCGCCACGTCGATGCCGCCCACGAGCGCGGTGCCGCTGGAGGGCGCGAGCAGCCCGCACAGCATGCGGATCGTGGTGCTCTTCCCGGCGCCGTTGGCGCCGAGGAAGCCGAACACTTCGCCGCGCTTCACCTCGAACGACACGCGGTTCACCGCGGTGAAGTCGCCGAACTTGCGGCTCAGCTCGCGGACGTCGATGGCGAGGTCGGCCGTCATCGCCCCACCACGCGGGCCAGGCGCGCTTCCGCCAGCCGGATGTCGGCGAGCACGCGCGTGCGCTCGAGCTCGGCCTGCATCTGGGCGAGCTGGGCGTCGAGCACGTCGAGCGTGGTGGCGACGCCAGCCTCGAAGCGGTCGTTCACCACGCGACGGGTCTCCTGCGCGGCGGTCACGGCGAGGCGGGCCGGCGCCAGGGCGGCGCGGCTGGTGGCGAGATCCAGCGTGCTCTTCCGCACGTCCGCGGCGATCTGCGTCTCTACGTCGCGACGCCGCTCGGTGAGTGCGGCCTGGTTGGCCACCGCTTCGGCGCGATCCGCCTTGGCGCGACCCGAGTCCCACAGCTGCCAGCTCACGTTGAGCGTGATGTCGAACGAGTCTTCCCACTTCTCCTGGCGCGGAAAGATGCGCGGATTGGGACGCGCCCAGTCGTAGCCCGACGCGAACGCCACCGTGGGCTTGCGCGTGGCGGCGATGGCGTCGAGCCGCGCCTCGATGCCGTTCGCGCGCGCGGTGATCGCCGCCAGCTCGGGTCGCTGTCCCAGGGCTTCGGTCACCAGTGCCTGGCCGTCGGGGCCGGCCGCGGCCACGCCGTCGAGCGCGTCCACGGGCTCGATGGGCGCCGGCGCGTCGAGGCCGATGAGGCGCGCGAGATCCACGGTGACGTTCTCGACGCGACCGCGGGCTTCCACGAGCATCAGCTCGCTGTGCGCGCGCTGCGACTCGCTGCGCGAGACGTCGTTCGGCGGCAGGAAGCCGGCCTCCACGCGCGTGCGCACGTCGGTCAGCGACTGCGTCGCCGTCGCCAGCGACTGCTCGAGCACCTTCACCGTCTCGCGGGCGGTGACGAGCGCCCAGTAGGCGCGCGACACCTCGAGGCGCAGGTCGAGGCGGGCGGCGTCGAGCTCCTTGCCCGTGGCCGCCACCTCCGCCTGGGCCGCGCGTTCGAGCGCGTCGGTGCGTCCGGCCGTGTAGACCGGCCACACCAGTTCGAGCCGCGAGCGGTAGTTGTCGGGAATATCCGGATAGATGACCCGCGTGGTGCCGTTCGGTTGCGGGATGCCGAACTGGTCCACGTGGTTGGTGCGCGTGTAGCCGGCCGACGCCGTGAGCGTGGGGTCGTCGGACTTGCGACGCACCTCCACGGTGGCGTTCGCCGCCTGCTGACGCGCGCGCGCCTCGCCGAGACGATGGCTGGCCTCGGTGGCCTTGGCGAGCGCCTCATCGAGCGTGAGGCGCAGCGGCGCGGGCTGCGCGGTGGCGAGGCCGGTGGTGGCGATCCAGACGATGACGGTGAGAACGCGACGACTCATGCGACGACCCCGGCCGGCGTGGCGGCATCGATCTCCGCGAGCCTGGCGATGAACACGTCTTCGAGCGAGGGAGTGATGACGCGCCCCTCGATGCGCGGAACTCCGGCCTTCGCGGCGAGCGCTTCGAGCGCGCGCCACGCGGCGCCTTCATCGGCGGCGTCGGGCACCCACACGTGCAGGCGCTCGCCGAACACTTCCACGTGCGAGTGCCCGGCGGCGCGGATGCGATCGCGCACGGCGCGGGCGTCGCCGGGGAACGCCTCCACCCAGACGCCGGGCAACGACGTGCGCAGGTTCGCCGGCGTGTCGAGCGCCAGCGTCCGACCGTCGTGCACGAGCGCCACGCGATGGCAGCGTTCCGCCTCGTCGAGGTAGGGGGTGGTCATCAGGATGGTGATGCCGCTCTCGAGGAAATGCGAGAGCAGCTTCCAGAACTCGCGGCGCGACACCGGATCCACGCCGGTGGTGGGCTCGTCGAGCAGCACCACCTCGGGCTGATGGACCAGCGTGCAGGCCAGCGCCAGCTTCTGCTTCATGCCGCCCGACAGCTTGTCGGCCAGGCGATCGCGGAAGCGCGTGAGCTGCGTCATCTCGAGCAGGTGGTTGCGGCGCGCCTGGAAGTCGGTGACGCCGTGGATCTCGGCGAAGAACTGGATGTTCTCGTCGATGGTGAGATCGCCGTAGAGGCTGAACCGCTGCGACAGATACCCGACCTTGTGGGTGAGCGCGTGATGCTGCTTCACCGGGTCGAGGTCCAGCACGCGCAGCGATCCGCCGTCGGGATGCAGCAGGCCGCAGATGAGGCGAATCGCCGTGGTCTTGCCGGCGCCGTCGGGCCCGATCAGCCCGAACATCTCGCCGCGCGCGATCTCGAGCGTGAGGCCGTTCAGGGCACGGCTCTGGCCGTACGACTTGCTGACGTTGGTCAGCGCGATCGCGGTGGCCATGGCTACTTGCCGGCGGACGCGGCGGCGGTGACGGGCGTGAGCGCGAGCTCGGCGTCGACCGGCATGCCCTGCTTCAGTACGCCGCCGGTGTTGTCGACGGTGACGCGGATGCGATACACGAGCTTGGCGCGCTCGTCGGCCGTCTGCACGTTCCTCGGCGTGAACTCCGCCTTCGACGAGATGAACGTGACGGTGCCCTGCAGGCCCTGTCCGCCGGCATCCGTGAAGAGCGTGGCCGGCTGACCGAGCGTGATGCGCGGCACGGCGGGCTCGGGCACGTAGACGTCGGCCCAGGCGTGATCGAGGTCGGTGATGACGACGACAGGCGCGCGCGGCGCCACCACCTCGCCCTTGTCGGTGAGCTTCTCGGTGACGATGCCGGCCACGGGCGACACCAGCGTGGCGTCCTTCAGCTGATCCTCGAGCGACGCGATCGCGGCCTGCGCGGTGGCGATGCGGCTTTCGGCCACCGCCACTTCCTCGCGACGCGCGCCCGCCTTCACCCGCGCCACCGTGGCCTCGGCGGCGTCGACGCGCTTCTGCGCCGCTTCCACGCGCGCCTGCGCCACGTCTCGACGCGTGGCGGCGTCGTCGCGCTGCTTCTGCGATCCCGACTTGCGCGAGAGCAGCAGGTCGAAGCGCTGCAGATCCGCGGTGGCGGCGTCGAGCTCGGCCTTCGCCGCGGGAATCTCGGCCTTCGCGGCTTCCACCTGCGCTTCGGCCTGCTTCACGTCCTCGCTTCTCGCCGACGCCCGCACCAGCCGCAACTGCGCCTCGGCCGACGCTTGCTCGGTCTTCGCGCGGGCGATGGCGAGTTGCAGGTCCGTAGCGTCGATGGTGAGCACGGTGGCGCCGGTCTGGATGCGATCGCCTTCCTTCACGGGCAGCGACAGCACGCGGCCGCCCATCTCGGGGGCGAGGCGCACCTCGGTGGCCTCGACGTGGCCGGAGACGCGCAGGTGGTTGGGATCGGCGGCCGGCGCGCAGGCCGCCGCGGAGACGAGCACGGGAACGACGAAGAGACGAAGCGACGAGGTCATCGGGTGCGGTCCTTGGCGAGCATGCTGAGCGCGGTGTGCTGCATGTGAGCGACGAGTTCGGCGTGGTCGATCGGCGCGAAGATCGGAATCTGGCCGCGGCCCGGCGCGGCGGCCGCGCGTTCGCGCACGGCGTTCATCATGAGCGGCCCCATGATCGAGAGGTAGGCCATCACCGGGTGCACCTTGCGGAACACGCCGGCCTGCACGCCGGCTTCGAGGATGGCGTTGAAGCCCTGGAAGACGCCGCGGATGTGTCCCAGCGTGGCGTTGTCGAGATGCGGCGCACCGGCCGCCATCTCGCGCATCATCAGCGGCGGGAACCACGGGCGGCCCTGCCGCACCTCCGCGAGCATGGCGATGAAACGCTCGATCTTGCGGGCCGGCGTGTCGCTGGTGGCGGCGATCTCGCCCACGTTGGCGCCGACCACGACGAGCATGTCGCGCACGACGTCGCGATAGAGCGCGAGCTTGTCCTTGAAGTGGTAGTAGATCATCGCCTTGTTCACGCCGGCCGCCTTAGCGATGTCCTCGACGCCGACGCTGTCGAAGCCGGACTGCGAGAAGAGCACGGCGGCGGCATCGAACACGAGCTGCCGCGTGTCGCCGGCGCCGGTCGCGCGGTTCTTGCCCGAGGGCGACGGGCCGGGGCGCTTGAGCCGCTTCTTCAGGTCGATGGGTTGAGCGGGGGGAGCGGGCGCCCGGGGTGGGCGTTTGGCGTTGCGCGCGGCGATGGACTCGGGCGAGAACGGCATGGGCAAGCCTCGCTGAAGAATTAACTAACCATACGGTTAATTCTGGGCACGGGTTCCTGTCAACCTCTGCCGGCCTTTATTTCCGTGAAATTGTCAGGGTGTGCAGCGCGCCGACGCTGGGCGGGACCGCCCGTCGCGTCGGGCGCGTCACAATGGGCGCATGCACGTCGTCGTGGCTGGTGGCACGGGCTTCCTCGGGCGGGCGCTGACCGCGTCGCTCGAGCGCGACGGCCATCGCGTGTCGGCCCTCACCCGCCGGCCCCGTCCCGGCGTGGCCACCGACATCGCCTGGACGCCGGATGGCGACGTGGGCCCGTGGGTGGAATCGCTGGCCGGCGTCGACACCGTCGTGAACCTGGCTGGCGAAGGCATCGCCGACAAGCGCTGGACACCGGAACGCAAGGCCGCGCTCATCAGCAGCCGCCTCAAGGCCACGACCAGTCTCGCCAAGGCGGTGTCGGCGCTGCCCTCGCCGCCGCGTGTCTTCCTCAGCGCCAGCGGCGTCGGCTACTACGGCCCGCGCGGCGACGAGCGCATCGGCGAAACGGCCACGCCCGGCCACGACTTCCTCGGCGAGCTGGCCTCGCGCTGGGAACAGGCCACCATTCCTGCCATGGGCCGCACGCGCGTGGTGCTGCTGCGCACGGGCCTGGTGATGGGCCGCGAGGGCGCGCTGAAACAGATGCTGCCGCCGTTCCGGCTGGGCGTGGGCGGACGCCTCGGCGACGGCCGTCAGTGGATGCCGTGGATCGCGCTCGACGACTGGGTGGGCCTGGCGCGGTTCACCATCGACGAGGCGCGCGCGCACGGGCCGTTCAACGTGAGCGCGCCCGAGCCGGTGACCAACGCCGAGTTCACGAAGACGCTCGGCCGCGTGCTCGGGCGGCCCACGATCTTCCCCGTGCCGGCCTTCGCGCTGCGGCTGGCGTTCGGCGAGCTGGCGGATGCGCTGCTCACGGGCCAGCGTGCCGTGCCGGACAAGGCGCTGCAGCTCGGCTACCGCTTCACGTACACGTCGCTGGCCGACGCGCTCCGCACCGCCATCGACTGAGCGCTACGGCTCGGGCGTCTGCGGCGTTCTCGACATCGTGTAGCCGAGCCACGCCTCGGCGGCGCGCTGGGCGCGGCCAATCGTGCCGGCCGACACGCCGAGCGTCTCCGCCAGTTCGTCGATCGTGAGCCCCCCGAAGTAGCGCAGCTCGATCACCTGCGCCTGCCGCGGATCCACGCGGCCCAGCTCGGTGAGGGCGTGATCGAGCGCCAGCAGATCGAACGCCTTGTCTTCGGTGGCGATGGTGACCGAGTCGAGCGACGCCGGCTCGATGCCGCCGCCGCGCTTGTCGGCGCGCGTGGCTCGGGCGTGATCGACCAAGATGCGACGCATCACCTGCGCCGCCAGCCCGAAGAACTGCTTGCGGTGCACGAAGGTCACGCGGTCCTGCCGCACCATGCGCATCCACGCCTCGTGCACGAGGGCCGTGGGCTGCAGCGTGTGACCGCCGCGTTCGCGGCTCATGAGCGCGCTGGCCGTCTTCTTCAGCTCGGCGTACACCGCCGGCATCAGCAGATCGAGGGCGTCTGACTGGCCGTCGGTCCAGCGCAGCAGCAGCTCGGTGACGCCGTCCGGCGACGTCTGCGGATCGCGATCGTCGTGCGCGCTCATCGCCGGCCCAGCGCCTCGACAGCCGTGCGGTCGGCCTGCACCTGCGCCAGGGCCCGATCGCGCTGCGCGGACAGGGCCGGCGGCAGCATCTGCGCCTGCCAGAGCTTCGCGCTGGCCGCGAGCTCGTCGAGGGCCGGTGCCACGGCGGCGCCGCCGCGCGCCAGCACCAGCAGGGCGTGTCCCAGATCGGCGCGCGCCTGGGCTTCGAGCAATGCGGGCATCTTCGTGGCAGTCACGTCGGTTCGCGCGGTGGCGGCTGCCGCAGGGGCCCGCCGATCCCGTGTATCGGCGTACAGCGCCGCCAGCTCCACGGCCGCGAGGGCGTGCTGCATGCGGGCATTCGGGCCGGTGGGGCCTTCGAACAACGTGGCGGCGTCCCGGCGCACCCGGATCAGCCGCCGCTCGGCGTCGGCGGCGCGGCCATCGAGCCGCAGCATCCGGCCCAGGCGCCGATCGAGCACCGTCTGCAGATACAGATAGCGGGCGCTGCCGGGCTCGCCGGCCAGCAGGCCCGCGTTCACGCGGTCGGCTTCGAGGAAGGCGGCCTCGGCGTCGGCAGCGCGGCCGGTCAGCTCGTTGAGGACGGTGCCGAGACGCAGCAGGCCGTTCACGAGATCGAAGGCGGCGCGCCGATCCTTCGGGTCGGCGGCCGCGATCTCGCGGCTGATCGCGACCGCGCGTTCGAAGGCGGCGGCGGCGCCGGCGTAGTCGCCGAGGTTCTCGCCGCTGCGGGCGCCGAGCATGTCGCCGATGTTGCCGAGCGCGACCACCAGGTTGCGGCGAGTCTCGTTGTCGTTGGGATCCTCCTGCACGAGGGCCTCGCGGATCTCCACGGCGCGGCGGAAGGCGGCCGCCGCGTCCACCACGTTGCCCTGGGCCGCCAGCGCCGACCCCAGGCCGTTCTGGGCCGTGGCCAGATTGCCGCGACGACGGTGATCGGCCGGCTGCCTGGCCACCTGGGCCTCGGCGATGCGGACGGCGAGCCGGGCCACGTCGCCGGCTGCCGCGGGATCGCGGCGGTCGTTCGCCATGCGGGCCATGTCGGCGTAGATCTCGCCGAGCAGATCGCTGACGGCGTCGTCGGTGGGACGCGCGCGTTCGACCCGCTCCCCGAGGGCGCGGGCACGGTCGTAGCCGGCGATCATCGCCGCGGTGTCGCCCCCGGCCCGGCGCACCGTGGCGAGGTCTTTCGCCACGCGAGCCAGCAGCAGGGTCGCGTCGAGGTCGCCGGCGGCCTCGAGCGGCGTCAGCAGATCCCGCGCGCGCCCGTAGCTCGTGAGCGCGGCCGCCGGATCGCCGAGGTTGGCGGCCAGCGGATGCCCCTGCACGCGGCCCACCTTCGCGTACGCCGCCGCGAGTTCGCGCGCGAGACCCGGATCGCCGGAGGCGTCCTCGCGCAGGTTTTCGAGATACGTCAGCGCGGTCTGCACGATGGCGCGGCGCGCTTCCGTGGAACCCGGCAGCGTCTCGATGCGGTCGTGCACGCCGAACACGAACTCGTTGGCCAGCGCCCGCACCTGCTGGAAGCGGCGATCGGCGCGCCTCGCCTGATACAGCGTGGCGGCGAGCCCACCGGCGACGGCGACGACCACGAGTGCCCCGGCCACCGCCACCACGCGATGGCGGGCCAGCGTCTTGCGCAGGCGATACCACGTGGATCCCGCGCGCGCCTCGACCGGCAGCCCCTGCAGGTACCGCGCGATGTCGTCCGAGAGCGCGGCGGCACTCGGGTAGCGGCGCGTGGCGTCCTTGTGCAGCGCCGTCATCACGATGGTGTCGAGGTCGCCACGCAGGCGGCGCGCCGTCACGCGATCGCCCGCGGCCTCGACGCGCGCGCTCGGCGTCGGGGGATCCTGCTCGCACACGGATCGCGAGAGGGCCAGCGGCGAGGTGGTGTCGGCCACCTGCGCGCGTTGGCCGGTGAGCACTTCGTAGAGCACGAGGCCCAGCGAGTAGATGTCGGACGGCGTGCCCACGAGCTCGCCGGTGACCTGTTCTGGACTCGCGTAGTCGGGCGTCCACGCCAGCGCGCCGAGGGTCGGCGCCGGCGCATCGGCGTCGTCCATCAGCTTGGCGACGCCGAAGTCGAGCAGCTTCGGGGTGCCGTCGGCGGTGACCAGGATGTTGGTGGGTTTCAGGTCGCGATGCACCACCAGCCGCTGATGCGCGTACTGCAGGGCGCTGCAGAGTTTCTGCACCAGCGCGAGCCGCTTCGGCAGCGGCAGCGCCTGCGACGCGACGTAGTTCGTGATCGGCACGCCTTCCACGAACTCCATCACCAGGTACGGCACGTCGCCTTCGGTGCCGGCGTCGAGGAAGCGGGCGATGTGCGGATGCTCGAGCGACGACAGGATCTGCCGCTCGAGGCGGAAGCGCGCGTCGGCCGCGGCGCCGACGCGGGCCAGCGGCGCCACCTTGATGGCGACCCGGCGCCGGAACTCGTCGTCGCTGACGCCCTCGTAGACAACACCCATGCCGCCGCGCCCGATCTCGCGGAGGACACGGAAGGCGCCGAAGCGCGCCGGCAGCGCGGCCACCGGCGCCGTGAGGGCATCGGCCGCGGCATCGACCACCCCGCGCAGCTTCGCGCCGTCGCCGGCGTGCGCCAGCATGCCTTCGACGGTGGCCGCGAGTTCGGGATCGGTGGCGGCGGTCTCGCGCAGGATGCGGGCGCGTTCTTCGGCCGCCGCGTCGACGAGGGCCGAGAACAGCGCCTCGATCCGGGTCCATCGATCGGCGGTGAGGGGGTCCACGGGTGCCAGTAGTCTACGGGCGACGGGCGCTGCCTGCACCATCCGAACGGGCGAAAACGTCGTTGACCCGGTGGCGGCTGGCTTTACGCTTTCCCGGGTGAGCCTCTCGATGCGCATCGTGACCCGCCTTCTCGATCGCCGCCGCGCCATGCGCGCGGCCCTGTGCTGCGCCGCGCTCGTGCCCGCGGTGCTCATCGCCGGCCAGCCGCGCATCCCGGTGCCATTCGTGCCGCCCGCGCGCACCGAAAAGGTCGCCGACGGCATGCGCACGGCCACGCTCGACGCCAGCAGCTACGGCCGCAAATTCGCGGTCGAGAACACGCGGCCGAAGGTGACCATCTCGAATCCCTTCATGGATCCGCAGCGGCCGTTCTTCGCCAGAGCCGAGAGCATCCGCTGCGCGGCCGACGGGCGCGTGGTGGTGAGCGGACGCGCCGGCTTCGACAAGGACGCCCGTGCGGTCGCCGCCGGCTTCTGGCAGATCGCGCCGGATGGTGCGGTGACGCCGCTGGCCGCGCGCGACAACAACAAGGTGGGTGGGCCGGCGTGCGGCACCGCGTTCGCGCAGTCGGGCGTGCCGGCGACACGCTTCTCGATCGGAGCGGACGGACGGCTGATCTTCGCGGGCGAGGGCTCGATCCAGGCGGTGACGGGCGACGCGCAGGTGGTGCGGGTGGCGGGCGCCGTCGGGTCGTGCACGGGTCAGCCGCGCACCAAGGGCTTCCTCGATGGCGACGCCGACGGCGCGCGCTTCTCCGAGACGGGCCGCCCGGTGGAGGACACCGACGGCAACGTGTGGGTGCCGGATCAGGACGGCTGCGCGCTGCGGAAGATCGATCGCAACGGCCACGTTACGACGGTGCTCGGCAAGGACGCCCTGTGCGACGACGCGAAGCCGCCCGAGGATCAACCGCTGCTGCAGGAGCTGGCGTGGGACGCCGTGCACAACGAGCTGGTGGTGGCGGGATCACGGACGGTCGCGCGCCCCGTCCACGATCTCTACACGCTGGTCTTCCGCATCGCGCCGGATGGCACGACCAAACGCGTGCTGTTCGGCAAGAAGGTCACGCGCGTGAGCCCGTCGAAGCATCACCTCGACGGCGTGCGGGCGATGACCGTCGACGCGAAAGGCGCCATCCTGATCGTGAGCCAGCTGATGATCTTCGAGCAGCGCGGCTTCGACGTGCTGCAGCTGATGAAGCTCGACGAGCCGAACGCCACGGTGGTGATGCTCTCGGGCACCAAGATCCCGAAGGGCACCTGGCTGGCCGAGTATCCCTACGACGGGCCGCTGGATCGCGCGTATTTCGAAGGCACGCGCGACATGTGCGCGGCGCCCGACGGCACGATTTACGTGAACGACGACATCCTGATACGGAAGATCGACCCGAAGGGCGTCGTCACGACCTGGGCGTTCTAGTCGCGGACTACGGCAGCGGCGCTGCCGGCGCCTTGCCGTTCTTGATGCCTTCGATCATGTCGCGCACGCGCGGGTCGTCGCGGACGCCGTCCCACAGCGGATCGGTCATCAGGTAGGCCACCACCGGCACGCGCGCGTCGTAGGCCTTCTGCAGCCACTGCGCGGCGGTGTCGCGGTCGTTGAGCGCCCAGTACACCTGCGCGATGCCGTCGGGACCCACCCACGCCGACTGCTTCACCGGATCCGAGAGCCGGGTGAGCAGCCGGCGGGCGCCGACCTCGTCGCCGTTGAAGGCGCGGCTCATGGCCAGGTCGGCGAGCGCGTTCGGCGTCTCTCCGGCGAGCTGGGCGGCGCGCTCGAACTCGGGCAGCGCCTGCGCGTGCTTCTCGGCCAGCGTCAGCGTGAGGCCCAGCAGCCGGCGCGCCTGCAGGTAGCCCGGATCGATCTCCAGCGTCTTGCGCAGCTGCGCTTCCGCCTTGTCGTAGTCCTTGGCGAGATAGAACACGCGGCCGAGCGTGGTGTTGGCGCCGAGATCCAGCGGCAGCAACGCCAGCGCGGCGCGCGCCTCGGTCTCCGCTTCGCCCTTCATCCCCATCGCCGCGTAGCAGTCGGCGAACCACTGCCGCACGTTGGCGTTGGTGGGCGCGAGGTCGCGGGCGCGCTCGAAGTGCCACACGGCGATCTTCCAGTCCCAGTCGAAGAGCATCGTCGTGCGACCGAGGGCGGCGTGCGCGGCGGCGTTGTTGGAATCGAGCGTGAGGGCGCGATTCGAGGCCTCGCGCGCCGCCGGCATGGCGTGCTTGGGGTCGGCCAGGCTGTCCATCGCCAGCAGGTTCTGCACGTCGGCCAGCGCCACGTAGGCGGCGCCGAAGCGGGCGTCTTCCTTCAGCGCATGTTCGAAGTGCGTGAGGCTGGCGCGCAGGCCTTCGGCCGAGCGACGCGACGCGGCGATGCGTCCACGTTCGAAGGCGTCGACGGCGGCGGCGTTGGTCGACATGGCGGGCGCGGCGGCCGAGGGCAGCGAGCGCGTGGTCGTGGGCGCGTCGGCGTTGATGCGCGAGGCCACCGACGCGTACGACGCCAGCACGGCCAGCACCACGCCGATGCCGATGATCGGCACCCAGCTGAACAGGGTGGCCGCGCGCGACGGCGCGGGGGGTTCGGGCGCGAGGACGGGCGCGGGGGCGTGAGGCGCGTGCGCCGACGGCGCCGCATGCGGTGCCGGCGCGGCTGATGCGGCGGGGCTGGCCGCGATGGCGGGCACGGCGGCGCCATCCGCGGGCGTGGCGCCGATCACCTCGACCGGCGCGATGAAGCGGTACCCGCGCTTGGGCAGCGTCTCGATGAAGCGCGGGCTCTCGGCCGTGTCGCCGAGCGCGTCGCGCAGCTTGGTGACGGCCTTGTTCAGGCTCTGGTCGAAGTCGACCGTGACGCCGTCGGGCCACAACCGGCGATGCAGCGCCTCGCGCGTCACCACCTGCCCCGGCTGCTCGAGCAGCACCGCCAGCAGATCGAACGGCTGCTGCTGCAGCTTCACCAGGCGGCCCTGCCGCCGCAGCTCGCCCGACGCGAGGTCGGCTTCGAAGATCCCGAAACGCACCACGGAGCCCGATGACATCGACACCCCGGGAGTGTAGCGCGGGGATCCCGGGTCGTGCCTGGCTGAGCCATGGGAACGGCGGGTCAGGCGCCACGGTAACTGACTGAGCCCGCGCGGGTTCTCAGGGAAGGCATGGACCCGCGAGAGGTCAGCGTCCGGTCCGCACCGCGGCCGCGAACGGCCGCGTCTCCTCACGACGTCGCGCGTTCACGGCGGCAATCCGGACACCCGGGCCCGCCGTAGGACGCCATCAGAAGGAGTGACCTCATGACCCGATCCATCCTGAAAGCCGCGGCGGTTGCCGCAGTGGTCGCGGCCCCGCTGGCCGTCTTCACCGCCAGCCACCGCGAGGCGCCGATCACGGCGCTCGATCGTCCCGCCGACATCACCGACTGGTACTCGTTCGTCAGCTACGACGACCCCTCGAAGCTCACGATGGTGCTCTCGGTGGATCCGCTGCTCGAGCCGGGCAACGGCCCGAACTACTTCCCGTTCGACCCCGAGCTGCTCTACGAGATGAAGGTCGACAACAACCACGACGCCGTGCCCGACGTGACGCTGCAGTTCCGCTTCCAGACCGAGCAGCGGAACCCGGGCGTGTTCACCGGCTTCGTGGGCGGGCTGCTGGGCATCCCGCAGATCACGGCCCTGGATGGCCCCGGATCGGAAGGGCTGGGACTGCGCCAGACCTACACGGTGACGGCGATCCGCGACGGCAAGACCTTCGACCTCACCGGCGGCCGCAAGCTCTACACGGTGCCGTCGAACGTCGGGCCGCGCACGATGCCGAACTACCAGGCGCTCTACAACCAGGGCATCTACGATCTGGGCTACGGCATCCGCTCGTTCGCCGGCACCACCGACGATCCGTTCTACATCGACCTCGGCGCCGCCTTCGACTCGCTGAACTTCCGCGCCGCCGCCGGCGGCGGCGTGCTTTCGCCCACCGACGACGCCAACAACAACGTGAACGTCGCGCCCGACGAGCTGTCGGGCTACAACGTGAACACGATCGCAATCGAGATCCCGATCGCGCTGCTGACCAAGGACCTGCAGCGGCATCCGAACACCGATCCGCTGGCCGTGCTCGGCACTTACGCGACGACGTCGCGGCAGCAAATCACCGTGCGCCGCACGCCGCGTGAGGGCAACGGCAACGCCACGCAGGGTCCGTGGCGGCAGGTGCAGCGCATGGGCAACCCGCTCATCAACGAGCTCATCATCGGCACCGGCTCGAAGGATCGCTTCAGCATGGACGATCCCATCAACGACGGGCAGTTCGCGTCGTTCTTCGCGCGGCCGCTGCTGGCCGACATCTTCAAGTCGATCGGCGTGCCGGTGCCGGCCGGCGATCGCCTGGATCTGAAGCCGCTCGTGCTCTACACCGGTCCGACGATTCCTGCCGGCACGCCCACGGGCCCGGTGGCCGACCTGCTCCGCATCAACACCGGCATCCCGCCGACGCCAGCCGCGCAGCAGCAGCGCCTCGGCCTGCTGACGCTGCTCGACAGCAATCCCAACAACAACGACGCCGCCGGCTTCCCCAACGGCCGCCGTCCCGACGACGACGTGCTCGACATCGCCGGCCGCGCGGTGGCCGGCATCCTGGTCGACCCGGTGGCCTACGGCACGCGCATCGGCGACGGCGTGAACGTGAACGACAAGCCGAAGCAGGCGACGTTCCCGTTCATTCCCCCGGCGCACGACGGCCGCAACAGCCGCCACGTGGATCCCACCGAGGCCGGCTGCACCGGCGTCTGCCCGGGGCAGTAAGAACCGCCACGCGATCAGCTTTTGCACCCGGGGCCTGGCCCGGGCCGGGTCCCTCCACCGCCTGTTGGGGGAGTCGCCTGGGCCGAGCCCCATTTTCGTACGAGGTTTTCGACATGACGACGATCAGAACCGCCGCCGCGATGATCGCGATGCTGGCGACGGGCGCGATGGTGGCGGCGCAGCCGTTGCGGCCCAACGCGCTCGTGGCCGGCGCCGGCTCGCCGGCCGAACGCAAGATCGCGCTGGCGAAGGAGAAGCTGGCGCGCGATCCGAAGCACCTCCAGGCGCGCAACGACTGGGCGCTCGCGCTCACGCAGCGGGCGCGCGAGACGTCGGATCCGAAGTTCTACGTGCAGGCCGACGAGGTGGTGGCCGGCACGCTGGCGATGGCGCCGAACGACTTCGAGGCGCAGAAGGTGCGCGCGTGGGTGCTGCTGGGGCAGCATCGCTTCGCCGAGGCACGAGAGCTCGCGACCACGCTGAACACCCGTGTGCCCGACGACCTGATGGTCTACGGCATGCTCACCGACGCCAACATCGAGCTGGGTCGCTACGACGACGCCGAGAAGTCGGCGCAGTGGATGCTGGACCTGCGTCCGGGCAACATCCCGGCGCTGACGCGCGCGGCGTACCTGCGCGAGCTCTTCGGCGACATCGAGGGCGCCATCGAGCTGATGCAGTCGGCGGTGAACCGCATGCCGTTCAACGAGAACGAAGATCGCGCGTGGGTGCTCACGCAGATCGGGCATCTCGAGTACGTGCGCGGTCGCTACGACGCGGCCGAGCGATCGCTCACCGACGCGCTGGCCCTCTTCCCCGAGTACCACTACGCGCTCGGCGGTCTCGCCGACGTGCGCACGGCGCAGAAGCGCTACCGCGAGGCGGCGGACCTGCAGCAGCGGCGCTACGCCGTGGCGGCGCATCCCGAGAACCTGTTCGAGCTGGCGGAGTCGCAGGCGCGGGCGGGGATGAAGGTCGAGGCCGCGAAGAGCTACGCGGCGTTCGAAACCGGCGCTCGTGCCGAGATGCTGAAGGACGACAACTCGAATCGCGAGCTCATCGCCTACTACGCCGGCGCCGGGAAGAAGCCGGCGGAGGCGCTGCGCGTGGCCGAAGCCGAGATGGCGAAGCGCCATGACGTCTACACGCGCGAGGCGTACGCGTGGGCGCTCTTCAAGAACGGACGCCGCGCCGACGCGCAGCGCGAGATCGCCGCGGCGCTGGCCGTGGGCGTGAAGCATCCGCGGCTGCTGGAACGGGCAGCGCTGATCCAGGGGCGCGCGAAGGCGGCGGCGGCCGCGGCCGCGCACTGAGACGGCACCGGGCCGCGCGGGCATTCCCGCCGGCCCGCGCATCGCACCCTGCACGCGCCGCTACACTAGCGGCGCGTGTTCCTCTCGTACTTCCGGCTCGGCGTCGAGCACATCGTGCCGCTCGGCGCCGACCATGCCTTGTTCGTCGCCGGGCTGTTTCTGTCGACGACCACGCTGCGATCGCTGGCGTGGCAGGTGAGCGCGTTCACCGTGGCCCACGCGATGACGCTCGCGCTCGTGGCCACGGGCGCCGTGCAGGCGCGTGCGTCCGTCGTCGAGCCGCTGATCGCGCTCTCGATCGTCGCCGTGGCTCTCGAGAACCTCGCGACGCGCGAATTCCACTGGCGGCGTCCGCTGCTGGTGTTCGCGTTCGGGCTGCTGCACGGACTGGGTTTCGGCGGCGCGCTGGCGTCGCTGGGCCTGCCCGCGGAGGATCTGGTCGTGGGGCTGCTCGGCTTCAACCTGGGGGTGGAGGCCGGCCAGCTGATCGTGATCGCGACGCTGTTCGTGCTGCTCGGCTGGTGTCGGCAGGCGCCGTGGTACCGCGCGCGCGTGGTCGTGCCGGCGTCCGTAGCGATCGCCGCGATCGGCGCGTATTGGGCGATCCAGCGCCTCTAGAACGGCTTGAAGCCGTCGCCGCTACGGAAGTCGATCGCGCGGCGGCCGCGGGCGTCGTTCACGTGCAGCATGTTGACCTGCTCGCTGAACAGATCCTGGAACAGCGCGTCACGCACGGTGAGCCCGGCAGTGGAGTCGATGCCTTTCGCCTCCACGTAGACCCAGGTCACGTCCACCTTGTTCTCGAGGCCCACCCAGGCGAGCGGCACGATGGAGCCGTCCGGTCGCTTCAACACCAGGCCCTGCTGCACGTAGGCGAACACCGCCCTGTCGAAGCCGGGCTGACCGTGCTTCAGCGCGGTTCCGCGCTTCGCGACCGCGGCTTCGAGATCGTCGGCGAACAGGCGCAGCGTGAACTCGAGCGACTTCTCGGCGGTGTTGTGATCCACCACCGTGAGGCTCATGTAGAACTTGTGCGCCGACACGATCGCCGGCATCGACGCCATCAGCGCCAGCGCCGCCACGACCGCCAGCCGGCGTCGCACTACTGTCCGCCTTGCGGACGCGGCGGCGCGTCGCTCGTGCCCTTCTTCTCCATCTGCTGCATCGGATTCGGCGCCGCCTGCTGCTGTTGCTTGAACAGCTGGAAGCGCGTCATCACCGGCTTGCGCGGGAAGAAGTTGTTCGACAGATCCGCGTCGGCCGTCTCGAGCTTCGGGTCGAGCGTGAACTGGCTCACCACCTTGTCGGTGACGACCAGCTTCGACACGTGCTTGTAGTTGCGACGCCAGATCTCGGCGGGGATGCGGATCTCTTCGCTTGTTCCGTCGACGTAGTCGACCTTCAGGATGATCGGCATCACCAGGCCGCCGATGTTGGTGAAGTCCATCAGGTAGAAGTTCTTGTTGGCGCCGAGCAGCGCCTTTTCCTTGTCGGTGAGGCCCGACAGGAACTTCTGGTACGCGTCGCGATCGGCCTGGGTGACGGCGAGCGGGTCGTAGCGGTTGTAGAAGTCGGCCAGGGCTGGATTCGCCTCGACCACCTTGGGCGTGTTCTCGTAGCGCTCGGCCGAGACGGTCTTCGGCGCTTCAGCCTGCTGCTTGCGCTGCAGCGCCTTCTCGATTTCGGGATTCCCCGTGTCGAGCGTGTAGTAGCGCACGTCGTCGATCGCGATGTCGGTGTGGTCGGTCGAGTAGAACCAGCCGCGCCAGAACCAGTCGAGGTCCACTGCCGAGGCATCTTCCATCGTGCGGAAGAAGTCGGCCGGCATCGGCCGCTTGAACTTCCAGCGCCGCGCGTATTCCTTGAAGGCGAAGTCGAAGAGCTCGCGG
This sequence comes from Vicinamibacterales bacterium, assembly GCA_046331325.1. GTDB lineage: Bacteria > Acidobacteriota > Vicinamibacteria > Vicinamibacterales > UBA2999 > CADEFD01. Next base: position 6,867 of record JAXLRB010000021.1, on the reverse strand, counting down.
CCCATCACCGTCTCGCGCAGGATGTTCAACGCGGTGGCCGGCTTCAGGTAGGCGTTGTTGCCCAGCTGCTTCACCGACTCCGAGTTGGTCATGATCGGTTCCTGGTTCGGATCGAGCATGTAGTCCACGACGTTCTTCGGCTCGCCGCGGCGCGAGGGGTAGTTGTCCTCCCATTCCTGCTCGGCGATGAACTGCAGGAACGAGTTGATGCCCTCGTCCATCCACGTCCACTGCCGCTCGTCGGTGTTGACGATCATCGGGAAGAAGTTGTGGCCCACCTCGTGGATCACCACCGAGATCAGCGCGTACTTCGTGCGCGCGGGGTAGGTGCCGTCCGCCTCTGGCCGCGGGCCGTTGAAGCAGATCATCGGGTATTCCATGCCGCCGATCGGGCCGTTCACCGAAATGGCCGTGGGATACGGGTACGTGAACGAGTAGCGGGAGTAGGTGTTCAGCGTGTGGATGATCGCGGCCGTAGAGCTGCCCCAGAGGGGTTGCCCTCTTTCGGGTAATACGACATGGCCATCACCGGGTTGTTCTCGACGTTGTAGCCCTGCGCGTCCCAGATGAACTGGTGCGACGAGGCGAACCTGAAGTCGCGGACGTTGTCGGCGTGGAAGATCCACGTCTTCTTGCCCGTGGGCTTGCCGGCTTCAGCGGCCTTCGCTTCGTCGGGCGTCACGATCAGCACCGGCTTCTTCGCCGTCTTCGCCATTTCGAGGCGTGCCATTTGCGTGGCCGTAAGCACGTCCTTCGGGTTCTGAAGCACGCCGCTCGCGCCCACCACATGGTCGTTCGGCGCGGTGATGCGCACCTTGTAGTTGCCGAACTCGAGCGTGAACTCGCCGCTGCCGAGGAACTGCTTGTGCTGCCAGCCGCTGACGTCGTTGTAGGCGGCCATGCGCGGAAAGAACTGCGCGATCTCGTAGATGTAGTTGCCGTCTTTCGGGAAGAACTCCATGCCCGAGCGGCCGCCCATGCGCCGCGCGTCGTTGATGTTGTAGCTCCACGACACGCCGAAGACGACCGACTTCCCCGGCGCGAGCGGCGTGGGCAGGTCGATGCGCATCATGGTCTTGTTGATGGTGTGCGGCAGCGCCTTGCCCGCGGCGTCCGTGACCGACGCGATCTGGTAGCCGCCGTCGAAGTCGCGATTCACGAACGGATCGAGCGCCGCGTACGACGGCTTGTCGAGCGCCGGCGCCGTCTGCGTGAGGTTCGAGTCCGAGTCCTTCTTGAACAGGTTCTGATCCAGCTGCAGCCACAGATACGTGAGCGTGTCGGGCGACTGGTTGAAGTAGGTCACCGTCTCCTTGCCCACGATGCGCTGCTTCACGTCGTCGAGCTCGACGTCCATGTCGTAGTCGGCGCGCTGCTGCCAGTAGGCGCGACCAGGCGCGCCCGACGGGCCGCGCTGCTCGTTCGGCGTCGGCAGGATCTCTTCGAGCTGGCGGAACTTGTCGGTGGGGTCGGTCTTGGTCTGGGCGAACGCCGAGGTGGCGGCGGCCAGCACGAGCGACGCGGCGAGCAGGCGGCGAGCGGTCATCCGGTTATCGTAACGCCGCCAGCCCGACGGCGGCGCGGGAGGAATCGTGGCGCTGGGACGGGCGCTGGGGCCGCAAGGAACGCGTGGGGACAGGATTCGTCTAACCAGAGTGACGCCCATGTCGCCCGCGCACGGAGCGGGAGGGCAGGAGGACGCCATGACCGAGTCCACGATCTACCGCGAACCCGACCCGTCGCTCGTCACCTGGTCGCACGTGACCTACGCGCTGCACGCCATTGGCTTGGCGCTGGGCGCGTTCGGCGCCGCCAGCGTGGTCGGCTCGTTCCTGTTCGGATGGCCGTCGATCATCGCGGTGATCCTGAACTACGTAAAGCGCGGCGAGGCGCAGGGCACGTGGCTCGAGTCGCACTTCGCCTGGCAGATCCGCACGTTCTGGTTCGCCATGCTGTGGGCCTGCACGATCTTCATCGCCGGCCTGCCGCTGACGCTGATCCTCGTGGGCTTCGCCATCTGGGCGGTGGGTCTGTTCCTGCTGGGCATCTGGGCCATCTACCGCGTAACCCGCGGCTGGATCGCGCTGCGCGACCATCACGCCATCGCTGCGTAACGCGGCCGTACATGCAACGGGGACGACGCGTGAGCGCCGTCCCCGTTCTGTTTCCGATCCCTTGCGCGCGGCTCTACGGCAGCCCGCCGGCGTGCTTCGCCAGCGCCTGCTTCCACTCGCCTGACGGATCCGGCGAGCCGCCGATCTTGTCGAGCACGATCGACCGCGTGCGATACGCGACGCCGTAGAAGCGCTCGTTGGCGTCGCGATCCTGGCGGATGGTGCTGCCGTTCAGCGTCACCCCGGCGAAGAGGCCGCGCGAGCGCGAGTAGCTGAGAATCTGCGCGCGCAGCTGGATGTCGGTGCTGGCCGACGCGTCGCGCCCCACCGGCCCCGCCGCCACCGACGCGTCCGCGCCGATCTTGAACTGGTTGTTCAGCAGGTTCTCGAGCCCGCGGCGGTTCTGCACCACGAGCACCAGGTCCACCGCCTGCGCGCCGATCTGCGCGCCGAAGCTGCCGCCGGTGATGGTGAGGAACGCCGGCGACGACCACTGCCCCGTGGTCGTGTCGCGCGCACTGATCACGCCGCGCCCGAACTGTCCTCCCACCACGAACCCGGCCTTCACCAGCGACGGGAATACCGCGATGGCTTCCGCGCGCTCGAGGATGTTCCGCGGCATCGACTTGTCGGCCGCGGCCATCACCTCGTCGAGCACGGTGATGGCGGCCTTGATGCGGTCTGACTCCTTGACCGCCTCATCCTTCGTTTGCGCCCGAGGCGCCACCGCACCCGCCGCGAGGGCGAGCACCACCAGCAGGGACAGCGAGGCTGATCTCATGAGTCCGAGCATAGCGCAGGGATGGGAAGAGGTGGACAGCTCAGGCGCACTGACGCCAGCTGATGAGACGGATCGCCTGGACGGATCGACGAGGGACCGGACGCGGGCAGGGTGTCACCGCTCAGCGGCTGTGCTCTGCTGGCGAGAGCGTCCTGCATCGAGCGTGGGCTGGGACGCGACCCCAACGCGCAAAGTCCGCGCGTCGGGGGCCCCGCCTGTCGGGTGGCGGGAGGCGGGCGCCCGCGGGTTCGGTGCCGCGCGGATCGGGTTCATGCGACGGGTGGCGGCGAACCTGCGGGCTGCCTCCCGACGGGACCCGACGGGTGCCCAGCGGGCGCTCGATATCCTCCGACACGGCGAAGCCGCCCAGCCGCAGAGCGGCGACACCCTGTCCGCGGCCGGTCCGTTGCGACACCGACAGCGGCAGCCGCCAATGAGACGCGGCGCGAGCGGCGGCTGTGGCTGTAGCTACTTCGCGGTCCTAGCCGCCAGCCGCTAGCCCTTGGCCGCTAGAGAATTGCCGGCGCGTTTCCGCGGAAATCGGCGCCGAGGATCGACACCGAGTTCGCGCCCAGCCAGTCGTCGAGCACGCGGGCGTAGACGGCGCGGAAGTCCGTTTCGTAGCGCACGTCGCCGGCGTTGTTCTCGAGTCCCGGGTTCGACGGATCCTGGCGCAGCTTGGCGGCGGTGCCGTAGAGCCCGCCGCGCACGAGTCCGCCGAAGGCCATCATGATGCCGGCGGCGCCGTGGTCGGTGCCGTTGCTGCCGTTCTCGGTGATGCGGCGTCCGAACTCCGAGAACACGATCACCATCGTCGAATCCAGCATCCCCTGGTTCTTGAGGTCGTTGTAGAACGCTACGGCGCCATTGTTCATGGTGGCCATCAGCGTGTTGTAGTTGCCGTTCACCGGATTCTGGTTGGCGTGCGTGTCGAAGCCGCCGGTGGTCACCCAGAACACCTTGGTGCCGATCTGCCGGTTCATCGCGCCGGCCACCGCCTGCAGCGCCTGGCCCAGACCCGTGTTCGGATAGGTGACCGATGGCCGATACGTGGCCACCGTCGCCACGCGATCGAGCGTGGCGATCGCGGCCTGCGCGGTGCTGTTCACGAACGCGAGGTGCGGTCGATCGGCCGGCAGGTGCGACGAGATGCGCTGCGACGCCGTGCGTTCGAACGTGGCCTCGACGCCCGAGTTCGGGCTGGCGAAGCTGTAGGTGGCCGGGCTCGTGATCGACGGCACGCCGACGGTGCGCGCCTGCAGCGGCTTCGGCGTTTCGCGCGTGGTGTTCCAGCCCACCAGCGGATCCACCGGCGAGGGCAGCGAATCCAGGTAGCGGCCCAGCCAGCCGGCGCCGGACGTGTCGTTCGGATTCGCCGTGCCCCAGATGTCGAAGCCCTGGAAGTGCGAGCGGCTCGAGTTCTCGTAGCCGGTGCGCTGCACGATCGCCAGCTTCCCCGCTTCGAAGATCTGCTTCATGCCCGTCAGCGCGGGATGCAGGCCCAGGATGTTACCGGCGCGATCGGTGCCCACCTGCAGCACCGAGTTGGCCGGCACGCCGATCGTGGGACGACGCGCGTAGTAGTCGGCGTCGCCGTACGGAATCAGCGTGCTCAGCGCGTCGTTGCCGCCGCCCAGATACAGCACCACCAGGTTGCGCGAGCTGCCGCCCTGCGCGAACGCGAGATCGGTGAGGAACTGCGGGGCGGCGAAGCCCCACGTGAACGCCGTGATGCCGCCCTTGACGAACTGTCTGCGTGAGAAGCTCATGACGGCGCCCTCAGTTGAACTGATACTCGGCCGAGCCGACGATGAGGCGGCCGAGGCCCGAGGCCTTGTTCGCCAGGTTGGCGTCCGAGAGCGGATACGTGGCGTTCTGCCGCAGGTAGTCGAGCATCGCCGTGCGCGTGTTGTCGGGCAGCGGCATCGGCGTGAAGCGTTTCAGGTGTGAATCCAGCAGCGCTTCCGGCGTGTTGCGCGCGCTGGCCGACGCCTGCTGCAGGTTGAAGCGCTGATTCGACATCAGCGTGGCCGCGAAGTTCATGCGCGCCAGCATCGACGCCGTGCCGAACCAGCCGGGGCCCAGTTCCCAGCCGTTCACGTCGGGCGGCTCGTAGAGCTGCTGGCCCATGTTCACCAGCGGATTCATCGCGGCATCCACCGACAGGCCGCTCCAGCCGGTTTCCTTGATCGCGCGCACCACGAATTCCACCGGCCAGCTGTAGCGGCTGTTCACCACGGTGGGATCGAGGAACTCGCTCGACGTGAACAGACGCGTGAGCATCGCGCGGATGCTGGTGTCGTTGTTCAGGTAGGCGTCTTTCATCGACGCGATCAGCGAATCAGGCGGCGCCGTGAACTCGCTGACGAAGAACGCCCAGAAGCGGCGGGCCAGGCGTTCCGCCGTCGGCGGACGCCGCGCCAGCGCGCGGATGAGGTCGATGCCGTCCTGCTCGCCGTCGGCGGCGGCGCGCGCCGGGATCGTCTTCGATCCGTCGGGCATCACCGCGAACGTGAAGGTCTTGGCCGTGGGGTCGTGCTGCGCGGCGGTGAAGACGTAGTCGTAGTAGGTGGTCGCCGCCGACGAGCGGTCGCCTACCACGCGCAGGTTCCAGCCGGTGAAGACGCGCGCCGCGGCGTAGACGTCTTCTTCCACGTAGTGGCCGACGCCGGTGGTGAAGAGCTCCATCAGCTCGCGGCCGAAGTTCTCTTGCGGACGCGCCCGCACGTTCAGGCGGCCGTCGAGCCACACCAGCGTCGCCGGATCCTTCGCCACCTCGATCAGCAGGTCGTCGAAGTGATCGAGGGCCATGTCGCGGAACAGCTGGATCTGCCCGCGCTTCGCGCCCGCCACTTCCGACGGCTTGGCGTCCATCATCTTGGCGCCGTAGTCGCCACCGAAGGCGCCCGCCACCTTGGTGTAGCCGGTGGCGAAGTGGTTGTGCCAGAAGAGCGCCATCTTCTCCTGCAGCGGGCGCTGCGTGTGGATCATGCGGAACAGCCAGCGCTGCCGCGTGTCGTTGATGACGGTGTTCGGCGAGAACGCGCCGCGCGTGGTCACGCCCACGTAGGCGGCGTCGTTGATCTTCGCGTCGACGTCGTCAGGCGCGCGCTGGTAGTTCATCAGGTAGCCGACGACGGCGACCAGGGGCAAGCGGCTGAAGGTGTCGAGCTCCTTGCTGCTCGCTCCGAAACCCATCCGGCGCAGAACGTGGTCCAGCATGCGGTGCTCCCGAAGTGGACGGGCCTGCCAGCAGTGGAGGAGGCGGCCGCGACGTCTCGGATTGTATCCGGCTTGTGTGACGAACGGATCAGCCGGTTCGCCAAGCTTAGACCTGCGCCGCCGGCAAAGGTTACCTGCCGCCAGAACGGCGTGCAGAGGCGTGAAGGACGAAAACGAAAGGGCCCGGGGGTGATGCGCCCCCGAGCCCTGAACGTGTGACGCCGCCAGGCTGGCCGCCAGCCGCTGGACGGGTGTCTGCCTACTGCTGCTGGCGCTCTTCCGTGGTCGTCGTGCTGGCCTTGCGCTTGGCGACCTCGGCCTTGAACTCGTCGTCGGTCATGTTGACGATGTTCATCCAGGCGTGGGCCATCTCGTCGACCGTGCGGTCGCCCCAGCCCACCCACTGGTTCGGATCCGGGTTGGTCTTCTTGCCGGTGGTGTTGTCGTGCCACGCGGTGACCTTCAGGATCGTGCCCTTGGGCAGCAGCGGCGCCTGGTCGTCGGCGTAGACGAACGTGGTCATCCACATGAAGTTGAAGTTGTCGATGTGGCTCAGCACCTGACGCTGACCCGTCGGCAGAATCGCCTCGACCATCATCGCCTTGCCGCGCAGGTGCATGTGCGGCTGGAAGCTCTCGACGCGGGCGTTCTCGCGCAGCGGGTAGAAGCCCTCGGTGACGGTGACGGCGTTGGGCCGCAGGTCGAGCTGACCGAGCGCGGCGGGAATCAGCGAGAGGCGGGTGCGGTACT
>JAXLRB010000020.1:0-86398 GCA_046331325.1 Vicinamibacterales bacterium | reverse complement strand
CGTGGACGCTGCGTCAGGGCGACAAGGTGTTCTTCACGATGCCGAAGGTGGCCGTGCTGCGCGGCTTCGTGATGAACCACATGATCCACCACCGGGCGCAGCTCGGCGTCTACCTGCGGCTGAACGACGTGCCGGTGCCGGGCCTCTACGGTCCGTCGGCCGACGAAGGCACCATGTAGTGATGACGACGCCCACCCGCGTTCTCGCGCGCCTGCTGACGGCGGTCCTTGCGATCGCCGCCGGCGTCGCACCCGCGTCCGCCCAGCGCACCTACGTCGTCGGCTCGAGCGCCACGTATCCGCCGTTCGCCTACGAGAACGCGCAGAAGCAGATCGTCGGCTTCGACGTCGACGTCATCAACGCCGTGGCGCAGAAGGCCGGCTTCCGCGTGCGGCTCGTGAACACGCCGTTCGTCGGCATCTTCGCGTCGCTCAACAACGGCGACATCGACCTGGTGGTGTCGGGCGTCACCATCAACGAGCGGCGGAAGCAGTCGTACGACTTCAGCGCGCCCTATTTCGAGGCGCGGCAGCTCATCGCGGTGCCGGCGTCGAGCCCGGCGAAGCAGGTGGGCGATCTGGCCGGGAAGAAGATCGCGGTCGTCACCGGCAGCACCGGCGACGACATCGCCTCGCGCGCGTTCGGCAAGACCAGCGGCAACATCCGCCGCTTCGACACCACGCCGCTCATCATCGCGGAGCTGGTGAACGGCGGGGTGGACGCGGCGATCGGCGACAACGGCGTCATCGCGTTCCGCGTGCAGGAGCACAAGGGCCTGAAGACGTTCGACGACCCCGCGCTGCCGAAGGAGTATTTCGGCATGGCGGTGAAGCAGGGCAACACGGCCCTGCGCGACCTCGTGAACAAGGGGTTGGCCGCGATCATCGCCGACGGCACCTACGCGAGGATCTACCGCACCTGGTTCAAGAGCGAGCCGCCAGTGCTGCCGAAACCGTAGCCGCCGCGCATGGACGCGCCCCAGATCCTCTGGTTCGGCTGGTTCCGCGCCGACATCATCCAGGAATACGCACCGCTCTTCTGGGAAGGGCTGCGGATGACGGTGGGCGTCACCGTGGTCTGCATCGTGCTGGGCACGTTGCTGGGGCTACTGCTCGGGCTGGCGCGGCTGGCCGACGCGCGGCAGCCGGCCACGCGGCTGGCCCTGCGCGTGCTGCTGCGCTGGCCGGCCACGATCTACGTCAGCTTCTTCCGCGGCACACCGCTCTTCGTGCAGATCCTGCTGATGCACTTCGCCGTGGTGCCGCTCTTCGTGAACCCGGCCGACGGCTGGTTGCTCTCGGGCGACGTGGCCCGCGAGCTGCGGCAGAACTACGGCGCTGTCATCACCGGCATCGTGGCCCTCACCCTGAACGCCGGCGCCTACATCTCGGAGATCTTCCGCGCCGGCATCCAGTCGATCGATCGCGGGCAGAGCGAAGCGGCGCGATCGCTCGGGCTGTCGTACGCGCAGACGATGCGCCATGTGGTGCTGCCGCAGGCCTTCCGCCGCATGCTGCCGCCGCTCGGCAACAACGCCATCGCGCTGCTGAAAGACTCGTCGCTCGTGTCGGCCGTGGGTCTCGCGGAGCTCGCGTATGCGGCGCGCACCGTGGCTGGCGCCTATTCGCGTTACTGGGAGCCGTATCTCACGATCTCCCTCATGTACTGGATGCTCACGCTGGCCCTGGCGTGGGGTGTCCGCCGACTGGAAGTCCGATATGGACGCGGCGATTCGCGTTGACGCGCTCGGCAAGCGGTTCGGCACGCTCGAGGTGCTGCACGACGTCAGCTGCACGATTGCCGACGGCGAGGTGGTGTGCATCATCGGCCCGTCCGGATCGGGCAAGAGCACGCTGCTGCGGTGCATGAACGGACTCGAAGAGGCCACCAGTGGACGCGTCGTCGTGCACGGTGTGCCCGTGCACGATCACGGCACCGATCTGGACGTGGTGCGGCGCGACGTCGGCATGGTGTTCCAGCGCTTCAATCTGTTCCCGCACAAGACGGTGCTCGAGAACCTGATGCTGGCGCCGCGCCTGCTGCGCGGACTGTCGCCGGGTGAAGCCCGCGATCGGGCCGAGGCGCTGCTCGACAAGGTGGGCGTGCTCGACAAGCGCGACGCCTGGCCCAACCAGCTCTCGGGCGGTCAGCAGCAGCGCGTGGCCATCGCGCGGGCCCTGGCGATGCAGCCGCGCATCATGCTGTTCGACGAACCCACCTCGTCGCTCGACCCGGAAATGGTCAACGAGGTGCTGGCGGTGATGCAGCAGCTCGCCGAGGACGGCATGACCATGGTGGTCGTCACGCACGAGATGGGTTTTGCTCGCCGCGTGGCCGACCGCGTGCTATTCCTCGATCGCGGGCAGCTCGTGGAAGAAGGCGCCCCCGACCAGCTCTTCGGCGATCCACGCGAAGTACGCACGCGGCAGTTCCTGGCCCGCGAGCTCCGCGACTGACCTCCAACGCGGCCCTGGAATTTTGTTCGCTTCGCTGTCGATCGGCGCCCGGCCCGTTCGACGTCATCATGTGAGGCGCGAGGCGGCCGCCGGCGCGGCTGGCTCGCGCGACCGTTCAACTTACTGAGTGCACGAGGGATAGCGACATGAAGTTCATGGTGATCGTGAAGGCGAGCAAGGACAGCGAAGCCGGCAAGATGCCCGACGCGGAGATGCTGCGGGCGATGCACGCCTACAACGAACAGCTGTTCGCTGCCGGCGTCATGCAGGCCGGCGAAGGCCTGCATCCGTCGAGCCGGGGCGCGCGCGTCCGCTTCGAAGGCGACAAGCGCACCGTGGTCGACGGCCCGTTCGCCGAGACCAAGGAGCTCATCGCCGGCTACTGGATCTGGGAATGCAAGAGCCTCCAGGACGCCATCGAGTGGCTCAAGAAGTGCCCCAATCCGCACTACGAGGACTCGGAGGTCGAGATCCGGCAGATCTTCTCACCCGAGGACTTCGGTGACGTGGCGCCCGAAGTGATCGCGCGCGAGGCCGAGATGCGGCGCGAGTTCGAAGCCCGGCAGAAGAAGTAGCACCGGGCGGCTTGCGGGCCGCCTGCGGAGGGTGGTGTGATCGGCCAGAGTGTCATCGGCCGATCCCCACGCCACCATCGAGGCCATCTGGCGCGTCGAAGCGCCGAAGATCGTCGGCGGACTCACGCGGCTCGTCCGCGATCTGAGCACCGCCGAGGATCTCGCGCACGACGCGCTCGTGGCGGCGCTCGAGCAGTGGCCCACCGCTGGCGTGCCCGAGCGCCCCGGAGCCTGGCTCATGGCCACCGCGAAACACCGGGCCATCGATCGCATTCGTCGCAACGCCACGCTGGCCCGCAAGCTCGTGGCGATGGGCGCCGATCTCGCCCCCGAAGCGTGGGCGCCCGACCTCGACGCCGCGTTCGACGACCACGTGCCCGACGACGTGCTGCGCCTGATCTTCATGGCGTGCCATCCCGTGCTTGCGTCAGACGCCCGTGTCGCCCTCACGCTGCGCGTGGTCGGCGGGCTCACCACCGACGAGATCGCGCGTGCGTTCCTGGTGCCAGAATCCACCATGGCGCAGCGCATCGTGCGCGCCAAGAAGCTGCTGGCGCGCGAGCGGCCGTCGATCGACCTGCCGACGGGTGAAGCGCGACAGGCGCGCGTGGCGTCGGTGCTCGACGTGCTGTACCTCGTGTTCAACGAGGGCTACTCGGCCACGTCGGGCGACGCGCTGGTGCGTCGCAACTTGTGCGACGAAGCGCGGCGGCTGGCCCGCCTGCTCGTCGACGTGGCGCGGCTCGAGCCCGAGGCGCACGGCCTCGCGGCGCTCATGGATCTGCAGGCGTCGCGCCTCGACGCGCGGGTGGACGCGGCCGGCGATCCGGTGCTGCTGCTCGATCAGGATCGCGCGCGCTGGCGTCACGATCTGATTCGCGACGGGCTGGCGCGGCTCGACGACGCGCTGCGCCTGTCGCCCAGGCCGGGTGTGTTCACCATTCAGGCGGCGATCGCGGCCTGCCATGCCCGCGCGGCCACGGCGTCCGACACCGACTGGCGCGCCATCGTGGCGTGGTACACCGCGTTGCACGCGCTGTCGCCGTCGCCGGTCGTGGCGCTGAATCGCGCCGTCGCCGTCGGCATGGCCGACGGGCCCGCGGCCGCGCTGCCGCTCGTCGACGCGCTCGCCGACGAACCCCTCTTGAAGGGCTACCACTACGTGCCCGCCGTGCGCGCCGATCTGCTGCGCAAGCTGGGACGCGATGACGAGGCGCGCGCCGAGTTCACGCGTGCCGCCGCGCTCACCGCCAACGAGCGCGAGCGCGCCGCGCTGCTCGCGGAAGCCGGCCGCGTGCACTGACGTTCCCGACCACAGCGGTCGGATTTCCGCGGGGCCGTGTCGTGTGACGGATGCGGGTCGACGTGCAGGCGGTTGCACGGGAAAATGCCTTGCACGCATGCACCGGGCGCGATGGCCGAGCTGGTTGAATGGCTGCGCTGGTAAACTCATCGACAGCTGCGCCGATCTCCCCTCCGGCCGTCCGCAGATGTCGCACGAGTCTCTCGTCTACGCGATCAATCTGGCGATTGCCGCCATCCTTGCGGCGATCCTCACCGAGTACTGGCGTCGCGCCGGCCGCGGCACCGGCCTCGGGGTGTGGACCTCCGCCGCCTGGATCATGGCGGTGGCCGATCTGGTGTTCGCGGTGCGTCCGCAACTGCCGTTGTGGATGGGGCGCTTCGTGCCCACGCTCCTCGTCACGATTGGCCTGGGCGTGCTGCTCATGGGCGCCCGCCAGACCGCCGGCCTCCGCGCCCGCTGGTCGATTCTCGGCGCCGTCTCCGCCGCCCATGCGGCGCTGCTGATCTTCTTCCTCGTGACTGGCGGCCAATCCGCGTGGCGCACGGCGTCGAACGGTGTGATCTGGACCAGCCTGTCACTCGCGTCTTTCGTCGTGCTGCGCCAGCTGCCGGCGGCGTCGCGTCAGGCCCTGGCGATTCCCGCCGTGGTGTTCCTCGGCCATGGTCTCTTCCACGCCGGTCGTACGCTGCTCGCGGCCGTCGAGGCGTTGCGGCCGAGTGACGCGATCCAGGACGTGTTGCAGATGGCCGGCGACGGCGAGGTGAGCGTCTTCATGGTGGCGCTCTTCGTCAGCCTGCTGGCCGCGCATCTCGCGTTGCGCAACGCCGAGCTGCGGCAGGCGCTCGACGAGGTGCAGTTGCTGTCGGGCCTGCTGCCGCTGTGCGCCTGGTGCCACAAGGTGCGCGACACCGAGGGCTACTGGCAGCAGGTGGAACGCTACTTCTCGGCCCGCAGCGGCGTGACGTTCACGCATTCGATCTGCGACACCTGCCTCGAGCAGCACTTCCCCGACGAAGCGCCCAGCGTCTCCGCCACCTCCGCTCAGCGGTCCTAGCCGGATCGGCCGGGACGGGAGGGACGCCGGCGTCATCGCCTTTCGTCCCGCCCGGTGCGCGCGTGCTCTACCGGCGTGGCGCGTCCGCAGCGGTTGACCGCCGCTCCGGCGACCCAGAGGCGGTATCCCGTTCCCGCCGGCCGCGGCCGAATCCCCAACGGCCCTGGCGTGTTTCCCCGATGCCGCCGCCATGGTCCTCGGCGGCGCGCCGTCACCAGGCACGTGTGTCGCGGCAGCGATCTTGCCTTGCCCTCCAACGGCGGTCCTCCGCCCGGCCGCCCACGAGGAGGCTCGCATGTCCCGCAAGCGCATCGCCATCGCCGGCACCAACTTCGCTGGCTACACCGCCGCGCTCGAGCTGAAGGAACTGGTGGGCGACAACCACGACATCGTGGTTGTGGCCAATACGCACAAGTTCCTCTTCTTCCCGTCGCTGATCTGGTACCCGTTCGGACTCCGGGAAGAGAAGGACATCACCTTCGACGTCCGGCCCATCTACCAGTCGCATGGCGTCGAGTTCGTCGAGGACGAAATCGAGCGGTTCGATCCGCCGAACAACCAGATCCTGACGAAGCACAAGGGCGCCATCGCCTACGACTACCTGGTGATCGGCACCGGGCCGAAGGTCGACTACGACTACATCCCCGGCGTGCGCGAGCACTCGCACTCGATCGTCGGACTCGGGCCGGCGCAGCGGACCCGTGAAGCGTGGAACCGCTTTCTCATCCATCCTGGGCCGGCCGTGGTGGCCTCGGCGCAGGGGGCGGCGTGCTTCGGCGCCGCCTACGAGTTCCTGTTCAACCTGCGGTACCAGGTCGCGAAACACGGCCTGGCCGACAAGGCGCCGATCACCTACGTGACGGCGGAGCCGTTCGCCGCTCACTTCGGCATCGGCGGCTTCGGCAACGCCCAGGCGATGTGCGAGTGGATGTTCCGGCACTACGGCATCGACTCGCGCATGAACGCCGAGATCGATCGCGTGGCCGCCGACGGAGTGCACCTGAAGGGCGGCGAGTTCCTGGCCTCGGCGTTCACGATGGTGATGCCGCGTTTCCTCGGTGTCGACGCCGTGCGTAACACGCCGGGCCTCGCCAACGCGAAGGGCTTCATCGAGGTGTCCGACACCTACCAGCATCCGGCGCTTCCGAACGTCTTCGCGGCCGGTGTGGCCGTGCACGTCACGCCGCCGGCGGACACGCCGGTGCCATGCGGCGTGCCGAAGACCGGTTGGCCCACCGAGCAGATGGCCAAGACGGCGGTGAAGAACATCGTCGCCTGCATCAAGGGCCTGCCGCTCACCGGCGCCAAATTCGACGACATGGCGGCCTACTGCATCATGGACACCGGCAACATGGGCATGATCATCGCCGGTGATCACATGCTGAGCCCGCGCGAGCACGAGTTCATCATTCCCGGGCCTGAGGCGCACTGGGCCAAGGTGGCATTCGAGAAGTACTTCCTGTGGACGCGCCGGCACGCGCACGTCTGAGGCCGCGGTGGCCTGCTCAGGGCGTCGCGAGCCGCCCGGAGCCGCGGCTCGTATCGGCCCGGCGCGGGCCGATTGCGTAGACGAGCGACGCGGCCGCGAGTCCGCCGGCCAGGGCCGTCCACTCGCCGCGCGTGAGTCCGGTGAGCAGCCACAGGATGATCGGCACCGCCAGGTAGGGCGCGACGGCGCCCAGCGGCAGCCGCGGGCCGTCGGTAGTCGCCGTCCGGGCGCGCAGGCGCCACGCCGCGATCGCGCAGCCGAGATAGAGCAGCAGCGCCGCCGCGTTGGCGACGATCGCGAGACGCTCGAAGGTGCCGCTCACGGCGAGCGCCAGCGCCAGCATCGACTGCGTGACGATGGCGCGCTGCGGCGTGTGGTGTGTCGGGTGGACCGCGGCCAGCCAGCCTGGCAGCATCCCGTCGCGGGCCATGGCGTAGACGACGCGCGGCACCGAGAGCGTCATGCCGCCGAGATAGCCGAACATCGACAGGGCCGCGCCGGCCAGCAGCATCGCCCGAGCGCCGCTGCCGAACGCGGCGCCGGCGGCGTCGGCGAGCGGCGTGGCGGCGCCAGGCAGCGCCGGTCCGAGCACGCCCTGCGACACGACCTGCAGCGCCAGGTACAGCAGCGTGATGCCGCCCATCGCGAGCGCGATCGCCCGCGGCACCGTGCGCGCGGTGTCGCGCACCTCGCCGCTCGGCACGAGCGCCGTCTCGACGCCGGCGAACGCGAACACCAGCAGCAGCGACGTGCGGGCCACGTCGCCGGCGGCGGGCCACGCTGTCACCACGAGATGCTCGCCGCGTACGGCCACGAGTCCGCCGACCGCGATGAGCAGCAGCGGCGCCAGCTTGGCGATGGTGGCGATGGTGTTGAGACGCGCACCCAATGCCACGCCGCGCGCGTTCACGATCGCCCACAGCGCGTACGTCGCGACGAGCACGACGGCTTCCGAGCCCGCGAGCGCCGGCACCAGCGTGACGACGCTGGCCGCGAACACGGTCGACACGGCCGCCGTGGCGAACACGCCCAGCAGCCACAGCATCACGCCCGACAGGAAGCCCGCGTACGGGCCCAGCGCCACGCCGATGTAGGCGTACGGTCCGCCGGTGAGCGGCACGCGGCTGCCGGCGTCGGCGATGCAGAGCACGATCAGGCCCATCGCCACGGCACAGACGAGGTAGGCGACGGGAGCGGCGGGTCCGAGCGCCGCCGCCACGGTGGCCGGCAGGCGGAAGATGCCACCGCCGACGGTGATGTTCACGATCGCGGCGGCGAGGCCGGCCGTGCCGATGGCGCGGACCAGCGGCTCGGACGACGGCTCGAGGCGGGGCATCGGCGCGTAGCTTACCAGCGCAGCCGCGCGCCTCAGACAAATCCCGATGCACCGACGGCCGAGTGCGGCCGAAACACGATGCACCGATGAGCCGCGACGATCCCGGCGTCGACGCGCCGTTCCCGGCCCCTGACGCCCCCGACCGCGCCGCCGCCGATCTGCGCCGCTGGCAGCGCGCGTTCGACCGCGCCGGCATCGGCATCGCGCTGGTCGATGCGTCGACCAACACGTTCGTGAGGGTCAACGACGCCTACGCGCGCCTTCGGGGCTTCACGGTCGAGGCGCTCACCGGACAATCGGTCGTCACGGCGTACCCGCCCGGCTGGCACGCGCGCCTTCGCGAGCGTATCGCCGAGGCCGATCGCGCCGGCCACGTCGTGTTCGAAGCGGAGGTCCTGCATGCGCGGGGCACGACGGTGCCAGTGCTGGTCGACCTGACGTCGATCCCGGCCGAGCACGGGCAGCCTGCGTCGCGGCTCGCGTTCGTGATCGACCTCACGGAACGGCGCCGCGCCGAGGCCGCCGCGCAGGTGTGGGGGCGGGCGTTCGCGCAGGCCGACCTGCCCATCGCGTTGTACACGCCCGAGGGCCGTATCACGGCCGTGAACGCCTCGTTCGCGCGGACGCGCGGCTTCACGCCCGACGAGCTGATCGGCGCGTCGGTCGATCGCCTGCTGCCGGCGGAGGAGCAGGCGCGCGTGCATGCCGGTATAGCGCGCAACGAAGATCATCGTGCCGTGGAATCGGTGCACATGCGCCGGGATGGCTCCACGTTCCCGGTGTTCGCCGACGTCACTGCCATTCGCGACGACGCCGGCGCGATGGTCGGCCGCGTCGGCTTCTTCACCGATCTCACCGCGCAGAAGGAGGCCGAGGCGGTGCGCCGGGAGGCCGAACAGGCGCTGCTGCGCCTGAACGTGGAACTCGAGCACCGCGTCGACGAACGCACGTCCCAGCTGCGTGAGGCGAACGACGAGCTCGAGGCCTTCGCCTACTCGGTGTCGCACGACCTGCGGGCGCCGTTGCGCGGCATCGCCGGCTGGAGCCAGGCGCTGCTCGAGGATTGCGGGGGGCAACTCGACGCCCAGGGCCGCGCGCACCTCGATCGTGTGCTGGCCGAGGCGGCGCGCATGGGCGCGCTGATCGACGATCTGCTCGGGTTCTCCCGTGTCGGGCGCGTGCCCCTGGTGCTGGCGCCCACCGACGTCTCCGCCATCGCCACCCGCGTGGCGGCGCGCCTGCGCGAGTCGCATCGCGGTCGGCGCGTCGAGGTGCATGTCGCGCCCGGACTCACGGCGCACGCCGACGCGAAGCTGCTCGACGTCGTGCTCACCAACCTGCTCGACAACGCCATCAAGTTCACCGCCCGCCGCGACGTGGCTGACATCGAGTGCGGCGCGATCGAGGGCGAGCCGGGAGGATTCTTCGTGCGCGACAACGGCGTGGGCTTCGATCCGGCGTTCGCGACCAAGCTGTTCGCACCGTTCCAGCGCCTGCATCGCGCCAGCGACTATCCCGGCACCGGCATCGGGCTGGCCACCGTGCAACGCATCGTGCACCGCCACGGGGGCCGCGTGTGGGCCGAGTCCCAGCCGGATCACGGCGCAACGTTCTACGTCACGCTGCCACCGGCGTCCTGATCGCGCGGCGTACACGACAGCGGCCGGTCCGCGATGTCTCGCGGTACCGGCCGTGTCGTCCGGTGCTGCGAGCCTACGACCGCGACTCGCTCGGCAGCCCTGCCGCCGGCGCCTGCGCCGTCGACGGCGTGTGGCCGTAACTCCAGCCGAACCACAAGCCGGCCATGAACCACGTGAACGCGCCGACGCCGGCCAGGAACACCGTGTCGCCGACGATGCGCATCCAGCGCAGCCCTTCGATGAGCGGTTGCTGCAGGAAGTCGGCGCTGCGCGCGTACCAGAGGCCCGTCTCCACGCTCGCGTAGGCCTGCAGGATGCCGATCGGCAGCAGGCTCAGGCCCACCATCAGGCCGAGGCCGATGTTCATCGCCCAGAAGCCGGCCGCCAGCCAGCGTTCGTTCCACACGCGGCCCAGCGTCAGCAGCCGTGCCACCACCAGCATCAGGCCGAGCGCCAGCAGGCCGTAGACGCCGAAGAGCGCGGTGTGCGCGTGCACGGGCGTCGTGTTGAGGCCCTGCATGTAGTAGAGCGCGATCGGCGGGTTGATGAGGAAGCCGAACACGCCGGCGCCCACCAGGTTCCAGAACGCGACGCCGACGAAGAACGTCACCGGCCACGTGTAGCGCGACATCCAGCCGGCGGCGGTGTGCATGCGGCTCGTCTGATACGCCTCGAAGCCGATGAGCACGAGCGGGATGACTTCCATCGCGCTGAACGCCGCGCCGACCGCCATGATCGAGGTGGGCGTGCCGCTGAAGTAGAGGTGGTGGAACGTGCCGGGGATGCCGGCGAAGAGGAACATCGCGCTCGATCCGATCACCGCGGCGCCGGCGTGTCCCGCCTTCACCAGGCCCATGCGCGCGAAGATCAGCGCGATGGCCGCCGTGGCGAACACCTCGAAGAAGCCCTCCACCCAGAGGTGCACCACCCACCAGCGCCAGTACTCCATCACGGTGAGGTGCGTCTTGGCGGTCACGAAGAAGCCGGCGCCATACATCAGGCCCACGGCCGCCGTCGCGAAGGTGAACATCCACACGAGCGAGCTCGACTCGGTCTTCTTCCGCAGCGCCGGCGCCAGCGCGCGCAGCATCAGGCCGAGCCAGATGGCCAGGCCGGCGAAGAGCGCGATCTGCCACACCTTGCCGAGATCCACGTACTCGTAGCCCTGCGTGCCCAGCCAGAACGAGAGCTCGAGGGGCAGCACCTGGTGGATGGCGAGATATTCGCCCGCCAGCGATCCGGCGACCACCACGAGCAGGGCGCCGAAGAGCACGTTCACACCGAGGCGCTGGAACTTCGGCTCGTGACCGCCGATCGCGGGCGCGAGGAAGAGGCCGGCCGCGAGGAACGCCGTGGCGATCCAGAACATGGCCGTCTGGATGTGCCAGGTGCGCGTGAGGCTGTAGGGCAGGATGTTGGCGATCGGCAGGCCGAAGAACGACTGGCCCTCCACCGTGTAGTGCGCGGTGAGCGCGCCGAGCAGCACCTGCACGACGAAGAGCGCCACCACGACGCCGACGTACTTCGCCACTGCCCGCATCGACGGCGTGAGCGTGAGGCCGGTGAACGGATCCGACGCCGGCGCCTCGGCGATCTCGTCATCCGCGTCGCGGCGGAACGCCATCCACCACGCCAGCGCGCCCACGCCGGCCAACAGCAGGATCACGCTGGCGATCGACCACAGCACGTTCGCCGCCGACGGCTCGTTGCCGATGAGCGGTTCGTGCGGCCAGTTGTTCGTGTAGGTGATCGTGGTACCGGGGCGGTTCGTGGCCGCCGCCCAGCTGGTCCAGAAGAAGAACTTCGTCAGCAGCTGACGCCGCTGCGCGTCGGGCACCACCACGTCCTGCATCGCGTAGTCCTCGCGCAGCGTGGCGAGCGCCGGCGCGCCGCCGAAGAGGCCGTCGTAGTGCGCCGCCACCTCGGCGATCGCGGCCGCGCGCGCCGCCGAGATCGTGACCACCCGTGTGGCTGGGTCGAACGTGTTCGTGCGGAGCTCGGCCCGCAGCCGCGCCTGCAACACCGCCTGCTGCTCGGTGTTGGCGTCGGCGTAGCGCACGCCGAACGACTGGCGGCTGAAGGTGTCGAGCAGCACCACGGCCTCGCGGTGCAGCCAGTCGGCGGTCCAGTCGGGCGCCTGGTACGCGCCGTGGCCCCAGATCGATCCGAGCTGCTGGCCGCCGGTGGATTGCCACACCGTCTGGCCGGTGAGGATCTCGTCCTCGGTCATGACGAGGGTGCCGTCGGCGGTGCGCACCTCGGCGGGAATCGGCGGCGCCTGGCGGTAGACCTCACGCCCGAAGAAGCCGAGGATGAAGAACGCGGCGAACACCGTGAGTCCGAAGAGGACCCAGAGGCGGCGGTGGCCGGGGACGACGACGGATGCGGCAGCGGACATGACAGGCTCCTACGCGATCAGGGCGCGACGGAAGAGGACGTTGTTCTCGAGGTGGATGTGTTCCATCAGCTCGCGTTCGAGCTGCTGCAGGCCGAGGTAGAGCGCGCGCCATGTCGGGCACGCGTGCTCGGGCGGGTGCATGTCGCCGGTGAGGCGGCGCAGCTCCTGCAGGTTGCGGCCGTGCTCGTCGTGCTCGATCTCCATCACGTGCACGGGGCCGACCGCGAGGCGGCCGTGGCCGCGGAGGATCATCGGGAAGAGCACCTGCTCTTCCTTGTCGAGGTGCTCGAGCACCGCCTCGCGCATCGTCGACAGGTGCAGCGCCAGGCCGCGCGGGCAGGCCGGCTTGTCGTCGTGTTTCAGCTCGACCTTCGCCGCCATGCGGATCAGATCGGGCAGCGTCTCGCGCAGGCGGTGGTGGTAGACGTCGACGATGTAGGCGATGAGGTCGGGCAGCGGCTCGAGATCCCAGCGACGGGCGTGCGCGGCCACGGCGGCCTCGCGCTCGACATCGGCCAGCACGGTGGCGGGGTCGAGCCCGCGCGCGCCGCACGCATCGGCCAACGTGCGCCGGCCGCCGCAGCAGAAGTCGAGCCCGTGCCGGTAGAACACGCTCGCGGCGCCCGGGTGGGTGGTGGCGAGCTCGGCGAGGGTCTCGGTCGGATTCATGTGTGCCTCCGACCCTCTTCAAGGCACGCGACGTGCCGCCGGCGAGAATCGCGAAATCAGGCCTGAAATCGCCGATGTACGGCGAGATGTTACGATTCGAACAACGAGGTGGTGTTGTGAACGAGACAACGTCGTTGTCTGAACAGCAACGTCAGCAGCTGACCGTGTTGCTGGGCGTGGCACGCGACCTGACGGCGTCACTCGCCGCCGCCGACCGCTACACCCGGGTGATCGATGCCGTCCGCCGGGTGATTCCGTGCGACGCCGCGTGTCTGCTGCGCGTCGACGGCCCCTATCTCACCCCGGTGGCCGCCTACGGCCTCTCAGCCGACGCCGCGGCCCGCCGCTACGACCGCCGCGTCGAGCCGCGCCTCGACGTGATCCTGCGCAGCACCGAGCCGGTGCGCTTCCCGCCCGACAGCCCGCTGGCCGACCCGTTCGACGGCGACATCGTCGGCGCGCTGCACGCGCACGATCGCGTGCACGCCTGCCTCGGCTGCGCGCTGACCGATGGCGGCGAGGTGGTGGGCGCGCTCACCGCCGACGCGCTCGAGCCGCACAGCTTCGACCATCTCGATCCGCAGGTGCTGGCGATTCTCGGCGCGCTGGCCGGTGCGGCCCTGCGCACCACGGGCCTCATCGAGGCGCTGGAGCGCCAGCGCGATCACCGCGGCCGCGTGGCGAAGGAGCTGCAGCGCAGCGCCTCGAGCCGCGACGGGGAGCTGATCGGCGCGAGTGCGGCGATGGCGGCGCTGCGACAGGAGATCGCGCTCGTGGCTGGATCGGATCTCGCCGTGCTCGTCACCGGCGAAACCGGCGTGGGCAAGGAACTCGTGACGCGTCGCATCCACGACGCCTCGCCCCGCGCCGACGAGGCGCTGATTCACGTGAACTGCGCGGCGCTGCCGACGGCGATCGCCGAGAGCGAGCTCTTCGGCCACGTGGCCGGCGCCTTCACCGGCGCTTCACGCGATCGCGCCGGCAAGTTCGAGGTCGCCGACGGCGGCACGCTGTTCCTCGACGAGATCGGCGAGCTGCCGCTCGAACTGCAGCCGAAGCTGCTGCGGGCGCTGCAGCAGGGCGAGATCCAGCGCGTGGGCAGCGATCGCGTGCATCGGGTGAACGTGCGCGTCATCGCCGCCACCAACCGCGACCTGGAAGCCGAGATCGCGCGCGGACGCTTCCGCGCCGACCTCTACCACCGTCTCGCGGTGTTCCCACTGCGGGTGCCGCCGCTGCGCGATCGCGCCGACGACATCCCGCAACTGGCCGCGCATTTCGCCGACGAATCGGCGCGTCGGCTGGGTCTGACGCGCGTGCGGATCAGCCCGGCGGCGCGGGCGCTGCTGCAGGCGGCCGATTGGCCCGGCAACGTGCGCGAGCTCGAGAACGTGGTGTCGCGCGCGGTGTTGCGTGCGGCCGGGGCCTCGCGTCCGCACGATGGCGTGGTGACGATCGAGCCTGTTCATGCCGATGTGGCCGCCGCGGTGGCCACGTCCGTGCCCGCCACGTCACCCGCGGCCGCGACGCCGGATGCACCGCTGCGCGATCAGCTGGAGGCGTACGAGCGACGCGCCATTCTCGAGGCGGTGGCGCGTCACGACGGCAACTGGGCCGCTGCCGCGCGGGCCCTCGGCATGCATCGCAGCAACCTGCATCATCGCGCGACGCGGCTGGGTCTGCGCGAGTCCTGAATCGTCGGCGTCCGCGATCACGCGGCGTCTGGATCGTCGTGCGCCGGTTCTGGTGGCGTCTCGATCGCGTCTGGGCCGTCGCTCGTCTCGCGCTCGGCCCACGTGAGCCAGTCGTCGCCGAAGAGTTCGCACGGATGCTGCGTGCGCACGGTGCCGTTGCCGCAGGCGAGGTCGGTGGCAGGGCAGTAGCGATCGCATCCCCAGCAGGTGCGCTCCGGATGTGCCGGCCGCAGCGGCGGTTGTGCCATCACCGGTCCTCGATCCCATCCTACGCCTCGCGTGCGAGCGCGCACGGCGATCCGATCGGAAGTCGTGCAGGTGCGCGCATGCGATAGAGTCGGCTCTGCTGTTCCATGCCGTCGGTGCCGTTCCACCACCTCAGCCGCGAGGCGCTCGATCACGAGCTGTCGCCCAGCCGCTCCGCGAAGGACCCGTGGAGTGTGCTCGGACGTCACGAGGAGGTGACCGCCTCGCTCGAGGGCTCGCCCGGCCTCACGGTGCTGCGCGATCTCACCTACGGGCGGCGCAGCGCCGAGCGCTTCGATCTCGTGGTGCCGTCGGGCAGCGGGCCGTATCCGTCGGTGGCCTGGTTCCATGGCGGCTTCTAGCAGGAAGGCAGCAAGGCGGGTTCGGGCTTCGCGGCGCCCGCCCTCGCCGAGGCCGGTCTCGCGCTGGCCGGCGTGGGGTATCCGCTCACGCCCGAGGTGCGGCTGCGCGCCATCGTGCAGAGCGCCGGCGCGGCGCTGGTGCGCCTGCAGCACGAAGCGCCGTCATATGGACTCGATCCAGAGCGCATCGTCGTCGCCGGGCACTCGGCGGGCGCGCATCTTGCCGCCGCGATCCTCGCGGGCATGGCGGGTGAGGCGGCGGCGTCCGCGGTGCGCGGCGCGGTGCTCGTGAGCGGGGTGTTCGATCTGGCGCCGGTGGCGGCCTCGTACGTGAACGACCTGGCGCACATCGACGACGACGAAATCGGCGAGCTGTCGCCGCTGCTGGTGCGGCCGTGGCGCGACGTGCCGGTGCACGTCGTGGTGGGCGCCGACGAGCCCGACCAGTTCCAACGGCAGTCAGCCGCGCTGGCCGATGCGTGGCGGGGATCGATCACGCACCTCACCTCGCACGTCGCCCCGGGCCGCGATCACTTCGACATCCTCGACGAGCTCACCCTGCCCGACTCGCCGACCTTCCGTGCGCTGCTGGAGATGACCGCGTGACTGACTTCCTTCGCCGGGCCGCCGACCTCGACGCGGCCGATCCGCTCGTTGGCTTCGCGTCGGAGTTTCACGTGCCCGACGGCGTGATCTACCTCGATGGCAACTCGCTCGGCCTCATGCCCAGGCACGTGCCGGCGCGCCTTGCCGAGGTGGCGACGGGCGAATGGGCCGAGGGCCTGATTCGCAGCTGGACCAGCGCCGGCTGGTTCACGCTGCCGATGCAGGTGGGCGATCGCATCGCGCCGCTCATCGGCGCGGCGCCTGGCGACGTGGCCGTGGGCGATTCGACGTCGGTGAACCTCTTCAAGGGGCTCGCCGCCGCGTTGCACCTGCGTCACGGCCGCCGCGTGATCCTCGCCGACGCGGCGAACTTCCCGACCGACAGCTACATGGCGCAAGGCCTCGCGGGCCTCGTGCCCGGCGTGTCCGTGCGCTACGTGGAGCCAGGGCAGTCCGTCAACGACGCACTCGGGCCCGACGTGGCCGTGCTGCTCCTGAGCCACGTCGACTACCGCACGTCGCTCGTGCAGGACATGGCCGCGGTGACCGCCACCGCGCACGCGCACGGCGCGCTGGTGCTGTGGGATCTCTCGCACACGACCGGTGCCGTGCATTGCGATCTCACCGCCGCCGATGCCGACATGGCGGTCGGCTGCACCTACAAGTACCTGAACGGCGGCCCGGGCGCGCCGGCGTTCATGTGGGTGCATCCGCGCTTCGCGGCCGATGTCCAGCAGCCGCTCTCTGGTTGGATGGGCCACGCGGCGCCATTCCAGTTCACGCGCGACTACGCGCCGGCCCCAGGTGCGCGGCGGCTCGTGTGCGGCACGCCGCAGGTGCTGTCGCTCTCGGCGCTCGACAGCGCCCTGGCCATCTGGGCGCGCGTGGATCGCGCCGCCCTCTTCGCCAAGTCGCGGGCGATGACCCGCTTCTTCATCGAGGCGGTGGAGACGTCGTGCGCGCGCCATGGACTCGTGCTCGTCGGCCCGCGCGACCCGCAACGTCGCGGCAGCCACGTGTCGTTCGACTACGCGCACGGCTACGAAGTGGTGCAGGCCCTGATCGCGCGGGGCGTCATCGGCGACTTCCGCGCGCCAGCCGCGATGCGCTTCGGCTTCGCGCCGCTGTATCTCAGCTTCACGCAGGTGGCGCAGGCCGTCGAGCACCTGCGCGACGTGCTCGACACGCGCGCCTGGGACGACGACCGCTTCCGCACGCGGGCGGCGGTCACGTAGGGCGATGCTCGCCGGCCTGCCGATCAAGCTGGACGACTGCCGTCGCCACGGCGCGCGCAGTGGCGCCGAGCTGTTCCTCGTGGAGGGCGACAGCGCCGCCGGATCGGTGAGGCTCGTGCGCGACGCCGAGACGCAGGCGGTGCTGCCCATGCAGGGCAAGCCGCTCAACGCCGCCAAGGCGTCGCCCGACCGTGTCGCCGCCTATCCGTTGTATCGCGCGCTCGTGACGGCCATGGGCGCCGGTGACGGGCCGACGTTCGACATCACGCGCGCCCGCTACGAGCGCGTGATCCTGCTGATGGACGCCGACGTCGACGGCATCCACTGCGCGGCCTTGATGTGCCTGTATTTCTTCCGGCGCATGTGGCCGCTGCTCGAGCAGCGACGCGTCGCGATCGCGCACGCGCCGCTGGCCGTCATCCTCAGCGAGACCGACGATTCGCGCCGCTACGTCTACAACGAGACCGACTATCGCGACACGGCGCAGGCGCTGCGCACCGACGGGCACTCGCTGCAGGTGGTGCGGTATCGTGGACTGGCCGGGCTGGAACTGGGCACGCTGGCCGCCACGTGCGTGCACCCGGCGACGCGAGTGCTGCATCCGCTGGGACGCCCGGACGCCGACGCGATGCTGAAGGTGCTCGGCAAGGGCGAACCGCAGCCCACGCTGTTCTGACGATGACCCACACCTCGACGCTCGCCGACTGGCTGCCCTCGAAAGACGCCCCCGCGGACGAGCTGCTCGATCTGTTCCTGCGCTACGTCGAGTCGCGCGAGCTCGCGCTGTATCCGGCGCAGGAAGAAGCGATCCTGGCGCTGCTCGACGGCCAGAACGTCATCCTCAACACGCCCACCGGTTCGGGCAAGTCGCTGGTGGCGTCGGCGATGATCTTCGCGGCGCTGGCGCGCGGCCAGCGCGCCGTCTACACCTGCCCGATCAAGGCGCTGGTGAACGAGAAGTGGATGACGCTGTGCCGCGAGTTCGGCCCTGACCTCGTGGGCCTCTCGACCGGCGACGCCACCGTGAACCGCGAGGCGCCGATCCTCTGCTGCACCGCCGAGGTGCTGTCGAACATCGCCCTGCGCGACGGCGAGGACGCGCCGTTCGACCACGTGGTGATGGACGAGTTCCACTACTACGCCGATCGCGATCGCGGCGTGGCCTGGCAGGTGCCGCTGCTCACCATGCGGCACACGCGCTTCCTGCTGATGTCGGCGACGCTCGGCGACACCACGCCGTTCGAAGCCGCGATCACGCGGCTGAACGATCGGCCGACGGTGACGGTGAAGTCGGGCGAGCGGCCCGTGCCGCTGGAATACACCTACGCCGAGATCCCGCTGCCGCACACGATCGAGAAGCTGGTCGACGAAGGACGGACGCCCGCCTACGTCGTCCACTTCACGCAGGCCGAGGCGGCGGCCAGCGCGCAGGACTTCACCAGCCTCCGCATCGCCACGAAGGAGCAGAAGGCGGAGATCGCCGGCCGCCTCGAGACCGTCGACTTCTCGAGTCCGTACGGACCGTCGGTGAAGAAGTGGCTGCGGCATGGCATCGGGTTGCATCATGCCGGGCTGATGCCGAAGTACCGCGTGCTGGTCGAGCAGCTGGCGCAGCTCGGCCTACTGCGCGTGATCTGCGGCACCGACACGCTCGGCGCCGGCATCAACGTGCCGATCCGCACGGTGGTGATCACGAAGCTCTGCAAGTTCGACGGGCAGAAGACGTCTCGGCTCTCGGCCCGCGACTTCCACCAGATCGCGGGACGCGCCGGCCGCAAGGGCTTCGACGATCGCGGCTACGTGGTGGTGCAGGCGCCCGAGCACGTGATCGAGAACCTGCGGCTCGCCGAGAAGGCGGCGCGCGACGGCCGCAAGTTCGTGAAGCGCAAGCCGCCCGAGTTCAACTACGTCGACTGGGACCAGGCGGCGTTCACCCGGCTCACCACCGCGCCGCCCGAGCCGCTGGTGTCGCGCTTCCAGGTCACGCACGGCATGCTGTTGAACGTGCTGAGTCGTCCCACCGATGGCTGTGACGCCATGCGCTGGCTGATCCGCGACAGCCACGAACCGGCGGCGGCGAAGACCGCCCATCGGCGGCGCGCGTGGCAGCTGTTCCGGTCGCTCGTCGATCGCGGCATCGTCGAGTTCATCGAGCCGGGGCCCGACGGCGCGAAGGTGCGCGTGAACGTCGACCTGCAGGACGACTTCTCGATGGATCAGGCGCTGTCGCTGTATCTCATCGAGACGATCCCGCTGCTCGACGCGCAGTCCGAGACCTACGCCGTCGACCTGCTCACGCTGGTCGAGTCGATCCTCGAGAACCCCGAGCTCATCCTGCGCCGCCAGCTCGATCGCCTGAAGGGGATCCGCGTGGCCGAGATGAAGGCCGATGGCATCGAGTACGACGAGCGGATGGCCGAGCTCGAGAAGCTCGAGTACCCGAAGCCGCTGCGCGACTTCGTCTACGACACCTTCAACGCGTTCGCCGATCGCCATCCGTGGGTGGGGCAGGAGAACATCCGCCCGAAGTCGATCGCGCGCGAGATGTTCGAGACCTACAAGTCGTTCGCCGAGTACGTCCTCGAGTACGACCTCGAGCGCACGGAAGGGCTGCTGCTGCGCCACCTGAACAGCGTCTACAAGGCCCTCAGTCAGACGGTGCCGGCCGCCGCCAAGACCGCCGAGGTGCTCGAGATCGAGTGGTACCTGCGCACGCTCGTGCGCACGGCCGACGCCAGCCTCGCCGAGGAATGGGAGCGGATGCGCGACCCGTCGTACGTGCCGCTCGGGCCCGCCCGCGACACACTCACGCGCAAGCCGCAGGCGGCCGCGCCGTACGACCTCACGACCGACGGCCCGGCGTTCCTCGCCGCGATCCGTGCCCGCGTGTTCACCGCCCTGCGGGCGTGGGCGCGGGGCGACGGCGAGGCGACCGTGGCGGCGCTCGACGCCCCGATCGGCGACGACGCGGCGGCCGCCTCGCCGATCGAGCTGGCGGCGGCGTTCACGGCGTTCGTCGTCGACCATCAGGGGCTGCGCTTCGATCCCGAGGCGCGCAACGCCCGGCACACGCACGTCGACCGTCGCGAGGCGCCGGCGCGCTGGGCGGTGCAGCAGGTGCTCGTCGACGGCGCCGATCGGAACGACTGGATGGCCGAGTTCACCGTGGACGTCGAGGCGTCGCGCGACCGGCAGCAGCCGGTGGTGTGGCTGCGCCGCATCGGCCCGATCGCCTGACCGTCGAATCCCGGGCGCGTGCCGTCGCGTCCATTCCTCGGGGACGTGCACGCACCGTGGCCGTGAAGAAGTCGGACCTGCCCTCGAAGACCTGCGCCGTGTGCGGGCGGCCCTTCGTGTGGCGGCGCAAGTGGGCGCGGCACTGGGACGAGGTGCGCTACTGCAGCGTCGCCTGCCGCCGCCGGCGCAACGCCCGCCGGCCCGCGCCGCCGGCCCGCTGAGCGGTCGATTCAGCGATGCACGCTCCGTCACGCACCTCGGACTTCCTCCGATGCCGCGGGCGCGAAGCGCTGAGTACGCTCGCCCCTTGACTCGATCCCACGGCTGAGACGGCGCGGTGCCGGCGGTCGTCCGGGGTCACGTGCCGGCAGGAATCTGCCGACTATTGAAACAGGGCCCTGTGGCCCTCGTCCACGATGGCTGTCCCCCAACCCGTGCTACCACCGCCCCGCGCCCTCCGCATGCTGCACGTGGAGGACTCCGAGAGCGACGCCGGCCTCGTGCAGCGCGCCCTCGTGCGCAGCGGCTTCGCCATCGATGCCGTGCGTGTCGAGACCGCCGACGAGATGCGGCAGTCGCTGCGTGACGGCGCGTGGGACATCGTCATCGCCGACTTCCAGCTGCCCACGTTCAACGCCATGGGCGCGCTGCAGGTGCTGCACGAGTCGGGACGCGATCTGCCCTTCGTGGTCGTGTCGGGCACCATCGGCGAGGACATCGCCGTGGCCGTCATGCGGGCGGGCGCCCACGACTACGTGATGAAGGATCGGCTCGAGCGGCTCGGCCCGGCTGTGAGTCGCGAGCTCGCCGAAGCCGCCGTGCGCCGCGAGCACGCCGCCTCGCAGCGGGCGTTGCGGCAGGTCGAATCGCAGTACCGCGCCGCCATCGAGACTTCGGCCGACGGCTTCCTGCTGCTCGATGCCGCCCATCGACTGCAGCGGGTGAACGCCGCGTTCGAGCGTCAGTCGGGCTACGCGCGCGATGAACTCGTGGGCATGCCGGTGGCGGAACTCAGCGCCGGCGCCGACGCGACCGAGTTGGTGCGTCGGATCGACGACGCTTGGCGCGGCGGTCGCGCCCGCTTCGAGACCCGGCTGCGCAACCGGCAGGGTGGCACGTGGGAGGTGGAGCTGTCGGTGTCGCGCTCGTCGGGGACCGGCGATCCGCTCTGTCTGTTCGTGCGCGACATCACCGAGCAGAAGAAGACGGCCCTGGAGATCCGCCGTTTCGTCGAGGCCAGTCCCGCGGTGATCTACGCGCTGCGTCCGCTCGAGCACGGCTTCGACCTGGTGTGGGTCAGCGATAACCTCGAGGCGCTCACCGGCTTCCACCCGCGTGAGGTCGACGCGACGTGGTGGGAGCGCGGGCTGCACCCCGACGACGTCACCCGCGTCGTAGCGGCCAATGCGCTGCCGCTGCCGGAGGATCACGGCGTCATCGAGTTCCGCTTCCGGCATCGCGACGGTCGCTACGTGTGGCTGCGCGACCAGAAGCGCGTGGTGCGCGATGCGGGCGGCAAGGTCAGCGAACTCGTCGGTTCGTGGACCGACATCACCTCGCGCGTCGAGCTCGAAGATCAGTTCCGCCACGCGCAGAAGATGGAGGCCGTGGGCCGGCTCGCCGGCGGCGTCGCGCACGACTTCAACAACGTGCTCACCGTGATCCAGGGCTACGGCGGCGCGCTGCTCGACGATCTGCTCACGCCGGAAGAGGTGCACGACAGCGCCAACCAGATCTGCCTGGCGGCGGATCGCGCGGCGGCGCTGACGCGGCAACTGCTGGCCTTCAGCCGCAAGCAGACGCTGGTGACGCAGCTGGTCGACGTCGGACAGCTCGTGAAGGGCGTCGAGCGTCTGCTGCACCGCTTGATCGGCGAAGACGTGGCGCTCACCACGGAGATCACACCTGGCACTCCGCGTGTGAAGGGCGACCCCGGCCATCTCGAGCAGGTCCTGATCAACCTGGCGGTGAATGCCCGCGACGCCATGCCCGAAGGCGGCTCGCTCAGCATCGTGACCAGCCGGGCCGACGTGGCGCCGGCGCCCGGTCGTGCCGGCGGCGCCGTGGCGCGGATCGTCGTCACCGACACCGGCCGCGGCATGACCGACGAGGTACGGGCCCGGGTGTTCGAGCCGTTCTTCACGACGAAGGAGGCCGGACGCGGCACCGGGCTCGGCCTCTCGATCGTGTTCGGCGTGGTGCATCAGATGGGCGGCACGATCGATCTGTGGAGCGCGCCCGGTGAGGGCGCGCGTTTCACCATCGATCTGCCGGTGGCGCCCGACGACATGGTGGCCGCGGCCGGACAGGAATCGCGGGTGCCCGACGCCGTCGGCACCGAGACCGTGCTGGTGGTGGAAGACGAAGAGCCGGTGCGGCACATCGCGCGCGTGGCCCTCGAGTCGCGCGGCTATCACGTGGTGGCCGCCGCCAGCGGCGCCGAGGGGCTGGCGCTGGCCGACACGACCGAGATCGATCTGCTGCTCACCGACGTGGTGATGCCCGGCATGTCGGGACGCGCAGTGGCGACGGCGCTGCTGGCGAAGTATCCGTCGGTGAAAGTGCTCTACATGAGCGGCTACTTCGACGACGCGCACGTGCGCGCCCAGCTCGCCGAGGCGCAGGCGTCGGTGCTGCAGAAGCCGTTCACGCCGCGTGCCCTCGCCGCCAAGGTGCGGCAGGTGCTCGACTTCACGAAGGGCTGACGGCGGCGACGGCCGTCGTGCGCGCGTGCCATCATCAGGCGGGCGGCGCGATCGGCCGCCCGCGAGGATCCGCGATGCTCACCCGTTCCCTGCAGCCCGTCAGTCCCGGTGAAGCCGTGTCGCTCGTGCGGAGCGGCATGCGCGTCTTCATCCACGGCGCCGCCGCCACGCCCACGCCGCTCATCGAGGCGCTGGCGGCCCGCGACGTGCGCGACGTGACGCTGTACCACCTGCATACGATGGGGCCGGCGCCGTTCGTCGATCCCGCGCATCGCGACCGCTTCCTGTCGGTGTCGCTTTTCGCCGGACCGCCGGTGCGCGCCGCCATCGACGCCGGCGCGGCCGACTTCATGCCGGTGTTCCTGTCGGACATCCCGGCGTTGTTCCTGTCGCGCACGATCGATCTCGACGTGGCGATCCTGCAGGTGTCGCCGCCCGATCACCACGGCTTCTGCTCGCTCGGCACGTCGGTCGACGCGGCGCTGGCCGCCTCGCTCAGCGCGCGGATCGTCATCGCCGAGATCAACGAGCAGATGCCGCGCACCCTCGGCAACACGCTGGTGCCGGTGTCGCGCATCGACGCCTGCATCGCCACGAACCGGCCGCTGCACACGCATCCGCCCTCGGTGCCCACCGCCGTGGAGGACGCGATTGGCGCGCAGGTGGCGGCGCTCGTCGACGACGGGGCCACGCTGCAGCTCGGCATCGGCGCCATTCCCGATGCGGCGCTGCGCCGGCTCACGGGCAAGCAGGATCTCGGCGTCCACACCGAGATGTTCTCCGACGGGCTGATCGATCTCGTGGAGGCCGGGGTCGTCACGAACCGGCGCAAGAAGGTGCATCCGGGCCGCATCGTCACCAGCTTCGCGATGGGCACCGAGCGGCTCTACCGCTTCGTCGACGACAACCCGCTCGTCGAGTTCCACCCCTGCGATCGCACCAACGACACCTCGCTCATCCGCAAGAACGACAAGGTCATCGCCATCAACTCGGCCATCGAGGTGGACCTGTCCGGCCAGGTCGTGGCCGACTCGATCGGCTTCCGCGTCTACTCGGGCATCGGCGGCCAGATGGACTTCATCCGCGGCGCGGCGCTCTCCACCGGCGGCAAGCCGGTGATCGCGCTGCCATCGACGGCGGCCGGAGGCCGCGCCTCGCGCATCGTCACGTCGATCAAGCCCGGCGCCGGCGTCGTGACCACGCGCGGCCACGTGCACTGGATCGTCACCGAGTACGGCGCGGTGAACCTGTTCGGCCTCACCCTGCGGCAGCGCGCCGAGGCGCTCATCCGCATCGCCCATCCCGACGTGCGCGGCGACCTGCGACGTGAGTTCGCCGAGGTGCGGCACGTGGTGCTGCCCGGATAGACTCGTCTCGATGCGTTTCCGAACGCCACTCGCGACGCTTGCCACGCTGGTGCTGCTGTCGGCGCTGGCCACGAGCCAGTCAGCCACCGGCACCCTGCGCGTCAGCGTCAGTGTGGTCGACGCCGCGCAGCAGGTCACGCCGATCCCGCGACACGCGCTGCTCGTCAGCGACAACCCGCCCACGCGGGCGCCGCGTCGCGTGCTGACCGGGCGCCGACGGCTCGGCGGTCGTGACGCTGCCGGCGGGCAACTACACGATCGAATCGGATCGGCCGCTGGCCTTCCAGGGCCGGGCCTACCAGTGGACGCGCACCCTCGACGTCGTGGCCGGTCGCGAGACGACGTTCGCGTTCACCGCCGCCAATGCCGAGGTGAGCACGCTCGAGGCCGCGGCGTCCAGTGGCGCCGGTCCCGCGCGGCCGGTCGATCCGGAAGACGCGCTGTTGCCCTGGCAGGCGAGCGTGCTCGGCCTCTGGACGCCGATCGCGCCGGCGTCGGGCGCGGTGGTCGACGCACGAGGCCTGATCGTCACGAGTCAGCGCGTGCTGGGCCCGGCGACGACGGTGGAAGTGCAGGTGACGCCCGCCGCGAAGGTGGCCGCCACCGTGCTCGTGGCCGATGCCGCGCGCGACGTCGCGGTGCTGCGGGTGGCGCCCGAGGCCGTGGCCGCGGTGAAGCCGCTGCCGCTCGGGTGCGGCGCCACGCCGCCGCCCGCGCCCGCGATCGCCGTGAAGCAGGACGTCTTCGCGATCGGCGTGCGCATGCGTGGCACGCCGCGCACGATGAACGGCATCGTGATGCGCGTGCAGCCGGGCGTCGTCACCGCCGATCTCGACGTCGGCACCGGCGGCGCCGGTGGACCCGCGTTCTCGTCGACGGGCGCCGTGATGGGCATCACGTCGATCGTGAACGAGGACGAGCGCAAGCGCGGTGACGACACGCGGATCCCGCGCCTCGACGCCGTGTGCGCGGTGCTCACCGCCGCGGAGGCGAAGCTGGCGTCGACACCGGCACCGTCGGCGGCGCCGCTGCCCGTGGAACCGACGCGTGCCGTGACGGAGGACGACCTGCAGGCCGCCGCCAAAGTGCGTGTCGGCAGCCTGAATCCCTACGTCGTCTCCACGGCAGGCTTCGACATCGCCTTCATCACGCCGGTCGTGGCGTTCGCGGGCCAGGCGCAGGCGTCGGACTTCGCGAACTGGACCGCCTACGTCTCGGACTTTCCGTCGGTGCTGCTGCTGCGCGTCACGCCGAAGCAGGCCGAGGCGTTCTGGACGCGCATGGCGCGCGGCGTGGCGCTCACGCAGGGCATCGCGTTGCCGGCGTTCCTGAAGTTCAAGCCCGGCTTCCAGCGCATGCGCGTCACCTGCGGCACCACCGAGGTCACGCCGATCCACCCGCTGCTCATCGAGCGTCGTATCTCCGAGCGCGAGGCTGTCTACGAAGGGCTGTACGCGTTCGATCCGGGGGCCATCTCGGCGTCGTGCGGCGAGGTGCGGCTCGACGTGTTCTCCGAGAAGGCGCCCACCCTGGCCGAGACCGTCACCGTGCCCTCGAGCGTGCTCGACCGCGTGTGGCGCGATTTCGCGTCGTTTCGCGCGCTGAAGTAGCCGACACGGGTCGCCGCTGTCGATCCGGCCCGGGTCCGTTCGTGTAGGTGGTGGAGGCTCACCATGACCCAATACCTGCTCAGCATCTACCAGCCCGATGGCCCGCCGCCCCCGACGGTGAATCTCGAACGCATCATGGCCGACGTGGGCGCCCTCACCACCGAGATGCAGGCGGCCGGCGCCTGGGTGTTCGCCGGCGGCCTGCACGACGCCTCGAGCGCCACGGTGGTGAAGGTGGCCCAGGGTGACGTGCTCGTCACCGACGGACCGTATGTCGAAGGCAAGGAGCACCTCGGCGGCTTCACCGTGATCCGCGCCGCCGATCTCGATGCCGCGCTCGACTGGGCGCGCAAGCTGTCGCGCGCCACCACGCTGCCGATCGAAGTGCGGCCGTTCCGTCACTGATGACCGGCGCGCCGCCTCCTGACGCGGCAGCCGCGATCGCGCGCCTGGTGCCGGCCGACACCACGCGCGCGGTCGCCATCCTCACGCGCGTCGCCGGCGACATCGATCTTGCCGAAGACGCCGTGCAGGACGCGCTCGCCGCCGCGATCGTGCACTGGCCGGCGGCTGGCGTGCCGCCGAGCCCCGTGGGCTGGCTCGTCACCACCGCGAAGCGGAAGCTGATCGACCGCCTGCGTCGCGAGTCGTCGCGCGACGCGCGTCATGCCGAGGCTGCGGCTCTCGAGGCGCTCGGACGCGAGAACGTCGATGACGCGGGCGTCATCGACGACGATCGTCTGCGGATGCTCTTCACGTGTTGCCATCCGGCACTGGCGCTGCAGGCGCGCGTGGCGCTCACGCTGCGGCTGCTCGGCGGTCTCTCCACGGCGGCCATCGCTCGCGCGTTCCTCGTGCCCGAGCCGACGATGGCGCAGCGGCTCACGCGCGCCAAGCACAAGATTCGCGACGCCCGCATCCCGTACCGCGTGCCCGAGGCCGCGGACCTCCCGGACCGCCTCGCCGGAGTGCTGGCCGTGGTGTATCTCGTCTTCAACGAAGGCTACACGGCGTCGAGCGGCGACCAGCTCACGCGCGGCGACTTGTGCGCCGAGGCGATCCGGCTCGGGCGGCTGCTGCGGGAGCTGCTGCCGCACGAGCCCGAAGTGGCGGGCCTGCTGGCGCTGATGCTGCTCGTGGACGCGCGCCGCGACACGCGCACCTCGGCGGAGGGCGACCTGGTGCTGCTCGCCGACCAGGACCGGACGCGCTGGAGCCGCGCGCTGGTCGAAGAGGGGCATGCATTGGTGCGCGAATGCCTGCGCGTGAATCGTCCCGGTCCGTATCAGCTGCAGGCGGCGATTCAGGCCGTGCACGCCGACGCGCCCACGGCGGCGGCGACCGACTGGCGGCAGGTGCTCGCGCTGTACGACCAGTTGCTGGCCGTGCAGCCGACGCCCATCGTGGCGCTGAATCGTGCGGTGGCCGTGGCTGAAGTGCGCGGGGCCGGCGACGCGCTGGCGCTCGTGGACGCGCTGCCGCTCGGCGGCTTCCACGTGTTCCATGCCGTGCGCGCCGATCTGTTGCGTCGGCTCGGACGCGACGACGAGGCCGCCGTGGCCTACGACGCCGCCATCGCGGCGACGGCCAACGAGGCCGAGCGCGCGTTCCTGCGGCGCCGGCGCGACACGCGTTGATCGCCGGCCGGCCATGCGCCGGCTCGACGGTTCGGCTACCATCCGGCCATGGAGATCCCGCTCACGCCGCTGGAGTTCATGCGCCGCGCCAGGCGCCTCTATTCCGACCGTCTCGGCGTCGTCGACGACACCCTGCGCTGGACCTACGGCCAGTTCTTCGACCATTGCGACCGGTGGTCGGCGGCGTTGCAGGCGCTGGGCGTACAGCAGGGCGACCGCGTGGCCTACATCGCGCCGAACGGGCACGCGCAGCTCGCTTCGTTCTACGCCGTGCCGCAGATCGGCGCGGTGCTCGTGCCGATCAACTTCCGCCTGTCGGTGGAAGAGTTCCAGTACCTGATCGCACACAGCGGCGCGGTGGTCGTGTGCGTGGATCACGAGTATCTCGACGCGGTCGACGGCATTCGCGGGCAGCTGCCCGGCGTGCGGCACTTCGTGGCGCTGGCGGGTGCGCGGGAGGGCTGGCTCGACTACGCGGCGCTGGTCGCCGCGCACGCGTCCGATGCGGTGGTGCGGCCGGCTATCGACGAGCGGGATCTGCTCACGATCAACTACACGAGCGGCACCACTTCGCGGCCCAAGGGCGTGATGATCACGCACCGCAACGACTGGGTGAACGTGATGGGCCACCTGGCGCACCTGCCGCTGTCGACGGCGGATCGCTACCTGTGGACGCTGCCGATGTTCCACGCCAACGGCTGGACCTATACGTGGGCCGTCACGGCGATGGGCGCGCGCCACGTGTGTCTGCGCAAGGTCGATCCCGCCGCCATCTACCGCCTGGTGCGCGAGGAAGGCGTGACCTTCATGTGCGCCGCGCCGACGGTGCTGATCGGTCTCGCCAACGCGCCGGAGGAGATGCGGAGCGGCGTGCCGAAGGGCGTGCGCATCCTCACCGCCGGTGCACCGCCGGCGGCGGCCACGATTCAGCGGATCGAAGACGAGCTGCGCTGGGAAGTGCATCAGCTCTACGGGCTCACCGAGACGTCACCGTTCATGACGTATTCCGAGATCCGGCCCGAGCACCGCGAGCTCGACGCCGAGGGCCGCGCGAAGCAGAAGGCGCGACAGGGCGTGGAGCAGGTGACCGCCGGTGAGGTGCGCGTGCTCGACGACCACGGGCACGAGGTGCCGAACGACGGCGAGACGCAGGGCGAGATCGTCGTGCGCGGCAACGTCGTGATGGCCGGCTACTACAACGACCCCGAGGCGACGGCGCGGGCCATGGGCGACGGCTGGTTCCACTCGGGCGATGCGGCGGTGGTGCATCCCGACGGCTACATCGAGATCCGCGACCGCCTGAAGGACGTGATCATCAGCGGCGGCGAGAACATCTCGTCGGTAGAGGTCGAGGCGACGCTGCTGCGCCACGACGCGGTGCAGGAAGTGGCCGTGGTCGGATTTCCCGACGAGAAGTGGGGCGAGGCGCCGCACGCCTTCGTCGTGTTCCGTCAGGGGCGCGAGGCGACGCCGGCGGAGCTGCGCACGTTCTGCCGCGAGCGGCTGGCGCACTTCAAGACGCCGCACAGCTTCACCGCGGTCGCGGAGTTGCCGAAGACCGCCACCGGCAAGATCCAGAAGTACGTGCTGCGCAAGGGCCGTCCGAACTTCTCGGCGCAGTAGCGCGAGCGCTCACGGCCCGCCCGGCCCGGGCCGATATCCCGGCCGGATGATGCGACGGATGGGACGGCTGGTGTGCGGCATGCTGCTCATGGCGGCCTGGGGCTGCGCGGATCCGTCACGCTGGCCGCACGACCTGACCCCGCTCGAACAGTTGCCGTGGCCGGCGCCCGCGGCCGTGCCGGCCGAATGCGATCCCTTGCCGGTCTGGGCGCTCACGATCGACCCGGCGCGCCTGGCGGAGCTCGTCGCCGATCCGCACGCCAACCGTTACGTCGACGCCACGATCGCGGCGGGAGGCGTCGTGCACCAGGCGCGGGTGCGCCTGCACGGCGGCACGAGCCGCGACTTCGTGAAGAAGTCGTTCCGCATCGACCTGCCCGAGGGCGACAGCATCGGCGGACGCCGCCACCTGATCCTGCGCGGCGAGTGGAACGACAAGTCGCTACTGCGCACGTACCTGTCGTACGAGCTGTTCCGATCGGCCACCTGGCTGCCGACGCCACGGGCAGAGTACGTGCACCTCGACCTGAACGGCGAGTTCTACGGCGTGATGCTCCACGTGGAGCGCATCGATGCCGAGTTCGTCGCAGCGCGTCATCTCGATCGCGCCGGTCAGCTGGTCGAGGCCGACCCGCCGCTGGGTGGGCAGCCGGGCAATCTGCGGCCGATGGCCGAGGCGTCGTATGCCTCGGTGTACGAAGCCCACGGCGATGGCCCGCGCGACCTCGCGGCGTTGCGCGATCTGGTGGAGCGGGTGCTCACCCTGAAGCCGCATGCCTTCGCCGACGAGGCCGTGCACGCGATCGCGGTCGATGACGTGCTCGTGTATCTGGCGGGCATGGCCGTGCTGCAGAACCACGATCACGTGCGGAAGAACTACTACCTGTATCGGCCCGCCGACGGATCGCGCGGCTGGATGGTGCTGCCGTGGGATCTCGATCTCACGTTCGGGCATATGTGGTCGCCCGCGGAGGACGTGCTGGGTGAGTCGATCGTCACCGACGCCGACCCCTTCGCCGGCGCGCTGATCGGGGGCCAGGGGCAGGAGAACGCGCTGGTCGAGCGCCTGCTGTCGTATCCTGCGCTGCGCGCGCGCATGCTGGCGATGGCCGCTCGCATCGCCACGCACGCCGCGTCGCCGACGTTCCTCGACGCGCGCATCGACCACGTGCTGTGCCGCGCCAGAGCCGACATCATCGCCGACCTCCGCAAGCGCGCGACCAACGACGAGTACGACACGCGCGTCAACGAGATCCGTCAGTTCGTGCCACGGCGTCGGGCCTTCCTGTCAACGGTGCAATGACACCGCGCGGCGAACGCCGCTGGCCGCCGTTGCACGAGATCTGACTGGCCCGCCTGAAACCCGGCCATCGGGCCGTCCAAACCCTCGTAGGCTGTTGAATCGCGCGGGCAGGCCGCATTGACGGAACGGCAAGGAGGCGCACATGGGTCTGAGCGTGAACGTGGCATTGGTGTCGGATGTGGCGGAGCTGAAATCGCGTGAGCTCACCAAAGTGGCCGCGGCGCTTTCGAAGCAGGCCTCGCGCGACTTCGGGCCGATCTGGAAAGTGGCGGCCACGGTCGACGCCTTCGCCAGCCTCGAGGACGTGCCCACCGACTACTGGCCGGTGATCGTGCAGCGCAACGTGGAGGACGCCGCCGGCTTCCACGACGACGAGAACGGACAGCCATTCGCGGTGGTCGAGTTCGGGCCCGGCTGGTCGGTGACGGCGAGCCACGAAGT
Source organism: Vicinamibacterales bacterium (assembly GCA_046331325.1). GTDB lineage: Bacteria > Acidobacteriota > Vicinamibacteria > Vicinamibacterales > UBA2999 > CADEFD01. Next base: position 55,409 of record JAXLRB010000020.1, on the reverse strand, counting down.
GGTGGAGATGCTGGCCGATCCGTTCGGCCGCCGCATGCGCGCCGGCAACCTGCTGCAGCAGGCCATCGACGTCGGCCTGCCGAAACGGCGCGTGAACTACCTGGTGGAAGTGGCCGATCCCAGCGAGTCGGAGGAGTTCGGCTACCAGGTGAACGGCGTCCGCGTGTCCGACTTCTACACCCCCGACTTCTTCGACCCCGTGGCCGCGCCCGGCGTGCGCTACAGCTTCACCGGCGCCATCAAGGCCCCACGCACCGTGCTGAAGGGCGGCTATATCAGCTGGTACGACCCGGTCACGCGGCACTGGATGCAGCTGCGCATGTTCAAGGACGACGTCTCGACCAAGGTGCCGCACGTCGTCGACTTGAACAACGAGACCGTGTTCGGTAGCCTGCTCGGGAAGATGTCGGTACGCAGCGCGATCGACGCCGTCACCCGGCCGCCCAAGGCGGTGATGAAGCTGACACCGCGCAGTCTGCGCATGCGTGGCGTGACCTCGGCTGGCGACACCACGCAAGAGTCGAGCGAGGCGCGCGCGAAGGCCATTCGCGAGCGGCTGGCGGCGGTGAAGACGGCGGCGACGGCGCGCGTGAAAGCCACCGCGGCCCTGCGTCGGCGACGCTGACGGATGAGGAGGCGGGGATGAGCGGCGACGACACACGCGATTCGAAGGCCCGCGCCGACGCGCTGCGCCGCCGCATCTCCCAGCGCCAGACGCCCGCCGGCGCCGAGCCCGACGACGCGGCCTCCGGGCCGAAGGCGGGCGAGAGCCCGCTGGCCTACACCGAGCGGCGTTCCCGCGAGATCGCGAAGAAGACGGATCCGCCGATCGTGCCGCGGAAGTAGGCGCCGGCCGTGGGAAGTGTGGGCCGGGTGTGCGACGATAGCCCGGCCCTCGCCCCCGATGCACCCGCGTCTCGCCCCTGACAGCACGTTCTCGCACTACCGCGTCGTCAGGAAGCTCGGGGCCGGCGGCATGGGCGAGGTCTATCTCGCCGAAGACGTCACCCTGCATCGCAAGGTGGCGCTCAAGGTGCTGCCCGACGACGTGGCGCGCGATCAGGATCGTCGGCGACGCTTCGAGCAGGAAGCACTGTCGGCTTCGGCCCTGAACCATCCGGGCATCCTCACCATCCACGAGTTCGGCGCCGTCGGCGACACCCACTTCCTGGCCACTGAGTTCGTGGATGGCGAGACGCTGCGCGCCCGCCTCGACCGCGGTCCGCTGCCTACCGGCGACGTGCTCGACGTTGCGGTCGCGGCCGCGCGAGCGCTGGCGGCGGCTCACGACGCCGGCATCGTCCATCGCGACATCAAGCCCGAGAACCTGATGCTGCGGCGCGACGGCATCCTGAAGGTGCTGGATTTCGGGCTCGCCAAGCTCGTGGGGGGCGAGCCGGCCGCCGACGCCGACGCCACGCAGACGGTCGCGCACACCCAGGCCGGCATGGTCGTGGGCACGGCCGCCTACATGTCGCCCGAGCAGGCGAGCGGCCGCGCCGTGGATGCCCGCACCGATCTCTTCAGCCTCGGCGTGGTGATCTACGAGATGCTGACCGGCCGTCAGCCGTTCACCGGCGCGACGATCAATCACGTGATTGTCGCGATCGTCGACCACGATCCGCCGCCCCTCGGCCCCGCGATCGCGCCCGATCTCGCCCGCATCGTGACGCGGCTGATCGCGAAGCCGCCCGAGGCGCGCTACCAGTCGGCCGCTGAGCTGGTGGCCGAGTTGCAGCGCGTGCAGACGAACGTGCTGCTCGACGCCGCTCGTGACGTGTCGCCAGCCATCGCGCCGCCCGGCGACGCACCTGCGCCGCCCCGGCTCGACGAGGCCGCGGCGCCGCGTCGGCGCTGGTGGCTCGTCGCGGCGCTCGTGATCCTCGCCGTAGCCGGCGCAATGTATGGGCGAGCGTGGCGCGCGCCAGTCGACGACCCGGTGGATTCGCTCGCGGTGTTGCCATTCCAGAACCGCGGCAGCAGCGCCGACTCCGAGTACCTCGCGGACGGCCTCGCCGAGTCGCTGATCTATCGTCTGTCGCAGATCGCCGCCGTGCGCGTCAGTCCGGCCAGCTCGGTGTTCCGCTACAAGGGGAAGGACGTCGATCCGGTGGCGATCGCCGCGGAGCTCGGCGTGCGCGCCGTGATGACCGGGCGCATCACCCAGCGCGGCGACACGCTGCTCATCAGCGTCGAGCTGGTGGACGTGGCGCAGAAGAAGACGCTGTGGGGCGAGCAGTATGAACGGCGGATGGCCGATCTGCTCGGCGTGCAGCGCGAGATGGCCACCGAGATCTCTCGCCGGCTGCAGCTGAAGCTCTCGGGGCAGGCTGAGCAGACGCTGGCCAAGTCGTACACGGCCAGTAACGAGGCCTACCAGCTGTACCTGCAGGGCCGCTTCCACTGGGCGAAGCGCACGAAGGACGAGATCCTCAAAGCCATCGAGCTCTACCAGCGCGCCATCGCGGTGGACCCGAGCTACGCGCTGGCCTACGCGGCGATCGCCGATTGCTACAACTCGATGGGCAAGGACCCCGACGTGTCGCCGCGCGAGTCGATCCCCCCGGCGAAGGCCGCGGCGACGAAGGCACTCGAGCTCGATCCCGACCTCGCCGAGGCGCACGCCGCGCTCGGCGACTCGCTGGCCATCTACGACTGGAACTGGGTGGCGGCCGAGCGCGAGTTCCGGCAGGCGATGGCGCTCAATCCCAACGTGTCGTACACGCACCTGGCCTACGCCACGAGCTACCTGTCGGCGCAGGGGCGTGGGCAGGACATGGTGGACGAACTGACCAAAGCCGTGGCGCTCGAGCCGTTGTCGCTCATCAACAACTCCGTGCTCGTGACCGGTTACCTCTATGCACGTCAGGATGTGAAGGCGCTCGAGCAGGCGCGCACGGCGATGGCGCTCGACCCGCGCTTCCTGATCGCGCGTCACTGGGCCGGCCTGGCGCACGTCGCGAACGGGCACCACGCCGACGCCGTGGCGATCGTGTCGGAGGGACTGGCGCAGGCGCCCGAGCATCCGGAGATGCTGTTCGTGGCGGCGCTGGCGATGGCGACGCAGGGGAAACGCGTGGAGGCACTGGAGTACGTCGAGCGGCTGAGGGCGGTGGAACGTACGCGCTACGTGCGCACCTACTGGTTCGCCTGCATCTACGCCGCACTGGGCGATACCGCCAGGGCGCTCGATGAACTGGAGCGCTCGCTGGCCGACCACGACATCTTCCTGCCGCGGGCGCGCCTGGATCCGATGATGGACCCGCTGCGCAACGAGCCAAGATTCGCGGCAGTGCTCGAGACGATGGGGCTGTCGACGCGGTGACGTTCTGGCGTGGCGCTGCGCAGCGCCGCGCTCGTCGATGGCGCTTCAATGGACGAGCTGCGTCGCGCGTGGAAGAATGCCTGCAGAGGCACGCGCCATGTACTACCCGCTCAGCTCCGACAACCTCGATGCGATCGTCGCCGGCTTCCAGCGTGACGGCGTCGTCGTGCTGACCGATGTGGACCACGGTCCGCTCGACATCCTCACCCGCATGCTGTCGGAGCAGAGCGGTCTGCCTGTGGATCAGATCCGCGCCGCGGGACACGACGGCGGTGTGGAGATCGGCGCCGACGTGCGCGCGAAGCTGGCGCGCGGCTACATGACGCCGGAGCTGCGCGACGCCAGCCACGCCGTGTTCGGCGGCCTGCTGCAGCGGCTGATCGGGCCCATCGTCCACACCAGCCAGACGTTCCACTACCAGCTCAAGGTGCGCTCGCAGCAGGACGTGATCCTGCACGGCTACCACGGCGACGGCCGCGAGGTGCAGTCGCTCTACGGCATCCACAACGAGTTCACCGCCGCGCGCGTGCTCACCTCGCCCAGCGCCGTCGTGTGCTGGGTGCCGCTGAACACGTTTGACGGCAAGGCGCTGTACTTCTATCCGGGCACGCATCGCCTCGGCATGCTCGCGAACCGTTGGCTGCCGCGGCACGACCAGTGCGACGGCATCGAGCGCGTGGGTCCGGTGGTGGAATACCAGCCGAAGCTCGGCGAGGTGGTGATCTTCAACTTCCTCGTGCTGCACGGCAGCGGCGCCGCGCATCCGGCCGCCGTCGAACCCGGCCCGCAGCCCACGCGCATCAGTTGCGACCTGCGCTTCTTCCCGCTGGCCGGCATCCTCGATTCAGACGCGTCGCTCCTGCGGCCCGATCCGGTGCCGTGGATGCACGAGCAGGCTCGCGCGCTGACCGACGACCTGCTGCGCGCGCCGCTGTGGGAATCGCTGGCCTACCTGGGCGAGGCGATTGACTGGCCGGCGCTGCCGAGCATTCCGGTGGCGCAACCAGGCCTTCGTCGAGGGCTTGGCGTGGAAGAACGCGCGGCCGAGCGCGACGACGCCATCGGCACCCTCGCCAACACCGCGACCGGCTTCGGCCACACGATCGAGCTATGCCCTCGAGCGCTTCGCGCCGGCGGCTATGACGCGCGCGAAGCCATGCCGTCGATCGCGGAGCGCGTGCCGCAGGCGCAGCGGACACTGGCGTCGTTGCCGGCGTAGCGCGCGTCGCGGCAGGAGCGCGCCGACGATATGCCCGACTGGCAACCGCGCTCCTACGCCAGCACCGCCAGATCGTGACTCGCCGAATCGTCGCATCCTTGCTGTGTCTGCTCGCGCTCTCGTGCGGCGGAGGGGCTGGGCCGGCCTGCCCTGGCCCGAGCGCTCAGGCCACGAGCCGGCTCACCATCGTCGATGCGCGGACAGGATTCCGCGTCGGCGAGCATCTTCCAGAACGCGCAGGTCTGGCTACACCTACGCGCTGAGCGCATTGTCTCCCACCGTGGGATCGGTGACCTCTCCGGCAACCGCCTGACCATTCAGCGTGCCGAGACGACCATCTACAGCCCCGACGGCCAGGTGTATCACACCTACGTGCATCAGGACCTGGGCGTGCAGCTTGAGACCCTCGTGCGACCCTACTCGCCCCGTTAGTGCCGAGACCGTGCTGGTCGACTCCGACGTGTCCAGGCCGTTGGGCATCCGCTACCGGACAGTCATCAACTACACGCTGACCGCGTCAGGTACAGCTACGCGCTGGTACGCTTCGGCGAGCGGCGGCTATCGTCAGCAGGTTTCTGCCGTGAGCTAAGGGCGCCGCCCTGGCAGTGCAGCGGCATCGGCGTTGCAGGGCTGTATACTGTCTGGGGCTGTTCGAACCGGTCAGGCCAGAGGCTTGAGCCCGGCCGGCGCTGAACCGGCCCAGCCGTTCCTCGAGGTGCTATCAAGATCGCCGGGAATTTCGATGCGGTGAGGTGGCCAGCGGAGGCTACGAACGGCAGTTTGCCCCAAGCCGTTGTGGGCTTAAACCCCTACCCCGGGGTTCGAATCCCTGCCTCACCGCCAGTTCAGCGTCGCTGAACTGGCGGCTCGCCAGGTCTTCAGGCGCGCCGCGACCGCCTGCGGCGCTCGCGAGCGGGCACGAATCCCACCCGGTCTGCCACGTTACTCCTTCGCTGAACTGGCGGCTCATCAGGTCTTCAGGCGCGCCGCGACCGCCTGCACACGGCTCGCGAGCAGGCACGAATCCACCCCGGTTGTGGGTTTCAGCGTCGCTGAACTGGCGGCGCGTCAGGTCTTCAGGTCCGCCGCGATCGGTCGCGGTGCTCTCAACCCTGTCCCGGCCGCCGTATCATCCCGGGCGTGACAGCGCCCCCTCGCGGTAGCGATCCCTTCTTCAGGCGTGTGCTCGTCGGCCTGTCGGCCGGGGTGGCCGCCGGCCTGTTCTTCGGCGAGGCGATCGCGCCGCTGGACCTGGTCGGCACCGTCTTCGTCAAGCTGCTGCAGGTCACCGTGCTGCCGTACGTGGTGGGGTCGATCATCGTCGGCATCGGCGCGAGCAGCGCCGGTGAGGCCGCGGTGCTGGCGCGGCGCGGCGGCGTGTTGCTGGCGGTGGTGTGGGGGCTGATGCTGGCGTGGGTGGGCGCCTCCGCCTTCGCCTACCCGGCATCCACTGGCGGCGTGCTCGTCGCCGCCGACGCCGCCCCGCCAGTCTCGGGCGACTGGCTCGATGTCTACATCCCGGCGAACGTGTTCAAGGCGCTGGCCAACAACTTCATGCCGGCAGTGGTGGTGTTCAGTCTGCTCGTCGGCGTCGCCATCAGCGGTATGGCCGATGCCTCGAAGGCGCCCCTGCTCGCCGTGCTCGTGGCCTTCAACGACGCGATGAGCCGGGTGAGCAGCGCCATCGTGCGCTTCACGCCGCTGGGTCTCTTCGCCATGGCAGGCGTAGCTGCCGGCACGCTGCGCGCCGACGAGCTCGTGCGCATGCAGGCGTGGTTCGTCGTCTACATCGGCTCGTCGCTCGTCGTGGCATTGTGGCTGCTGCCCTCGCTCGTGGCCATCGTCACGCCGGTGGAGCGCGCGGCGTTCGTCCGTCAGTTGCGCACGGCGCTCCTCACCGCGTTCGCCGCCGGCGACTACTTCGTCGTGCTGCCGATGATCACGGCCGCGAACCGCACGGTGCTGCGGGAACGCGGCGTGGCGCCGCCGGTCGTCGACGGCACGGCGGCGGTGGCGGTGCCGCTGCTCTACAACTTTCCCGATGCCGGCAAGGTGCTGAGCCTGGCCTTCTTCCCGTTCGCGGCCTGGTACGTGGGCAGCGAGCTCGCGCCGCGGCAGTGGATGACGCTGGCGGCGGCCGGCGTGCCGAGCGTGTTCGGCAGCATCAACGCCGGCGTGATCTTCCTGCTCGACCAGCTGCACCTTCCGGCAGACCTCTTCCCGTTGTTCAACGTGTCGGGCGTGGTGAACGCCCGCTTCAATGCGCTCGTCGCGGTGGCGCACACGGCGGCGCTGTCGCTGGTGCTGGCGGCGATGGCCGGAGGTGTGTTCCGCCTGCGGCCGCGCGTCTTGTTGCGCGCGGGCGTCACGGCGCTGTGCGTGGTGGCGCTGCTCGTCGCCGGCACGCGGGGGGTGCTCGCGGTGATCATCCCTCCGGCGCCGACCGGCCTCGCCGCCCTCGACGGCTTCACGCTGCGCAACGGACAGCCGGCCGCGGTGGTCGTGCCACACGACCCGGCGGCCGAGACGCTGTCGCCGGCCGACCGCCTCACCCGCCTGCAGGCGCGGGGGGCGCTGCGCATCGGCGTCTTCGCGGACGGCGTGCCCTTCTCCTTCACGAACGCGGCCGGCGCGCTCGTGGGGTTCGACGTGGAGATGGGACACGCGCTGGCCCGGGCCCTGGGCGTGCGGGCGGAGTTCGTCGTCGTCGATCGCGACCGCCTGCCGGAGATGCTCGATCGCGGCGTGTGCGACATCGTCATGGCGGGCCTCGTCGTCACCGTGGCGTCGTCGACGACGATCGCGTTCTCGACGCCGTATCACGAAGAACCGCTGGCCTTCCTGGTGCCCGACTATCGTCGGACGCAGTTCACCGGCCTGGCGGGCCTGCAGGCCGCGCCACTCACGCTCGGCACGCCCTCTGAACGGCTGGCCCCGCCGGTGCGCCGGCTGTTACCGCGCGCCACCGTCGTCGAGGCATCGCTCACAGCGGTACTGACGTCCGGACGCCTCGACGGCGTGGACGCGATGGTGCTGCCGCTCGCGCAGGCGGCCTTCGCCAGCCGCATGCAGCCAGCCCTGGCCGCGGTGGTGCCCGACGACTCGACCTACCGCACCGTGGCCGCCTACGGATTGCCGCGTGGCGCCGACACCCTGCGCGACGCGGTGAACGCGTGGATCGAAGTGGCGCGTGGCGCTGGTCAGTTCGCCAGCGCCGACGACTACTGGGTGCGCGGACGCGCGCAGGCGGTGCGTGGGCCGCGATGGAGCCTCGGCCATTCCGTGCTCGGCTGGTGGTGAGCGCACCCGGCGTCGTCGGGCGGGTAGAATCGCATCTCGCCTCGGCGGCACCCAGCCGCCCGCGCACGCGTCTGGAGTCCGCATGTCGTCCGATCGACGCTCGTTCCTGAAGTCCACCGTGGCCGGCGTGGCCTCGGCCACCGCTGCTTCGCTTGCCGGCGCGTCGCGCGCGGAGGCGGCGGTACGCGACGACGCGCAGGCCGCGGGACGGACGGGCGGGGCGGCGACCAGCTTCGAGATGCCGCGCAACATGACGCTGCTGAACATGCGCACCGCGGCGGGGCCGCGGCTGGGCGTGAAGGTGGCGAAGGGCATCCTCGACGTGGCGGCCGCCGCGACGATGTACAAGCTGCCGGCGCCGATCGACACCGACGACCTGCTGCAGCACGGCAAGGGCGGCCAGCTCGCGAAGGTGGTGGCGGCCGCGGCCGACGGCCCCGCGCGTCTCTTCCTGCAGGAAAGCGCGGTGCAGCACGCGCCGCTGGTGACGCGGCCCGAGAAGATCATCATGATGGGCTTCAACTACCGCCGCCACGCGGCCGAGACGAACACGCCCATCCCGAAGAATCCGATCCTCTTCAACAAGTTCAACAACGCGTTGAACCACCACGGCGGCACCATCATGCTGCCGACGAAGGTGGCGAACCAGTTCGACTACGAGGTGGAACTGGTGATCGTGTTCGGACGCGAGTGCCGCAACGTGTCGGAAGACGACGCGTTGAACTACGTGGCCGGCTACGCCACCGGCAACGACTTCTCGGCGCGCGACCTGCAGTACCTGACGTCGCAGTTCATGATCGGCAAGACGTTCGACGGCTTCGCGCCGCTCGGACCGCACCTGGTCACCAGCGATCTGGTGGGTGACCCGAACAAGCTGCGCCTCGAGTGCCGCGTGAACGACGAGCAGCGGCAGGACTGGAACACCGACGACATGATCTTCAACTGCCGGCAGATGATCAGCTTCGCCTCGCGCATGATGACCATCAAGCCGGGCGACATCTTCTACACCGGCACGCCGCACGGCGTGGTGTTCGGCAAGCCGAAGGATCAGCAGGTGTGGCTGAAGCCCGGCGACAAGGTGGTCTGCAGCATCGAGAAGCTGGGCGAGCTGGCGTTCTCGCTGGTCTGAGTCGAGCCGGCGGGCCGTCCGGCGCTCATTCGGCGAAGTGACACGCGGCCACGTGGCCGGGCGCCACCTGCCGCGGGACGGGCACCTCGCTGGCGCACACGGCCACCGCCCGCGGACACCGCGTGCGGAACACGCAGCCCGAGGGCGGATTGACGGGGCTCGGGATGTCGCCGGTCAGCGCCACGCGCGATCGCCGGCGCCCCGGCTCAGGCACGGGCACGGCCGAGAGCAACGCCTGCGTGTAGGGATGCCGCGGCCGCGCATAGAGCGCGTCGGCCGGCGCCGCTTCCATGATCCGTCCCAGGTACATGACGGCCACGTGATCGCACACGTGCTCCACCACGGCCAGATCGTGGGCGATGAACAGCATCGTCAGGCCGAACCGGTCCTTCAGGTCGGCGAGCAGGTTGACCACCTGCGCCTGGATCGAGACGTCGAGCGCCGAGACGGGCTCGTCGGCCACCAGGAACTCGGGCTGCACCGCCAGCGCCCGGGCGATCACCAGCCGCTGGCGCTGGCCACCCGAGAACTCGTGTGGATACCGGTCGAGATGACCGGCGGCCAGCCCCACCTGCTCGAGCAGCGCTACACTGCGCGCCGCCCGATCGGCCGGCGTGCCGATGTCGTGCAGCGCCAGCGCATGCTGCAGCATGGCCCGCACGGATTCCCGGGGATTGAGACTCGCGTAGGGATCCTGAAACACGATCTGCATACGCCGGCGGAAGCGGCGCAGTGCCGTGCGATCGAGGGCGCGCACGTCGGTGCCGTCGAAGGTCACCGTGCCCGCCGTGGCCTCGAGGAGGCGCAGCACGAGGCGGCCCACCGTGGTCTTGCCCGATCCGCTCTCGCCCACGAGCCCCAGCACCGCGCCCTTTGGAATGGCGAAGCTCACGCCATCGACGGCGCGCACCTGGCCCACCACGCGGCCGAGGAGGCCGCCGTGGATGGGGAAGTGCTTCACGAGACCCTCCACCTGCAGGAGCGGCGGAGTCATGCCCCACCACCCGTGGCGAGCGTCAGCTCGCGCCAGCGGCGGCAGCGCACCTCGCCGCCGCCCGCCGTTTCGAGGGGCACACCGGTATCCGTCCGGCACGCGTCGGCGACGAAGCCGCAGCGATTCGAGAACCGGCAGCCCGTGGGCAGCTCGGTGAGCGACGGCGCCTGTCCGGGGATGGAGGGCAGCGGCTGACCACGCCGCGCCCGGCCAAGGCGCGGGATCGACGCGAGCAGGCCGGCCGTGTACGGCATCCGCGGACGCGCGAAGATGTCGTCCACCGGTCCCGTTTCCACCACCTGCCCCGCGTACATCACCACCACCCGCCGCGCGCACTGCGCCACCAGGCCGAGGTCATGCGTGATGAACACCACCGCCATGCCGAGCCGGGCCTGCAGATCCTGCATCAGCTCGAGAATCTGCGCCTGGATGGTCACGTCGAGCGCCGTCGTCGGCTCGTCGGCGATCAACAGGCTGGGCCGGCACGCCAGGGCCATCGCGATCATCACGCGCTGGCGCATGCCACCGGACAGCTGGTGCGGGAACTGCGTCGCGCGACGCCGCGGCTCGGGAATCCCCACCAGTTCGAGCATGTCGACGGCGCGCGCGGCGGCCGCGCCCGGCGCCGCGCCTTCGTGCCGCCGCACCACTTCGGCGATCTGCGCGCCCACCGTGTGCACCGGATTGAGGCTCGTCATCGGCTCCTGGAAGATCATGCCGATGTCCTTGCCGCGCACTTCGCGCATCTCGTCGTCGGAGATGGTCGTGAGGTCGCGGCCGCGCAGCCGCACGGCGCCGTGCTCGATGCGGCCGCTGCCCGCCGGCAGCAGACGCATGATCGACAGCGCCGTCACCGACTTGCCGGAGCCGCTCTCGCCGACGATGGCCAGGGTCTCGCCGGCCTGCACCGAGAAGCTCACGCCGTCGACGGCGACCACCCGTCGGCCCGATGCGCCCACGAACGCCGTCGTGAGCTGGTGCACCTCGAGCAGCGGGGCGTCGCCCGCCTGACGGACGTCGGTGCTCACCGCAGCCCCAGTTCCTCGAGGGCCTGGGCGACGCCGTCGAGATGCGTCAGGTGCATCGAGGCGTAGTTCGGCGCGAGCACCACCCCGTGTCCGCCCGCGCGATAGGTCGCGAGCACCGACCGGCGCACGATGTCGGCAGAGCAGCGGGCGGTCTCGGGTCTGGTGCGGGGCGCGTCCACCCCGACGCCCATGTACACCTTCGCCTTGCCCTCCACGCCGCGCACGGCGTCCACGCACTGTCCGTGCACGTAGGTGTCGGGATCCATGCCGGTGGCGACGAGGTCGGCGAACGCCGCTTCGTTGAGGCCGAGGATGCGGAAGAGGCCGCGGGTCGCCTCGTCGGGCGTGAAGTCGCGCAGCACCGTCTTGCGGAAGAACCCGAGCTCCTTCGTCCACACTTCACCCGCCTGGTGCTGGTAGGTGATCGGCTTCACGAAGTCGGCGTAGCGCGTCTGCTCGGCCCACGGCCACTGGGCGCGGCGCAGCAGGTTGAAGTGGTTGCGGTTCCAGACGTTCAGGCCGAACGGCAGGTCGGGCTTGCACCACTTCACCAGGCCGTAGAGCTCGCGATCGAGGTCCTTGTTGCGCTCGAGCCAGAACTTCTCCCAGACGAGCGCCTCGGGGTTGTCGAGCAGCGTGCGCAGGAAGGTGATGAGCGTGCCGTCGACGAAGGTCTTGCCGGCCGCGGCCTCCTGCATGAAGTCGTAGAGGCGCAGCAGCGCCTGCCGGCAGGCCTCGACGTTCACGCCGCGCTCGGCCGCCTCGCGCCGCGCCGCCGGCGAGAAATCACCGGGCGCGCCCCCCTGGATCAGGGTGTCGAGCGGAGAGTTGCGCTCGTTGCACCACATCACGCCGTCGATGGCGTGATTGCGCACCTGGTCCTCGATCATCGAGTGGATCCACGTGCGGTAGCCCGGATGGGAGGTCGACGGCTCGCTGCCGAAGCGGCCGAAGAGATCGATCTCCATGGCCTGCGCCAGCGTCGGCACCTCGACGGCCGCGGCCGACCCGTGGCCCGCGTACTTGAAGAAGGGCTCCATCAGCTCGATGTAGACCTGCATGCCGCGCGCGTGCGCCGCCGGCACGACCATCCGCAGGATGTCCTTCCCCTCGAACTCGGGGTCGCGACTCCGGTAGTCGGCCATGAAGGTGTCGCGGTAGTAGCGCGGGTCGGGATCGAAGTAGGCGCCGCCGCGCATCTGGTAGGGCGCGGGCACGCCGTGGTCGGGCCAGCCATCGAGCGCGTGGCTGATCGAGCGCCCGCTCTTCAGGCCGAGCCAGCTCACCGTGCCCAGCATCAGCACGTTCACGCCCACCCGGTGCTGCAGCGTGTCGAGCACGGCCTCGACGCCCTCGTCGACGAAGCTGATGGGGCTGATCTGGATGCCGACGAAGCGGTCCTTCGGGCCGGAGGTGGTCATGCGGTGGCTCTCGTCTTCGCGGTGAACTCGGCGATGCGGGCCATGGCCTCGCGAATGAGCGGCAACGGTTGCAGGTAGCTGATGCGGATGTAGTCGAGGCTGGGATCCCCGAACATCGTGCCGGGGAACACCATCACGCCGGTCTCGCGCAGCAGGCGCTCGCAGAACTCGGGCGCCGCGAGGCCGTCGACGAGATGTTGGTGTAGACGTAGAACGCGCCGCGGGATGACCGTAGGTGAAGCCGGTCTCGTGCAGGGCCGGCATCAGCCAGGCGCGCCGCTCGGCGTAGGCATCGAGCATCTCCCGCACCGGCGCTTGCGGGCCGGTCAGCGCGGCGAGGGCCGCGCATGCGACTGATGGTGCAGGTGTTGATCGACAGCGTGTGCCGCGGCTCGGTCACCTTCGCCACGAAATCGCCTGGCGCCGCCAGGTAGCCGACGCGCCAGCCGGTCATCGCGTAGGTCTTCGAGAAGCCGTTCAGCGTCACCGTGCGCTCGCGCATCCCCGCAGCGTCGCGATCGACAGATGCTCGTTGGGCGCATAGATCATCCGCGCGTAGATCTCGTCGGCGACGATGACGAGGTCGTGGCGGCGCGCCACGTCGGCGATGGCGCGGATCACCGCCGGTGGCGTGACCGCCCCGGTCGGGTTGTTCGGCGAGGTCAGCACGAACATCCGCGTGCGCGGGGTGATGCGCTCCTCGATCTCGGCGACGTCGAGCGCGAAGTCGTCCTTCTCGTGGGTGGGCACCGGCACCGGCACGCCGCCGCACAGCCGCACGGCCGTGTCGTAGGTGGTGAAGCGCGGGCTCGTGATGAGCACCTCGTCGCCGGGCGCGCACAGGCCCAGCATGGTCAGCATGATGCCTTCCTGGGCGCCGGCGGTCACCACGATCTCGTCGGCGTCGTAGTCGAGGCCGTGCGCGGCCCTCAGGTCGGCGGCGATGGCGGCGCGCAGCGCCGGCAGGCCGGTGGGGCCGGTGTAGTGATGATGGTTGGCGTCGATGGCCGCCTTGGCCGCCGCCACGATGTGCGCCGGCGTGTGGAAGTCGGGGTCGCCGCGGCCGAGCGCGATCACGTCGGTCATGCCGGCGGCGACCGCCAGCATGCGTGTGCGGAACGCGCCGTCCTCCTCGACGATCCGCGGCGCCAGCCGCGAGGCCAGCAGGCTCATCCGTGCATCCTCCGGCCGTTCACGAAGGTCATGCGCACGCGCTCGAGGGCGAACAGATCCTGATCCGGGTTGCCGTCGACGACGATGAGATCGGCGGCCTTGCCGGCTTCGAGCGTGCCGATGACCTTCTCCATGCGCGACACGCGCGACGCGCGCACCGTGATCGACGCCAGCGCGTCGAGATTGTCGGCGCAGACGCCCACCTTCACCATGTGCGCGAGTTCGGGCGCGATGACGTCGTGCTCCACCGCGGGGCTGCCGGCGTCGGTGCCGAACACGATCGGCACGCCGGCCTTCGCCGCGCGCACCAGGCCCTCGTAGCGGGCCGGGTTCGCCACCGCCTTCTGGCGCTCCTCGATCTTCCACTCGGGGATGCCGAACTTCCGCGCCACTTCGGGCTGGCTCTGCTGCACCAGCGGCGCGAAGGTGGTGACGATCGGGATCTTCTTCTCGAGCAGCAGCGCCACCGTCGACTCGGACATCGAGCCGCCGTGCTCGACGCAGTCGACGCCGAAGCGGGCGACGCGTTCGATGCAGGCGTCGTAGGTGGCGTGGGCGGTGATCGGCAGGTTGTTGCGATGCGCCTCGTCGATGACCGCGTGCAGTTCCTCGTCGGTGAACTCGAGCGTGTCGTGGCAGGCCATGATCTTGATGAGATCGGCGCCGCCCTTCACCTGCTCGCGCACGGCGCGGCGCATCTCGTCGGCGCCGCTCGCCTCGCGGCACACCCAGTAGGTGTGGCCGCCGGTCTGGATGATGGCGTTGCCGCACACCTTCACGCGCGGCCCGGGGAAGATGCCCTGCTCGATCGCCTGCTTCGAGAACAGGTTCAGGTCGTGGAAGCCGAGGTCGCGCACCAGCGTCACGCCGGCGCGCAGGCTCTTCAGCATGTTGGCGGCGGCCTTGAAGACGGAGATCGGCCGCGGATCGTCCATCGACTGCCGCGCCAGGTCGTGGATGCCGTCCCAGTTCAGGTGCGCGTGGCTGTTGATGAGCCCCGGCATGATCGTGCCGCCGGTGGCCACCGGCGTGCCGCGGCCGGCCGGCATCTCGGCGCGCGCGCCGACGGCCACGATCTGCCCGGCGTCGATCTCGACGAAGCCGTCCTCGATGACCGGCCCGGCCATGGTCAGCACGCGCCCCGTGAAAACGAGGTGCGGCTGCGGCAGATCGAACATCGGCTTGGTGATCTTCTGATAGCGCCAGGCGGCAGGCTCGGGCATGGACGATGCTCCTTCGATCTCAGAGTGACAGCACGCGCGCGTCGAACGCATGCGCGGACTGGAAGCGGCTCGGAATCTCGACGGCGCCGTCGCCGACGATGAGCGTCTCGATGGTGCGCCAGCCGTCGACGCCGGGGCGATAGATGCCGGGTTCGCACGAGAACACCATGCTGGGCGCGGTCGGCGTCCTGATCGCCCGGGGCGAGCCACGGCGCTTCATGCCCTTCGACGCCCATGCCGTGTCCGATGCGATGCCGGATGGCGTCGCCGAAGCCGGCGGCGCGAATCGGCGCGAGCGCCGCGTCGTTCACCTCGCTGCAGGGGCGGCGGCGGGCGAGCGCATCGATGGTGGCGTCGTTGGCGTCCTGCATCGCCTGCATCACACGACGCTGCTCGGTGCTGGGGGCGCCGCACACGAGCGTCACGCCGCTCTCGGCGTGGTAGCCGCCCAGGCTGCAGCCGATGCCGGCGATCACCGGCTCGCCGGCCTGCGGCCGACGCGCCAGCACGGCCCCGTGCGGCAGGGCCGCGCGCGGACCGGAGTGCACCGACGCCGTGATGCCGACCTTCGTGCCCTGGAACGCGTCGCCGTGCGCGGCCACGAGGGCGGCGCGCGCATGGCTCGTGCAGTCGGCCATCAGGTCGAGCTCGGTGCCGCCGCCGCCGATGATGTCGCCGCCGACGGCGAGCAGGCGCTCCCGCACCAGGTCGGCGTAGTGCGCGGCCTCGCGGATGAGGGTCAGCTCCGGCACGTGCTTCACCACGCGTTCAGGCCGCACGTGATCGGTGAGGTCCAGCACGTCGAGGCGCGCGCGCGCCGCGTCCACGAGGCGCCCCTCGAGTGCGTCGATCCCCAGACGTCGCGCGCCCGTGTGCCCGATCATCCAGAGCACCGGCGGCACCTCGCCGGGGAACTCGTCGTACGTCGCGACGCGCACGCCCGGCACGACTTCGGCGTTCTCGAGCTCGAGCTGCGGCACCAGCAGCGTCGCGTCGCCGTCGACCGGCATCCACAGGCCCATCGGCCGCTCGTTCACCGAGAAGTGCCAGCCGGTGGCGTAGGTGACGTTACCCGGCGCCAGCACCAGCAGGCCATCGAGGCCCGCTGCCATCGCCCGCGCGCGCAGCCGATCGCGCACCGCGGCCCGGAAGGCGGGGGCCAGCGGCGCGAGTCGCGGCCGCGCCGGCGCCGCAATCACCGGCGCGCCTCGCGCCACGGCCCGACGACGCTGAGCGTCTCGCGCACGCCGAGTTCCTGTCCCAGCACCAGCAGATCGGCGAGCACCGCGTCGTCGAGCGGCACGCCCACGGCCAGCTTGGTGGCCACGCGCCGCGCTTCCTGCTCGCCGGGAATCAGCACCTCGCTGAAACCGGGCCGCACCGCCCGCGACTTCACCATGTGGGCGAAGTCGTCCATGCGGCGGCGGAACTCGTCCAGCGGCATGAACCACGCGATGTCGATGGCGATGAGCGTGTGGCTCACGTCGAGCTTCGCCGGATCCGCGTACGGCGTGAGGCCGTAGCCGCCCCCGGCGATGACGCCGGTGAGCACGTCGGTCATGAACGCGAGCCCCGAGCCCTTGTACTGCCCGATGCCCAGCAGCGCGCCGGCCATCGCCGCGTTCGGGTCGTCGGTCTCGTGGCCGTCGGGCGTGAGCGCCCAGTCGAGCGGCATCGGCCGCTGCTCGCGCGCGTGCCACTGCATCATGCCCTTGCCGGCGGTGGTGAGCGCGATGTCGAGCACGGCGGGGAAGCCGAGGCCGGTCGGCGCCGCGATGCCCCACGGGTTCGTGCCCACCGCGCCTTCGCGTGCGCCCCACGGCGCCATCTCGGGACCGGCGTTGGTGAACGCGAGGCCGATGCAGTCGGCGTCCGACGCCTGGCAGGCGTGCACGGCGCTCGATCCGAAGTGGGTCGAGTTCCGCACCAGCACCGTGCCGATGCCGCACACCCGCGCCTTCTGGATCGCGAGCGACATGGCCTTCGCCGCGGCCACCGTGCCGATGCCGTTGTGCGCGTCGACCAGTGCCAGCGCCGGGCTCTCCTTCACGATCTCCCATGGCGCCCGCGGGTCCACCTGGCGTCCGTGCAGCCGTTCCTGATAGCGGCGCAGGCGCCGCACGCCCTGGCCGTGGCCGGGATGGAAGCGGAGCTCCGAGAAGACGAGGGCCCGCCCGAAGATGCCAGCGTCCTCGTCGGAGAGACCCAGCGCGCGGAAGACGGCGATCGTGAAAGCCTCGAGGCTGTCACGCGTCACCGCGGTCATCGGAATCGTGGCGGACATCAGGGCTCCAGGGAGAGAAGATCGGCGAGGTTGGCGCCCGGCGCCTCGACGCTGCCGAGTTCGCCGGCCGGCGCCGTCAGCAGCACCGTGATGCCGGGCCCGTAGCCGGCGCGCGGACCATCGGTGCTGCACACGACGCCGATGGCGCGGGCGCCGCGCAGATAGCCGTGGTTGAAGCGGCTGTCGGTGTCGTCGAGCGCCACGAGATCGCCCAGGCGCAGCCGATCGAGGCCGAGCTCGGCCAGCAGCGCGCGATCGGTGGACTGCAGGTGGACGCTACCGCCTTCCGAGGTCAGACCGAGCCCGGCGCCGACGAGATGCGCGGGAATCCGCGCCGTCACTCCGGCGACCAGGCGGCCGGCGTCTTCGCGCAGCGGCATGACCGCCAGCAGCTCGGGCGACAGGCTGCGCACGGCGATGCCCGGATGCTGCGTGAAGGCGAGGCCCACGCCTTCGGCGCGCACCACGATCTGATCGCCGACCGCCATCGTGGCCCGCACCGCCTTCGGCAGATGCACGATGAGCTGTTCCGAGAAGCGGCCCGACTTGCCGGTGACGACGCCGCGCGCGCCGGCGGCGGCGCCGGTCATCACCGTCGCGCGATTCCCCACGCAGGCGTACGTCACGAGCCCGCGGTTCCGTGTGTCTTCGGCCTGCCGGATGCTGACGCCGGGGTGGATGCAGTCGGCCGCCCAGCCGAACGCACGATCGCCGACCGAGACGTTGTAGACGAGGCCGCCCCAGCTCGGCAGCAGGAACGCCGTGCCGTCGGCGGCGAGCCGGTACGGCTCGGCCGGCAGGGGCGGCAGGCTCGGGTGGGCGACGGCGCCGGCGACCGACACGGCGATGAGGTCGGCACGATTGGTCGCGATCGAGTGGCCGGTCATGATGCCTTCCGGATGCCGAGCGTAGCGGCGATGTTGGCTGCCGGGTCGATCGTGAAGTCCAGCGCGTCGGCCGGACCGGTGATGAGCGTGAGGATGCCGGGGCCGTGGCCCGTCAGCACCGAGTCGCCGTGGATGCAGAGGCAGATGGCCACCCAGCCACGCCGGTAGGAGCGGCCGAAGCGGTGATCGACGTCGCGGATGGCGATGAGGTCGCCCAGCCGCATCTGGTCGATGCCGAGCTCGGCCATCAGGGCGCGATCGCCGGACATCAGGTCCTGGTCGACGAACTCGGCATTCAGCTCGGCGCCCGAGCCCATGATGCGCGCCGGCAGCTCCATGGCCACCGGGCAGACGATCCGGCCGCCCTCGACCCGCAGGCCGAACGCCGCCGCCAGCGCCGGGCTGGTCTTCTTGAACTCGAGCGCGGGGTGATCTTCGAGCCGCAGGCCACGGCCCAGGGCGCGAATCTGCACCGTGTCGCCGATGGTCATGCGCTCGAGCACATCGGGCTCGAAGTCCACGAGCAGGCGGGCGTGTTCACCGGTGACGATGCCACGGGCGCCGCGCGCCAGGCCGCTCGTCACCTCGGCCACGTTGCCGATGCAGGTCAGGTAGTGGAGCGCGTAGTCGGCCCGCTCGTCCGCGTGCGCGATCGACACGCCGGGCTCGAGGTGGTCGGCGGCCCAGCCGAAGGCCCGGTCGCCGACGCGGGCGTTGTAGACGATGCCGTACATCCCCGGCAGGGTGGTGGCGCGGCCATCCGGCCAATGCAGGTACGCACCCTGTCGGATGGCGGGCTGGCTCACCTGTCCGGTGACCGCCATCTCGACCAGCGCGCTGGTGTTCCACCTCAGGTGGTCCATGGGTCGTCTCGCCGCGACTCGAAGCAGAAGCCGGTTGGAATGTCGCCGGTCGACAATATACAGTGAGCGGCGACCGGGGCCGCCCTGATTCGTGGCGGCCGCCAGAACGGGCGTCATCACGATGAGCTACGCGGCACTTCTGGAACGCATCGGCCAGGTCAACGACCTGATCAACGCCAAGCAGATCCTGGCCTGGGACGCCCGCACGATGATGCCGCCCGGCGGCGCCGAGACGCGGGCCAAGCAGGAAGCGACCCTCACGGTGATGGCGCGCGACCTGCTCGTGGCCGACGAGACCCGCCGCCTCCTCGACCGGGCCGAGGCGGAAACGGCGTCGCTCCCCGCCGACAGCGTCGAGCGCGTGAACTGCGCCCAGACGCGCGAGGCCATCGACTATCACCTGCGCATCCCCGGCGCGCTCGTGGCCAAGCGGGCCGAGCTGGCCGCCATCGGCCACGAGGTGTGGGCGCACGCCCGCGCCGCCAGCGACTTCGCCGCCTTCGTGCCCACGCTCGACGAGACCGTGGCGCTCAACCGCGAGATGGCCGAGTGCATCGGCTACGAGGCGCATCCCTACGACGCGCTGATGTACCGCTTCGAGCCGGGCGAGACGGTGGCGTCGCTGCAGCCGCTCTTCGCGACGCTGCGGGCGGCCATGCTGCCGCTGGTGCGCGCCATCGGCGAGCGCGAGGCGCCGCGCGTCGACTTCCTGCAGCGCGCCTATCCGAAGGACGCGCAGCTCGCCTTCGGCCTGGCGATGGCGCAGAAGATCGGCTACGACCTGCACCGCGGCCGCCTCGACACCACCGTGCACCCGTTCGAGGTGTCGTTCACCCGGAACGACGTGCGGATCACGACGCGCGTCAACGAGCACTGGATGCCGTCGAGCCTCTTCGGATCGCTGCACGAGGCCGGGCACGCGCTGTACGAGCAGTACGCCGATCCGGCGTTCGTGCGCACGCCGCTCGCCACCGATCTCGTCGGCCTCTACGCCGTGAGCGGCGTCAGCTTCGGCGCCCACGAGAGCCAGTCGCGACTCTTCGAGAACCACGTCGGTCGCAGCCGCGAGTTCTGGGAGCTGAACTTCCCGGAAGCTCGGGCCGCGTTCCCGGATCAACTCGCCGATATCGACGCCGAGACGTTCTGGCGCGGCGTGAACCGCGTGGCGCCCGGCCTGATCCGCGTCGAGGCCGACGAGCTGACCTACGACTTCCACATCATGCTGCGCGTCGACATCGAGGCCGCGCTCGTCGATGGCAGCCTGAAGGTCGCCGACCTGCCCGAGGCCTGGAACGCGAAGATCAAGGAGTACCTCGGGCTCGACGTGCCGAACGATCGCCTCGGCGTGCTGCAGGACGTGCACTGGTCGTCGGGCCAGATCGGCACCTTCTGCAACTACACGATCGGCAACGTGATGGCTGGCCAGCTCTTCGAGACGGCGGTGAAGGATGCGCGCGTGGCCGCGGGCCTGGCCAGTGCCGACTACACGCCGCTCCGCGAGTGGATGACCGACCACGTGCATCGCCACGGCCGCCGCTACACGCGCAACGAGCTGCTCGTGCGGGCCACCGGCCGCACGCTCGACCCGGCGCCCTACATCGCCCACCTCACCAGCAAGTACTCGACGATCTACGGACTCTGACGCCGATGCCGACCAGCCGCCTCGCCGCGCGCGCCGCCCTGAGGGACTCGCGCGTCAACATCCGCCTGCAGGAGATGGCCGACAAGCTCACGGACGTGATCCGCATGGGCCGCGGCGATCCGGACTTCGACACGCCGGCGCACATCGTGCGCGCCGGCCAGGAGGCGCTGGCCAAGGGCGCCACGCATTACACGCACGCGCAGGGCATCCTGCCGCTGCGCCAGGCGATCGCCGCCGACATCCTCGCGCGCGGCGGCGCCAGCTACGGCGCCGATCAGATCGTGGTGACACCCGGCGCCCAGCAGGCGCTCTTCACCGTCGCGCTCGGCCTGCTCGATCCCGGCGACGAGATGCTGGCGGCGTGTCCCGGCTATCACCCGTATCACCAGGCCGCCGAGCTCGCCGGCGGACGCGTGGTCGACATCCGCACGACGATGGCGACGAACTTCACGCTCACCGCCGAGATGGTCGAGGCGCACCTCACGCCGAAGACGAAGATCGTCGTCGTCGTGAATCCCAGCAACCCCACCGGCACCGTCACGCCGCCCGACGAGGTGGCGCGCATCGCCGAGGTCGCGCGCCGTCACGATCTGCTCGTCATCTCCGACGAGATCTATTCGCAGCTCACCTACGGCGGCGCCCGTATCCAGCCGGTGGCGTCGCTGCCAGGCATGGCCGAGCGCACCATCACCATCTCCGGCTTCTCGAAGACCTACGCCATGACCGGCTGGCGCATCGGCTACTTCGCGGCGCCAAAGGATCTCGTGCCGGCGCTGAACGCCATCCACAACGGGCTCGCCATCTCGACGGCGGCCGTGAGCCAGCACGCGGCGCTGGCGGCCCTCACCGGGCCGCAGGACTGCGTGGAGGACATGCGTCGCACCTACGACGAGCGGCGAGAGGCCCTGTGCGAGGGCCTGCGGTCGATGGGCATTCCGTACGCCGAGCCGGGCGGTGCGTTCTTCGTCTACGCCAACGTGGCCAGCGTGGGTCTGGGCGCCACGGCGTTCTGCGAGAAGCTGCTCGTCGAGGGCCGCGTGCTCGTGTTCCCCGGCGTCGTCTACGGCGACTACACCGACGACTTCGTCCGCCTGTCGCTCACGCAGCCCGTCGAGAAGATCCGCGAGGCGTGTGCCCGCATGGCCGGTGTCGTCGCCTCGCCTGGGGTCAGACCCGATTCAAGCCCGGCCTTGAATAGGGTCGGACCCACGCCACTGATCCCGATGACCACCATGACCAAGTCCGACAACCTGAACGTGAAAAGCATCAAGCACATGGCGTTCGCCGTGCGCGATGCCGCGGCGGCCCTGGCCGCTTACGCGCGGTTCCTCCACGTGCCGCCCGACACCGAGATCAAGGTGTACCCGAAGTCGCAGAACCGCGTGGCGCTGTTCCACCTGGGCGGCATCGAGTACTCAGCTCTGCGAGTCGATGCAGCCCAACGGCCGCTTCGCCGCGTGGATCGATCAGCGCGGCGCCGAGGGCCTGCACCACATCTGCTACGAGGTCGACGACATCGACGCCGCCCTCGCGCACGCGCAGGCGCAGGGCGCCTCGCTGCGCATCTGCCAGGCCTGCCAGAAGTACGGATCGCACCCACATCCCGAAGGCTGGGTGGCGTTCCTCGACAACGAGGCGGGCGGCATCGAGATCGAGTTCATGCAGGTTTACACGCCCGAACAGCTGAAGAAGTACCAGGAATTCCAGGGGATCTGATGATGTCCGCTGCCAAGACCGTCACCGTCGGCACCGCCACCGCCGCCCCGGGCACCTCGGTGCGCGGCGCCATTCCCGTCACCACGCTCGCCGGCGGCACGCCGCTCGAGATTCCTGTCGTCGTCATCAACGGCGCGGCCGGCGGCCCGTGCTTCTGGGTCGATGGCGCCATCCATGGCGACGAGCCCGAGGGTCCGCTGGCGTGCCAGATCGCGATGCGCGAGATCGATCCAGCAAAGCTCGCCGGCACGGTCGTGCTCGTGCCGGTGATGAACGTGCCGGCGTTCGAGGCGGCGCAGCGCGGCAATCCGCTCGACACCTTCAGCTACGACATGAACCGGATCTATCCGGGCCGCGCCAACGGCTATCTCACCGAACGCATGGCGGCCGCGCACGCCGCGGCCATGATCGCGACGGCCGACTTCGAGATCTCGATCCACTCCGGCGGCGCGCACTCGTTCCTCGACAAGGCGATCTTCGTCGACGAGTCGCCGGCGTCGGTGGAACTGGCCACCGCGATGGGACCGGGCTGGGGCTGCATCATGTCGTCGATCAGCCCGAAGGGCAGCCCGATGGCGCACATGAAGGACAACGGCAAGGTCGGCGTCACGGTGGAGCTAGGCGGCCGCTCGGCGACGTCGCCCGCGGAGTTCGCGCGCGTCGGCCGCGAACTCGCCAACTCCATCCTGAACATCCTGCGGCACTACAAGATGTATCCCGGCGCCGCACAGTACCCGTCGCCGCGCTACCGCGGGAACCAGGAAGCGCTGCTCGCGCCGGCCTCGGGCCTCTTCCTGCCCGAGCCGGGCGTCGGCTTCCTGCGGATGATGAAGAAGGGCGATCCCATCGCCCGCATCACGAACATCTTCGGCGACACGCAGGCCGAGCTCGTGGCGCCGGCCGACGGCATGATCTTCGGCCTGCGCGCGCTGCCCAACGTGACCACCGGCGAGTGGTGCTGCTTCTTCTGCAAGGTGGAAGGCACGCGGGACTAGGCGAGTGACGACCGGGCCGGTGCGCGACTTCGTGGGGTACGGCGCCACGCCGCCCGAGGTGGGCTGGCCGGGCGGCGCCCGCCTGGCGGTGAACTTCGTCCTCAACTACGAAGAGGGCTCGGAGTACTCGTTCCAGGACGGCGACGGCCGCTCCGACGCCACGCTGACCGAGGTGGCGCAGGCGCGCGTACCTGTGGGGCAGCGCGATCTCGGCGCCGAGAGCATGTTCGAATACGGCAGCCGCGTCGGCTTCTGGCGACTCCACCGGCTGTTCCAGGAACGCGGCGTGCCGGTGACCGTCTTCGCCGCCGCGCTCGCGCTCGAACGGCATCCGGCCGCGGCGAAGGCGATCGCCGACGCCGGCTGGGACGTGGTGTGTCATGGCTGGCGCTGGATCGAGCACTACCTGCTCGACGAGGCCACCGAACGCGCGCACATCGCCCGCGCCCACGACAGCCTCACGCGGCTCCTCGGCCGTGCGCCGGAGGGGTGGTACTGCCGCTACGCGCCGTCGCCGAACACGCGGCGGCTGCTGGTCGAGCACGGCGGCTTCCGCTACGACAGCGACGCCTACAACGACGAGATGCCGTACTGGGTCACCGTGCTGGGCCGCCCGCACCTGGTGGTGCCGTATTCGCTCGCCACCAACGACGCCAAGCTGGTCGGCGGGCCGCTCGTCACTGGAAGAGCGTTCGGCGAGTTCCTCATCGACCACGCCAACGAGCTGCTGCGCGAGCGGCATCCGCGGATGATGTCGATCGGCCTGCACCCGCGGATCATCGGCCAGCCCGGCCGCATCGCCGGCCTGCGCGCGTTCCTCGATCACCTGCAGACCTGCGACGGCGTGTGGATCTGTCGCCGCGGCGACATCGCCGCGCACTGGCGCGCGCACGTGCCGCCGCCGGAGGGCGCGGCGTGACGCGCACCGCGCTCGTGCCCGCCGAGGCCGCGTTGTTCGCGCCGTTCGGCACCTTCGTCGAAGCGCCGGCACACGTCGGCGAGCGGCGCATGTACAGCGAGTGGCTGACGCCGGTGGCCGGCCTGCGGCCGCAGTTCCACGTCAACCGCGTGGCGGCCTCGCCCCTGCCGCTCTCGATCGCCCGCGTGGAGCGCCATCCCCACGCCGCGCAGGCCTTCCTGCCGCTCGACGTGGCGCGGTACGTCGTCACGGTGATGGGCGCCGATGCGTCCGGCGCGCCGGATCCGGCCTCGACGCGCGCGTTCCTGCTACCGCCCACGCTCGGCGTCGTCTATCGCGCCGGCGTATGGCACGCCGGCATCACCGTGCTCGACCGCGAGGCCAGCTTCGCGGTGCTGATGTGGCGCGGCCGTCCCGACGACGACCTGTTCGCCGACGTGCCGCCGATCACGGTCGTCGCGTCCGCGCCCACCCTCCCGGGAGGCCTGCATGGCTGAGTCCTCGTTCCTCGCCGGCGGTGCATCGGCGGCGCTGGCGCCCATCGAGCAGACGCCGCTCAAGGTGCAGATCGCCGATCAGCTGCGCCGCGCCATCGTCACCGGCCGCCTGCGACCCGGCGACGTGCTGGTCGAGACCGCGCTGGCCGAGCAGCTCAACGTGAGCCGGGCGCCGATTCGCGAGGCCGTGCAGATCCTCGAGAACGACGGGCTGGTCGAGACCGTCGCCTACAAGGGGAAACGCGTCAAGCCACTCACCGTGCGCGAGGTGGTCGAGACCTGCGAGATGCGCACCGTGTTCGAGGTCACCGCGGCACGGCGCATCCTGGCCAGCGGCACGGCCGTCGACGCGCTGTGGCAGCCCTGCCGCGAGATGGAGCAGGCCGCCGCGGCCGGGGATCGCGTGGCGCTCGTCGCCGCCGACGAGGCGTTCCACCGGCGGCTCATCGAGCTCTCGGATCACATGCTGCTGGGGCAGCTCTGGGCGGGTCTCTATCTCCGCATCCACCAGATCATGTCGCTGCGCAACGACCGCGACGTGAACCTCGCCGACATCGCCGCGAACCATCCGCCGATCGTGCGCGCGCTGGCGGCGCGCGACGGCGCCCTGGCCGAACGGCTCATCGCCGAACACACGCACGCGCTGGCCAGCTTCGATCCGGCCAGCGTCGCGGAGCGCCTGCCGTGACGCCGCCTTCGGACGTTCTCGTCACCGGCGCCGGCGGGTTCGTGGGGAGCGCACTCGCCGAGGGGTTCCTCGCCCTCGGCTGGCGCGTGATCGCCGTCGATCGCGCGTTCGACGCGCCCACGCGCGCGCGGCTGGTGGCGGCCCGGCTCGTCACCACGGATCTCACCGCCGCGCCCACCGACGATCTGCCGGAGGCCTCGGTGATCGTGCACGCGGCGGCGATCACGACCGACCCCGTGGAGCTCGGGTGGACGCCGGCCGCGCACATCGCCGCCAACGTGCAGCCGCTGCTCGCGCTGCTGACCCACGCGGCGCGCACGACACCGCGAGCGTTCGTGTTCCTGAGCTCGAGTGGCGTGTTCGCGCCCGGCGATGGCGCCGAGTGCCTGCGCGACACCGACGTGCCGACCAGCCGCACGCCGTACGCCGTGGCCAAGCGCGCGGGCGAGCGTCTCACGCTCGAGGCGCTCGACGGCATCGCCGCCCACGTCGTCCGGCTCGGCTATCTTTACGGCCCGCACGAACTCGTCCGCCCCTCGCGCATCCGCGTCTCGCTCGTGGCGCGTTGGATCGAGGCGGCGCGCCGCGGTGAACCGCTGGTCGTGCCGGCCAACGATCCTCGCCGCGACTGGACCTGCGTGTCCGACCTCGCGCCGGCCCTCGCGCGCCTCGTCATGGCGCCGCCGGCGGCGGCGCCGGTGCATCTCGCCAGTCCGCACGTCGTCGCCGACAGCGCGATGGCCGCGCTCATCGCGGCGCTCGTGCCCGGCGCGCGCGTGGAGACGGGCCCGGCGATCGCGGGCATGAAGGCGCCGATGCAGCCGTCGGATCTCGATCGTCTCGGTCCGCTGTCGTGGACCTCGCCGGCGGACGGCCTCGCGGCCCTGGCCGGCGCGGAGGTGCGCGCGTGAGCGAGGTGCGCCTCATCCTCGTGGGACTCGGCGCCCGGGCGCGCCTCTGGCGCCGCGTCATCGCGGCCCGCCCCGACTGCCGCGTCGTCGGCGTCGTCGACACGCGGCCCGAGGCCGTCGACGCGACGCTCGCGGAGATGCCAGGTGTGGTCGGCGGCGCCACGCTCGCCGAGGTGGCCGCGCGCGTTCCGGCCGACGCCGTGCTGCTCTGCACGCCGCCCGGCGGCCGCGAGGATCAGATCGGCGCGGCGTGCGCCGCGTCGCTCGCGATCCTGGCCGAGAAGCCGCTGGCCGACAGCGTGGCGACGGCCGAGGCCTACGTGGCCGCGGCCGCTCGTGCCGGTGTGCCGCTAGTCGTCGGCCTCAACTTCCGCTATCTCGCCGTGACGCAGGCGCTCAAGGCGCTGCTCACGCCGGATCGGATGGGCCGGCCGGAGTTCGCGCATTTCACCTACGAACGCTGGCGCGACGGCCAGCAGCCGCATCTCAACAAGTACCCGCTCACGATGGATCAGCCCATGCTCTGGGAACAGTCAATCCATCACTTCGACCTCATGCGGTTCGTCTACGACGCCGAGCCGGTGGCGATTGCCGCCCGCACGTTCAACCCGTCGTGGTCGATGTACAGCGGCGACGCCAACGTCTCGGCGCTCATCACCTTCACCGGCGGGCTCCAGGTGACCTACCAGGGCACGTGGGCCGGCAACTGGCAGCCCATGACCTTCATGTGGCGCACCGAGACGCCGCGCGGCGTCGTCCTACAGGCCGACATGTTCGGCGCCCTCGGCTACGCCCATCGCGACGACCCGACGCTCACGCCGGTCACGCTGCCGGCCACCGAACCGTGGGTCGACGACGCCGCGGCGTTGCTGGCGGCGTTCGTCGCCCACCTGCGCGAGGGCGCGCCGCTGCCGTGTTCCGGCGATGACCACCTGTCGTCGCTGCGGATGGTCGAGGCGTGCATCGAGTCGTCGGCGACCGGGCGGACCGTGGATCCGCGCGATCGCCACCAGGAGAGGATCAGCCGATGACGAAGGTTCGCTGGATCGCGGTCGCCGCCGTCGTGGCGCTGGTGGCGGGGGTGGCGTTGCGGAACACGCGGCCGGGCGCGCCGGCGGGCACCACGCTCGTCGTCGGCCTCAGTGCCGACATCACGACCTTCGAGCCGGCCAACATCGCCAGCCGCGACAACCAGAACATCGCCCAGCACATCTTCTCGTCGCTGTTCGCGCTCGACGCCGACGGCCGGCACGTGCCCGACCTGGCCACCGAGATGACGGTGTCGGACGACGGCACGCAGTACACCTATACGCTGCGCGACGGGCTCACCTGCCACGACGGCGAGCCGCTCACCGCGGAAGACGCGGCCTACAGTTTCAATCGCATCGCCGATCCGGCCAACAAGTTCACCGGCAACTCGCCCGGCTTCGTCTTCACGTCGATCGGGTTCCAGGGCGCCGAGGCCGTGGACGCCCGGCACGTCCGCATCCGTATCGCGAAGCGGAACCCGATCGCCTTTGGCCTGCTCACCGAGATCGGCATCCACTGCAAGGACAGCTACGAGAAGATGAGCGCCGATCAGGCGGCGACGGCGCCGATTGGCTCGGGCCCCTACCGTCTGGTGTCGTGGACGCGCGGCTCCGAGATCGTGCTCGAGAAAGTGGGGCAGGCCGGCACCTTCGACCGCATCGTGTGGCGGATCATCCCGGAGGCGTCGACGCGCTCGGCCGAGCTCATCGCCGGCAACGTCGACATCATCACCAACGTGGCGCCCGATCAGATCGACGCCATCAACCAGTCGAGCCGCGCCCACGTGCAGCCGGTGACCAGCACACGGCGGATGTACGTGGGCTTCAACCAGGCGGAGTCGTTCCGCAACACGCCGGGCGGCCGCGCCATCGCCGATCCGAAGGTGCGGCGGGCGCTGCAGTACGCGATCGACGTGCCCACGATCTGCAAGCAGCTGCTGCGCGTCGACTGCACGCGGGCCACCGGCCTCGTGAACGCGGCCAACGCCAACAAGGCGCTCACGCCGTATCCCTACGAGCCGGCCACCGCCGAGCGGCTGCTCGACGAGGCGGGCTGGCGGCGCGGCGCCGGCGGCATCCGCTTCCCGATCACGTTCCAGGCCGGCCGCGGCCGCTACCTGAACGACGCCAACGTCGTGCAGGCCATCGCGCAGTACCTGAAGGACGTCGGCATCGGCGTGGATCTGCAGCTCCTCGAGTGGGCCAGCGTCTACACGCCGCTCATCCGGCAGAAGTCGGCCGGGCCGTTGTTCTTCCTCGGCACCGGCGGCGCGCTGTGGAGCCCGATCTACGACATGAACGACATCGCCAGGGTCGAATCGGGCACCAACTACACGAACTGGTCCGATCCGCGCTGGTTCGAGCGTTGGGACGCCATGATCGACGCCGCATCGCCCGAGGAACAGCGCCGCCTCATCGACGAGATGCTGCAGGTGTTCTACGACGACGGCCCGTGGCTGCACCTCTACTTCCAGCCCGACTTCTACGGCGTGTCGTCGCGCGTGGAGTGGAAGGCGCGGCCCGACGAACGGGTATTCGGGTTCGAGGCCCGGCCGAAAGGCTGATCGCCGAATGGGCACCTACATCGCGCGCCGGCTCGTGCAGAGCCTGGTCGTGATCGCCGGCGTGACGCTCGTCAGCTTCCTCGCCCTGCAGGCGGGCGGCGACCCGACGTATCTCTTCGTGAGCGAGCGCGCGACCGCCGAGGAGGTGGCGCTCGTGCGCCACGCGCTCGGCTTCGACCGGCCGCTGCACGTGCAGTATCTGAGCTTCGTCGCCGGGCTCGCCCGCGGCGACTTCGGGCAGTCGCTGTCGTACCGCCAGCCGGCCCTCGATCTCGTGCTGGGCGCCTTCCCGGCCACCATCGAGCTGGCGGTGTTCGCCTTCGTGCTCGCCGTCGGCGTCGCCGTGCCTCTTGGCGTCCTCGCGGCACGACGTCGCGGGACCGCCACCGACGGCGCCATCACCCTGCTCGGCCTGGTCGGGCAGTCGGTCCCCAACTTCTGGATGGGCATCATGCTCATCCTCGTGTTCGGTCTCTACCTGCGGTGGCTGCCGATCTCTGGCCACGTGCCGGTACTGCTGCCCCTGGTCAACGGCGAGATCGCGACCGCGGTGCGCAATCTGCCTGACGCGCTGGCGCATCTCATCCTGCCCGGTCTGGCCGTGGCCACGTACTCGCTGGCGCGCAACACCCGTCTTGTACGGTCATCGATGCTCGACGTGCTCGGGCAGGACTACGTGCGCACCGCCCGCGCCAAGGGGCTGGCCGAGGACGTGGTGATCATCCACCACGCCCTGAGGAATGCGTGGCTGCCGGTGGTCACGATGCTCGGACTCGAGTTCGGCTTCCTGCTGGGTGGCGTCGTCGTCACCGAGACCGTGTTCAGCTATCCCGGCATCGGACGGCTGCTGTTCAACGCCATCAACCAGCGCGACATCCCGCTCGTACAGGCCGGTGTGATCCTCCTGGCCGTCAACTTCGTGCTGCTGAACACGCTGGTGGATCTCGTCTACGTGCGCCTCGACCCCAGGGTCGACCTGGCGGGAGGCCGGCGATGAGCACGGGCGGCGGCCGGGCGTGGCGCTCGCTCGTGAAGGCGCGGTGGCCGTTGCTGGCCGTCGCCATTCTGGCGGTGGTGGCGCTCGTGGCCGCGGCCGCACCCTGGCTGTCGCCCGCCGACCCGAACCGCCAGGATCTGGCGGCGCGCCTGGCGCCACCGATGACGGCGAGCGCCGTCAGCGGCACCTACGTGCTGGGCTCCGATGGCCTGGGCCGCGACGTGCTGTCGCGCCTGGTCTACGGCGCGCGGGTCTCGCTGCTGGTGGGCCTGGCCGCCATCGCGGTCGGCGGCGTGCTGGGCGTGCTGGCCGGCCTGTGCGCCGGCTACTTCGGCGGGCGCATCGACGACGCCACGATGCGCCTCGGCGACATGCAGCTCGCGTTTCCGTTCGTGCTGCTGGCGATCATGTTCCTCGTGGTGCTGGGACCCGGACTCGTGAACCTCGTGCTCGTGCTGGGCCTTGGCCAGTGGGTCACCTACGCCCGCATCGTGCGGGCGGAGACGCTGTCGCTGCGCGAGAAGGAGTTCGTCGAGGCGGCCCGGGCGCTGGGCGATGGCACGGCGTCGATCCTCTTCCGCACCATCCTGCCGAACCTGATGGGACCGCTCACCGTGATCGCGTCGTTCAACGTCGCCAGCGTCATCCTGACCGAAGCGGCGCTGTCGTTCCTCGGTCTCGGCGTGCCGGCGACCGTGCCCACCTGGGGCAGCATGCTGGCCGAGAGCCGCGACACGCTGCTCGCCAACAAATGGTGGCTGGCGGTGTGCCCGGGGCTCGCCATCATGCTCACCGTGCTCAGCTTCAACATCCTGGGCGACTGGCTGCGCGACGTGCTCGACCCGCGTCTGCGCGAGCGCGCCTGAGGAGTCCGCATGCAGATTGGGATCATCGGAGCCAGCTTCGCGAAGGCGGCGTACCTGCCGGCATTCCGGCACGTGCCCGGCGCCGACGTGGTGGCGATCGCGTCAGCCCGGCGCGCGAGCGCCGAGGCGGCGGCCCGCGAATTCGGCGTGCCGCACGCCTACGACGACTGGCGCGCCATGCTCGACGCGCACCGTCTGGATCTGGTGTGCATCGCGACGCCCACCGTGCAGCATGCGCCACAGGCGCTCGCCGCGCTCGCTGCCGGCGCGCACGTCCTCTGCGAGAAACCCACGGCCATGGACGCCGCCGAGGCGGCGGCGATGCTGGTGGCGGCCGAGGCCGCCGGCCGCCTCCACATGATCGACCACGAGCTGCGCTTCAACCCCAACCGGGCGCGGATCGCATCGCTCATCGCCGCCGGTGATCTGGGCGAGGTGCGGCACGTGGTCATCACCAACATCGGTCCGTCGTGGAACGACCCGGCCAGCCGGCCGAAGGGCGACTGGTGGAGCCTGGCCGAGCACGGCGGTGGACGGCTCGGGGCCAACGGCAGCCACCAGGTGGATCTGCTGCGCTGGTGGCTGGGCGAAGTGGCGTGGGTCACGGGCGCCGCGCCGGTGGTGGTGCCCGACCGGGTCGACAAGGCGTCGGGCGAGCGCTGGACCGCGACCGCGGACGACGTGGCCTACTTCACCGCCGAGATGGCGGGTGGCGCCGTCGCCCAGGTGTTCCTGTCGGGGGTGGCCGCCCACAACATGAACAACGTCACGCAGATCTTTGGCTCGAAGGGCACGATCCGGCTGCACAACGACGACGAGCGCCTGTGGTTCGCCCGCGCCGGCGGCTCTTTCGACGACATCACCGAAACCGACGCCAACGCCAGCCTGCCCGGCGTGAACGGCGGCATCTGGAACGTCTCGGTGGTGGCCGCGCTGCGGGAGCTGTGCGCGGCCATCCGCGAAGCGCGGCCGCTCGCCCGCGGCGCCACGTTCGCCGATGGGCTCGCCAACCAGCGTGTGCTCGACGCGGTGCGCCAGTCAGGGGCGCAGCGGCGCTGGGTGGCCGTCACGCCCCGCTGAGCCGCCGCGCTGTTGCTCGTCACGAGGACGCCATGAGCCTGAAGCCCATCTACGACTGGATCGACGCCCACGCCGACGAATGCGTGCGCGACCTGCAGCGCTTCGTGCAGCAGCCGTCGATCTCGGCCCAGAACGTCGGCCTGCGCGAGTGCGCGACGCTCCTCCGCGACATGATGCACGCCGACGGACTGCCCGCCGAGTTCCACGAGCTCGAGGCCGGTCCGCCGGTGATCCTGGGCCACCTGCAGGCGGCGCGTCAGCCGGCCAGGACGATCCTCTGCTACTCGCACTACGACGTGCAGCCGCCCGAACCGCTCGACAAGTGGACCCACGGCGGGCCGTGGTCGGCCGCGATCGTCGACGGCGTGCTCTACGGACGCGGCGCCACCGACAACAAGTCGGGCGTGCTGGCATTCAACAAGGCCGCGAAAGCGTTCCTGCAGGTGCGAGGCGAGGTGCCGTGCAACCTGAAGCTGTTCATCGAGGGGGAAGAGGAGATCGGCTCTCCGCACCTCGCCGCCTGGGCGGCCGCCAACGAGCCGCTGCTCGCGGCCGACGGCATGCATTGTCTCGACGGCTCGATGGAGACCGGCACCGCGGTGCCCGACGTGTCGCTGGGGCTGAAGTCGGTGCTGTTCGTCGAGCTCATCGCCCGCGGCGCCAGGACCGACATCCACTCGCTCAACTTCCCGCTCGTGCCGGCGCCCGTGTGGGAGCTGATCTGGGCCCTCAACACGATTTTCAGCCGCGACCGGAAGATCCTGATCGAAGGCTGGGAGGAGGGCATCTGGCAGCTCGGCCCCGACGACGAGCAGCAGCTCGCCGACAAGGCCGCCCGGGTGAACCTCCAGGCGATGAAGGACGAGTGGGGCATCGACGCCTTCGCCGGCGGCCGCGATGGCGTCGACGCGCTGCGCGCCCGCTCGTACGAGCCCACCGCGAACATCCAGGGGCTCATCGCCGGCTACACCGGCCCGGGCACCAAGACGATCGTGCCGAACGAAGCCCGCGCCCGCCTGGACTTCCGGCTGATTCCCAACATCCAGCCGGTCGACGCCGTGCGCAAGCTGAAGGCGCACCTGGCGAAGCACGGCTTCGAACACATCGAGGTGCGCGCCAACACCGACGCCGAACCGCCCTACAAGATCTCGGTGAAGGAGGACATCAGCCAGGCCATCATCGCCGCGGCCACCGAGGTCTACGGCGAGGCGCCGGTCGTCAACGGCGTGTCAGCGGAAGGCGCGATCCTGCGGCACGTGTGGATTCCCTGCGTGCTCACGGGCTTCGCCAATCCGGGCGCCAACCTGCACGCGCCCGACGAGAACATCCGGGTCGACCGCTACCTGCAGGGCATCAAGTACGCCGCCGCCATCATGGAGCACTTCGCGAAGCGCTGACCGGCTCGGCGAGGGTGGCGAGCCGGGCCCGCGTGGCGTCGAACCCGTCGGCGGCGATGGCCTGGGCGAGGCGCCACAGGTCGAAGCGGCAGCCGCTGGGGCTGCCCCGCAGCATCGCCAGCAGCACGAACGCCGATCCGAGCTCGCGCGGATCGCGGAAGATCGCCCGCTGATCGGCGGTCCAGTCGGCGAACGCGGCAGTGGTCACGCCCGTCGGTTTGATTCGCGTGCCCGGGGACACGGTGTTCACCGACACCGCCGTGCCCTGCCACTCGAGCGCCACTGCCCTGGTCAGCCCCTCGAGACCGAACTTCGCGGCGCAGTAGGCCGACTCGTCGGCGAAGCCCTCGATGCCGGCCCGCGACGACACGTTGACGATGGAGCCGCCGCGGCCGGCGAGGCGCGGAGCCACCGCGCGCAGGAGCAGGAACGGCGCCGTCAGGTTCACCGCCAGGGTGCGATCCCACACCGCATCGGTCGTCGCGTTCACCGGCAGCATCGGCAGCACGGCGGCGTTGTTGACCAGCACGTCGGCGGCATCGGGTCCGGCGCCCAGCCGTTCGCCCAACGCCAGCACGGCGGCGCGGTCGCTCAGATCCACGCAGGCGGTGGCGACGGCGGCGCCCTCGGCCGCCAGCAGGCGCTGCGCGTGCTCGAGTTCCCGCGGCTCCTCCGCCACGATCGTCACGCGGGCTCCGGCGCCGGCGAGGGCCGCGGCGGCTCCCACCCCGAGTCCCCGCGAGGCCCCGGTGACCACCGCGTGCAGGCCGTCGAGCATCCTCATCCTCCCCCTCCCATGAGGGCCCGCGTGGCCCAGGCGCAGCTGAAGCCGATGTAGTTGCCGATGGCGTAGCCGAAGATGCCGACGATGATGCCGGGCGTCACCTGCGCCGGCCATTTCATCGACATCGCCAGCGCCAGGGCCGATCCCGGTCCGCCCACGGCCGCCTGGCTGGCCACCGTGACCGTGGCCAGGTCGACGCCGGCGAGCCAGCCGACGCCGTAGGCGATCACCGCGTGGATGGCGATGATCGTGAGCATGAAGGCCAGCAGCGGGAACCACGACGACGCGAGTTCCGAGATGATCGACGACGTGCCGATGACGACGAAGAACAGGTGCAGGGCGAAGTAGGACAGCACCGTCGCTCCCGGCACGCGGCGCACCGCTGGAACCTGCGCGACGACCAGGGCCAGCGTGGTCTGCCACAGCACCAGGGGAAACCCGGGCAGCAGGGGCGCCAGGAGCCCCGACACCCACATGATGGCCAGCGGCAGGGCCGCCAGCACCGCCATGGCCGTGATCGACAGATCGGCGTGCGACCACTGATCGCGAATCCGCGCGCTCTGCCGCTCCGCCTCCTCGGCATCGCCGGCGCTGGTGTCGGCGCGATAGTAGGGGGCGAGCACGCCGAACAGCGCCATCTGCGCCAGCATCCATGGCACCGTGGAGAGGTTGTTGACGACCGAGGCGGCCGCGAACAACGACGGCTCGGTCGCCAGGCCACGTCCGACCGCCACGAAGTTCATGCCGCCGCCCACGAACGACCCGGCGAACTGGCCGGCCAGTTTCCAGGTGTCGGCGCCCAGCCGCGTCTCGAAGAGCACCCCGGCGATGAGCGCGCCGGCGAAGCTGCCCACCGTGGCCGCCGCGAACGCAAGGAGCATGGCGCGTCCGGCCGTGCCGAGGTCGCGGATGTCGGAGCCGAGGATCACGAGCACGATGGCGTACGGCACCGCGTAGGTGTTGACGGCGTCGAAGACCGGCGAGGCGTGGGGAATCACCCCGACGTTGGCGAGCACGATGCCCGCGAGCGTGCAGACCACCGCCGAGCTGATCCGCTGCACGGCGGGGACCACGCGCTCGAGCCACCGCGACGCGGCGATGAGCCCGAACAGGAACGCCATGAGCGCGGTGGGGTCGGAGATCATCAGGGACGCCGGCGGAGGGATGGGGCCGACGCTGACGCCCGGCGCCGGTGTGCGGCATCCTACAGAATCAGCAGGCCACCGACAATGGCGGTTCCCACCGGGGCCGGCCCACGGGAGCGGGTCGGCACGTAGTAGAGTCTCGCGATGACCGGTCGATGCATCGCCTGAACCGCTTCCGCGACGGCTACGACTTCCCGACGCTCGTGGCGGCGCATCCGCCGCTGGCGAAGTTCGTCGTGAGGAGTCCGCGCGACGAGGAGACCATCAACTTCGCGGATCCGGTGGCGGTGCTCACGCTGAACCAGGCGCTGCTGAAAGAGGCCTACGGCCTGCAGTGGAGCCTGCCGAATGGCGCGCTGTGTCCCCCGGTGCCTGGGCGCCTCGATTACATCCATCACCTCGCGGATCTCCTCGGCGGCGGTGATGCGGCCGACGCGCCGCGTGGCTCCGACATCGCGATTCTCGACCTGTGCGCCGGCGCGAACTGCATCCTGCCGCTGCTGGGCGCCTCCGAGTACGGATGGCGCTACGTGGCCGCGGAAGCGGATCAGGCATCGCATCGTTGGGCACGACAGATCGTGCGGCTGAATCGATCCGTCGCCGGCCTGATCGAGGGACGCTATCAGCCCGACGTGCGATCGTGCTTCGCGCACGTCACCACGGTGGGCGAGCGCTTCGCGGCCTGCTCGTGCAACCCGCCGTTTCACGCCTCGCACGAAATCGCCGCCGCCGGCTCCGCGCGCAAGCGCCGCAACCTGAAGCTCGGGCGCGATGCCGCCGCGCTGAATTTCGGCGGCAGCTCCGCCGAGCTCGTGTGCGAGGGCGGGGAAGTCGGCTTCATCCAGCGCATGATCGCCGAGAGCGCCACGCGTCCGTCGCTCTGCGTGTGGTTCACGGCGATGGTGTCGAAGAGCGCGAACCTGCCGGTGCTGAAGCGCGCGTTGGCGAAGACGCCCGCCACCTACGTACGCGTGATCGACATGGCGCAGGGCCAGAAGAAGAGCCGCCTGCTGGCGTGGACGTTCGCTCGCGCCTGACGCGGGGACTCGTGCGCTACTCGCGGTCGGTGCCCGCGGAGCCGATCGACACGTCGGCCAGGCCGGACTTCACCATGTAGCCGTAGATCAGCACGCCGGGCAGCGCGATGGCGGTCGTCATCAGGTAGAAGTTCACGAAGCCCATCGACTCGATCAGCGAGCCCGCCGTGGTGCCGGTGAGGAACCGCCCGGCGATGCTGGCCAGGGCCGAGAGCAGCGCGTACTGCGTGGCCGTGAAGCGCAGGTTGCAGAGCGCCGAGAGGTACGCCACCACGGTGACGCCGCCGATGCCGCTGGCGAAGTTCTCGAAGCCGATGGCGCCGGCCATGCCCAGGTTGCTGTGGCCGGCGGCGGCCAGCGCCGCGAAGCTGAAGTTGCTGATTGCCATCAGCACGAGGCTCACGAACACGGAGCGCTTCATGCCCATGGCCGCGTACATGATGCCGCCCACGAACACGCCGGCCAGCAGCGCGAAGAAGCCCACTCCGACGTCGTAGAACGCGATCTCGTCGTTGGTGAAGCCGAGATCCTCGAAGAGCAGGCGCAGGGTCAGGTTCGCCAGCGTGTCGCCGATTTTGTGGACGAGCACGAAGAGCAGCACCACCAGTGCGCCGCGACGTTTGAGGAACTCGACCAGCGGACTGAAGTAGGCCGTGATGGCCTGCACCAGACCCGTGATCGGCGGCGCCGGACGGCGCCTCGACGGCTCGCCCATCACGAGGCCGGTGAGCATGGCCGGCAGCGAGAACATGGCGCACACCGAGTACGCCGCCGCCCAGCCGTAGCGCGCGGCCACGAGCAGCGCCACCGCGCCCGACGTCGCCGAGCCGATGCGCCAGCCGTACTGCGACATCCCCGAGCCGACGCCGAGCTGATGCGGCTCGAGCAGCTCGATGCGATACGCGTCGATGACGATGTCGTAGGTGGCGCCGATCACGCCGACGAGAATCGCGGCGGTCGCCACCTGCGGCAGCGAAGTGGTGGGATCGAGGCTGCCGAGGTACACCACCGCCACCATCAGCAGCGTGCCGACGAGCCACAGCCACGACCGGCGCTGGCCGAAGCGCCCGATGAGCGGCAGCCGCACGTGGTCGACCAGCGGCGCCCACAGGAACTTGAAGTTGTAGGCGAGGAACGTGAGCGCGAACGCGGTCACCGCGCTCTTCTTGATGCCGTACTGCGCCAGCCGCGTCGTGAGCGTGGCGGCGATCATCGCGAAGCCGAAGCCCGACGAGATGCCGAGCGTGGCGGCCGCCAGCGGCGCCGACTCCACGTACGGACGCACGCCCGCGGGCAGACGATCGCGCCAGGAGGCGGGCGCGGAAGGAGCGGCGGACTCGGGCA
Source organism: Vicinamibacterales bacterium (assembly GCA_046331325.1). Classification (GTDB taxonomy): domain Bacteria; phylum Acidobacteriota; class Vicinamibacteria; order Vicinamibacterales; family UBA2999; genus CADEFD01. The sequence goes on along the minus strand of JAXLRB010000020.1, from coordinate 17,952 downwards.
TGCCGCCCCTACTGTAACCGCGACGGGGTGCCGCCGGTGTCAGCCGCCCGCCTCGGTCACAGCCAGCGCAGCATCCACTCCACGAACGCGAGCCACGCGGCCGTGTCGCCGAGCGTGAACCGGATGGGGCCCGACGCCGTGAGCGTGAACGCGCCCCAGAGATACGCCGGGTGCACACGGCGCCTGGTGACCAGGTCGTACACGCACGCGACGGCGATGAACAGCATCATGCCGGCGAACGCCCACATCGGGAAGTGCTGCGAGAACAGGGGGCGGCTCGACTGCTGCGCCATGCGCGCGATGGCGGGACCGATCAGGTCGATCGTGGCCAGCAGCATCAGCCGCTTGTGGGTCTCGGGCGAGCGGCGCCACGCGTAGCCCGCCCCGAGGAATCCCGCGAACAGCACGAAGTCGAAGAACGGGATCACCATGAACACGCGGGGGTCGTCGTCGAACGCGCCGCCGGCGTCGCGGCGCACCGCTTCCACCGCGGTGACGAGCCCCAGCACCACCATCGCCACGCCGAGTCCGACGAACCAGTAGCCGAAAGTGCGATGCAGGTCGCGGCGCTGCGCCGTGACGAGCGCCGCCTGCAGCGCGTAGGCCACGAGCCACCCCGTGAACACCACGCCGTGCAGCACCACCAGGGACGGCAGCGCCGGCAGCGTCGCTGGACGGGCGAAGAACGTGGGGCTGAACCCCACCACCGTGATCGCCGCGGCGGCCACGGCGGCGGCGAGATGGAAGCGCCGGTCGAGGAGCGCAAGGTCGCGCGCCTTCCTCGTCGCGACTGGAATGGTGGGGGATGCCATGGCTAGGAATCTCCGGCCACCGGGAACCACACCTCGACGTCGCCGTGGCCGGTGCGGGCGTCGAAGCGCTCGTCGTAGCGCTCGAAGAAGGGGCCATCCATCAGCGCGTAGCCCGCGGCGCCGAGCGCGCGGTCGAGCACCGCGCCGATCATCGCCGCCAGCGACGTGATGTGCTCGCGGTGCGTGAACACGGCGTAGGTCTGCGCCGGGATGGTGAGACGCGAGAACGGCGGATCGCTGCCGAGGAAGGCCTCCACCTCGACGCCGCACATGTAGTCGAACGCGGATGTCTCGTCGACGTTGTAGGTGACGCCGTAGACGACACGTCCGACCTGCCCGGGCACGTGGCCGACGAGCGGGATGAAGCGGCTCCACTGCGTGGGTAGCGCGGTGATGGTGCCGGCATGCCGTTCCGAGATGCCCGTGAAGCGCATCGTCGGCGCGTGCTCGATGCGTGGCGGCTCGAAGGGCTGCGTGACCGGTTCGTCCATGCGCACCGGCGGCACGAGGGCGAGCGCACCGGTGTGCCCCTGCTGGCGCACCTGCTCTGGCGTCACGCCGAATTGCTGCACGAACGCGCGCGTGAACGCCTCGTGCGAGCTGTAGCCGGTGTCGAGCGCGAGGGCGAGGATGTCCGGCACACCGGCGGCGAGCCGGTGTGCCGCCCGCGACAGCCGCCGGCCGCGCGTGTAGGTGGCCAGCGGCACGCCCAGCGTGGCGCCGAAGGCGCGCGTGAGGTGGTAGCGCGATACCCCCACCGCAGCCGCCACCGCGTCGAGCGACAGATCCTCGTCGAGGTGAGTCTCGACGTACCACAGCGCGCGCACCGTCACGCTCACGCCGGGAAGCATAGGGCCCGGCCGCGCGCCCTGCTTGATAGATCTTGTGGTGCCCGACGCCGGGGCGATCGCCCCGCCCGCGTGCGCTACGGCGTCAGCGTGAGCTTGTGCGTGGCCGCCTTGTCCACCGCCGCGCGCGTGTAGGGCAGCGGGAAGTACTGGCCGTTGGCCAGGCGCTCGCGGTTGTTGCCGTAGTACTCGCTGCCTGGCTGCGCTGACTGCCCGGGGGCGTTCGTGGCCACCGAGTTGTCGACGTTCGAGAGGTCGATGATGCGGCGGAAGTTGGCGCCGGTGGCGTTCACCGTGTTGAAGCCGCCGGGCCGTTCCACCTCGGGCAGGCTGAACGCAGGCACGAACATGTGCGGCAGCACGCTGGTGTTCAGGCGGCCGTACCGCCACTGGGTCCAGTCGGCGCCCCACGCCTTCGTCGCGTCGGCGATCGCTTCACGCAGACCCGATTCCACGAGCGCGCGACGCTTCGCCGGCGGCGCGCCGGCATCGAGCGCCTTGCCCGACGGCGTGGTGGTGAAGCGCGCGTAGATGGCGGCCGGTACGCTCTCGGCCGTCATGCGCTTGTCCCACCCGGCGATCGCGGCTCGCGCCTTCTCCACATCGGCATCCCGGCTCGTCCAGCCCGTGAAGAGCGGCATGTCGCGCTCGGCGCGCAGCGAGTACGAGTCGTGCTGCATCTTCTGCAGCTCGGGGATGCCGAACCGTTCGCCCGTGCTGAGCATCTGGCGGATGCGCGCGATGCGCGACACCTCCACGCCCACCGACGTGCGATACAGCACCGGCCGTCCCTTGTAGCCGGGCGGATGCGTGTTGTCGTTGGCGGTCGCGATGAAGCCGCGCGCGGGGTTGAACTCGCGCGGCAGATCGCTGCGGAAGCCCTTCCACTCGTACTTGCCGGTGCCGGGCACCGGCAGGCGGCCGCTCCAGCCCGTGCGATCGGGCGTGAGGCCGCTGACCTGCAGCGCGATGTTGCCCTTGGTGTCGCCGCAGAGCAGGTTGTGCGTGGGCACCTTCCACGACATGGCGCGATCGAAGAAGTCCTCGCAGCTCTTCGCCTGCGCGAGCTTCAGCGAGCCCTTGAAGGGCGCGGTGCCCGGCTGCTGGTTCACCGACTGCGCCACGTAGGCACGATGGTGCTCGGCGTCTTCGAAGAACACGGGTCCGTGGCGGGTGAACTTCAGCTCCACCACGCGCGGGGCCGATTCGCCCTTCACGCGGATCTCCTCGCGGATGGTCTTCATCGGCTCCCACGCGCCGTTGAACTTCGTCTGATTGGCGTCGGCGGGATTGGTCTCTTCGATCACCGTGTCGACCATGTCGATGCCGGCGAACGTGAACGCCCAGGCCATCGAGTCATTGCTGCCGGCGTCGACGCCGACGAATGGCGGCTCGGATCCGCCGATCACGTTCCATCCCGGCGCCACCAGGTGGATGAAGTAGCGCAGCGACGGCATCTCGATGTTGCGGTGCGGGTCGTTCGACACGATCGGCACGCCGGTCTTCGACAGCTTGCCGCTGATGACCCAGTTGTTGCTGCCGTCCATGTCCTGCGGCAGCAGCGGCGGCTGGAAGAGCGCCAGCTTCTGCGGCCCGAACATCGATGCGTACTTCGGCAGGATGCCCACCGTGGCCAGCACGCCCGGCGCGAACGGGTTGCCGTCGCCCTTGCGCGCGGCCTCGAGCGCGGCGGCGGGGATCGTCTTCAGATCGAGGCCGTCGGCGACGGTGAGGTCGTCCCATGGATCCGGCGCCGCCTGTTTGTTGGCCGCGGCCACGCCGATCTTCGCCGCGCTCAGCGCCAGCGCGAGTTCCTCGGCCGGCGTGCCGCTGGCGCTGTCGAGATTCACCTGCGCCCAGCGTAGCGTGAGCGTCTTCGCGGTCCATGGCTCGGGCGTCAGGCCGGTGAGCTGGAATTCCACCGGCAGGGCGTCCTTGTGCGTGGCGACGAACGCGTTCAGGCCGTTGGCCCACGCGGTGAAGAGCCGTTCCGCGTCGGGGTGATAGCTGGTCCACTCCGTGGCGTCGTATGGACCGCGATACATCATCAGGCGCGTGCGCGCGTCGAAGTCCACGGCGCTCGGTCCGAAGATCTCGGCCAGGCGGCCCTCGCGCCATCGGCGCCACATCTCGAGCTGCCACAGCCGGTCCTGCGCCATCACGTAGCCCTGCGCGAAGAACAGGTCGTCGTCGTTCTGCGCGTAGATGTGCGGGATGCCGGCGGCGTCGCGCAGGATCTCGACCGGCGCCTTGAGCCCCGGCGCCTTCAGCGTGCCGTCGATGGCCGCCAGCGCGCCCTTCGCGACGTCGTCGAGCGAGGCGGGAGCGGCGGCGGGAGGAGCGGCCGGAGACGAACAGGCGGCCAGCGCGAATACGAGCGGAGCGACGGAGAAGAACGCAGCGAGCGGTCGACGCATCCGCACACTATACGCGCCCGCCCGACCGGGGTCACTGGACGCCGGGCAGGTAGTCTTCGACCGCGCCGACGATCATCACCTCGGCGCCGTCCTCGGTGCGGATCTCGCCGTGGTCCGAGCCGGCGTCGGCGTGGTGGAAGTCGCCGGCCCGCAGCGTCTGGCCATCGATGACGACCGACCCGCGGATCACGTAGCACTCCTCGCCGCCGTGGTGGTGATGCGAGGGATACACGGCGCCGGGCTCGGCGCGCAGCAGCAGCGTGGCCATCTGCGACGCGCGATCCACCGCCAGCACGCGCGCCGTGATGCCGGCAAACGGGGTGGCGAACCAGTCGTCGCGCGCCTCGGCGCGCAGCGTGTAGCGTCCGGGCGTGCGCGCCGCGGCCAGCACGCGGGCCCGCACGTGCGGCGGCGGCGTCGCGGGCTCGGCACTGGCCGCCACGGCGAGCGCCGTGTCGTACAGCCGCGCCACGGCGGCCTGATCCTCGGGCGAGAGCGCTGCCACCTGCGCGGCGAGCGTGCGCTGCTCCTCGGCATCGAGCGCGCCGACCGCGTCGGCAAGCGCCAGGGCTTCGAGTTCGGCGGGAATCATACGACCTGCTCCAGGCGCCCGCGCATCGTCGTCAGGCCGCTGCGAATCCGGGTTTTCACGGTGCCGAGCGGCACGTTGAAGCGCGTGGCCAGCTCGTGATGAGTGTAACCCTCGAAGAACGCCGCCTCGATCAGCGCGCGCTGCGCATCGGGCAGATCCGTGAGGGCCCGGCGGATCGCTCGCGCGGTGGCGGCGTCCCGCACGACGTGTTCGGGTGTCACGTGCGTCTCGGGCTCCGGCACGCGGGACTCGCCCGTCTCGGTGATGCCGGTGTCGACCGCCAGGTGCTCGCGGACGCGCCGCGCCCGCACCCGATCGATGGCCCGGTTGCGGGCGATGCGGACGAGCCACGCCTCGGGCGAACCGAGGCGGGCGTCGTAGGTCTCGGCCCGCGACCACACGCGCACGAACGTCTCCTGCAGCACGTCGTCGGCGTCGGACGCGTCGCGCAGGATGCGGCGGATCACGGCGTAGGCCAGGCTGCTGTGGCGGTCGTAGAGCTCGGCCAGCGCGGACTCGTCGCGGGCCGCCACGCGCTGCAGCAGGTCGAGCATCGAGGGACGTTCCGCCGCGCCCGTCACGGCCGGCATCCTGCCACGGGCCGTGAATCGCGCACAAGGCCCGGGCGGCGCGTTCCAGACGGGCGCCGGGCCACTGGGGCGGGGCGCCGTGGGCCAGGCGAGGGTCCGGTGATGGTGCAGCATGGCTGCTGGTCCTTACGGCCGGGCGACGAGGCTGGATTTCCCCCCGAGCGCGCCAATCCAGACCACGTCGGCCCCCGTAGGTGCGACGAGAACGGGCGTCGTGTCCCGGGGGAGGACGACATGGCCGGAGAGCGGTCGCGGATGGGCCAGGCAGTGGTGTTGGGTGGCAGCATGGCGGGACTGCTCGCTGCCCGCGTGCTCAGTGATCACTTCGAGACGGTGACGATCGTCGAGCGCGACGACCTGCCGCGCGAGGCGGCGCATCGTCGCGGCGTGCCGCAGTCGCGACACACGCACGGGTTGCTGGCCAGCGGCATCGGCGTGCTCGAGCGTCTGTTCCCGGGGCTCGGCGCGGAGCTGCTGGCGGCTGGAGCGGTGCCGTGCGACAGCCTGCGCGACCTGCGCTGGGTGTTCGAGGGTGCGCCCCTGGCGCAGCACCCAAGCGGCATCGACGGCCTGATGCTGTCGCGACCGTGCCTCGAGGCAGCGGTGCGCCGACGCACCGAAGCCACGCCGCGCATCGTCTTCCGCGAGGCGAGCCACGTGGAACGGCTCACGGCCTCGAGCGACGGCCGCCGCGTCACCGGCGTCGAGCTTCGCGATGGCGCCACGCTGACCGCCGACCTCGTGGTCGACGCCACGGGTCGCGGCTCGCGCCTGCCCGACTGGCTGGCGACGCTCGGCTACGACGCGCCGATCGAGCAGCGCGTGGAGATCGGCCTCACCTACACCACCCGCTACTTCCGGCGACGGCCCGAACACCTGCAGGGCGACGCCGGCGCCGTCGTGCCACCCACGCCCGAGGGCAAGCGCGGCGGCGTGATGATCGCGCAGGAAGGCGATCGCTGGTCGGTGACGCTGATCGCGCACTTCGTGCCCGGCGCGCCGATGGACCTCGCCGGCTTCATCGACTTCACGACGCGACTGCCGACGCGCGACATCCATGACGTCGTGGCGCAGGCCGAGCCCGTCGGTGATCCGGTGTCGTCGAAGTTCCCGGCCAGTGTGCGACGCCGCTACGAACGTCTCACGCGCTGGCCAGAAGGCCTGCTGACGATCGGCGACGCCATCTGCAGCTTCAACCCGATCTATGGCCAGGGGATGTCGGTGTCGGCGCTGGAAGCCATGGCGCTGCACGAGGTGCTCGCGGCCGGGCGCCGCGACATCGGACGCCGCTTCTTCCGCGCCGCCGCCCGCATCGTCGACACCCCGTGGACCACGGCCGTCGGCAACGACCTGCGTATGCCGGAAACCGTGGGCCCACGGTCCGTCGCCGTCACTGCCATCAACCGCTACATGACGCGTCTCCACCGCGTCGCGCACCATGACGGCACGCTCGCCATCCGCTTCATGCGCGTGGCCAACCTGCTGGCGCCGCCGCAGAGCCTGATGACCCCGTCGTCGCTGTGGCGCGTCTGGCGCGGCGCTTCCGGCCGGGTTGGCGGATCGGCGTCGATCGCCGGCACGCCGGCGCCCTCGCGGACGTAGCATCACGACGGAGGCCCGCATGTCCCCAGCCCTGCATCTGCGTGCCGTGCGCCTGCCCGACGGCGGGACGCCCGAAGATCTGTGGATCGTCGACGGCCGCCTCACCGATCGGCCCGTGCCCGGTGCGGCCGATCTGCCCGGCGGCTGGTGGTTGCCAGGCGGCCTGACCGACGCCCACGTGCATCTCACGATGAACTTCGGCCGCCGGCAGCCGTTCGACGACGGCAGTGACGCGCTCATGGCGGCCAACGCGCGCGCCTTTCGCGAGGCTGGCATCCTGGCCGTGCGCGATGCCGGCTGCGCGTGGGGCGGCGTGCCGCGTGAATCCGGCGACGGCCCGCGCCTGCAACGCGCCGGCTGCATCCTGGCGCCGCCCGGACGCGGCTATCCCAACGTCTGCCGGCTCGTCGAGGCGGAGGATCTCGTGCGCGTGGCGCTCGATGAGGTATCGGCCGGCGCGCAGTGGGTGAAGGTGCTCGGCGATTTTCCCGGGCCCGACGGCAACTGGTTCACCGCGCCCGCGAACTACCCACGCGACGTGCTCGCGACGCTGGTGCGTGAGACGCACGCGGCCGGGGCGCGGGTGATGGCGCATTCCACGGGCCTGGGCGCCGCGGATCTCGTCGCCGCCGGCGTCGACGGGATCGAACACGGCATGGCACTCACGCCGGATCTCGTGGCCGCCATGGCCGATCGCCAGATCGCGTGGACCACCACCTTCGCCACCGCCTACAAGCACACCGGCGCCCTGCTCGCGCAGCAGACGCCGGTGGGCGCCTACCTCCGCGGGCACTTCGACATGTTGCGCGATCTGCTGCCGCGCGCGCTGGCGCGCGGCGTGCCGATTCTGGCGGGCACCGACGAAGTGCCGGGCGCGGCGCTCGTCCGCGAGCTGGAATACCTGCCGCAGTTCGGGCTCACGCACACGCAGGCGATCGCCGCGGGTTCGACGGCGGCACGGCAGTGGCTGGGATTCACGGCGGCCGGAGCGGACGGCGTCGCCGATCTCGTGCTCTACGACGCCGACCCGCGCGCGGATCTGGCCGTGCTGGATCGACCGTCGGCGGTGGTCTTCGACGGCGCGCGCGTCGTCTGACGCGGCGCCTCAGCTCACACTGAAGCGCGGCGGCTGCCGGCCGGCGTCGCCCGTGGCCTGCTGCCACGCCGCGCCGAGGGCGATGAGATCGCCCTCGCGATACAGGTGTCCCGAGAACATGACGGCCGTGGGCGTGCCGTCGGCGCGGAAGCCGTTGGGAATGGCGATCGACGGATGGCCGGTGAGGCTCAGCACCGGATTCAGGCTGGTGCGCTCGTCGAGTGTCATCGACGTGAACATCACCGCGTCGACGTCGCGGATGGCGCGCGCCATCTCCTGCATGATGACGGCGCGCCGGCGGTTGGCCTGCAGATAGTCCACGGCGGTCACGAGCTGGCCCGCCCGCAGGAAGCGGCTGTTGCGCGGCCGCAGCCCGGTGTGGCGGCCGCTCGTGGTGAAGCTGTCGAACGCGGCCGCGCGTTCGGTGTACTCGATGAAGTAGCTGAGATCGCCGCCCGCCGGGATGGTCACCGGATGCAGCGCGCAGCCGAGGCGCTTCAGCATGGCGAACACGCGCTCGTTGTTGGCGCGCGCCTCCGGCTCTTTCTCGGCCTCCGTCATCGCCGGCACGTAGCCGATGCGCGTGGGCAGTGGCGCCCGCGCGTCGTAGACGATGGGACGATCGCGCACGACGGCCAGATCCTTGTCGTCGGGCCCGGCGATGGCGCGGAGCACCACGGCCACGTCCTCGGCGTGGCGGCACATGGGCCCCATCTTGTCGAGCGTGCTGCCGGCGGTCATCACGCCGTAGCGGCTCACGCGCCCGAACGTCGGGCGCAGTCCAACGAGTCCGCAGCGTTCCGACGGCGACAGGATCGATCCGCCGGTGTCGCTGCCGATGCTGAACGCCACGAGTCCGGCGGCGGTGGCCGCGCCGGGACCGGCCGACGAACCGCTCGAGCCCTGCTCGGGATTCCAGGGGTTGTTCGTGCGTCCGCCGGCCCACTGATCGCCGAACGCCATCTCGCCGGTGGTCAGCTTGGCCACGAGCACGGCGCCGGCCTCGTGCAGGCGGCGCACCACGGTGGCGTCGTCATCGAAGGTCTGCGTCTCGAACGGCGGCGCGCCCCAGCGCGTGGGCGCGCCCACGGCGGCGATGATGTCTTTCACGCCGTACGGGATGCCGTGCAGCTCGCCACGGTACTTCCCGGCCGCGATCTCCTTGTCGGCGGCGGCCGCTTCAGCGAGCGCCCGCGTCTCCGTCAACGCGGCCACGCAGTTCAGCACGCCGTTGTGACGCTTCAGGCGATCCACGTACATCGTGGTCAGCGCCGTCGACGTGACCTGGCGTGTCTCGACGAGCCGCGCCAGCCGGGCGATGGGCCAGTAGGCCACCGCCTCGATCGCGGCGGGCGCCGTGACGCGCGCGACCGGCGTGGTGCGGAACACCGCCGGCGGCGCGGGCGGCAGCGGCTCGCCCGACGGCACCGGGTTGAAGTGCACCGGCAGCGGCGACGCGTTGGTCAGCGACGCCTTGCCGGTGACCTCGGTGGCGCGCGCCAGGCGCGACAGCGAGTCGAACAGGTCCTGGCACTCGGCGTCGGTCCACGTCAGGCCGGCGAGTTGCGCCGCGCCACGCACCATGTCGAGCGTGAGCGTTCGCGTGCCCGGCTGGATCTGCGCCCACAGGATCTCCGGCAGCAGCGTGGCGCCCACGCCGCTGGCGGCGCACGCGGTCAGGAACGCGCGTCGATCCCGCCCCCGCATGACTACTGCGCGCGCAGCGCGAAGGTATAGAGCGCGTTGCCGGCGATCACCGTGACGTACTGTTTGCCGTCCACCTGATAGGTGATCGGCGCCATCACGATCTGGCCGCCGAGACTCGTCCGCCACAGCTCCTTGCCATCCCGCGCGTCGAGCGCGAAGAAGTGGCCTTCGCGTCCGCCCGTGAAGAGCAGGTCGGTCGCGGTGGTGAGCATGCCGGCGTCGCTCACGTCGTGCTGGCGCACCTTCCACTTCACCTGGCCGGTGGCGGGATCCATCGCCATCACCGCGCCGTTGCCGACTTCGTCGGTCCAGTTGTTGATCGGGCCCTTGCGGCCGATGCCGATCGTGGGCGCGCCGGGCGCCGGCGCGGCCACCGCGAAGCCGCCGCCGACGAAGAGCTGTCCGGGCTTGTATTCGCTTTCTTCGGGGCGGTAGATCGTGCCGTAGTTCTCCCACGCCGAGAAGTAGAAGAGATTCGTGCGCGGGCTGAACGACGGCGGATACCAGTTGGTGCCGCCTTGGTTGCCGGGATACGTCACCGAGCCGAGCGGCTGCGGCGTCTGGATCGGCCGGCCGTTCGCATCGAGGCCGCTGGCCCAGTTCACCTTCACGAACGGCGTGCCCGAAAGGAACTTGCCGGTGACGCGGTCGAGCACGTAGAAGAAGCCGTTGCGGTTGGCCCACAGCATCAGCTTCGACGGCACGCCCTTCCACGGCATGTCGACGAGCACCGGAATCTGCACGGCGTCGTAGTCGTAGGCGTCGTTCGGCGTGAACTGGAAGTGCCACTTCAGCTTGCCGGTGTCGGCGTCGAGCGCGACGACGCAGTCGGCGTAGAGGTTGTCGCCGGGGCGCTGCTTCGGGTTCCAGTCGGGCCCGGGATTCCCAATGCCCCAGTAGGTGAGGTTCAGCGCCGGATCGTACGAGCCAGTGACCCACGCCGGTGCGCCGCCGGTCTTCCAGTCGTCGGCGTCCCACGTGTCGTGGCCCGGCTCGCCGGGACCGGGAATCGTGTAGAACTTCCAGGCCTCCTTGCCGGTCTTCGCGTCGTAGGCCGCGACGAAGCCGCGGATGCCGTACTCGCCGCCGCCCACACCCACGAGCACCTTGTCCTTGATGACGAGCGGCGCCATGGTGATCGAGTAGGCCTGCTTCACATCCGCGACCGCGATGTTCCACAGCGCCTTGCCGGTCACGCGATCGATGGCCACGAGATGCGCGTCGAGCGTGCCCATGAACAGCGTGTCGCCCAGCATGGCGAGGCCGCGGTTGTTGGCGCCGCAGCACACCTTTGCGTCGGGCGACGGCGTGTGGCGATACAGCCAGTACATCGAGCCGGTCTTCGCGTCGACCGCCATCACGTCGTTCGGCCGCTGCGTGAGGTACATCACGCCGTCGACGACGAGCGGATTCGACTGCCACGCGCCGAACACCTGGTTCTGCAGCACCCACTTCAGCTCGAGCCGGCCGACGTTGGCGGGCGTCACTTCCGACAGCGTGCTGTAGCGGCGGCTCGTGTAGTCGCCGTTGTAGGTGATCCAGTTCTGCGGCTCCTTCGCCGCGGCCACGATGCGATCGGCGGTGATCTGCGCCTGCGGCGCCACCGACACCGCCGCGATGATCGCGGCCAGCACGAACAGGAACGTGAGTCGGCGGCTCATTGCACACCTCGCAGCGACAGCAGGTAGCCGACCACGTCGGCGATCTCATCGGGATTCAGCGTCTTGGTTGCCGGCGGCATGGGCGAGGTCTTCGCGGGCTCGAGCTTCGCGATGTCGGCCTTCACCACGGTGACCAGCTGTCCGGCGTCGTCGACGAGCTGCACCGAGAGCGTGTCTTCGTTGGTGCGGCGGCCGCGCACGGTGCGACCGGTCTTCGTGGTGATGGTGACGGGCCGGTTGATCGGCAGCATCGCCTTCGTGGGATCGAGCAGCGAGCGCTGCAGCGCCGCCGGCGTGCGCTGCGCGCCGATGTCGCTCAGGTCGGGCGCCGACGACCGCGGTCCGACGCCGTTCACCCGATGGCAGGTGGCGCAGCCGCCCTTGCCGGCGAAGAGCGCCTGGCCGCGGTCCACGTGGCCCACCTTCACGGCCGTGCCCGAGGGATCGAAGCCGGCGCGGATGAACGCCACGACACCGCGCGCCTCGTCGGCCGAGAGGTTGAAGGCCGGCATCGCCGGTGGCACGCCCTTGGCAACCACCTGCGCGAGGTCGTCGTCGGTGACGGCGCGCTTGAAGCGGCCGAGGCGCAGGTTCACGCCGTTCACCGTGTCGCCGTTGGCGCCGTGGCACAACTGGCACTGGGCGCCGTAGGTCTTGAGTCCTGAAGAGATGTCGGACGAGGAGTAGGTGTGGTCCTGCGCCGAGGCCGCGTGGACGCCGAGCGTCGCGAAGGCCAGGGCGAGCCACACGGAGCGTGGTCGCAGCATGGGGCGCAGTTGTACCCGGGAAGCCCGACGGGTGCAACCGCGGGCCGGGCCGGGGCACGACCCGGTTGTGCCCGTCCGTCGCCCGGAGGCAGACTACCGGGGCGCTCCGGCGACATCCCATGCGCCTCATTCGACTCGCGACGTCGTGGACGAGCGCTCTGCTCGTGGCCCTGGCCTGCTGGAGCTGCGGCGGTGGCGGAGGCGGCGGAACGACGCCCGGCGGCGGTGGCACCACCACGCCGCCGCCGACGTCGGGGACCAGCGCCTGTGCCGCGGCGCTCACGGTCGAGGGCTTCGCCGACGTCGCGCCCACGCGGAACACCACCGCCGCCGCCGACCGCAAGCGGGCCGAGCAGCGCGGACGCACCAAGGGCGACGTGCGCGATGCGCTCTGGCGCCACCGGGCGCCACGCCCCGAGGGCGACCGTCGCGCCGAGCCGCTCGACGCGAACGAGCCTCGGCCAGCCGCCACGGTGGACGTCGGCGACGTAGCCGTGATCGAGGACGACGGCACCATCTTCCTCGCCGCCAATCCCTTCGATCTCGCCGGCACCGGCCTGCGCTTCCGGCCGAGCGGCGCCAGCTACGAGGTGGCGTCGATCGACGCCACGTTCCGCACCGCGCTCGGGTCGCGCCTGTCGCTTGGCGACGACGACACCGCCCGCGTCGCCCTGCCCTCCGCGTTGTCGTTCTTCGGCGGCCGCCCGGCCGAGGCGTTCGTCAACTCCGACGGCAACATCACGTTCGTGGCCGGCGACAACGCCAGCACGAGCCGCAGCGTGGGCCGCTTCCTGGGCGGCGTGCCGCGGGTGGCGGCGTTCTTCGCCGATCTCGATCCGTCGGCCGGCGGCCGCGTGTTCGCCAACGCCGACGCCAACGGTCTCACGGTCACGTGGTGCGCGGTGCCCGGCTTCGACGACACCAACACCGTCACCGCGCAGGCCACGGTGCTGACCGATGGCACGGTGGAGATCCGCTTCGGCGCCGTGACCCTCGGCGAAGCGGTGGTGGGCGTGTCGCCGGGTGCGTCCGCGTCGTTCGCGCCGGTGGACCTGAGCGCCGCGGGCCAGGCGCCGGGCGCCACGGGCGCGGTGGGTGAACGGTTCGGCACCACCACCGACGTCGATCTGGTGGCCGCGGCCCAACGCTTCTACCGCGGCCGCGACGACATCTACGACCAGCTCGTGTTCTGGGGACAGACCGCGCTGCTTCCGCCCGGCGAGGCCTTCGCGCAGGAATTCACCGTCGCGAACACCGTGCGCGGCATCGGGGTGCCGGTGAGCGACGACTCGCGCGAGTTCGGCAGCAGCGGGCGGCTGCAGAGCATCGTCAACATGGACCGCATCCTGAAGTACCCGGCGGATCCAGCGCAGCGCTTCCTCGGCGAAGACTCGGTGATGAGCCTGCTGGGGCAGGAATCGGGACACCGCTGGCTGGCGTTCGCGTCGTTTCTCGATGCGAACCGCCGCCCGTCGAACGCCCTGCTCGGCCGCGACGACGCCCACTGGAGCTTCTTCTTCGACTCGGACGCCTCGGTGATGGAGGGCAACGACATCGAGGCGCTCGGCGGCGGCGCGTTCCGCACGGTGGGCGCCGTGCAGCGCTACAGCCTGCTGGACCAGTACATGATGGGACTCGTCGCGCCCAACCAGGTGCCGCCGTTCTTCTACGTGGAGGCGCCGGCCAACGTCGTGCCGGGCCGCGACAAGGCCTCGTCGCCGCAGGTCGGGGTGACGTTCAACGGCACGCGCCGCGACGTGCTGATCGACGACGTCATCGCGGCGATGGGCGACCGGCAGCCGGCGGCGGCCTCGGCGCCGAAGACGTGGCGCCAGGCGTGGATCTACATCGTGCGCAAGGGCAGCAGCGCGACGAGCGAGGACGTGGCCCGCATCGACCGCTGGCGCGCCGCCTGGGAGGCGTTCTTCCTGCAGGCGACCGACGGGCGCATGCGCCTCGAGGCTCGGTTACGCTGAGGGCCATGGCCCGCACGCCCGATCCCATCGACGACTACATCGCCGCCGCCGCGCCGGAGGCGCAGCCGATCCTGCGACGGATTCGCGCCGCGGTGCGCGAGGCCGTGCCCGACGCCGCCGAGACCATCAGCTACCGCATGCCGGCGCTGAAGGTCCGCAAGGTGTTCTTCTACTTCGCGGCGTTCAAGAAACACATCGGCATCTACCCGCCGGTGAAAGGCAGCGCCGCGCTGCAGAAGCGCCTGGCGAAGTACCGCGGGCCGAAGGGCAACCTGCAGTTCCCGCTCGACGAGCCGATGCCGTACGCGCTGATCGCGCAGGTGGCGAAGACCCTCGCCCGCGATTTCGGCGGCTGACCGCGCCCCGATCCTGCGTGCTAGCATCCGAGCCATGCGGCTTCCGCTCAGGCTCGTCCTCGTCGCGCTTGCTCTGTTCACGTGGGCCCGGCCCGCCTCGGCGCAGGCGCCGGTGAGCTACCGCGTGATTTTCACCGCACCCGAACACCGCTGGATGCAGGTGGAGGTCACGTTCGCCGAGGTACCGGCGGGGCCGCTGCAGGTGCACATGAGCCGTAGCTCACCCGGCCGCTACGCGCTGCACGAGTTCGCGAAGAACGTGTTCGACGTGCAGGTGAAGGACGGCAAGGGCCGCGCGCTCACCGCGCGGCAGCCGAACCTGCATCAATGGGACGTGACCGGGCACGACGGCACCGTCGTCGTCACCTACAAGGTGTTCGGCGATCGCACCGACGGCACGTATCTCAGTGTGGACGCCACGCACGGCCACCTGAACATGCCGGCGTCGCTGATGTGGGCGAAGGGGATGGAACTGCGCGCCGCGCGCGTGGAGTTCGTGCCGCCGGCGGGGCAGAAGTGGAACGTGGCCACGCAGCTGATGCCAACGGGCAACCCGCTGGTGTTCATGGCGCCGAATCTTCAGTACCTGATGGACAGCCCCACCGAAGTGGGCATGTTCACGATGAAGACGTTCGTGGTGAACGACGGCAAGGACCCGCCCGAGACCTTCCGCATCGCCCTGCATCACGACGGCACCGAGGCCGAGGCCGATGCCTTCGCGAAAGACGTCGAGAAGATCGTGCGCGAGACACTGCCGATCTTCGGCGAGTTCCCGCGTTACGACGGCGGCACCTACACGTTCCTGTCGGACTACCTGCCGTGGGCCAACGGCGACGGCATGGAACATCGCAACAGCACGGTGCTCACCACCACCGGCGCGCTGCGTGTGCCGGCCCAGCGGCAGAGCATCCTCGGCACCGTGGCGCACGAGTACTTCCACTCGTGGAACATGGAGCGCATCCGCTCGCGCGGCATCGAGCCGTTCAACTTCGACGACGCCAACTCGTCGAGCGACCTGTGGTTCGGTGAAGGCGTCACGAGCTACTACGACGCGCTCATCGTGCACCGGGCCGGTCTGCAGAGCCTCGAGGACATGCTCGACGACTACGCCGGCCTGATCAACTCGGTCACGCTGTCGCCCGGTCGCGGCTACCGCACCGCCGAGCACATGTCGCAGCTGGCGCCGTTCGTCGACGCCGCGGTCAGCATCGATCGCACCAACTGGCAGAACACGTTCATCTCGTATTACACGTGGGGCGCCGCCATCGGCCTGGCCATGGACCTCTCGCTGCGCGATCTCTCGGGCGGCAAGACCACCATGGACGACTTCATGCACCTGATGTGGACCGAGTACGGCGTGCCCGGCATGAAGGCGGCGCCCGGCGTCGTGGCGAAGACCTACACCGCCGAGGACCTGCAGGGCCGGCTGGCGCAGCTCTCCGGGAATCCCACCTTCGCGCGTGACTTCTTCGCGAAGTACGTGCAGGGTCACGAGGTGGCCGACTACGCCACGCTCTTCTCGCGCGTGGGTCTCGTGGTGCGCAAGCGCGCGGCGGGGAAGGCGTGGCTCGGCGGCGCGCCGCTGCAGCCGGGAAGCGGCGGTGTGCGCGTGGGCGTCGTGCCCTTCGAGACCGCGCTCTACAAGGCGGGCCTGGCGCAGGACGACACCATCCAGGCGATCAACGGCACGGCCGTGGCCTCGCCGCAGGCGGTGAACGACGTCGTGGCGGGGATTCGCCCCGGAACTTCAGTGGCGATTCGCTTCGTGCGGCGCAGCGGCGGCGATCCGGTCACGTCCACGGTGACGCTCGACGAGGATCCGCGCGTCGAGATCGTTACCGGCGAGTCCGCCGGCGTGGCCGTGACGGCCGAGCAGAAGGCGCGGCGCGACGCCTGGCTCGCCCCGCGCGCCCGGCGCTAGACTGATCGCAGCAGGAGACTCCCGCGATGTTCCGAACGACTGCGCTCGCCCTTCTCGCGCTGGCCGCCCTGGCCGCGGTGCCGGCCGCCGCCCAGCCGCCCGTCACGCCGGACGAGATGGCGAAGATTCCGCGGATCACGCTCAAGGACTACAAGCCGCTGCAGGCGAAGAACGCCGTGCTCACGATCGACGTGCGCGATCAGCACGCGTTCGACGAAGGGCACGTGCCGGGCGCCATGAACGTCTCGATCGTCGACATCGAGATCATGGCCAACAAGGTGCTGAAGGACAAACGGCCGGTCGTCGCCTACTGCGCCTGCCCCGACGAACACTCGAGCCTGGTCGTGGCGGCCAAGCTGGCGCGCGTCGGCGTGAAGGACATCAAGGTGCTGCTGGGCGGCTGGAAGGCCTGGACCAGCTCTGGCGGCAAGGTCGAGCCGACGCCGCCCCAGTAGGCCTGGCGCGCCGCGGCCTGCTGCTACACTGACAACAGACGCCGGCCGCCCCGGCGGCTGTAACGGAGATCGAACGAACCCATGACCATCACCCGACTGTTCGTTGCCGGCGGCGCCGCCGCGGCGCTGGCCCTCACCCTCACGGTCGCGTCGGTCGACGCGCGCCAGGCGAAGAACGCCAGCGAGGGCGTCTACACGGCCGCCCAGGCCACGCGCGGCCAGGGCCTCTACGAGAAGCAGTGCGCGTCGTGCCACGAGCTCAGCAAGTTCAAGGGGCCCGAGTTCACGAAGGCGTGGGCCGACAAGCCGATGCTCGAACTGCACACCGCCGTGATGGGCATGCCGATGGACGCGCCCGGCAGCATGAAGCCGCAGGAATACGCCGACATCATCGCGTATTTCCTCAGCATGAACGGCTACCCCGCGGGTCAGGCGGAACTGGCCGGCGACGAGGCCGCGATCAAGGCGATCAAGATCGACATCAAGAAGTAGTTCGCCGATCCATCCACGCGGCCGGACGTGCCCCTGCGCGTCCGGCCGTCGTGCGTACGGCGCGGCGCGATGTGATCCGGTCATGCGTTGAATCCGGCCGCGATCGCGCCGTAGACTCGCGTCATCATGTCCTCGCGACCCGTCGCGTCGTCCTCGATCGTCCCCGCCTCGTTCGTTCGTCCCGCCCGCTCGCGCGTCCAGCGCCCCACCGCGAATCCCTCCTGTCAGCGCCAGCAGTCGCAGCAGTTCCAGCCCACCCGCTGATCACCCTGTCGTTCCGTTCGTCCATCAGCCCGCGCTGACCCGGCCTCCGGGCCGGCCGCCGCGCTGATCGTGTCGCTCGAGGTGCCGTGCATGCCGGCCGTGTCGCTCGTCGTGTTGCTGTTCGTGGCGATGATTCTGGGATCCGCCCGCCCGCTCGCCGCCGAGCCGCGGGACGCCGTGCGGGCGATGGATGCCGGCGCCGCCGAGGCCGTGGCGCAGGGGCTCGAAGGCTCGCCGGCGTTCCGCCAGCTGGTGGCGCGCTTCGCGGGCGCGCCGGTCGTGATCCACGTGCTGGTCGGCGAGACGCAGGTGTTCGCCACCGTGGGGGCCACGCAGTTCGCGGCGCATGCGGCCGGCTGGACCTTCCTGCGCATCGTGCTCGATGGGCGACTGCGT
>JAXLRB010000019.1:0-88934 GCA_046331325.1 Vicinamibacterales bacterium | reverse complement strand
CCGTGGCAGGTGATGCAGACGTTCTCCCACACGAACTTGCCGTGCTCGACGACGTCGGGCGTGTTCGGCAGCGGGTTCACCAGCTCGGCGCCGGCCAGCGCGCCCTGCGCCTGCGTGTAGGGATACGGCGTCTCGTCGGCGGCGATGGCGCCGGTGGGCGGCTCCAGCGTGCCCGTGGGACGGCCGCCGAAGACATCGGCGCGCTGCGGCTTCAGCTTCGGCTGGTCGATCATGTCGAGACGATTGCCCTCGCGGTGCGGCGAGCGTCCGGCCGGCAGGCCGAGATCGCAGCCGGCGAGAAGCGTCGCCGCCAGCAGCGTCAGCGCGAGGCCGCTGCGTACGGGCAGGGCGGAATCACGCATCGCGTCCTCCTTCGAGATTCACCACGCGCACGTCGGCGGCGCCGAGCGACTGCACGAAGCGCGCGGCCTCGTCGGCCTGGAACTTCGGGTCGGTGCCGGCGATCCAGAGCACGAAGCGATCGCCGGTCGCGCCGGTGTTCACGAGCATCGGCGGCGGCTGCGGCACCGTGTCCTTCTTGCCGGCGACCACCGCGATGATGGCGCTGCCGATGGCCGCGCAGAGCACCATCAGCTCGAACGTGATCGGCACGAAGGCCGGCCACGAGAAATGCGGCTTGCCGCCGAAGTTCATCGGCCAGTCGTAGACCATCACGTAGTTCTGCAGCCCCTGCGCCAGCAGGATGCCGGTGAGGGCCAGGGCGCCCGTGGCGTAGGGGATCCACGAGCGTGGCTGGCCCATCGCCTCGTCCATGCCGTGCACCGGGAACGGCGTCAGCATGTCGAAGTGGGTCCAGCCGGCGGCGCGCACCTTCTCGGCGGCGGCCAGGGCGTCCTGGGGCAGGTAGAAGGCCCCGAGGACTCCGGTGGTGGCAGTCGGCGTCATGACGTCATCCCTCCTGCGGCACGGCCGCCGGCATCTGCGTGCGCGGGCCGCCGTGCGCCACGTCCGGATCCATCACGCCCTTCACCTCCGACATCGCGACCACCGGCAGGACGCGCACGAAGAGCAGGAACAGCGTGAAGAAGAGGCCGAAGCTGCCAATGAGAATCATGTAGTCCCAGCGCGTCAGCGCATACATGCCCCACGACGACGGCAGGTAGTCGCGATGCAGCGAGGTGACGACGATGACGAAGCGCTCGAACCACATGCCGACGTTCACGAGGATCGAAACGACGAAGAGCACCAGCGTGTGGCGGCGCATCGCCTTGAACCAGAAGATCTGCGGGATGATCGCGTTGCAGGTGAACATGATCGCGTAGGCCCACCAGTAGGGGCCGAAGGCGCGGTTCCTGAACACGAAGCCCTCCCACTCGCTGCCCGAGTACCAGGCCATGAAGAACTCCGTCGAGTAGGCGAAGCCGACCAGCATGCCGGTGAGCATGAGGATCTTCGCCATGTTCTCCATGTGATTGAGCGTGATGTAGTTCGTCATGCCGAAGTAGCCGCGCATGAAGGTCATGAGCGTGATGACCATCGCGAAGCCCGAGAAGATGGCGCCGATGACGAAGTAGGGCGGGAAGATCGTGGTGTGCCAGCCGGGGATGACCGAGGTGGCGAAGTCGAACGACACGATGGTGTGCACCGAGAAGACCAGCGGCGTGGCCAGCGCGGCCAGCACCATGTAGGCCGACTCGTAGTGCTTCCAGGCGCGGTTCGATCCGGTCCAGCCGAAGCTCATCGCGTTGTAGAGCGCCTTGCGCCACGGGTGCGTGGCGCGGTCGCGCAGCGTTGCCAGATCCGGCAGCAGGCCGAGATACCAGAACGTGAGCGACACCAGGCCGTAGGTGGAGATGGCGAAGATGTCCCACGCCAGCGGCGAGTTGAAGTTGATCCACAGCGGGCCGCGGGCGTTCGGATACGGCACCAGCCAGTAGGCGAACCACGGCCGGCCGAGGTGCACCACCGGGAACACGCCGGCGCAGGCCACGGCGAAGAGCGTCATTGCCTCGGCGGCGCGGTTGATGCCGGTGCGCCACTGCTGGCGGAACAGGTACAGCACCGCCGAGATCAGCGTGCCGGCGTGGCCGATGCCGATCCAGAAGACGAAG
Organism: Vicinamibacterales bacterium; assembly: GCA_046331325.1. Lineage (GTDB taxonomy): Bacteria > Acidobacteriota > Vicinamibacteria > Vicinamibacterales > UBA2999 > CADEFD01. The sequence goes on along the minus strand of JAXLRB010000019.1, from coordinate 86,862 downwards.
TTGATGATGAACGAGCCCCAGCCCACCGGCTGGTTCACGCCCAGGATGCCCATGCCGGCGTAGAAGAGCGTGATGAGCCCGAACACCAGCAGGCTCAGGCACGCCAGCGCCACGCTGAACGCGAACCACCAGCGCCGGGTCGGGAACGTCTCGGCTGGCAGCGCGATGTCGCGATCGACGTCGGCCCAGCGCTTGGCGCCGGTCACGAGCGGCTCGGCCACCTCGAGATCGCCGCCGTAGGGCCCGGCGCCGGCCACCACGATCGGCCGGCCGGTGAGCTGGCGATCGTCCATCACCGTCGCGTACGGACGCACGTCATGCCTTGTCATTGCGCACCTTCGTCAGGTAGGACACGGACGGCTTGACGCCGACCGATTCGAGCAGCCGCATCGCGCGCGGATGCCCGGCCAGGGCCGCGACCTTCGAGTCGCGGGCGTGGAGATCGCCGAACACGATGGCGTTGGTGGGGCAGGCCTCCATGCAGGCCGGCACCACGGCGCCGTCCGGCAGGGCGTCCTTCGACTGGCCGTTGCGGGCCGCCTCGGCGCGGGCGCCGCGGATGCGCTGCACGCAGAACGAGCACTTCTCCATGACGCCACGGCTGCGCACCGTGACCTCGGGGTTGTTCTTCATCTGCATCGGCTCGCGGGTGTTCAGCTCCGCGTTCTTGGCGATGCGCGGGACCAGCCAGCGGAAGAACGAGCTCTCCTGCCGCTTGCTCAGCTCCCAGTAGTTGAAGCGCCGCACCTTGAAGGGGCAGTTGTTGGCGCAGTACCGCGTGCCGACGCAGCGGTTGTAGATCTGCTGGTTGAGGCCGTCCTCGCTGTGCATGGTCGCCGAGAACGGGCACACCGTCTCGCACGGCGCGTTCTCGCAGTGCTGGCACAGCATGGGCTCGAAGAGCGTCTGTGGTTCTTCGACGACTTCGAGCGGGCCGTCCCACACGTCGGCGCCCCAGCCGCCGTCCTTCTCGGGGGCGTCGAAGTAGCGATCGATGCGCAGCCACGACATCTCGCGGCCGTCGAGCATGCCGTGCCGGCCGACGATCGGGATGTTGTTCTCGGCCTGGCAGCCGACGACGCACTTGGCGCAGCCGGTGCACTTGCTGAGGTCGATGGCCATGGCCCAGCGCGCGTTCTGATACGGGTGCTCCGGCCAGGCGGAGGGACCGCCTTCGTCCTGCTCGGTGCCGGACGCCTTGTTGGCCTGGTAGGCGGTGAGCGTGGTCGTCGGCACGATCGGGCGACGGGCCCGGTCGATGACGTCGGAGCCCTGGGCGAGCGGCAGCGGCTCGTTGCCGGCCACCTTCTTCGCGGTGACCGTCAGGCCGGCGGTGACCACGCGGCCATTGGCGAGCGGCCGCAGCAGGAAGGCGTTCGGGCCGATGCCGTTGCCGATGGGACCGGCCGCCGCGCGGCCAGGCCGAGCGGCAGCGCCACACCTGATCCTGGTGCATGCCGGCGTGTCGATAGGCCGGCGCGACGACGGTGGCGTGGCCGAGGTCGAGCTCCACGAGATCGCCGCCCGTGAGACCCATCTCGTCGAAGCGGCGGGGTGCGATCGAGACCGCGCCGCCCCACGTCAGGCGTGTGACCGGATCGGGCAGCTCGTGCAGCCGGCCGTTGTTGCCGCCGCGGCCATCGCCGAGCGCGAGGTGCGGATAGAGCTGCGGCTCGAGGCCCGAGGCCGCCGCGGGTGCCGGCAGCAGGGCCAGCGCCGCCGCCTGGAAGACGTGGGCCGGTGTCTCGGGCGCCGGACCCTGCCACGAGCCGGTGCGCAGGGTGTCGGCCCAGGCGCGTTCGAATTCGGCGGACGTCGCCGCCATGCCGAGACGCGTCGCCCAGGCCGCGCGCAGGTAGTGCCGAGGCGACGCTGGTGCTCGGCAGCCGTTCGGCGGTCGTCGACGCCGGCGCCGGCGTCTTCGCGGTGGCGGCGGCCACCGCGCCGACTGCGCCGCCGGATCGCCGAGCGCGGCAGCCCCAGTCGACCAGCACCTCGAGCAGGCCGCGCGTGTCGAAGAGCGGCTGCACCGCGCCGGTTGCTGCACGGCGTAGAGACCGCGCGGCAGCAGGGCATCCGCCCAGGCTTCGAACGGATGGCTCACCGGGGCCAGCACGTCGGCGAGACGGCTGGTCTCGTCGAGCCGGTCGTTGAGCGACACGATCTCGTGCCGACCTTGGCCATCGCATCCGCGAAGGCGACGCCGGCCGGCGCGTCGTAGACCGGATTGGCGCCGCTGACCACCAGCACGTCGACCTTGCCGGTGCGCATCTCCTCGGCGAGGGTCGCCAGCGCGGCGCCACCGCTGCCGGCATCGGCCGGCAGGGCCGAGGCCTCGTCGAGCAGCCCGCCGTCGAACGCACCCAGCGTCACGTTCAGCACGAGGGCCGCGAGTTCGATGGCGGCGCCGTGCGCGCCGCCGCTCGCCGAGCCGCCAGCCACGACCACGCTGTGGGCGTTGGCCGCCGCCAGCTCCGCCGCCAGGGATTTCAGCGCCGCGGGATCGACACCGGCCAGGGGCGCCACCTTCTCGATGGCGAACGGCGCCAGCGCCGCGGTGACGGCCGCATCGGCGCCAGCGGCCCGAGCTGTTTCACCACCACCAGCTCGTGCGCCAGTGCCGCGCCGACGGCGGCCAGCGACGAGTCGCGCACGCGCAGCCGCTTGTCGGCGTTGGCGCCGATGAGCGAAGGCGGCCTTCGAGCTGGATGAAGCGGCTCATGCGCCGACCGGCAGCGCCGTCGGGCGACCAGCACCGCGAAGTCGCGTTCGAGGCCGTCGGCCGGGCGATCGAGGAACTCGGCGCCGAGGCCGAGCACGACGTCGGCCTTGTCGAGCGCCGGCCGGGCCACGCGGGCGTGGCCGAAGGCCCGCGTCCACCGCGTCGGCGGCGGCGTCGCAGGCGAGTGGCGCCCAGACGACGTGACGGAGGCCGGTGGTCGCGGTGATGGCGCCGATGGCGGCGAGCGTGGCCGGGCTCTGGATGGGCCCGGTGAGCAGCACGGCCTTGGCGCCGGCGACGCCGTCTTCGCGACGAGGTCGGCGGTGACGGCGTTCCAGTTGAGCGGCAGCACCACCGTGTCCGGGTTGCGCTTCACCGACAGGGGACCGCGCGCGCGATCCGGGTCGTAGAGATCCATCAGCGCGGCGTGATGCCGCACGGTGAGGCCGCGGCCGCTCGGATCGACGCCGGGCGGCGCGACCAGGATCGGCCGGCCTTCGCGCGTGCGCACCAGCACCGGCGTGCCGTCGAGCACGGTGTGGAAGTAGCGGGCGCGGCCCAGGCCGTCGACCAGCGACTCCGGCATGTCGTGGAACGGGATCGACTGCTCGGGCGGCACCTGGCAGGCGGCGCTGCCCAGCGCGCCGGCCGCGGCCACCGCGCTCGAGAGGCGCAGGAACTCGCGCCGGTCGATGCCGGTGCCTTCAGGGGTGTTCGTGTCGTGTGCGCTCATATCCGTTCCCCTACCGGTGACAGGCGATGCAGTCGGTGGAGGCCTTGATCTCCGGCTTGCGGTGACAGTCGAGGCACCACTGCATGTTGAAGGGGTGCTGCACGGAGACGATGTCCATCTCCTGCACCTTGCCGTGGCACGTCTGGCACTGCGGCATCGGCTGGCCGTTGGCGTCGACGTTCGGCAGCTTCGGGTTCCCGTTGGCGTCCTTCGCGTTCAGGTGCGCCGAGTGATCGAAGTAGACGAAGTCGGGCAGGTCGTGCACCTTCACCCACGGGATGGGCTGGCCGCGATCCCAGAACTCCTTCATCTTCAGCACCCACTCGCGGTTGAGGCCGACGGTGGAGTGGCAGTTCATGCAGACGGCCGTCGAGGGCAGCGTGGCGTGCCGGCCCTTGTAGGGCATCGTGTGGCAGTAGAGGCACGGGATGGCGAAGCCACCCACGTTCACCTGTTCGCCCTTCTCGTTGGCCTGCATCACCGGGGCGCCGGCCATGCGGCGATGCGTGAAGGCGATCAGTTTGCCGCGGCTCGTAGCCCTGGCGCGCGTTGCTGAACGCGTAGCCGAGGGCGCCGAGAACCGCCAGCGCGTCAGCAGGAAGGCGAGGAGACGGAAGGTGCTCCGGCCGGTCATTCGTGAACTCCCGTGGTCGAAGCGGCGGCCCCTGCACGCGACGGGGAGCGACCGGCTCCTCGTCGTCGAACAGGACGCGCACCGCGGGCGTCTCGAGATCGTCGAACTGGCCCGTCATCGCGGCCCACACGAACAGGCCGACGGCGATGGCGGCGATCAGCAGCGCCAGTGGCAGCAGGACGAAGATGGTCTCCACGTCAGGCCTCCGGCAGTGCCGTCGCCCGGCGACGCGGCCGCGCGAAGGTGCGCGTGAGCGTCGACGACAGCACGACGGTGAGGGACGAGCGGCATCAGCACCGCGGCGAGCAGCGGGCCGACCAGGCCGGCCACCGCGAGCGACGACGCACTCAGGTTGTAGACGAGCGAGAAGGCGATGTTGCGGCGGATGACGCCGGCCAGCCGGCGCGATCCCTGCAGGATGTCGAGGATCGGCGCCACGCCGTCCCGCGTGAGGACGATGTCGGCGGCGACCAGGCTGGCGCCGGTGCCGCCGTGGACGGCGATGCCGACGTCGGCCAGGGCGAGCGCCGCGGCATCGTTCCACGCCGTCGCCCACCATCACGACCGTGCCGCCCGCTTCAGGCGTACCCCGACGAGCGCGGCGACGGCGTCGCGCTTGGCTTCGGGCGTCAGGCCGCCGATGACGTCCGGCGCGGGCAGCCCGAGGGCGGCGCCGACGCGGGCGACGATCGAGGGGTGATCGCCCGACAGGATCCGCACGCGGATGCCGCGATGGACCAGGGCAGCCACGGTGGCCGCCGCATCGGCGCGCAGGCGATCGCCGATGCCGGCCACGCCGGCGGCCTCGCCGTCGACGCTGACCCACACGGGACTCAGGCCGTCGAGCACGCAGGCCTCGGCGGCGGTCGCGAGATCGGCCGGCGGCTCGACGTCGCCGAGGGCATGGCGGCGGGTGCCGACCCGCACCGCGTGTCCGTCGACCACGCCGGCGATGCCGTGGCCGTTCACGTCGACGACGTCGCGCACCGTCGGCACGGCGTGCAGCGTGCGCGAGGCGCCGATCTGGAAGGCGCGCGCCACGTGATGCGCTGATTCGGCTTCGAGCGCCGTGGCCGGATGGCGCGTGCGATCGTCGCCGACCCAGCGGGCGAGGGTGGCGCGGCCTTCGGTGAGCGTGCCGGTCTTGTCGGGTGGCACCGTGCCGACGTGTCGCAGCCGCTCGAAGGCGTCGACCTGCTTGATGAAGATGCCGGCGCGGGCGGCGCGCAGCAGCGCCACCGACAGCGCCAGCGGCACCGCCAGGCCGAGCGCGCACGGGCACGACACGACCAGCAGCGCGACCACGCGCGTGAAGGCGGCGCCGGGACCATGCAGCGCGCCGACCACGGCGGCGGTGAGCGCGGCCGTCGCCAACAGCACCAGCACGAAGCGCCGGGCCATGCGGTCGGTGATCTGGAGCAGCGCCGGCTTCTGCGCCAGCGCCTCCTGCACCACGGCCAGCAGGGCGCCGACGCGCGTGCGCGGGCCGGTGGCGTCGACGCGCACGACCAGGCGGGCGCCGAGGTTGGTAGCGCCGGCATGCACGCTGTCGCCGCTCTCGACCGCCACGGGTACGGCCTCGCCGGTGAGCACGGCGTTGTCGAGCGACGAGCGGCCGCTCAACACGACGCCGTCGACCGGCACGATCTCGCCGCTGCGCACCTCCACGCGGTCGCCGGGGGCGGCGCGGTGAGCAGCACCTCGATCGCCGTGGCGTCGGCACCGGTGCCGTCGAGGCGGCGGGCGAACTCGAGGAAGGCCACGCCGCGCAGGCTGTCGGCGCGTTCGAGGGCGGCGCGCTGCGCGCTCCACTGCAACTGTCGCGCACCGAGCAGCGCCGCCACCAGCATGGCCAGCGAGTCGAACCACAGGTGCCCGTGACCGGTCACGACGTTGAAGGCCGAAGCGCTGGCGGCGATGGCGATGGCCACCGCGATCGGCAGGTCGATGTGCACGATGCCGGCACGCAGCCCGGCCAGCGCCGTCTGGAAGAACGGCCGCGCCGAGTAGGTGAGCACCGGCGTCGCGACGATGAGCGACAGCCAGCGGAAGAACAGCTCGTAGCGCGACGCCATGCCCTGGTACGCGCCGGCGTAGAGCGCGCCCGAGAGGAACATCAGGTTCATGGCGCAGGCTACGGCGATGCCGAGGCGCACGAGCGACGCGCGATCCTCGTGACGCCGCGCGTCTTCCAGGCGCGCGCCCTGCTGCACGTGCGGCGTGTAGCCGAGGCGGTCGAGGGCGCGGGCGATCGTCGAGAGGCGGGCGTCGGCGGGGCGCCAGGTGATTTCGGCGACGGCGGCGCCGTAGTTCAGGCGGACGTCGTCGACGCCATGGAGCACCGTGGGCAGTTTCTCGACCAGCCACACGCAGGCGGAGCAGTGCACGCCCTCGAGGTAGAGGCGGGTGCGGCGGCGATCGCCGGCGAGGGGCTCGGAGGCGGCGTCCTGCACGCTGGCGTCGTCGAAGTCCTCGAAGCTGCGCCCCGACACCTTCGCCGGTTCGAGCGTGCCCTGCTGGCGGTCGACGAGGCGGTAGTACTGGTCGAAGCCCCACTCGCTGACCAGCGTGTGCACCTGCCGGCAGCCGCTGCAGCAGAACTGCAGCGCGTCGCTGGCGTGCACGAGCGACGCCGGCACCGGCTGGCCGCAGTGGGCGCAGGCGGTCGGCGCCGGACGCGTTGCCGGCACGGCGGGGGCGAGGGCCGGGGTCATCGGGCGGCGGCCTCCGTCGCCATGGCGTCGTCGGCGGCCACGGTGAGGCGGGCGGCGTGCACGAAACGCATGGCGTCCTGCTTCGTGTCGAGGCGCAGTTCCCAGGTGCCGGGCTCGTCGAGGCGGACCAGCGTGCGATAGGCGCCGGCCTGCGTCGGCAGGGCGACCAGCGTGCCACGCTGGTTCAGCCGCGTGTCCGACGGCCGCATCGCGAGCAGCTGGCCCGTGAGGTTCGAGACCGGCTGGCCCTGACGATCGACCACGGTGACGTCGACCGGGCGCGGCGCGCCCGGCACGTGCGGTACACCGGCCGGCAGCTCGTAGCGCACGGTCCAGCCGAGGTCGCGGCTCGCCTCGACGACCGCCTCGTCGGCGTCCCAGGCGCGCGCCGACTCGTAGTAGCCCTCGATCGGCCGCGGCACGTCGGGCCGCGTCGCCACGTAGACGAGGATGCCGCACGCCACGACCGACATCGTGAGGTGTCCGCCGACGATGATCGGCCAGCGATACTCGGAGATGAGCCGCACGATCCTCATGGCGTGGTCTTCCCCGGACCGAACGGCCCGAGCAGCAGGAAGCTGATCTCGGAGCGGTAGCCCTTGTCGGAGGTGACGAGGTAGCGCACCGTGGCCTGGCCGTCGGTGAAGACCGTGCGCGGCACGGTGATGACGGCGTTCACGGTCGCCACCTGCTCCTTCGCGACGTCGACCGGCGACTGGCTCAGCACCAGCACGGCCTCCTTGGGCGCGAGCACCTCGACGGTGAACCGCTGCTGGTCCTCACGCTGGTTGGTGAAGCGGATGCGCTGCTGGTTGGCGACCTCGCCGGTGTTGAGCAGGCGGTACGGTTCACGGCCGCCGCGCACCACCTCCACCAGGGCGTCGGCGCGTGTGAAGGCCAGCGTGCCGAAGGCGCCCCAGGCGATCGTCATCAGGCCCAGGTAGATCAGGTTGCGGGTGCGCCACAGGTGGCGGCGTCCGCCCTGCTGTTCGCGTTCCGACGTGAACTTGATGAGGCCGGTGGGGCGGCCCAGTTTGCGCATCACCTCGTCGCAGGCGTCGACGCACTGCGCGGTGCCGATGCACTCCACCTGGAAGCCGCGGCGGATGTCGACGCCGGTCGGGCAGGCACTGACGCAGGCGCCGCAGTCGATGCAGGCGCCCATGCCCGGGGCCAGTTCCCTGGCGCGCGTGCGCGGTTCGCCGCGCCCCGTGTCGTAGGCGACGAGCAGCGTGTCCTTGTCCGACAGCACGTTCTGCAGGCGGCCGTACGGGCACGCGATCGTGCACATCTGGTCGCGGAACCAGCCGAAGTCGAAGACGATGAGCGTGGTGACGAAGCCGATCGTGAACAGCGCGCCGGTCCACTTCATCGGCTCGTGGAGCAGGGCCGGGGCGAGCGTCGGCCAGGCGATGAAGTAGGCGACGAAGGTCGTGGCCATCGCCAGCGCGATGGCGGTGAAGACGGCCCACTTCGCGGCCTTGATGCCGAACTTGCGCGCCGACCACGGGTCCTTGTTCAGGCGGCGCTGGTTGGTCGGTCCGCCCTCGATCCACGACTCGAGCGGACGGAACAGGAACTCCAGGTAGACCGTCTGCGGACACCCGAACCCGCACCACACGCGGCCGAACGTCGAGCCGACGAAGAACACCGTGACCACCACGCCGAAGCCGAGGGCGGCGAGCAGCAGGTTGTCGGTGGGGTGGAAGGTGCCCCCGAAGAAATGCAGCCGCCACGTCGAGATGTCGAGCTGCATCGCCGGGTGCCCGCCCACCGGAATGAGCGGCAGCGCGAAGAACAGCGCGATCAGCGCGTAACCGATGACGCGGCGGATCTCCCAGTAGTGGCCCTTGCGCACCACCGGGTGCATGAACTTCCGCTTGCCGTCCGCCGAGAGCGAATAGAGCAGCTCCTCGGGCGGCGCGATCTGGAAGATGCGCTCGTGACCCGAGGGAGGTGGCTCCCCGTGTCGCTCTTTCGTCTGGACGGCAGCGGACATGTGTGGACCTGGCGGTTACTGGGGCAGCGGCTCGGCCGCCGCCACGTCGCCCTCGGGGGCACGCGGATTCGGCGGGTTCGAGCCCTGCAGGCTGCGCACGTACGAGACCAGCGCGGCGAGTTCGTCGGGGCGGATGGCGCGGCCCCAGGGCGGCATGCCCTTGGCCGGCCAGCCCTTGGCGACGCTCTGGAAGATCTGCTCGACCGAGCCGCCGTGGATCCAGCGGTCGTCGGTGAGGTTCGGACCGATCAGGCCCTGCGCGTTCGGCCCGTGGCACGGCGCGCAGGTGCGCGTGAAGCGCGAGGCGCCGAGGTCGAGCACGGCCTGGTTCTTCGCGCCGGCCAGCAGGTCCGCCGGCTTGGGCGGCACCAGCGGGTTGGCGTCGAAGTAGGCCTGCACCTCGGTGACGGCCTGGGTGGTGTCGGCGCGGTATTCGGCGTCCATCGACCCTTCGCCGAAACTGAGCGCGTAGAACATCAGGTAGGCGGCCGAGAAGAGCAGCGAGCCCCACCAGATGGCCATGAGCCATCCGGGCATCGGGTTGTCGTACTCCTTGATGCCGTCGAGCTCGTGAAGGACTTTGTCTTCGTACTGGGCCATGGCGCGCTCGCTTACGAGGGAACGGACGGCTCGGCGACGCCCTTCACGGGCGCCTCGTCGAGCGCCATCCGGGCATGGGCGTCGAGCTCTTCACGTCGTCCGCGCACGACCTGCACGACGACGACGGCGTAGACGGCGAGGAAGAAGAGCAGCGACGCCGTGGCCAGCGTGGTGGAGAGCGAGGTGGCGAGCTCGGGCAGCATGGCTACCTCGACCCGCCGCCCGAGGGCTTGGGCGCCGGCGCGGCCGGCGCGATCGTGGCGGTGTACGGCGCCTGCGGCTCCGGACGCTTCCACTTGATGTCGGTGCCGAGGCGCTGCAGATACGCCGTGAGGGCGATGATCTCCTTGTCGGCGAGGCCGGTCGGGCCCTGCTGCGACTCGACTTCGGTCGCGATCGCCTTGGCCTGCGCCTCCATCTGCGGGATGGCGTCGGCGATCTCGCCGTCGGTGTACGGCACGCCGACCTTGCGGAGGGCGCGCATCTTGGCGCCGATCAGGCTGGTGTCGAAGGCGTCGCGCAGCAGGTGCGGGTAGCGCGGCATGATCGAGCCCGGTGTCGTCGAGTCGGGCTGCGCCATGTGGCGCACGTGCCACAGCGACGGGTACTTGCCGCCGACACGCTGCAGATCCGGTCCGGTGCGCTTCGAGCCCCACTGGAACGGGTGGTCGTAGACGAACTCGCCGGCCTTCGAGTACTCGCCGTAGCGTTCCGTCTCGTAGCGGAACGGCCGCACCATCTGCGAGTGGCAGTTGTAGCAGCCTTCACGCACGTAGATGTCGCGGCCGACCACCTCCAGCGGCGTGTAGGGATGCACGCTGGCGATCTCCTTCACGTTCGACTTGTTGAAGAACATCGGCAGGGCCTCGACCAGCGAGCCCACCGCCAGCGCCAGCGCCGTCAGCACCGTGAAGGTGACGATGCGGGCCTCGAGCATGCGGTGGAAGCCGTGCCGCAGCTCGTGCTGGATCCGGTAGAAGGCGTGGTCGTAGGTGTTGGCCGGGGTGACGGCGCCGGGGGCCGACAGGTCGCGCACCAGCGGCGGGGCGACCACTTCGGGCTCGACGGCGTAGTCGGCCGGCGCGCTCTGAATCGTCTTGATCAGGTTGTAGACGAAGATCAGCAGGCCGCTGAAGAAGAGCAGGCCGCCCATCAGACGCACCCAGTACATGGGCACGATGCGGATCACCGTCTCGATGAAATCGGGGTAGACCAGGCGGCCGTCGGGCTCGAAGGCGCGCCACATCGCCCACTGCGTGATGCCGGCCACCCACATCGAGATCTGGTAGGCGATGAGGCCGATGGTGCCGGTCCAGAAGTGAATCGTCGCCAGCTTCTTCGAGTAGAGCTCGGTCTTGTAGAGGCGCGGGATCGCCCAGTAGAGGATGCCGAACGAGAGGAAGGCGTTCCAGCCGAGGGCGCCGGCGTGCACGTGGCCGATCGTCCAGTCGGTGAAGTGCGACACCGCGTTCACCGACCCGATCGACATCATCGGCCCTTCGAAGGTCGACATGCCGTAGTAGGTGACGGCCACGATCATGAACCGAGATCGGGTCTTCGCGCACCTTGTGCCAGGCGCCGCGCAGGGTGAAGAAGCCGTTCACCATGCCGCCCCACGAGGGCATCCAGAGGATGAGCGAAAGAGCATCCCGAGCGTGGACGCCCATTCCGGCACGGCGGAGTAGTGGAGGTGGTGCGGGCCGGCCCAGATGTAGACGAAGACCAGCGACCAGAAGTGCATGATCGAGAGCCGGTAACTGAACACCGGACGCTCGGCCGCCTTCGGCAGGTAGTAGTAAAATCAGCCCGAGGAACGGCGTGGTGAGGAAGAAGGCCACGGCGTTGTGGCCATGCCACCACCGCATCAGCGTCCTTCACGCCGGCGTAGGCCGAGTAGCTGCCGAACCACGAGTACGGCATCGCCATGCTGTTGCCGATGTGCAGGATGGCGACGGCGACGATGGTGGCGATGTAGAACCAGATGGCGACGTAGATGTGCTTCTCGCGGCGGATGGCGATCGTGCCGAACACGTTCACCGCGAAGATCACCCACAGCACGGCGATCAGGATGTCGAGCAGCCACGGCAGTTCGGCGTATTCCTTGCCCTGCGTGGTGCCGGTGACGAGCGCCACCGCCGCGCAGACGATCAGGAACTGCCAGCCGTAGAAGTGGATCGTGGTGAGGGTGTCGTTGAAGAGCCGCGTCTTCAGCAGCCGCTGAATCGAGTGGTAGACGCCGCCGAAGATGATGTTGCCGCAGAACGCGAAGATGACCGCGTTCGTGTGGAGCGGCCGCAGGCGGCCGAAGGTGAGGAACGGCGCCAGGTTCAGCGCCGGCATGAACAGCATCGCGGCGATCAGGACGCCGACGAGCATGCCGACCACGGCCCAGACGACGGCAGCCAGGAAGAAGAGCCGTGGGGCGCGGTCATCGTAGCGGACGGTGTGGCTCATCGGACCCCCACTGTGTCTGTCCCGCCGTCGTGCGCGGCGCGCACGGCGGTCCGCGCCCTCCGGTCGTTGCCGGAAGGCCGTGGGCGTCGTCTTGGCGCGGGACGCAGCTTCGTCATCAGCTGTCGCGGCCCAGCAGGGCAAGCATCGTTCCAACGTGCTTGTGCCCTTTTTCACGAGCACGTCCGGGCCTGCGCGCGGATGCGGGTGTGCGAGGCCGTGGAAATCCACACGGCGCGCGGGGGATTTGCCGAGCCGCTCGCGGCGACGCGGTCATGTCCGACCGAAACGGTCTGTGTGTCGGGCCATGTGGGCCCCAGGCACCGTGGAAGTCGGAGGGGCGTTCGCTGGCGCGGCCGCCTGCTGTCTAGCGTGTCGTGAGCTGTCGAGCCGATCAGCGCCAGTCAGCGAGGCCTTGGGCCCGCAATGCGTCGCTGAAATGAGCTTGGAGTACCGGATGTGGGGCGTGAGCCAGCAAGGGGGCTGTCCGCGGACGTTCCGCGGGCCCGGCGTTGGAGGTTGGCCGGGTCTGCGGCCGAAGGCGGAGGCGAGCTAGGACCGTTCGGGTAGCCTGGCGTGTCACGGACGTCTCACCAACGCCGGCCAGTTCAGGATGAGGTCGATCGACTGGGACTGCTCGTTCGGCGTGTTGGTGATGAGGAACCGCTGGCCATCAGCGCTTGGCACGTAGCCCGCCGCCTGGCCGGCCGGGTTGAGGAACAACGTCTGGCGTGGAGCGACGAACAGCGGTTCCGCGGCACCCACCTCTGCTCGCGCCTTCTGGAGGCTTATCGGTGCCGCCATCAACATCCGGTCCGGGCGGAAGTAGTACAGCTCGCGGCCGTCGGCGCGCCATCGCGGCAGCGCGCCCCCGGCGGGGGAGACGCGAACGGCTGGCGCGTCCGAGGGCGGAAAACTGCGAACGTAGACCTCGTTCGCCCCGGAGTCGTCTGACGTATAGGCGATCCAGTGGCCGTCGGGCGAGAACTGCGCGTGCTGCTCGTTGAAGGGTGACACCACGAACGGCTGCACGCGTCGCGATTCGTCGACGTCGACGGTGAACAGGTCCCACTTGGTCTCGGCCGACCGCGCTGCGAAGACGACGCGCCGGCCGTCCGGAGACCAGCCGCCTGGGTAGAAACGCTTCTCGGATTCCAACAGCACCCGGTCGTCGCCCGTGCCCGCAGGGCTCGTGAGCATCAGGGCGCCAGGCCCGTGTCTGCTCGAGAAGAACAACAACGAGCGTTCATCCGGCGACCACATCGGTGCCGCGTCCTGTGCGGGATCGAACGTGACGCGCCGAGGACGGGCGTCGACGCTGTCGATGGCCCAGATATCGCTCGTCCCAGCCCCGTCGAGCCGCTGCAGTGCGAGTCTTCCGCTTCTCGACAGATCGGGTGCGCCATAGAAACCGACGGGGAGTTGCAGCGTCTCTAGGGGACGGCCACTGCGCGCGAACCACTGCAGAGAGTTGGTGGCAACTCCCTGCGGTCCGAGCCGATAGGCGACGGTACCGGTCGATGAGACCGAGAACCCGCCGGTGCCGGTCTCGTTGGGTCGCGACGCGCGTGGCCAGTGGAACTGGCGACGACGCCAGGGCGATGGCTACGGGATCGAATCGCTGTGCGAACAACGTCCCGCCGACCATGAAGAACAGGAACCCTTCTGGCGCGTACGCGCCCTGCGAGTCAGCCGCAACCAGCCGTCGCCTCGCCGGGTCGTTGAGCGCCCCCACGTAGATCCCGGCCACGTCGTCGGTCTTGGCCTGCACGCGATAGAGGAAATGAACGCCATCCGGGAGAAAGCTCGGCATCCGGTGGGAGGTCTCGCCGCGCTCGGCATCGAGCGTGGTGACCGGAGTAACCGCCCCCCCGGAGGCAGCCATACGGACGAGTCCACCGGTTTCGGTGGGCGCAAAGAGGATGGAGCCATCGCGGCCCCAGGCCGCGCCCCTGAAGCCAGGCGCATCGCCGATGACGCGGCTTCGGCCGGTGTCGATGTCGAGTGCTCGGAGCTTGCCATCAGCGCCGTAGCCGAGACTCTTGCTATCCGGCGACCAGAACAACCAGCCTGTCGCATTCTGTGAGTCGGTGACCCTGCGGGATTCAGTGCTGTCGAGGGAACGGACCCACAGGGAGGCTCGGCCATCCGGCCCGACAGCGCCGTAGGCGACGTGCCGCCCGTCGGGCGAGAGCGCCGCGCCGAGCGTTCCGACGGACACCGGCAGCACAGTCTCTGGCGGCGGCGTGAGCGACACGCGGAGCGCCGAGCCCCCTGTGGTAGTGGCCGGCGCCGGCCGCATCCACGCCACTGCGAGCATCGCGGCCAGGCCAGCGACCACGGTCCACGGCAGCGCGGTCCGCCACCGGCGCGGACGCGTCGACACGAGTGCGGCGGCGCCCTCGGCATCGCCGTCGCTCAGCTGTTGCCTCAGGTCGCGCAGATCGTGGCCCATGTCGCGGGCACTCTGGTAGCGCTCGATCGGCTCCTTCGCCAGCGCGCGCCGGGCGATCCGCCACACGTCGGGTGGCAGCGCACGGCGTACCTCGGTCAGCGGTCGCGGTGTGTCACGCGCGATGGCCGTCAGTACGGCCAACGCCGTGTCGCCCTTGAACGGGCGTTCGCCGGCCACGAGTTCGTACAAGATCGTGCCGAGCGAGAATATATCGGAGCGGTGATCGACGGAGCCGCCCGCCGCCTGTTCCGGCGACATATAGGCCGTGGTGCCAAGGATCTGGTGCGCCTTTGTGAGAGCCGCGACGGTCGCAGCATGACCGTCGACCACGGACTCTGATGAACCGAAGGCCTCGCGCAGGCGGGCCAGACCGAAGTCGAGCACCTTCACTCGGTCGCCGGCAGTCACCATGATGTTGCCGGGTTTCAGGTCGCGGTGCACGACGCCTTTGTCGTGTGCTGAGGCCACGCCGTCGCAGATGCCGATCATTAGGCCGAGCGCCCGCGGCAACGGCAGGCCGCCCGGGCGCACCTCCGCTTGAAGCGGCACGCCCTCGACCAGCTCCATCGTCAGGAAGTGGATGCCGTCCGACTCCTCGATCGAATGCACCGTCACCACCTGCGGGTCGGTGATGGTGGCGGCGGCACGCGCCTCGCGCCTGAACCGTTCCAGCGCGGCCGGATCGACGGCCAGCGGCGGCGTCAGGAGTTTCAGCGCGACCCGTCGGTGCAGCGTCTGGTCTTCGGCCTCGTACACCTCTCCCATGCCCCCACGGCCGAGCAGTGAAAGCACGCGGTAGTGACCGATCAGCGCTCCGGGCGACAGCGTCATGCGGGGTGTCGCGGGCTGAGGGGGGTGCCCGACGTCGGCATGGTAGCGATCCAGCCCGGCCCTGTCACTCGCCAAAACACCACGTACGGGCGTGTGGCGGGCCGGTGCGTCCGAAATCAGAAAAGGCGAAGAATCCGGTCAGGACCTGCGACGGCGGCACGGCCGATGATGCCGACGACGTCATCAAGTCCGCCTGGCCAGGCGGCTCTCACGAGGAGCCGCCATGTTCTCGTCCATCGCTTACACCGAAGGTCTCGGTGGCAGTGTGCTCGCCGCGCTGTGCCTGTGCGCTTTGTGTCTTGTGCCGGTCCACGCCCGGTCGGAATCCAGCGTGGAACCCTTCGCCGTGAACCATCACGAGGTGAAGGCTGGGGAGGTCGCAGCGGCCATAGACCGTGCCGCGTCCGGCGCCGCGCGACGGCTGTCTCGCGAGTCGTGCTCGCGCGTGCTCTCCGACTTCGCCGACCGAGGTGGTCGACCGTTGCGTGAGGTCATGGTCTCCATGGGGCTCGCCCCGACGGACGCGCTGTCGCGCATCATCTTCCGCGATGGCAGCGACGCGGCGGCTTGTCAGGCGAGGGCCCTGGCGGCTTTCACGGGGCCCGGAAGCCGCGTCGTGTTCGTCTGCGGCAAGCGATTTCAGACCTTTCCGAGCGACGTTGCCGAGCGCGTCGTGATCCACGAGCTGCTGCACACTCTTGGCCTAGCGGAAGGTCCGCCAACGCCGGCGGCCATCGACCGCGCGGTCGAGCGCCGGTGCGGCTAGTGACTGGCAGCGACGTCTGCGGCCCTTGTCTAGCCAAGCGTATACTCTCCGCCACCGCCGGCCGGAGCCCGCATTGATCATTCGATTCCACGACTGCGTCGTCGATGGCTCCGCGAGGTCGCTCGTGCGCGCCGGCGCGCCGGCGCATCTGACGCCGAAAGCCTTCGATGTGCTCTGGCTGCTGATTTCAGAGCGCCCGCGCGTCGTCGACAAGGGCGAACTCTTCGATCGTGTGTGGCCTGGCACATTCGTGACAGACGCGAGCTTGTCCCGTACGATTCACGAGATCCGCGACGCGCTTGGCGACAGCGCCGTGGCGATTCGGACGGTGCACGGCCGCGGCTATGCGTTCGACGCCGAGGCTGTCGACCTCGTCGGCGGACGCAACCCGGCGCCCGCGGCGCCGATCGTGCGGGCATGGCTGCTCATCGGAGCGCGCGCCGTAGCTCTGCGCGATGGCGAGACACTCATTGGCCGCGATCCAAGTGTCGGCGCTCCCCTTGAGCCGCTGCTCACCTCGTGGCATCACGCGCGGTTGCGAGTGACCGAGGATATGGTGACGATCGAAGATCTCCGATCGAAGAATGGCACGACATTGCGCGGGCAGCGACTCAGCGCTGCCGAGGTGTTGCGTGATGGCGACGAAATCGTGATCGGGGCCACGCGGATCATCTTCCGTTCCGGCGAGAAGATGCTGCCCACGGCGACCGACGTTCGCGGCTGAGTGGGCATCGACGAAGCGTTCCAGGAGAATCGATCATGGATGGTTCGGGCGACGGGCCGGATTGGGAACTCTCACGGCGTGGCGCGTGGATGTCGGTAGCGCTGCAGGTAGCTCTGGTCACCTGGGTGCCGCCCGCCATGGCGCAGCCGACGACGCTGGTCATTCACAGCCGTCCTGGTGAATACGTCGGGCAGGGGAGCGACTGGGCGCACACTCCGGCCGATGGCCCGTTCGTCGCGGAACGCAATTCCGCCAACGGCGTCGAGGTCCGATTCCAGGGACCGGGGAGCCTTTGGTGGCGTCTGGACTTTGCTGCTCCAGACAACGGGCCGCTTGTCCCTGGCACCTACAATTTGGCCACCAGGTATCCGCTGCAGGGGCCCGGCGAGCCGGGCTTGGACGTGTCGGGCTCGAGTCGGGGCTGCGGGTCCGTTGCGGGCCGCTTCACCGTGTTCGAGGTCACCTACGGCACCGGCACTTCCGTGGTCAGCTTCGCCGCGAATTTCGAACAGTATTGTGATGCGATTGTCCCGGGTCTCTTCGGCTCGGTTCGCTTCAACGCCGCGCCGCGGGCCGCCCATACCGTGGCTGTCGGAGTGAGTGGCGCTGGCACAGTAACCAGCTTCCCTGCCGGGATCAGCTGCGGCGCCGCCTGCAGCATGCCTGTCGCCGACGGCCTCATTTCGGCGCTGATCGCTACGCCCGGCTCGGGCTCGACTTTCGCCGGCTGGAGTGGACCCTCCGACTGCGCCGACGGCGTCGTCACCGACGCCGCGAGCGTGAGTTGCGTCGCGACCTTCGCGACGTGCACCTATTCGCTGGCACCCGTTTCCACCACCGGATCGCCGTTCGGGGGCTCAGGGCAGCTCGCGGTTACCACTGCCCCGGGCTGTCCTTGGGCGGCATCGCGCAGTGATTCATGGTTGTCCATCGATACCTCACCCCACACTGGCAGCCAGCTGCTGGGGTACTCATATGCGCCTCGCGGGCCCTATTCATCTCCGCGGATCGTCACGATATCGGTCGCGAGCTCGACGTTCACGCTGACGCAGTCCGGTCACTTGCCCGCATTCCTCGTGAATCCGACGATGGTGCAGGTTGGACCTGAGCAAGGCTCCGCGCTCATCATCCTGACAGCCAATGTGGTTGACGCGCCGTGGGTTGCGTCGTCGAACGCCGGATGGCTCGCCGTCCCGACTGGTGGACTGGGTTCGGCCAGCGTGCCTGTCGCGGTGACGGCCAATCCACTACCGTTGCCGCGCACGGGTACCGTCGTGATCGCTGGTTCTGTTGTCACCATTGAGCAGGGGCCTGGTGGGCCTCCCGGCATCCCAGCCAGGCTGACAGCGGCTGCGGACGGGCGCGCGGCCACCTTCGCATGGAGTCCCGTGCCGTTCGATAACGCGCACAGCTACCGGCTCGATGGTGGCTTGTCGCCGGGGGCCGCGCAGTTCGTGACGTTCCCACCGCGCCTTCCAGGGGTCTACCAGTTGTTCGATGTGCCGCCAGGGCGTTACTTCCTGCGGCTGCGGGGCATCAATGACTACGGTACCGGGCCTCCGACGGAGGACGTAGAGTTCGTGGTCGCTGCCAACGGAATCAGCCCCCCGGCCGCGCCACAGAATCTCGCTGCAAGTCTGGTCAACGGCGTCCTGCACGCGCAGTGGCAGCCGTCCGCTGTGGCGGGAGAGGTCGTCGATGGCTACGTGCTCGAAGCCGGCGCGTCATCGGATCGCACCGACATTAGGGTTCCGATGGGGCTCGCGCAGTCGCTCACCGTGGGGAACGTCCCACCGGGAGCCTACGTACTGCGCGTGCGTGCAGTTAACGCTGCAGGTGACGGCACCTCGACGCCCGAGGTGCTTTTGGTTTCTGGAAGCGGTCCGGCGCCTGCGGGAGCGCCGGGCAATCTCGCCGCGATGATCACCGGCTCTGCGGTGACGCTGCGGTGGGACGCTCCGGCGACAGGTGGGGCACCCTCCACGTATCGGCTTGAAGTTGGAGCGTATCGGGGAGCGACGCTTGCTTTCGTTGAGGTTCAGTCGCCCGTGACGAGCGTCACCTTCCCCGGCGTGCCGCCGGGCACGTACTTCGTACGCGTGCGAGGGGTCAACGCGGTCGGATTGGGGCTAGCGAGTGGCGACGTGAAGGTCGAGGTGCACTGATTGGTCGTCTAAACTGCCCGACCAGCATTACCTAGCGGCTACATACTCTTCGGCTGCGCTTGGCAGCGACTGGATTCGTGCCGAGTCGCGGCGCGGCGCGCCGCGCGGATGCCTGAGTCCGTCGTCCCGGCCACGCCCGAGGCGTGCCGAGGAAGTGGTCGGGGCGACTGGATTCGAACCAGCGACCCCCTGCGCCCAAGGCAGGTGCGCTACCAGGCTGCGCTACGCCCCGACCGTGCGCATGGCGGGACCATGCGCTCCGCCATTGTAGCGCCCGCGGCAGGCTGGCGGCGCGCCGGCCGCGCCGTCTGAGAGAATGCCGCCGTGTCCACGACGCCCGGTACCGGCTCGCCCTTCCTGCAGCGCTGGCTGTTCTTCTCGTTGTTCGCCGGCACGGCGTTGCTGGCGGCCACCGTCGTCACCGAGGGCGTGCGGGCCGGTGCGCCACCGGGCAGCGCCTCCCACGGCGTCGGGTTCGCGGTGGTCGTCTACGCGCTGGCGGGGGCGACGCTCGGGGCGCTGGCGGCGTTTCGCCTCCGCGGCGGCGGGGCGCACGAGGAATCCGTGAACATCGACGCGGCGGCGATCGGCGTCGCGCTGGCCGTTGGCGCCATCGTGGCGGCATGGGCGACGCCCTTCGGCACGACGATGAAGATGCGCGGCGCGCTCGCCATCTGGCCGATCGCGGCCGCCGGCGTGGCCGGTGCGGCGATCGCGGCGGCGCGTGGCGGACGCGTGGTGCCGACGCTGGCGGCCGACGCGCCCGGCCGGCCGCTCACCGTGGGCGAGCAGGCCGCGGCGCAGCAGGCGCTGGCCGCGCTCGAGACACGTGGAACGCGTGCGTGCGCGGGTGGCGGATCCGGCGTCGCCGCGACCCGACGACGCCGAGACCGCGCGGTTCTGCGAGGCCGACGAGGCGGTGGGCGAACGCTGCGGCCGGCTGCCGTCGGGCCATCCGGCCACGCAGGCGCTGCGCGAGGCAGGGCACGCGCTCACCAGTGCCGTGGAGCTGCACTACGTGGCCCGCGGCTGGCACGACGACCTCGGACTCGCGCCCGGCGACCCGAGGGCATCGCGGCGGCCCATCGCCACTGGTCACTCGACGCCACCGATCCGGTGGCGCTGGCCGAGGCCCTGGCCGCGCATCGCTCGTCGCGAGCGCCAGACGGCCGAGGAGCGGATCGCGCAGGCGCGGACCCGCGTGTAACCTGCACGCAAAATCGCCGACCGTCGGGACGCCGCGACCGCGGACGTGCGCTATCCTGAGCGCCAATCCCCCTAGTGGCTCGCTACTTCGTCACCGGCGCCACCGGTTTCGTGGGCGCCGAAGTCGCCAAGCAGCTGCGTACGCGCGGTCATCGCGTGACGGTGCTGGCGCGCGCGCCCGAGAAGGCGTCGCTGCTGGCCCGCCTCGGGTGCGACATCCACGCCGGCGACATCACCGAGCCCGACACGCTGCGCGCCGGCATGGCGGGCGCCGACGGCGTCTTCCATCTCGCCGCCTGGTACAAGACCGGCCAGCCGCACGCCCGCGAACTCGCCACCCGGATCAACGTCGACGGCACGCGGTACGTGCTCGAGGCGATGCGCGATCTGGGCATCGCGAAGGGCGTCTACACGAGTACCGTGGCCGTGTTCTCCGATACGCACGGACGCCTGGTGGACGAGACGTATCGCTACGACGGCCCGCATCTCTCGGTCTACGACGAGACCAAGTGGCGCGCGCACTACGAGGTGGCCCTGCCGGCCATGGCGGCCGGCCTGCCCCTCGTGGTGGTGCAGCCCGGGGCGATCTACGGACCGGGCGACACCAGCGCCCTGCGGCAGATCTTCGTCGACCACCTGCGCCGCCGCCTGCCGTTCGTGCCGGCCGTCACGGCCTACTGCTGGGGCCACGTCGACGACATCGCGCACGCGCACATCGAGGCGATGGAACGCGGCCGCACCGGCGAGTGCTACGTGATCGCCGGGCCACCGCACACGCTGCGCGACGCCGTGCGGATCGCGTCGCGCTACAGCGGCCGCGCCGCCCCGCTGGCCGGCATCCCGCCGGCGGTGGTGCGGGCGCTGTCGCTGCTGATGTCGGGCGTGGAGGCGGTGGTGCCGCTGCCGCTGCAGTTGTCAGGTGAAACGCTGCGGGTGGTGAGCGGCGTGACGTATCTGGCGTCGAGCGCCAAGGCCGAACGCGAACTCGGCTTCGCGCCGCGCCCGCTGGATGAAGGCCTGCGGCACCTCGTGGAACACGAGATGCGCGTGCTCGGGCTGCCGCCGCGCGCCTAGGATCCGGCGGCGTCGCGCATCATGCCGCGGCGCAGGATGCCGGCGATGAGGCGCACCGCGTCGGGCGTCGGCAGGCCCATCTGCCGTTCCACGCCGAAGAGCGATTCGACCGAGAAGTAGTAGATGAAGACGCGCGTCGCGAACACCAGCGCGGCGCCGGCGGGCACGTCGTCGCGGAAATGCGAGTCGAGGGCCAGCGAGGCGCGATGCGCGTCGGCGAACTGCTCGAAGCGCTCGGCCAGATCGCCGTAGAAACGCTGGATGTGGCGGCCGTCGAACTCCACCGCGTCCACGTAGAAGAGGGCGAGATAGGGACGCCAGCGCGCCAGCACTTCGCGCGCCGCCTCGCCGAGGGCGGTGAGGTCGTGGATGAAGTCGCCGCGTTCGAGCACGACGTTGATGGGGAAGTCCGGCCGCTCGGTCACCGCCTTGAACTGCTCGAGCAGGGCCAGGAAGATGGCTTCCTTGTCGGCGAAGTGATGGTAGACGCTGCCCGTCGACACGCCGGCCTTGCCGGCGATGTCGCGCATGCTCGTGGCGCCGTAGCCCCGATGCGAGAACAGCTCGAGCGCGGCGTCGAGGATGGCGGTGCGGCTGCGTTCCGAGCGTTCGATCTGGAGCACGGCGGGCCTGCTCTACTGTAGCCGTACCCAGTGCGCGAAGGCCCGCACCGCCTGCGCGCGGTGGCTCACCGCCGCCTTCAACGCGCCGGCCTCCGCCAGGGTGCAGCCGAACTCCGGCATCCAGAAGATCGGGTCGTAGCCGAAGCCGCCGTCGCCGGCGGCGGCGTGGGCGATGCGGCCCTCGACGACGCCCCGCGTCTCGAACAGCACCCGGTCGCCCTCGGCCACGGCCAGCGCGCACACGAAGCGGGCCGAGCGGTGGTGGTCGGATACGCCCTGGAGGCGATGCAGGATCGCCGCGAATCGATCCGGGTAGGTGGCGTCGGGGCCGAGGAAGCGCGCCGAGTGCACGCCGGGGGCGCCGTGCAGCGCGTCGATGGCGAGGCCCGAGTCTTCGGAGATCACCGGCCCGGCGGCATGCCGCGCGTAGTGCAGGGCCTTGATCCGCGCGTTGGCCTCGAACGTCGTGCCGTTCTCGTCGGGTTCGTCGACGCCCGTGAGATCGAGCGGCTCGATCCGCACGTCGCTGTCGCGCACCAGGTCGCGCACCTCGCGCACCTTGTGCGGATTGGTCGTGGCGAGGAAGAACGTGCGCATCAGCGGCCCAGAATCGGGCCGCAGATCGCGCGCTGGGCCTCGATGAGGCGGTCGATACCGGAACTGGCGAGGTCGAGCAGGCCGGTGAGGGCGCGCTGATCGAACGGCTCGCTCTCGGCGGTGCCCTGGATCTCGACGAAGCGGCCGTCGCCGGTTTTCACGACGTTCATGTCGACCTCGGCCTTCGAGTCTTCCTCGTAGGCGAGGTCGAGCAGCGGCATGCCGGCGACGATGCCGACGCTGGTGGCGGCGACGTAGTCGTTCACCGGAATGGCGAGCCCGTCGGTCTGCTTCAGCTTGCCGAAGGCGAGCACCATGGCGACGAAGGCGCCGGTGATCGACGCCGTGCGCGTGCCGCCATCGGCCTGGATGACGTCGCAGTCGAGCCAGATGGTGCGTTCGCCGAGGCGCTCGAGCCGCACGATCGACCGCATCGAGCGGCCGATGAGCCGCTGGATCTCCATCGTTCGGCCGCCCACTTTGCCCTGCGAGGCCTCGCGCGTGGTGCGGGTATTGGTGGCGCGCGGCAGCATGCCGTATTCCGCCGTCACCCAGCCCTTGCCGCTGCCGCGGAGGAACGGCGGCACCCGGTCCTCGATCGAGGCGGCGCAGATCACCTTGGTATGGCCCACCTCGATGAGCACCGAGCCTTCGGCGTGCGCGAGGTAGTGCGGGGTGATCGTGACGGGGCGCAGATCGCCCGGGGCGCGGTCGAATTGTCTGGTCATGGAGGCCGTCAGGGCGTGCGGATCAACGAGTCATTCTTCCGCAATGGCTCCCGCAAGTCCACATGTCCCGTCAGCGACTCGACCTCGCGGCCGTCGATGAGCAGCTGCACGCGCGACACCGACGTGAGGTTGGTCGTGACCACCGACACGATCGCGTAGGTGGCGAGCAGCTCGTTGCGCGACCCGCCGGCGAGGTTGGCGGCGAACGCGCCGTCGAGATCCACGTAGGCGTCGTCGCGTCCGGTGAGGAACACGCCGCGCACGGCGGCGCCGGCGGGCACCGCGCGCGTCAGCGTGTCGGGCGGTTCGGCGGCGAGCTGCGCTTCCACCAGCGCCTTCGCCTGCGCGGCCGGCGTGTCCTTCAGCGGCACGTCGGCGGCGACGCCCTGCAGCGACACGCCGTCCTCGGCCACGAAGAACAGGGTGGCGGCGATGTGCGGCGCGGCGCTCGGCGCGGCGGCCGGTTTCACCGGCGCCACGTCGGCGTCCGGCGGCGGCTCGGCGAGGCGTCGGCCCAGCGTGTCGAAGAGCCACCAGCCGAGCGCCACGGCGACCACCGCGACGCCCAGCGCCAGCATCACGCGACGCGTCGTCATGGCGCCGGCTTCTCGAGCTGCGCGCGGTACGCGGTGATGGCGTCGAGCAGCGCCTGCGCCACCTTGTCCTGATAGACGCCGCTCGCCAGCGCCTTCTCTTCATCGGGATTCGACAGGTAGCCGATCTCGACCAGCACCGCAGGCATGTTGGCGCCGACCAGCACGCGGAACGGCGCCTGCTGCACCGGGCTCGGGCTCATCGCGATCTTCGCGCGCAGCGTCGCGTCGACCACGGTGGCGAACGCCGCCGACTGCTCGAGATGCCGCAGCTGCGCGGTTTCCCAGAGGATCAGCTCGATGGCGCGCGATCCGCCGCCGAGCTGTGGCAGCGTCTGGCCCGGCTGCTGGATGGCGCGACGCGACTCGAGACTCGCGCGGTCGACCGACAGGTAGTAGACCTCGGCGCCTTTCACCGACGAGCGCACCGACGCGTTGGCGTGGATGCTCACGAGCAGATCGGCGCGGTTGTTGTTGGCGACGGCGGCGCGCTGATCCTGATCGAGCGTGCGGTCGTCGTCGCGGGTGAGCACGACGCGCAGGCCGAGCCGGCTTTCGATGAGGGCCTTGAGCCGGCGGCTCACCTGCAGCGTGACGTTCTTCTCGAGCGTGCCGCCCGGGCCTTCGGTGCCGTTGGCGTCGCCGCCGTGGCCCGGGTCGATCACGATCGTCCGCAGGCCGGTGCCCTGCGCCGGTTGCGTGGGATCGATGCCGGCCGGTGGCACCGGCGGCGGCGCTGGCGTTGACGGGGGCGTTGGCGCCGGCGGGCGCGGCGGTGCCGCCGGCCGACAGGCTCTCGGCGCCGGCCGCCAGCAGATCGATCACGAGGCGCGTGGTGCCGGCGTCGATCGGTGTGGCGTTGGCCCGATAGCTCGCGAAGCGCGGCCCGGTGGCCAGCACGAGCGTGGATGGCGTATCGCCCGGGCGGATCTGCTGCAGCAGCCCTTGCGCGGGCACGGTCGGCACCGCCGCGTCGAGCGCGTCGGCGGCGATGGCGACGACGAGCTGGCTGCCGCTCTGCGTCACGCTGACCTCGGCGGCGGGCGAGATCTCCAGCGTGACCTGGGCCGCCGTGGGCGCGAACTCGCCGCGCACCACCACGCGCGGCACGCGCAGATCGCCGACGACGAAGAGCCGGCCGGCGCGGCGGAAGTCGATGCGGCGGTCGAGCACCGGCGCGACCACGCGCGTGACGAACTCGGGCGTGACGACGAGGCGGCCGTCCTGCCTCAGCGGCGGCGCGGCCAGCGACACCAGCCGGTTCTGCACCGACACGGCCGTGCGATCCGGGGTCAGGATGGCGGAGCGTCCGCCGGCGCTCACGCTCGAGGTGCCGGTGACGCGGTCGTCGCGCAGCGTCAGGCCGAACGCGGTGGCGACGTCGTCGAGCGAGAGGTACTCGCCGCCGTTGATCGTGGTGACCGTGAGGCCCCGGCGCCCCTGCGCCGAGACCACGGTGATGGGCGCGGGCGAGGGCGCCTGGGCGCGCGCGAGATGCGTGGCCGCCGCGACGGCCAGCGCGAGACACAGGGCAGCGATCGAACGGCGCACGTCGCGATCATGATAGCGCGCCGCCTGCCGCGCCAGCGTTCCGGCGGGATAGAATCGTCGCCCGGAGGCAGACGACATGCGGCACGGACTCGGGATGCTGGCGGCGGTGATGGGACTGGTGACGGCCACGGCGGCCACGGCGCAGACGCGTCCGGCGGCGTTCGACCTGTGGGCGGCGGGCAAGACCGCGTTCGGTATCTATGTGCCCGACGAGAACCCGGCCCCCCGCGGTCCCGATCGCGGCCCGGCGGTCTACACGGTGGCCGGTGGTCAGAAGCTCGCGGCCAATCCGCTCGTCGACTTCGTGTTCCTCAACCTCGAAGAGCACTACGACCGCGATGCCGTCATGGCCATCAGCGAAGGCCTGGGCAAGAAGGGCACGCCCGGCCGCAAGCTGATGCTCGTGCGCATCCCGCCGATGGCCGAAGCCGGCCCGGCCGTGACGCTGACGCGCATCAAGGAGATCCTGGCGATGGGCGCCGACGGCATCACGCTGCCGCACATCGAGAACCTCGATCAGGGCCGGCAGGCGGTGAGCCTCTTCGCCGACGCCCGCGCCAACGTGTTCTCGGCGGCGCACCCCGACGGCAACACGGTGGCGATGCTGATGCTCGAGGATCCGCTGGCGGTATCGCAGGCGAAGGACATCGCCGACATCGGCGGCTACAGCATCCTGGCCTGCGGCATCGGCTCGCTGACCGGTGCGCTGAAGGGCGATCGCGCGGCGGCGGAGAAGGGCAACCAGGAGATCCTGGCCGAGACCAAGCGCGTGAAGCTCGTGAACATGCTGACGGCCAACGCCACCGACATCGAGATGCGCGTGAAGCAGGGCTACACGGCGCTGCTCGTGAACGGGCGCGAGGCCGACAACATCATCAAGATCGGGCGCGCCGCGGCGGGACGCTAGGGCGGCGGCGCCGTGAGATCTCGTGATCGTGCGATGTGGTGATCGGGTGATCGGATGCCCACATCGCGTGATCTGATGATCTGACGGGCCGCGTTGGCGACGAGATACGGCCGCGGGTGCGGGGAGGGCGTTCGCGCGTCCGTCCGGAGCACGCCGCGCACGCGTGAGACGGCAAACGGCAAGGTGGCGCCGAAGTCCGCGTGGGCCCCACTGTCATCGGGCGATTGACACGCGCGGTCGCGTGTCGCTGAACACCCCACGCGGACTTCGGCGCCGCCTTGTCGTTTGCCGTCTCACGCGAGCGCGGCGTGCTCCGGACGGCCGCGCGAACGCCCTGCCCGCACCCGCGGCCCGGTGGTCGCTGACGCGGCCCGTCAGCTCAACCGATCACACGATGCGAGCATCCGATCGTCGCCACATCGCCACATCGCACATCACGAGATAACACCTACCGCCGAACGAACTTCTGGATGCGTCGCCCGGTGCCGACCTCGGCGGTGTACAGGTCGCCCTTGGAGTCGACCGCCAGCGCGTGGAGGAAGATGAACTGGCCGGCGTAACGTCCGATGCGGCCGAACTTGCCGACCTCGGTGAGCGACGCGCGGTCGTAGATGCGCACTTTGCCGTTGCCGGCATCCGCGAGATAGAGATACCGCTGCGCCGCGTCCGGCGAGAAGCCCACGGCGAACGACGTGCCGAGCAGCTTGGTCTTGCGCTCGATGAAGATCTCGCGCTCGAACTTGCCCGCGGTGCTGAACACCTGCATGCGGTTGTTGCGGCGGTCGTTCACGTAGACGTGGCCGTCCTTCGAGACCCGCACGCCGTGCACCAGGTTGAACTGCTGCGGCGGCGGGCCCTCGAGCGCCAGGCCCTTGGGCGCGGCGTCGTCGGGCGCGTTGCCGTAGGCGCCCCACATGCGTTTGAAGGCGCCGGTGTCGGCGTCGTAGACGATCACGCGGCGGTTCACGTAGCCGTCGGCGACGTAGAGCTCGTTGGTCGTCGGCTCCACGTACACGTCCGCCGCGTTGTTCACGTTGGCGGTATCGAGTGAGCCCTTGCTCTGGCCGCGCTTCCCGATCTGGAAGAGGAAGCGGCCGTCGCTCGTGAACTTCAGGATCATGTTCTCCTTGCCGCCGGCCAGCCGCGGGCCGCCGGCGGAGGTGATCCACACGTTGCGCTTGTGGTCGATGAAGATGGCGTGCTCGTCCTCGGGCCACTCGTAGCCCTCGCCCGGGCCGCCCCAGCCTCGCAGGTAGTGGCCGGCGGCGTCGAACTCCATCACCGGCGGCGCCGCGGTGCAGCAAGCGGCCTCGGGATTCTGGGCCTTCTCGTCGCTCTCGAGGGACCACGGGCGATGCAGCACCCACCCGTGATCCTGGGCGTCGACGGCCACGCCGGTGACCTGGCCGAGCGTCCACTGCGGCGGCAGCGTGGGCCAGCGCGGATCCACCTCGAAGGCCGGCGCGGCGGCTGGTGCCTGCGCGGCGACGTGCGAGGCGGCGCGTTCGGCGGCGGCGAGCGCCACGAGCAGCGCGATCGCGACGAGAGGGCGGGGCAGCGATCGCATCAGGGATCTCCTCAGGCGGCTTCGTGGCCGTCGGCCACCGTGCGGTTGCGGCCCGCCGCCTTGGCGGCGTAGAGCCGACGATCGGCCACGTCGAGCAGCGCGCGTGTCGTGCCGTCTTCGGGCAGGCTGGCCACACCCACGCTGGCCGAGAGGCGCGGGATGCGTGGCGACGCGTAGAGGCCGGCGCGCCAGCCGTCGAGTCTGGCGACGGCGCTCTCGCGATCGGTCTGCAGCAGCACGGCGAATTCCTCGCCGCCGAAGCGGGCGATGATGTCGCCGTCGCGGAACGCCTCGCGCAGACGCGACGCCGCGAAGCGCAGCGCGTCGTCGCCGGCGGCGTGGCCGTAGCGATCGTTCACGCTCTTGAAGTCGTCGAGGTCGATGAGCGCGACGGTGAACGGCGTCGGCCGCAGGCCGTGACCGGCCAGCAGGCGCGCGAAGCTCTCGTCGAAGAAGCCGCGGTTGAAGAGGCCGGTGAGCTGATCGCGCATCGAGTCGAGCCAGAACGTGCGCGATCGAATCACGGCGGCCGTCTGGATGATGGTCGCCACGGCGATGAGCTCGAGCCGGCTCACCTGCGAGTCCCACTGGAACACGCCGTAGACGGTGGACATCGTCCACACCTCGGGGCGGTAGATCGCCACCCAGGTGACGATGGCGCCGTACTGCGCCAGCGCCGCGAGACCCGCCGAGAGGCAGACGCGCGGGTCGTAGCGCAGGCCGGTGCCGGCCAGCGCCACGAAGTACATCGTGTAGTGCACCAGGCTGTTCGAGGCGATGATCGGCCGGCCGGCGGCGATGAAGCTGACGAAGCCGAGCGAGATCACGGCGACGTCGAACTGGCTGGTGGCGAACCCCAGCCACGTCGGCGGCACGGCGCGCGCGGCGAGGCGCTCGAACCACACCGCGAAGCCCAGCGCCACCGCGATCGAGGCCAGGCCCAGCCAGTTCTCGACCAGTCCCGGGTTGGCGATCGACGTCGTGATCGGGACGAGCGCCAGCAGGCACAGCAGCCCGAGCCGGAACTGGGCGACGAAGAGGTCGCCCGACCGGCTCAGGTCGCGGCTGATCGGATCGGTCCATCCGCTGACGGCGCGCGTGGCGCGCTGCACGATCGACACGACGGTGGTTCCCGAACCTTACAGCGTCGTCGGCGTCAGTAGCCCATCGCGTAGCCGGTGCGGCGCGGGTCGGCGCCGGCGGTCTTCGCGCCGGTCTTCTGGTCGATGCGGATCACCTGCATGTGGCCCAGGCTGCCCCAGCCGGGCAGCACGTCCACCTTGTGGCCCATGGCCTTCAGCGCGGCGATGGTGGCCGGCGGCACGCGGCTCTCGATCTGCACGGTGATCGCGGCGCCCGGCTTGTAGAAGTTCGGGTTGGCGTCGAGCACGAGGCGCGGCGCCTCGATGGCGGCCTGCACCGGCATGTCGAAGTCCACCAGGTTCAGCAGCACCTGGAACTCGGTCTGGCCGATGGTCTCGCCGCCGGGCGTGCCGAACACGTAGGCGAGCTTGCCGTCCTTCAGCACGACGACCGGCGAGTTGTTCAGGATCGGGATCTTGCCGGCGCCGACGTAGTTCACGTCGGTGGGGTAGGGCGACGTGGAGCCGATGCGCATGCCGTTGTTCAGCAGCAGGCCGGTGTTGCCGACCACCACGTTGTTGCCGAAGAGGCCGCCCAGCGTCGGCGTCACGCCGACGGCGTTGCCGAAGTTGTCGACGATCTCGAACGACGTCGTGTGCAGCTCGCCGTCGTAGTGCTCGTCCCACGCCGGGCCCTGCGCGCGCGGCGACGACATGGGCGAGCCCTCGGGCGTGCCGGCCGGCGGGTACGGAATGGCCTTGGTGGGATCGAAGAGCTGGCGGCGCAGCGACGCGAAGTCGCGCGAGATGAGGCCCGACTGCGGCACCTTCACGAACGCGGGATCGGCGACGTAGCGGTAGATGTCGCTCTTCGAGATCTTGATCGACTCGATCACGGCGTGCAGGTGCGCCGGCGACAGGGCGCCGGCGGCCTTCAGATCCACGCCCTCGACGAGGTTGGCGCCCATCAGCACCTCGAAGCCGCCGCGCGAGGTGGCCGGGTTGCTGTAGACGTCGTGGCCGCGGTAGGTCGTGTGCAGCGGCTCCTGCCACTCCGGCTTGTACGCCGCGAGATCGGCGGCCGTGAGCACGCCGCCGTTCTCCTTGAAGAAGCGCTCGAACTCCTGCGCGATGTCGCCCTTGTAGAAGCGGTCGTAGGCGGCCTGGATCGCCGCCTCACGCGACGCGCCCTTCTTCAGTGCCGCCGCTTCGGCCTCGACCAGCTTGCGCAGCGTGGCCGCGTAGTCCGGGTTCTTCAGCAGCTCGCCGGCCTTCAGCGGCTCGCCGTTGGGCATGAAGATCTTCGCGGTGGTCGGATACTTCGCCAGGTTGTTGCGGCCGCGCGCGATCGACTGCGCCAGCATCGGGTCGATCGGGTAGCCCTTCTCGGCGTACTCGATGGCGGTGGCGAACACGTCGGCCACCTTCATGGTGCCGAAGCGCTGCAGCTGCACGAGATAGCCGCCGAGATTGCCCGGCGTGATGCCGGCCTTCATGCCGGCGTTGAGCGTCTCGGGCGTCATGTCCTCCGGCTTCAGCGCCTTCGGCGCCGCGCCGGCCATCGAGAGCGACCACACCTTGTTGGTGCCCTTGTGGAAGATGGTCATGAAGCCGTTGCCGCCGATGCCGTTCATCTCGGGCTCACCGAGCGCGGCCATCGAGCCGACGGCGGCGGCGGCGTCGAACGCGTTGCCGCCCTTCAGCAGGATCTGCAGGCCGGCGGAACTGGCGATCGGATGGCCCGACGCCACCAGGCCGTGCAGGCCGGCGACGGCGGGGCGCGTCATGCCCGGACGCGCCGAGGCCGGCGCCTCGGCGGCCTGCTGCTGGGCGACGGCGTAAGCGGTGGCGGCGGCAACGAGACCGGCGGACGCGAGCACGAGACGTCGGATGCGCATGGCGAGCTCCAGGGGAAAAACGGTGTGTAGAGTATAGGAGCAAGCGGGGCCGTGCCTCGCGGTCCTCGTCGCTTCCCGTGCCGCCGCGCCGTCCGCCCGTCCGCCTCGCGTTCGCCCTGCAATCCGTGCGGGCGCTGCCCATCCGTGGCGCCAGCGGCGTGGCCGTCAGCCGCGCCGGCCTGCTGCTGGTGGAGGACGACCTCGGCATCTACCGGATGCGCGGCGCCACCGCCACGCTCTGGGCCGGCCCGGATCTGCATCCCGCGCTGGGCGACCTGGAAGGCATCGCGACGAGCGACGACGGCGGCACCGTCTGGGCGCTGGCCGAAGAGTGCGGCACGCTTCTCGAACTGCGCGTCACGCCGCGCGGGCCGGATCTGGTGCGGGCCACACCGCTGCCGCGGCCGGGGACGCGCCGCAACAAGGGCTTCGAGGGACTGGCCTACGCGCCGGCCGCGCTGTCGCCGACGCGCCGCGCGGCGCTCGTGGCCGTCCACGAGCACAAGCCGCGGCGCGTGCGGGTGTTCGATCGCCGCACGCTGGCGCTCGACATCGACTACCGGCTGCCGCGCGACGCCAAGCGGGTGCTCGACGATCTGGCCGACGTCGCCGTAGATCCGGTGAGCGGCCTGTTCGTGCTGCTCTCTGAGGAGAGCCGCCGGCTGGCGGTGATGCGGGCCACGCCGTCGGCCCTCGAGCTGCTCGACACGTTCGATCTGCCGCTGGAAGGCGCGGAACGGCCGGAGGGCCTGGCCTACCTCACGCCGTCGCGGCTGGCCGTGGCCACCGAGGGCCCGGCGCGACTGCTGAGTTTCCGCGTCACGCGACGGCCGGCGCCTCCGGTGTAAGCTGGGCGGCGTTCCGTCCAATCCATCGCGCCCGGCATCCGTCTTCCGTTCCGGAGGCTCGCTCATGTCACGTGCCCGTTCGGCGTTCGTGCTCGTCCTGTCGGTGCTGGTGGCCACGTTCGCCGCCCGCCCCTCCACGCAGCAGTTCGGCGCGATCGCGTTCCCGACCTCGGGAGCCGCGTCGGCCCAGACCGCGTTCCTCACCGGTGTGAAAGCGCTGCACAACTTCCAGTTCGACGAAGCGGCGGTGGCGTTCCAGGAGGCCGAGAAGGCCGATCCGTCGTTCGCGATGGCCTACTGGGGCGAGGCGATGAGCCACAACCACCCGCTGTGGGCCCAGCAGGACGTGCCGAAGGCGAAAGCCGCGCTCGAGAAACTCGGGGCCACGCACGCGGCGCGGCGCGCGAAGGCCACGCTGCCGAAAGAGCAGGCGTTCCTCGACGCGCAGGACGTGCTGTACTTCGGCGCCGGCGACAAGCTGGCCCGCGACATCGCCTACTCGAACGCGATGGCGCGGATGTACGAGCAGTGGCCCGACGACCACGAGGTGGCGACGTTCTACGCGCTGTCGCTGCTCGGATCCGTGCGTCCGGGCGATGCCGGTTTCCGCCGCCAGGCGCTCGCGGCGTCGATCGTCGAGAAGATCTTCGCCGCCAACCCGAACCATCCCGGCGCCGCGCATTTCATCATCCACGCGTTCGACGATCCCGATCACGCGCCGCTGGCGCTCGACGCCGCCAACGCCTACGCGAAGATCGCGCCCTCGGCGGCGCACGCCCTCCACATGCCGTCGCACATCTACGTGCAGCGCGGGATGTGGGAGCGCGTGGCGGCGTCGAACGTCGACGCCTACAAGGCCGCCACCGAGCTCAACGCGAAGATGAAGCTGCCCGAGGGGCGCGAAGACTTCCACACGCTCGGCTGGCTGGCCTACGCCCACGCGATGCTCGGCAAGCACGACGAGGCGAAGAAGGACGTCGATCTGGCGAAGGCGGCCGCGGATCGCAATCCGCAGAACGGCGCGATTCGCGACGGCTGGCTGGGCATGCGGGCGCGCTACATCCAGGAATCGGCGCGGTGGGAAAAGTTCGATCTGCCCGCCGAGGCGCCGGCTGCCGGAGCCGATCAGCACGCCGGCATGCCGGGGATGCCCGGCATGGCGATGCCCGGCAACAGCATGGGCGTCTCGGACGGCGCGGCGTCGTGGATCTACATCGTCGGCGTGAGCGCCGCGAAGCTGGGCGACCGCGCCACGGCCGATGCGGCGCTGGCGCGTCTCACCGCGATCCGCGAGAAGGCCGCGGCCGGTCCCAACGCCTACGCCGCGCGTCCGCACGCGATCCGCGAGAAGGAACTGGCGGCGATCATCCGCGCGGCGGCGGGGCAGCGCGACCAGGCGGTGGCGCTGGC
This sequence comes from Vicinamibacterales bacterium, assembly GCA_046331325.1. Lineage (GTDB taxonomy): Bacteria > Acidobacteriota > Vicinamibacteria > Vicinamibacterales > UBA2999 > CADEFD01. The sequence goes on along the minus strand of JAXLRB010000019.1, from coordinate 53,984 downwards.
GAAAGAGGCCGCCGACATCGAGCAGACCATGGCCGCGCCCTCCGGGCCGCCGGAGCCGATCAAGCCGGCGTTCGAACCTACGGCGAGCTGCTCGCGGAGGCCGGCCGTCACGCCGAGGCCGCGGCCGCGTTCGAGCAGGCGCTGCTGCGCACGCCGAACCGCACGCCGTCGGTGCAGGGACTGGCCGCCGCGCGCGCGAAGGCGCGAGGCTCGAACGTCGCGCAGCGCTAGGCGGCGGGCCTCGATCGGGCGCGTCGGCTGTGCCCAGCCCCGCTGATCGAGCCCCGGCTCCATACCATGCGTGGCATGTCACGCTTCCGTGCCTGCCACGCGTTCCTCGTTGCCGCGATCGCGGCGGTGCTGTCGGGCTGCGCGCCGTCGACGCCGACGGCGCCGCCCGTCGAGCGCTTCGACGCCTTCGTCGACGCGTTCCTCGATCACTTCGCGTCGCACCATCCGTCGATCGCCGCCGGCAACGGCCTCCACCAGTACGACGATCGGCTGGAGGACTTCAGCGCCCCGGCGGTGAATGCCGAGATCGAGGCCTGGAAGGCGCTGCGGGGGCGGCTGCAGGCGATTCCCGCCGACGGTCTGACGCCCGACGAGCGCGTCGATCACCGCATCGTGGCCGGGCTCATCGACGCGTGGCTGCTCGACCTCGAGGGCAACCGCACGTGGCAGAAGAACCTGATGGTGTACGCGTCGGCCATCTCCGACGGCGTGCACAACCTGATGACGATGGAATCCGCGCCCGCCGAGGTACGGGCTACGCGCATCGTCGCCAAGCTGCGCGGGGTGCCGCTGCTGCTGACGGCGGCACGCGCCAACATCGCCGATCCGCCGAAGGTGATGGCCGAACGCGGCGTGCGCATGCTGAAGGGCGCGTCGGGCATGCTCACGGTCGACATGCCGCTGGCCTTCGCCGGCCTCGGTGACGCCGCGAAGAAGGCCGAGCTGCTGGCCGCCGGCGCCGAGGCGGCCCAGGCCATCGACGCCTTCGTCGCCTGGTTCGAACGCGAGAAGCTGCCGACGGCGAACGGCCGCTACCAGGTGGGACGCGACAACCTCGAGGCGCGCTATCGCGCCGAGGAGCTCATCGACACGCCGGCGCCGCAGCTGCTCGCCATCGGCGAGCGCGAACTCGCCGTGCAGGACGCCGCCTTCACGGCCGCGGCGGCGAAGGTCGACCCGAAGCGCCCCGCGCTGGCGGTGTGGCAGGACGTGCTGACGCGGCATCCGAAGCGCGGCGAGCTCGTGGCGGCGGCGCAGACGGCCGTGGACGAACTGCAGGCGTTCGTCGTCGCGAAGGGGCTGGTGACGCTGCCGGCGTCCGAACGCGTGAACGTCGCCGCGGCGCCGCCGTTCGACCTCGGCCTGGCGTCGATGCACTCGTCGCCGCCGCTCGAGCCGACGCCGGTGAAGAGCTACTTCTACGTCACCGACGCGCAGGCCGAGTGGGACGCGGCCCGGCAGGACGCCTGGCTCCAGAAGTTCAACACCTTCACCCTGACGGTCATCGCCGCGCACGAGGTGATGCCCGGGCACTACGTGCACAGCGTGTTCATGCGGCAGACACCGGGCAAGATCCGCCGGATCTGGATCGGGTTGAATCCGTTCCCGCAGCCGTCGTCGGGCCAGGACGGCTGGGCCCACTACGTGGAGCAGATGATGCTCGACGAGGGCTTTCGCGCCGACGACCCGCGCTACCGCATGGCGCAGGCCAGCGAGGCGCTGACACGCATCTGCCGACTCATTTCGGGTATCCGGCAACACACCGGCGAGTGGACGGTCGACGATGCAGCGCGGCTGTTCGAGACGCGCGCGCACCTGCCGGCGCCGGCGGCGCGCGCCGAGGCCGAGCGCGGCACCTACGATCCGACCTACGGCGGCTACTTCCTCGGCAAGATGGCGATGCTGAAGCTGCGTGCCGACGTGAAGGCGGCGCGCGGCGCGGCCTTCGACCTGCGCGCGTTCCACGAGCAGGTGATGCGGCAGGGCATCGCGCCGCTATGGGCGCATCGTCAGCTGCTCCTGCCCGGCGATCGCGGCGCCGTGCTCGAGTAGTCGCGAGCGTCGCGCCTCGAGCCGCCAGCCCCGGCCCGCTGACTAGAAGCGCTTCGTGTAGACGACCTTCGCCGCGCCGCGCCGATCGAGGGTGCGGAAGCGTGACGAGGGGTCGAGGCTGTCGTCGACCCAGTTGTGGGTGTAGACGACGAACACGTCGTTGCCCGGCGTGACGATCCAGCGGAAGCGCGACTGCCAGCCGATCACGCGGCTCACCGAGTCGTACTGCACGTTGTTCACGAGGTACATGAAGGGGCTGAACTGGGTGTCGGCGATCAGGCGGTGCAGCCGCGTCGTGAACGCCCCTTCGGCGAGATCGACGTTGTTCCACTCGTTGAACACGTTGAGGGTGACGCCGGGCCGCGGCCGGATGCCGACGTCGAAACTCATCTGGCGGCGATGCCCCGAGAGGAAGCCGCCCCATTCGACGCGTGGCCGGACCGAGACGAGGCGTTGGGTGGCGGTGAAGAACGTGGCCGAGTAGCGCGTGAAGCTGTAGTCGCGGCCGGCCGGCAGCGTGATGCCGCTGCTGATCGTGAACGGCGCCTGCAGCCGCTCGTACGACGGCACCACGTTCACCTCGACGCTGTCGCCGCTGTGCAGCTCGACGCGGCCGAGCCGGACGTTCACCTCACGCGTCACCCACCGGTTGTCCATGTCGGTGTAGAGATCGGTGGCGATGCCCCAGCCATAACGCCGGATCGTCGGGTGCCGCGTGGGCGGCCGCCGCATGTAGAAGGCGAACGGGTTGTACTGCCGGAAGCCGCGCCGCGACGTGAAGCCGACGGCGGGATCGAACAGGGGCTCCACGTTCGTGAAGCCCGAGCCCGCTTCCCAGATGTCGTTCGGGTAGAACACGAAGCCGCCGAAGGCCCGGCTGCTGCCGAGGCCGCTGGCGTTGGTGGCCTGCAGGAAGAACGCCGAGCCGTCGAGGTTCTTGTTGCCGAAAAAGGTGCGCGTGGCGAGCCGGGCATCGATGCCCACGGTGTGGCGCGTGCCCAGGGCGTCCTGGCCACGCGTCGACCGGCCCGTGTACAGCGCGCCCACGTACGACTGCTGCAGGATGCGGCGGCGCGTGCGCAGCACCAGGAAGTCCTCGCCGAGCGCGCCGCCATCCTCGCCGGTGCGCACGTAGAGCGCCCCCACGTCCTGCCGGCCCGCCTGCCCGGTGATCTTGCTGCCGATGTCGATGCGTTGCGGCTGTCCGTTGGCGTCGAGGCCGATGCGCCGCGAGAAGAAGGCGCGGTTGGCGAAGTCGAAGAACGTCGCGCCGTCGAGGAAGAACGATCGCCGCTCGGGCAGGAACAGCGGGAAGCGCGTGAGGTTCACCAGCCGCTGGTCCACCTCGGTCTCGGCGAAGTCGGTGTTGATCGAGGCGACGCCGCGCAGGCTCGGCGTGAAGTTGTAGGTCACGTCGGCGCCCACGCCGCCGCCGCGCCGCCAGTCTTGGGCCGGCACCCGGCCCGGCGCATCCGAGACGTTGCCCGACGCGTACGGCTTCACTTCCCAGCCGCGGCCCTGACGGATGTCCTTCAAGCCGAGCAGCAGGCCCGCGGTGGCCATGCGGCGCAATCCCTGGTTGCGCTGATGCCCGGTCCACAGCAGCTCTTCGTTCTTGCGGCGCACGGTGCGCTGGAAGTTGATGCCCCAGGCCGGCGCATTCGGATCGAAGGCGAGCGTGAGGAAGGGGATGTCGATCTCGATCACCCAGCCGATCTGGCTCTGCACGACGCGGGCGTTCCAGATGCCGTCCCACTCGCGGGCGTTGCTGCCGCCGGGGCCCATCAGTGCGTCGGCCATCAGGCCGGCCGGGTTCATCTCGAAGAAGTAGCCGGTCTGCTGGTTCAGGAACGTGTCCATCGTCCACATGAACCGGTCGTCGGCGCCGAGGAACTCGTCGCGCTTGCGCGTGTTGCCCTTCAGCTTGTCGGGCTCCGAGTCGTACAACGTGGCGCCGATGTACAGGTGATCGCTGTTGTAGACGATGCGGATGTCGGTCTTCTCGGTGGGCGTGCCGCCGAGGACGGGATCCTGCATCACGAACTCGCCGGCGGATGTCGCCCGGCCCCACACCGGCTCGTCGAGGACGCCGTCGAGCGTGATGTGCTCGCCGTCGCGCATCCGCTCGGCCGTCATCGTGCGGCGGCCGGAATTCAGGATCTCCTCGCCCGTCGTCTGCGCCGTGGCATGCGGCGCTGGCCACACCACCGCGAGCGCCACCGCGAGGGCGAGAACGCCGACGGGGCGCGGGTCACCCACGCCGCGCCTCTGCCGTCAACGCCGAGAGCCGCTGCCGCTGGCCGCCGTCGGCGTCGAAGTTGGCCGGATCGAGCCACGTCTCGAACGCCCGCGCCAGCCGCGGGAACTCGTGGTCGACGATGGAGAACCACGCGGTGTCGCGATTGCGGCCCTTGTACACGAGCGCCTGACGGAACAGGCCCTCGTACGAGAAGCCGAGCCGGTCGGCGGCGGCGCGCGACGGCGCGTTCAGCGCGTCGCACTTCCACTCGTAGCGGCGGTAGCCGAGTCCGAAGACGTACTGCATCATCAGGAACATCGCGTCGGTGGCGACGGGGCGGCGCTGCGCCCGCGGCGAGAAGTTGATGTGGCCCACCTCGATGACGCCCATCGCGGGATCGATGCGCAGGTAACTCGCGACACCGACGGGTTCCCCGGTGGCGCGATCGACGATGGCGAGGAAGTACGGATCAGCGCCCGGCGCCACGGCGCGGAGCCAGGCGTCGTAGCCCTCGAACGTGTCGAACGGGCCCACCGCCAGATACGTCCAGTTGGCGCCGGTCGTGTCGAGGGCGTTCGCCGCCCACAGCGCGCGCCCGTGCCGATCCGGATCGAGCCGTTCGAGGCGGGCGTAGCGGCCGTCGATGGCGGTGATGTCGGGGCGAGGGCGCGGCGTCCAGCCGTCGACGGGATCGCCGACCGGCTGGCCGAGCGCGTTACGGCGCGGACTCATGGCGTGCCTTTCAGGGCCGCGGCGGGCGGACGCGCCACTACGCGGCGCAGGTGGCCGGCGGCGACGTCGATGAGCCCGCTGGCGGCGAAGCTGTTCTGCGAATCGGGCTCGAGGGCGGCGGCGGCGAGCGCGCCGAGCGGCTGCGCGAGATCGACGAACCACGCGCCGGCCGGCACCATCTCGCGCGCCGGCACGGTGCGCACCGACAGCACGGCGATCGGCGCGCCGTCGTCGATGGCGCCGCGGGCGTCCTGGCGCGCGCCGCTCGCCTGCGTGAGCACGCGATACCGCTCGATCGCCCACGTCGCGGCCGCGGTCACCGGATCGACGCGCACGCCGAGGGCGCGCAGGCGCGTGACCGCGTCGGTGTCGGCGGCGTCGAGCGTGTAGCCGCAGGGACGCGGCCGGGCGCGCACGACGCGCAGCACGTCCGCCGATCGCCACGGCACCACGAGGCGGCGCTCGGCGCCGGTGACGGCATCGAGGAACGTCATCGGCAGGCGGCCCGGCGTGTGTTCGGCCGCCACCGTCAGGACGCCCATGCAGGCCGACGCCGCCATCGCCGCATCGGCCGTGCGGGTGACCGCGACCAGCCGCGGTCCGCGCGCCGCCGCCTGGCGCACCACCGTCATCGCGGCGGTGACGTGCGTGTGGACGCGGCGGGCGAGGTGCGCGCGGCCGAGGCCGACGCCGCGGGTCTCGATCAGGATCGAGACGGCCTGACGCAGGCCGTTCACGTTGCGGCCGGTGTCGGGCTGCACGCCGCCGGCCGAGACGACCTTGTCCTCCGGATCGGGCGAGGTGGTGTGATAGGTGAACACGGCGAGGCCGGCCTCGCCGAGCGCACGGCGGATCGGCGCGAGGAAGTGCGTCGAGGTCTCGGCGGCGATCGCCGGCGACAGGTTGCCGACCGTCGCGCCCTGCAGCAGCGCGTCGTAGTGCTGCACCACGCCGTACTTCTTCACCCAGCGGTCGGCCACGGTGAACTCGTGCAGATCGAGCACGACGTCGGGCCGGACGCGGCGGGTGAGGGCGGCGATGGCGCGCGCCTCCGGCGTCTGCAGCAGCAGGTGATCGCGGTTCACGTCGGCGCCGCTGCGCGTGGCGCGCACGAATCGCTCGGCGCCGTCGGGATTGGCGCGCGGCACCACGTAGACGGTGACGCGATCGAGCAGCGCCGCGTCGATGCCGGCCAGCCGCTCGACGATCGCCAGCGCCGCCTCGCCGCCCGATGGCTCGTTGCCGTGCTGCTGGGCCAGGATCAGCACCGCCGGCCGCGCCGCCGACGGCCCGCCGTCGCCCGCGAGCGTCACCACGGGCAGCGCGCGCCCGTCCTGCGATGTGCCCAGCGTCTCGATCGTGACCCGTCCCCGATGCGCGTCGGCGATCGCCTGCACGAAGGCCAGCGCCTCGTCGTGCGTCGTGAGATCGGTGCGCCCGGGCGTGAAGGCGGGCGTGGGATACGCGACGGGCGGATCAGCGAAGCGCGCAGCCACCGGAGCCGCCTCGCGCGTCACGCGGGCCGGATCGAACTGCGCGGCGGCGCGCGGCGGCCCGGCGAGCGTGCCGCACACCACGAGCCCGGCCGCCAGCAGGCGGCGCACGACCACCGAGAGGCCGGCCGTCACGCTACTTGCGGAGCGTCGCCGCGAAGAACTCCATCGTGCGGCTCCACGCCAGGCCGGCCGCCGCCTTGTCGTAGCGCGGCGTCGTGTCGTTGTTGAAGCCGTGCTCGACGCCCGGATAGGTGTGCATCGTGTACTTCACACCGGCCTTCTTGAGCGCCTCTTCGTAGGCGGGCCAGCCGGCGTTCACGCGGGTGTCGTTGCCGGCGTACTGCACGAGCAGCTGCGCCTTGATCTTCGGCACGTCCTCGGCCGCCGGCGGACCGCCGTAGAAGGGCACCGCGGCCAGCAGCTCGGGCACGCGCGTCGCCAGCATGTTGGCGATGCCGCCGCCGTAGCAGAAACCCACCGTGCCGATCTTCCCGTTGCACAGCGCATGCGTGCGCAGGAACTGGGCGCCGGCCACCATGTCCTCGCGGGTCTTGGCCTGATCGAGCTTGCCGAAGAGCGTGCGCGCTTCCTCTTCGCCGCCGGCGGGGTAGCCGCCGAGCGGGGTGAGGGCGTCGGGCGCGAAGGCGACGTAGCCGTCGAGGGCGATGCGCCGCGCGATGTCCTCGATGTGCGGGTTGAGGCCGCGGTTCTCGTGCACCACCAGCACGCCCGGCAGCTTGCCGCTGGCCTTCGCCGGGTGCACCAGGTACCCCTTCATCGTGCCGGTGCCCTGCGGCGAGGCGTAGGTGACGTACTCGGCCTTCAGGCGGGCGTCGTCCTTCGCCACCTGCTGCGCCTCGGCGAACTTCGGACTGAGCTGCTCGAGCAGCATTGTGGCCGTCACGCCGCCCACGGCGTACTTCGCGGCCTTGTCGAGGAAGCCGCGGCGATCGAGCGCCCCGTGCACGTAGGCGTCGAACAGGATCAGCACTTCGGGATCGAAATCGGCGGCGGTCTTGCGCGACATGGGCGTCCTCCGGGTTCGCAGAGGATACAGGCGCGGCCGACGCCCGGCAAGCCGGGCGGTGACGCGCCTCGAGGCTCAGTGGCGGTCGTCGCCGTCGCGGTCGTCGTCGCGGCGGTCGCCGCGGCCGCGGATGTACCGCCGGGCGTTCCGCCAGGCCTGTTCGCCGACGGCGCGGCCCATGCGTCGCGAGGTGAGATCCGAGATCTCGTAGTGGATGCCGCCGAGGCGACGCGAGACGCCGGCTTCGATGGCGGCCTCGTCGAAGGTGCGCCACGAGAGCGTGATCGGCGCCGCCGGCGTGAGGCCCGGCTCGATCGGCGATCCGCCCGCCGGACGCGTGAACGCGCCGCCGAAGCGGTTGCTGCCGGTGAACGCGGTCAGCACGGCGGCGGCCGCGGCGCTGAAGCCGCTGTGGCCCGACGTGTATTCGGCGAAGGCCGGCGTGGCGATGTAGCTCTGCCATTTCTCACCGGGGATCACGCGCGTGCCGAGGCCCGGGCCGGCCCACGCCTCGATCTGCCGTCCCGCGTTGACGAACCGGATGGCGCTGATCGGACGGATGAAGTCGTAGGCGGTCTTGGCGTCCCACACCGCGATGCTGGCGTCGAGCAGCGCGTTGCCGAGCGCGAAGAACATCTGGATGTCCTCGTCGAAGGTGTGGCGATCGCGCTGGGCGACGAACTGGGCGAACAGGTTCCAGTGGCCGGGCGGCGTCTCGGTGTTCGGGCCGTCGGCCCAGTACTCCGCGATCGTCTTCTGGCGATCGGTGAGGCCGGCGCTGAGCGCGCGCACGGCCTCCACCTGCGCGAGGTACTCCGGCTCGGGATACATCGGTGGCGGGCCGGGGCGGAACTGGTCGGCTGACCGCAGCGCGAACGGCTGGACCAGGCGCCAGTGCGGCGTGATGAACACCTGCACCGTGCCGTTGGCGGCGCGCAGCGGCTGCCAGCGGTTCGGATCGACGAGGGCGTCGGGCGTGTTCACCGGCGTGTAGCCGGTGTAGTCCGAGTAGGGGGCGCCGTTCGACAGGTTCCCCAGCTGATTGGCGCCATCGTCGTGACGCGCGGCGATGACGAGCGCTGCCACGCGGTTGCCGAGCCCGGACGGCGTGGCGAGGTCGAACGACTGATCGGTCTTGTCGAGGCCGAGCGAGATCAGGAGCGGATCGAAGAGCGCCGCCGTCTGCGACGGGAACAGATCCACCAGCGTGCGGTAGGCCGCCATGCTGGCGGCCTGTTCGGCACGGGCGCGCGAGCGCAGGTGCCGCGGCTGCCGCAACGACGTCTCCCAGTGGACGCCCACCGCGCGGTCGTCGTAGGCCGCCCACGCGTCGAACATCGCCGTGTGCACGATGGCCAGCGCACGCGCGGTCAGCATCGGCCGGAAGGCGGTGCGTCGCACGGCCTCGATCAGCGCCTGGTTCCAGCGCACCACCACGCTCGGCTGATAGGCCGCCGGCGGTGTGCGGCGGTCGGGCTGGCGATCAGCGGCGTGGGCGACGGGCGCCGCGGCCAGCGTCAGGAGCAGGCCGGCCGCGATCACGCGACGGGCGGAGCGGACGCCAGCGAGCCATCTCATGTGTCCGCAGTGTAGAGCAGGGGTAGCCGACTCTGCCGTGATTTTCAGCGAGCCGGGCTCGGGTTACACTCGCGTCGGCAGTTCGACGCGCGCGCACCTTGCCTTTGTTCTGGCTGGGGCGTGTTTTTTTCGCGTCTCGGCGCCATCCATTCATGGCCTCCCTCCACCTCGCGATCCTCGGCTGCGGCGCCATCGCCCGCACCCACGCGCGCGCGGTGCGGGCGCTGGGCGGCGAGGTGCGGCTGAGCTTCGCCAGTCGCGACCAGGCACGCGCGGATGCGTACTGCCGCGACCTGGGCGGCGCGAAGGCCTGGGGCAGCTACCAGGCGGCGATCGCCGATCCCTCGGTGGACGCCGTGCTGGTGGCCGTCCCGCCGCGCTTCCACCGCGCCCTCACGCTCGAGGCGCTCGATGCCGGCAAGCACGTGATGGTGGAGAAGCCGGCGTTCCCGGCGATGGACGATTTCCTCGCCGTGCAGGCGGCGCGCGATCGCGCCGGACGCCAGGTGATCGTGGCCGAGAACGATCACTACAAGCCGCTCGTGCGCACGCTGCACCGGCTCGTGCGCGACGGCGTCGTGGGCGACATGCTGTTCGTGCGCCTCACCACGATTGCCGACCGGCAGAAGCCGGCCGACGACTGGCGCAACGACGAGACGATGGCCGGGGGCGATGCCTTCTTCGAGGAAGGCATCCACTGGCTGCACATCGCCGGCAGCGTCGGGCCGCGCATCGTGCGCGCGCATGGCGTGCGCCCGACGGTGCCGCGCCGCGGGGCCGACCAGCGCGCGAAGAGCATGCTGGCGTCGCTCACCTACGACAACGGCGCCGCCGGCGCCATCTTCTACTCGCGCGAGGCGCCGGTGCTGTTCCGCGGCCTGTCGTTCTCGGCGATCTTCGGCCAGCGCGGCGTCATCACGTTCGAGTCGAACGGCGGCCTCGTGGTGGTGCGCGGCCGCGGCCTGCCGCGGGTCATCGTGCCGGGCCTGCGCGACATCCGCGGGTATCAGGCGATGCACCGCGACTTCGCCGCCGCGATCCGCGAGGGCCGTGCGCCCGAGATGTCACTCGAGCGCGCCATGGACGACCACCGGCTCATGGAGCAGATCTACGCGAGCCTCGCGCCCGCCGCGGACGTGGTCCGCCCGTCAGTCTGATGTCCGAACGGTTCGACCTCGTCATCCTCGGTTCCGGCGCCGGCGGCGGCACGCTCGCCCGCGCGCTGGCTTCGACCGGCGCCCGCATCCTCGTCGTCGAACGCGGCGAGGCCGTGCCGCGCGAGCCCGAGAACTGGAGCCCGGCCGCGGTGTGGAAGGATCTGCGCTACCGCACGCGCGAGCAGTGGGTCGACCACACCGGCGAGGCGTTCCTGCCGTACACGCACTACGTCGTCGGCGGCAACACGAAGTTCTGGGGCAGCGTGCTGATCCGCCTGCGGCGCGAGGATTTCGGCGTGCTGCGCCACATGGACGGCGAGTCGCCGGCGTGGCCGATCACCTACGAGGACCTGGCGCCGTACTACGACGCCGCCGAACGGATGTACGGCGTGCGCGGCGAGGCCGGCATCGACCCCACGGATCCGCCGCGCGGGCCATTCCCGCATCCGCCCGTGCCGCACGCGCCGGCGGTGCAGTCGCTCATCGCCCGATTGCGTGGTCTCGGGCTGCATCCCTCGCCGCTGCCGCTCGGCGTGCTCGCGCCCGGCGAGCCCGAGGGCTGCATCCTCTGCAACACCTGCAATTCGTTTCCCTGTCAGCGCGGCGCCAAGAGCGATGCCGAGGTCTGTGCCGTGATGCCGGCGCTGGCCTCGCCGAACGTCACGCTGTGGACGCGCGCCTTCGCGCGGCGCCTCGTGACCAACGGCGCCGGCACGCGCGTGACCGCCGTGGAGATCGAACGCGACGGCGAGGTCGTGCTCGTCGAGGCACCGGTGGTGGCCGTCTCGTGCGGCGCCGTGAACTCGGCGGCGCTGCTGCTGCGCTCGGCCAGCGACCGCCATCCGCGCGGGCTGGCGAATTCGTCGGACCTGGTGGGGCGGCGCTACATGGCGCACCTCGCCACGATGATGCAGGGCTTCCACCCGTTCCGGCCCAACGACACGGTGTTCCAGAAGACCGTGGCGCTGAACGACTACTACTTCCAGGGGCCCGACAGCGCCTATCCGCTCGGCCACGTGCAGACGCAGGGCCGCACGCACGGCATCATGGCCAAGGTGGTCGGCGACACGATGGTGCCGGGCATCCCCCTCGCGGCGTACGACGCGTGGGTGGCGCGCGGCGTCGACTGGCTGGCGATGTCGGAGGACCTGCCGTCGCCCGACAACCGCGTCACGCTCACGCCCGACGGCCGCATCCGCCTCGCCTACGCGCCGAACAACGTGTTCGCGCACCAGCAGCTGGTCGACGAGATGACGCGGGTGCTGAAGCGTCTCGGCTTCTGGAAGGTGATGGCGCACTCGCACAAGAGCCGCAACACCACGCACCAGTGCGGGACGGCGGTCTTCGGCACCGACCCGCGCACCTCGGTGCTCGATCCGTTCTGCCGCACCCACGACGTCGAGAACCTGTTCGTGGTCGACGCCTCGTTCTTCCCGTCGTCGGCGGCGGTGAATCCCGGGCTCACGATCATCGCCCAGGCGCTGCGCGTGGCCGATCACCTGCGGGCCACCGACCTCCGGGCGTAACTGCTACCATCTCGGCCCATGCGCGCCCGATCGTTCTCGCACGTCGGCCTCACGGTCTCGGATTTCAACCGCACCGTCCGCTTCTACTCGGAGCTGTTCGGCTGCCCGCTCGTCGGCGTGGCCGACACGCCGCCCGAGCGTGTGCGCGCGTTCTTCGGCGTCGATCATCCGGCGCCGTCGTGCAAGATCGGCTGGATCCGCGTGCCCGGCGGCGGCGTGCTCGAGATCTTCGGCTTCGATCCGGCGCTGCCGCCCGAGCGGATTCCGTGGCATCGCATCGGGCTGACGCACTTCTCGTTCAACGTGACGAACCTGCAGAAGTGGCACGACCACCTGAAGGCGCACGGCGTCGAGATCGTGAGCACGCCCGAGAAGTCGCCGCGCGGACACTCGTTCTTCTTCGTGCGCGACGTCGACGGCAACCTGATCGAGCTGATGGACCTCGGCTACATGTACCACGTGCTCAACTGGCTCGGCCCGCTGGGCGGATGGCTGTTCCGGCGGGGCATGTACAAGCAGTACTACGAGCCCGGCCCGCGCGGCTGACGGCGCGCCCACGGGCCGTCGCGTCGCTGCACGGCGCGGAACTGCGCTTCTACGCCCGGGCTGGCATGGATCCTGCGAACGGGAAGGCCCGACGGACACGCTGTCCGTCCCTTCGCCGAGGCAGAGTGCATGAACGCGCCGGAAAACACGCCTGATTTCGACGCTGCTCCCCGCTTTCGCCGCCCGATCCCGTCACGGGTCTGGCTTGCAGTTCTGACGGTCGCCGTCCAGATTTCGTACGTCGGGACGGTATCTGCCCAGCAGGTGAGCGCCACGACGGCGGTGCACTTCCTGGAGCAGGCCACCTTCGGGCCCACGGCCACCGAGGTGGTGCGGGTGCAGGGCATGGGCCCGCAGGCCTGGATCGACGAACAGCTGGATCTGCCCGAGAGCCCGATTCCCGACGGCCTCGACGGCGGCGCGGTGCGCACGCAGGCGTACCTGAACATGGCCAACGGGCCCGACCAGCTGCGGCAGCGGGCCATCTTCGCCCTCAGCCAGACCATCGTGGTCTCGGCCAACAAGGTGGGCGGCGGTCCGGAGCTGACGCACTGGCTGCGGATGCTGTCGCGCGATGCCTTCGGCAATTTCCGCACGCTGCTGCAGGACGTCTCGCTCAGCCCGACGATGGGGAAGTACCTCGACAACGTCTTCAACCGGAAGGCGACGGCCACGACCTCGGCCAACGAGAACTACGCCCGCGAGCTGATGCAGCTCTTCTCGATCGGCCTCTATCGCCTGAACAACGACGGCAGCCGTGTGCTCGACGGCCAGGGCAACCCGATTCCCACCTACACGCAGGCGACCATCGCCAACATGGCGCGGGCGCTCACGGGCTGGACCTACGCGCCGCTGCCGGGCGCCACGCACGGCAACTCGAACCCCGAGAACTTCACGACCAACGTGGTGCCGACGGCCAATCCGGCGCGTCACGACACCGACCCGAAGACGCTGCTCGATGGCGTCGTCACGCCGGCCGGTCAGGGCGCCGCCGCCGATCTCAACTGGGTGCTCGACAACATCTTCAACCACCCGAACGTGCCGCCGTTCATCGCCACGCGGCTCATCCGCTCGCTGGTCACGAGCAACCCGAGCCCGGCCTACATCAACCGCGTGTCGAACGTGTTCATCAACAACGGCGCCGGCGTGCGCGGGGATCTCGCCGCGGTGTTCACCGCGATCCTCACCGACCCCGAGGCGCTCACGCCCACCTCGCCGCTGCATGGCCGCCTCAAGGACCCGGTGCTGCACATCATCGGCCTCGGACGCGCGCTCAGCGCGTCGATTGGCGATCCGAGCAGCTTCCAGAACGTGTTCTCGAACCTCAGCCAGCGCGTGCTGACGCCGTCGACCGTCTTCAGCTTCTACTCGCCGACGGCGACCCTCTCGGGCAACCCGTCGATCTTCGCGCCCGAGTTCCAGCTGTATCCGCCGGCGCTCGCCGTCCAGCGCGCCAACTTCATCTACGGCATCCTCACCGGCAACTACGGGTCGGCGTTCAGCGTCGACATGACGCCGTTCCGCGCCGTCGCCGGCGATGCGGCGACGCTGGTCGAGAAGGTGAACCAGACGCTGATGATGGGCCGGATGTCGCCGCAGCTGCGGCAGATCCTGCTCGACGCCACCAACGCCGTGCCGACGAGCGACCCGAACCAGCGCGCCCTCGGCGCGGTGTACCTGGCGGCGATCTCGTCCGAGTACGCGGTCTACTCGAACACGTTCTCCGCCAACACCGTCCTGCCGACCACCGTGCAGGCGCCGACCGGACTCTTCGTGCAATCGGTGTCGGGCAACGTGGCGACGCTGAAGTGGAACCCGCCGGCGCTCGGCCCGGCGCCCGACGGCTACATCCTGGAAGGCGGCGTGGCCGCCGGTCAGACGATCGCCGCCATTCCCACCGGCACCACGGCCACGACCTTCACGATCGGCGTGCCGAACGGGGCCTTCTACGTGCGCATGAAGGCCACGTCGGCCGGCGCGCAGAGCCTGGCCTCGAACGAGGTGCGCCTCTACATCAACCTGCCGCTCAAGCCGAATCCGCCGACCAACATCCAGGGCGCGGTGAAGAACAGCAGCCTGTTCCTGGCGTGGCGCAATGCGTTCACCGGCGGCACGCCCGACGGGCTGATCCTCGACGTCACCGGTACGGCCACCGCGACCCTGCCGCTGCCGCTCATCGAGAGCTGGGACCTGCCCGGCATGCCCGACGGCACCTGGACATTCCGCCTGCGGGCGGTGAATGGCGCCGGGCCCAGTTCGCAGTCGAACTCGGTGACCGTCTCGTCGCCGTCGTCGACCTGCGGCCTGCCGCGCGTGCCCACCAACTTCCTGGTGACGCGCGCCGGCAACGTGGTGTCGCTGTCGTGGGACTCGCCGGCCGGCGGCACGCCCGCGGCGGCCTATCGGCTCAACGTCTCCGGGTCGTACACCGGCGCCTTCCCGATCGCCGGACGCGCCTTCGCCGCCGCGGCGCCGCCCGGCACCTACAACTTCAGCGTGCAAGCCATGAATGCCTGCGGGACCGGGCCGGTCACCGCCTTCCAGACGGTCACGATTCCCTAGCCCGGACACCGCCATGCACACGCACACGCCCGCACGCCGCAACTTCCTGAAGCTCAGCACGCGTCTGGCCACGCTGGGGCTCACGAGCCTCGGCTTCGGCCCGTCGCGATCGTGGTTCGTCGCCGACGCCGCCGCGCAAACGGCCGTCTCGGACTACAAGGCGCTGGTCTGCGTCTACCTGTTCGGCGGCAACGACTGCAACAACGTCATCGTGCCGGTCGACAACACCCGCTACGCGCAGTACTCGTCGATTCGCGCCGGCCTCACCCTGGGCGCCTCGAACCTGCTGGCGCCGATCGCCGACAGCGGCGGCAACCCGTACGCGCTGCACTCGTCGCTGGCCGAGCTGAACACCGGCTTCTCGGTGGGCAAGGTGGCGATCGTGCTGAACACCGGCCAGCTCGAACGGCCGCTGACGCGCGCCGAGTACCAATCAGGCGTGCAGGCGCCGACCAACCTGTTCTCGCACTCGGACCAGACGCTGCAGGCGCAGACGGCCACCTCGAACCAGACGATCGGCGGCTGGGGCGGACGGCTGCTGAGCATCTTCTCGAACGCCGACACGCTCGGCGCGGTGTCGGTGTCGTCGCCGGCGCCGTTCCTCGAGAGTGGCGGCACGGCGCCCAACGTCATTCCGCCCGGCGCCAGCCTGAACCTCTCGGGCATGAACATCTCGCCGTCGTCGGCGGCGGCGGCGCGCAAGGCGGCCGTCAACGCCATGCTCGCGCTCGATCACGGCAGCCCGATGCGCATGGCCGCCAACGACGCCTTCGCCGACGGCCTGCAACTCGCCGACACGCTGAACAATGCCGGAACGGTGGGGAACCTCACGACCGTCTTCCCCGGCACCGGCCTGGGCAGCCAGATGCGGGAAGTCGCGCGGTTGATCCGGCTGCGCGCGCAGCTCGGCCCCGGCCGCCAGGTGTTCTTCTGCTCGATGGGCGGCTTCGACACCCACACCAACCAGATTGGCAACCACGCGGCGCTGCTGCAGGAGCTGTCCGGCGCGCTGGGCGCGTTCTATCTGGCCACCGTCGAAGCCGGTCTCGCCAATCAGGTCACCGCGTTCACGCAGTCGGAGTTCGGCCGCACGCTGCAGCCGAACGGCACCGGCAGCGACCACGCCTGGGGCACGCACCAGTTCGTGGTGGGCGGCGCCGTGCGCGGCGGCATCTACGGCGCGCTGCCGACGCTGGCGCTCGGCGGTCCCGACGACGCCAACAACCGCGGCGTGTGGATCCCGACGATCTCCACGGCGCAGTTCGGCGCCACGCTCGGCAAGTGGTTCGGCGCGACGCCGGGCGAACTGGCCGTGGCCTTCCCCAACCTCAATCGGTTCACGCAGACCGACGTGGGGTTCATGTTCTAGGGTCTGGAGACGGCCCAGTCCCAGTGCGCCTCGGCGCGGGCCACCAGCCCGGCCACGTCCTCGGCGAGGAGGAAGCGGTCGCGCACGAGCGCTTCGGCCGCCGCCGTGATGCGCGCGAGGTAGTCGGCGCGGCTGTTGTAGCGCTCGGCGATCGACGGACGCGAGTCGCCGAGGCGCGTCCGCTCCGCCGCAGTGCGCGGCAGCGGGCGGTAGCTGCCGATCTCGCTGGCCAGTCGGGTGGGCGCGCCGATCTCGGGACGTCGGTAGTTCCAGCCCGTGTGCGTGGCGAGGGGCGCCGCGATCTCGGGAAGCCGCACGCCGGCGCGGTCGTTGCCGGCGTCGTCGACGGCCGGCACCAGGCTCGTGAACGGCGCGCCCAGTCGGGGCGGCTCGACGGTCACGCGCCCGTCGCGCCACTCGGGTCCGAAGTCGAGGCGATACGTGATCATCGGCGCTGGCGGCATCACGACGCCGGGAATCGTCGGCCAGCCCGCCTTGTCGGGCGGCACCAGCGTCCCGTCGTCGATGCGCGGATACCGGCTCGCGGGCGGCGCCGTGCCGTCCACCACCCACTGATCGAGGGCGCGGAACACCGCGCGCACCACCGGATCGCGGTCGAGCGGGTTCATGTCGGCCTGACCGGCGAAGTCGGGGTTGGCGTAGGGCGCCGGCGGGAACGCGCCGGTGATGTGCGGTGCCGACGCCACCATGTAGATGCGGCTGGTGGCCGGCGGGTCGAGATCGCGCGTGCCGGCCGGGTCGGTGTGGACGAGCGAGCCGGCCCGGTTGAAATACTCGGAGTTGCTCAGCAGATGCACGAACTTCGGCACGGTGTTGGTGCGCCGCGCCCGCGCCAGCAGGCCATCGCGTTCACCGGTCACCGGGTCGGTCTCGTCGTCGTCGGTGAAGGGGAACATGTCGACGGGGTACTGGATGTTGAAGTGCTGCAGCTGGTCGCGCGACTGCTGGCCGAAGCGATGGTTGAACGAGCCGCGGCCGGCGCCGCCCAGCTGATCGATCACCCCGTCGAACACGATGCGGCCCTGCTCGTCTTCGTTGAACCCCTGATACACGAAGTGCCGCAGGAAGCGGCCCGTTTGCGAGACGCCCCAGCCAAACGCGTAGCGGAGGCCCGATGACGGGTTGCCCTGCGCCGTCGTGGCGTGCTTGAAGAAGCTCACGAGATCGCGCGTGCCGGCCAGGCCGAGGCCGACCACGCGCGGGTCGCGCGCGCGATACACGACGTCGTAGATGCGGCCGGCCTCGAAGCCGCCCTCGAGCGTGATCGTGGCGGCGTCGACGAAGCGCCAGCGCGCGCGAGGGACCACCGTGGGGGCGTCGGTCGGCAGCGTGCGCACGTAGAGGACGTGGTCGGCGCTCGCCGGATCGACCACCGGATACGCCAGGTGACCACGATCGGCGACCGAGGCCGTCGTGGCGTTGGCGCCGGGAATGAAGTTGCCGCGCACGAGACCGGTGATGGGCCGGCCGTGGTCGGTGGCGATGGGAATCGCCATCCGCATGCGGCCCTCGGGGACGTCCCACTGCCAGCCCATCCACAGCAGCGTGAACCCCTGCTGCATCAGCGCGCCGGTGCCGAATTCCTCGTCCGTGGCCGGATCGGCCGACGCCTTCGCCTGCTGGAACACGGGGAGGATCGCCTTGGTGCCGCGGTTGCCGGCCTCGTAGAACAGGCGGCCGTTGCCGCGGGTCGGATCCACGGGCTTGAGCAGATAGAAGTCCGCGGTGTACTCGACGACGCCGGCGGCGTTGACCGGCGCCAGCCCGAGGTCGACGATGCCGCGGTTGCGCGCCGCCGCCGGATCGGCCGTGAAGTGCACGGTGCCCACGACCTTCTCGTAGGCGCCGGCACGGCCGAACGCGCGGCCGCCGGCCACCACCTCGCGGCGCGTGATCTCGAGCCGCGTCACGCCGGCCTCGGCGAATCGCGCGGCGGTCAACACCAGCAGCGTGGCGACGAGCACTCGCGACGAATGGGACATGGCGCGGCTCCTCAGGAGCGCCGGCCGCGGACGCGGCTGGGCGCCATAGGATAGAGCAGATGCGAGGCATGTGGCGACGGACGGTGGCCGCCGTCGTGATCGTGGTTGCGACGGCGGCGGCCTGCCATCAGACGCCGTCGCCGGCGGCGCCGCGCGTGGCCGTGACGGAAGAGCGGCTGGCGATGGGCTCGCTGCTGAAGCTCACCGCGTGGACCACCGACGAGGCGTCGACGCACGCGGCATTCGCCGCCGTCTACGCCGAGTTCGACCGGCTCGAGGGGCTGCTGAGCGTCTGGCGGCCCGGCAGCGACGTCGAGCGCCTCAACGCCGGGGGCTTCGGCGCGCCGGTGGCGGTGCGCGCCGAGACCCGCGAGGTGCTGCACGCGGCCGAGCAGGTCAGCGCCTGGACCGACGGCGGCTTCGACGTGACCTTCGGCGCGCTGGCCGAGATCTGGAAGTTCGATCACGACCAGGACGGGCGCGTGCCGACGCCGGCGGAGATCGCGGCGCACCGCGCCCGCGTCGACCATCGCGCCGTGGTCATCGATGACGGTCCCGGTACCGTGCGGCTCACGCGACCCGACGTGCGCGTGCATCTCGGTGGCATCGGCAAGGGCTACGCGGTGGACCGTGCCATCGCCATCCTGCGCGGCGCCGGCCTCGCCGACTTCATGATCCAGGCGGGGGGCGACCTCTACGTCGCCGGCCGCGCCGGCGACGAGCCGTGGCGGCTCGGCATCCAGGATCCGCGCGGACCGGGCGGCGACTCGTTCGCCGTGGTCGAACTCGAGGACGCGACGTTCAGCACGTCAGGCGACTACGAGCGCTTCTTCCTGAAGGACGGCGTGCGCTATCACCACATCCTCGATCCGAAAACCGGCGAGCCGGCCCGCGGCTGCCGCAGCGTGACGATCGTCGCGCGTCAGGCGCTCTGGGCCGACGGACTCTCGACCGGCGTCTTCATCCTCGGACCCGAGCGCGGCATGGCGCTCGTGGAGCGCCTGCCCGATGTGGAGGCGGTGATCGTGACGGCCGACAATCGCGTGCTCGTGTCGAGCGGACTCGCGGGCCGCGTGGAGATACGCCGGCCGCCCACGCCGTAGCGGCCTGCCGCGAGCCCCTGGCCGCTAGCTCCTGACGGGCGTGAGCGGAATCGCGCCGCCGGCCTTGCGCGCCTTGTAGTCGAGGATGCGCCAGTGCGGGCACTTCGCGGTGTCGGCGTACATCCGCTCGCAGTCGTCGCAGCGCACGCACTCGGTGCGCAGGATGCGCGGGCCGTCGATGGCGCCCCACTCGCACGTCTTCTCGCACAGCCTGCAGGTGGAGCACTCGCTCCAGCGCTTGATCTTGAAGACGGTGACGAGCGAGATCACACCGAGCGTGGCGCCGAGCGGGCAGAGGAAGCGGCAGTACAGATTGCGGACGAACACCGTCGCGACGAGCAGCAGGCCGAGGCCGGTCCACAGGATCGGCGACGACTCGGATCGGCCGAACATCCAGAACGGCTCGACGTAGCGGTAGACCATCGTGTTGTGCGTCACCACGTAGTAGGTGAGCACGCTGGCGAGGATGCCGAACTTGATCCAGCCGGCCCGCGCCTCGAGGCCCTTCGGCACGTCGACGCGCCAGCCCCTCGGCAGCACCGCGTCCATCAGCTGCGTGAAGGCGCCGTAGGCGCAGACGCGGCCGCAGTAGAAGCGGCCCCACAGGATCGTCGACACCAGCGTGAATCCGGCGAAGAGGTACCACGCCAGGTTGTGCTGCAGCGGCGGGAAGCTCCAGTCGACCACCCGGAAGATGTCGGTGATCGAGAGCAGGTTGCTCTTGAAGAACCCCATGTAGGCGACCGAGGTCGCGAGCGTGACGTACTTCAGCCGCGTGCTCTTCCGGTGGAAGCTGACGTAGGCCAGCAGCAGGAAGAGCGCCAGCGGCACGAGGTCGGGGGCCTGGGCCCGGAGCAGGTCGCTCCAGGTCTCGACGGGGGCGTCCTCGAAGCCCCAGGGATCCGGCGCCTGCATCACGGCTGCGGGGGCTTGACGTCGGCCGGGTTCAGGAACGCCTTGGCCATGGCGCGCGAGCTGTCGCGGATGGCGCGCGTGGCGCTGGTGACGCTGATCGTGGCGCGCGACACCGCGTGGACGTCGGCACCGACGCGGAACGGCGCCCGCACGCTCTTGCCGACGAACTGCGCGCCGAACTCCGGCGGCTGCACCGAGAAGTAGCCGTAGGGCTCGGAGTCGAAGTCGACGATGGCGCCCGTGAGGATGCCCGTGAGGTCCATGCCGACCAGGATGTGGATTGGACCGTGGTAGCCGTATTCCTGGGGCGAGAGGTCGGTCGTCCAGAACGCGTAGCCGAGCAGCGGCGCGTTCGGATTCGTTTTCGGATCGGCGCCGTAGGCCTTGAAGTGGAGCGGCGTGCCGCTGAGCTCCGAGAAGGCCGCGGCTTTCGGGAACAGCGCGCGCAGGTGCGCCTGCGGCTTCGGGTTGGTGAAGATGCGATCGGCGGCCAGGGCGGCGATGCCCATGACGGCCACCAGGGCGATGATGGCCCCGCCGGTCCGAGTCCCCTTACTCACGCGCCGTCTCCTCGATCTGTCCCCGGGCGTCCGGGGGACCACAGTCTAGTCCAAGCGGCGTCCGGACGCGCGCGTCGCGCGTGGTACCCTGCTCACGCCGTCCCATGCGTCACCTGCGCCGCCTGCGGCCCGAAGAAGGCCTGCTCGTCCTCGGTTTCGTGGTGTCGAGCCTCGTCACCATCTACGCCAACGTCGACCTGGCCACGCGCGGCGTCAGCTCGCGGCGCATCGAGGGCGGCCTGGTGCGGCTCGGCGCGGTGGTGCTGCTGGCCGGCGTCGTGGTGGCGATCCATCGCTACCTGCACCGCACGGACACCGGCGTCCGCACGCGCCAGATCGCCGAGTTCTTCCGCATGGCGCTGCCGTTCGCGATGTGCATCGCCGTCTACACGAACCTCCACGACACGGTGCGGTTCGTGAATCCGCACGACGTGCACCAGCAGATCGCGGCGGTGGAGCAGTGGCTCTTCGGCGGCCAGCCGGTGGTGTGGGCGGAACGCTACATCACGCCGACCCGCACCGACGTCTTCAACTTCTTCTACGGCAACTTCTACCTGGTGGCGCCGTCGGTCGTGATCCTGCTGTGGTTCCGCCGGCAGTACGACGCGGCACGCCAGGTGCTGCTCGGCACGATCATCTGCTTCTACTCGGGCTACGTGCTCTACGTGATCTTCCCGGCGGCGCCGCCGCGGCTCTACTTCGAGTCGCTCGGCCTCTTCTCGGTGCCGCTCAAGGGCGGGGCCATCACCAACGCGCAGCAGGCGCTCATCGAGATGATGCCGAACCATGCGGCGCGCGCGGCCTTTCCCAGCCTGCACGCCGGTGTCAGCACGCTCAGCCTCACCTACGCGTGGCGCTACTGCCGCGGCTACTTCCCGGTGCTGCTGGCATTCGTGATCCCGCTGCTGGTGTCGACCGTGTACCTGCGGCACCACTGGGTGGTCGACCTGCTGGCCGGGATGGCGCTCGTGCCGTGGGTGCGCTTCATCACCCCGCGGTTCGACCGCTGGTGGCGTGGCGCGGCCACCGCCTGACCGCCGGATCCTGCAACGCCGGGCGCGTGTAACATGAGCGCCATGCGACGCCGCCTCATCCTCGCCACGCTCGCGATCACCCTCGCCGCCGCCGCGCCCCGCGCCGAGCAGGACGGCCCGGGCACGCCGGCCTTCGAAGCCGAGACCCTGAAGCACTTCCAGGCCCTGCTGCAGCAGGACACCAGCAGCCCGCCGGGGAACGAGATCCGCGCCGTCGAATACCTGAAGAAGGTGCTGGATGCCGAGGGCATCCCGTACGAGGTGTTCGCGAAGGACCCGCAACGGCCCAACCTCGTCGTGCGCATGAAGGGCAACGGCAAGAAGAAGCCGGTGCTCGTCATGGGCCACACCGACGTCGTCACCGTCGACCCGAAGAAGTGGACGTTCCCGCCGTTCGGCGGCACCGTCGATGGCGGCTACGTCTACGGCCGCGGCACCGTCGACGACAAGGACAACCTGGTCGCCGGGCTGATGATGATCCTGCAGATCCATCGCGCGAAGATCGCGCTCGACCGCGACGTGATCCTGCTGGCCGAAGCGGGCGAGGAAGGCGCGCCGGACGTGGGCGCGCAGTACATGGCCGACAACCACCTCGCCGCCATCGACGCCGAGTTCTGTCTGGCCGAGGGCGGCGGCGTCGTGCGCTCGGGCGGCAAGGTGAAGCAGGCCAACATCGGCACCACCGAGAAGGAACCGCGCCCGATCGAGATCGTCGTCACCGGGCCGGCCGGCCATGGCTCGGTGCCCAATCAGAACAGCGCCGTGCTGGCCGTGTCGGCGGCGGTGAGCAAGGTGGGGCAGTGGAAGCCGCCGCTGCGCCTCAACGAGACCACCGCGTCGTACTTCAAGCGCCTGGCGTCGATGGCGGAGCCGGCCACCGCGCAGCGCTATCGCGATCTGCTGAATCCCGATCCGAAGGTGCACGGGCCGGTCGAGGACTGGATGCTCATCAACGAGCCCGGCCACTGGTCGATGACGCACACGTCGCTCGTGCCCACCATCATCACCACCGGCTTCCGCTACAACGTGATCCCGTCGGAAGCGAAGGCGACGTTCGACGTGCGCCTGCACCCCGACGAAAACCAGGACACCTTCCTCGAGCAGATTCGCAAGGTGATCAACGACCCGAAGGTGGAAGTGCGCTGGGCTCGCGACCGGTATCGCCCGGCCGGTGGCTCGAAGCTCACGACCGAGGCCTTCACGGTGATCGAGGCGATGACGAAGAAGCACTACGACACCGTGGCCCTGCCCACCATGGGCACCGGCGCCACCGACATGTCGAACATCCGCGCCAAGGGGCCGCAGTGCTACGGCATCGGCCCGGCCACCGACACCGAAGACGGGCAGAAGGGCTACGGCGCGCACAGCGATCAGGAACGCATCCTGGTCAGCGAGCTGCATCGCTTCGTGCGCTTCCAGTACGACGTGGTCATGGAGATGGCACGTGCGAAGTAACGTGAGCGCCCGCTCAGGGGCGGGCGGCTCGCGGCCTGGGGCCTGGGCTCGCCACGTCACCCGTGCGGTTCTGCTCGGCGCCCTGCTCGGCCTCGCGGGGTGCTCGGCGCCGCCTCCGCCGGCGCCAGCCTACGACCTGGTCATCGCCAACGGGCGGGTGATGGATCCGGAGTCGGGGCTCGACGCGGTGCGGCACGTCGGCATCCGCGGCGGAAAGATCGAGGCGATTTCGGAGACGCCGCTCACCGGCACGCGGGTGGTCGACGCGGCGAACCACGTCGTGGCGCCGGGGTTCATCGACCTTCACGAGCACGGGCAGCAGGAAGAGTCCTACGCGATGATGGTGCGCGACGGCGTCACCTCGGCGTTCGAGATCGAGGTCGGCACCGCGGACGTGAACGCCTGGTACAAGGCCCGCGAGGGTGGGCAGATCGTGAACTACGGTGTGTCGGCGGGGCACATCCCGGCCCGGATGCGCGTGCTGAAAGACCCCGGGCAGGGCCTGCTGCCGGCCGGCATCGGCGGCAGCGGCACCGCCACCGACGCGCAGATCGCCGAGATGGAGGCGATCGTCCGCAAAGGCCTCGCCGAGGGCGCGGTGGCCGTCGGCCTCGGCAGCGCTTACACGCCGGGCGCGCCGATGTCGGAGATCGAGCGCATCTTCAAGGTGGCCGCCGAGGGCCACGCCTCCGCGCACATCCACATGCGCGGCGACATCCGCGGATTGAACGAAACCATCGCCGCCGCGAAGTCGGCCGGGGCCTCGCTGCACCTCGTGCACATCAACTCGGTGTCGGGCGCGCAGCTGCCCGAGTTCCTCGCCGCGATCGAGGCGGCCCGTGCCGCCGGCCAGGACGTGACCACCGAGGCGTATCCCTACGGCGCCGGCATGACCGAGATTCAGTCGGCGCTCTTCGACGACTGGAAGACGTGGCCCGACGAGAAGTTCGGCATCCACCAGCTCGTACGCACGGGCGAGCGTCTCACGCGGGCGACGTTCGAGAAGGCGCGCGCCGAGGGGGGCACGATCATCATCCACGACCGCACCGACGCGCAGACGCGCGCGGCCATCGCCAGTCCGCTGTCCATGATCGCCAGCGACGGCTTCATCGAGAAGGGCCGCGGACATCCGCGCACCTCGGGCAGCTTCAGCAAGGTGCTCGGCAAGTACGTCCGCGAGGAACACGCGCTCACCCTGATGCAAGCACTCGAGCGCATGACGATCATGCCGGCGCGTCGGCTCGAACGTCGGGTGCCGTCGATGTCTGCCAAAGGACGTGTCAAAGTCGGGGCCGACGCAGACTTCGCGATTTTCGATCCCGCCACCGTGATCGATCGGGCCACGTACGAGGACGCGTCGATTCCGTCAGCGGGCATGCCGTACGTGATCGTCGGTGGCGCCGTCGTCGTCGTCGGTGGACGCGTCACCAGTGTTCGTCCGGGGCGTGGTATCAGAGCGCCGCTGATGTAGACTGATCGCCTTTGCATCTCGCGTAAAGGCCTTCCCTCGTGTCTGAAACTCCCGCGTACGTTCCCCCGTTCGCTCGTGCTTCTCGTGACACCGCGCCCCCGCTGCGTGCCGGCGACACCGGCCGCGACGACGTCGACAGCGAGTTCGACGAAGCCGCGGCCGACGGCGACCTCGACACCGACGTCGACCCCGATGCCGATGGCATCGCGGCCGAGGCCGCGAGCCCGCGCGTGCGGGAGGGGCTGCCGCCGTCGTACCGCATGCGCGCCGAACCTCATTACGTCGAGGCGCTGGTGGATCGCGCGCTCGGCGCCTTCGAGCCCGTGGCCGATCCGCCGCCGCCCGTCGATGCGATGAGCGCCGCGGCGGCGCCGCCGGTGTCGGCGTCGCCGGCGTCCATCGCCGCGGCCGCGACATCGCTGGCCGACGCGTTCGACGCCATCCAGGCGGCGCTGCGCGACCTGCCGACGCGTGGCCGCACGCTGCGCGATCGCGTCGCCATCGAGCTCGCGCGCGCCGAGGCGACGCGCGGCCGCTGGCTGGCCGACGCCGCCGTGGTGCTGCAGACCGAGCCGCTGCCGGCGCTCGACGAGGTCGATCTGGTGGCGCTGCTCGCGCAGGTCTACGACGCGTTCGGTCCCGAGAATCGCCTCAGTGGCGGCGCGGCGGCGATGCCCGTCCCGGCCGGCACCTGCCAGGTGTTCGGCGACGAGCGCCTGCTGACGACCGCGCTCGGCGCCCTGTTGGCCGCCGTCCGTGCCGTCATCGAGGATCGCGGCGACGCCCGCAAGGTCACGGTCACTCTGGGACCGCGCCGCGAGGCGGCGAACCGCACGCTCGAGATCGCGCAGACCGCGGTGCGGCTGCCGGCCTCGGCCTACGGCCGCTTCTTCGACGCCGACTGGCCCGAGCATCCGGCCGGTCCGTCGGGCGCGCTGCTGCTGGCGGCGGCGAAGAAGATCGCGCTGGCGCACGGTGGCGGGCTCGAGATCAACGGAATCGACGGCGGCGGCTGCCGCCTCGTGCTTTCGTTGCCCGCGGCCGACTGAGGCCGGCGGCACGTGCCTGGCAGGGCCGGGGCCGGAGCGGCCGCCCGGCTGTGCCACACTGGCAGACGCCCGCATGCCGTTCCTGACGCCCGTCGATCGCGAGTCCACCGGCGTGCCGGCGGGCACGTGGCCGTTCACGCTCCGTCCCGACGATCCCTGCTTCGCCGGACACTTCGACGACGCGCCGGTCTTGCCGGGCATCGCTCACGTGGCCATCGCCCTCGAAGCGTGCGCGCGCCTCACGCCGGCGCCCGGTCCGCTCGTGGCGCTCGACGACCTGCGTTTCCTGCAGCCGCTGCTGCCCGGCGACCGCTGCGTGATCGCGATCACGGCGTCACCGCCGGCCGCACGGTTCGAAATTCGGCGCGACGGCGTCCTGGCGAGCAGCGGGCGCTTGACGTTCGCATCCGGGGGGGCCGTGTGAGCGCCGCCGTGGTGCCGCAGACCGGCGTGGCCCGCATGATCCGCGACATCGTGCGCGTCGACGGCGTCACCATCACGGCCACCGCCGTCATCGACCGCGCGCATCCGCTCGTCGTCGCCGATGAGGCGCCGGCGTACCTCGGCGTCGAGATCGGCGCCCAGGCCGCGGCGGCGCTGGCCGCCATGAGCGAACGCGCCGACGCGCCACCGCAGGCCGTGGGCGGACGCCTGGTCCGTGTGCGCGACGCCGTGTTCTCGCAGCCGTCGCTGCCGGCCGGCGTCGTCCTCGACGTGACCGCGGAGTGCACCGGCGCGTTCGCGCCGCTGGCGACGTATCGCGTGCAGGTCGGTCAGGGCACGACGGTGGCGATCACCGCCACGATCAGCACCTATACGCTGGGGCCGGCGTCCGCATGAGCACGGCCGCGCCGCTCGTCGAGCTCCGCGGCGTCACGCGCCGCTTCCGCCAGGGCGACGCGCAGGTGCTTGGCGTGTCGAACGTCGATCTCACGGTGCACGGCGGCGAGTTCGTCGTCGTCGCCGGGCCGAGCGGCAGCGGCAAGAGCTCGCTGCTGCACCTCATGGCCGGTCTCGACGATCCCGACGAGGGCACGGTGACGTTCGAGGGCAGCGAGCTGCGCGCGCTCGACGACGCGGCGAGGGCGGCCCTGCGCCGGCGCCGTATCGGCTTCGTGTTCCAGGCCTTCAACCTGGTGCCGGTGCTGAGCGCTTACGAGAACGTCGAGTACGGGCTGTGGCTCAACGGCGTCTCGGGCGCGGCGCGCAGGCGCCGCGCGCTGGCGATGCTCGAGGCGGTGGGGCTGGCGCATCGCGCCACGCATCGCCCTGATCACCTGTCGGGCGGCGAGCGTCAGCGTGTCGCCATCGCGCGGGCACTGGTGAACGCGCCGAGCGTCGTCTTCGCCGACGAGCCCACGGCCAGCCTCGATTCGGCCACCGCCGGCGAGATCGTGCGGCTGCTGGTGTCGCTGAACCAGAGCGAAGGCACCACGTTCGTCGTCGCCACGCACGATCCGCGAGTGATGGCGGTGGCGCCGCGCGTCGTCACCATCGTCGATGGCCGCGTCGCGGCGGTGTCGCCTTCAGATCCGGGGGGCGCGTGATGCTGCCGCTCATTGCCCTGCGGAACCTGCGACGCAACCGGCGGCGCACGGCCCTGGCGCTGCTGGTGGTGGCGGCCGGCGTCACCGGCCTGCTGCTCACCGCCGGGTTCATCCGCTACTCGTTCGGCGGGCTCTCGACCGCCATCGTCGAGGGCGGCCTGGCGCACCTCGAGCTGATACCCGCCGCCGACCTCGGCGGATCGCCGGCGGCCACCGATCGACTCGGCCAGCCGCCGGGGCTGACCGACTGGGCGGCCGTGAAGCAGCAGGCCGAGGCGATGCCCGAGGTGCGGGCGGCGGGGGGCGTGATGCAGCTCTCCGGAATGCTGACCCACGTGGAGCGCTCGGCGCCGTTTGTCGGCATCGCGCTCGAGCCGGAACGCATGCGCGCCATGGGCATCGTGCCGCGCCTGCGCGCGGGACGGGCGTTGCCCGACGCGGCCGACACCGGCCACGACACCGCGATCGTGGGGCAGGGGCTGGCGCGTGCGCTGCAGGTGTCGGCCGGCGACGTGGTGACGGCGATGGTGGCGACCGCCGACGGCGGCCTCGACGCCGTGGACCTCGACGTCACCGGCATCTTCACCACCGGCCTCCAGGAACTCGACGCCCGCGTGATCCAGGTGCATCTCTCCACCGCGCAGCGGCTGCTCGGCACGGCCAATGCCACGTCGGTGCTGGTGGGGCTGCGCGATCCGGCAACGCTCGACGCGGTGCAGACGGCCCTGAAGGGCGCGCTGGCGGCGCACGATCCGCCGATGGCGGTGCTCGGCTGGGAGGAGCGGGCGCCGTTCTACGGACAGGTGCGCGGGCTGTATCTCGGCATCTTCGTGTTCCTCGGCTCGATCGTGGCGTTGCTGGTCACGCTGTCGACGGCCAACACGCTGCTGATGGCGATGCTCGAGCGCACGCGTGAGTTCGCCGTGCTGCTCGCCATCGGCACCACGCGCGTGCAGCTGGCGCTGCTGATCCTGTGCGAGGCGCTGTGGGTGGCCGTGCTCGGCAGCCTCGTCGGATGTGTCGCGGGTGGCGGCATCGCGGCGGCGATCAACGCCCTGCACGTGAAGATGCCGCCGCCGCCGGCGGCGGCCGATCCCGTGGATCTCGCGCTGGTCACCGTCGGCAGCGACTTCGTGTGGGCGGCGCTCTTCATGGGCGTCGTGCTCGTGGTGGCCGCGATTCCGCCGGTGCTGCGGATCTGGCGGCTGCGCGTCGTCGACGGCCTCGCGTTCGTCTGAGGCGGCGTCGCCGGACGTTCTAGAATTTCCGGAGATGGGGAAGCTCGTCCTGATCGCCGCGCTGGTCGCCCTGCAGGCCGCGACGGTCGAGATCACACCGGCGCAGCAGGAGCTGCTGCGGCGGAGCGACCTGAGCGCGCTCGCGCCCGAGGTGTTCACCGCGCGCCTGGTGCTCACCGGGCCGGACGGCGTGCCGCATGCCGTCGACGTGTGGCGGGCGGGCCCGGAGCGCCTGCTCGTCAGGACCAGCGAACCAGAGGGCGGGGCGTCCGTGAAGGACGCCTCGGTCGCGCCGAAGGTGCGCTACCTGCTGCGGCGCGACGCCGACCTGTGGCTGCTGACCCCCACCGCGAAGGCGCCGGTGCGCCTGCCGTCGTCGTATCGCCTCTATGGCGGCGTGTCGATCGATGAGGTGCTCGGCGTGCGGCTCGGGCGCGACTACCGCATCGCCGGCGTGCAGACGCTGGCTGGTCCGCCGGCTGCCGTCGAGTTCGACCTGCGCGCGTCGGCGCCCGGCGCGGTGTTCCCGCGCGTCGTGTACCGCGTCGATGCCGCCAGTGGACGTCCATTGCAGGCCGCCTACGGTCTGCGCGGCGGCAAGACCGCCACCGTGGCCACGTTCGAGGCGTGGCACACGACGCCGGTGCTGCATCCGGCGACGATGACGCTGCGCGACGAGATGCGCAAGGGGCGCACGACGGCGGTCGCGATCAGCGGGCTGCACGCCGTGTCGGTGCCCGACGACGTCTTCGCGCTGACCGGCCACGCGGCGCGCGCACGCCTCACGGCGTCCACGCCCTAGCGACGCGCCTCGCGCCGGCTCACGGCCAGAGCTGCCGGAAGCAGTACCACTGGTGCGGCGCCCGGCGGATCGCCGTCTCGATCTCGGTCGCCAGCGCGGTGAGCGCGACGGTGAGATCGGCGTCGCGATCGGTGGTGCGCGCCACCGTGATCGGCGGTCGAATCACCGTGTGCACCGTGTAGTCGGCCTCGAGCACCGCGAACACCGGCACCAGCGGCACGCCGGCGGCACGGGCCAGCACGGCCGGTCCGATCGGCAGCGGCATCGCCTGTCCGAAGAGCGGGACGGTCATCGCGCGGCCGGTGGCCCGCGGCCGATCGCCCTGCAGCGCCACGATCTCGCCGCGGCGCAGGGCGTCGACCAGCGTGAGCACCAGCCGGTCGTCCTCGCCGGCGAAGTGGGCGACGTAGTGACGGCCCTGCCGCTGCAGGATCTCGCGCACGAAGTCCTGCGCCCGCGGATCGATCTCCGCCTCGCGCACCACGTGCACCGTGCGCTGCACGTCGTCGGCGCCGTCCACCGTGGCGCTTTCCCAGGGGCCGATGTGCGCCGTGACGATCACCGCGCCGGCCTGCGAGGTGCGCAGCGGCGCCCAGTGCTCGAGGCCCTCGACCGCGCTGGTCCCGCGCGGATGCCCGGTGAGCCGCGAGAAGCGCTCCGACAGCCCGCGCGCGAACTCGTACATCGTGCGCCAGGCGCGACGTCCGCGTTCGAGCGCCGTCGCCGGACCGAGCACCGGCTCGAGGTTGGCGATGATGGCGCGGCGGATGCGTCCGAGCACGACGAAGAAGAACGCCGTGAACACGACGATCGCCGGGCCGTGCATCCACAGCGGCGCGCGGCCGATCGCCCAGTAGGGGAACCGGTACCAGAAGACGCCGGTGACGTGGAACTGGCCGAAGACGCGGTGCGACCAGCCGAGCGCCGGTGCGTGCGGACCCGCGGGCGGCGTCGTCGGCATCGCCCGGACGCGCTCAGGCCGTGGTGCCGGCGTCGACGTGCCACGCCTGGCCGGTGACGGCGGCGGCGCCGTCGGACACGAGGAACGCGACCACGGCCGCGACATCCGCCGGCGACGTGCCCGCGGGCAGGCACTCGTGCGCACGCAGCGCGCGCACGTCGTCGGGCGAGAGCGCGGCGGTGAGGTCGGTGGCGACGAAGCCGGGCACCACCGCGTTGACGCGGATGTTGCGCCGGCCCATCTCGCGCGCCAAGGTACGCGTCAGTCCGAGCACGCCGGCCTTCGACGCCGCGTAGGCCGCCTGCCCGGCGACGCCCGACACCGCGGCCAGCGACGACAGATTGACGATGGCGCCGCGGCGTCGCGACACCATCGCCGGCAGCACGGCGCGGCAGCAGCGGAAGGCGCCGCCGAGGTTCACGTCGAGGGTGCGCGCCCAGTCGGCATCGCTCGTCGCGGCGGCCAGCCGCGTGAAGCCCGTGCCGGCGTTGTTCACGAGCGCGTCGATCGGCCCCCACCCGGCTTCGAGCGCGCGCACCACGCGCTCGGGGCCGTCGTGATCCGTCAGATCGAGCACGATCCCGCGCACGCGGCCGGGTGCGACGGCTTCCACCGCGGCGATGTCGGCCGTGGTGCGGCACGTGAAGGCCACGTGCCAGCCATCGGCGACGAGACGTTCGACGATGGCGCGGCCGAGGCCGCGACTGCCGCCGGTGACGAGCGCCCGTCGATCGCTCACGCGCGGACTCCGGTGCGGGCCAGCACGACGGCGGCGGCGATGCGCAGGCTGTCGACGACCGGGCGGTAGTGGCTGGTGACGCGGCCGTCGGCCACGGCGAGCCGCACCGGCGTGGCCTTCACGCGGCAGCCGAGACGCACGGCGCGCACGACCACGGCGCTCTCGGCCTCGAAGCGCGATTCGGGGAAGCCGGTTCTGGCGATGAGGCCGCGCGTGTAAAGGCGGAAACCCGTCTGCACGTCGTCGAAGGGCGCGCCGGCGGCGAACGAGATCGCCCGCGACGACAGCCGATTCGCGGTGCGGCGTAGTCCGCTCATCTGCGCGAAGAGATGCGCGCGCGTGCCGAGCACGAGATCCGCCTCGGGGGCCAGCGCCAGCAGGCGCGGGATCTCGCCGGGGAT
Source organism: Vicinamibacterales bacterium (assembly GCA_046331325.1). Classification (GTDB taxonomy): domain Bacteria; phylum Acidobacteriota; class Vicinamibacteria; order Vicinamibacterales; family UBA2999; genus CADEFD01. The sequence goes on along the minus strand of JAXLRB010000019.1, from coordinate 22,410 downwards.
GTGCTGGCCATCCGCGTCCACGGTAATTACGGCGTCCATGCCGCGTCCGAAGAGCTCGTCGAAGGCAAGGCGCAGCGCGTGGCCCTTGCCGCGATTCACCTCGACGCGCCGCACCTCGGCGCCGGCGGCGCGGGCGGCATCCGCCGTGCCGTCGCTCGACCCGTCGTCGACGACCAGCACGTCGGGCACGTGGGCACGACACGCCTCGATCACGGCGCCGACCGAGTACGCCGCGTCGAACGCCGGGATGGCGACGGCGAGCTTCACGCGGCGGACTCGAGCAGCACCCACGAGGCGGCGCCGCCCGAGGCGAGGCTCGTGACCAGCGTCAGCGTCGCGGGGCCGCTGAGCGGGTGGGTGGGAGGCGCCAGCGGCAGCGCGGCGTCGGGCACCGCGTCGGCGGCCGGCGGACAGGCGACGCCCGAGGTGGCGAGCACCGCGGCGGCGAGGAACCCGCCGCCGTATTCCCCGGTGACGCGCTTCGGCGTGGTCATGGACGGCAGGGGATGATCCTGCCACGCCGTGGCCAGCGTGGCGGCCTCGAGGCGATCGCCGGCGACGGCGCCGCTGGCGCCCGAGACGACGCGATCGATGGCGCCGATCGACGTGCCGGCGCGCGCCAGCATGTCGCGCACCGCCGTGGCGAGGTGACCGGCGTCGTGGCCGAAGCCGGCGCGCGACGCCGAGGGATCGAAGGCGCGCGCGTGTGCCCGCACCCGGCCGTAGACGCGGGCCCCGCGCGCCCGCGCGTGGGCGTCGGACTCGAGCACGAGCACGGCCGCGCCTTCGGCGGCGAGGAACCCGTCGCGACGGGCGTCGAACGGCCGCGCCGCCTCCGGGGCGGCGGCGTGCGGGCGCGCCAGCGCGGCGCAGCGATCGAGGTAGGCGTGCAGCACCGGCCGCATCTCTTCGGTGGCGCCCACGAGCGCGATGTCGGCGCGGCCGCGCGCGATCTCGTCGGCGCCGCGACCGAGCGCGGCCAGCGCCCCGGCTTCACGCTGCACCAGCGTGACGTTGGCGCCGTGGGCCCCGGTCGCGATGGCGATGTGGGCGCCGGCGGCGTTGGCGACGCTTTCGGGGAACACCGACGGCGAGACGGCCTGCGGCCCCTCGGTGGCGGCCGTGCGGACGATCTGCTCGGTGGCGGCGATGGCGCCGAACGCCGTGGCCATCACGACGGCGGTGCGTGGCCCCCGCACGTCGGCGAGACCGGCATCCGCCAGCGCCTGGCGCGCCGCCGCGACGCCGAACACCGACGGCCGGCTGAGCCGGCGGGCGGCGGCCGGCGCCACCCAGGCCGACAGATCGACGCCGTCGACGAGCAGGGCGCGGGACGCCCCGCCGAGACGGCGATAGGGCGAGGCGGCATCGAGGTCGCGCAGCGCGACCACGCCGCTCGCGAGCGCGGCGGCGAACGCGGCGACGCCGGCGCTCGATCCGGCGACCACGCCGAGGCCGGTGATGACGACGGAGGCCGGTGTCATCAGGCCGCCTCCCAGCGCTGGAAGACCAGCGCGGCGTTGGCGCCGCCGAACCCGAGGTTCACCGACAGGCCGAGACGCGGCCCGAGATCCGTGCGCGACGCGCCGAGCACGAGCCCGGGCGCGATCGACGTCTCGACGGCGGCGCCGCGGGGCGTCGCGTGGACGAGTCCGTCGGCGAGGCTGAAGACCGTGGCCACGGCTTCGACCGCGCCGGCGGCGCCGAGCAGGTGGCCGAAGAGGCCCTTGGTGGCTTCGATGGCCAGCGTGTCGAACCGCGCGCCGAACACGCGCGCGAGCGCGGCGGCCTCGGCGGCGTCGTTCAGCGGGGTGGCGGTGCCGTGCGCGTTCACGACGTCGATGTCGTCGCTCGACACGCCGGCGTCGTCGAGTGCCCGACGCACGGCCTCGACCGCCCACAGGCCGTCGGGCGTGGGCGCCGTCATGTGATCGGCGTCGCACGACGCCCCGGCGCCGACCACCAGCGCCAGCGGGGTCGCGCCACGGGCCACGGCGTGATCGAGCGTCTCGAGTATTAGCACGCCGGCGCCTTCGCCCAGCGACAGGCCGCCGCGATCGGCGCGGAACGGCCGGCACGGCTGCGCGTCCATGGCTCGTAGCGCGTCGAAGCCCGAGAAGGTGGTGAGGCACAGCCCGTCGGCGCCGCCGGCGATCGCGATGTCCACTTCGCCGGTGCGGATGGCGTCGAGCGCCTGGCGCACCGCCAGCGTGCCGGCCGCGCACGACGAGGCGATGGTCTCGACCGGTCCGCCGACGCGGCGATCGCGGGCCACCGACTCGGCAGGCGAGGAGAGGGAATGCGCGTCGAGCAGGCGGCGCAGCGGCCGCGCCGGCGACGCGCCGGTGTCGGCGAGGAAATACTGCTCGGTCTCGAAGAGGCCGCCGGTGCTGCTGGCGAAATAGACGCCGGCGCGCGTCGCCTCGAGCGGCGCCGGCAGGCCGGCCTGGGCGAGCGCCTCGCGGGCGGCGAACACGGCGAAGCGGTCACTGTGCGAGAGGCGCGACCAGCCGGGGATGGCGCGTGCCGACGGCGGCGCCGCCGGGACTTCACCGGCGATGTGCGTGCGATGTCCGGTGTGGTCGAAGCGGCAGAACGACTCGAGCGCAGTGCGACCCTCGCGCAGCGCCGTGGCGAAGGCCTCGAGACCCCAGCCGGCCGCCGTGACCACCCCCAGCCCCGTGACCACCACCGGCGGCGGACCCGCGGGCCCGTCGCTAGGTCGCATTCTGGCCGATGGGGGAGGCCGCGCCGTCGAGGGCGCGTGCGACGAAGCGCGCGAGCGAGCGGACCGAGGTGAAGTCGTCCTTCGCCACCTCGTGGCTGCGCACCGTGATGCCGTAGGCCTTCTCGAGGGCGACGACCAGTTCGAGCGCGTCCACCGAATCCAGGCCGAAGTCGCCGCCGAAGAGCACGCTGTCGTCGGTCAGGCGCTCGGAGGTGAGGCCGTCGAGCCGCAGCGCCCGCACGATCAACGTCTTCAGTTCTCCGCGCAGTGCCTCTTCGTTGGCCATCGTCCCCGACCCCACAAATTGCCGCAAGAAGTCTACCGATCCGGTCGGGCGATGTCGAGCCGGCGGCCCCTAGCGGGCGTCGTCGGCCAGCGGGGTCTCGGCGGCGGCCACTGCGTCGGGCGTCGACCACAGCCGGGGTGCCAGCGCCACGTGCCGCTGCAGGCGTACGAGGGCGAGGAAATACCAGAGGCGCAGCCGGGTGAGCAGGCTCGGCTTCCAGTTGCCGCCGAGCACCGAGAGCACGGCCTCGTAGGTGCCGAACGGTCCTGACGGCTGGAAGAACAGATCGCGGAACGCCGGATCGTAGAAGCCCACCACGAACCGGCGGAAGTGCTGGTAGCGGCGTACCACCGCGGCCTCGTAGGCGGCAAAGCGCGACCGCGAGAGATCCCCGGCCGCGAGGGCCGCATCCAGCGCCTCGGCGGCGTCGATGCCGGCCTGCATGCCCAGCAGCACGCCGGTCGAGAAGATCGGATCGAGGAAGGCCCCGGCGTCGCCGGCGATGACGAAGCGATCGCCGGCCAGCTGGCTGTGCACGTAGGAGAAGTCCGCCTCGAAGCGCGCGGGACTCACCGGCTGCGCGTTGGCCATCAGCGCCGCCGCGGCCGGCGCCTCGGCGATGAAGCCGGCCAGCGACTCCTCCGGGGACCGGCGCGGCGCGGCGTTGTAGACCGCCTTCGGCAGCACCACGCCGACACTCATCACCGTCGGGCTGATCGGGATGAACCAGAACCAGCCGCGATCCGGACGCGTCACCATGCGGATGTCGCCGGCACGGCGGCCCTCGGCCCGTGGCACGCCGGTGAACTGCGCGTGCACGGCGATGTTCTGCAGCAGCGGGTCGATCACGCGCGTGCCGAACCGTTTGGCGATGACGCCGTGGCGTCCCGAGGCGTCGACCACGGCGGCGGCGCGCACGGTGCGGCTGCCAGCGGCGGTGCGCAGCGTGAGCGTGACGCCGTCGGGCGCGAACGCGATGTCGTCGGCCCGGCAGTCGTACTCGACGCTGGCGCCCTGGCTGCGCGCGTGCTCGAGCAGCAGGTGATCGAAGTCGGCGCGCGGCACCTGCCAGGTCTGCGGCTGCGGCACCTCGACGGCGCGCGAGAAATCGGCGTACTGCGAGGCGCTGCCATCGGCGGTGGTGAAGCTGGCGCCCCACTTCTGCACGAAGCCGGCCGTCTTCATCTTCTCGAGCGCGCCGAGCCGTTCGAGGATGCCGTTGATCCACGGCAGTTGCGACTCGCCGATGTGGAAACGCGGAAACACGTCGCGCTCGACGACCAGCACCGAGCGGCCGGCGCGCGCCAGCGTGGTTGCCGCCGACGAACCGGTGGGCCCGCCGCCGATGACGGCGACGTCGTAGTCGAACGGGCGTGCATCGACACCTGCGCGCATGGCCCGCTAGTATAAAAGAGGTGTCACGAAGCCGCATGCCCGCGAGGCCGGAGCACGCCGATCCGCTGGTGGCGGCGTTCCTGACGCGCGCGGCCGACGCTCCCGGCGATCCGATTGTCGTCTCGCCGTCGCGCTCGATCGCCTTCGGCGACGTCCATCGGCTGGCGCTGGCACTGGTGCCGGCGCTCGTCGCACAGGCCCCGGGTTCAGGCGCGCTCGTGGCGTTGGCGGTGCCCGACGGACCGGCATTCCTCGCCGCCCTGCTGGCGATTCGCATGAGCGGACACGCGGCGTTGCTGCTCGATGCGCACGCCCCCGCCGTCGAACGCACCGCGCGTGCGGAGGCGCTCGGCGCCGTCGTCGGCGTCACCGCGTCGAGCGGATGGCCGACGGCGGTCGACGCGTTCAGCGTGACGCGCGTCGACGGGGCGCCGCAGGTGCTCGACGACGCCGCGATCGTGAAGCTCACGTCCGGATCCACCGGCACGCCGCGCGGCGTGGCGGTGTCGACCGCGGCGATGCTCGCCGACGAGGCCCAGCTCTACGACACGATGGGGCTGCGCCCCGACGACCGATTGCTCGCCACCGTCCCGTGGTCGCACTCGTACGGCTTCACGACGCTGGTGCTCTCGGCGATCGTCCGCGGCCTGCCGCTCATCCTGCCGGAAGACCGCACGCGGCTCGCGGCGCCGCTCGACGCCGCCGCGGTCTGCGGGGCCACCGTGTTTCCCACGGCGCCGGCGTATCTCGCGCCGTGGATCGGCCTGAGCGCGCCGCCGCCGTTGCCCCCCTCGGTGCGCCTCGTCATCTCGGCCGGCGCCACGCTGGCGCCGTCGATCGCGGAACGCTTCCGCCGCTTCAGCGGCCGCGCCGCACACACGTTCTACGGGTCGAGCGAGTGCGGCGGCATCTGCTACGACCAGCAGGGCGACGCGGCGGAGCGCGGCACGGTGGGGACGCCGGTCCGCGGCGTGACGATCGAACTGGCGCCCGTCCTCGGCCGGCACGCGAGCGAGGGCCTGATCGTCGTGCGATCCCCCGCCGTGGCCGCGACGTACCTGCCCGCCGCCGATGCGCGCTTGTCCCACGGGCGCTTCGAGACCGCCGACATCGGCCGGTTCGCCGATGGCGAGATCGCGATCGTGGGCCGCGCCAGCCAGGTGATCAACGTGCGCGGCCGCAAGGTCGATCCAGCCGAGGTCGAGCAGGTGATTCGCCGGCTCGACGCCGTCGACGACGTCGTCGTCGTCGGGCTGCCGCAGGCCGACGGCGGGGAAGTGGTGCGCGCGGTCGTGGCCGGACCGACGCCGCCGGTGTCGGACGCGTCGGTGCGGGCGTGGTGCGCCGCGCATCTGGCGCCGCACAAGGTGCCGCGCAGCATCGTGCTGGTGCCGGCGATTCGCTACACGGCTCGCGGCAAGGTCGACACCGCGTGGCTGGCGGGCCTCGGTGCGCACTGACGGCGGCTTCTTCGTGACGCCCTCGCCGCTGCTCGTGACGAGCGGCGCCGTGCACGCGGCCGCCGCGGCGTGGGCGTTCGCGGACCCCTCACGCTGGCCGCTCGCCCTGGGCGCCGTGGCGCTCAATCATGTGGGCATCGCCGCGGCCTGCGTGTCCCCGCGCAGCGGGCTGATCGGCCCGAATCGCACGCGCGTCGATGGCGCGCGGGACGCCGTGGCACTCACCTTCGACGACGGCCCCGATCCCGACGTCACGCCGCGGGTGCTGGCGCTGCTCGCCGCGGCCGGCATGCGCGCCTCGTTCTTCTGCATCGGCCAGCGGGCCGAGCGCCATCCGGACGTGGTGCGTGCGATCCGGGCCGCCGGCCACGGCGTCGAGAACCACACGTTCCACCACCACCACGGCTTCGCGTTCAGCGGTCCGGCCGCGCTCACGGCCGAGATCCGCCGGGGCCAGGACGCGATTGGCGCGGTCGCCGGTGTGCCGCCGCGCTTCTTCCGCGCGCCGGCCGGCATGCGGAATCCGTGGGTGCCCGGCGCGGTGGCGGCCGTCGGCCTCGACTACGTCTCGTGGACACGTCGCGGCTACGACGCGGTGTCGCGCGACGCGGCTCGTGTGGCGGCGCGGCTCACGCGGAGCCTCGCCGCCGGTGACATCCTGCTGATGCACGACGGCCACGCCGGGCCCTCGTCCGATGGCCGGCCTGTGGTGATCGAGACGCTGACGCGCGTGCTCGACGCGCTGGCCGCCGCCGGCCTTCGCTCCGCGCCGCTCCACGACCTCGTGCCGCGCGTCTGACGCCCGGCGACTACGCGCCGGCCTTCACCCGGCCCAGATACTGCCCGAGCACGCCGCCGGTGACCGTGCGGGTGGCCTCGAAGCCCGCACGCGCCAGCGCCGACAGAATCACGTCCGGCGGCACGCACTGCTCGATCGTGTCCCAGAAGTAGTCCATCATCCGCTTGGCGTCGGCGCGGCCCGTGCTGATCTGCGCGATGCGCGGCACGATGGTCTGCAGGAACATCTTGTTCAGCCGGCGGCCGACGGTGGAGGCCGGCTGCGCCACCTCGAGGATCACGACCGTGCCGCCCGGCTTCAGCACGCGGCGGTACTCGTTGAACAACAGCAGCAGGTCGGGCACGTGGCGCAGGGCGTAGCCCATGCTCACCATGTCGAAGTGGCCGCTCGCGAAGGGCAGCTGTTCGCCGCGCGCCTGCACGAGCGGCGCCCGCGAGCGGGTGCGGCACTCGCGCAGCATGCCGGTGCTGGGATCGAGGCCGATCGCGAGGCCGGTGGGCCCGACGATCTCAGTGCCCGACCGCAGCACCAGACCGGTGCCGGTGGCGACGTCGAGCAGGCGCATGCCGGGCGCGAGGCCGGCGTCCTTCAGCACCTGCCCGCGGTACGACTCGCCGGTGCCCATCGACATCAGCCAGCAGACGAGCTCGTAGTCCTTCGCGCCGGCGTCGAACAGCTTGCGCACGGCGGCGTCGCGCTCGTCGGCCGAGGCGTAGTACTTCGTGAGGGTGGGATGCGGCGGAACTTCGGGTGTGCTCACAGCGGTTTCAACACCTGGAACTGGAAGACGAGCGTGCCGGGCTTCCGGTAGCGGTCGGGCACCAGCCCTTTGCCGAGATCACCACGCAGCATGGTGCCCTTCGGGCCGCGCACGTTGAAGCCGAGGCCGAGGCCGGTGACGTGCTGCCACGCCGGCGAAATGGCCGTGTCGCGGCCGAGTGCGTGATCGAGGAAGAGATCGAGGCGGTACTGCTCGAACAGGTTGAACGAGTAGGAGCCGCGGAACATGCCGAGATCGCCGAAGCGCAGCCCGGACGCCGGCACGCCGTGGATGCGGTTGTCGTCGAAGAACCCGAACTGGTACTTGCTGAAGCGGTCGAGGTCGGAGCCGCCGTAGTAGGCCGCGTTCAGATGCACCTTCTGGATGCCGAACACCCAGTCGCGCGTCAGGCTCGCCGAGTACTTCACGTAGTCGCGATCGCCGGGACGGTAGTCGTCGGCGGCGCCCCACGGCGTCCACGTCGCGCGCGTATAGGCGGTGGCGCCGACGACGAGCGAATAGCCGGCACGCTTCCAGTCCCAGGCCAGACCGGCGCCGTTGGTCACGCCCGAGGCCGGCACGGTGAACGCGGGATCGGTGAGCGCGTCCCTGCCGAAGTGGTCGTAGCGGAACTGATACGACGCCGTGATCCGCTGGAACTCCGTCATCTGCCAGTAGACGTTCAGGCCGGTCGTGAACGGGATGGTGACGACGCGTTCGCCCGGAGTCTCGGCTCGCGCGCCGTAGGTGCGATCGTTGCCGGGCACGGCGATGGCGAAGAGATCGAGGCTGGCGCCGACGCGGCGGCCGACGAGATTCGGGCGCTGCACGTTCACGAGCGCCAGCACGCCGCCGAAGACCACCGCGAGCTGGTTGTCCTTGCCGAGGAAGTTGAAGTCGAGATAGTTGATGCCGCCGAGCGGCAGCGGGAAATCGAACGACGGATCGTAGGTGACGCCGAGCGCGAGCGCCTTGGCCTTCGTGGTCTCGCTGTCGACCACCTGTCGCACGCCGTCCTTCTTGGCGAAGTAGCGCAGGCCCTGGTCCGTATCGCGATACATGATGCTCGAGCCGTCGCGCGCCGTCTGCCGCTGCGCTTCGAAGTCGGCGGGGTTCAGCTGGTGGTCGTGGAAGCCGATCAGGCGCTCGACCGCCAGCGTGCGACCGGCCACCAGCATGGTCTGGCGGCCGACCAGCCGCGTGAGCCGCTGCACGTCGCGGCCGTCGGCCTGGCCCACCGACGTGAAGTACTGCGTCTCTTCGCTCGACAGCACCGGCGCGGTCATCCGCGTCTGCACCGTCTGTACCTTCACCTTGAGGAAGTCGCGGCGGTCGATCCAGACGGTGCCCTTGTAGAGCGACTTCGCGGCATCGACCGGATCGAAGTGCAGCACGAAGCAGTCGCGGCCCTCGACGCGCTCGACGCCGTCGAGCACGTAGCGGTAGTCGGCGGTGAGGCGGAGATCCAGCGGGAGGGACAGCACCTTTTCCGCCTGCAGCAGCGGGAACGGCGGCCGGTTGGCGCCCCAGCGCGTGCCGTTCAGCCGGAACTCGCGTTCCTCCCACTCCACCACCGTGCCGTCGACGAAGTAGCGGTTCTCGGTGACGACGTCCCAGCCGGGATCGGCCTGCGTGGTGCGGAAGCTCTGCGTCATCGTGGCGTTGACCACGTAGCGGCGCACGAGGGCATCCTGCGCGCCCTGCGCCTGCTGATGCCGGGCGATGATCTCGGCCACGCTCGGCAGCTTCGCCGTGGCGACGTCCTCGCTTTCGACGAGCACGGTGCCGGTGCCGTCGCTCCAGTCGACGACGAGCGGCGTCGGCGCGGCCGGTACCGTGAAGCGCGCCGTGGCCTTCGCCGCGTCGTAGGCGAAGCGCTCCACGGGGCGCCGCGTGCCGGCGCGCGCGTCGACGACCGACGGCGTGACGCCGGTGCGCTCGGTGACGGTGATGTCGAGCGGCCCTTCCGCGCTGCGATACACGAGCGCATTCGCGGCGGTCTTCAGCCCGAAGAGCATGCGATGCGGCACCGACGCCGTCGCGTCGCGCCCGTTGCGGGTGATGCGCAGCGCGATGGCGGCGTCGTCGAGCGCGGCGGTGGGCTGATCGACGAGGAAGCGGAATCGCGATGCCACCGGCAGCACGGCAGCCACGGCTGGCGGCGGCCCGGCGTAGATCGCGGCGCTCACCTTCGAGCCGAGCAGCTCGAGGTGTCGCGTGAGGAACGCGTCGGCGGCGGCCGGCGCCTCGGCGGCGAGGGCCTGATCGAGGTGCCACCAGGGTGTCGAGGGCGCCCGCTGGTCGATACGGGCATCGAGCCCGCCGTCGACGGCCGCCGCGGTGAGGCCGGCCTCGACGTAGGCGGCGATCTCGAGATCGAAGAGCGCGGTGAGACGATCCGCGTCCGCCGGACCGAACGTGCCCAGCACCACCAGCGCGCGGTCGTCGCCGGCCTTCACCGCGACGGCCGCGGCCTTGATCGCGAAGGCGGCGTCGGCGGCCGAGACGGGCGCGGCGGGCGCGTGGACGACGTAGCCGCGCACGCGGCCGCGGGCATGCGCCGTCACTTCGCGCACGTAGCGCCGCCAGGCGTCGAGGTCGGCGCCGGCCGACACGGCGGGGCCGAGATCCAGCAGCAGCGTCATGCCGGGACGTGCGGCATACCGCTCCAGGCGGGCGTCGAGCGTCGCGAGATCGAACGTTCCCGGTGCGGACTCGATCCGGGTGCGCGGCACGCGGATGCGAAGCAGAAAGGCGGCATCGGGGGCGAGGGCGGCGGCGTCGAGGGCGTCGGCGACCCCGGCCGGCTCATCGAGCGACTCGTCGAAGCCGACGCCGGTGAGCGACTGCGCCCGCGCCGCGCCGGCGAGCCCACTGATCAGGGCGGCGAGCAGCCACACGACACGGACGCGCGCCCGCGGCCGGCCCGCCGGGCGAGGGCCGCGTCGGCACCGGCCGGTCACGCCAGCGCGGCTCCGGTCGCCGCGGACGCCAGCGTGGCCACGCCTTCGATCTCGACCAGCAGCTCCGGCCGGCACATCGTCGCCGGCAACAACTCCACCTCGCAGGCGGCGTCGACCGATGCGGCGACACGGGCGGCGATGGCGTCGTGCTGCGCCTCGTGCAGGTAGTAGGCGCGCAACCCGGCGTAGCGCGACAGGCAGCGCCGCACGTCGGCGTCGCTCGTCGGGATCGCCGCGCCCTCGGCCGCGGCGACCACGGCCGCGAGATTCAGCAACGTCTCGTCGAGCTGCCGGTCGAGGTCGTCGATGTTGCGTGAGTCCTCGCCGCGAATGCTCGCGGTGCCGCCGACGAGCAGCAGTGGCGGCGCGTCGGTGCGCGCGATTCGCGTGGCGCGGGCGAAGCTCGGCGGCCGCGGCCCGAAGCGGCGCGAGTAGCGGTACGCCGGAATCTGTCGCGGGTTCTCGATGGCGTCGGCGACGACGTCGGCGGCGAGGCAGTGCACGTGCAGCCGGCGACCGTCGATGCCCACGGCCGAGGCGGTGGGGATGGCGCCGCGCGCGAAGTCCACCGTGCCGAAATGCTCGGCGAACACCGCATGCCGGCCGGCGTTGAACACCATGTAGCGATCGAGGCCGTCGCCGAGCGCGTCGTGGATGCCGGGGATGAACGACCAGAAGCGCACGGGGCGCGGCCCGCCGCGTGCGCCGACGTCGGCGAACAGCTGGCGATAGGCCGTCGACACCGCGTCCTGGAAGTCGGGCGGCGTCATCGATGCCGGCACGTCGAACACGGCCGAGTGCAGCGTGGACGCCGCGCCGAGATGACTCGCCACCCACGCCGGCGGTTGCGGCGACGCGCGCCAGGCCTCGCGGGGGGTCGGAGACGAAACGGCGGGCACCATGGGGCAGTGGCGCGTCGCGCCAACGTTCGATTCTACAATACCGGTCCCGTCACCGACCGACGCCCGATGCCCCCCGCGCCTCCACCGACGCCCGCCGCCGCGCGGGTGCGCCGCTTCGCCCGCGAGCTGCGCACCGAGGCGGCCACGCCGGCCCGACGCGCCGCCGCCGTGGGCCTCGGCGTGTTCATCGGGTGCACGCCGTTCTACGGCCTGCACCTGGCGATCTCGTATGGGCTCGCGTGGCTGTTCGGGCTCAGCCGGCTCACCGTCTATCTCTTCGCCAACATCTCGAATCCATTCGTGGCGCCGTTCCTCGTCTTCGCCGAGGTGCAGGTGGGCCGCCTGGTGCGAGGTGGCGCGTTCTACCCGCTGACCGTCGACGCCCTGCGGACGATGCGGCCGTGGACCTTCGGGGCCGACCTGCTCGCCGGCGCGGCTGTCGTGGGGGCGCTGCTCGGCGTCGGCATGGGGCTGGTGGTGTACCAGGGCCTGCGACGTCGTCCGGTGCCGGACCCGTTCGAGCGACTCGCGTTCGCCGCCGCCGATCGCTACGTGGACGGCAGCTTCACCGCGTGGGAATTCGGTCGCGGCAAACTGCGCGGCGACCCGGTGTATCGTGCCGCGCTGTGCGAGGCGCGCCTGCCGTCGGGCGGCACGCTGGTCGACTTCGGGTGTGGGCAGGGACTCATGCTCGCGGTGCTCGCCGAGGCCGCCGATGCCCACGCCAGTGGTGACTGGTCGCCGTCTCCGCCCGTATTCGATCGCCTCATCGGCGTCGAGTCGCGCGCCAACGTCGCGAACCTGGCCCGCCTCGCGCTGGGGAACGCCGCCGAGATCCACGAGATCGACGGCCGCGACTTCGTGTTCCCGCCGTGCCGCGTGGTGCTGTGCTTCGACGTGCTGCACATGATGCCACCCGCCGATCAGGCGCGGCTGCTGGTCCGCATGCGCGACGCGCTCGAGCCGGGCGGCGTGCTGCTCGTGCGCGACGCCGACGCCGGCTCACCGCGTGTCTGGCGCGTGCGGGTGGGGAATCGCGCCAAGGCGATCCTGCTGGGCGCCTGGCGGCAGCCGCTGTGCTTCCGCGGCGCCGATGACTGGACCGCGCTCTTCACTTCGCTCGGCCTCTCGGTGGAACGCGTGGAGGGCGATCGCCGCGGCGCCTTCGGCAACGTGCTGTTCCGATTGTCGCGGCCGCCGGCCGCATGACGCCGTTGTCGGCGGCCGGTCCGAGCGCGTAGCATGTGCGCCATGTCCACGACGCCGCTCGCCACCGACCAGGCTCATCTCATGCATCCGCTGCACCACCCGTCGGCCTATCCGGCCACGCGGGTCTGGGTGAAGGGCGAGGGCGCGCACATCACCGACGCCACCGGACGCGAATATCTCGACGGGCTCGCCGGCTTGTGGAACGTGAACATCGGCCACGGTCGCCGCGAACTGGGCGAGGCGGCCCTGAAACAGATGTCGACGCTGGCCTTCCACTCGGCGTACGCCGGCGGCACCAACGAGCCGGCGATCCGTCTCGCCGAGTTGCTCAGCACGATCGCCTATCCGTCGATCAACACGTTCTTCTTCACGAGCGGCGGTGCCGAGTCGTCCGAGAGCTCGTTCAAGACGGCGCGCTTCTACTGGAAGGCGCAGGGCCGGCCCGACAAGATCAAGGTGATCTCACGGCATCGCGCCTATCACGGGCTCACGCTGGCGGCGATGAGCGCCACCGGGCTGCCGGCCTTCTGGCCGATGTTCGAGCCGCGCACGCCGGGCTTCAGCCACATCGACGCGCCGGATCCGTACCGCTTCGCGCACACCGATACGAGCGTCAGCCTCGGCGTGGCGGCGGCCAACAAACTCGAAGAGGCGATTCTGCGCGAGGGCCCCGACACGGTGGCGGCCTTCATCGCCGAGCCGGTGCAGGGCGCCGGCGGCGTGATCATCCCGCCGGCCGATTACTTCCCGCGCATCCGCCAGATCTGCGATCAGTACGACGTGCTGCTCATCGCCGACGACGTCATCACCGGCTTCGGCCGCACCGGCACGTGGTTCGGCTTGCAGCACTACGGCGTCGAGCCCGACATCATGCAGTTCGCCAAGGGCATCACGAGCGGCTACATCCCGCTCGGCGGCATCGGCGTGTCCGACAAGGTGAAGGCCGTCATCAACGGCGTCGGCCCCGGCCAGCGCTGGATGCACGCCTATACCTACTCAGGGCATCCGACGTGCTGCGCGGTGGCGCTGGCCAATATCGACATCATGCAGCGCGAGTCGCTGGTGGCGCGCGCGGCCGAGGGCGGCCGGCACCTGCTGGCGAAGCTGCGCACGCTCGAGTCGCTCGACGGCGTCGGCCACGTGCGAGGCCAGGGGCTGATGGCGGCGGTGGAAGTGGTGGCTGATCGAGCCACGAAGGCCTACTTCCCGGCCGCGCTCGGGCTCAGTCAGAAGCTGATGGACGGCATGCTGGAACGCGGGCTCTACACGCGCGCGGTGATGGACTGCGTGTGCATCGCGCCGCCGCTCATGACGAGCGACGCCGATCTGGATCGCATCGTCGACATCGTCGGCGAGACGATTCGCGACGTGGTGGGGAAGGCGCGGGCCCAGGCCTAGCGGCTGGGGCGAGCGGCTGGAGGTTACCGGCTGGCGGCGACGCGCAGGCCGGGGCGCGAGAGACGCGCCTTGGCGGTGCGCATCGGCAGCTGCGCGGTGCGGCCGATCACGGTGGCCACGCGCGGGGCGACCAGCGCCAGCTGGTGCGCGACGTCGGCGGCCAGCGGCGACTCGCTGTAGGCAGCGAGCACGCCCACCAGATCGCCGTCGTCGACGAGCGGCGTCGCCACGCAGTAGCGCAGTGACGACAGCGCCGCCGCCGGGCCGAGATCCAGGCGGGCGTCGGAGTTGATGATCTGCTGCCGGTTGGCGGCGACCCAGCCGCTCACGCGTTCCCCGAGCAGGATCGACTCGTAGGCCTCGCCGCCCGGGTGCTGGCGGGTGGCGTATTCCGGCTGGATCCGCTCGCCGCTCTGCGAGGTGACGTCGAACACGAACTCGGTGCCGGGCGTGATGGCCTGCAGGTCCATGGCGAGCAGGCTGGCGACGTCGGCGACGCGGGCGTTGCCGGCGACGACGCGCGTGAGGCGGTCGATGGTGGCCTGCGGGGCCACGACGACGGGAGCCGGCGCCGGCAGCGACGGGGGCACGGACGCTGCCGGCTCGGACATGGGCGCCGCCTCGCGGGCGGCGGCGAGCTTGTGCATGGCGCGGCCCAGCGTGGGCTCGGCCTCGACCACCTTGCCCAGCGTGGGCAGCATCTCGACGAAGGTGTCGACGACGCGCGGGTCGTACATCGACCCGCGACGCTCGAGCACGATGGCGAGCGCCTGTTCCTGCGTCATCGCCGGACGGTACGGACGGTCGGAGGTCAGCGCGTCGTAGCAATCGACCACCGACAGGATGCGGGCGCCAATCGGGATGTCGTCGCCACGCAGGCCGCGCGGGTAGCCGGTGCCGTCCCAGTTCTCGTGGTGGGCACGCACGATCGGCACGACCGGATACGGGAACTCGATCGAGGAGAGGATGTCGGCGCCGACGTCGACGTGCAGCTTCATCGCCTCGAACTCGGCGGCGGTGAGCTTGCCGGGCTTGTTCAGGATGTGCTCGGGCACGGCCAGCTTGCCGGTGTCGTGCAGCAGCGCCGCCGCCTCGATGGCCTTCAAATCGTCGTTGCCGGCGACGCCCAGCGCCTTGGCCAGCGCCACCGAGTAGGTCTGCACGCGGCGGATGTGGCTGCTGGTCACGCCGTCCTTGGCGTCGATGGCGCTCGACAGCGCCTGGATCGTCGACATGTAGAGGCGGTCGACCTGCTTGACGTGACGCTCGGCGTCGGCGAGCCGCCCGAAACGCGACTGCAGGCCCATGTAGACGACGATCACGAGCGGGGCGGCGACCGCGAGCGCGAGCGCGCCGAGCTGCCCGGCGAGCAGCGCCAGCACCAGCGCGGCCGAGGCCGAGGCCGCCGTGCTCACGCCGAGCATCGCGAAGTGCGTGCGCCACACGTCGAACGGATGGTCGCCACGTTCGAGCGCGGCCGCGGTGGCCGTGAGACCGGTGTGCACGAGGAAGTGCACCGTGGCCATCACCGCCAGCGGCCCCACCAGGGTCTCGAGCGACAGGGTGTCGCCGGGCGTGCGGCCCAGCGCGACGACGAAGGCCTGAGCCCCGAGCCACACCGACAGGGCGGGGTTGGCGGCGTTGAACAGGATGCGGTCGGCGCTGTGGCCGCGTCGCCACGACAGGATGAAGCCGTCGGCCGCCATGGCCACGGTGGCCGGCGCCGGTCCGAAGAGCATCGCCGAGGTGAGCAGGAACGTGTCGCTCATCGAGGCGTGGACGGGCACGCCGGGGATGCGCAGCGACAGCCGGCCGAAGCCGATCGCCAGCACCGAGAAGAGCAGCCATTCGGCGGGGCGCGGCATGCCGAGCAGCGTCGTCACCGACTGCGCGATCGCGAAGAGGCCAAGCGCCGTCACCGCCGCGACATAGCGCGACAGCACGCGCGTGGCGTGCGGGGCGTCGGTGGCAGCAGCAATCGGCGACGACATGTCGGGTCCGCCCCTTCTAACGCAAACCCGTTGCCACGTGTCGGGATGCCGGATCCACGGCCAGACGACCGCAGGGAGGCGCTGATTCGGGCCGGTTTCGCGCACGCCGTGTCGGTCGCCCCGCCGCGCCGTGTCAGCCTGTGCCGAACCCGGCCCGTCCCCACCGCTTTTGTGGTGGATTGCTAGCCAATTTATTTGTCGAGTTGGATCGCGCCGATTCGTGCATCCGACGGTTTCTCGCTAAATTGTGGCTAGCTGACGCCGATACACCGATCGCAGCCATGGTGGGTTCAGAGCGCCTCGCGGCCCAGCTCGCACATCTTGCCCAGCAGGCGGGCGCGGCCTCGGCCTCGGTCTATCTGCCGACGCCGTGGAATCCCGCGGCCCCGAGTGTGCTCGTGCACGCCGGCGAGGCCTCGGCTCTGCCGGAACTGGCCACACCCACCGCGGCCGAGGCGTTCGCCACCGAGGTGCTCGAGACGGGCGCCTGGAACGGCCAGGCGGTGTCGGGCGATGGCCTCGTCACGAGCCGCAGCGGCGACGGCGTGCTCATCGCCGCGCCGCTGCTCACGAGTCTGTGGGCCGGCGTCGGGACCGCGATCGCGCCGCCGGGCGGACTGCGCCGCCGGAGCATGGACCAGCGCCGCATGGCGCCGGCCGCCGGCTGGATCGCGCTGCGCCTGCCGCCGGCGGGTGACGCGGCCGCCAGCGCCGCCGCCACCGTGTCGCTGGCGCACGCCCTCGCGTCGACGATCGTCAGCGTCTACTCGGTGCTCACCGATCCGCTCACCGGTCTGCCGGGCCGCCACGAGCTGATGGGCGTGCTGCGCGCCGACCTCGATCGGGCGCGTCGACGCCGCCTGCCGATGGCGCTGCTGCTCGTGAATCCGCTCGGCCTCGACACCGTGAACGAGCAGTTCGGCCGGCGCTCGGGCGACGCGCTCATCCGCGAGGTCGTGCAGACGATGCAGCAGCTGCTGCGGCGTTCCGACGTCCTGATGCGCTATGGCGGCGCCATCTTCGCGCTGCCCCTCGGCCATGTCGGCGGCGACGCGGCGACGCTCGTGGCCGAGCGCATCCGCCAGCAGCTCACGAGCCGCGCGTTCCTGCAGGAGAGCGTGCACCTGAAGTGCGCCGTCGGCGTCGTCGCCTGCGACGCGTCGGAGGCCGAAGGACTCGAGCCGCTCGACCTGCTGAAGCGCGCCAACGACGCGCTGGGCCTGGCCCGCCAGCGGCAGGGCGACGACGTCGTGCTGTGGCAGCCCGAAGCCGCCGATCCCGGTTCGTCCACCGACCGCCTGCTCGGCATCTTCACCGGCCGCACCGACAAGGACTACCGCAACATGGGCCTGCTGTGGGACGTGCTGCAGGCGGTGTCGAGCGCCGGCGGATCCACGGATCTCGCCACCAAGGTCGTCGACCGGCTGTTCGCGGTGCTGCATCCCACGCGCGCGGCCCTCTTCGTCACCGCGGACGCCGGTGAGCGCCTGCTCTTCGGCCAGCAGCGCTTCGACGAGGGCGAGCCGCGCACGCTCGGACCCACGGATCTCTCGGAGGATGAACGGGCGGTGGTCTCGGCGGCGGTGATGGCCGGCGCCGTGCGGCAGCGCTCGACGGTGCTCGCTACGAGCGACGGCGAACGGCGCCCGCAGGTGGCGGTGGCCGTGCCGCTCGTGACCGACGGGCGGACCCTCGGCGCCATCGCGCTCGTCGGCAGCCCCGAGGTGCTCGATCTCGATCGCACCGACATCCACGTGCTCACCGGCGTGGCCGGTCAGCTCGCCGTGGCGTTCGATCGCGAACACCTCGCCGAACGGCACCGCGTACAGAGCGAGCACGAACGGCGGCGCCTGCAGGCCGAGGTGCTCGGCCTGCGATCGCAGCAGAGCCCGATCGTCTTCCAGTCGGCGGCGATGGCCGACGTGCTGGCGCGGGCCCGCCGCGTCGCGACGACCGACGCCACCGTGCTCATCACCGGCGAGAGCGGCACCGGCAAGGAGATGATGGCGCAGACGCTGCACCAGATGAGCGGACGGCGCGCCCGTCCGTTCGTGATCGTCGACTGCGGCGCGATTCCCGCCACGCTGATCGACTCGGAGCTCTTCGGCCACGAACGCGGCGCCTTCACCGGCGCCCAGCAGCGATCGGCCGGACGCCTGGCGATGGCCGACGGCGGCACCGTGTTCCTCGACGAGATCGGCGAGCTGCCGCTCGACGTGCAGTCGCGATTGCTGCGCTTCGTCCAGGAGAAGACCATCTCGGCGGTGGGCGGCACGCGCTCGCGCAAGGTCGACGTGCGGATCGTCGCCGCCACCAATCGCCGGCTCGAGGACGAAGTGCGCGCCGGCCGCTTCCGCGAGGATCTGTTCTACCGCCTCAACGTCGTGCGTCTGCAGATTCCGCCGCTGCGCGAGCGGCCCGAGGACGTCCGTCTGCTGGCCGAGCACTTCGCGCGCGCGGCGGCCGCCGAACAGCGCAAGGTGATCCTGGGCTTCACGCCGGCCGCCGAACGTGCGCTCGCGGCGCATCAGTGGCCCGGCAACATCCGCGAGCTGCAGAACACCATTCTGCAGGCGGTGGTGCTGAGCGACGCCGACCGCCTCGACGCCGCCGACTTCTCGCTGCCCGACGCCCGCGCCGCCGCGGTCGTGCCGGCGCCGCTCTCCTCGCCCGCGCCCGCGGCGTGGACGCCGGAGCCGGTATCGGCCGCCGTCGATCCGCCCGCGGCGGCCGGCGCTTTCGACAGCGCCTGGATGGCGCTCGAGCACGCGCTCGACGACGAGGTGCGGCGTGCCGTGCAGGCCTCGCCCCGGCTGTCGTTGCCGCTCGGCCGCTGGCTCGCGCACGAGGTCGTGCTGGTGGCCCACGATCACGCGGCCGGCGTCGGCGCCCGCGCGGCGGTGCGCATCGGCCTGCCGCAGACGACCTTCGCGCGGCGGCTGCGCCACGC
Source organism: Vicinamibacterales bacterium (assembly GCA_046331325.1). GTDB lineage: Bacteria > Acidobacteriota > Vicinamibacteria > Vicinamibacterales > UBA2999 > CADEFD01. The sequence continues at coordinate 3,569 of JAXLRB010000019.1, read as the reverse complement.
CGAGACGGATCGGCAGCTCACGGCGCGGCCGTCGACGTGGGGCGCGGTGCGGGCGGCGCTGGCCGCGGCGATCGCGGCGCCCGATCTGCGGTCGGACGGCTTCGCCGATCACGTGGAGGCGCTGCTGCTCGAGGTGGTGCTGCGCCACGCGCCGTCGCCGCTGGCGTACTCGGCGGCGCTCATGGGGCTGTCGCCGCCGACGATGAAGCAGCGCCTCGCCGATCGCGACGCCGCGGCGGGCTAGTTCACTTCGATCTGCCCGGTGGCCTTCGCGCGCAGCAGCGACCACGACAGGCCGAGCCCGAGCAGCAGCCCGACCACCGTCAGGCCCACCCACACGATGCCGGAGCCCGACAGGCTCACGAGGTCGTGGTCGACCAGGAACCACACCAGCACCGCGAAGAGCGCCACGCCGAGCGCCAGGCCGAGCCTGCCCATGGCGATGAACGCCGTGCGCAGGCAGATGAGCCACCCGATGGCGAGGGCGATGAGCGCCAGCACCTTCCCCGGCGTGACCGCCACCGGCGCCGCCGTGATCCAGTGGAACAGCGAGTAGCCGGTGGGATTGAACGTGGCGTAGACGAGGACGAGCGCGAGCGCGATGCGCACGAGCGCTCCGGAGAACGAGACGCCGCCGGGCATGGCGGCGATTCTACAGCAGGGCCGCCGAGGCGGCCGCGGCCGGCAGGTAGAGGCGCACGGTGGTGCCCTCGCCGGGCGCGCTCTCGATGGCGATGCCCCCGTGGTGGGCGGCGACGAAGCCGTGCACCGACGCCAGGCCCAGCCCGCCGCCGATGTGCGCGGGCTTGGTGGAGTAGAACGGATCGCAGGCCGCGGTGACGACGTCGGCCGTCATGCCGACGCCGGTGTCCTCCACGGCCACCACCACGTAGGCACCGGGCGACACGACCAGCCAGGGCGTGATGAGCGGCCGCCCGAGCGTCTCGCGGTACGCCGCACCGACAGCCGGCCGCCGTCGGGCATCGCCTCGGCGGCGTTGGCGACGAGTTCCTCCAGGGCCCCGCGCAGCTGCGCCGCGTCGGCGACGACGGCGTGCGGACCGGGACCGCGATCGAGCGCCGGCCGGATCGCCGCGTCGAGGCCGCTGGTGGCGTGCAGGTAGGTGTCGTGCACGACGGTGTCGGCATCGATGAGCACGCGGCGTGTGCGCTGCTGGCCGCTGAACGCGAGCAGCTGCTGCGTGAGCGCGGCGGCGCGCATCGCCGCGGTGCGGGCGCGCACGAAGTGCTCGGCGGCGGGCGATTCCGGCGGCAGGCTGGCTTCGCCGAGCTCGGTGTTGCCGATGACGCGCGCCATGAGGTTGTTGAACTCGTGGGCGATGCCGCCAGCCAGGCGGCCGAGCGACTGCAGCCGCTCGGCCTGGCGGCGCTGTTCGCGCGCCGTCTCGGCCAGCGCGAGCGCCGCCGTGTGACGCGCCGACAGCAGCAGGCGCACCACCAGCAGCACCGAGATCACGGCCAGAGCGATGCCGAGCCACAGCGCGGGTTCGACGGCGCCGGTGAGCAGCGCGCCGATGAGCGCGAGGCCGACCAGCACCGGGATGACCAGCGGCAGCGGATTGAGGCCGAGGAACCAGTGCGCGTAGCCCGGTCCGGCCGGCACGATCGGATCGTGACGCATCAGGTGCATCGCCACGAGCGTCGGCAGCACGCCGAGGAAATAGACGAGGTCGACGGGCCAGGTGGCGATGAACCCCGCTTCACTGAGCTGCGCCAGGAACACGACCGGGACGTACAGCATCTGGCCGGCGACGAACCACCAGAACGCCCGCACCGTCGGCAACGGCACACCGCGCACGACGACGATGTTGAGACCGACGAGCATCGCGAGCTGCGCCAGGCCGAACATCCGCACGAGGAACTGCGCGCTCTCGCTCGGCGCGATCGCCGCCGACGGCCGTGTCACCAGCGTCCAGCTGAGCAGGCTGACGCCGCCGACGGTGATGAGCGTGTCGAGCACGAGCGCGGCGTTCTCGCCGCTGCGCGCCGTCGTGCGCGGATAGAGCAGCAGGGCGGCCAGGCTGCCGAGGTAGCCGGCCAGCGTAAACCAGGCGTCGAGTGTCGGCGGGATGATCACCGGGCCGCCGAGCGTCTGCGGCACGAGCAGCAGGTAGTCCGCGGCGGTCGCGAGCGAGGTCCAGCCCGAGATCTGCAGCGCAAGGCGCAGCCGCCGCGGCAGGTCGGTGCGGCGCGCCGCCCACAGGAACGCCGCGCCTTCGATCACGAGGCGCACCGCGCTCGCGAGCTGCTCGATCGCGGTGTCGTTGGTCGCTTCGCCGGTGGGCGTGAACAGGAACAGCGTGTAGCCGACCAGCGCCACCGCCGACCAGCGCATCCACGCGGGCGCGTGCTCGACCGCGTCCTGCCACGCGGGCAGGGGAGGTGGCGCCGGCGGGACCTCGGTCGGCTGCGCCATCGCCTGGAGAATCGGCTAGCGGCTCACCGCCTGCAGCACCCGATCGAGCGCGTCGAAGGGGGCGAACTCGGGGTGCTCGTAGATGTTCCAGCCGGTGAACACGGCGATGAGGTCCTTGTCGGGCACGACGATCAGGCGCTGGCCGCCGTAGCCGATGGCGGCGTAGGCCTGACTGGCGCCGTCCGCCGTCGGCAGGACCCACCACTGATACCCGTACTTGCGCGCCCGTGCCGCCCCCGGACGGATGTCGACGATGGCGGAGGTGGCCTTCGCGACCCAGCCCGCCGGCAGGATCCGCGTGCCGTCCCACATGCCGTCGTGCAGGTAGAGGTAGCCGAGCTTCGCCAGGTCGCGCGCCGTCAGGTAGAGGCCGCCTTCCGTGTCGTTGATACCGGTCGGCGTCTTCTTCCAGTAGGTGTCGGTGATGCCGAGCGGCGCGAAGAGATGCTCACGCGCGTACTCGTCCGCGTTCTTGCCGGTGCCCTGCGTCAGCAGCTGCGACAACAGCAGCGTGGCGCCGCTGTTGTAGAGGAACGCGGTGCCGGGATCCGCCGCCATCGGCTGATCCAGCACGAACTGCGCCCAGTCGCTGCTGTGCTCCATGTTGGCGCACGAGTTCTTCGGATCGGTGTAGGGAATCGTGCTCTCGTCCCACTGGATGCCGGTGCGCATCGTCAGCACATCTTCCAGCGTCATGGCGTCGCGGCGCGGATCGGGCGACGTGATGCGAAAGCCCTTCAACAGCGGCAGCACCTTCGTCGTCACCGGCGGCAGCTCGCCGCGGCCGATGGCGATGCCGACGAGCGTGGAGGTGACGCTCTTGCTCGCCGACTGCATCGTGTGCAGGTGACCGTGCTGGTAGTAGGGATGGAAGTCGGGGTCGTAGTAGTTGTACGGCCCCCGCACCGGATCCCGGCCCTCGAACAGCTTGTCGAAGTCGTGGTCGTAGGTCTTCTCGTAGACCACTTTACCGTGCCGGATGACGAGCATGCCCGTCACCTGGCCGTGCGTGCCGGCGGCGAATTCCTGATCGAGGGCCTCGAGCGCCCGCGGGTTGAAGCCCTCGGCGTCGGGCGTCGAGGAGGTCCAGCCCTTGGTGGGCCACGGCGTGGTCGCGGACGGCGACGACGAGC
>JAXLRB010000018.1:0-91893 GCA_046331325.1 Vicinamibacterales bacterium | reverse complement strand
CATCGACGTCGACTACCACCACGGCAACGGCACGCAGCAGATCTTCGAGGCGCGCGGCGACGTGCTGTTCCTGTCGATCCATGCCGATCCCGTGATCGAGTACCCGTATTTCCTCGGCTACGCCGACGAACGCGGACACGGCGCCGGCGAAGGCGCCACGCGCAACTACCCGCTGCCGTTCGGCACGACGTGGGACGGCTACGCGACCGCGCTGACGTCCGCGTGCGACGTGATGCGCGCGTGGGGCCCCGACGCGATCGTCGTGTCGTTGGGCGTCGACACCTACGAACACGACCCGATCAGCGAGTTCAAGCTGACGCGCGACGACTACCCGCGCATCGGCGAGGCGCTGGCGGCGTTGGGACGGCCCACGGTGTTCGCGATGGAGGGCGGCTACGCGGTGGACGACATCGGCGTGAACGCCGTGTCGGTGCTGACGGGCTTCCTGGGGCGGTGAGCGGGACGCCGCCAGGCGGCGGCGTCCCTCAGCTCCGGCTAGAACGTCACGCGCGCCTGGATCTGGAACGAGCGCGGCGGGTCGATGTTGGCCAGCGCCGGCAGCGCGTTGGTCGCCGTGCCGGCGGCGACGATCTGACCGAACGTCGTGTTGGCCGTGGCGGCGTCGCCGTAAATGGTCTGCGCACGCCCGAGGATGTTGGCGTGGTTCAGCAGGTTGAACCCCTCGGCCCGCAGCAGCACGCTGTGTGTGCCGAGGCGCACGCGCTTCTCGACGAACAGCGCGACGTCCTGCGTGCCGGTGCCGCGAAACGCGCTCTTCGCCATCACCTTGCCGTCGACCACGGGCCGATCGTTGTTGGCGCCGTCGCCGTTGTTGTCGATGCCGGTCGTGGCGTTGAACGGACGCGCCGACGCCAGTTGCGTGACCGTGCCGGCGGTGACGTCCCACGGCAGCATCCACGTCAGCGAGATGACGGCGCGATGGCGCTGGTCGACCACGCTCGGCCCGCGCTCTTCCTCGCCGAGCCGTGAGATGTTGGCGTCGTTCGGGCCGATGCCGTTGCCGTCGGGCTCGGTCGTGTTGGTGGCCTTCGACAGCGTGTAGCTCACCGAGCCCGTGAAGCGCTTGTGGCCGCGGTAGGCGATGAGCGTCTGCAGGCCGTCGTAGTCGGCGGTGCCGAGGTTCATCAGCACGTTCACCGACCGCACGCCGCCGTTCACCGGCACGATCGGCCGCGTGGCGTTGGCCGCGGCCACCGTTCGGGTCTGGCCTGGCGCGGTGCGATCGAACGCCGCCGGCGCGTTCAGGTCGACGGTGCGATCCAGATCGGTCCAGTGCTGGTGCACGTAGTCCGCGCCGACGAAGAGGCCCGTCAGCACCTCGCGCTCGACGCCGATCGACGCCACCTGGCTCTTCGGGTTCCTGAACTCGTCCGGGTAGTTCGGCAGCAGATCGAAGTTGATGCCGTAGCTGGCGAACTGCTGGCGGTAGCTGTCGCGCTGCCCCGCGCGCACGGTGACGTTGCGGGCCGGCTGCTGCGAGGCCGGCAGCGTACGTGGATCGAACTGCAGCGGCAGGCACGATCCCGTGAGGCAGGTCGGGAAGCCGGTCTGTCCGGGCGTGGCGGTGTAGGTGGTGAGACCGTCGAGCCCGCCGGTGAGCGCGCTGGCAATCGCGTTGGCGCGGATCTGCGTGTAGTAGATGCCGTAGCCGCCGCGCACGGCCGTGCGCGGATCACCCATCGGGTGCCAGCCGAAGCCGAGGCGCGGCACGACGTTCTTCGTCGCGTCCGTGAGCGTCTGGCGGTCGTAGCGCACGCCGAGGTCGAGCGTGAGGTCGTCGTGCACGCGGATCTTGTCCTGCACGAACGCCACCGACATCCACTGCGACAGCTCGTAGCTGGTGATGCCGTAGCTGATCGGCTGCACGTACTGCTGCACGTCGGCCAGCGTGAGCTGGCTGAAGGGCGCCGTGGTGGTGTTCAGGAAGGTGAACGTGCCGAGCACCGCCTGACCGGGCTCGCTGCCGGTGCCGCCCGAGGTGTGTCGGGCCACGCTGCCGCCGGCGCGCACCGTGTGGGCGCCGCGCGACCAAGTGAACGTGTCCGACAGCTGGAGCTGCCGGCCGTAGATGTCCGAGGAGCGCGACTCGCCGATCGTGAACGGCACCGAGCCGGCGCGGGTGTAGGTGGTCGAGAGCTGCTGCGGTTCCCACAGCGTGACCGGATCGCCGTGCAGGTAGGCGACGCGCGCTTCGTTCAGCAGCGATGGGCTGATGACCGCCGTGTGGTTCACCTGGCCGGTGATGGCGCCCCGCGTGTAGCGGCGCGCCACGGTCGGCGCGTTGGTGCCGACGACGGCGTCGTTGGGGTTGGTGTCGTAGAAGTGGTCGTAGTTGGATCGCAGCATCAGCGTCTGCGACGGCGTCAGCTTGTGGTCCAGTCGCGCGTTCAGCAGCTTCTGGCGGTAGCGGCCGACGTATTCGAGCGAGCCGTCGGCGGGCAGCACGAACGCCGGCAGCGTGTTCGAGAGCTGCGTGGTGCGGTTCTGCGCGGTGTAGTCGCCCGACACGAAGAAGAAGGTGCGGTCGCGGCTCAGCGGACCGCCGGCCGACAGCGAGCCCTGGTGCAGCGCGTCGGGCGTGTCGGCCGGGTTGATCGCCTGCAGGGTCGACGGCGTGATGCAGCTCGACGCAGAGGCCGGGCAGTAGCCGTCGGTGGCGAAGGTCTTCTCCTGCCAGCCGCCGGGGCGGCCGAGGTACAGGCCTTCGCCGTGAAGCGCGTTGGTGCCGGTGCGCGTCACGATGTTCAGCGCCGGTCCCGACGTCCAGCCGTACTCGGCCGAGAAGGCGCTCGACAGCACCGTCATCTCCTGCACGGCGCCGATCGGCACGGTGGCCTGCATGGTCTGCCGGCCCCAGCCTTCGTCGTTGCTGGCGCCGTCGAGCATGAAGGTCGTGGTGCGGCGGCTCCCCGACGCGGTGATGAAGTAGGTGGCGTTCACGAACAGATCGCCGGTGCCCTTGCCCTGCCGGAACGCCGAGTTGAAGAGCGGCACCGTCGTGATCTTGCGGCCGAGGATCGGCGTCTGGTCGAGCGTCTCGTCGTCGAGGCGACGGCCGATCTGCGCGTCGGATCGCACGCCCTGCGTCGTGCCGTAGACACGCACTTCCGACGTGGCGCCGGCGGGCACCAGCGTGACCCTGAGCGTCGCCGACTCGCCCGCCCTGAGCATGATGTCGCGACGCTCCTCACCGGCGAAGCCTGGCTTCTCGATGGTGACGGCATAGGCGCCGGTGAGCGGCAGCGCCGCGAACGCCGCACCGCCATCGTCGCCGGTGTCGGCCTTGCGGGTCGCACCGGTGGCCGTGTTGGTGACCGTGACCGTGGCGGCGGGCACGACGCCGCCCTGCTGGTCGACAACCACGACGGCGATCGCGGAGTTGTTGGGCGACTGCGCGCTGACGGGCCATGCCGTCAGGAGCAGACCGAGGACGGGAATCAGGAATCGCACTGACGTTCGCACGGTGTATCTCCGTGTCACTTGGTGACGACCACGTAATCCTTGAAGTAGCTGGTCGAGTCGGTCTTCGCCCACAGGCCCACCTTGCCGTTCACCGGCGGACGCAGCACGGCGTTGTTCTCGGGAAACAGGTCGGGATTCGGCGCCGCGCCGTTGCGACCGGGCGTGGGCGCGGATCCGAGCACGTACTCGATGCCCACCTTGCCGTCGACCGAGACCTTCAGGTTGGCGCCGTCGACGTCGAGTACCAGTTCGTGGTACGTCGCGCGATCGAGCATGAACTTGTTCTCGCGATCGCTGAACTTGATGAGGCGCCGGATGCCGTTGTGGAATTCCCACAGCCCGAGGTTGTTCTCGGTGTCGTTGTAGCGGACGGCGAGCCAGTCGCCGTTCTCCTTCACGTTGAAGAGGATGCCGGAGGCGCGATCGGCGTCGCCGGCCACCGTCTTGAACTTCACGCGGATCTGCCCGCCGCTCCACGACGGCACGCTGCGCAGCACGGCCACGGGGAAGTAGGCGAACTGCTTGGCGTTGTCCATCAGCTCTTCGTTGGTCGTGCCGTAGAGCCGCCGCGCGCTCTGGATCAGGAGCTTCGTCGGGTTGTCCTTGCTGGCCACCCACGGACGGCCGTCCACCATCACGACGTTCTCGTTGCCGTCCTTCGCGACGACCCACGTGCCGACCATCGGCTCGAAGGTGGCGGGCGCGGCGCCGACCTTCTCCTTGCTGAGATCGACCTTCATCTCGGCCGCCACCAGCGTGGCGGTGACGGCGACGATGGCGGCGAGCGCGGCGGGAACACGACGGGTCATGCGGTCCTCCTGAAACGAACGAACGCGGCGATGGCGATGGCGACCGGCCACACGCCGTAGAACGTGAGCGCCGCCCCGGTGGGCGGCACGGCCAGCGGGTGGCCGCGGAAGATGTCGGCGTCGGACTCGGGCGGCGCCTCGACGCCGGCCGCTTCGTAGATCGCCTCGAGCGCGCCTTCGGGCGTCGTCGAGCGGCTGACGATCTCGCGGCCACCCACGTCGTAACGGATCTCGCCGTAGTGCTCGCGCGTCTGTTCCATGAGCCCGGTGGCGGTCTCGGCCACGTAACTGACGCGCACCTCGGGGACGACGCGGCGCAGCTTGCCGATGACGCGGCGATCGAGATCGACGCGCCGCGGATCCTCGGCCGCGAGGTGCACCTCGATGGCGATCGGCGCGGCGATCGCCGCCAGCGCCGCTTCGTCGCCGCGACGGAACGAGTTCATGCGGTTCTCGGCGAGATCGACGCTGGTGGTGAGCCGGCCGCACACGACCAGCAGCACGAGTGCCACGATCGCGACCACGCCGGACTCGGCGAGCTTCCGCGCGGTGGGACGCCCGAGGCGCGACCACACGCCCGACACGACCAGGCCGGCCGCCGTGAGCACCGCGGCCGCGGCCACGGCGTCGGCGCGCAGCAGCCCGTGCTGGAACTCGGCCACCATCGCCGTCGGCGTGTAGCCAGCCGCCCATTCCCAGACGCCGCCCTGCACGGCGGCCACCAGATTCAGGATCCACGTGCCGACCGTGACGGCCAGCGTCGCGATCGCCGCCGTGGCGGGATGGTCGGTGGCAGCGGCGGCGGCCGATGCCAGCGCCAGCGTGAGCGCGGCGTTCACGAGGTGGCCGAACGCCACCACCAGCAGCTCGGGCACGTGCACCGCGCCGCCGTACGAAATCCACAGCGCGACGGCGATGAGGGTCGGCACCGACGCCACGATCCAGCCGAGCGCGAGCACCAGCGTCTTCGACGCCACGCGCCACCCGATCGGCAGCGGGCGCTGCAGTTCCAGCATCAAGGCGCCGCTCTGCACGTCACCGGCCACGAGACGAATGGCGACGAACGGCAGCAGGAAGGCCGCCGCGAGCTCGCAGGCGCTGAACGTGGGCGCCCAGATGCCGACCAGCGGCGAGAACGCCTCGCCCACGCCGTCCGACGTGCCGCCGAAACCACTCAGCTCAGCGTAGGTGCGCACGGCGCCGATGAACGCGAAGCCCACGAGCGGCCCCATCGCGCCGACCAGCACCCACCAGGCGCGGGCGTCGAACAGCTCGCGCACGTCCTTGGCCAGCAGCCACGTGAACGCGCCGCGGCTAGGTGAGGCCAAGCACGACCTCCTCGAGCGAAGGCGTGCCGGCGGTCACCGGCAGGCGCGCCGCGAGTTCGTCGGCCGTGCCCTCGCCCACCGTGCGCCCACCGCTCAGCAGCACGAAGCGATCGCACACCCGCGCCGCGTCGCTGATCTGGTGGATCGACAGGAACAGCGTGCGGCCACGTTCCGCCGCGCGCCGCAGCACGGCGCCCACGTCGCGCGTCTGGCGGAGGTCGAGTCCGTCGAACGGCTCGTCGCAGAGCAGCACCGGGTGCGGCACGACGAGTCCCACCGCCAGCAGCACGCGCTTGCGCTGGCCCTTCGAGAGCGTGCCGATGCGCGAGCCGAGCAGCGGCGTCAGTTGCAGGTCGTCCACCACCGCCTGCCGCGCCGCGGCGCTGCCACCGAAGAAGCCCACCGCGTAGTCGAGCACCCACGACACGCGTTCGGCGCGCCACGGGGCGATGCCATCGGGCAGGTAGAAGAGCCGGCCGTCCGGGGTCCCCGGGGCGACGGGCTCGTCGTCGATGCGGATGGTGCCGGCGTCGAAGGGACGCACGCCCGCGAGGCACTCCAGCAGCGTGGTCTTGCCGGCGCCATTCGGGCCGATGAGGCCCAGCACCTCGCCCCGCCTCACCGAGAAGCCGACGCCGTCGAGCGCGGTGAAGGCGCCGTATCGCTTGGTCAGGCCCTCGACGGCCACCACCGGGAACACCCCTCGGACTCTAGGCGTCGGGACGCACTACTACCAGCGGTCGTAGCCACGGGCAGTAGACTTACGGATGGGCGCGCCAGCCGGCGCGTCCGACCCGCCATGCCGAAGTTCCCCCAGTCCTTCATCGACGAGGTGCGCGCCGCCGCCGACATCGTCACGGTGATCCAGGACTACGTGTCGCTCCGGAAGGCGGGCACGAACTACAAGGGGCTCTGCCCGTTCCACAACGAGAAGTCCCCGTCGTTCACGGTGAACCGCGACAAGGGCTTCTTCCACTGCTTCGGCTGCAACACCGGTGGCGACGTCTTCAAGTTCGTCGAGCTGCAGGAGAAGCTGGGCTTCCAGGACACGGTGAAGCATGTCGCCGGCAAGTTCGGCATCCCCATCCCCGAGATGGAGGCCGCCGAAGGCCAGCACGAGAGCGCGCAGGAACGCGAGGCGCTGCTGAAGATGCACGAGGTGGCGGCGGTGTACTTCGCCGAGCACCTCGCCTCACCCGCCGGAGCGCGACATCGCGACTACCTGCAGAAGAACCGCGGCCTCACGCCGGCGTCGGTCGCGGCGTTGAAACTCGGCTGGGCGCCGCCGACACGCGACGGGCTGTACCGGCGTCTGAAGGACCAGGGATTCGCCGAGCCCCTCATCCGCCAGAGCGGCCTCGTGTCGGTACGCGACGACGGCTCGGTGGTCGATCGCTTCCGCAACCGCCTCATGGTGCCGATCGCCCGCGACAGCGGATCGATCATCGCGTTCGGGGGCCGTGCCCTCGAGCCCGATCAGGTGCCGAAATACCTGAACTCGCCCGAGACGCCGATCTACACGAAGAGCCGCACGCTCTACGGACTCAACCTGACGAAGGCCGAGCTCAGGAAGTCGGGCTTCGCCATCGTCGTCGAGGGCTACTTCGACTTCGCGCAGCTCTTCCAGGCGGGAGGGCTGCCGGTGGTGGCCACGTGCGGCACCGCGCTCACGACGCAGCAGGCGCAGATGCTGCGCCGCTTCGCCCCCAAGGTGATCATCAACTTCGATCCCGACAACGCCGGTCAGAGCGCCGCCGAACGATCGAGCGAACTGCTGGTTGAGGCCGGCTTCAGCGTGAACGTGCTGCGGCTGCCCGGCGGCGACGACCCCGACGCGTTCATGCAGGCGCACGGCCGCGAGGGCTACCTGGCCGAGCTGAAGAAGTCGCAGCCGTACCTCGACTTCCTGCTCGACCGGGCGGCCGCTGCACACAACCTCACACGGGATGAGGGCCGGCGCGAGTTCCTGCAGCAGATGCTGGTGGTGGCGGCGCGCATTCCCGACCCGGCCATGCGCGACCAGTTCGCCGACCGGCTGGCCCACAAGGGGCGCTTCACCGAGGACATCGTCCGGGCCGAGATCCGGAAGGCGGCGGCCAACCGGAAGACCACCATTCCGGAGCGGGCTGCCACCAGCTCGGCCGTGACGCTGACCGAGACGGAACGCGGTCTGCTGTGGGCGATCCTGCATCAGCCGGAGGCCGCCGCCAGAGCCTTGCAGTCGCTGCAAGACAATGACATCGAAGGACTTGCGTCTGAGTCGTTGCTGCGGAAGGCGATGGAACTGGCGTGGGGCGACGCGGAGGTGCTGCCAAACGTCCTGATGGAGCGTCTAACCGATCGAGAGGCCCGGATGCTCACCCGGGCGGGGGCCGAACGTCAGGCGCCGGTGACGGATCTGTCAGCGTGCGTCGAGGCGCTGCGGCGGGTCCGGGTGCGGCGCGAGCTGGTCGACCTGGATCGCGAAATCGCGCAGCTCTCGGCGAAGGAACCCGACTCGCCTCGTCTCACGGAACTGGTGCTGAAAAAGATTGCGATTCGCCGGCAACTTGGCGAAACATAACCGGCCGCCCTCTGCGGCCACGGTAGAATAAAGAATTGTCCCGCACACCTAAACGCTCATCTGGAAGTCCTCAGGGTCGCACGCAGTTCTCCTCGGAGGCTCCGCCCTTGTCGTCCCCGCTCGAAGAACGCTTCGAAGAGGTACGTCAGCTCCTGCTCATCGGCAAGGAGAAGGGCTATCTGCTGTACGACGAGGTGAACGACGTCCTCCCGGCGGAGCTGACGTCGAACCCCGAGGAACTCGACGAACTCTTCACCGTCTTCGGCAATGCCGGCATCGACCTGGTCGATACCGAAAAGGGCTACCGCGAGCGCGACACGATGGAGCGCGGCGAGGGCCCGACGCACAACGAAGACGGGATGGAGCTCGACCTCACTCCCGGCGCCCTCGACAAGACCAACGACCCCGTCCGCATGTACCTGCGCGAGATGGGCACGGTGCCGCTGCTCACCCGCGAGGGTGAAGTCGCCATCGCCAAGCGCATCGAGCGCGGCAAGCTCTCGGTCATCAAGTCGATCTCGCGCATGCCGGCCATCATCAAGGCCGTCATCCGCATGGGCGACCAGCTGAAGGCCGGCGAGCGCACCGTGCGCGAACTCGTCATCTTCAACGACGAGGAGATCACCGACGACCGCATCGAGCAGCGCGCCAAGCAGTTCCTCGGGCAGATCGACGGCGTGCGCAAGGCCAAGGTCAACGAAGAGAAGCTGCGCGAGAAGCTCGACACCGTCCTGAAGAAGGACAAGAAGAAGTACCGCCGCGCCTCGTGGAAGCACATGCGGGCGCAGGTCGAGGTGTCGCGCCTCATCCGCAAGATCGAGTTCACCGAGGCGGTCAAGCGCCGCATGGTCGACGAGGTGAAGGACGCCGTCGAGGCCGTGCAGAAGGTGCAGCGCGAGCTCGATCAGGTGAAGCGCACCCTGAACCCGAAGGTCGTCACCAAGAAGACGCCGAAGCTGCGGGAAGAGGAGAAGAAGAACCTCCTCGTCCGCGAGAAGGCGTTGAAGGCCGAGGTGAAGCGCATGAGCGACGGGCTCGAGGAGAGCCCGGAGAACCTGCGCCACACGCTCGAAGTGATCATGCGCGGCGAAGCGCAGGCCGAACAGGCGAAGAAGGAGCTGGTCGAAGCCAACCTCCGCCTCGTGGTCTCGATCGCCAAGAAGTACACCAACCGCGGCCTGCAGTTCCTCGACCTGATCCAGGAAGGCAACATCGGCCTGATGAAGGCGGTCGACAAGTTCGAGTACCGCCGCGGCTACAAGTTCTCGACCTACGCCACGTGGTGGATCCGCCAGGCGATCACGCGCGCCATCGCCGACCAGGCGCGCACGATCCGCATCCCGGTCCACATGATCGAGACGATCAACAAGCTGATCCGCACCTCGCGCGCGCTGGTGCAGGAGCTCGGCCGCGAGCCCACCTCGGAAGAGATCGCGCGGCGGATGGACATCCCGGTCTCGAAGGTCCGCAAGGTCCTCAAGATCGCGCAGGAGCCAATCTCGCTCGAGACGCCGATCGGCGAAGAGGAAGATTCGCACCTCGGCGACTTCATCGAGGACCGCTCGGCGGTGTCGCCGTCCGACGCGGTGATCAACCTGAACCTGCGCGAGCAGACCGAGTCGGTGCTGAAGACGCTGACCCCGCGCGAAGAGCGCGTGATCAAGCTGCGCTTCGGCGTCGGCGAGGGCTCGGAGCACACGCTCGAGGAAGTCGGCCAGAACTTCGCCGTCACCCGCGAGCGCATCCGCCAGATCGAGGCCAAGGCGCTGCGCAAGCTGCGCCACCCGTCGCGCAGCCGCAAGCTGCGGGCGTTCCTCGAGGGACGGACCTAGGGGCTAGCGGCTAGCGGCTAGCGGAGACAGACGAAGGGTCGGGCGCTCACGCGCTCGGCCCTTTTCATTTTCCCGGGGCGCCGTTACAATTTCCCAACCATGGAAGATCTGTCGCTGCTCTGGATCCCCGCCGGCACGTTCGCCATCCTCGCCGCCGTGATCCTGATGTTCTTCATCTTCAACTAGCGCCCGGCGACGGGCACGACCAGGCGCGACGCGTGGCGTCCGCCGGCGTGCACCGTGACGTGCGCGACGCCGGTGTCCGACGATGTGAACTCGTCCTTGCCGGTGTGCAGGTTCCACGACATGTTCGGCGCGAAGGCCGCCATCACGGCCACGCGCAGCCGGTGTCCTTTCAGGAACCGGTTCCCCGTCATCATCTCGCGCAGGCGCAGCGTGTACACCTCGCCGGGCTGTAACAGCTCGCGCGTCGCCGTGCGGTTGCGGTAGCTGGCCCGCATCACGTCGAGGCCGATGCTCATCACGCCCCACGCGGTGCCATCCGGCGCCACGTCTAGCAGCTTCACCCACAGGTCGGTGTCGGGACGATCGACCGAGACGTGCATCTCGGCCTCGATCGGGCCCAGCAGCTCGACGTCGGTGTCGAGCGGCGGCGTCTCGAACGTGAGCACGCCGGCGGCGGCTGACAGCGCACGGTAGTCGAGCCCGCCGGCGTCGGTGTCGTGCGGATCGCGCACCGGATGCGCGGCGTCGGACGTGAACGTCGACCGCGATTCGTCGGCGGGAGCCGTCCAAGCCAGGGCGCCCGCGGCCTTTCCGGGATCGGCGGTGCCCGAGAGATACAGCGAACGGCGCTCCGCGGCGGGCGGCCAGGTGTCGCCGGTGCGCCACGCATTCGCGCCCATCGCGAAAAGCCGCACGGGCGGACGCTGGTCGACGCCGTTCGCCTTCTGCTGCACCCACCGGTCCATCCAGTCGAGAATCAGCGCGTCGTAGTCCTGTACGGCTTCAGACCCCATGTCCCGCGCGCCGATGACCGGCTTGTCCCAGTCCGAGCCGTGCGTCCATGGGCCGATGACGAGCTGCGTGCGCGCGGTGCGCACATCGCCGCCGCGGCTCTTCACGAGGCCCGAGAAGTTGGTCGTGGCGCCAATCGGCCCGTACATCTCGTCGTGCCACGCGCTGATGTTCAGCACCGCCGCCGAGACGCGGTCGTAGCGGCCGGTCAGCTCGGCCCACTGCCACCACGGGTCGTACGGCCCATGGCGCATCCACTCGTAGTACCACTCCGCCACGCCCTTGAACGCCGGCATCTCGAGGCGCGGCAGGAAGCGCTGCGCGGCGGCGCCGGCCGTGGGCCAGCTCGCACGCGCCTCGCGTCCGGTACGCTCGCCGGGTACGTTCAGCTTCACGCGCAGATCCGGCGCCATGTTGAGCCAGGTCCACAGCAGCCACGAGCCGTCCCAGACGCCGCCCGTGTACCAGAAGTGCGTGGGCGACGCGAACGTCATCGCCGGCGCCATCGCCACCAGATGCGGCGGCTGCTCCATCGCCGCCAGCCACTGCACCGCGCCGGGATACGACAGCCCGAACGTGCCGACGCGACCGTTCGACCACGGCTGCGCGGCCGCCCACTCGATGGTGTCGAAGCCGTCGCGACCTTCCTGCTGATACGCGAGGAAGGTGCCGCTGGAGGCGTAGCGTCCGCGCACATCTTCGACGAGCACGGCGTAGCCGCGCGCCACCGCCTTGGCGACGATGCCGCTGCCGGTGGTCGCGGTCTTCCCGTACGGCGTGCGATAGACCAGCGTCGGGAAGCGGCCATCGCCGGCGGGCCGCCGCAGATCGCCACGCAACACGACGCCGTCGCGCATCGGCACGGCGACGTCGCGTTCGGTGATGCCGTTCGTGGCCTGGCGAGCCAGCGTGACGGTCGCGCCCGCGCACACCGCCAACACGAACGCGAGGGTGGGGAGCACTCGTCGCATGCAGGCACGATAGGGGCGCGCGACGCCCGGCGCAACCAGAATCCCGGCTGAGGCGGGATAGGATGGAGGACGACTCGCGCCATGCCCGCCACGTCGTCTCCCCGCTCATCGTCACCATCCCGCCGCGCCGCCACGACGCGTCTCACCGCGCCGCACGTGTGGAAGTTCGGCGGCGCCTCGCTCGCCGACGCCACCGCGGTGCAGGCGGCCGCGACCCGGATCGCCGCGCACACGGGCCCGCTGGTCGTCGTCGCGTCGGCGTTGGCCGGCGTCACCGATCTGCTGCTGGCCGGCGCGGATCAGGCCATGCGCGGCGACGCGAAGGGCTCCGCCGCCACTGCCGTTGGGCTGTGGCAGAAGCATCGCCGCGCCGCCGAGTCGCTGCTGCCTCGGGGCGCCGCGCGGCGATCGGCGCTGGCCGCGATCGAGGCGTCGATCGGCGAGTACGCCGACATCTGCACCGCCGTCGGCATCCTCGGCCACCTGTCGCCGCGCACGCGCGATCTACTGGTGGCGCGCGGTGAACGCCTGGCCGCGCTGATGCTGGCGGGCGCGATCGCGCGGGCCGGCCGCGCGGCCGAAGTCGTGGACGCGATGGAGTTCGTCGTCACAGACGGGCAGTTCGGCGGCGCCAGTCCGCTCGTCGCCGAGTCGGCGAAGGCGGCCCGCGCGCGGCTCCTGCCACTGCTGAAGGCGCGACGCGTGCCCGTGGTGCCCGGCTACATCGGCCGCGGTCCCGACGGCAGCGTGGTCACGCTGGGCCGCGGCGGCTCGGACCTCACCGCCACGCTGATGGGCCGGGCCTTCGATGCGCCGATGGTCACGCTGTGGAAAGACGTGCCCGGCATCCTGACGTCGGATCCGAAGCTGGTGCCCGACACGCGTCTCATCCCGCAGCTGCACCACCAGGAGGCGGCGGAGGTGGCGCACTACGGCGCCAAGGTGCTGCATCCGCGGGCGCTGATTCCGATCTCCGGCACGAAGGTCGTGCTCGAGGTTCGTTCGTTCATCGAGCCCGCGCGTCCGGGCACGATCGTGGCCGGCACGCACGTCTCCACGTCGTATCCGGTGAAGGCCGTGGCCGTGCTGCCCAGGCAGGCCGTGGTGACGGTGGCCGGCAAGGGCATGGTGGGCGTGCACGGCATCGCCGCGCGCACGTTCGCCGCCGTGGATGCCGAGCGCCTGTCCGTATCGACGATCTTCCAGGGCTCATCGGAAAGCTCGATTGGCTTCACGCTGCCTGAAACCGAGGCGGATCGCGCCGTGGCCAGCCTGCGCCGCGCCTTCCGCGAGGAGATCGCCGGCGGCACCATCGACGGCGTGTCGGCGACGCGTGACGTGGCGGTGGTGGCCGTGGTGGGCGACGGCATGGCCGGAACGCCCGGCATCGCGGCGCGCGTCTTCACCGCGCTCGAGACGAGCGGCATCAACGTCGTCGCCATCGCGCAGGGCTCGTCGGAACGCAACATCTCGTTCGTGGTCGCCGGCGCCGACGCCGCGATGGCGGCGCGCAAGGTCCACAGCGCGTTCCAGCTGTCGAAGATCGGCGGCGGCCGCGCGCCGTCGCGGCCGCTCACCGATGTGGTGCTGCTCGGCTTCGGCCGCGTGGGTCGCGAACTGGCGACGCTCATCGCCACGTCGCCGGTGCGGCATCGCGTGCGCATCGTCGGCCTGCTCGACACCTCGGGCTACGTCTTCGATGCGCGTGGCCTCTCCGAAGCGAAGCTGCGCGGACTCGCCGGCCGGAAGGACGGCGGCGATATGCTGGCCGCGATCGGCGGCACGAAGGCCACGGCCCTCGAGGCGCTGCGGTTCATGTCGAGCCACGCGGTGTCGCGGCCGGTGCTGGTCGACGTCACGAGCGACGAGACGACGCCCGTGCTGCTCACCGCGCTCGAGCGCGGCTTCGACGTGGTGCTCGCCAACAAGCGGCCGCTCGCCGGCACGTGGGCGTCGTACACGCACCTGCTCGAGGCCGCGGCCGCGGCCGGACGCACCATCCGCTTCGAAGCCACCGTGGGCGCCGGCCTGCCGGTGATCGACACGCACAAGAAGCTGGCGGAAACCGGCGACCAGGTGCTGCGCGTCGACGGCTGCGTCAGCGGCACGCTGATGTTCGTGCTGTCGGAGGTGTGCGGCGGCCGCCCATTCTCGGAGGCCGTGCGCGACGCCGTGGATCGCGGCTACGCCGAGCCCGATCCGCGCGACGACCTGTCGGGCGCTGACGCGGCGCGCAAGGGCCTGATCCTGGCGCGGCTGCTCGGCTACCGCGGTGCGCCACCGGTGCCGGAGAACCTCGTGCCGAAGCCGTATCAGGCGCTGTCGAAAGACGCCTTCCTCGCGCGCCTGCCCGAGCTCGACGCCGAGTGGCGCCGTCGCGTCGCGAAGGCCGCGGCGAAGGGTCACGTGCTGCGCTATGTGGTGAGCGCCACGAAGTCGCGGGCGTTCGCGCGGCTGGTGTCGGTGCCGGCGACGAGCCCGCTCGG
Source organism: Vicinamibacterales bacterium (assembly GCA_046331325.1). Taxonomy (GTDB): domain Bacteria; phylum Acidobacteriota; class Vicinamibacteria; order Vicinamibacterales; family UBA2999; genus CADEFD01. Next base: position 77,443 of record JAXLRB010000018.1, on the reverse strand, counting down.
CTCGGCCGGCGGCGCCCGCAACCTCATCACGTTCACCTCGGCGCGCTACATGGACGAGCCGCTCGTGGTCAGCGGCCCCGGCGCGGGTCCCGCGGTCACGGCGGCCGGCATCCTGAACGACATCATCGCCCTCGGCGCGCCCTCGGCCGCCGGCGCGTGGGAGGCCTGACGGTTCCATGGTCGTCAACTGCGTCGCCTACGAACGCGGCCAGCGCCTGGCCGACATCCCGATCGAGGCGATCTCGGATCACGTCCGCCGTCCGGGCTGTTTCGTGTGGGTGGCGCTGAAGGATCCGGAACAGGCCGAGCTCGACGCCATCCAGCAGGAATTCGGGCTGCATGAGCTCGCCGTCGAAGACGCCGAGCACGGCCACCAGCGGCCCAAGCTCGAAGAGTACGGCGCCTCGCTCTTCGTCGTGCTGCGCATGGTGGAGTGGCCGGACACGGAGCTGCTCACCGGCGAGGTGGCCATCTTCGTCGGCCCGCAGTACGTCGTGTCGGTGCGGCGCGGCACGCAGCACGGCTTCTCCGAGGTGCGGCGGCGCTGCGAGCAGGAACCGGACCTGCTGCAGCACGGGCCCGCCTACGTGCTCTACGCGCTGATGGACACGGTGGTCGATCGCTACTTCCCGGTACTCGATCGCATCACCGAGGAGATCGAGACGATCGAGGAGCGCATCTTCGCCGGCGACACCTCGAAGGCGCAGATCGAAGCGCTCTACACGTTGAAGCGCAAGCTGCTGGTGCTCGACCACGCCACCGGCCCGCTGCTCGAAGTGGCCGGCAAGCTGCACGGCGGCCGCGTGCCGCCGATCTGCGCTGGGCTGCACGACTACTTCCGCGACGTCTACGACCACCTGCTGCGCCTGAAGCAGTCGATCGACAACCTGCGCGACATGGTCACCACGGCGGCGTCGATGAACCTGTCGCTCATCACGATCTCGGAGAGCGAGGTCACCAAGCGCCTGGCCGCCTACGGCGCCCTCCTGGCCGTGCCCACCATGGTCGCCGGCATCTACGGCATGAACTTCCGCGCCATGCCCGAACTGGACTGGCCCTGGGGCTACCCGGTGGTGCTGGCCTTCATGGTCGTCGTGGATCTGTACCTGGTGCACCGCTTCCGCAAGGTCGGCTGGATGTAGCCCGCCGGAAGGCGGCGCTCCCCTTACAATGAGCGCTCGCCGTCCCCCGGGACCCGGGCCCCGAGTCCCGAGCCCCGCCCTCCTGAGGGCCCATAGCTCAGCGGTGAGAGCAGCTGGCTCATAACCGGTTGGTCCCTGGTTCGAATCCAGGTGGGCCCATACCTTTCCCCTCGGTCAGGCTGGTGGGAACCATGTGGCGCCGGCATGGTTCGCGCGTACAATCCCGATGCGCGGCCGGCTGAGCTCGCCCGCCGGCGCGCGGGAGACCTATGCCACGCGACATCACGAGGCGCGACGCCCTGTTCACGGGCCTGGCCGCCGCCGCGCTGCCGGATCTGGCCGGCGCCCAGTCCGCCCCTGGTTCCAGGCCATTCGTCCCGGCGCTCGAGCCGAAAGACGCCTGGCTCGACGAGGTGCCGGGCAAGCACCGCATCCTGCTGGACGTCACCTCGCCCAAGGGCATGCCCGACGGCATCCGCTTCGCCGGCAACATCTTCAACGGCCACAAGTCGGGCTACGCGGTGGACGAGAAGGACGTGGTGCAGGTGATGTGCCTGCGTCACTACGCGATGCCGTTCGCCCTCACCGACGCCGTGTGGAGCGTGCATGGCCCGGCACTGGCGAAGATCCTGAACTACACCGACCCGCGCGGCGGCCCGCCGCCCACCGCCAACCCGTTCAACTCGGGCGAACGCAAGCAGCTGGCGGATCTCACCGCCCGCGGCGTGCGCTTCATGGTGTGCGAGACGGCCAGCCGATCGTTCTCGCGCGCGCTCGCCGGCCCGGGTGGCGACGCCGAGGCCATGTTCAAGCTGTTCAGCGACAACCTCATTCCGCAGTCGCACTACGTGTCGGCCGGCGTCGTGGGCGTGGCCCACGCGCAGGAACGCCGCTACAGTCTGCTGTTCGTCGGCTAGGTCTTCGGAGAATCTCACGATGTCGAACGCTTCCGATCGCCGTCAGTTGATCGCCGGACTCGGCGCCGTCGCCACCGCCGCAGGACTCGGTGGCCGCGTCGTCGCGGCACAGAGCGCCAGCACGCCCTTCACGCCCGCCCGCCACGACCAAGACGAGTGGATGAGCGCGATGCCCGGCAAGCACCGGGTGGTGCTCGACGTGACCAGCCCCGAGCACATGCCCGACGGCATCCGCTTCGCTGGCAACCTGTTCAACGGCCACAAGAGCGGCTATGGCGTGGAGGAATCCGAGCTGGCGCTGATCATGGTGATCCGGCACTCCGCCACCGGGCTGGGCTACGACAACGCCTTCTGGGCGAAGTACGGCAAGTCGCTCGATCGTCGCGCGGAAACCCCGCCCACCGCGAATCCGTTCGACTCGGGCGAGCGCGTGCAGCTCTCGGCGCTGGCCAAGCGCGGCGTGCAGTTCCTCGTGTGCGCCACGGCCAGCCGCGGCATCGCCACCGGCATCGCCGGCCCCGGCGGCGACGTCGACGCCGTGATGAAGGAAATGAGTGCGCACCTCATCACCAACGGCCGGCTGACGCCGGCCGGCGTCATCGGCGTCACCCACGCCCAGGAACGCGGATTCACGCTGCTCTACGTCGGATAGGAGACTCCATGTCGATGCGCCACGCCGCTGCCGCCCTCCTCGCCTGCACGATCGCCACCCCCGCGCTCGCGCAGTCCGGAAGTGACGCCGCCCTCATCGCCGAGGCCGTGCAGATCCTGCCCGCCGACCTGCGTCCCGACGCCACCGTCGTGCGGTACGACGCCGCCACCGGCGCCCGCAAGGTGCTGCGCCAGGGCACCAACTTCGTGGAATGCCAGCCGGTGGATCCGGCCGACGGCTTCGCGCGCTGCTACCACAAGCTGCTCGGGCCGCGCCGCGACCTCGAGGCGAAGCTGAAGGCGCAGAAGAAGACCGACAAGGAGATCAGCGACGCCGTCGCCGCCGCCACCAAGGACGGCACGCTGGCGCCGATGCCGCCGGGGCTGATGTCGTACCGCTTCTACGGCAAGCGCGATCGCATCCAGCACCTGTGGGTGATGTCGCTCCCCAACGCCACGCCGGAATCGGTGGGCGTGTCGACGACCAGCCAGCGCAACGAGGCGCTCGAGGGCCGCGGCCTGCCGTGGATGATGCTGCCCGGCACGCCCGGCGCGCACATCATGATTCCGATCAACCCGAAGCCGACCAAGTCGTCGATCACCGACGTGGCGGCCGATCCGGTGGCCCAGGCGACGCTGCCACTGCCGAACGACCTGCGCGCCGGCGCCACGGTCTACACCTACGACGCCAACGGCGATCGCAAGGTGCTGCGCAAGGGCACCAACCAGATCGAGTGCATGCCGCGCGGCGACGACGGCTTCACCTGGTGCTACAACGTGGCCGGCGCCGCCCGTCGCGATTTCACCGCCAAGCTGCGGGCCCAGAAGAAGACCGACAAGGAAATCGAGGCGGCGGTGGCCGAGGCGACCAAGGCGGGCACGATCAAGCCGACGGCCTTCGGCACGATGTCGTACCGCCTCTACGGCAAGCCGGATCGCATCCAGCTGCTGTGGGTGCTCTCGGTGCCCAACGCGACGCCCGAGACGATCGGCGTCTCGACGGCCAGCCAGCGCGAGGAAGCCCTGGAACAGAAGGGCGTGCCGTGGCTGATGCTGCCGGGCACGCCGGGCGCCCACATCATGATCCCGATCATCAAGTAAGCGGGGTACGCGTCTGTCCCGGCCGGCCTCCTCCTCGCCCATCGCCACGGGGCTCGTGCGCGCGCACGGCCTCGCGGCGCTCATCACGCTGCTCGTCTCGGCCACGTTCGGCCTCATCGCCGCCTGGCAGCTGATCGCGCCCGATCTCGGCCGCGACATCACCTGGCTCACGTGGGGCCGCGTGCGCTACGCCCACACGCAGGGCGTGATGCTCGGCTGGCTGGCCAACGCGTTCTTCGCGTTCCTCTACTACGCCGTGCCCGTGCTCACCGGACGCCCGGTGACGAGCGTGCGCCTCGGCGTGTGGATCTTCGCGCTGTGGAACGTCGCGGTGATGCTGCCGGGCTGGGGACTGGTGCTGGCCGGCGTGAGCCAGCCGCTCGAATGGGCCGAGTTCCCGCTGTCGATCGACGTGCTCGTCGTCGTGTCGCTGGTGCTGCTGGCCGTGCAGTTCCTGCCGGCCTTCTTCAAGCGCGGCGTCGAATCGCTCTACGTCTCGAGCTGGTACGTCATCGGCGGGCTGGTGTTCACGCTGCTGTCGTATCCGATGGGCAACGTGCTGCCGGAGCTGCTGCCGGGCGCCGCCGGCGCCGCCATCAGCGGGCTGTGGATCCACGACGCGGTGGGCCTGTTCGTCACGCCGATGGCGCTCGCCATCATCTACTTCGTCATCCCCGCGTCGACGGGCCGGCCGGTGTTCAGCCACTTCCTGTCGATGCTGGGCTTCTGGCTGCTGTTCTTCCTGTATCCACTGAACGGCACGCACCACTACGTCTACTCGGTGATCCCGATGCCGGCGCAGCTCACCGCCATCGTGGCCTCGGCGCTGCTCGGCGTCACCGTGGTGATCGTGGTCACGAACCTGTTCCTGTCGATGAAGGGCGCCGGCTTCATCCCGCGCGATCCGGCGCTGCGGTTCGTGGGCACCGGCACGCTGTTCTACCTGGTCGTCAGCCTGCAGGGCGCGTCGCAGGCGCAGATGTCGCTGCAGCAGACCGTGCACTTCACCGACTGGGTGGTGGCGCACTCGCACCTGGCGATGCTCGGCTTCGCCAGCTTCGCCGGCGCGGGTGGCCTCGTGCACGCGTGGCAGCGCATGGCCGAGGCCCGCTACAACGCGAAGGCGATCGAGTGGGCGTACTGGCTGATGGTGGTCGGCATCGTCGGCATGTTCGCGGACCTCACCGCCGCCGGCCTGATGCAGGGCGGGATGTGGAAGCAGGCGACGCCGTGGCTCGATTCGGTCACCGCGTCGCGTGTCTACTGGGTGGGCCGCGCCCACATCGGCAGCATCCTCGCCGCCTCGTTCATCGCGCTGCTCGTCGGCCTCACCACCGGCCCGCGCGGCGCCGGCCTGACGGCGCGCGACAGCCAGACGGCGCCTGAGACGTCGCCGGTGGCTCCGCGCCTCGCCACGACGGAGGCACTGTGAGCAGCCGGCACGGCAACGCGCTGCGCACCGCGTACCTCGTGGCCTCGCTGGCCGGCGTCGCCTTCTTCGCGCTGTCGGTGGCGCTGCTCGGCGCCTGGCCGGCCAGGAACTCGAGCGCCAGACGACCACCATGGCGCCCGCCAAGCCGCTCGAGCCGACCACCGCCGAGAAGCGCGGCCGCGCCATCTACGCGCGCGAGGGCTGCGCCTACTGCCACACCCAGCAGGTCCGCTACCTCGAGTCGGACATGCACCGCTTCGGCGCGCCGACGCTGGCGTGGGAGACACGTCGCGATACGCCGCACCTGTGGGGCACCCGCCGGGTCGGTCCCGATCTCAGCCGCGAGAACGGCGCCCGCAGCCTCGACTGGCAGTACGGGCACCTCTTCGCGCCGCGCGCCATCGTGCCCGACTCGGTGATGCCGGGCTATCCCGCGCTCTTCGACGGCGCGCCCGATCGACCGCGTCAGGACGCCCGCGATCTCGTCGCCTATCTCGACTCGCTCGGCCGCGCCCGCGCGCTGGCCGGGCCCGAGGGCGAGAAGAAGGCCCGCGAGGCCTGCAACTGCCCCGACGACGCGATGCAGCAGATGGCGTTCGCCGGTCCGCTGTCGGCGCACCCGGCGCGGGCGATCCGCTCGATGGAGCCGGCACCGGCGCTGGTCGGCGGCGATCTGGCGCGTGGCCAGGCGCTGTACGGCCGCCACTGCGCCACCTGCCATGGCGCCACCGGCGCCGGCGATGGCGCCGGCGTGGCTGGCCTCAGCGTGGCCCCGGCGAAGCTCGCCGAGCACGAATACACGACGGCGCGGCTGTCGTCGGCCCTGTGGTACGGCGTCGCCGGCACGGCGATGCCGGCGTGGCGTGACCGGTCCACCGAGGACCGCGCGGCGCTGGCGCTGGCGGTGCAGGCGCTGTCGGCGGCCCGTCCGGAGCCGCCGGTGCCCGATCACCTGGTCGACATGGGCGCCGCCATCTACGAATCGAACTGCGCGCAGTGCCACGGCGTCAAGGGCGATGGACGCGGCACCGCCGCCGCCAAGCTGGCGATGGCCCCGGCCAACTTCACCGAGCAGCGCGTCAGCCTCACCGAGGCGCTGCGCATCCTGAAGGAAGGCGTGCACGGATCGCCGATGGCACCGTGGACCACGCGTCTCACCGACGCCGAGCGGCTGGCCGTGGCGCACCACGTGCGGCGCTTCTTCCATCGGCCGGCGACGGCCACGACGGAGGCGCGATGATCTCGGATCTGGTCGTCTGGTCGAGCGTGGGTCTCACGCTGGCGTTCACCGTGGCGTGGGCGCTCTCGCCGGCGCTGCGCGCCTGGATCGAGCGTCCGAAGCACCAGTTCATCGACGCGATCCACGCACATGAACAGGGCGTCCGCGAGGCGGCCGCCGGGAAGGAGTCGCAGGCGTCGTGAGCCCCCAGGAATCGCGCGGACTGCCGGGTCTGACCGGCGTGCTGGTCGCCACCGCGGTGGTCGGCGCCGTGGCCATCGCCGCCGGCGTGCGTTACGCCGCGGTGCCACCGGGCGGCTCGTCCGACGCCGCGTCGCCCACCGCACCGGCCAACTCCGGACTCGAACGGCCGCGGCCGCCGCGGGCGGTCACCGATGTGCCCGAGCACGCCACCGAGGAATACGGCCGGCGGCTGGTCGCGCAGACAGTAGAGCTGATGGGCCCGGACCATCCCGATCCGGCGAAGCGCTACACCGGCGCGCGCCTGAACTGCGCGTCGTGCCATCTCGCCACCGGCACCGATCCGGGCACGCTGGCCCTGCTGCAGACGGCCGAGCACTATCCGCGTTTCTCGGGACGATCCGGCGTGATGACCGACGTCGAGGATCGCATCAACGAGTGCATGCAGCGCAGCATGAACGGCAAGCCGCTGCCCCTCGACAGCCCCGAGATGATCGCGATGGCGGCCTATCTGCGGTCCCTCGGCTCGCGTTACGAGGCGATGGGCGCGTCGCTGAAGAAGGCGGACGAACCGGCGGCGTTCAAGACGCCGGCCCGTGCCGCCGACGTGCCGGCCGGCGCGCGCGTCTACGTGGAACGCTGCGCCGCCTGTCACGGCGCCGACGGCCTGGGACTGCTCGCCACCGGCGACAAGGCGAAGGGCTACCTGTTCCCGCCGCTGTGGGGACCCGACTCGTTCAACGACGGCGCCGGTATGCACCGCGTGCTCACCGCCGCGAAGTTCATCAAGGCGCGCATGCCGCTCGGCGAGCCGACGCTCACCGACGACGAGACGTTCGACGTCGCCGCGTTCATCAACTCGAAGCCGCGGCCGGAGATGCCGAACCTGCAGGCCGACTACCCCGACCGCTCCACCAAGCCGGTCGACAACCCGTACGGCCCGTTCGCCGATCAGTTTCCGGCCGAGCAGCACCAGTACGGCCCGTTTCCGCCGATCGAGGCCTTCTACAAGTCGCTGAAGAAGACCAAGTAATCCGCATTTCCGCAGGAGTCCGCCCATGTCCCGTGTGATCCGCCTGCTCGTGCTCGCCTCGCTGGTCGTCGTTCCCGCACGCCTCGCCACGGCGCAGGCGCTGCCGGTGCCGGGCGTGGAGCCGGCCCGCGACGTCCCCGGCGCCAAGGAGATGCCGAGCAGGACCATCGTGCACAAGGTGGTCTTCGACGTGGCCACGGCCAACCCGAAGGACGCCGCGGTGCATCCCATGCTCGAGGCGGTGGCGCGCTACGTGAACACGCTGGCCAAGACCGGCGTGCCGGCCGCCAACCGCAAGATCGCCGTGGTCTTCCATCAGGGCAGCACCGACTACGTGCTGAAGAACGAAATCTACAAGGCGCGCCACGAGGGCCAGGACAACCCGAACGCGAAGATCATCGAGGCGCTGAGCGCGGCCGGGGTCGACTTCCGGCTGTGCGGCCAGGCCTCGCTGGCGCGCAAGATCGTGGCCGCCGACATGATGCCCGGCATCGAGCTCGACCTGTGGGCGCTCACCACCATCATCGCGCTGCAACAGCAGGGCTACATCCTCATCCAGCCCTGACGATCGCGTCGCCGTCGCCGGCGACACCCGGCGCGCGTATGATGCGCCCATGAGTTCCGCAGCCGCGTCAGCGCCGCGCGCGCGCCGTCGCCACTGGATCGCGGTGGCGGTGGCGGCGTGCCTGCTCGGCGCGACCGCGGCCGCGCAGTTCGGACGCCTGCCCGAGGGCCCGTGGGTGCCGCCGCGCTTTCGTCCGCCCGGCTACCACGACACCGGCTTCACGCACTGCAAGCTGATGTTCCGCAGCAACCGCCGTGAGGCCAACGGCATGGGCTGGGCCACCGACTATCCGTACGCCGGCATCAACCTGCTGACGCGTGTCGGCGAGCTCACCAAGACCACGATCAGCCGCGACGACGAGCACGAGCCGAACTACTGGGTGGTGCGGGCCACCGATCCAGGACTGTTCGAGTGCCCGTTCCTGATGGCCACCGATGTCGGCACCGCCGCCTTCAGCGACGAGGAGGTGGCGAAGCTGCGCGAGTACTTCCAGAAGGGCGGCTTCCTGTGGGTCGACGACTTCTGGGGCACGCGCGCCTGGGAGCAGTGGGCCGACGCCATGAAGCGGGTGCTGCCCGAGTACGCCATCGTCGACGTGCCGCCCGATCACCCGATCCGCACGTCGATGTTCACCATCGCCACGGTGAAGCAGGTCACCAGCATCAACTTCTGGCGGCGCAGCGGTGGCGACACCTCCGAGCGCGGCGACGACAGCCCGCACGCCAACTTCCGCATGATCGCCGACAGCCACGATCGCATCCTGGTGCTGATGACGCACAACACCGACATCGGCGACTCGTGGGAACGCGAGGGCGAGGACCACGACTTCTTCCTGCAGTTCTCGCCCGACGGCTACGCGCTCGGCGTGAACGCGGTGCTCTACACGCTCAGCCACTGACGGCGGCCGGGCGACGGCGGCCGACGAACACGTCACGGCCCCACGGATCGCGGCGCACCCGCGCGTCGATGCCGGCGTCGTCGAGCCAGTCGCACCACGCCTGCCGGGGGAACAGCGCGTAGTGCGCCTGCTCGGTCCACGTGTGCGTGGTGCCGTCGGCCTCGCGCAAGGTGAAGTCCCACGTCATCGCGTACGACAACGCGCCAGGCTCCGGCGCGGACTTCCGTTCCACGTAATGCAGGGTGCGCCCATCAGGTGCGGTGGCCTCGCCGGCGTTCTCGTCGGGCTCGAACGTCTCGGCGACGAAGTCTGGCACCACCATCAGGCCACCGCCGGATCGGCAGTGCGCGGCAGCCGTGGCGATCGTCGCCCGCGCGTCGTCCGCCGTCACCGCGTACATCACGGCGTCGTGGACGAGCACGAGGTCGAAGGTACGCCCGAGGCGCAGCGTGCGCATGTCGCCGAGGACGTGCTCGGCCGAAGGATTCGTCACCTGGCTCGCCGCCAGCATCTCCGCCGATCGGTCGCACAGGACGAGCGCGAGGGCCGGCGTGAAATGCGAGGCCAGGCTGCCGGCACCGGAGCCGAGTTCGAGCAACGTCGAGGGCGGCGCGTCGGCGGCCTCGAGCAGCCATGGCCGCAGCGTCCGCGCTTCGTCGGCGTAGGCCGCGGGCGGCGACAGCAGCGGCCAGAACGGCGCCAGGTCGGTGTACCGGCGCGGCGGCGTCACGGCTGTCGTCCCAGGCGCGCGAGGCCTCGGCGGTGAGGGGTCACGCGCCGGCGAGCACCCGCGCTCGCGCCAGCACGAACGCCTCGCCGGCCTCGGCGCGCAGCGGATGCACGCCGTCCTCGACGACGGTGCGACCGCCGACCACGACGCGGGCGATCGTCGAACGCCGGTGACTGGCGAACACGTGAGCGTCGAGCGTCAGCGGCGCGTCGAGGCCGTCCAGCGCAGGATGCGCGCCGTCGAGCACCACCAGGTCGGCGCGATGACCGGGCGCCAGCCCGCCCACTGGCCGGCCAGAGGCCGCCGCGCCGCCGGCGACCGCGCCCAGCGTCAGCGCGGTGCCGACGTGCGGGATCGCCTCGCTGGCCACCACGTTGCGGCGACGCGAGGCGAGGCGCTGTGAGTACTCGAGCAGGCGCAGCTCCTCGGCGGCGTTCACCGTGACATGGCTGTCGGAGCCGACACCCCAGCGGCCGCCGTGCGCCAGCCACTCGTGCATCCCGAACTCGCCGTCGCCGAGATTGGCCTCGGTCGTCGGGCACAGACCGGCGACCGCGCCGGCACCGGCCGCCAGCCGCGTCTCGTCGAGCGTCATGTGCGTGGCATGCACGAGGCACCAGCGCAGCGACACCGGCACGTGGTCGACCAGCCACGACACCGGCGGTTGGCCGCTCCACGCCACGCACTCCTCCACCTCGCGCATCTGCTCGGCGACGTGGATGTGAATCGGCGCCGTGCGGTCGATGGTGGCGACGCCCGGCACCGCGTCGCGCAGGGCGTCGGGGCTGACGGCGCGCAGCGAGTGCAGCGCCATGCCGACGCGGGGGATGGTCGTGTCTGCACTGAGCCGCGTCACCATCGACAGCAGCGCGTCGGTGGACTGCACGAAGCGCCGCTGGCCGGCGGTGGGGGGAGCGCCGAATCCGCCCTGCTGGTACAGCACCGGCAGCAGCGTGAGGCCGATGCCGGTGCGCGTGGCGGCGCGCGCGATGCACTGCGCCAGCGTGTCGGGATCGGCGTAGGGACGGCCGCGCTCGTCGTGATGCAGGTAGTGGAACTCGCACACCGAGGTGAAGCCGCCCTCGAGCATCTCGACGAACAGCCAGGTCGCGATCGCCTCGAGGGTCTCGGGCGTGATCACCGGCCACCTCGACATGGTTGCCCGCCACGACCAGAAGCTGTCGTCGCCAGCGGCGCGCACCCTCGGCAGGCCGGCGAAGGCGCGCTGGAACGCGTGCGAGTGCAGGTTGGCGATGCCGAGCAGCACTGGCCCGGCCGCCGCGCGGACACCGGAAAGTCTGGTCCCGGCCAGAATGGGGTCTGACCCCCGTCAGGGTGCCGTCGAGGTTTCCACTCCGATCAGCACGTCGCGCGCCCAGCCGGAGGGCAGCAGGGCATCGGCAGCGAAGGCGCGTGAGCGGTCACGACGGTCCGATCATCGCGCTTCGGCTGGTGCTGACGCGCGCATGCGATCGCCTCGTCGTAGCCGGCGTCGGCGTGACGCATCACGCCGGTGCCAGGGTCGTTCAGCACGCGCGCCAGGCGCGCATCGGCCTCGGCGTGCCGTCGCACGATGACGACGCCCGAATGTTGTGAAGCCCATGCCGACGCCGCCGCCGTGGTGCAACGGCACCCACGTGGCGCCCCGAGCCGTGTTGAGCAGCGCGTTCAGCAGCGGCCAGTCCGACACCGCGTCGCTGCCGTCGGCTTCATCGCCTCGGTCTCGCGGTTCGGCGGGCGACGGATCAAGAGTCGAGGTGATCGCGGCCGATGACGATCGGCGCGCTCCAGCTCACCCGATCACCATGGCGTTGAAGGCCAGGCCCAGCCGGTGACGATCGCCGAGCCCAGCCCAGCAGATGCGCGCCGGCAGGCCCTGGAAGGCGATGCGCTCGCCGGCCATGTCGAGCCACTGGTGCAGGTGGCGATCGTGCGGCATCAACGTCTTCACCATCGCGTCGGTCCGGCGGATGTCCTCGGGATCGCCCGACAGCGCCACCCAGCGGAACGGCCCGACGCCGCGACAGAAGAGCGGCCGGATGTAGGCCGGCACGAAGCCCGGGAAGTCGAAGGCGCGGGCCACGCCCTGCTCCTTGGCCATCTGCCGGATGTTGTTGCCGTAGTCGAACGTCGGCACGCCGGCGTCCTTGAACGCCAGCATCGCCTCGACATGCACCGCCATCGACCGCTTCGCCGCCGCGGCCGTGCCGGCGGGATCGCTGGTGCGCCGCTCGAACCACTGCTCCACCGTCCAGCCCTGCGGCAGGTAGCCGTTCACCGGATCGTGCGCCGAGGTCTGATCGGTCACCGCGTCTGGACGCACGCCACGACGCACCAGCTCGGGGAACACGTCCGCGGCGTTGCCAAGCAGCGCGATCGACTTGGCGCGGCCACCAGCGCAGGTTGGCCTCGAGCATCGCCAGCGCCTCGTCGAGCGAGGCCGCCTGCACGTCGACGTAGCGGGTGCGCAGGCGCATGTCGATGCGGCTCTGCTGGCATTCCACGGCCAGCATCGACGCGCCGGCCATCGTGGCGGCGAGCGGCTGGGCGCCGCCCATGCCGCCGAGACCGGCGGTGAGGATCAGCGACCGGTGAGATCGCCGCCGTAGTGCTGGCGGCCCATCTCGACGAAGATCTCGTAGGTGCCCTGCACGATGCCCTGGCTGCCGATGTGAATCCGGCTGCCGGCGGTCATCTGGCCGTACATCATCAGGCCCTGGCGATCGAGGGCGTTGAAGTGCTCCCAGGTCGCCCAGTGCGGCACCAGGTTCGAGTTGGCGATGAGCACGCGCGGTGCGTCGCGATGCGTGCGGAAGACGCCCACCGGCTTGCCCGACTGCACGAGCAGCGTCTCGTCGTCGCCGAGGCCGTTGAGCGTGTCGACGATGCGGTCGAAGGCCTCCCAGTTGCGGGCGGCCTTGCCGATACCGCCGTACACCACCAGATCCTCCGGCCGCTCGGCGACGTCGGGATCGAGGTTGTTCATCAGCATGCGCAGCGGCGCTGTTGAGCCAGCTGCGCGCGGTGCGCAGGCTGCCGCGCGGGGCGCAGCCGGCCGCGAGTCGCAACCTCCTGTGGGCGGCGCGGGAACGCGGCCGCTGTGGGCCAGGCGAGGGCCTGTTCGATCACGGTGACGAGCACGCCGCGCAGGGCGGCGGCGCGCGTCGGAATACGGCGTGGGCCACGTGCCCTCGGCGGGCTCGGCCGGTTCGTCCATGTAGCCGCGGCAGCCGAGCTCCATCTGGATCGCGTGGATGTGCGAGGCCGGGTGTCCGTAGTGCCGTGTGATGTAGCCGCCGCGGAAGCGGCCGGTCGGTGACACGCGACCGCCCGCTGGCATGCAGGCGAGTTCGACCGTGCGCGTGAGGCCGCGGTCGCAGCTCGTGCCGTTGTTGGTGCCGAGGTTGAACTGCAGCAGCTCGCCGTCGAACAGCAGCGGGATCACCGAGCGGATCGAATGGCAGTCATGCAGCACCACGCGTGGATGCCGGGCCGCAGGCCGGGCCAGTTCCCACTCGATCGCTTCGTGGTACGGATCGAAGTAACGCTTGCCGGCGCCCGTGCGATGTCCGCCGCCGTGGGCCGTTCGCCGAGCCGGTACAGCGGCTCGCCGTCGAGGTCTCGGTGGGCACGAGACCGGTGGTGGCCTGGCCGGGATAGAGCGACATGCCGCTCGGGTCGCAGTTCCACGTCGATCAGGTGCGCGAGATCGCCGTGTGCACGACGGTGGCGCCGAGATCGGTGACGAACCCGGCGAAACCGGTCCGATCCACCAGTCACGCAGTCCTTCGGGAGCCCGCCACGGCGACACCAGGCCCTCGTCATGCTCGGGCGGGATCGTCGTGCCGGTGTGCGGCAGGCTCACGAGCAGCGGCGCCGTGCCGCGCGCGTGACGGTCAGCCAATCCGCGCTCATGCCCCACTCCCTTCGCGACGAGGCCAGGCAGCACGTCGGCGCCGCGGCCGCCGCCAGCCAGCCCGAGGCCACCATCGCCGACGCGGCGGCCAGATCAGGCGCCAGCAGGCGATCGTCGCCGAGCGGCGGAATCTCGGCACGCGTCAACGCCAGCGCGCGTTGCAGCCGCGGGCTGGTGACGAGCGGCGCGTGGAAGCCGATGCCCTGGGCGGCGGCGATCAGCTCGATGCCGAGCACGTGTGCCACGTTGGCGGCCATGCCGAGCAGGCGGCGGGCCCCGTGCGCCGCCATCGACACGTGATCTTCCTGATTGGCCGAGGTCGGGATCGAGTCGACGCTGGCCGGGAAGGCCCGCTGCTTGTTCTCGGAGACCAGCGCCGCCGCGGTCACCTGCGGCATCATCAGCGGAATTGAGACCCGGCGTCGGCGTGAGGAAGGCCGGCAGGCCGACAGCGCCGGGTCGACGATCATGGCGATGCGACGCTCGGCGATCGAGCCGATCTCGCACAGCGCCATGGCGATGATGTCGGCGGCGAAGGCCACCGGCTCGGCGTGGAAGTTGCCGCCGAGGATCACCTCGCCGGTGTCGGTGAAGACCAGCGGGTTGGCCGGCGCGCCGCCATTGGCTTCGATCTCGAGGGTGCGGGCCGCCTGGCGCAGCAGATCGAGGCAGGCCCCCATCACCTGCGGCTGGCAGCGCACGCGGTACGGATCCTGCACGCGGGTGTCGTCGACGAGATGCGACTGCCGGATCGCGCTGCCGACCATCAGCGCCGCCAGCAGCGCGCTGCTTCGATCTGCCCGGGCTGTCCGCGCAGCGCCTGGATGCGCCGGATCGAACGGGCCATCGAGGCCGCCGCCGGCATCGGTCGTCAACGCCGGTGACCAGCGCGGCCTGGAACACGCGCTCGGCCTCGAAGACTCCAGCGAGCGCGAGCGCCGTCGACGCCTGGGTGCCGTTCAGCAGCGCCAGGCCTTCCTTCGGGCCGAGCTCGACCGGCGCGAGACCGGCGGCCGCGAGGGCCTCGGCGGCCGGCACGCGGCGCCCGCGGATCGACACCTCCCCCCCGCCGATGAGCATCGCCGACATGTGCGCGAGCGGCGCCAGATCGCCGGAGGCGCCGACCGAGCCCTGCGACGGCACCACCGGCAGCAGGTCGTGCGCGAGGCAGGCGGCCAGCAGCTCCAGGGTGGTCCAGCGCACGCCGGAGGCGCCCTGCGCGAGGCTGGCGAGCTTCAGCACCATCATCAGCCGCGTGACGGCGTCGGGCAGCGGGTCGCCCACGCCGACGCAGTGCGAGAGCACGATGTTCCGCTGCAGCCGGGCGAGATCGGCGGCGTCGATGCGCACCGACGCCAGCTTGCCGAAGCCGGTGTTCACGCCGTAGACCGGGTCGCCCTTGGCCACCACCTGATCGATGACTCGGGCACCGGCATCGACCCGGGCGCGGACGCCGCTGCCGAGCGCCGCGGGTGCCCCGAAATAGATGGCGCGCCAGGTGGTGAGCGGGGTGGCGCCGGGGACGACGGTCTGGATGGTCACGCGGGTCTCCGCGGGCGCGCGCAAGGCCCCCGCCGTTGGTCACGAATTGTATACAGACATTCGCCGGACGTGGGTGAACGGTGGGATATGCTTGGGGCGCCGATGCTTCCCGCGCTCACCTCGCTCATCGCGTTGCAGGACGTCTCGGCCCGCGCCGAAGACGCGCGACGCAGAATCGCCGAGGCGCCCGGACGGATCCAGGCCCTCGATCAACAACTCGCCGGCGCCCTGAAGGCCCTCGACGACGCCAAAGCCGCGCTGACCGCCACGCAGACGGCCCGCCGCGGCCTCGAGAGCGAGTGCGGCGTCGCCCAGCAGAAGGTCTCGAAGTACAAGGACCAGCTGATGGAGGCGAAGGACAACCGCCAGTTCCACGCCCTCCAGCACGAGATCGCCACCTTCAGCGAGGAAGTGCAGCGCATCGAAGGGCTGATCATCGAGAAGATGCTCGCCATCGACGAGCAGACGGCCGCGGTGAAGGCCGCCGAGGCCGCGCTGGCGAAGGACAAGCAGTCGGTGTCGACGCAGAAGACCGCCATCGATGCCGAGGTCGCGGGGCTGAAGCAGTCGCTCGACGCTCTCGTCGCCGAGCGCGCCACGATCGCCGCCAGCGTGCCGAAGGCGGCGCTGTCGACGTTCGACACGATCTTCAAGGCGCGCAAGAACCTCGCGGTCGTGAAGGTGATCGACGGCCTGTGCGAAGGCTGCCGCGTGCGCCTGCGTCCGCACCTCTTCAACCAGCTCCGCGCGGCCGACACCATCATCCAGTGCGAGAGCTGCCAGCGCATCGTCTACTACGTGCCGCCGGCCGGCAAATCCGACGACGCCGCCGCCCCCGACGCCCCGCCCGCGTCCTGACCCGCGGCGCGTTCGCTCGTCCTTCCAGCCGCTAGCCGCCAGCCGCTGGCTCCTGTTCACGAATCATGATCACGGCCTACGTCGATGGCGGCGCCCGCGGTAATCCCGGGCCCGCCGGTTACGGCGTGCACATCCTCGATGCCGACGGCACCGTGCTCGCCGAGCTCTTCGCTCCGCTCGGCAAGACCACCAACAACGTCGCCGAGTACAACGGCCTGCTGGCCGCCCTGCGCTGGGCGCTCGAACAAGGCCACTCGCGGGTGCACGTGCGCGCCGACTCGCTGCTGCTCGTCGAGCAGATGCGCGGCAACTACCGCGTGAAGAACGAGGGGCTGAAGCCGCTGCACCACGAGGCGCAGCGCCTCGTCGGCCTGATCGGCACGGTGACCTTCGAGCACGTGCGGCGCGAGCTGAACAAGGAAGCCGACCGGCTGTCGAACCTGGGGATGGACGCGAATTAGGCGGGGCTCCGGGTCGATCAATCGCGACGGAGACGCCTTATGACACGGCAGCAAGGATGAGGCGTGGTAGAGTCGCGGCACCCTGACCCGCCTCAAACCGTCGTTCTCCACCCCCGCCGTCCTCAAACCCGCCATCGACCGTCGCGTCCATGCCTTCCTGGGCGCACGCCGGATCGTCGACAGCCCCCTGATGTACGCGAAAGCGGCGGCGCTCGTGGCGCTGTCGGCCGGCGCCTACGCCTGGCTGGTCTTCGTGGCCGGCTCGCTCGGCTCCGCGATCGTGTCCGGCGCGGTGCTGGCGCTCGCGCTCGGCGGCATCGGCTTCAACATCCAGCACGATGGCAACCACGGCACGTTCTCACGCCACGCGTGGGTGAACCGGCTGGCCGGCTTCACGCTCGACCTCATCGGCGCCAGCTCGTACTTCTGGAAAGACAAGCACAACCACAACCATCACGTCTTCACGAACATCCCACACGAAGACGCCGACATCAACCTCGGCCCGATGGCGCGGCTGAGCGTGGACCATCCGTGGTTCTGGTGGCACCGGCACCAGCACCTGTATCTCTGGGTGCTCTACCTCTTCGTGCATCTGCGTTACTTGTACAGCGACGTCCAGCGGCTGCTCTTCGGCAAGAACGACGGGTTGAGCGCGCGGTATCCGCAGGGCGCCGATCTCGCGTGGCTGCTCGGCGGCAAGGCGGTGTTCCTGGCGATGGCGTTCGCGGTCCCGCTCGCGCGGCACGCGCCGGCCACGGTGATCACGGCCTACGTGCTGGTGTCGATGCTGATGGGGCTGGTGTTCAGCGTGGTGTTCCAGCTGGCGCACAGCGTCGACATCGTCGAGCACCCCGCGGCGACGGCGCGCCTTCCAGAGTGGGTCGTGCACCAGGTCGAGACCACCGCGAACTTCTCGACCGGCAGCCGCACGGCGACGTTCCTCCTCGGCGGACTCAACCACCAGCGCGAACACCACCTGTTTCCTCACGTCGCCCACGTGCACTACCCGGCCCTGGCCGCCATCGTGCGCGAGGTGTGTGCCGAGCACGGCGTGCCGTGTCGCGAGAACCGCACGCTGATCGACGCGCTGCGGTCGCACTACCGGTTCGTCCGCGCGATGGGCGTCGAACCGGTGCCGACGATCTGAGGGCGGAGGACTCGACCGGGCGACTGCCGGATTCGCGGTCTCAGCGCGGCGGCGCGGTGATGATCGCGGCCATGCGGCCGGCGCGTTCGCCTTCGGCCCGATACGACTCGAACACCTGCGCGTGCGTGCGCGTGCACAGGGCTGACACGTGCACGGCATCCGGCGCCAGGCCCGCGTGCACCAGCTGATCAGCGTTGGCGCGCCACAGATCCAGGCGCAGCCGTCCGGCGTCGTCGCGCGAGAACCACTCGGCGCGATCGATCGACGAGTGGCCCGCGTCCTCGAATGCGCGCAGCAGGTCGTCGCCGACCTCGTAGCAGCAGGCGCCGATGCTCGGGCCAATCGCGGCGACCAGCCGCGCCGGGTCGACGCCGAACTCGCGCCGCAGCGCCGCCACGGTCTCGACGGCGACGCGCGCGCAGGTGCCGCGCCATCCGGCGTGAATCGCGGCCACCGCGCCGGTGTTCGGATCGGCGAGCAGGATCGGCACGCAGTCCGCGGCCACGACCGTCACAGCCAGGCCGGGCGTCGCCGTGATGGCGGCATCGGCGTCGGGCACGGGCGCGTCGAGGGCGTCGGCGCGCACGACATGCACGGCGGCGCCGTGCACCTGTCGGACGCGTCCCACGCGCTGCACCGCGCAGCCGACCGACGCCGCCGCCATGGCCCAGCGCTCGGTGCCGATCTCGCCGGGCGGCAACGCCAGTTGCCGCGAGGTGAACCCGTGTTGCGCGAGCGGCTCGAGCGCCTCGCAACGCAACATCGGGCCCCACGACTCGTGGGTCCAGCGAAAGCCCGTCGCCGGCGCCGGCAGTGACGGCCGGGCCGCGTCAACGGCGGTTGGCGTGTCGCGATCGGCGTCGCGGCGGTCGGATGGAGACATCCCCACGATTATCGGGGATTCACGCGGGAACGCGCGCCTGGCACGGCCGTTGATGTGCTGCCCGGTGTCGCCCCACCTCTTCGGGGCGCCGGGAGCATACGCATGGTGGTCAAGATCACGCCCAACGACAAAGGCAGCCCGGTCGGCAAACTGGCCGACGCCGAACTTCACTTCACCGAGGGTCCGCTGGCGGGGCTGAAGCTGCTCGGCTTCGCGGTGTGGGAACGCCGCAACGGCGACGGACGCAACGTCACGTTCCCGTCGCGGCAGTACTCGGTGAACGGTGAACGGCGCAGCTTCGCGCTGCTGCGGCCGCTCACCGAGGCCAAGTCACAGGATCACGTGCGCGACGTGATCCTCAGCGCCTACGCGAAGTTCGAGGCCGAGGCCACCGAGGCGCGCGAGCCCGAGGAACCGGAACCGGCCGCCGCACCGCCGTGGTGACACCGGCGGCGTCAGTTACGGCGTGAGCATCGGCAGCAGGCGGGCGTTCTCCTGCTGGCGCTTGGGCGGCAGCGTCCACTCGGCGCGCAGGCCCTTGGCGAACTCGTTGCGGAAGAAGCTGTCCTTCATGCCGCCGTCGATGATGTCCCACGGCAGCACGGCGTCGTTCGAGCGATCGCGGTAGATGTAGAAGTCCGCGTCGACGTTCGAGTCCTTCACCGCCTGCCGCCACTGACCGCCGTTGCGCTCGGCCGCCTCGATGGCCGGCGCGACGCGGCGGTCGCCGAGCGACATCAGCGCCTGGTAGTACGAGTGCCGCTCGCTCTTGATCGAGAAGTACACGTGCTCCAGGCCATCGACCAGCGAGTGCAGCCGCTTCATCTTGCGCTCGATGTCTTTCGCATCGGCCATCGGCAGCCACTGGTAGCTGGTGCCCGGCTTGGGCACCAGCGGATTCACGCTGCCGACGATACGGCCCACCGCGCCGCGGCCCTTGGCGTGCTTCAGCATCACGTCGCGCAGCTGCACCGTCTGGTCGCGCAGCGCCACCAGGTCCTCGTCGGTCTCGGTGGGCAGCCCGATCATGTAGTAGAGCTTCAGGTTCTCGATGCCCTCCGAGAAGATCAGGTCGGCCTTCTCGAGGATCTCGTCGTTGGTGATCGTCTTGTTGATCACGCGGCGCAGGCGGTCCGATCCGGTCTCGGGCGCGATGGTCAGCGATCGCTCGCCGCTCGTCCGCAGCAGCCGCACGATGTCGTGCGTGAGGTCGTCGAGGCGCAGCGACGCCGGCGCGATCGAGTACCCCATCGCCGCCAGCGACGTCAGGATGTGTTCGATGTCGGGGTGATCGCACAGGGCGATCGACACCAGGCCCACGCGGTTGGCGTGCGCGCGGGCGGCGCGCGCCAGCTCGAGAATCCGATCGGTCGGAAACGCGCGCACCGGCAGGTAGTTGTAACCGGCCCAGCAGAAGCGGCACAGGTTCGCGCAGCCGCGCACGACCTCGATGAGGAAGCGCGATCCGAACTCGGTGTCGGGCGTGAAGATCGACGTGCACGGCGGGTCCACCGCGTCGGTGGTCTTCAGCGCCGCCTTCTTCACCACCGGCGGCGCGCCGGTGCCCTCGCGCGGCACGTAGGCGGCGATGGTGCCGTTGTCCGCGTACCGCACGTCGTAGAACGACGGGATGTAGAACCCGCGCCGTCCGGCCAGGTTCTTCAGCAGGTCGGCGCGCGAGGTGGCTTCGCTCACCGCCTCGAGCAACGACGGCACCAGTACTTCGCCCTCGCCGGCGGCAATGACGTCCGCGAAGAGGGCCAGTGGCTCGGGGTTCACGAACGTCACCGCGCCGCCAATCACGACGAGCGGATGGCGATGATCGCGCTCGGCCGCGTAGAGCGGCAAGCCGGCCAGGCGCAGCATGGTGAGGACGTTGGTGTAGTCCCACTCGAACGACACCGAGAACGCCAGCACGTCGAGGTCGTTCAGCGGCGTCTGCGACTCCAGGGTGACGAGACGCGCGCGCTGGGCGATGAGCGTCTGCAGCTCCTGCTTGGGCGGCAGGAACACACGCTCGCAGACGGTGTCGGGGTGGGCGTTGAAAAGCCGGTAAACGGTCTGGAACCCCAGGTTCGACATCCCCACGAAGTACGTGTTGGGGAAGGCCAGCCCGACGCGCATGCGGTCCACGTGCGGCTTCTGCACGTAACCGACCTCGCGCGCGAGGGTGGCGCGCGCGGCGGTTCGCTGGTCGACCGTGGGTGGCATGGCTGGGTTGGGGAGAGGATCCCCAAGCCCAGTGTATCCGACGGCCCCGGGGCGGCCGTGCCGCGGCCGGCCCTGGGGGAAGGGCCGTCCGGTGGGCCAGCGGACGGCGGCGACGGCGTGAGCGCCTCGCCGCCGGCGGAACTACTCGCTCTGCCGGCGCAGGAACGCCGGCACGTCGAGCTCGTGCGTGAGGTCCACTTCGCCCGGCTCGAGTTCCATCGTCAGCGGCGAGCCGCCCACGACGGCCCGTCCCTGCATGGGCAACTCGATGGCCGGACGCCGCCCGATGGTGGCGCGGTTCGGGCTGGCGTCGATGGCGTTGGCGCCGGCGCCCACGCGCAGGTGCGCGGCGTAGTTCGACAGATCGACCGGCGTCTGCGATGGCGCGACCGGAATCGTGCGCGCCCGCGCGTGGTCGAATCCGGTGGCGATCACGGTGATCTTCACCTTGCCCACGAGCGTCGGGTCGACGACCGCGCCGAAGATGATGTTGGCGTCTTCGTGCGCCGCCTCCTGGATGATCGACAGGGCGTCGTTCACTTCCATCAGCGACAGGTCGGGGCCGCCCGTCACGTTGACGATCACGCCCTTGGCGCCCTGCACGCTGGCGTCCTCGAGCAGCGGGCTCGACACCGCGCGGTTGGCGGCATCGACGGCGCGCGTGTGGCCGTCGCCCATCGCCGTGCCCATCATGGCCACGCCCATGCCCGACATGATGGTCTTCACGTCGGCGAAGTCGAGGTTGATGATGCCGGGCACGAGGATCAGGTCGGAGATGCCCTGGATCGCCTGCCGCAGCACGTCGTCGGCGGTGACGAAGGCATCGAGCATCGACGTCTGGCGGTCGATCACCGACAGCAGCCGCTCGTTCGGGATCGTGATCACGGTGTCGACCGCGTCACGCAGCGCCTCGAGGCCCTGCGCGGCCTGCGTCTGCCGCTTCTTGCCCTCGAACTTGAAGGGCTTGGTCACGACCGCGATGGTCAACGCCCCCAGCTCGGTGGCCAGGCTCGCGATCACCGGCGCCGCGCCGGTGCCGGTGCCGCCGCCGAGGCCGGTGGTCACGAACACCATGTCGGCGCCGCTCAGCGCCGAGATCAGGCTGTCGGTGTCCTCCAGCGCGGCCTGCCGGCCCACGTTCGGATCAGCGCCGGCGCCGAGGCCCTTCGTGAGCTTGCTGCCGATCTGGATCTTCACCGGCGCGGGATTCGAGCGCAGGGCCTGGGCGTCGGTGTTGGCCACCATGAATTCCACGCCCGAGAGACCGGCCTGCACCATGCGCGACACGGCGTTGCCGCCGCCGCCACCCACGCCCACCACCTTGATGCGGGCGCCGGATCGCAGTTCTTCGTCGAGGGTCAGCCGCAGCGCGTCGACGGGGTCGGCCACGGGGCCTCCAGGTTTCAACCATCCATCCATCAGAAGAACTCCTTGAAGACAGTACGCAGCCGGCTGACCATGCGGGTGAAGGCGCCGCTGCCGGCGCCGACGGGTTCGTGCTGGCGGTGGCGATGGGCGTACAACACGAGGCCCAGCGCCGACGCGCATGCGGGATTGCTGAGGTGATCGGCGAGGCCGCCGACGCCGGCGGGCACGCCGCGACGCATCGGCAGGTCGAAGATCTGCTCGGCGATCTCCGAGAGGCCGTCGAGCACGGCGCCGCCGCCGGTGAGCACGAGGCCCGAGTTGAGCGACTTCTCGTAGCCGGCCTTGCTGATCTCGTCCCACGCCAGGTGGAAGAGCTCTTCGGCGCGCGGCTGCAGGATGTCGGAGAGGATGCGGCGCGCCATCACGCGTGGCCGACGGCCGCCGACGCTGGCCACCTCGATGGTCTCGTCCTCGTCGACCATGCCCGAGAGCGCGCAGCCCGAGCGGCGCTTGACCTTCTCGGCTTCAGGAATCGGCGTGCGCAGGCCGACGGCGATGTCGTTGGTGAAGTGATCGCCGCCGACGGCGATGACGGCCGTGTGCCACAGCGCACCGCGCTCGAAGATGGCGAGGTCGGCCGTGCCGCCGCCGATGTCGAGCAGGGCCACGCCCAGCTCGCGCTCGTCGGGCGTCAGCACGGCTTCGGCGGCGGCCAGCTGGCCGATCACCATGCCCTTCACCTCGATGCCGGCGCGGTTCACGCAGGCCACGAGGTTCTGCGTCGAGGTCGAGGCGCCGGTGACGATGTGGACGTTCACCTCGAGGCGTGTGCCGGTCATGCCGACCGGGGCGCCGATGCCGTCCTGGTCGTCGACCACGTAGTCCTGCGCCAGCACGTGGAGCACCTCGCGCCCCGCCGGCAGCGACACCGCCCGCGCGGCGTCGAGCGCCCGGCGCACGTCCTCGCGGGTGATCTCGCGGTTCTTGCCGGCCACCGCCACCACACCACGGCTGTTGAAGCCCTTGATGTGCGGGCCGTTCACGGCGAGGTGCGCGGAGCCGATCTCGACGCCGGCCATCAGCTCGGCTTCCTCGACCGACTTCTTGATCGACTCGACGGCGGCTTCGAGATTCACCACCACGCCGCGCTTCAAGCCCTTCGACTCGGAGACGCCGATGCCGATGACGTCGAGGCTGCCGTCGTCGGCCACCTCGCCCACGACCGTGCACACCTTCGACGTCCCGATGTCGAGCCCGACGATGTAGCGCTCGCTTCGTGCCACTACTGTCCTCCCACCCTCCCCGCGTCGCGAGACGCGGGAACCGCCGTCCGCTCGTCGCGGGCGGGGCGCACGTACATGCGTTCACCGAAACGCAGATCGACCGTGTCGATGCCCGACATGCGGTCCTTCAAGGCCGTCGAGACGTCCAGGTAGTCCTGGAGCCTGGCGGCGAAATCACGATCGCCGAGCCGCAGCAGCACGGTGTCGCCGTCGAGCAGCACGACGGCGTCGCGGGCGTCGCGCACGTCGATCTGCGACACCCGCGCCGAGATGTTCTGGTGCTGGCCGACGTCGGCGATGAGGCGCGCGGCCAGCGCCGTGCGGGTCGCGTCGACCACCAGCGGGCCGTCCGACGGCGAGCCCTGCGACAGGCCGTCGATGATCGGCAGGTCGAGGTCGGCGTAGGTCGGGCCGTATTCGTCGATCATCGTGCCGCGGCTGTCGACCAGGAACAGATCGCGGCCGACGCGGGCGATGCCCATGGGCGTGCGCTCGCGGACGACGAAGTCGAGTGTGCGCGGCAGCACGCGACGCACGGTGACGCTCTCGACCCAGCGCGACGTCATCAGGCGCTGACGCCAGTCGTCGAGTCCGACGGCCAGGATGTTGCGGCCACGCAGGTCGCCCACGAGCGCCATCGCCTCGCCGCGCGACAGCCGGTCGTTGCCGTGCAGGACGATCTGCGACACCTGGAACGTGGGCGACTCGGTGACGAGCGACAACACGCGCCACACCGCCAGCGACACGACCAGCAGCGTGACGGCCGATTTCGCCAGCAGCATCACGCGCCGCCAGCTGGCGCCCTTGCGGCCGGTGGGCCGTACCTGGGCGCGGCGGAAGCGCTTGTCGGCCGGAGCCGGCAATCCGGGCGTCACGACGCGGCTCCCTTCCCACGCGCCTCGATCTCGTGCAGCACGGCGGCCGGCAGATGCCCGATCGATCCGGCGCCCAGCGTGATCACCAGGTCGCCTTCGCGCGCGATGTCGGCCACCGCGGCGGGCACGGCATCGAGCGTGCGCGCCACCACCGCCGGCGTGGTGCGGCGGCGGTTCACGGCCTCGGCCAGCGCGTCGACGGTGACACCTGGAATCGGCGCTTCGCTGGCGGGATAGATGTCGGTGAGCACCACCTCGTCGGCGCCGGCCAGGGCGGCCGCGAAGTCGGGCATCAGCTGCGCCGTGCGCGAGTAGCGGTGCGGCTGGAAGGCCACCACGATGCGCGACGGCGACGAGGCCCGCGCGGCGGCGAGCACGGCCGCGATCTCGGTGGGGTGATGGCCGTAGTCGTCGACCACGGTGATGCCCCGCACCACGCCTCGCACCTCGAAGCGCCGCTCCGCACCCGAGAATTCCTCGAGCGCCGAGGCGACGACGTCGAACGGCACACCGAGCTCGACGCCCACGGCCACGGCGGCCAGCGCGTTCAGCACCGAGTGACGCCCGGGCACCTGCAGACGCAGGCGGCCGAGCGGCGTCGCCGGCGCCGGACGCTGACGGGTGTCGCGCTGCACCACGGTGCACGTCGATCCGAAGCCTTCGAGCACGACGTCGACGGCGCCGATCGCGGCCTCGGCGGCGTCGATGCCATACGTGGTGGCGCGCCGCGTCATCCGCGGCAGGATGCGGGCCGTCTCGGCGTCGTCGAGGCAGGCGACCACGGCGCCGTAGAACGGCACCTTGTTGGCGAAGTCGACGAACGCCTGCTGCAGATCCTCGAAGCCGCCGTAGGCCTCCATGTGCTCGCGATCGATGTTGGTGACCACGGCCACGATCGGCGACAACTTCAGGAACGAACGATCGCTCTCGTCGGCCTCGACCACCATGTGCTGGCCGTGTCCGAGGCGGGCGTTGCTGCCGAAGGCGCGCAGCCGGCCGCCGATCACCGCCGTGGGATCCAGGCCGGCGCGTTCGAGCACGAGCGCGATCATCGACGTGGTGGAGGTCTTGCCGTGCGCGCCGGCGATGGCGATGCCGATGCGCAGGCGCATCAGCTCGGCTAGCATCTCGGCCCGCGCCACCACGGGGATGCCGCGCCCGCGGGCGTCGACCAGCTCGGGGTTGTCGGCCTTGATCGCCGACGAGTAGACGACGACGTCGGCCGGACCGACGTTGCCGGCCGCATGGCCGACGTGCGTGACGACGCCCATCGACGCCAGCCGCTCGAGCGCCGACGACGCGGACTGGTCGGATCCCGACACCTCGTAGCCGAGGTTCACGAGCAGCTCGGCGATGCCGCTCATGCCGATGCCGCCGATACCGACGAAGTGCACGCGGCGCGTGCGTCCGAGCACCACGTCAGCGGCCCTCCCCGAGCGACACGACACAATCGGCGACGCGCGCGGCGGCGTCGGGCCGGCCGAGCGTGCGGGCGGCCGTGGCCATGCGTGCCAGCGCCGACGCGTCGGCTGTCAGCGCGAGCAGACGCGACGCCAGGCCCTCACCCGAGAGCGTGGATTCCTCGATCATCTCGGCGGCGCCGGCGGCGGCGAGCGCGCGGGCGTTCTTGCGCTGATGGTCGTCGGCCGCCGTGGGCAGCGGCACCAGCAGCGACGGACGCCCCAGCACCGTGAGCTCGGCGATCGTCGAGGCGCCGGCCCGCGCCACCACGAGGTCGGCGGCCCGCATGCGGCGGTTCATGTCGTGGAAGAACGGCTCGATCGTGGCGCCGAGCCCGGCGGCGGCGTAGCCGTCGCGGACGCGCGCGAGATCGCGTTCGCCGGTCTGGTGCGTGATCGACACGGCACGGCCCGACGCCGCCAGGTGCGGCGCCGCCGCCACCATCGCGTCGTTGATCGCGCGCGCGCCCTGCGATCCGCCTACGACCAGCACACGCACCTCGCCTTCGCGGCGCGGAACCTCATCGCCGCCCTCCAGCCCCTGCAGGAACTCGCGGCGCACGGGATTGCCCGTGACCACGGCCGTGCCGGGAAAGTACCGCCTCGTCTCCTCGTAGCTCACGGCCGCCGCGCGCACCACGCGCGCCAGCTGGCGATTGGTGAACCCGGGCGCGGTGTTCTGCTCCATCACCATCGTCGGCACGCCACGCAGCGCTGCCAGCGCCAGCACCGGGCCGGAGCTGTAGCCGCCCACGCCCACCACCACGTCGGGCCGCCGCGACGAGATCACCCGCCAGGCGTCCAGCGCCGACAGCGGCAGCAACGCCAGCCCCCGCACCAGGGCGCCGATCGACTTGCCCTTCAGCCCGGCGCTGCGGATGAGATCCAGCGGCCAGCCCAGCGCCGGCACCACCCGCGCCTCGAGCCCGCGCGCCGTCCCCACGAACGACACGACGGACGACGGATCGCGGCGCCGCAGCTCGTCGGCCACCGCGATGCCGGGGTACAGATGGCCCCCGGTGCCGCCGCCCGCGAAGAGCACGCGCACTCACGCCGCTCCCGGCTCCGCGAGGGTGCCCTCGTGCACCGCGTGCTGCGAGATGTTCAGCAGCACGCCGATGCTCGCCAGCGTCACCAGCAACGACGATCCGCCGCTGCTCACGAGCGGCAGGGCGATGCCCTTGGTGGGCATCAGGCTGAGCACGACCGACAGGTTCAGCAACGCCTGCGCGACCACCATCGTGGTGATGCCCAGCGCCAGGAACGAACCGAAGCGATCGGGGGCGTGCAGGGCCGCCCGCAGGCCGCGCCACGCGATCACGCCGAAGCACGCGATCACCACCGTGCAACCCACCAGGCCCAGCTCCTCGGCGATCACCGAGAAGATGAAGTCGGTGTGCGGCTCGGGCAGGTAGAACAGCTTCTGCAGGCCGCCCATCAGGCCGCGGCCGAACCAGCCGCCACTGCCGACGGCGATGAGCGACTGGATGATGTGGAAGCCGGCGCCTTCCGGATCGGCCCATGGATCCAGGAACGCCATGATGCGCTTCACGCGGTAGTCGGCCGACATCATCACGACGTAGGCGATGGGCAGGATCACCGCGGCCAGACCGAACACGTAGCGGTAGCTCAGGCCGGCGGCGAAGACCATCGCCGCGACGATCGCCCCGAGCGTCGCCGCCGTGCCGTAATCGGGCTCCACGAGGATCAACCCGCCGAGGCCACCGATGATGAGCGCGATGGGCAGCAGCGAGTACTTCAGGTCGGCGATGCGGTGCATGCGCCGGTCGAGCATCAGCGCAGTGAAGAAGATGGCGGCCACCTTGGCCAGCTCTGACGGCTGGATGCCAAGTCCGCCGACCCCGAACCAGCGGTGGGCGCCCTTCACCGGCCGCATGAACAGCACCGTCACCAGGAGCAGCGCGACCGCCCCGAGCAGTCCCCAGATCAGCTGCTCGTTCCGATAGGTGCGGTAGTCGATCCGCATCACCAGGGACAGCACGGTCACGCCGAGCACCGCCCACATCGCCTGCTTGCGGACGTAGGCATAGGCGCCGTCCGCGCTGGCGTCGGCGATGACGGCGGACGCCGAGTAGACCATCACGACGCTGATGCACACGAGCGCCAGCGTCGCCAGGAACAGCCACTTGTCCGACTGCAGCTTCCTCGCCATACTCCCCCTCCCCGGACGGCCGGTCGGCCTTTTCCGGAGCCACCCCTAAAGTCCCCCCACGGAGGGACCGAAACACTCCCCGGACGCGAACACCACGTCCGGCCGCTCGGCGATCGCATGAATCGCGAGCGGTCAGCAGTCATCAGCCAGATGGGGGACTGGGACACCAGCCTCTCAGGCCGAACGGCCTGAGCTCCCAGCGGCCAGCTCCCAATCGCCACCACCCGGCTGATGACTGCTCACCTCTCGCGTTCCACGCCTGCCTTCCTCCCTGGCCCCGAGCCCTAGGCCCGAGCCGCCAGCCCCTAGTCCCTAGCCGCCAGACTCCCCACCGCCGCCTTGAACGCGCGGCCGCGGGCCACGTAGTCGGCGAACATGTCGAAGCTCGAACAGGCCGGCGCCAGCAGCACCACGCCCTTCGGCCGCGCCAGCTCGCGCGCCTTCCTCACGGCGTCGTCCATGGAGTCGGCGTCGACCACCGGCACGGTGCCCGCCAGGGCCGCCCGCACCAGTGGACGCGCCTCGCCGATCGCCACCACGGCGCGGCCGTGCGCCGAGAGCGGACCGATGAGGTCTTCGAACCGCCCGCCCTTGTATTTCCCGCCGACGATCGCCACCACGCCGTCGAAGCTCTCGATGGCGCGGCCTGCGGCATCGACGTTGGTGGCCTTCGAGTCGTTCACGTAGCGCACGCCGTCGATCTCGGCCACCAGCTCCAGCACGTGCTCGAGACCGGCGAACGACTCGAGCGCCGTCACCATGCCGGCGGGCGTCGCGCCGGCCACGTGCGCGATCGCGCAGGCGGCAACGACGTTGGACGTCATGTGGCGTCCGGGCAGGCGGGCCGCGCCGAGCGGCGCCAGCGGCGTCTCGGACGTCCCGTCGCGCAGCCACACGACACCGTCGTGCACCGACACACCCGGATCGAGCGGCATCAGTGACGAGTACGGCAGCAGGCGGGCCGCGCCGTTGGCGGCGAGCGCCATCGCCTCGGGCTGATCGGCATTCACCACGCGCCAGTCGGTCGACGTCTGGTTGGCGAAGATGCGGGCCTTGGCGGCCGCGTACGACGCCAGGTCCGGGTGGCGGTCGAGGTGATCGGCCGACAGGTTCAGCAGCGCGGCGACACGCGGATGGAACGTGTCGGTCGCTTCCAGCTGGAAGCTGCTCGCCTCGACGACGTGGGTCGTGTCGGGCGTCGAGGCCTCGACGTGCGCGCTCAGCGGCACGCCGATGTTGCCGCCGACGAGTACGGTGCGCCCGGAGGCCTCGAGCATGCGGCCGACCAGCGTCGTGGTCGTCGACTTTCCCTTGGTGCCGGTGATCGCGACGATCGGCCCGCGCACCCAGCGCGACGCCATCTCGAGCTCACCCATCACGGGCACTCCGGCCGCGCGGGCGGCCGCGAGTTCCGGCAGCTCCGGCGGCACGCCGGGACTCGTCACGACCAGGTCGGCCGCGATGAACAGGCGTGCGTCGTGCCCGCCGAGGTCGAGCGCCACGCCGGCCGCGCGCAGGTCGTCGGCCGCCGCGATCGTCGCCGCGCGGTCGGTGAGCGTGACAGTGGCGCCACGACGGGCCAGCAGGTGGGCGGCGGCGACGCCGCTGCGCGCCGCGCCGACGACGAGCACGCGCCGTCCCTCGACGGTGAACGCCGGCGCCTGGGCCCCGATGGTCGACATGGCGGCGGTCATCGCAGCTTCAACGTGGTGAGGCTGAACAGGGCGAACAGGATGCCCATGATCAGGAACCGGGTGATGACCTTCGGCTCGCTCCACCCACCGAGCTCGAAGTGGTGGTGCAGCGGGGCCATGCGGAAGATCCGCTTGCCCGTGAGCTTGAAGGAGCCGACCTGCAGGATGACGGAGACGGCCTCCATCACGAACACGCCGCCGACGATGCCGAGCAGGATCTCCTGCTTGATGAGGATGGCGACGGTGCCGAGCGCGCCGCCCAGGGCGAGCGAGCCCACGTCGCCCATGAAGATCTCGGCGGGATAGCAGTTGTACCAGAGGAAGCCGAGCGCGGCGCCGACCAGCGCGCCGCAGAACACCGTGAGCTCGGCGGCCAGCGGAATCCGCACGAGCAGCAGGTAGTCGGCGAACACGACGTGCCCGGTCACGTAGGCGAGCGCCGTGAAGCAGGCCGCCGCCACCGCGAAGGTGCTGATGGCGAGGCCATCGAGCCCGTCGGTGAGGTTCACGGCGTTCGAGGCGCCGGTGAGCAGCAGCACCGCGAACGGCACGTAGCCCCAGCCGAGATCCGGGATCAGCTGCTTGAAGAACGGGAAGATGAGGCGCGTGTTGTACTGGTTGCGCGACGCCAGCCACAGCAGCACCACGCCGACGACGACGCCGATCGCGATCTGCCCCGCCATCTTGTAGCGCGCGGCCAGTCCGCCCGACGAGCGGCGCGTGATCTTGAGGTAGTCGTCGAGGAAGCCGACGCCGCCGAACGCCGCCGTCGACACCACCGCCACCCAGATGAACGGGTTGGTGAGGTCGGCCCAGAGCAGCGTGGGCACGAGCGCCGCCGTCAGAATCAGCAGCCCGCCCATGGTCGGCGTGCCGGCCTTGGCGCGATGCGACTGCGGCCCTTCCTGGCGGATCACCTGGCCCACCTGGAACTCACGCAGGCGGCGGATCAGCCACGGACCGAGCAGCAGCGAGATCGCCAGCGCCGAGATGCTCGCCACCGCCGTGCGGAACGTGATGTAGCGGGTGACGTTCAGCACGCCGAACTGCGGCGCCAGCGGGAACAGGAGGTGATACAGCATCACGCCCCTCCCGCCACGAGCCGCGCCACGACGCGGTCGGTGCCGATGCCACGGGATCCCTTCACCAGCACGAGATCGCCGCGCGTGACTTCTCCGGCGACGAGCGCCGCCGCTTCGTCCGCGGTGGCCACGTGCGTCACCGCGGCGGCGGGCATGCCGGCAGCCACCGCGGCCGCGCCCAGCCGGCGTGCCGGCTCACCGCCCACCGTCACGAGGCGCTGCACACCGCACGCCGCGGCATGGCGACCGGAGTCTTCGTGCAGGTCGATGGCGCGATCGCCGAGTTCCAGCATCTCGCCGAGCACGGCGATGCGGTGGCCCGTCGGCCGGCTCGCGGCGAGCACGTCGAGCGAGCGGTGCAGCGCCGCCGGGCTGGAGTTGTAGCTGTCGTCGAGCACCGTCGCGCCCGCGGGCGTCGTGAGCGTGACGCCGCGATGGTTCGCCGGCGCCAGCGTCGAGAGGCGCTCGCCAATGGCCGTCACGGGCACGCCGAACTCGATGCCGACCGCCGTCGCGGCCAGTGCGTTCAGCAGGTGGCCGTGACCGGGCAGCGCGATCGTGAGCGCGAACGCGCCGGCGGGCGTCTCGACGCGGGCCGAGGTGCCGGCGATGCCGCGATCCTCGATCGCGGTCGCGCGCACGTCGGCGCGATCCGACACACCGAACGTCACGCGACGGCCGGCGAAGTGGCCGGCGCGCGCCATCACCAGCGGATCGTCGGCGTTGCAGACGAGCACGCTCGACGCCGTCGCCTGCTCGAGGATCTCGGCCTTGGCGTCGGCGATGGCCTCGCGCGTGCCGAAGTAGCCGATGTGGGCGTCGCCCACGTTGGTCCACACGCGGATGTCGGGCTCGGCGAGACCGACGAGCACGCGAATCTCGCCGGCGTGGTTCATGCCGAGTTCCATCACCGCCACGTCCGGGCGCTCGCGCATCTCGACCAGCGAGATGGGCAGACCGAGGTGGTTGTTCAGGTTGCCGCGGTTCTTCACGACGCGGAACGTCGAGCCGAGCACCAGCGCGATGGCGTCCTTGGTCGTGGTCTTGCCGGCGCTGCCGGTGATGGCGACGACGCGCGCGCCGGAGGCGCGGCGCACGGCGCGGCCGAGCGACTGCAGCGCCTGCAGTGTGTCGGCGACCTCGACGACGACCGGCGACGCCGCGCCCGCCGGCACGTCGACCGCGCGCTGCACCACCACGCCGGCGGCGCCGCGGCCGAGGGCGGCGGGCACGAAGTCGTGACCGTCGCGGGCGGCGGTGATGGCGAAGAAGAGGTCACCCGCGGCGAGCGAGCGCGAGTCGATCGACACCGCGCCGAGGCGCGCGTCGGCGGCGCCCGCGACGATCCGACCGTTGACGGCTGCGGCGAGGTCAGCCGCCGAGTAGGTGCCGTGCGAGAGCTGCATCGTCAACGCACCTTCACCCGGCGAGCCAGGGCCGCGCGCGCCACGTCGCCGTCGTCGAACGCCTGCACGCGATCGCCGATATGCTGCGTCTTCTCGTGTCCCTTGCCGGCGACCAGCACGACGTCGCCGGGCTGCGCCAGCGCGATCGCCTTGTCGATGGCCTCGGCGCGATCGACGATCGCGCTCACGTCGGGCGTGCGGTCGGACGCCGCTTCGCCCGCGGGAATACCACGGCGGATCTCGTCGATGATCGCCGCCGGATCCTCGCTGCGCGGGTTGTCGGACGTGATCACAACGACGTCGCTGAGGCGCGCCGCCACCATGCCCATCAACGGCCGCTTGGTGCGATCGCGATCGCCGCCGCAGCCGAACACGGTGATGAGGCGCCCCTTCGTGAGGGGCCGGGCCGTCTCGAGCAGGTTGCGCAGGGCGTCGTCGGTGTGCGCGTAGTCCACCACCACGGTCACGCCGTCGTCGGCCGACGACACCACCTCGAAGCGGCCGGGAACGCCGGTCTGACGCGCGAGTCCGTCGGTGATCGCCTCGGCCGGAATACCCAGTGCACTGGCCGTGGCCGTGGCCGCGAGCAGGTTGTAGACGTTCGGCCGGCCGACGAGCGCCGACCGCACGGCCACCGCGCCGTTCGGCGTGGCGGCCACGAAGCGGACGCCGTCGAGCGACATCTCGAGCTGCTCGGGCCGCACATCGGCCGGCTTCTGGATGCCGTAGGTCACGGGGCGGCCGCAGGACGCGGCCAGCGCCGCGGCGCGTGGGTCGTCGGCGTTGATGACGCCGGGCGCATCGGGCGCCAGCATCGTGAACAGCCGCCGCTTGGCCGCGAAGTACGACTCCATGTCGAGATGGAAGTCGAGGTGATCGCGGGTCAGGTTCGTGAACACGCCGGCCGCGAAGCGCATGCCGTCGACGCGCTTCAGCGCCAGCGCGTGCGACGAGACCTCCATCACACACGAGCGGTTGCCGGCGTCGAGCATCGCGCGCAGCATCGCCTGCACGTCCGAGCCTTCGGGCGTCGTACGCGCCGCCTCGCGCGCCTGGTCGCCGATCTTGTAGTGCACGGTGCCCATCACGCCGGCGTGCCAGCCGGCGGCGTCGAAGATCGCCGCCAGCAGGTAGGCAGTGGTGGTCTTGCCGTTGGTGCCGGTGACGCCGACGACCGGCATCTCACGGCTCGG
This sequence comes from Vicinamibacterales bacterium, assembly GCA_046331325.1. Classification (GTDB taxonomy): domain Bacteria; phylum Acidobacteriota; class Vicinamibacteria; order Vicinamibacterales; family UBA2999; genus CADEFD01. The sequence goes on along the minus strand of JAXLRB010000018.1, from coordinate 44,002 downwards.
ATGTCCGTGGATCGCCGCGCCGAGCAGCGCCAGGGCCAGCCGCCCATCGCGCACGGTCACCCACGGCACGTCGAGCGTCGACGGCCGCGGCTGTTCGCTGACGACCAGCGCCGCGCCCTGCGCGACGGCCTGCGGCACGAAGTCGAGTCCGTCGGCCTTCAGGCCCTTCAGGGCGACGAACGCCGTACCGGGGCCGGCACGGCGCGAGTCGTAGGCCACCGACGCGACCCCGAGCGACGCCGGCGCGTCGATCGACACGACGAGATCGCCGAGCGCGGTCGCGACGTCGTGCCGTGTCACGGCGCGGCTCCTGCACCGCTGCGCGCGCGCGGCCCGCGGTCGAGCATGATCGTGCACGAGCCGCCGACGGCGACGGTCTCGCCGGATTCGGGGTACTGCGCCACGACGATGCCGGCGCCCTGCATCTTCAGCGACACGCCGAGACGGGCCATGCGGCGCAGCGCCTCACGGGCGCTGAGACCGACCAGGTCCGGCATGGCCCGACCGCCGGCGTCGTCGACGGTGACGACCACGGGCTGGCCGGCCGGCGGCACGGCCTGCGCACGCCGCTCGACGAGTACCGGCGGCGCCGGGAACACGGTGGGCGGCACGCCGAAGTGCCGCAGGGCGGCATCGGCGATCCGGTGGAAGATCGGGCCGGACACCGAGCCGCCGAAGTAGGCGCCATTGCGCGGCGTATCGACCACCACCACCATCGCGAACTTCGGTTTGCGCGACGGCACGAAGCCGGTGAACGAGACGTTGTACTCGGAGTGCGAGTAGGCGCCGTTGACGAGCTTCTGCGCCGTGCCGGTCTTGCCGGCGACCGTGTACCCCTCGACCGCGGCCTGCGACCCGGTGCCGCGCACGACGACGTCTTCCATGATCGTCGTCAGCTCGGCGGCGGTGCGCGGCGAGATCACGCGGCGCACCTCCACCGGGTCGGTCGGCGTCCGCACGCCGTCGCGCACGACCGCGCGCACGATGTGCGGCTTCATCATGCGGCCGCCGTTGGCGACCGTCGCCGTCGCGGTCACCATCTGCAGCGGTGTCACGCCCACCTGGTAGCCCATCGACACCGACGCCAGCGCGCTGCGGTCGAGCTTGGCGGCGCTCCACACGATGCCGGGGCTCTCGCCGGGGAACTCGGTGGTGGCCGGACGTCCGAAGCCGTAACGACGCACGTAGGTGTCGAGGCGGTCGGCGCCGATGTCCCAGCCCACCTTGATGGCGCCGACGTTGCTCGACTTCACGATGGCGTCGGCGAACGAGAGAATGCCGTAGCGGTGCGTGTCGTCGATGCGGCGCGGGCCGATGGTGATGAAGCCCGGGTCGGTGTTGACCAGGTCCGTGGGCCTGATCACGCCTTCCTCGAGCGCCGCCGACGCCGTCACCAGCTTGAAGGTCGATCCCGGCTCGTAGATGTCGGTGACCGCGCGGTTCTTGCGATCATCGGCGGCGGCGTCGCGGAACGCGTTGGGATTGAACGACGGATAGCTGGCCATCGCCAGGATCTCGCCGGTGGCCGGGTCGAGCATCACCGCGGTGCCGCTGTCGGCCTTGTGTTCGCGCACGCCGGCCGCCAGCTCGCGCTCGACGATGTGCTGCAGCTGCTCGTCGATCGTGAGTTCGAGCGAGACGCCGGCGGTGGGCAGGCGGTCGATGTGATCGAGAGCGCGGCCGCGGGCGTCGATCTGCGTGAGAATCTTGCCGGGCAGGCCGAGAATCAGCTTGTTGTAGGCCGCTTCGAGCCCGCCGAGGCCGACGTTGTCGGTGCCGACGTAACCGAGCACCTGTGCCGCGAGCTCGCGGTTGGGATAGAACCGCTGGCTCTCCTTGGTGAGACCGATGCCGGGCAGCTCGAGCGCGCGCACCCTGGCGGCGACACGGCTCGAGACGAACCGCTCGACGTAGGCGTACTGCCCGCCGCGCTCGAGGCGGTGCTGCAGGTCGTCGCGCTGGGCCGGCGAGCAGTCGTCGAGCGCCGCGCACAGCTCGCGCGCGGCCTTCTTCGGGTCTTTCACCTCGGACGGCACCGCGAAGATGGTGTCGACGTCGACGTTGTAGGCCAGCAGGCGGCCGTTGCGGTCGACCATCTCGCCGCGCTTGGCCGCGACGACGCGCGTCCGCTTCTGCTGGCGATCGGCCATGGCCAGGATGTCGTCGTGGCGCAGCACCTGCAGGTAGACCAGACGCGCCTCGATCGCCGCGACCCACAGCGCGAGACAGGCGGCCGCGATCATCGTGCGGCTGCGGACGGTCTGGCGCCAGGCGTTGGGACGCTCGTCGGTCATGGCGGGCTCGGCGGAACGGCGACGGATCAGCGGGACGCGACGACCGAGTGCGACGGCGGCTCCGCCGGCAGCACCCGCTCGAGCACGATGGTGTCGGCGGCCTTCGGCTGCACCATGCCCAGCCGGCTCTCGGCGACGCGCTCGATGCGCTGCGGCGCACGCAGCGTCTCGACCTCGAGACGGAGGTGCCGCGCCACCTCGCGCTCTTCGGTGAGCGCCTTCTGCGCCGCTTCGATGGCGTAACCCTGGCGGATCAGCTCGAAGTGCTGCCAGGCGTCGAACATCACCACCACCACGAGCACCGCGCCGATGGCGAGCGACGTCCACAGCTGCCGCTGACGGCGCTCGTCGACCTCGCGCACGATGGTGGTGTTGCGGACGTCCTTGCGGATCGCGTAGTCGAACGTCTCTGCGTGTTCCACGATGTCCCTCCCCGTCGTCCTAGGCCAGGCGTTCGGCGGCGCGCAGCTTGGCGCTGCGGGCGCGCGGGTTGACGGCCACCTCCGCGTCGGTGGCGACGAGCGGCCGGCCCGTGAGCACACGGACCAGGCCATCGGTGCGATCGAGGGCGCGCAGCGTGTGCTTCACGACGCGATCCTCGAGCGAGTGGAAGGTGATGACGGCCAGGCGGCCGCCCTCGGCGAGGCGGCTCGCCGCCTGACGCAGGAACGCGTCGAGGCGGTCGAGTTCGGCGTTGACCCAGATCCGCAGCGCCTGGAACGTGCGCGTCGCCGGATCGATGCGCTGCCAGCCGGGCGCGGCGACGGCGCGGCGCACGATGGCGGCGAGCTGGCCGGTGCTGGTGATCGGCCGTTCGGCGCGGGCATGGACGATGGCACGGGCGACGCGGCGCGACTTGCGCTCTTCGCCGAACTGGTAGATGACGTCGGCGAGATCCGCTTCACCGACCACGGCGAGGCGCTCGGCGCAGGTCTCGCCCTGCGACTGATCCATGCGCATGTCGAGCGGTTCGTCACGACGGAACGAGAAGCCGCGGCCCGGGGTGTCGAGCTGCATCGACGACACGCCGAAGTCGGCGAGAGCGCCGTCGACGCGCGCGATCCGCTCACGCTCGAGCACCGCGTCGATGTCGCGATAGTCGGCGTGCACGAAGCGCACGCGCGATCCGAACGAGCCGAGCGTCTGCGCCGCCAGCTCCAGCGCGCGCGGATCGCGATCGATGCCGACGACGAGGTCGGCGCCGCCTTCGAGCAGGGCGCGCGTGTGGCCGCCGAGGCCGAGCGTGCAGTCGACGTACGTGCCGCCGCGCTGCGGCTGCAGGAGCTGCAGAACCTCTTCCACCATCACCGGCAGGTGCTGTGGCTGCTCCACGTGCGACAAGGGAAATCCGCTAGATGCCGAGGCCCGCGAGGGCGTTCATGTCGTCGTCGGTCAACGGCGCGTGCTTGAGTCGCGCCTGGAACCGTTCGTCGTTCCACACCTCGAAGTAGGTGAGCTGTCCGATCACCGCGACGTCGCCGTTCATGAGCGCCGAGGCGCGGAGGCGCGGCTGGATCAGGAGGCGGCCCTGGACGTCGAACTCGACGACCTGGCCGAAGTAGTTCACGCGGTCGAGGAACTTGAGCCGGGCGGGGAGCGTGGAGGGCGCCTGGGCCAGCTTCTGCTCGATTTCCAGCCACACCGGCATCGGATACACGCGCACCGACTCGCCAGTCAGGCTGGTGACGAAAACTTCCCGGCCATGCGCCTCGCTGATGAGGGCCCGGAAGGTGTTCGGGATTTTCAGCCGGCCCTTGTCATCAATCCGGGCCGGAATGTTCCCTCTGAGCACAGGTTTTCAGACCACTTTGGTCCAACGAACTCCACGTGAATCGTAGAGGACGTCCTGTGCAGTGTCAACGCTAAGTTATCGTAGATAAGGGGCTTACGTTTTTATTTCGCCCCACTGCCGGTAGGTGGGAGCCGACGTGGCTATACAAGCATTCTCGCCTTACTTTCGCCAGAGCCGGTGCATGTTACGATTTACCGGCTCCGCCGCTCGTCTCATTTTTGCACACAATGTCGGTCCGCACCATCCTCGTTTGCGAAACCCAGGTGCCGTTCGTCCGCGGAGGAGCCGAGCTGCTGGTGCAGCAGCTGGTCGACGAACTGCGGCGCCGCGGCTACGAAACCGACAAGGTCGCGCTGCCCTTCAAGTGGTATCCGAAGCAGGAGCTGCTGCCGCATGCCGCGGCGTGGAGCCTGCTCGACCTCAGTGAGAGCAACGGCAAGCCGGTCGATCTGGTGATCGGCACCAAGTTCCCGACCTACCTCGCGCGGCATCCGCGCAAGGTCTGCTGGCTCGTGCACCAGTATCGTTCCGCCTACGAGCTGGCCTCGACCGAGTACTCGGAGTTCGGCCATCTCGAACTCGACGTCGCGCTGCGCGATCGACTGATGGCCATCGACGAACGGGCGCTGGCGGAGTGCGCCGGCCGCTATACGATTTCACGCACGGTGACCGAACGGTTGCAGCGCTACAACGGCCTCGACTCGACGCCGCTCTACCATCCGCCGCTGCTGGCGCGCCGTCTCGCGCCGGGCCCGTTCGGCGACTACGTGCTGTCGGTGGCGCGGCTCGAGCAGAACAAGCGCGTCGACCTCGCGGTGCGCTCGGTGGCGTACTGGCCCGAGCCCCTCCGTCTCGTCATCGTGGGCGAAGGCAGCCAGCGCGCCCGCGTCGAGAAGGCCGCGGAAGACGCCGGTGTCACCCATCGCGTGCAGTTCCTCGGCGCCGCGCCCGACGACGCGCTGCCGGCGCTGTATCGCGACGCGCTCGCGGTGATGTACGTGCCCTACGACGAGGATTACGGCCTCGTGACGCTGGAGGCGTTCCTCGCCGGCAAGCCGGTGGTGACGGCCACCGATTCCGGTGGCACGCTGGAATTCGTGACCGACGGCGTCACCGGCTGCGTCGTGCCGCCGGAGCCCGACGCGCTCGGCGGCGCCGTCGCGGCGCTGCACGCCGATCGCGCCACGGCGGCGGCGCTCGGCGACGCCGGCCGCGTCACCGCGTCGGCCATCACATGGGACGCCGTCATCGAACGGCTGGTCGCGCATGGCTGAGACGTCCGCACCGGCCGCGCCCACCGCGCTGATCCTGCTGCCCACCTACAACGAGCGGGAGAACCTGCCGACGATCGCCGGGCTGCTGCTGGCCCAACCGAACGTGCGCGTGCTGGTCATCGACGACGGCTCGCCCGATGGCACCGGCGCGCTCGCCGACGAGCTGGCGGCGCAGAGCGGCGGGCGCCTCACCGTGCTGCACCGCACCGGCAAGCGCGGCCTCGGCCGCTCGTACGTCGACGGCATGCGGACTGCGCTGAACACCGACGTCGATCTGGTGTTCCAGATGGACGCCGATCTCTCGCACGATCCGAAGTACGTGCCCGATCTCATCCGCGGATCGGCGCAGCACGACATCGTGATCGGCTCGCGCTACCTGCAGGGCGTCAGCGTGGTGAACTGGCCCCTGCGCCGCCTGATCCTCAGCACCTTCGCCAACTGGTACGTCCGCACGATCACCGGGATGCGGGTGCGCGACTGTACGGCAGGATTCCGCTGCTGGCGACGGTCGGCGATCGCGCGCCTGCCCCTCGATCGCATCACCTCCGACGGCTATTCGTTCCAGGTGGAGACTTTGTTCCTGTCGCTGCAGGCCGGATCCACGGTGGGCGAGGTGCCGATCATCTTCGTCGAGCGGCGGGTCGGCGCCTCGAAGATCTCGAGCGGCGTGATCCGCGAGTCGTTCTTCACACCATGGCGCCTGGTGATGCGGCGACTCCTGGGCCGGCTCTGAGCGAGGGCACGCTACAATTGCCGTTCGGCCCCGCGCCATGCCGGCTTCCACGACGCCTCCCAGCCTCTCGATTTTCTTCCCCGCCTACAACGACAGCGGGACCATCGCCAGTCTCGCGATCCGCGCGCTGCAGGTCGCCGAGACGCTGACGCCCGACTACGAGGTGATCGTCGTCAACGACGGCAGCAGGGACAACACCGGCGAGATCCTCGACGAACTGGCGCGCCTCTACCCGGATCATTTCCGTCCGGTGCACCACCAGGTGAACCGCGGCTACGGCGGCGCGCTGCGCACCGGGTTCGCCTCGGCGACCAAGGACCTGGTGTTCTACACGGATGGCGACGCGCAGTACGACCCGGGTGAGGTCACCGAGTTGTGGAAGGCGCTTCGCGACGACGTCGACTGGGTGAACGGCTGGAAGATCAGCCGCTCGGATCCGCTGCACCGCATCGTCATCGGCCGCGTCTACCACCACACGGTGAAACTGCTCTTCGGCCTCACCGTGCGCGACACCGATTGCGATTTCCGGCTGATGCGCCGGCGCATCTTCGACACCGTCCGGCTCGAGAAGAACAGCGGCGTCATCTGTCTCGAGATGATGAAGAAGTTCAAGGACGCCGGCTTCCGCGTCGCCGAGGTGCCGGTGCACCACTATCACCGCACCCACGGTAAGTCCCAGTTCTTCAACTTCCGTCGCATCGCCCGCACCGGCGTCGACGTCATGAAGCTGTGGTGGTCGCTGGTGGTGCGCCGCGAGCACCTGCGCGCGCCGGGCGGCGCCCCGGCCGCGGCCCGCGGCGGAGAGCCGCGGTGATCGACGTCGCCGCCCACTACCGCGGCCGCCGCGTGATGATCACCGGCGGTCTCGGCTTCATCGGCAGCAACCTGGCGCTGCGGCTGGCCCACCTCGGCGCCGACGTCCTCATCATCGACTCCCTCATTCCCGATGCCGGCGCCAACGCGTTCAACATCGCGCCGGTGCAGGACCAGGTGCGGGTGAACGTCGCCGACATCCGCCAGCCGCACACGATGAACTACCTGGTGCGCGGCCAGGACGTGATCTTCAACCTCGCCGGACAGGTCAGCCACATCGACAGCATGCGCGACCCGTACGGCGACCTCGAGGTGAACTGCCGCGCGCAGCTCACGCTGCTCGAGGCGTGCCGCCATCACAACCCCGCCGCCAAGGTGGTGTTCGCCGGTACCCGCCAGGTCTACGGCCGCCCGGACTCGCTGCCGGTCGACGAAACGCACCTCGTGCGGCCGACCGACGTGAACGGCATCAACAAGGTGGCCGGCGAGTACTACCACCTCGTCTACAACAACGTGTTCGGCGTGCGCGCGTGCTCGCTGCGGCTCACCAACGTCTACGGGCCGCGGCAGCTCATCCGTCACAATCGCCAGGGCTTCATCGGCTGGTTCGTGCGGCTGGCGCTCGACGGCGCCGAGATCCAGATCTTCGGCGACGGCTCGCAGGTGCGCGACTTCGTCTATGTCGACGACGCGGTCGATGCGTTCCTGCGCGCCGGCGCGACCGACGCGGTGAACGGCGAGGTGTTCAACGTCGGCGGGTCGGAACACATCGCCCACGCCGAGCTGGTGAAACTGCTGCTCGAGCTGAGCGGCAAGGGCTCGTGCCGCTTCGTCGAGTGGCCGCCCGAGAAGAAAGCCATCGACATCGGCTCGTTCTACGCCGACTCGTCGCGCTTCCACGCGCGCACCGGCTGGACGCCGCGGGTGTCGCTGCGCGACGGACTCACCGCCACGCTGGCGTACTACCGGGAGCACTACGACCGCTACGTCGAGGAATCGCGATGAGTGCTGCAGATGTCCGCGTGCCGTTCAACGTGCTGGCGGCAGGCGCCGAACGCGCCGCGATCGATGCCGCCATCGCCCGCGTGATCGACTCGGGCTGGTTCGTGCTCGGCCCGGAGGTCGCGGCCTTCGAGCAGGAGTTCGCGACGGCGGCGGGCGCCGCGCACGCCGCCGGCGTCAACACCGGCACCGATGCCCTCGCGCTGGCCCTGATGGCGCTCGGCATCGGCGCGGGCGACGAGGTGATCACGTCGCCGCTCTCGGCCGCCTATACGGCGCTCGCCATCGACATGGCCGGCGCGCGCCCGGTGTTCGCCGACATCGATCCCGAACGGCTCACGCTGGATCCGGCCGCCGCGGCCGCGGCCGTCACGTCGCGCACGCGCGCCATCATCCCGGTGCACCTCTACGGCCAGCCGGCCGACATGCCGGCGATTCACGCGGTGGCGGCGCGCCACGGCCTCGCCGTCGTCGAAGATGCGTGTCAGGCGCACCTCGCCACCTGCGGCGGCACGCCGGTGGGACGAGGCTCCGCGGTCACGGCTTACAGCTTCTATCCCACGAAGAACCTCGGCGCCCTCGGCGACGGCGGCGCCGTGACGACCGACGACGCGGCGCTCGCCGCGCGTATCCGCCGCCTGCGGAATGGCGGCCAGTCGACGCGGTACCACCACGACGAGCGCGGCGTGAACAGCCGGCTCGACGAACTGCAGGCGGCAATCCTGCGCACTCGGCTGTCGCGCCTCGCGGAAACCACCGCCACGCGTCGGCGCCTCGCTGCCGCGTACCGCGCGGGGCTGCACGACGCGGCGATCCACGTTCCGCGTGAGTTCGACGCGGGCCACGTGTACCATCTCTTCCCAGTGCTCACGCCCGATCGCGATCGGTTCCAGGCGCACCTGCGCGCCGCGGGTGTCGAAACGCTCATCCACTATCCGGTGCCGATTCCGCGCCAGCCGGCCGCGGCCGACTGGTCGCCGGTGCAGTGCCCGGTGACCGATCGCGTCACCGCGCAGGTGGTGTCGCTGCCCCTTTATCCGTCGCTCACGGCGACGGCGCAGGCCGAGGTCGTCGCGGCCGTGCGGTCCTTCTCGAGGTGATTTCGATGCGCGTCCTCATCACCGGCGGTGCCGGGTTCGTCGGTTCCCATCTGTCCGAGGCCCTGCTCGCGGCCGGCCATCAGGTGCACATCGTCGACGACCTCTCCACCGGCTCGATCGACAACATCACGCACCTGAAGGGCCACAAGGGCTTCGGCTACACGATCGACACGGTGTTCAACGAGTCGCTCACCGCCGAGCTCATCGACGCCGCCGACGTGGTGTTCCACCTGGCGGCCGCGGTCGGCGTGAAGCTGATCGTCGAACGGCCCGTGCACACCATCGAGTGCAACGTCCACGGCACCGAAGTGGTGCTGCGCCACGCCAGCAAGAAGCGCAAGCTGGTGCTGGTGGCGTCCACGTCCGAGGTCTACGGCAAGAGCGTCCACGTGCCGTTCCGCGAGGACGCCGACCTGGTGCTCGGCGCCACCACGCGCCACCGCTGGGCGTACGCGTGCAGCAAGATGCTCGACGAGTTCCACGCCCTGGCCTACTACAAGGAAAAGAAGCTGCCGGCGGTCGTCTTCCGTCTCTTCAACACGGTGGGCCCGCGTCAGACGGGCCAGTACGGCATGGTGCTGCCGAACTTCGTGCGCCAGGCGCTGGCCAACGAGCCGATTACCGTGTTCGGCGACGGCACGCAGAGCCGCAGCTTCACCTACGTCGGCGACGTCGTGCGCGGCCTGATGGCGCTGATGGTCGAACCGAAGGCCGTTGGCCAGGTGTTCAACATCGGCAACGTCGAGGAAGTCACCATCCGCCAGCTCGCCGAGCGCGTGCGGGCGGCCTGCAACTCCACCTCGGAGATCGTCACGATCCCCTACGAGCAGGCCTACGACTCGGGCTTCGAGGACATGCCGCGCCGCGTGCCGGACCTCACGAAGATCAACCAGTTCGTCGGCTACGAGCCGAGGGTCGGGCTGGACGAGATCATCCGCGCCGTGGTCGACGACTTCCGGTCGCGCTAGGCGCGGACGCCGGAGGCGTATACTGGGGACATCATGACGCGCCTGGCATTGGCGGCGCTCGCGGTGTTCCTCGCGGCCCCGGCGTGGGCCCAGCAGCTGTCGCTCGACATCCGCGACGGCCTCGTCACCCTGCAGGCCTCGAACGTGCCGGCCCGCCAGATCCTGGCGGAGTGGGCGCGCGTGGGCGGCACCCGCGTGGTGGGCGGCGAACGCATCGCCGGCGCACCGCTGACCCTCTTTCTCGAAGGCGTGCCCGAAGCCAAGGCCCTCGACATCATCCTGCGCGGCGCCGCCGGCTACATGGCGGCCAACCGCGCCGTCCCCGGCACCGGCCGCTCGCGTTACGACCGGATCATGGTCCTGGCCTCGAGCACGCCGCCAGCCGGCGGCGGCAACGCCGCCGGGGCGACGAATCGTCCGGCACCGCCGCGTCCGTTCGGGGTGCCGCCCGCGGTGGAGCCGCCAGACGCCTCCGATACCGGCGCGAACGACCCCGAGCCGGTCGCCGCGGCCGAAGTGCCGCAGGTGAATCCGTTCGCCAACGCCTTCGGGCAGCCCGGCATGCCGCAGCCGTTCGGGCAGCCGGGCCAGAATCCCTTCGGGCAGCCGGTGCAGAACCCGTTCGGCCAGGCCGTGCCGAATCCGTTCGGGCAGCCGCTGCAGCCGCAGAGCATTCCGCAGGGCGGACTCTTCCAGCCCGTGCAGCAGCCGCCCGCGGGCTCGCCGGGCTTCTTCGGCGTCGCCGGCGCGTCGACGCCCGGTCTCGTGCAGCAGCCCGCGGCGCAGCCGGGCCAGCCGGCCGCGCGTCCGCGCCCGCAGCAGTAGCCGCCGCGCCCTGCTGCCGTCACCGATGACGGGTCTCGATCGCTATCGCTCCGACGATCGTCGCGCGCTCGAGCTGCTGTACCGCCGCAGCGAGGGCGTCGAGGCCGCCGAGCGGCTCAAGCTCACGTGGCAGTGGGAGCGCCGGCAGAATCCGGCCGCGCGCGGCGCCGCACCGCCCTGGATCGTGCGCGAGGGCACATCGGTGGTGGCCGCCCTGCCGACGCGTCCCGTGGACCTCAGCCTCCACGGGCAGGCGGTGCGCGGGCTGTGGCTCGCCGACCCGGTCGTGGCATCGGAGCGCGATCGTCAGGGCCTCGACGAGTTGCTGGTGCGCGCCGCCTCGCGCGACTGCGACATCACGCTGGCGACGCGTCTGTCGGACACGACGCGCGCCGTGCTCGACCGGATGCGCGTGCCCGACGCGGTGTCGCTGCCCTGCCTCGTGAAGCCACTCAGCCGCCGCGCGCTGCGCAATCCCGACTGGCCGGCCCCGGTGAACCGCCTCGTCTCGGCCGTGACGCTGCCGATCGTGCGCGTGGTGGCGCGTCAGCGGCCACTGCGCGAGAGCGTCGAGGTCGTGCGCCGCGTCGATGCCGGCGCCGACGCCTTGTGGCAGGCCGCCGCGCCGTCTCTCGGGCTGTCGACGCGCCGCGACGCCGCGTGGGTGAACTGGCGCTTCGCCGAGCCGCCGCACGCGCGCTACGCCATCGCCGTGCTGCGCCGTCCGGAGGGCACGGCGGGCTACGTGGTCTATCGTCATACCCACGAGCCGCGCGGCCGGGTGACGCACGTGGTCGACTTCCTCGCCCTGCCCGGCGACGACCGCGCCCTGAAGACGCTGCTGCGCTGGGTCGATCGCGAGGCGCGGATGGCCGATTCCGACAAGATCCGCTGCCATGCCCTGCATGCGGGCTTCCGCCGCGTGCTGCGCCGCTCCGGCTACTTCGGAGTGCGCAGCGGCCTGCAGCTTTCGGTGAAGCGGAACGACCCGGCCACGCCGAAGACGTTCTACGCGCGAACCGACGACTGGCACGTCACGCTCGGCGACGGCCCGGTCGACCTCTGAGCCCCGCATCTGCCACAATCGCGGGCATGTCGCTCACCGAAACGATCACCGCCGACATCGCCGCCGCGATGAAGGCCCGGGACACCACGAGGCTGACCGCGCTGCGGATGCTGAAGACAGCGCTCACCAACAAGAGCATCGAGAAGGGCCGCGCCCTCGACGGCAGCGAGGATCTGCAGGTCGTCAACGCGCTGGTGAAGCAGCGGCGTGATTCGATCGAGCAGTTCGAGGCCGCCGGCCGTCGGGAGCTGGCCGACAAGGAACGCGCCGAGATCGTCGTGCTCGACGCCTACCTGCCGCCGGCCGCCTCACCCGAGGAACTCGCCGCCGCGATCGACGCCGCCGTCGCCTCGACGGGCGCCACCAGTGCGAAAGACATGGGCAAGGTGATGAAGGCCGTGATGGCCGGGCTGGCCGGCAAGACCGTCGACGGCAAGCAGGTGAACGAGCTCGTCCGCAAGAAGCTGGGATGAGCGCCAAACCGTCGGCTGGGGTTCGCCGTCTATATCCCTGAAAGGCCTAGTCAGCCTCTCACCATCCTCCTCGGGCTCCCGCCATGCGGCCGGAGCCCGATTTTTTTGCCGCGTCCGCGCCGGACACCGCGCCAGGAGGCGCGGAATCGACGTGCTACGCTTCCGCTGGTCCATGTCCACACCGCAATCGAGCCCCGCGACGACGGCCGACGGGGCGCCAGCGGCCGCGTCGTCGACGCGGCTCGCGAAATCGGCGGGCGTGGTCGGCGCGGCGACGATGACCAGCCGCGTGCTCGGCATGGTGCGCGACCAGGTGCTGGCCTACTGGTTCGGGGCCAGCGACGACATGGACGCGTATCGCGTCGCGTTCCGCGTGCCGAACCTGGTGCGCGATCTGTTCGCCGAGGGCGCGATGAGCGCCGCCCTCGTGCCCACCTTCACGCGGGCCCTCACGCGCGACGGCCGCGAGCGCGCCTGGCAGATCGGCAACTCGGTGATGAACGCGCTGGCGCTCGTCACCGGCGTGCTGGTGGTGCTGGCGATGGTGTTCGCGCCGGCCATCGTCTCGGGCCTCGCCGGCGACTTCGCCGACGTGCCCGGCAAGTTCGAGCTCACGGTGCGGCTCACGCGCATCATGGCGCCGTTCCTCGTGCTGGTCGCCGTCGCCGCCGCCTGCATGGGGATGCTGAACTCGCTGCACGTGTTCTTCATCCCGGCGTTGTCGCCGGCCATGTTCAACGTGGCCTCGATCGCCGTCGGCATCGGCCTCGTGCCGCTGGCGCTCAAGGCCGGCATCCAGCCCATTCTCGCCATGGCGATCGGCACGCTGGTCGGCGGCCTCGGGCAGGTGTTCCTGCAGTGGCCGGCGCTGCGACGCGAAGGCTACCGCTACGCGCCGCGCATCGATGTCCACGATCCGGCGCTGCGCCAGGTGCTCGTGCTGATGGGGCCGGGGCTCGTGGGCCTCGCCGCCACTCAGTTCAACGTGTTCATCAACACCGTGGTCGCGACCAGCCAGGGCACCGGCGCGGTGTCGTGGCTCGACTACGCCTTCCGGTTGATGTACCTGCCGATCGGCCTCTTCGGCGTCTCGATCGCCACCGCCACCACGCCGACGCTCGCGCGCTACGTCGCCAACGACGACACGCCCGGCATGCGGGCGGCGCTGGCCTCGGCGGTCTCACTGATGCTGACGCTGAACGTGCCGGCCACGCTCGGCCTGATCGTGCTGGCATCGCCGATCGTGCGACTGCTGCTCGAACACGGCCGCTTCACGCCGGCCGACACCGCGGCCACCGCCGCCGCCGTGCAGTGCTACGCCGTGGGACTGGTCGGCTACTCGGTGGTGAAGATTCTCTCGCCGGCGTTCTACGCGCTCGGCCGATCGCGCACGCCGGCCACCGTGGGGGTGGCGTCGGTGCTGCTGAACGCCACGCTCAGCTATTCGTCGGCGCCGCTGCTCGGCTATCGCGGCATCGCGCTCAGCGCCTCCATCGCGGCCCTCTTCAACGCGTGCACGCTGGCCTTCCTGCTGCGGCGTGCGCTTGGCGGCCTCGACCTCGGCCGCGTCAGCGCCACGTTCGCGAAGGTGGCGGTGGCCACCACGGCGATGGCCGCGGCGGCGTGGGTGCTCGATCGCTGGCTCGAAGGGGCGGTGCCGGGCGCATCGCTGCCGCTGCAGGCCGTGCGTCTCGTCCTCGCCATCGGCGGCGCGATGCTGGTGCTGGCCGGCACCGCGCAGGTACTGCGGATCCGCGAATTCGAGGACGTGCGCGACGGCATCCTCGGGCGGCTGCGGCGGATGCTGCGCGGTTGATCGCGGCGAGGCGGCTCGGGGCCGCGAACCCTACTGCGCGTTCACCACGGATCGCCAGCCGGTGAGGCGCGCATCGGACGCGGTGTCGGCGCGCTGCCGCAGGGCACCGGTCACCGGCGCGGCCGAGCACGCGCCAGCGCTCACGTAGTGCAGGGCCTCGCGCAGTGAGGCTTCCGCGGGATCCCCGAGGTCGTGTGTGATGTCGTCCGCGGCCGCGCAGGTCACCGGCAGACCGTCGTAGTAGTCGCCCTCGCCGGCGGCGTTCACCATCGCGAACGACACCGGCGCCAGCACCTTGTCGCAGAACGGCAGCTGGTACTGTCCCACCGGCTTGCCGTAGGTGCGATCGCCCACCACCACCACCGGCATGAACGGCCGCAGGCCGTTCATCACGAGCTCGCTCGCCGAAGCCGAGGCCCGCGTGGCGATGACGATGACACGCGACAGCGACAGCGCGTTGGCCGGCGCCGTGAAGCGCAACGTCTCGTTCAGGCGGCGATTGCGATCGTTGTGGCGCGACTCCGCGAACACCGCGTCGGCCCGCGCATCGCCGGCGATGAGACTCGCCAGCTGCACGGCCACGTCCACCAGCCCGCCGCCGTTGTACCGGAGGTCGAGCACGAGCTCGTCGACGCGGGCGGCGCGCAGGGCGTCGAACGCGCTGTCGAGGGCGGCGACCGACGGGCGGACGAAGTTCCGGAAGAACAGATAGCCGATCCGTCGTCCGTCGACCTCGAACACCTGCGTGAGCGAGACGGTCGGAATGGTGACGGCCCGTTTGCGGATCGCGGCCGTTCGCCGGTCGCCGCCGCGCGTCTCGAATCCGACGGTGACGACCAGGCCGTCCTGCGCGACGCCGAAAGCGGCGTCCACGGTGCCAGCGGTGATGAGGTCGGCCACGCTGGCGCCATCGATGGTGTCGATGCGCGAGCCGCGGTCGAGCCCGGCCTCGGCGGCCGG
The DNA here is from genome assembly GCA_046331325.1 of Vicinamibacterales bacterium. Lineage (GTDB taxonomy): Bacteria > Acidobacteriota > Vicinamibacteria > Vicinamibacterales > UBA2999 > CADEFD01. The sequence continues at coordinate 28,886 of JAXLRB010000018.1, read as the reverse complement.
ACTGCCCTCGAACACCTGCAGCACGCGCAGCTCACCGCCGATCTGCGACGTGGTGAGGCCGAGGCCGATGAACTGACTCTCGGAGAAGAAGGCGTCGCTCGCCGCCCGCGACGTCACGAACGAGAACGTGCGATCCAGCGGACGATACCGCGCGGCCTCGAGAAACGCCTCCGGGGTCGCGAATCGCGCCGGATCGAGATCGGGCAGCTCGCGATACCAGTAGTAGAGCTCGTCGAGGGTGTCGCGCACGAAGGTGGTCTTCGTCAGTGCCGAGCAGGTGCCCGACTGCGCGAACGCGGGAGCGACGCCCACGAGCACGAGGCACACGGCGGCGACGACGCGAACACGGCGCATGAGGCGCCATCATAGCGCGGCCGGCCGGGCCGGCCCGGCCGTGTAAACTACGCGGATGGGTTGTCGCCCGTGACGCCGACCGACGCCTCGCGCGCCGACCACGCGGCCCTCGAGGAAGGGCGTTCGATCGCCGGGCTGTCGCCGACGGTCGTCTCGCTGGCCTCGACGCACTTCATCGTCGACGCCTACACGAACATCTACAATCCGCTGCTGCCGCTGTTCATCCCGCACCTCGGGCTGTCGCTGGCGGCCGTCGGCACGCTGGCGATGTGCTTCCAGATGGCGTCGTCGGTGTCGCAGCTCGCCTTCGGCACGCTGGCCGATCGCTGGAAGCCGCGCGTGCTGCTGATGTCCGGGCCGATCCTGGCCGTGGTGGTGTTGAGCTTCGTGGGCCTGGCGCCTTCGGCGACCGCCCTCGGCGCGCTGCTCGTGCTGGGCGGTCTCGGCGGGGCGGCGTTCCACCCGCCGGCGGCGGCCGCGGTCTACAAGGCCTCGGGCGCGAACAAGGGCTACGCGATGTCGGTGCACATCACCGGCGGTTCGATCGGCATGGCGATGGCGCCGCTCTTCTTCGCGCCGACGATCGAGCGCTTCGGCCTGCAGTGGTCGCCGATCATCGCCATCCCCGGGCTGATTGCGCTGGCGTACCTGCTGCGCCGTGTACCGCCGCTCGAAGGCCACGCCGGCGGCGGACGCGAAGGCCTGGCGGCCCTGAAGCCCTACGCGCGGCCGCTCACGCTGCTCTACTTCTCGGTGGTGCTGCGCACGCTGGCGTCGTCGGGTTTCGCGGTGTTCATGACCGTGCTGCTCACCTCGCAGGGCATGTCGATCGCCAACGCCAGCCTGGCCGCCACCTGCTACCTCTTGATCTCGGGCATCGGCGGTTTCTCGGGCGGCCCGCTCGCCGACCGCTTCGGCCCACGCCGCGTGATCATCACGTCGCTCGTGTCGTCGGTGCCGTTCCTCGTCGCCGCGTCGCAACTCACGGGCTGGTGGTTCACGATCGCGGTGTCGATCGGCGGCCTGCTGTTGCAGTCCACGTTGCCGGTGAACGTCACCTACGCGCAGGCGCTGGCGCCGGTGGGCGCGGCCACCGTGTCGTCGCTGATGATGGGCTTCGCGTGGGGCATGGGGTCGGTGATGGTGCCGCTGGTGGGCTGGCTCGGCGATCGCCTCGGCCTGCCCACGGCACTGCTCTGCATCTCGGGCGTGCCGCTCATCGCGGCGGCACTGGCGGCGCAGTTGCCCGAACGTGCACGTGAGCCGCATCCCGCCGGGGCGGCGCCTGCCCGCTAGCTGCCGCGGCCCCCTATAATCCAGACATGCCGCGCATCGGCACCACCGAGTATTCGATCGGCCCGGGACCGCTCAGCCAGGCCATCAAGACGCTGATCGGCGTGAACGTCGGCGCGTTCGTGCTGTCGCTGATCGTGCCGGCCATCACGGTACGGCTCGGCCTGATGCCGGCGATGGTGCTGCGCGAGTACGCGCTGTGGCAGCCGCTGACCTACATGTTCCTGCATGGCGGCATCAGCCACCTGCTGTTCAACATGCTGGCGCTGTGGATGTTCGGCACCGATCTCGAACGCACGTGGGGCACGCGGTTCTTCGTGCGCTACTACTTCGTGACCGGCATCGGCGCGGCGCTGGTCACGATCCTGTGGTCGCTGACGCCGCTGCCCTACGCCAACGCGCTCTACAGCACGCTGGTGGTCGGCGCGTCAGGCGCGATCTACGGGCTGCTGCTCGCCTACGGCATGTACTTCCCGCACCGCACGGTGTTCCTGTACATCTTCCCGGTGCCGGCGCGTTATGCGGTGCTGATCCTCGGCGGCATCGCGTTCCTGTCGTCGATGGGCGCCGGCGACGGCGTGGCGCACGTGGCCCACCTCGGCGGCCTGCTCGTGGGGTATCTCTACCTCAAGGGCCGGCGCGGTCCGCTCGACGAAGTGCGCTATCGCTACGCGAAGTGGCGGGCCGGTCGCACCAAGCCCCGCTTCGACGTCTACCAGGGGGGACGCAGCGGCGCCGCACCGAACGGCGCCGACTGGACCAAGGAGTGGAAGAAGCACGTCCACTGAGCCCCGAACAGCGGCGGGCGGCCAGCGGCCTGCGGCTGGCGGATCGTGGCGCGCGTGGCGCGACTACTTCTCGCCGGGGGTCGGCGTGGGCGTGTCGTGGAAGTACTTGTCGCTGCCGTCGAGCCAGTCGTGACGGATCGGGCTGAACAGGTCGATCTCGAACGTGTCCTCGAGCGCCTCGGCCTGGTGCGGCACCCACGACGGGATGTGCAGCACCTCGCCTTCACGCACGGTGATCTCCTCGCCGTGGATCAGGAACTTCAGCGCGCCCTGCAGGATGTAGGTGAGCTGCTCGCTCTCGTGCGAATGCATCGGCACGATGGCGCCACGCTTGAGATAGATCTGGCCGATCATCTCGCGCTCGCCGGTCACGACCTTGCGGGAGATCATCTCGGTGACCTTCTCGAGCGCAATTTCATCCCAGCGATGCAGGCGGACGGGGCTTGTCGACATGGTTCCTCGGAGGCGTGCGGACGACGCGGAAATCCTGCTCGCACATGCGTCTCATGCGGAGCGGGCGGATTATAACACCCGCACCCGGGTGGTATAATTCGACGTTGCCAACGCGGCGCTGAGGCCGCCAACGCGGGCTTCGCAACGTCCGCGGGAGGAAGTCGCATGAAGGGTTCGACGCTCGCGAAGCAGACCGACGCCGCCGCGCGCCGCACCGCCACGGCCGCCGCCGGTTCCGCGGCCGCGCACTCCCGCGAAGATCTGCTCGCGGCGTACCGCACGATGCTGCTCTCGCGGCGTCTCGACGACAAGGAAATCCAGCTCAAGAACCAGAGCCTGATGTTCTTCCAGATCAGCGGCGCCGGCCACGAGGCCATCTGCGTCGCGGCGGCGGCGCATCTCAAGCCGGGCTACGACTGGTTCTACCCGTACTACCGCGATCGCGCGCTGTGCCTGGCGCTGGGCATGACATCGCTCGAGATGCTGCAGAGCGCGGTGGGCGCCAAGGACGATCCGAACTCCGGCGGCCGTCAGATGCCCTCGCACTGGGGTCATCGCGCGCTGTTCATCCCGTCGCAGGGCAGCCCGACCGGCACGCAGGCGCTGCAGGCCGTCGGCTGCGCCGAAGCGGCCGTGCTCTACAGCCGAATTACGGCGATTCCCGACGCTGCCGCCCGTCACCAGGCCGACGAAGTCACCTACATGTCGATCGGCGACGGCGCGACCAGCGAGGGCGAGTTCTGGGAATCCCTGAACTCGGCGTGCTCGCGGCCGGCGCCCGTGCTCTACCTGGTGGAAGACAACGGCTACGCCATCTCGGTGCCGGTCGACGCGCAGACGCCCGGCGGCGACGTGTCGAAGCTGGTCGAGGGCTATCCCGGGCTGAAGGTGCTGCGCTGCGACGGCACCGACTACTTCGACAGCTACGCGACGATGGAAGAGGCGGTCGCCTACGTGCGCCGCGAGCGCAAGCCGGCCTTCGTGCACGCCCGGGTCACGCGCCCCTACTCGCACTCGCTGTCGGATGACGAGCGGCTCTACAAGACGCCGGAAGAGCGCGAGGCCGAGGCCGCGCGCGATCCGCTGGTGAAGATGCGGGCCGCACTGCTCGCGCGTGGCGTGGCCACCGAGGACGACTTCGCCGAGATCGCCGCCGACGTGGATCGCGAGATCGCGCGTGCCACCGACGACGCCATCGCGTCGCCGAAGCCCACGGCGGACACGGCCGGCCTGTGGGTGTTCTCGCCCGACGTCGACCCGACGTCGAGCGCGTTCGAAACGCCCGAGGAACCGGAAGGGCGTCCCGACACGATGGTCGCCGCCATCAATCGCACGATGAAGGACGAGATGGCGGTGAACCCGCGCATCGTCGTGTTCGGCGAAGACGTCGCGGATGCCAGCCACGTCGAGGCGCTCGAGAAGGTGCAGGGCAAGGGCGGCGTGTTCAAGGTCACGCACGGTCTGCAGCGCACCTACGGCTCCGATCGCGTGTTCAACTCGCCGCTGGCGGAAGCCAACATCATCGGCCGCGCCGTCGGCATGGCCACGCGCGGGCTGAAGCCCGTCGTCGAGATCCAGTTCTTCGACTACATCTGGCCCGCCATGATGCAGCTGAAGGACGAGATGTCGATGATGCGCTACCGCTCGGGCAACAACTGGTCGTGCCCGATGGTGATCCGCGTGCCGATCGGCGGCTACCTGCGCGGCGGTGCGCCGTACCACAGCCAGTCGGGCGTCAGCATCTTCGCGCACTGCCCCGGCATCCGCATCGTGTTCCCGTCGAACGCCACCGACGCCGCCGGGCTGCTGCGCACGTCGATCCGCTGCGACGACCCGGTGATGTTCCTCGAGCACAAGCACCTGTACCGCCAGACCTACAACAAGGGCGCGTATCCCGGTGCGAACTACATGGTGCCGTTCGGCAAGGGCGCGCTGAAGCGCGAGGGCACCGACATCGTGGTCATCACCTGGGGCGCGCTGGTGCAGCGCTCGATCCTCGCGGCGCAGCAGGCCGAGAAGGACGGCGTGAGCGTGGCGGTGTTCGACCTGCGCACGATCATGCCGTACGACTGGGACGGCATCGCGGCGCAGGTGAAGAAGACCAACCGCGTGATCATCGCGCACGAGGATCAGCTCACCTGCGGCTTCGGCGCCGAGATCGCCGCCCGCATCTCCGACGAGCTCTTCGAGCATCTCGACGCGCCGGTGAAGCGTGTCGCCGCCATGGACTGCCCGGTGGCGTACTACCCCGAGCTCGAGGAAGCGATCCTGCCGCAGACGGCGGACGTCCTCGCGGCGATCCGCGGCCTGGCCGCCTACTGATTCGCGTGATTCGGCCCGGCGCGGCGCTCGTCGTGGCGTGCGCGCTGGGCGCGTCCGCGCTGTCGGCACAGTCGCGTCCCGCCCGCCGGCCGCCGGCGTCCACCCGTCCCGGCCCCGCGGGTCCTTCCACGGACGCGCCGGCGCCGTATTCGCCGGGCCGCGTCGACACCCTGCGCGCGGTGAGCGCGCTGCCCGTCGAGATCGTCGGCCAGTTCCGCGAGCCGCTCGGCTTCCAGCGCCTGCCCTCCGGTGAGTCGCTGGTGTTCGATCGGCGCGGCCACGCCGTGTACGCGGTGGACGCCGCTCGCACCGCGGCGCGGAAGATCGTGGCGATCGGCGGCGAAGAGGGCCGCGTGATCGAGCCGACGGCCTTCGACGCGCAGCCCGATGGCACCTTCGTCGTCGCCGACGCCCCCAACGGCCGCGAGCGCGTGCAGATCTTCGATGGCACGGGCCGCCGCCTCGGCGGCTTCCAGCTGCCCGGCCGCGCCACGCCGCGTATCACCGTCGGCAGCCTGTCGCTGAGCGGCATCGGCACGCTGCAGTACACGGGACGCTCGGTGCTCATCAGCCAGCCGGAAACCGGTGCGCTGATGACCGAGTACGGCCTGGCCGGCACGCCGGTGCGCACCATCGGCCGGCTGCGCGTCACCGGCCACGAGGACGATCGCGAGCTGCACCTGGCGTTGAACGCCGGCATCCCGCTGAAGGATGCCGACGGCGGCTACTGGTTCGTCTTCCTCGCCGGTGAGCCGGCGTTCTCGCGCTTCGACCGCACCGGCGCGCTGACCTTCCACCGCCGCATCCAGGGGCGCGAACTCGATCCGGTGCTCGCCGCCATGCCCGACGCCTGGCCGCGCCGCGCCATCGATGGCACCGAGGTGCCGCTGGTGCCGCCCACGATCCGCACGGCCGCGCTCGAACCTTCGGGCCGCCTCTGGATCTCGTTCGCCGCGCCGTTCACCTACGTGTTCGACACCCTCGGCGAGAAGGTGCGCACGGTGCAGTTCCAGGCGGCCGGCCTGTCGGCGCCGAACAGCCTGGCGTTCGCCGGCAACGGCCGGCTGCTGGTGGCTCCGGGCTGCTTCGAGTTCGACGTCCGCTGAGCGCGGCCGTGGCCGCCCGTCATATGCTGGATCCGTGATCTCGCTCGCGCGGCCCTCCGTTCCCGTCGTCGTTGCTCTCGCGCTGCTCGCCACGGCGGCCCCCCGCGCGCAGCAGGTGCTGCCGCGGGTCGAACCGGCGTCGATCGGACTCGCACCAGACGCCCTCGCCGACGCCACGCGCCTGCTCGAACGCTTCGTGGCCGAGGGGAAGATCGCCGGCGCGGTGGCCGCGATCGCGAAGGACGGCAAGGTCGGCTATCTCACCGCCGTCGGTGTGCAGGACCTCGAGTCGCGCACGCCGATGACGCCTCGCTCGCTCTTCCGCATCTACTCGATGACCAAGGCCGTCACCGCGGTGGCGGTGATGCAGCTGCGTGACGAGGGGCGCTTCCGCCTCGACGACCCGGTGTCGAATGCCTGCCCGAGTTCGCCGACGTGCGGTGGTGGAACGGCCCGATGCGCCACGCCGCGCCCGCCGTCGCACGCCATCACGATCGAGGACCTGCTGCTGCACACCTCGGGCCTCAGCCACCGCACGTCCGACCTCTACCGCACGCTCGGCGTGCGCGATCGCACTGACACGCTGACGACGTTCGTGCGCAAGATCACGAAGGCGCCGCTGATGGAGGATCCGCACACGCGCTTCCGCTACAGCGAGGCGACGACCGTGCTCGGCCGGCTGGTCGAGATCTGGTCGGGACAGCCGTTCGACCGTTACCTGGCCGCGCGGGTGTTGCAGCCGCTCGGCATGAGCGACACCGTGTTCTGGGTGGAGGGTGATCGCGCGACGCGTCTCGCGACGGTGTACGGACCCGGACCAGACGGTCGCCTCGCCAGGGTGGAACCCGAGGTGGTGCCGTTCACCACGAAGCCGACGCTGCTCGAAGGCGCCGTGGGTCTCGTGTCGAGCGTGCCCGACTTCCTGCGCTTCAGCCAGATGCTGCTCGACGGCGGCGTGCTGGGCGGCGTGCGCGTGTTGAAGGCCGAGACGGCGGCGCGCATGGTGAAGAACGGCTTGTCGCCCGACGAGCTCGCTTCGCGCGGCGGGCCGCGCGGCTGGGGGCTCGGCAACGTCGACGTGCTGGTCGCCCCCGACGGCACCGGCGCGCCTCTCGGCGAGTACGGCTGGGACGGCACCGCCGGCACCATCTTCTGGAACGACCCGGTCGCGAAGACCAGCATCGTGCTGATGACGCAGAGCATGCCGGCCAATCCCGACCGCCTGCGCCAGCAGTTCAAGGCCCTCGCGGCCAGGGCCATCCGGTGATCGGGTCGACGGCGTTCACGCGCGTGGTTCGATTGCGCCAGACGTCGCGCGCGAGCGGAGGCGGCGCATGAGGATCCTGAAGACAGGCGTGCTCGGCGCCGGCACGATGGGCGCGCAGATCGCGCTGCACCTGGCCAACGCCGGCGTGCCCGCGGTGCTGCTCGACGTGACGCGCGAGGCCGCGGCCCAGGGGCTACAGAAGGCACTGCGGCTCAAGCCGGATCCGACGTTCACGCCGGACAGCGCCCGGCTCGTCCGCACCGGCAGCTTCGTCGAGGATCTCGCGCTCATCGGCGATGCCGACTGGGTGGTCGAGGCCGTCGTCGAGAACCTCGAGGCCAAGCGCGCCCTGCTGGCGCGGGTCATCGACGCCTGCCGCGCGGACGCCATCCTCAGCACCAACACCTCGGGCATTCCAGTGGGCGCGATCGCGGAAGGCTGGCCGCGCGGCGTGCGCCGCCGCTGGCTCGGCACGCACTTCTTCAATCCGCCGCGCTATCTGCCGCTGCTCGAGTTGATTCCGACGGCCGACACCGATCCCGCCGTGCTCGAATCGATCGCGGAGTTCGGCGGTCGCGGGCTGGGCAAGGGCGTGGTGGTCGCGAAGGACACGCCGAACTTCATCGCCAACCACATCGGCCTGCACGGCGTCGCGGCGCTGATTCGCGCCGTCGAGGCCGGGCGCTGCACCATCGACGAGGCCGACACCATCACCGGCGCCGCCATCGGCCGTCCGGCGTCGGCGACGTTCCGCACGATGGACATCGCCGGCATCGACGTCGTCGCCCATGTGCTGAAGAACCTCGAGGACCGGCTGCCCGAGGCCGCCGATCGCGCGTGGTTCGCGCGGCCGCCGCTGCTGGCGCGCCTGATCGAGCGCGGCGCCTTCGGCGAGAAATCAGGCCGCGGCTTCTACGAGCGTCGCAAGGACGCCTCGGGCGCGTCGGCGATCCACACGCTCGATCCCGCTACGCTCGGATTACGTCGCGCAGAAGCAGGCGGCGTTCCCGTCGCTCGCGGCGGCGATGGCCATCGACGAAGTCGGCACTGCGTGCGCACGCCGTTCACCGGTGCGGGCAAGGTGGGCGCCCTGCTGCGCGACGCTCGCGCCCACGCTGGTCTACGCCGGGCGGGTCGCCGACGGCATCGCGCACTCGATCGACGACGTCGATCGCGCCATGCGGGGGCTGGGTTTCGGCTGGAACTCGGCCCCTTCGAGCTCATCGACGCGATCGGCCCGCCGCCGTGGTCGAGGCGGCCCGCGCCGCCGGCATCGGCGACGTGCTGCCGCGTCTCGTGGCACCGGGTGGCGGCATCGCGGCGTAGCGCGTCCGCGAGGGTGCCCTGCCGCCCGCCGGTCCGGGACGATTGATCTCCATCGAGGCCGTGCGCGCGTCGCGGGTCGTGAAGAAGAACGCCGGCGCCAGTCTGGTCGATCTCGGCGACGGCGTGCTGTGCGTGCAGTTCCACTTCGAAGATGAACGCCATCGGCGGCGACACCCTCGAGATGCTGCACGCGGGTGTCGACGAAGCGGCGAAGAACCATCGCGCGCTCGTGCTCGGCACCGAGGGTCCGAACTTCTCGGCGGGCGCCAACCTGATGCTCGTGCTGCTCGAAGCGCAGGAAGGCAACCGGGGACGACCTCGAGGATGGGGTGCGCACGTTCAGCGCGCTGGCGATGCGCCGGGCAGCCCGGTGCCGGTCGTGGCCGCGCCCGCCGGCCTGGCCCTGGGTGGCAGCTGCGAGATCTCGCTGCACGTCGACCGCGCATACGCCGCCGGCGACACCTTCATGGGGCTCGTCGAAGTCGGTGGGTTCCATCTCGCCGGTGGCGGCACCAAGGAGATGCTGGCCCGGGCGATGGCGAAGCGGCCGTCGCCCACGACGGATCCGCTGCCCTTCGTGCAGCAGGCGTTCGAGACGATCGCGCTCGCGAAGGTGTCGGCGAGCGGTCCGGACGCGCAACGTCTCGGCTATCTCTCGGCGGTCGATACGTTCTCGATGAATCGCGAACGCCTGATCGCGGACGCGAAGGCGGTGGCGCTGCAGCGCGTGGCCGACGGTTATCGTCCGCCGGTAGCGCAGCCGATCCCGGTGGGCGGGGCGTCGCTGAAGGCGGCGCTCGAACTGGGTGTGCATCTCGCGTGGCGCGCCGGACGCGCGACCGACCACGACGTCACGGTCGGCAAGGCGCTGGCGCACGTCTTCGCCGGCGGCGCCGTGCCGCACGCGACGACGGTGAGCGAGCAGCACCTGCTCGACCTCGAGCGCGAGGCCTTCCTGCGGTTGCTCGGCGAGCCGAAGACGCTGGCCCGCATCCAGCACACGCTCACCACCGGCAAGCCGCTGAGGAACTGAGATGACGCCGCGGATCATCGAGCGCGGCGAGGGATGGCCGATCGTGCTGGTTCCCGGCATCCAGGGCCGCCACGAGTGGAGCCTGCCCACGGTGGACGCGCTCGCGTCGCTCGGCCGCGTCATCACGTACTCGCTCGCCGACGAACCCACCAGCGGCTTCGCGTGGCAGGCGTCGCTCGGTTTTCGAGAATCCATGCGCCAGCTCGAACACACGTGATCGCGCGCACGAAGCGCAGGCGGCTGCTGGCGAGCCTGCACGTACGGCGGCCCGGTGGTCACGGAGTTCGCCCGCCATCGCGACGCCGTGAGCGGCCTGGTCGTGGCCTCGGCGCCGCCGCCGGGCTGGCTGCCCGCCCGCGCCCGCCGCTACATGGCCGCGCCGGTGTTGATGACGCCGGTGTTCCTGCTCGGCGCGCCCTTCCGGGCGTATCCCGAGGTGCGCGCGGCGTTCCCCGACAGCCGGGAGCGCTGGCGTTTCATGTCGACGCACGGACGCCGCGTCGCCGCCGCGCCGACGTCGCCCCTGCGCATGGTGCGGCGCTTGCGGTGGCTCGACCGGCTGCGATTCTCCACCACCGAGCCGCTCGACCTGCCGGCGATGATCGTCACCGGCGAGGACGCGCTCGAGAAGGTCGTGCCGCCGGCGGCCACGCGTCAGTACGCGCGCTGGCTGCCGCAGGCGCCCATCGTCACGCTCGCGCGCACCGGCCACATCGGCACGGTGACGAGAACGCGCGAGTTCACCGACTGCGTGGCCACCGTGCTGCGCGCCGCGACGGCATCGTCGTCGCCTCTTCCGGAGTTCGTGCGTGCCCACAGAGTTTCTTAGAGAGATTTCCGGTCCTGCCGGCGTGCTCGAAGCGCGTCTCGATCTGCCATCCGAGGCGCCGCGCGCCATCGCCGTGTGCGGGCACCCGCATCCCCTGCACGGCGGCACGATGCACACCAAGGCGCTCTACCAGACGGCCAAGGCGCTCACGCGTGTGGGCGTGGCCGCGCTGCGCTTCAACTTCCGCGGCGTCGGGCTCAGCACCGGCACCTTCGACGCCGGCCCCGGCGAGATGGACGACTTCCGCGCCGCCGTCACCTTCGCGCAGGGTCGCTTCCCCGGGCTGCCGGTGTGGGCGGCCGGCATGTCGTTCGGCTCGTGGATCGCCGGCTCGGTCGGCGCGACGGATCCACGGATCTCGCTGGTGCTGCTGGTGGCGCCGCCGGTGGATCGCTACGACTACAAGGACCTCGCCGCCGCCGGCAAGCCGGTGTTCATCGTGCACGGCGAGGACGACGAGCTGATTCCGGTGGGCGACGTGCGGAAGTTCTACGGCACGCTGGCCGAGCCGCGAGAACTTGCCGTCATCGAGCACGCCAACCATCTCTTCGAGGGCAAGACGGCGCTCGTCGGCGACGCCGTCGAGGGCCTGCTGGCCGACTGGGAGTTCTGACATGCCCGACGCCGTCATCGTCGCCGCCGTTCGCACCCCGGTGGGCAAGGCGCCTCGCGGCGCCCTGCGCTTCACGCGGCCCGACGAGCTCGGCGGCCTCGTGATTCGCGAGGCGATGGCGCGCGTGCCAGGCGTGGCGGCGTCCGACATCGACGACGTCGTGCTGGGCTGCGCGATGCCGGAGGCCGAACAGGGCCTGAACGTGGCCCGCATCGCCAGCCTGCGCGCCGGCCTGCCGGTGACGGCATCCGCCGTCACCGTGAACCGCTTCTGCGCGTCAGGCCTGCAGGCGATCGCCTACGCGGCTGATCGCATCCGCGTCGGCGACGCCCGGGTCGTCGTCGCCGGCGGCACCGAGTCGATGAGCCTCGTGCCGATGGGCGGGCACAAGGTGGCGCCGAATCCCACGCTCGTCACCGAGTATCCCGACGTCTATCTTTCCACGGGTCTCGTCGCGGAGAACCACGCCCGCGCCTCGCACGTCTCGCGCGAGGCTCAGGACGCGTTCGCCCTGCGCTCGCACGAGCGGGCCCTGGCGGCGATCGATGCCGGACGCTTCGCCGGCGAGATCGTGCCGGTGCCGGTACAGACCAGCGAGCCGGATGCGAGCGGCGCGCCTCGCACGCGCGACACGCTCTTCTCGATCGATGAGGGGCCGCGGCGCGGCACGTCGCTCGAAGCACTGGCGGCACTGAAGCCGGCGTTCCACGTGACAGGCACCGTCACCGCCGGCAACTCGTCGCAGACGAGCGACGGCGCGTCTGCGCTGGTGCTGGTCTCGGCCGAGTACGCGCACGAGCGCGGCCTCACTCCGCTGGCGCGCGTCGTCACCTACGCCACGGCGGGCGTGGCGCCAGAGCTCTTCGGCCTCGGCCCGGTGCCCGCGGTCCGCAAGGCGCTCGCGCAGGCGCGGCTTTCACTCGACGACATCGACCTCGTGGAGTTCAACGAGGCGTTCGCCTCGCAGGTACTCGCGTGTCAGCAGGATCTCGGCATCGCCGAGGATCGTCTGAACGTGAACGGCGGCGCGATCGCGCTCGGACATCCGCTCGGCTGCACCGGCGCGCGCATGACCACGAGCCTGGTGCACGAGATGCGGCGGCGCGGCGCACGCTACGGTCTGGTCACGATGTGCATCGGCGGCGGCATGGGCGCCGCCGGCATCTTCGAGCTCGCCCACTGATCGACTGACGGAGGCGCGACATGGCGATCGAATCACTGCCCCTCGCGGCACGCGGCGGCGGCTGGCTCGTGGCGGACGTCGATCCCGCCGCGGTGATGACGCGTGAGCGGCTCACCGAGGAACACCGGCTCATCGAGCAGGCGGCCGCCGAGTTCACGACCGGCGAGGTGCTGCCGGCGATCGAGCGGCTCGAGACGAAGGACTGGGCGCTGAACCGCGAGCTGCTGCGGAAGTGCGGCGCGCTGGGCCTGCTCGGCACGAGCGTGCCCGAGGCCTACGGCGGCGTCGACCTCGACAAGGTGTCGTCGCTCATCGTCAGCGAGCAGCTGGCGAGGAACGCGTCGTTCGCGACGACCTTCGGCGCGCAGGCCAACCTCACCATCCTGCCCATCGCGCTCTTCGGCACCGAGGCGCAGAAGCAGCGCTACCTGCCGGGGCTCGTGAGCGGACAGCTCGCCGGCGCCTACTGCCTCAGCGAACCGGGCGCCGGATCCGACGCGCTCAGCGCGCGAACCACGGCGGCGCGCCAGGCCGATGGCAGCTTCGTGCTGTCGGGTGAGAAGACCTGGATCTCGAATGGCGGCTTCGCCGACGTGTTCGTGGTGTTCGCGAAGGTCGACGGCCAGCACTTCACGGCCTTCCTCGTCGAGCGCGCGTGGCCCGGCGTCTCGAGCGGGCACGAGGAACACAAGATGGGCCTGCACGGCTCGTCGACCACGCCCGTGATCTTCCAGGACGTGCGCGTGCCGTCCGACGCCGTGCTCGGCGAGATCGGCCGCGGCCACAAGGTGGCGTTCAACGTGCTGAACTTCGGCCGCTTCAAGCTCGGCGGCATGACCTCTGGCGGTGCCAGAGGCACCATCGCCGACGCCGCGAAGTACGCGGTGGGACGGAAGCAGTTCGGCGTGGCGATCGCCACCTTCGGCGCCATCCGCCACAAGCTCGGGGCGATGGTGGCGGCCGAGTACGGGCTCGAGAGCCTCGTGTATCGCACCGCCGGTCTGCTCGACGAGGCGATCGCGGTCGCCGGCGGCGGGCCCGCCGCCGTGCTGCAGGCGCTCGAGGAGTTCGCCGTCGAGGCGTCGATCGCCAAGGTGCACGGCAGCGAGGTGGCGGGGTTCGTGGTCGACGAGGCGGTGCAGATCCACGGCGGCAACGGCTTCGTCGCCGACTACCCGGTGGAACGCAAGTACCGCGACGCCCGCGTGAACCGCATCTTCGAGGGCACCAACGAGATCAACCGCCTGCTCATCCCGGGCCTGCTCGTGAAGAAGGCGCTCAAAGGCGAGCTGCCCCTGATGGCCGCCGGCAAGGCGCTGCAGGCCGAGCTGATGGGCGCGCCGGCGATGCCGCCCACCAGCGAATCGACGCTCGACGCCATGGGACGCGCGGTGGCGGCGTTCAAGAAGACCACGCTGCTCGTGGCCGGCACGGCGATGCAGACGCTGGGTGAGCAGCTGCAGGACGAGCAGGAGGTGCTGTCGCTGGCCGCCGATCTCGCCATTCACGCCTTCGCCGCCGAGAGCGCCGTGCTCCGCGCCCGGGCGGCCGCCACGAGCGACCACCCCGGCCTGCACGAGGCCGCGGCGGGCGTCGTCGTGGACGACGCCACCGCGCACCTCGAGCGGGCGGCGCGAACGGCCCTGGCGGCGCTGGCCGAGGGCGACACCCTGCGCACGCACCTCGCCGGCCTGCGGCGCCTGCTGAAGGTGACGCCGGTGAACAGCGTCCGCCTGCGCCGGCGGCTCGCCGATGCGGCGGCGGCCCACGGCGGCTACCCGTTCGCCTGACCGTCGCCTCGGCCGTCTGTGGCACACTGAGAGCGTGTTCGGCACGAAAACGTGGCGCGTCGCCGTGATGGCGCTCGCGCTGGCCGCCGGGGCCTGTTCGCAGGACCCGCCCGAGGCCGTCTACAGGCGCAAGGTCGAGGCGGAGCGCGCACGCAAGGACGAGTTCTTCCGTTCGGGCAGCAAGGACTCGCCGATCAAGCCGGCCGACATCCAGAAGTTCCTGCCCGTCAGCTACTTCGACATCGACCCCGACTACGCGGCGCCGGCCACGCTGAAGCTGGTCGAGCCGCGGACGCGCCTCGTGATGCCGACGTCGACCGGCAAGCAGCGCGACATGGAACGCGTCGGCGTGCTTGAGTTCAACCTGCGCGGCGTGCCGATGAAGCTCACGGCGTTCGCCGAGGTGGGCGAGCAGGTGTCGCGCCTGTTCGTGCCGTTCAGCGATCTCACCAGCGGCACCGAGACATATCCCGCCGGCCGTTACATGGACATCGAACCGCAGGCCAGCGGCGTGTACGTGGTGGACTTCAACACGGCGTACCACCCGTACTGCTACTACAACTCGGAATACGACTGCCCGTACCCGCCGTCGGAGAACCGACTGAAGACGCCGATCCGCGCCGGTGAACGCCTGCGCGCGGTGGAAGCGCTCACGCCCGGCCGATGAGCGCGCTGCACGCGATCGTCTTCGACTTCGACGGGGTGATCGCCGACAGCGAGCGCCTGCACCTGCGGGCGTTCCAGGAGATCCTGGCGACGCAGACGATCGAGCTCACGCGCGAGGCCTACTACGCGCAGTACCTCGGCTTCGACGATCACGGTGTGTTCCGCCAGGTCTACCGCGATCTCCACCGTCCGCTGGCGCCGGCCGATCTCGAGACGCTCGTGACCCGCAAGGGCGAACGGTACGAGGCGCTCGCCGCCGCCGGGGAGATGCTGTATCCCGGCGCGGCGGCTTTCATCCGCGCCGCGGCCGCCGTCGTGCCGATCGCCGTGGCCTCCGGTGCGCAGACGCACGAGATCGAGCACGTGCTCGGCAAGGCGTCGCTGCGCGACTGCTTCGTCACCGTCGTCGGCGCCGACCAGACGCCGGCCTCGAAGCCGGCGCCGGATCCCTATCTCGAGGCGTTCGCGCGACTCGGCCGCCACGCCGGACGCGCGCTCGATCCGCGGCGCACCGTGGCCATCGAAGACTCACGTTGGGGGCTGGAATCGGCGCGCGCCGCCGGGCTGCGCACCGTGGCCGTCACCACCGGCTACCCGGCCGAGGCGTTGGCGCCGCACGCGGAGCTCGTGGCCGCCGGCCTGCACGCGCTCTCGCTGGAGATCCTCGAGCGGCTCTGCGGGTCGGCCACATGATCGCCAGCGGCGCGGCGCTGGCCGAGGCCCTCGACGCCGCCGACCAGCGGCCGGTGCCCGACGTCGCCCCCGGCGCACTCGTCATCGCCGCCGTCGAGTACCCAGGGCTCGACCCGGCGCGCTGGCTCGATCTCATCGAGCAGTTCGGCCAGCAGGCGGTCGAGGCCGTGAATCGCGACGCCGGCGTCGACGGGCCGCTGCACGCGCGCGTCGACGCCGTGAACCGCTGCCTGTTCACCGACCTCGGCTTCCGCGGCAATCGCGACAAGTACACCGACGTGCGCAACAGCTGCCTGAACCAGGTGCTGTCGCGGCGCACCGGCATTCCGATCACGCTGTCGGTCGTCTACATGGACGTCGCGCGACGCGCCGGTCTGAAGGTGGAGGGCGTGAACTTCCCCGGCCACTTCCTGGTGCGCGTGTGGGACGCCGCGAGCGGCAACGCCGCGGGTGGCCTCGTGATCGATCCATTCGACGGCGGCGCCATCCTCACCGACGCCGACTGCCGCGCCCTGCTGGCCCGGCAGTCCGACGACATGGCGTTTTCGCCAGACCTGCTCGCGCGCGCCACCCGTCGCCAGATCTTCTCGCGCATGCTGGTGAACCTGAAGCGGCTCTACGTGCAGAACCGATCGTTCCCGCAGGCACGGGTGGTGACCGAGGCGCTGCTGGCGATGTCGCCCGGCTCGCTCGACGAGCTGCGCGATCGCGGGCTGCTCGCCTATCACCTGCACGAGTTCGCGGCGGCGCTGAGGGATCTCGAGGAGTACCTGCGGCTGCTCACGCTGACCGATCGCACCGACGACACGCACGAGGACACCGAGCAGGTGTGGAACCACGTGAAGGCGCTGCGGCGCCGTGTCGCCGCCCTCAACTGACCGGCGGCGTCCCCACGGGCGAGGCGCACGTCGCCTTCAGCGGACAGACGCCGCAGTGTGGCGCCTGCTCCACGCAGCACTGCGCGGCGTGGTGCGCGAAGAGCACGAGCGCCGGTGTCAGCGCGTCGCGATCGCCGCCGAACGACGCCGCAAGGTGATGGCGGGCGGCCCGTCGACGGGGCGGACCGGGCCGCGCCTTCAGGCCGGCGAAGCGCGTGACCACGCGGGCCACGCCGTCGTCGGCCGCCGGCACGTCGTAGCCGCCGGCGAAGTACAACGCGCGCAGGCGCCCGCCCGGCGTGAAGTTCGGGACGTCGGCCAGCGCCCGCACCGCGGATCGCAGCCCCGCGGCGACGCGCTCGGGCACGTTGCGCAACCGGCGGAAGTGGCCGGCGCCGTGCTTCAGCGTGTCGAAGCGCTCCTCGAAGGCGCCGAGTCCTTCGATCGCGGTCTTGAGATCGTCCTTCGACGCCCGGAACATCGCGTCGGGCGTGAGTGCCGGCAGCCGCTTCAAGGCCTGCCAGGCGATGTCGCGGCGGGCCGGCAGCGTTCGCGCCGAGATCACGTCCCAGACGAAGAGCGCGAAGAGATCGCGGGGCGGCGCCGCCAGCGGACCGTAGAACCGGGCCAGGGCCGACGCCGCCTCGCGCATGTCACACCAGGCGGCCGATCTCGTCGTACAGCGCGGCCGACGCGATCACGCCGTTGTGGAAGTTGCCCAGATCGATCTTCTCGTCGGGGGCGTGCGCGTTCTCGTCGGGCAGGCCGACACCGAACAGCACGCACGGCAGGCCGAGCTCTTCCTGGAACGTGGCGACCACGGGGATCGATCCGCCCTCGCGGTTGAACACCGGCGTCTTCCCGAAGCCGCGTTCGATGGCGCGGCCGGCGGCCTGCACGAACTTGTTGTCGAACGACGTCATCCACGGCTTGCCGCCGTGCATGCGCGTCAGCTCGAACGTGACGCTCTTCGACATCACCTGTTTGAGGTAGGCCTCGAACAACCCGGCGATCTTCTCCGGCTGCTGGTTCGGCACCAGCCGCATGCTCACCTTGGCCATCGCCACGGCCGGAATCACCGTCTTGGCGCCGTCGCCGGTGAAGCCCGAGAGCAGGCCGTTCACCTCGAAGGTCGGCCGCGCCCACACGCGCTCGAGCGTGGTGTAGCCCGACTCGCCGAACAGCTTCGGGGCGCCGAGATCCATGCGGTAGCGCTTCTCGTTGAACGGCAGCTTGGCGAACTCCTGCCGTTCTTCCTCACGCAGCGGCACGACGTCGTCGTAGAAGCCGGGAATCTTGATGCGGCCGCTCTTGTCCTTCATGCCGGCGAGCGCCGTCGCCAGCGCCATGGCCGGATTCACCACCGCGCCGCCGAACGAGCCCGAGTGCAGGTCGGACTTGGTGCCGCGCACGTCGATCTGGAAGTACGCCAGACCGCGCAGGCCGTAGCAGATCGAAGGCACGCCGCGATCGAACATCGGCGAGTCGCTGATGACGACCACGTCGGCCTTGAGCAGCTCCTTGTTCGCCTTGATGAAGTCGTCGAGGTTGGCGCTGCCCACCTCTTCCTCGCCCTCGAGGATCACCTTGATGTTCACCGGTAGCCGGCCGGTCTGCGACAGGTGCGCCTCGATGGCCTTCATGTGCATGAAGACCTGCCCCTTGTCGTCGACCGCGCCGCGCGCGAAGAGCTCGCCGTCGCGCACGGTGGCCTCGAAGGGCGGCGACGTCCACAGCTCGACCGGGTCGACCGGCTGCACGTCGTAGTGGCCGTAGAAGAGGATGGTCGGCGCGCCCTCGGCGCCGAGCCACTCGGCGTAGACCACCGGATGTCCCGGCGTCTCGACGAGCCTGGCGTTGTTCATGCCGATGCGCGACAGCTCGGCCGCCGACCACTCGGCGCAGCGCCGCACGTCGGCGGTGTGGGCCGGCAGCGCCGAGATGCTCGGGATGGCGAGGAACGTCTTCAGCTGCTCGACGTAGTGATCGCGGTTGACGTTGATGAAATCGAAGATCTTGTCCATGGGATGTCGTGGCGGCGCCCGGCGCCGCGCGTTCCGTCACTGTACCACCGGCCCGCGGACGGCGGCTCAGCGGACCGCGCGCCAGGCGTTGCCGTCGTGCGCGGCGCGGCCTTCGTCCTGGAGCTTCACCAGATGCGCCAACACGCTCTGGTGCGCCATCGTCACGAGGGCCGGGTCGAGCCTCTCGTAGATCCTCGCGGCGATGCCGGCCGGGGTCGTGGCGCCGCCGACCAGCGCCTCGAGCACCTGCGTCTCGCGCGCCTGGCGGTGGGCGATGTACTGCGCCACGAGGGCCAGCGGATCGTCGATGGCCGGCCCGTGGGCGGGCAGCGATGCGCAGCGCGGCGCCAGATCGGCGATGCGCGCGAGCGAGGCGAGATAGGCGGAGAGCGATCCGCCGCCGGAGCCCGGTATCACCGTCGAGCTGCCCAGCACCAGCAGATCGCCCGGGTAGTACCACCGTGCGCGAGGCCGCGCTGGAATGCCAGGGTGGTCCGGAGAGCGACCGGGCGTGTGGACGACGGTCAGCGGCCCCTCGGCCGTCTCGACGACGTCGCCATCGGCGAGCGGCGCCCACGTCACCGGCACCTGCTGGTCGCGCTCGGGCCAGGGGTGCTTGAGGAAGCGCGCACCGGGGGCGCGCGCGGCCAGCGCGGGCACCCGACGCAGACGCGCGCGTGCGTCACCGCCACCACGGCGGGGCTGGCGGGCGCGTGGCGCCAGATCTCGTCGAGGTGACTTCGGCGCTGACGCCGGCGTCGATGAGCACCGGCGAGGGGCCGGTCACGAGGCATGTCCAGTTGCCGCTGCCGGTCATCGGCCCCGGGTTTCCGGCGTGTAAGGGCAGGACGCGCAGCGGCGTGAACGACATGGGGGTGCGGCACTCGATTGTAGGAGTTTTTCCGAGGGCCATGGCAATCGCTCGGCCGATGGGCGTTTCGTGCAGATGGGTCGATAACCGAGTAGGCGGCACTGGCCGGCCCACAGGCGCATGTCCCCCCTCCGCACACGCATCGTCGCGACCTCCGTCGACCCTTCCCCCTCACGGCTCCCGGCACCCGCGCCGGACGGCCTCGCCCGCCTCGATCGCGATGGACGCGTCGGGTGGATGAACACCGCCTGCGTGCAGCTGTTCGGCGCCGCCGATCTCGCGACGCTCGTCAACCGCTCCTCGCGCGCGCTGGTCGCGCCCGATGCCGCCGCGGCGGCCGACGCCTTCCTCGCCCGCGTGTTCGACGGCGAACCTGGCACCTTCGAGTTCGAACTCGCCGGCGCCCGCGGCACCTGGCTGGCGATGCACGCCACGCGCTGCTGGCCGACGACCCGCTCGCCGCAGGGCGCGGTGCTCGCCGATATCACCCACGACATCACCGACCGTCGCCAGGCGGACGCGTTGCTGCGGTGGGTGGAAGGAAGCGCTCGAGATCACCGTGGGTAGCCTTCCGACTCGCTTGGCGCACGCTCGAACGGCTGATTGTCGGCCTGCAGCGGCAGACCCCTCGACGCGCTGGCTCGGTGCTGCTGGTCGACGACGAGGGTCGCCTGCGCAGGAGCGCGTCGCCGAAACAGCGCCGCCTTCGCCGGCCGACGGCGGGCAGATCGACGGCATCGCGATCGGCCCGCCGGCCGGCTTCGTGCGGGCATGGCGGCGTACCACAACCGCCAGGTGATCGTCGCCGACATCGCCACCGATCCGCTGTGGGCCGATTTCAGGGCGGTGGCCACCGAACACGGACTGCGCGCCTGCTGGTCGACGCCGATCCGCGACGCCGCCGGCAGCGTCGTCGCCACGTTCGCGATCTACTACTGGAGCCGCGTCATCCGAGCGCGGTGGAGTCCTGGTTGATCGAGCGCGCCGAGCGATCGTCGCCATCGCCTTCGAACGCAAGTCGCACGACGCCCGCCTGGCCGAGAGCCGCGAACGCCTCGACCTCGCCCTCGAGCGGACGGCTCGGCGTGTGGGAATGGTTCCGCGCACGGGCCGCACCACGCAGAACGCGTGGGTGGCGGCATGCTCGACTACGACCCGGAGACGGTGCGCCAGATCTCGAGTTCTTCAAGGCCGCCGGCCCCGACGACCTGCCGGCCGTGATGCAGCGTCTCGAGGCGCACCTCGAGGGCCGGACGCCTGGCTACGAGTCGCAGCATCGGATGCGCACCCGCACCGGCGAATGGAAGTGGGTGATCGATCGCGGCCGCATCGTGCGGCGCGACGCCAAGGGCCCGGTGACGATGGCCGGCGTGGTCAACAAGGACGTCACCGCGATCAAGCACCGAGGAGGCCCTGCGGGCGTCGCAGTCGATGTGCTCGGCGCCATTCTCGACGCCATTCCGGTGCGCGTGTTCTGGAAGGACCGCGACCTTCGCTATCTGGGCTGCAACGCCGAGTTCGCCCGCGACGCCGGGTTCACCGAGCCGGCGAGCGTCGTCGGCAAGGACGACTTCGCGATGGCCTGGGCGCACGTCGCCGATCGCTATCGCGCTGACGACCTGGCGGTCATCGCATCCGGCCGGCCGGCCCTGCACATCGAAGAGCCGCAGACCACGCCCGACGGCCGCACCCTGACGCTGCTGACGAGCAAGGTGCCGCTGCGCAACGCCGCCGGTGAGGTGACGGGCGTGCTCGGCACCTATCTGGACATCAGCCAGCGCAAGCTCGCCGAAGCGGAGGTGCACCGCCTCAACGCCGACCTCGAGGCCACCATACGCGAGCGCACCGAGGAACTGCGACGCAGCGAAGCCCAGTTGCGCGACATCGTCGACGGCACGAGCGAACTCATCCAGAGCGTGGCGGCGGATGGCCGCATCCTGTTCACCAACCGCGCCTGGCGCGAGACGCTCAGCTACGACGAGGTCGAGGCGACGTCGATGAACATCTTCGACGTGATCCACCCCGATCACCGCGAGGCGTGCACGGCCTTCTTCGAGCGCCTCAAGGCCGGCGACGACGACGGCTTCATCGAGACGTGGTGTTCGTCGCCAGGACGGCACCAGCCGCTACGTCGAGGGCAGCGTGACGATGGGCGTCGAGGACGGCCGCCCTGGTGGCCACACGCAGCATCCGCAGCGACGTCACCGCGCGCAGCCATCGACCGCGGCGCTGCGCGAGAGCGAAGAGTTCACCGGCTCATGATCGAGGTCGCGCTGGACGCCATCCTCACGCTGCATCCGCCCGACTGGCGGTTCGCGTCGTGCAACCCCGCTGCCGTGGAGCCTAGGCGCCGAGCACGAGGCGCAGCTCTGCCAGCTCGGGCCGTGGGGCGTCTCGCCCGAGCAGCAGCCCGACGGCACGCCGTCGTCGAAGAAGGCGCTCGAGCACATCGAGCAGGCGCTGTGGACGGGCGCCGCCAGCTTCGAATGGCTGCACCAGCGTCTCGACGGCACGCCGTTCGAGGCCACCGTGCAGCTGAGCCGCGTGGTGCAGGCCGGCACCAGCTACCTGCTGGCGACGGTGCGCGACATCACCGCGCAGAAGCAGGCCGAGACGGCGCTGAAGACGATGAACGAGAGCCTCGACCAGCTGGTGGCGCAGCGCACCGGCCAGCTGCGCGACAGCGAGGCCCGATTCCGCCTGCTGGTCGACTCGTCGCCGAACGCGGTGCTGATGACCGATCCCGACGGCCGCATCACGTTCGCCAACCGCCGCACGGAGACCGTGCTCGGCTACCGGCCCGACGAGCTCGTCGGCGAGTCGATCGAGATGCTGCTGCCCGAAGCCCTGCGGCGGCGCCACGTCGGCCACCGGGCCGAGGCCTGGAAGCACACCTCGCCGCGGCCTATGGGCGGCGCCGGATCACCCTTCGTCGCCCGCCGCAAGGACGGCAGCGAAGTGGCCATCGAGGTCGGTCTCACGCCGATCGCGATCGGCGGCACGCGCTACATGATGGCCACCGTCACCGACGTCACCGCGCGCAAGGTCGCGGAAGACGCGGTGAAGCGCCTCGCCGCGTTCCCCGAGGTGAACCCCAACCCGGTCGTCGAACTCGATGCCGCCGGCGGCATCGCCTACTCCAATCACGCCGCCGAGGCGCTGGCCCACGATCTCGGCCTGCGCGCGCCGGCGTCGATGTTGCCCGAAGACAGCGCCGGCCTGGTGCAGGACTGCCTGAAGACCGGCAAGGAACGACGCGCCATCGAACAGCGCTTCGGCAAGCGCACCATCTCGTGGTCGTTCTATCCCATCGTCGATCGTGGCGTCGTGCACGCCTACGCGGCAGACATCACCGAGCGCGTCGCGCTCGAGGCGCAGCTGCGCCAGGCGCAGAAGATGGAGGCCATCGGCCAGCTCGCCGGCGGGGTCGCCCACGACTTCAACAACATCCTGTCGGTGGTGCTCATGCAGGCCGAGCTGTCGGCCGGCGCCGAGGCGCTGTCGACCGACGTGCGCGACGGTCTGCAGGAGATCCGCGCCTGCGCCGAGCGCGGCGCCGACCTCACCCGTCAGCTGCTGCTGTTCAGCCGCCGGCAGGTGATGCAGCCGCAGCATCTCGACCTCAACGAGGTCGTCACCACCACGGCGAAGATGCTGCAGCGCATCATCGGCGAGGACATCAGCCTCGAGCTGCACCTGCACCCGACACGGTTGCCGGTGCGCGCCGACAGCGGCATGCTGAACCAGGTGCTGCTGAATCTGGCCGTGAACGCCCGCGACGCCATGCCGCGCGGCGGCCGCCTGCGCGTCGACACCTGGGAACGCGCGCTCACCGAGACCGACGAGCGTCCGTATCCCGACGTGCTGCCCGGCCGCTACGCCGGCCTGCGCGTGAGCGACACCGGCAGCGGCATTCCGGCCGACGTGCTGCCGCGCATCTTCGAGCCGTTCTTCACGACCAAGGAGGCCGGGCGCGGCACCGGACTGGGCCTCGCCACCGTGTTCGGCATCGTGCGCCAGCACGGCGGCTTCGTGAACGTCGCCAGCGAACAGGGCCTCGGCACGACGTTCGAGATCTGCCTGCCCGAGACGGCGGCCCCGGAGACCGTGGCCGAAGCGCCACGCGCCCGCGCCGCGGCGGGCGGCACCGAGACGATCCTCGTCGTGGAAGACGAGCCGGCAGTGCGGCACCTGGTCCATTCGCTGCTGCGCCGGCGCGGCTACACGGTGTTCGAGGCCGCCAACGGCGTCGAGGCGCTGAAGATCTGGCAGGAACAGGGCGATCGCATCAGCCTCGTGCTCACCGACATGGTGATGCCCGACGGCATGAGCGGCCTCGATCTGGCCAGACGCCTGCGCGCCGCCAGGCCCGGACTGCGGGTGGTGTTCTCGTCCGGCTACAGCGCCGAGATCGCCGGCCGCGAGCTGAAGCTGGCCGACGGCGAGAACTTCCTGCAGAAGCCCTTCACGAGCGACGCGCTGCTCGAGATGGTGCGACGCGCCATCGACACGCGTCCGGCGTCCTAGCCGTCGTCAGAACGCGACGGTCAGACGCAGCGACAGGAAGTCGCGATCGGCGAGGCGCGACAGCGTGTCGGTCGACCGGCCGGTGAGCCAGCCGCCGGACGCTTCGATCCACGCGCCGTCGCGCGGACTCCATGCCGCCGTGCCACGCACGAACGCGCTGTCGTCCCACGGGTTGTAGACGGCGAACACGCGCACGCGCCGTGTCTCGGCGGCGAAGCTGCGATCGAGCGCCGACACGAGCTGCAGATCGCGGGTGTCGACGGCGCCGGCGACGCCCGAGCGGGCGCGCCGTTCGCTGAGCAGCGCGCTCAGCGACACCCGGTAGTCGCCGGCGCGACGATCCACGCCGACGCCCGCGTCGAGGCTGCGTCCCGGCACGACGGCCACTCGATCGGTCGCCTGAAACGTGTCGTCGACGTGCCAGGCCGCTTCCGCGCGCAGGCCCCAGGGCCGCGCGCCGTCTCGGCGTCGGCGCCCACCACGGTCGTGCGTGGATGCGTGCCGAGAGCGTCACCGATGTCGCGGTCGGCACCGCCGCGCGTATGTTGGCAGCGCCTCGAAACCGCGCCACGCCATCACCGAGAGATCGACGCGTCCTGCCGTGGCGCTCAGGCGTCCGCCGCCCTGCGCGTGGCTCCATCGCGCCGAAGGGGATGCGTCGCGCACCGCGACGGGCACGCAGCCGATCCCGGGCACGCACGTCTCGCGCGGGGCCAGCGAGAACGGCGACGTCGACGGCTGCAGCACGTCGAACGTGCCCGGGCGGAACACCGGGACGTAGACGAGATCGGCGGTGACGCCGCCGGGCAGGTAGCCGCGCGCCCGCACGAGTCCGACGGATCGCCGCGCCGCGGCGCGGCCGTCGAGGAAGTAGCGGCTGACGTCGAGGGGATTGACGACGTCGGTCGGCTGCACCTCGTCCAGCGTGCCCCACACGACCTGCCCGATGCCCGCCGTGAGATCGAACGCAGAGGTGGTGAACGTGGCGGTGATTTCCTGCGGCTGCAGCGTCGCCGCCTGACGGCGGCTGCCGGTGCGATCGGCAACCAGGCCGTCGACGAATCCGCTGACGCGCAGCGTGAGCCGATCCGACGCGCGGCGCCAGTCGCCGAAGAGGCGTGTGCGCAGCTCGATCGCGCCCGGGTCGGCGCCGGTGGCCGCCGGTGCCGAGGGCACCGCCACGGCCAGCACGGTCGCCTGGCCGCGCACCGTCGAGGATGGCTGGGCTCCGGCCACGCTTCGGCCACACAGACATCCGGCGGCGATCAGGGCAAGCAGGCGCCGCGTCATGCGTGGGTCGACGCCGGCGTCGTGTCCGGCCTGGCGAAGGTGCGCGGGAACGCCGCGATCACCGCCGGCACGATGAACACCTCGGCCAGGAATGCCACCGCCATCGTGGCCGCCAGCAGCGATCCGAACCAGGCCGTGGGTTTGTACTCGGAGAACCACAGGACGCCGAAGCTCAGGCTGTTGACGATCGCCGTGGTGAGCGACGCGCGCCCTTCGTCCATGGCGGCGCGCTCGACGGCCTCGGCCGGCGTGGCGCCGTCGGCCGTCTCGTGGCGGTAGCGGTTGATGAAATGGATGGTGTCGTCGTCGACGACGCCGAGGGCGACGCTCGCCACCATGATGGTGGCGACGTTCAGCGAGATGCCGAGCCAGCCCATGAGGCCGAGCACCACCACCACCGGGACGAGATTGGCGACGATGGCCAGCCAGCCGAACCGGGCGGAGCGGAAGATCAGGAAGATCACACCGAACACCGTGAAGAACGCGGTGCCGAAGCTGCTGACCTGCGACGTGACCAGATAGTGATCGAGCGTGGCGAAGATGCGGCCGGCGCCGGTCACCACCGGCGTCACGCCCGAGCCATCGAACGCCTCTTTCGCCAGCCGCTCGGCCTCGAAGATCTGCGCGAAGACCACGTCCGAGCTCATCGAGGCCAGCTTCACCGTGAGATGCGCGCGGCTGTAGTCGCTGGCGACGACGCGTTCGAGTTCCGTGCGGCCTTCGTCCGACAGGCCGAAGACGAAGAGCTCCTGGGCGATGGCCTCGGCCGAATCGGGCAGGCGGAACGCCTCGGCGGCGCCGCCGGCGAGCTGCTGATTCGTGCGCTGCACGTAGTCGACGACCGAGCTCACCTTGCGCACCTGGGGCTGCCCGCGGAGCGCCTCGGCCAGGCGAGCCATCCGCGCCAGCACGTCGGGCGACTTCATCGAGTCGACCGGCCCCTCGAGCATCACGTTGAAGCTGTAGATGCCGGCCAGCTCGCGATCGAGCACATCGGCCGCCTGGTGCAGTGGATGGCTGGACGCGAAGAAGTTGACGTGGTTGGTGTCGACGCGCAGCCGCGTGAGACCCACGCCGGCCACGACCAGCGCCAGCATCGTGGCCACCGCGACCGTGCGCGCGTGTCGGTACGACCAGCGGCCCAGCCGGCGCAGCGGCTCCAGCAGCCAGGTTTCCTGCGGCGCGGTGTGCGTGTCGGGCCGTATCCACACGAGCAGCGTCGGCACGAGCACGATCGAGATCATCATGTCGACCATCACGCCGACGGCGGCGCCCACACCGAACGAGTGCACCGCCACGACGTCGCTCGTCGCCAGCGACGCCAGGCCGAGGGCGGTGGTGGCGCTGGCGCCGAAGAGCGGCTTCAGCAGGTGCGAGATCGTCGACTCGAAAGCGCGGCGGCGATCGCCATGCTGGCGAAGCGCCTGATCGAAGTGCTGCACCATGTGCACGTCGTCGGCCACGGCGAGCACGACCACCAGCGGCATCAGCATGCTGGTCAGCACGTTCATCTCGTAGCCGAGCAGCACGTAGAGGCCGAGCGTCCACGCCACGCTGACGCCGACGGCGAAGAGCAGCAGCGTCACCTTCCGCCACGAGCGGAACATCGCCCACAACGCCACGATGGTGATGAGCAGCACCGGCGGCGTCAGGTCGCGCTGGTTCGAGAGCGTGATGCGGTTGTAGGTCTCGCTGATCTCGAGCGGGCCGTTGAAGTAGGTGCGCAGCCCGGACGGGCGGTTCGTGTCGACGATGGCGCGGATGCGCTCGATGACGGCGCCGCGCTCCTTGTCGATACGATCCTCGTCGGTCGACACGACCAGTGCGGTGACACGGCCGTCGGCCGACACCAGGTCGCCGCGCAGCAGCGGATCATCGAGGGCGTCTCGGCGCACCGCGGCCGCGCCCGCGGCCGTGGCGCCGCGATCGCCGACCAGCGCCGTCACCTCGATGCCGCCGTCGTCGCCGTCGCGCGGCGGCAACTGGCGCACGACGTTGGCCGTGGCCAGGCTCTGCACGCGTTCCACGAGCGGCAGCCGGGCGATCTCGCGCGACACACGGTCGAGGTAGCCGAGCCCCTCCGGCGTGAACAGCCCGTCGCCCGCCACCGCGACGATCAGCACGCGACTGCCGCCGAATTCCCGGCGAAAGCGGTCGTACTCCCGGTACTCGGGCGAGTCCTTCGAGACCCAGGCGCTCAGGTCGTTGTTGACGTTGTCGAGATTGGCGAAGCGCGCGCAGACGAGCGCCCCCAGCAGGACGAGCCCCGTGAGGGGCAGGCGCCAGTCGAACAACCAGCGCGCGAACCTCGCCGAGCGGCTCATGGCGCGCCTTGTTCCAGCGCGCGGCGGCTGAAGGCGTCGTCCTTGAGGCCGAGGTTGTAGCGCGCCTCGGTGACGACGAGCGTCGTGCGCGTGTGCGTGGCGTCGTTGGACATCGTCGCGTCCATCACGGTCCAGATGCTCGACGACCGCTCCATCTTCGCCACGGTGTACCGCTTCTCGATCTCACCGCGCCGGTTCAGCACGTCGGCGGCGACGACCACGAACGCGTCTTTCCGCACCAGCGTGCGGGCCACCGGATAGCGCGCCGACGCGTCCTTCGCCGTCGACTCGAGACGCCACGCGGGATGCGCGGCGCCGGACGCATCGGTCCACGAGGCCGCGGCGTCGAGCATGCGGTAGGTGTAGTCGCTCAGCTTGCGGCCGCCGATGTCCTCGTAGCTCAGGTCGCTGCCGACGAAGCTCTCCTGCGCCTCGGCGCCGGCGATGCGGCGCACGCGCCCGAGCGCAGGCAGGTAGAGGAAGCGTTCGTCGTCCTGGTCGGCGTGTTCCCACATTAGGAATCCCGTGCCCTTGATGTCGGCGGGACCGAGGAACCGCACCAGCACGCGATCGCCGCGGGTGGCATCGGCGCGGAGCGTGGTGATCACGAGCGCCCGCTCGCGCGTGCGGCCCTGGCGGTCGGTGAGCCGCATGGTCATCGCCAGGCGCGAGTCGTGGCCGGTGTCGCGGGCGTCGATCTGCCGCGCCACCCAGTCGGCGGTTTCGGCCGCGGCCTGCCTCGCGGCGGGCCGGTCCACCATGAGCACGAGCGTGCCGGCCACCACCGCCAGCACCACGACGACCCGCTTCATGCCCACACCGAACGCCATGTCGAGATGTCGTGAATCATTTCACAACCCATCCCATTGGACGAGCTGGCCCCGCTACTGGATTCGCCTGGCCGCCGACCGGCGGCCCCTCACACCCCTCAGGTGCCGCCGTAGCCGATCGTAACGCGACCGTTTTCGACGATGACCGGCACGCGTCGCTGGCCGCCCGAGATCTCGAGCATCCGCGCCAGGCCGTCGGCATCGCGGCGCACGTTCACGTAGGTGACCGGGCCGCGCGTCGCGAAGTCCTCGCGGGCCGAGAGCGTGTAGGGACACGAGTCCTTGCCGTAGATGACGACGGCGGCAGCGGTTTCGGCCATCACGACCTTCCTTCGGGGGCACCGACGCGCTCGGCCAGGGTGAGCCGCAGCGACAACACGAGGTAGTACACGGGGAACACCAGCGCCATCGCCGCCCATGGCCCGT
>JAXLRB010000017.1:0-94189 GCA_046331325.1 Vicinamibacterales bacterium | reverse complement strand
GCGAATCTGCGTGCCGGCGGCGAGCCGCGCGACGCAGGTTGTGCGATCGGGCGCGCGGTGTCAGCCGAGCCAGGTCGCGTCGAACAGGATCTCGGCCCAGCCCGTGAGGAGCACGCCCTCGTCGCCCCACGCCACGCGCTGCGTGCCGCCAGGCGACACCACCTCGACGTCGCGCGAGGCGCCGCCGTACGCCATCGCCGTGATGGCCGCCGCGCAGGCGCCCGTGCCCGACGCCTCGGTGGGGCCCACGCCGCGTTCCCAAATCAGGATCCGCACGCGCGTCGGCGATTCCACCACCGCGAACTCCACGTTGGTGCCCGCCGCAAAGCGCGGATGCGTCGACAGACCCGGGCCGAGCCGCTGGAACCGCTCCGGCGATGGCAGCTCGGACATCAGCGTGACGCACTGCGGGTTGCCGATGCCGAGCGTGGCGACGACGAGCGTCTCGCCGGCGACCTCGAGCGTCTCCTGCCGCAGCGCGGTCGGCTCGCCCATCTGCGCCGTGAAACTGTAGCGGCCGCCGCTGCGGCCGGTGAGCGTGAGCCGGCGCTCGCCGGCGTCGGTGTCGGCGCGCACGTCGGTGGAAATCGGCCCGCCGCCGCGCCTCTCGCGCTCGCGCATGACCAGCGCGGCCAGGCAGCGCAGGCCGTTGCCCGAGAGTTCCGACGGGCTGCCGTCCGCGTTGATGAGGCGCATCGTGGCGCCGTCGGCCGTGAACGTGTAGAGGATCAGCCCGTCGCCGCCGATGCCGGTGTGGCGTGCGCACAGCCGCCGCGACAGCTCCGCCGGGTCGTGTCCCGCGAGGGCGTCGCGATGGAGGAACAGGAAGTCGTTGCCGTAGGCGTGGGCTTTCGTGATCGTCATGGCATCGAGAAGGCGCGGAAGGTCCAGGTGAGGCCGGCGGTGGCCCCCAGGTCGAGATCGGTGGACGTGGCGCCGAAGAGCGCCGCTGCGTCGAGCCGCAGCGCGCCCTTGCTCACGCGCAGGCCGGCGCGGGCGACGCCGCGATTCTCGGCGCCCGGCACCGGCGAGCTGGCGGCGAGGTTCATGCGGCCGTTGTACTCGGTGACCAGCTCGAGTCCCCGACCGACCCGCGCCGCCAGCGACATGCCGAGCGTGAGCAGATCCTCCTGCCGCGCCGCCACGATCGGATCGCCGACGATGGCGATGCCGGTGTTGCCCACCCAGCGCACCCGCCCCACCGTCTTGCCGACGAGGAACGTCATGAAGAAGTCGGTCGTGTCCTGCCCGAGTCCCGATTCGTTCGACGCGTTCGGCAACCGCGTCGCGAAGCGCAGGCCGATCGACGGGCGCGCACCGTGCTCGTTCAGCAGGCGCAGCTTGGTGGCGACGACGAAGTCGTCGACGGCGGACGTGGTCGATCCGTTGACCTTGAGGATCGACGACATCGGCGCCGGGCGCCGATCCGTGATCGACAGCTGCCGGTAGGGGCTGCCGTCGATCTGGATCTCGGCAATCGGCCCGACACCGACGCTGATGCCGATCGTCGGTCCCGAGATGAGGTCACCGCGCAGGCCGGAGCCCGGGAAGGTGATGCCCTGCATCCAGTCGACGCCGGTCTCGATGAGGATCTGCCCGCCACCCACGGTACGCGGGTCCTCGGTGATGAGGGGCCGCTGCTGCGCCCGCGCCGTCGTCGCTGCCCCGAGCATGCACGCCGCCATCACGGCGGTCATCCATCTGGCCTGTCGTGCCGTCACCATCCGTTGCTCCCGTCGACGCTCGCCAGCGCCCGTGTCCGCAGGTATTGAAACGCAATCAGGTCGTAACACGCGTGCGCCGTCATCGACGCGCCGAGGCCGCCGGTCGGCGCCACGAGCGCACCGAGCGTGCCCCCCATCACCGTGGCCCAGGCGCCCAGCGGCAGCGTCCGCACGCCGGCGACGTGCGCCGCACCGAAGGCCAGCGCCGCCAGCAGCGGGCCGACGAGCGGCTGCAGCCAGCCGCGGAAGCAGAGTTCCTCGCCGACCCCGGCGGCCAGCGACACGACCACGATCTGTCCCGGGCCGAGGCGGCCCACGGTGGGTACCAGCTGCTCGTCGAGCGTCTGTCGCAGCGACGCCAGCCATGCCGGCTGCCGCGCGAACAGCGCGCGCACCAGGCCGCCGAGCGTCGCGCCCACGCCGACGCCGATGGCCACGCTGGCGAGTGGCCGGGGGCCGAAGCGGACGGGGGCGGCGATGGCCGCGGCACCGTACCAGCCGGCGACGCCGAGCGCCGTCTGCACCACGAGCGCGACGCGCGTGAAGCGATCCGGATCGGTCATGCGGCGCGGCTCTCGAGGACGAAGGTGACGGGACCGTCGTTCACCAGCGACACCTGCATGTCGGCCTGGAACTCGCCGGTTTCCACCGGCAATCCGGCCGCGCGCAGCGTCGTGACGACGACCTCGTAGAGGCGGCGCGCCTCGTCGGGCGGCGCCGCCGAGTCGAACGACGGCCGCCGGCCGCGTCGGCAGTCGGCCGCCAGCGTGAACTGCGACACCACCAGCACGCCGCCGCCGACGTCGACGACCGACCGGTTCATGCGCGGCTTGCCGTCGACGCCGCCGTCGTCCTCGAAGATGCGCAGCTCGCGCAGCTTGTCGGCCACGCGCACGGCATCGGCGTCGGTGTCGCCCTTCTCGACGCCGACCAGCACGAGCAGGCCATGGCCGATCGCGCCGACGACGCGCTCGCCCACTTCCACCTTCGCGCGGCGCACCCGCTGCAGCACCGCCCTCACGAGCGGCCCGTCCTGACCGGCACGAACTGCGGGAACGGTGCCTCTGGCGCGGCCTCGCCCGCCACGGTGTCGCCGGTGAGGCGGCGATCGAGGAGATGCCGCGGCATCACGTTGGTGAGCGCCTTCAGCATCGAGTGCTTCACGTGCGGATGCTCGCGCTCGAGGTCCATGATCAGCCGCTTCACGCGCTGCCGCTGCAGGCCGAGATCGCCGCAGGCCGGACAGCAGCAGCCAATCACCGGCAACTCGGCTTCTTTGGTGTAGGCGCGGGCATCGGCCTCGGTGACGTAGGCCAGCGGGCGGATCACGACGTGTTTGCCGTTGTCGGACGTGAGCTTCGCCGGCATCGCCTTCAGCGCGCCCTGGAAGAACACGTTCAGCAGCAGCGTCTCGACGAGGTCGTCGAGATGGTGGCCGAGCGCGATCTTGGTCGCTCCCACCTCGTCCGCCATGCGGTACAGCACGCCGCGGCGCAGGCGCGCGCACAGCGAGCACGGCGTGTCACCGGCGTCGAGGATGTCGTCCATCACCTCGCCGATGGTCGTGTGCTCGATACGCAGCTCCCAGCCGCGGGCCCGGCACGTCTCGGTGATGAGGTCGTGCTTGTAGTCCTTGTAGCCGGAGTCGACGGTGACCGCCACGAGGCTGAAGTCGATCGGCGCGCGCTTCTGCAGCACGTCGAGGATCTGGATGAGCGCCCAGCTGTCCTTGCCGCCCGACAGGCCGATCATCACGCGATCGCCGTCCTCGATCATCCCGTAGTCGGTGATCGCTTTCGTCACCTGCTTGGCGACGCGGGCTTCGAGCGGCGTGCGATAGGCGGCCATGACGACGTTCCAGTTTACCCGCGCGCCGGGCCGCCGGCGGCGAGCAGGCGCGCCACGGTGGCCGGCCACGTCAGGGGCGCGACGCGCTCGCGGGCCGCGGCGCCCATCGACGCCGCGCGATCGGCGTCGCCAGCGAGTTCGGCGAGCGCCGCCGCCACCGCGTCCGCCGTCGGCTCGACGATGCGGCCGCTGACGCCGTCCTGCACGAGCTCGGTCGGTCCGCCCGAGTCGCGGCAGGTCACGACGGCCTTGCCGGACGCGAAGGCCTCGGCGGTGACGAAGCCGTAGTCCTCGTCGAACGGCACGAACGCCACGGCGCGGCAGCGCGCGTAATGATCGACCAGCGCCTCGTCCGACACACGGCCGGTGAACGTGACGCGCGACTCGAGGCCGAGCCGGCGCGCCTGTGCTTCGAGCGTCTCGCGGGCGTCGCCGTCACCGGCGATGACCAGCCGCACCGTCCGCGCCACCGGCAGCGCCATCGCCGACAGCAGCAGATCGAAGCGCTTGAGCGGCGTGAGGCGCGACACCGCGAAGATGAAGTCGCCGTACTCGTCGCATCGATACGGCCGCGACGGCGGCGGCGGCAGCAGCACATCGCTCGCGATGCCGTGCTGCGCCAGCCGCGCCCGCACGGTCGACGAAATGGCGTACCGCGACGCCATGCGCGCGAAGCAGCGGCGGTCGGCGGCGTGGATGAGCGTGCGGCGCAGGCCTTCCTTGAGGCGGTTCTTCCACGACAGCGACGCCGAGAAGCGCGGCCACAGGTCGTAGTACTCGCGCATCGTGTGATTCAGCCAGCACGTGTGGCGCGGATGCCGCACCGCGAACGCCGGGTAGCGCAGGCTGATCACGCGGTCCACCGGCGCCCCGTCGGCGCCCACCCCGACGTCGGTCAGCCAGGCGGCGAGATACGCGGCGCCCTGGCGGCCGAAGCGGTTCTGCGGCGTCACCACCAGATCCGCCTCGTGGCCTTCGGCACGACAGGCCCGCACCAGCTCGCGGGCGATGACGAGGTGTCCGCCCTCGACGTACGGCGGACTGGACGTGACGACGAGGACGCGCATCACTCGTACAGCGGCGTCATCTTCACGAAGATGCCGAGGAAGCGGTTGTCCTTGCCGCCGGTCTCGAAGAGCGGGATGAAGCCGCTCTGGCTCTCGATCGAGATCGCGTAGACGTAGTTGGTCGGGTTCTCGGGAAACGGCTTGTAGGCGAGGCCCTCGCCCATCGGCACGACCAGCGTACGGGCGTCGCTCGCCGGCACGTCGACCACCTGCGTGACGGCGCCGGTGCGGATGGTGACGCGATTGGGCTTCGGGCCCGACTCGAGCCGGATCTCCATCCGCGGGATGCGCAGCGGGTGCGCCTCGTCGCCATTCGGCCCGGGCGCGCTCGGGGCCGGCGCCCGCAACATGATGTCGACCCGGCTCTCCCCGCGCACCCAGAACGCATCGCCCTCGCGGTTGTAGGCGTTGTCGTCCATGAAGTACGCGCTCACCGGCGGTGTGCCGCCGAGCGGCTGCCGCGATCTGGACGGGCTGACGTTCACCGGCAGATCGTTCACGAGCGACAGCTCGAGCGGCAGATAGCGGAAGAGGCCCGTCTTGGTGTGCTCGCCCGGGAAGAACGACGAATAGAACGGGTTGCTGACGACCGGCGTGACGAAGAGCGCGCTCAGCGCCGCGGTCAGCACGCCGAGCCACGGCCGCGCCAGACCCGGCATCAGGAACAGGAAGACCGGATACACGCCGAGGAAGTAGCGGTTCCCCACCGGCCCACCGCCGCCCGAGTACGTGAACGGCATGTAGAGCATGAGCGCGATGGCCGAGCCGATGCCGCCGGCGGCCACCAGCCACCCCCACGTCGTCTGCTGCCGCCGCACCAGCAGGAACAGCACCAGCGCCGCCATGCCCGGCAGGTAGTAGATCGCGAAGCCCGTGTGGCGGCCGACGAAGAAATACGCGAGGTTGTGACGGAACACGTTCACGACCGCGTCGCGGTTGAACAGCACATCGACCAGCACGCCGTTGGTCGTCCTGCCGATGCCGGTCGTGTCGAACGTGCGATCGTCGGTCTGCATCGGGAAGCCCTTCGACTCCCCGCCGCTGTAGAACGTCTTCCGATCGCCGCCCTGGTAGTTGTAGTCGCCGGTGATGGCGACGTTGGCGCCGAAGAGGCCCAGCACCACCACCGAATACACGACGCCGCACACGAACCCGCGCCGCCACTGCTTTCGCAGCGCGAAGAGCGCGAGAATCGGGAACATCAGCAGCACGTGCGTGGGCTTCGAGAAGGTGGCGAGCCCGAGCCATACCGCGGCGACGAGATCGGTGCGCGGTCCGACGAGCCACGGCGTGCGCGGCGTGCCCGACGGGCGATCCGGCGTCGCCACTTCCTTGTAGAGCCAGAAGAAGTACGACAGCACCACGAGCCCGGAGTTGAAGAGGTCGGGCGTGAGCCACACGAGATAGACCGGCGTGACCGAGACGAACACGAACGTCGCCGCGAAGACCAGCGCCGCCAGCGGAGAGCTCCGGGTCACGAGGAACGCGTAGGCGCACACGAACGTCACCAGCACCACGAGCACGTGCAGCACGAGGAAGCCGTTGGTGCCGGCGAGCTTGATGAACGGCGCCGCGAAGAGCGGATACAGGAACGACTTCGCGTAGTAGAGGCGCGTCGGGTTCGGGTCGGGCTTGACGTCCCAGTGCACGAACGGCGCCTGGCCGTCGACCCGCAGGTCGGGATCGCTGCCGCGCTTCAGGAAGATGCCTTCCGGGCCGCTCGGGTACTCGCGCCACACACGCACGAGGTCTTCCTTGCGGTACTCGAAGTCGCCGTCGTCGGCGATGCTGTGGCCGAGGCCGTAGTAGGTCGAGCCGTCCGAGAAGAAGCCGTACGAGGCCCGCGTGTAGTTCACCGACAGCGCCCACCCGAGCAGCACGACGGCCAGCAGGGCCGTGGCCGCGGCGCCGAGACGCCAGGCGTCGGAGCGCGCCGGCGTGTCGCTCACGGGCGGGCTCCGTCGTGCAGGAACGACAGGTCGGCCGTCAGCGCGCTCTGGCGTTTGGTGGCCTTCGAGGTCTCGTGCAGCAACACGTAGAGCTGCTCCATCTTCCGCACGAAGGCGCCGATGTCGTACCGCTGCCCGGTCGCGCGCGCGCCATCGGCGAGGCGCGCCGCCAGCGCGCGGTCGTCGATCAGGCGCAGGATCGCGGTGGCCAACGCGGCGCTGTCGCGTTTGGGCACGACCAGCGCATCGCGGCCGTCCTGCAGCACGTCGAGCAGACCGTCGGCGTCGGTCGAGACGATCGGCTTGCCCATCGCCAGCGCCTCGAACGCGGTGAGCGGGGTGCCTTCCCAGAGCGACGGGAAGACCACGACGTCCATGGCGCTGAAAGCCGCGGCGACGTCGCGCGTGAAGCCGGCGAAGTGGAAGCGCTCGCCCAGGCCGAGGCTCGCCGCCTGCGCCTTCAGCGGCGCGTCGAGCTCGCCCTCGCCCACCAGCACGAACCGCACCTCGGGATGCGCGGCCAGCACCGCCGGCGCGGCGGCCACGAGGAACTCGTTGCCCTTCGAGGGCATCAGGCGCGTGACACAGCCCACCACCACCGCGCCGTCGGGCACGGCGAGGGCGCGTCGCGCCTCCGCGATCTCGGCCGCGCTGCGGGGACGCGCGAACTCGTCGAGCGGCGCGCCGAGGTACACGACGTGCGTGCGCTCCTTCGGCATCAACCGCGCGCGGATCGTGAACTCCGCCGTCGATTGCGACACCGCGATGGCGACGTCGGTGTACTTCGCCAGCCATCCGTCGGCCAGCTTCTGGAACCACGGCGTGTCGGTGTGATTCGCGTGCTCGTGCAGGATGGCCGGAATGCCCAGCCGCGCCGCGCACATCCGCCCGAACGTCGTGGCACCGTAGCCGTGCAGGTGCACGACGTCGGCCTGCTTGTCCTCGAGCACCTTCAGCAGGTGCGTGTACGTCGCCGGATCGAACTTGTGCCGGCCCAGATACGTGACGTCGATGCCGAACTGCTCGAGCGTGTCCTCGGAGAGGTCTTTCCGGCGCAGGCTGACCAGTGACGCGTTGAAGCGGGTGCGATCGAACCGCGGCATCATCCACGCGAACAGGCGCTTCACCCCGTGCATCCGGGATCCCGCCCACCCGAGGTGGTCGCACACGTGAACGATGTTCAGCTTCCGCATCCTGTTCTTCCCAGCCGCCAGCCCCTCGCCGCTAGAGCATCCCCTGCGCCCGGTACCACGCCACGGTGCGGCGGATCCCCTCGCGCAGATCGATCTTCGGCGCGTAGCCCAGTTCCGTCTTCGCGCGGGTGATGTCGAAGGCGCGGCTCTTCGTGTAGAAGTCTACCCGCCGGCGATAGAGCGGCGGCTCGATTCTGAGCGGCACGCAGATCAGCTCGCACGCGAGGCCCGCCATCCACACCGGCCAGAACGGGAGGTGGAGGCGCGGTGGCCGCACGCCGAGCTCCTCGGCCACGAGCGCCACCAGCTCGTTCAACGTCGTGTAGCGCTCGCCGGCGAGGATGTAGGTGCGTCCCGACGCCGCCGGTACCGTGCCGCACAGATGGAAGCCGTCGACCAGGTCGTCGATGTACGTCAGGTGGTAGAAGGCGGTGCACGGCCCGAGCATCGGGAAGCGGCCGCGCGCCAGGCCGCGGAACATCTTCAGGAAGCGCGTGTCGCCGGGGCCGTGGATGCCGATCGGCCGGGCGACGACGACGTCAAGGCCCTGCTCGGTGCCGAAGCGGCGCGCCAGCTGCTCGGCCTCGAGCTTGGTGTCCTGGTAGACGTCGCCGGGATTGAACGGCGCGTCCTCGTTCGCCGGCGGATGCGCGATGTGGCCGTGCACGCCGCCGGTCGAGCAGTGCACCACGCGCCGCACACCAGCCGCCTTCGCCGCTTCGAGCAGCTGGCGTGTGCCGTCGACGTTGATGGCGCGATACGCCGAGTCGGGCTGGCCGGCTTCGCGGTATGTGGCGGCGATGTGGTACACGACCTCCACGCCGTGGCAGGCGCGAGCCAGGGCCTCGGGCGTGTTCAGGTCGCCTTCGGCCGGCACGACGCCGGCCAGCGGCAACTCCGAGCTGGCGAAGCGCGACAGACTCTTCGAGCGCACCAGCGCGCGGACGTCGTCGCCCCGCCGGGCCAGGGTGCGTGCGAGGTGGCCGCCGGTGAACCCGGTGGCCCCGGTGACGAGCACCCGCATCAGACGACGGTCTCCGTCGCCGGCATCCCGCTGGCGCCGTCGCGGGCCGCGGCGAGCCGGCGGCAGGCCTCGGCGGTGCGCGTGAGGTAGACCTCGCGGCTGTAGCGCGCGTCCGACAGCGCCTTCGCCGCGCGCGCCAGCGCCTGACCGGCGGCTGGATCGTCGAGCAGCGCGCCGAGCGCCTCGGCGAACGGCCCGGGCTCGGGGGCCACCAGCCGCGCGACGTCGGGCGACAGCACCTGCGTGTGCGTGAGCAGGTTGGTGGCGACGATCGGCGTGCCCGATCGCAGGTACGAGTAGATCTTGAGCGGCGTGTTGGTGCCGCGGATGCGCGGCGAGGCGAGAATGGCGGCCGCCGCCACGAACGCCGGGATCTCGCGCGCCGGCTGCTGTCCGGTGAACACCACGTTCGCGGCGCCCTCGCGACGGGCCACGTCGGACGCCGCCTCGACCTGCTGGGGCTCGCCGCCCACCACGAGCACGCGCGCGTGCGGGTGCGTGCCCTGCAGGCGCGCCGCCGCGGCGATCAGCATCTCGAGTCCCTGGTAGGCCTCGAAGGTGCCGGTGTAGAGCACGATCGGCGCCTCGGCCGGCAGGCCCCAGCGCTCGCGGATCGTCGCCGGCGTGAGCGTCGGTGGATCCTCGACGTCGCCCCCCATGACGTTCTCGATGAGCAGCGCGCGGGCGCCGTGACCCATCGCCACCACCGTGTCCTGCAGCTCCTGGCAGATGGTGATGACGACGTCCGACTTCCCCACCATCTGGTGTTCCGCGACGTCGAACACCGTGCGCAGCACGGTCGAGCCGCTGAACTTGAAGTTGCTCAGCTGCTGCGGCAGGCTCGAGTGCATGTCGTAGAGGTGCGGGATGCCGAGCAGCTTCGACAGCCACACCCCGACGAGTCCCATCTCCTCGTGCGAGTGGATGGCGTCGTAGCGGCCGGTCAGCGCGACGCGTGCAATCGTGAGCAGCATGAAGGCGT
This sequence comes from Vicinamibacterales bacterium, assembly GCA_046331325.1. GTDB lineage: Bacteria > Acidobacteriota > Vicinamibacteria > Vicinamibacterales > UBA2999 > CADEFD01. The sequence goes on along the minus strand of JAXLRB010000017.1, from coordinate 84,402 downwards.
CGAGCACGACCTTCACCGCCGACGGCCCGATCGGCACTTTCCGCACGAAGGGCGGCCGCAGGCTGCGGATGATGCGCAGGTTCGGCAGGTCGACGTCGCGCCCGATCGGGTAGGTGACGAGGTCGATCGAGTGGCCCAGCGCGCCCAGCGCCTTGATGCGGTGGAACTCGCTGAACGGCGTGCCCCGGGGCTCGAAGAACGGCTCCGGAGCGAGCATCAGGATGCGCAGGGGGCGCGACGGATTCGAGGACGGAGCGGCCGGCGACACGGGCGCTCGTATCTTACCACCGAGACAGCCGCTTCTTGCTGACCTGTCAACACTTATGCTATATCTCGACGGTTTGGAAGCCGCAGACGATCCCACCGTGCCCGACTCGGCGGAACCTCCGCCCGCGCCCCCGCGCCTCGCTCTGGCAGCGCCTGCTGCTGATGGCCGTGAAGCTCGGGCTGTCGGTGGGCCTGATGGCGTTCGTGCTGCGCGACACGAGCCTCGACTCGCTGTGGCAGACGTTCCGCCGCGTCCAGCCGCTGTGGATCGCCGCGGCGATGTCGATGCACGGCTTCATGGCGGTGAGCGTGTGGCGCTGGCGCCTGCTGCTCGACGCGCAGCACGTCCACGTGCCGGCCCGCACCCTGACCGAGTCGTTCTGGGTCGCGCTCTTCTTCAACAACTTCCCGCCGAGCAACATCGGCGGCGACGTCGTCCGCATCGCCGACACCTCGAAGCTCGCCCGGTCGAAGACCACGGCGACGATGGTGGTGCTGGTCGACCGTCATCCTGGGCTTGTTCGCGCTGCTCTCGGTGGGCGCGGTGGGCGCCATCGGCGCCCGGACGATCGGCATCGACATCCCCGGCACCATCTGGATCGAGGTGGTGCGCTGGCCGCGCTGGCGATGTGCCTGCTGCTGTTCTTCGCACCCGGCCTGCTCGACCTGGTGCTGAGTTCCGCTGCGCGCCCTCGGCCATCCCTGGGTGCTCGCCTCGAGAAGCTGCAGGCCACCCTCACGAAGTTCCGCCAGCGCCCCTCGGCGCTGGCCGGCGCCCTCCTGGGAGCGCTGCTGGTGCAGGGCGTGATCGTCGCGTTCTACTCGCTCACCGCGCGCAGCCTGGCGGTGCCGCTGCCGCTCGTGATGGCCGGCGTGCTGGTGCCGGTGGCGCTGGTGCTGCAGATGGTGCCGGTGTCGATCAACGGCTTCGGCGTGCGCGAGGCGGTGTTCAGCTTCTTCTTCGCCCGCTTCGGCCTCAGCGTGGAAGCCGCCGTGGCCGTGTCGCTGCTGGGCACCGTGCTCATCATGCTGTTCTCGCTCGGCGGCGGCGCGCTCTTCCTGCTCCGCAAGCACTAGCCGGCCGGCAGCAGCCCGGCCGCGGCCGGGATCCTGCCATTTCCCACTTGTACTCGGCAGTTCCACTGTGTAAAGTCCTGTGCAGCCCCTGCCGATAGGAGGGGTACCGGAAGGGCTTCGCGCGCCCGGCCGCTCCGACCTCCCACGGAGTCCGCGCGCGGCCTGCCGGCGGTCCTTTTCCGTGGGAGTCAGCATGCGAGTCGTTCGAGCCGTCGTCCTCGGCCTCGTCGCGGTCACCGCCGCGGCGTGCCAGCAGTCGAAGAGCGCCAACCCGCTCAGCCCCGACATCGCCGGGCCGATTCCCGGTGTCTCGATCACGGCGCCCAAACCGCTCGAGCCGTTCGCCGGCCAGACGCTCGAGACCACCCAGCAGCCCTATACGTTCCTCATCGAGAACGGCAGCACGTCGGGCGTGCGGCCGCTCTACATGCAGTTCCAGCTGGCCAGCGACGCCGGCTTCCAGCAGATCGTGCACGCGGCCGACAACATCGCCGTCGGCACCGGCGGACGCACCACCTACAAGATGCCCCAGTCGCTCACGACGCCGGGCACCTACTACTGGCGCGCCCGCAACGCCGATGGCGCCAACACGGGCCCGTACTCGAGCGCCGCCAGCTTCGTGGTCGCCGAACCCGTGGTGATCGAGACGCCGGCGCCAGTCGCGCCGGCCGGCCAGATCAACGAACTGGCCCCCACCTTCGTCGTGCGCAACGGCCGCGTCTCGGGGCCCGCCGGTCCCGTGGCGATCTTCATCGAGCTGGCGCTCGTCCCCGATCCAGGGGCGATCCAGGCCGTGCTCAGCGGCGCCTACAGCGGCGGTGTCACCACCTCGATTCCGGCCGGCGCGGCCGCGCCCTACGCGACCACCATCTACTGGCGCACCTATGCCACCAACGGCGCCATCGAGAGCCCGCGCTCGGCCTGGGTGGCGTTCCGCACGCCGAACGCCCCGACCGGTGGCGGCGGCGGCACGGGTGGCGGCACGGGTGGTGGCACCACGGGCAGCATCGGCGCGCCGCGCAACATCAGCATCGACGAGGCGCTCTCGATCATCGTCGGCTACCACGACGGCTCTGGCGCCAACCTGGGCTCGCGTTCCACGCGCGACCAGCGCAACGCGTTCCTGGCCAGCGCCGTGGCCACCATCTACTACGGGCACGCCCGCTGGAATTCGAAGGGCCCCGACAACGGCTGGTGCATCAAGGACGGCGGCTCGGGCCGGCCGCAGTCGGACGACGTGATCGTGCGCTGCGTGTCGCGCGACGCCTGGGACCTCATCGGCGGCGCCGGCGCCGACGGCTACCGGTTCCACACCGACTACATCGGGATCCTGCCGCGCGACCAGAACGTGTATCCGCCGCCGCGCTCGGCGCTGCCGCAGTAGCCGCCAGCGTGGACCGCCCCGCCGGTCCGCGCGCACACCTCGACGCGACCTCCGGGCCGGTGGGTGGCTCACCCACCGGCCCGACGTCCGTACGGCGGATTCGACGCCGTACACGACAACGGGCCGGCCCGGTGTCGCCACCGAGCCGGCCCGCGAAGGCGCCGTAAGCGCGAGACCTAGAAGCGGACGCGAAGGCCGCCGCCGAACTGGATGCCGCCAATCTTGGTGGACACCGTGTTCGACACGACCTGGAAGTCCGACGCCGCCTCGGCGTAGCGCACGTAGGCGCCGAGCCGGAAGCTGGTGTTGTCGTTCTGGTAGAAAGCGTAGGAAAGGTCGCCGCCGACGTGACCGCCCCAGGCGTTCTTCTTGCGACGATCGACCGCGTAGGTCGTGTTGACCGCCGTGAAGGCGCCGCCCTGCTCGGTGATGGTCACGCCGCTCACGACTTCCTGCGAGAAGCGGAACTGCGAGGGGCCGGCCAGGATCTGGAAATCCAGCTTGTCGCCGAGGGGAATCCGGTACCCGATGCTCAGGTGCAGGCCCTGCTCGGTGCGCTTCATGTCGCCCACCGTGGACGAGAAGCTGCGCGGACGGTCGAAGAAGATCGGATGCGGCGCCTGGCCGCTCACCGACGCGTCGGCCGTGCTCGACGTGCGATGGAAGCTGGCGCCGACCAGGAAGTTGCCGGCGACGCGCGCGCCGACGCCGAAGTCGAGCACCGCGCCGCTCGACGACTCGCTGCCCACCGAGAGCTTGCCGGTCTCGTCGTACAGCTTGAAGGTGCCGTCGTCCTTGTAGGTCTGCGAGCCTGGCTCGAAGGCGCCGTTGACCGAGAGGTAGAAGCGCGACTCATCGGACTGCGCCGCGGCGCTCGTCACGCCCGCCAGCACACCCGCTACCGCCAGTGCCGTCACAAATCGCATGTTCACTCTGCTCCCCACGAAGTGGCGCGCGTCGCGCGCCGGCCGCTCCGGCCACGAGGGGCGCAACCGGAACAACAAACCGAAGGATGGTAACACGCCGGCTCACGGTGTCTCGAAATTCACCACAGAAATGATGGGTATGCGCTATCATCCTTTGGTCAGTCGCCGGGGCGGTCGCTGCCCCATTCGCTCGAGGAGCCAAGTTACACATGGAACGACGATCGCTGCTCGCAGCATCCGTCGGCGTGGTCGCTCTCGCCGTCGCCTGCGCCCAGAACCCGGAAAGCCCCGTCTCGCCCAGTGCCGCGGCCGGTAACGCCGCCGCCAACGTCGATGGCTCCACGCTGAAGGTCAGCGCGCCGACGCCGTCGTCGCCCGCCAACGGCTCGAAGGTCGATACCCGCAAGCCGACGTTCGTGTTCGACAACGCCACGGGCAAGTTCACGTCGGTGGCCCTCGAGTACCGCGTCCAGCTGTTCGACGCGGCCGGCAACGTCGTGAACGAAACGGTCGTCGGCCAGGGCACCGGCGGCAACACGTCGCTCAGCTCGGCGTCCGACCTGAACGCCGACGTCGACTACGCCTGGCGCGTCCGCGCCGAGTACCAGACGCAGGTGGGCCCGTGGTCGAACGTGTGGACGTTCCACACGCCGGCGCCCGCTGGCGGCGTGGTGGGCACCGTCGACGACGGCACCATCGGGCCGCCCCGCAACATCTCGATCAACGAGCTGTTCAACATCGTGGTCAACATCCACAACACGCTGCGCGTCGACCTCGGCTCGGCGTCGACCCGCGACGGTCGCATCGCGTTCTGGAGCGCTGCCATCGCCGCGGTGCACTACGGCCACTCGCGCTTCAACCCGCAGGGCCCCGACTCCGGCTGGTGCATCAAGGACGCCGGCGGCGGCCGTCCGATTTCGGACGACGTGCCGGTGCGCTGCGTCTCGCGCGACTTCTGGGACATGATCGGTGGCGCCGGCGCCAATGGCTACTCGTTCCACATCGAGTACTCGGGCATCCTGCCGAGCAGCCAGAACGTCTACCCGCCGCCCCGCAGCGCGCTCAGCTATCTGAACCGCTAGACTCGCCCTTCGTTCCTCGGCCACGGGCGGCAGGTGTTCCTGCCGCCCGTTGTCGTGTACAGTCAGGACCCGCGTGGCAGACCAGCAGCAGGACACCTTCTACAAGTCGTTCTCGGAGAAGAAGCTCACCGGCTACGGCAGCGGCCGGCGCAGCCGCATCGAGCAGCATCGGCTGTCGCTGCTGCAGCGATTCAAGCCGGCGCCTGGCGACATGGTGGAAGTGGGCCCGGGTCACGGCACGCTGGCCGAACAGGCCGTCGCGGCCGGCTGGCGCTACACCGCCATCGAGGCCAGCCAGATCCTGATCCAGGTGCTGCGCGGCAAGGGCCTGAACGTCATCGAGTCATGGGCGCCGCCGATTCCCGTGCCTGATGCCAGCGTGGACGTCGTCTACGCCGATCAGGTGCTGGAGCACATGAACGGCATCGAGCAGGCGCGTGAGTTCACGGCCGAGGCCCTCCGGGCCCTGCGTCCCGGCGGCGTGCTGTTCGTGGTGGTGCCCGACTACCTGAAGGAACGCACGTTCTTCTGGGACGTCGACTACACGCACAACTTCGTCACCACCGAGCGTCGCTGCAAGCAGCTCTTCAACGACGGCGGCTTCGAGGTGCAGCACGTCGAGCGCGCGATCGGCCTGGCCACGGGGCTCGGTCGCGATGCCCTGGCCGCCGCCGCGCTGCTCGTGAACATCCCCGGCGTGGATGCCCTGTCGCGTCACACCGGCACCACCGAGCTCGTCTTCAAGATCCGCAAGAACCTGTTCGAGACGCTGACGTTCGTCGCACGGAAGCCGGCCGGAGGCCGCTAGCCGTGCTCGCCCGGCTCGCCGGCTCGTGGTGGGTGCGCGCCGCCGTCACCGCCGGCATCCTCGCCTGGCTCGGCACGCGCATCGACATGCGCGCCTCGCTGGCCGCCGTGGCCTCCATCTCGCGGCCACACCTGCTCGCGGTGCTCGGCCTCGTCGCGCTCGATCGGATGGTGATGATCTGGCGCTGGGTGCTGCTGCTGCGCGCCGCCAGCATCGCGGTCACCACCGGACAGGCCGCCCGCATCTTCCTCACGAGCTCGTTCGTCGGCAGCTTCCTGCCGGCCGGCGTCGGCGGCGACGCGGCCCGCGCCTGGAGCCTCTCGCAGATCACCTCGCGCCTCGGCGACGCGCTGGCCTCGGTGGTCGTCGACCGCGTGCTCGGCGTGCTGGCGCTCGCCGCCATGGGCGCGGCGGGCCTCGCCGCCTGGACGCCGGGCGGCATCGATCCGCTGCGTGTCGTCGCCGCCGTGCTCGTGCTGGGCCTCGCCTGCGTCGCCGCCTTCTGGGGCGACACGCTGCTGCGCGCGGTGTTGCCGGCCGATCGACACGACGGGCCCCTCGCCCGCCGCCTGCTGCGCCTGGCCGACGCGGTGGCGCACTACCGGGGCCATCGCGGCGCGCTGGCGACGGTGATGGGCTGGTCGATCGTCGTGCAGGTGCTGCGCATCGTGCAGGCGTACGGGCTCGGCCTCGGCCTGGGCCTGCACGTGCCGTTCGCCTACTACCTGCTGGTGATGCCGCTCGGCCTGCTGATGCTGCTCGTGCCGATCTCGGTGAGCGGCTTCGGCGTGCCGCAAGGCATCATCGTGTGGCTGTTGCGCCCGATGGGGGTGCCCGATCCGCAGGCATTCGCGCTGTCCACGCTGATCGTGCTGACCGGACTCGCCGGCAACCTGCCGGGACTCGTGCTGTGGCTGCGACGCACGCCCGACGCGAGAACCGGGTCGACTAGCGCCGCCAGGTGATGCGGTTGTTCAGCAGGAAGTTCCAGATCGCCGCCGCGCCGGCGCCGCCGATGTTCGCCCACAGGTAGTGCAGGCCGGCGCGCTCGAGCGCGACGAGCAGGCCCCAGTTGATCAGCAGCCCGCCAGTGTTGATGACGACGTAGAGGCCGGCGCGGCGCAGCGGCGAGTCGGCGCCGCGATCGCGCCACGTCCACACGGCGTTCAGCACGAACGTCACCGCCATCGAGATGGCGATCGCGATCGGCGAGGCCCAGGTGGAGCTCAGGACGCCGCGCGACACCAGCAGGTAGAGCGCGCCCTGGTTCACACCGAGGCCGACGGCGCCGACCACGAGGAACGTCGCGAAGCGGCGGAGAGCAGCGGCAGTCACGAACGCGAATCGTACTATGCGGGTCGCCGGCGGCGCTGCCCGTCAGTGCACATGTCCGGGGCGCAACACCTCGTAGATGGTGAGCGCGTCGTTCTGGAACACCCGCGGCAGCACGTCGGCGGCGCCGGCCAGCCGCGTGTCGACGCCGGGATGATCGCGCCGTTCGGGGCGTCCGACGACGATGTAGTCGATGCCCGACGTGGCGGCCAGCGTGAAGACGCTGCGGGGGTTGGGCGCGTCGTACAGCCAGCGCATGCGCAGCGACCCGGTCTGGTATTTCTCGAGCGGCACGAGGCCGAGCGGCAGGCCGACCGCCATGCGACGCTCGGCGAACGCCGGGATGAAGCCCCAGGTGTCGGAGTCGCGCGAGTACGCGTCGACCTGCACGACCGCGTCCGGCGCGGTGTGGTCGCGCAGCCAGCGCAGCCCTTCCTGTTCGCCGGGCGTCAGCACCATGGTCCAGTGGAACGACGGGCCATCGAGCTGATTCTCGACGTCCTGCGTGTTGTAGGCGTCGATGGCGTACATGGGCGCCGCGCCGAGCGCCAGCAGCGCGATCGTGAGCCACGACGCCCAGCCGGCGGCGCCCCGCAGCCGGCGGGCCTCGATCAGCACCAGCCCCACGAACGGTGCGAGCGCGATGAACACGACGTGGCCGACACGCCAGCCGACGTAGACGTCGCCGTGGTCGCGGATGTCGATGTAGAAGTAGATGACGATCGAGGCGACGATGGCCGCCACCTGCGGCCAGGCGTCGGCGAGGCCGCGCTTCCACGCCACCCACACGCCGACGAGTCCGAGCAGCAGAATCGGGCCGGCGGAGATGAACGCCGACTGGAAGATGCGCCGGGCGGCCAGTTCATTCAGCCCGAACCGCATGGTGCCGAGGTTGCCGGGCTGGTGATCGATGTACTGCAGTTCGGTCACCACCGCCACGGCGAGCATCAGCGGCAGCGCCGCCCATGCCGCGTTGATGAGCGCCGCCTGCCACTGCCGCGCCCGCACCGTCGCGACGCCTTCGTAAAGGGCCGTCGCCGCCACGGCCATCAGGGCGACGAAGCTGCTGACCAGCGTACAGATCGCGAAGAGCACGCCGGCCGCGGCGAAGACGCCCGGATCGGCCCGCTGCCGGCGGCGTGCCACCACGACCAGGCCGACGAAGCCCAGCGCATAGGCCAGGGCGTGGTGCGGCTGATACCAGAGGATGCGATGGATGCCGTCGATGGGCATGCCGCCGAAGAACCAGCGCGTGACCGCGTCGATGTTGACGTAGCGCACCTGCTTCCAGTCGACGCCGTCGGCGACGTGCACCCAGATGCCGGCCACGCCCTCGAAGCTCGTCAGGAAGAACGCCCACGCGACGCCGGCCGCGGCCGCCCATCCGACGGGCACGACCAGTCGCGCCAACCCGAAGATCACGAGCACGAACGCGGCGTCGACCAGCACCGACGACCCGAGCAGCACGTCGTCCATGTCGAGCCGGTCGCCGACGGCGCGATACTCCACCGCATCGGGCAGGTGGCCGAGCCAGTAGTAGTGCAGGCGGTCGCGCAGATAGTAGGGATTGCGCGGTGGGAACTCGCCCTTGGCCACTTCAGCCACGATGGCGCGGCGCCACACGTAGTCGGCCGTGAAGTAGGCGCGGTACACCCGCCCTTCGGGCCGGTCGGCGCCGACGAGCGACAACGGCCGCGCCACGACGAACGGCACGATCAGCAGGACCAGCATCACAGCCCGCCAGTCGCCGATGGCCGGCACGGGCGCACGCCAGCGCTCGCGCAGCCGACGCGCCGGCACGACCAGCAGCCACGCCAGAGCCGGCGCGGCCACGAAGAGCACGAGGCCGCGTCCTGCGACAGCCCACAGCAGCAACATCGTCGTGGTGCTGAGGCCGAGTCCGACGATCGGCCCGATCGTGATCGTAGAACATCACGACTCGGGCATCATGGCGCGCAGCACCGCGAGGCCAGCGCCATCAGGAGCGCGTGCGTCACCAGGGCGAGCACGGCCCCGCCAGGTGTGGCGACAGCCACCAGCGTGGCGACGTAGGCCACGACGGTGGCCACCGTCGCGCGGTCGAGCGACTGTGCACCGCCGGGCTTCATGCGGGGCGCCAGGCCCGACGGTGAGCGGGCCTTCGTCCCGACGTCCTGCCGGTCGACGACCAGGATGGAGCGCTCGTCGAAACGGAGGCCGGCCTGTCGCCATTCCCGCAGGGTCTGGCGAATGTTGGCGAGCGCCTGGCGGCGCTCGGGAGACAGGCCAGGGGCTTCACTGCGGTCGGCCACGGCCAGTTCCAGGTCTGCGTAGCCCTTGCCCGGTTCGAGCGCCAGGAACCCGCGACCGTCGGACAGCCGGATCACGGCGACGCCGTCGAGCCCGTCGAACACGTCGGGGGTCACGAGAATCAGCGCCCGCTTCCCTGGCAGCTGCACCAGTTCCGCAGGACTGGCGGACGCGGGTCCGGCCGAGCGATGGCGCGCCTTCTCGAACATCCCCACGATGGCCCAGGCGGGGTCTGGGTCGATCGACTCCAGCCACGCGATGACGTCTTCCGGTAACGAGACTGAAAGAGGGCGAGTGGGCCGACCGAACTTGAGCGGCCGGCCCCGCTTGGCTGGTGTACTCACACGCCTTTTCTAGTTTTTATCGCCGATTACCTTCAATTACTTTTGTGAAATAAAATCAGGCTCGAACTGATAATTTACGAAAATTACCCGCCGCCTACACGGACGCGGCAGCGGCGGGAGGCACGGCCGGCGCGTCGACCGACGGCCGCCGCTTCTCCATCGACGCCCGCACGAGGAACTTCGCGTACGGCACCACCTGCTTGATGGCGGCGACGTTCATCTGGCACGGGCTGAGGCAGCTCGGGCACTTCTCGTCGCGGATGTGCTTGCGGTGCTGCTGCGAGGCCTCGCGGAAGTAGATGGCCTCGGGATCTTCCTTCGTCACGTTGCCGACGACGTCGCTGTTCTCGCAGAAGAACAGGTCGCCGTTCGGGTTCAGCATCACGCCCTGCGTCTGGAACGGGCACGGCGTGAGCCGGTGGTAGCCGTTCGCGATCATGTCGGCGTAGTGCATGTAGATGTAGTTCTGGCCGTCGAGCAGCGGGTCCTGGCGCACGCGGTCCATGAAGAACGCGCGCATGCGCTGCTCTTCCACACCCATCGGCTTCAACGTGCCCTCGAGCTCCTGGTTGCCCAGCATGGCGTCGGTGAACCGCACCATGTTGAAGACGATGTCGAGCTTCTCCTTCTTCGCCCACGCCAGGATGTTGTCGGCGTCGTCGAGGTTCTTGGAGAAAATCGTCGAGGAAATGCCGAAATTGAAGCGGTATTTCTTCTGCAGCTCCTGCATGGCGGCAATCGTCTTGCCGGCCTTCTCGAAGGCCTTGCGGACGTTGCGCACTTCCCCGTGCATGTCGCCGACGCCGTCGATCGACACGCGGGTCGAGAAGATCACGTTGCGCTCGTGACACATCTCGACGACCTTGGTCAGCATCGGGATGCCGCGCTGCGGCGTGAGGCCGGTCGTGTTGATGGTGAGCTTCCGCAGCTTCGGGAACTTGTCGATCATCAGCCGGCAGATGTCGACCATGTCGTTGCGCGTGGTCGGCTCGCCGCCCGAGAGGCTGGCGTTCTCGATGTCCTTCCAGAGGTTCGAGGAGAAGGCGCGCTCGATCTGCTCGAGCGACATGTCCTCCTTGCGGTTGCCACGCGTCCAGTTGCTGCACATCTCGCAACGGGCGTCGCACACGAACGTGCAGTGGAAGATGAAGACGGTGGGATGCAGTGGCGTGTACTTCGCCACCACGGCCTTGACCATGTCCTTGGGCGCGCTGAGCGCGGCCTTGGCCAGGTACTTCGCGGCGTAGACTTGTGCCATAAGCTAAGTCTCTGATTTTACGCCGTTTCACCCGGCGAGGCCAGCGCCGGGTCCCGAGGAGCGGCCGAGCCGGGGCGGCCCCGGCTCAGCCGTTCGCCTCCCCGCTCAGAAATAGGGCGGCGTCGTGCGACCCGGCCGCGGATAGGTGTAGCGCCCGATCGTGCCGGAACTCAACGTAATCTGCGTGACGTCGTTGATGACCGGTGTCGGGGCGTTGCCGCAGTGCCCTCCCATCACGTCGATGATGTAGACCTGCGTGCTGTTCTGGCTCTCGCCGGCGGCGTAGTGGTAGGTCAGCACGTCCTTCGAGGGGTCGTTGATGTTGCCCCGCTTGCCGTTGTAGCCCCACCGGTTGTCAATCGACCGCAGCTTGTCGATCAGCTTGTCGATCCAGATCCAGCCGCGCTCGCCGTAGGTGTCCTGGCAGGAACTGGCCCAGTCGCTCCGATTGCTGTTGTACTGCTCGTTCATCACGCCCGCCAGGTACCCCGGTAACGGCAGGCGCTGTCCGGCCGGCGGATCATCGGCACGCGGCACCTTGGGCACCGGCTTCACGAACGTGCGGAACGTGGCGAGCGCCGACCAGGGCCCCGCGGCGCCATCCAGCTCGGCCCGCAGGCGCCAGCTGTACGCGGTGTCGTACTCGAGGTCGCGGTCGAACGCGAGCGACGTCTGCCCGGCCGGCAGCGTGCGGGTGTCGATCACCGTGGTACCGCTGAGCAGCTCGAGGCGGTGCGTCGGAAACACCGTCAGGAACCGCCCCGCCGAGGACACGAACTCGAACGTCGGTCGCAGGCTGTCGACGGTGGCGCCGCTGGCGGGGCCGGTGAGCGTCGGCGCGCTCACTTTCAACGTCGAGCCGTCGGCCGCCGCGGCGGTGTCGGCCGTCACCGCGCTGGGAGCCACCATGGAGGGCTGAGTACCCGAACACCCAGCCGCCAGCATCGTCACACCAACCACCAGGGCCTTCGCCCGCGAGGTCATGTCCGCCATGTCGCACGCTCCTGGCGCGGCGTCCGGGCCGCGCCGTTTGCTCCGGGATGCTAGCCAGCGGCCCCGGCGCGCGACACTTACTGAGAGGAAACCGTCAGCGGCGGCAGAACGCCATGAGGTGCCAGCCCAGCGGCCGCACCAGGCCCCGCGGCAGGGCGTTGAACGTGCCCACGAACGCCCCGTTGAACGCCATCGCCTTCCAGCCGTGGTGCAGGCGCGACTTCACCGGGAAGCGCTCGGGCACGATCTCGACCGTGCCGAACGGACGCAGCAGCGCGCGGAACTCGCCGATCGAGTACTTCCTCAGCACCGGCGCGTCCTCGTGTTCGAGGGCGACCTTCATCACTTTCGACAGCGCGTTCAGCCACGAGATGCGGTTGTAGACCATGAAGATGCCGCGGCCGCCCGGTTTGAGCACGCGGTGCGCCTCGGCGATGATCCGCTCGGGCGCTGCGGCGTACTGCAGCACGCCGTGGCCGTAGACGACGTCGAACGAGGCGTCGGGAAACGGCAGCGCCTCGCCGTCGCCGACACGCAGATCGCCGGTGAGCCCGAGGTGGCCGAAGTTGGTGCGCGCGAGATCGATCGCCGTCTGCGCCAGGTCGATCCCCGTCACGTCGGCGCCGCCCGCCGCGAAACGCGCCAGGTCGGTGCCGATGCCGCAGCCCACTTCGAGCAGCCGCTGGCCGCGGAAGCCGGCGAAGTCGACCAGCTGCGGCAGGTAGCGCAGCTTGTCGAAGCGGTAGTCGTCGAGATCGGCGAAGAACTCGCGCGACCCGACGGGGTGCGACGTCATCTCCAGGTCGTGGATGCGCTCGTTCCAGTAGCGGCGGATCGCCTCGGTCGTCACAGCCCTGTATCGTACAATGACCACGCAGCCCGATGCAGCGCGACCTTCCCGGCCTGGCCGACACGACGTTCGATCTCGTGGTCGTCGGCGCCGGCATCTACGGCACGCTGGCGGCCTGGGAGGCGGCCCGCCGCGGCTGGCGCGTGGCCCTCATCGACCGTGGCGACCTCGGCGGCGGCACGTCGTTCAACTCGCTGAAGACGCTGCACGGCGGCCTGCGCTCGCTGCAGTCGGCCAACCTCACGCAGATGCGGCGCTTCATCGCCGAGCGGCGGGCCTTCGCGATCATGGCGCCGCACCTGGTGGATCCGCTGCCCTTCTGCGTGCCCACCTACACGCATCCGACGCGCAATCCGTGGGCGATGCGGATCGCGCTGGCCATCACCGATCTCGTCGGGCGCGACAGGAACGACGGCATCGCCGACCCGCACCTGCGGCTGCCCGGCGGACGGGTGGTGTCACGGAGCGAGTGCCTCGGGCTGAATCCGGTGATCGGCGATCGCGAGGTGACGGGCGGCGCCGTGTGGTTCGACTACCAGATGCGCCACGCCGAGCGCATCGTGGTCGCGGCCGCGGCCTCGGCCGCCGCGCTCGGCGCCGTCATCGGTACCTACGTCGACGCGGAGGGGCTGACGCTGGCCGGCGGACGCGTGGCGGCGCTGCGCGTGCGCGACACCCGCACCGACACCGCCTTCGACATCCGCACGCGCGCCGTGCTGAACGCCGCCGGGCCGTGGGCGGGCGCGCTGGCGGCGCGCCTGGCGGGTCCGGCCGCGACGGCCCCGGCGCCGCGGCTGTCGCGGGCGATGAATCTCGTCGTGCCCCGCTTCACGCGCGATCACGCGTGCGGTGGCGTGGTCGACGGCCGCTACCTGTTCCTGGTGCCGTGGCGCGGCGTCTCGATCGTGGGCACGAGCCACGACCCGCACGAGGGCGGTGCGGATGCGCCGTGCGGCGGCCCGTCGCACGTCGCGGCCCTGCTGCGCGATGCCCAGCTGGCGTTCCCGAAGGCCGGCCTGAATGCCGCGAGCGTGCGCCTCGTGCATCGCGGCCTGCTGCCGATGACGTCGGCGCCCGACGCGCCCGTGGCGCTGCTCAAGGAAAGCGCCGTCGTCGATCACGCCGCCGACGGGTGCCCCGGCCTGGTCTCGCTGCACTCGGTGCGCTACACCACGGCGCGGCCGCCGGCCTTCGACGCCGTCGACGCGGTGGCGCGCGCGCTCGGCGAGCCCGTCGACGCCAGCCCGCGTCCGGCGCTGCGTCTGGCGTCCGCGAGCTTCGAGACGGTCGACGCACTGGTCGCGACGGCCCGCCGCGCGCACACGCCCGGCACCACGGCCGATCAGCGTGAGCGACTCGCCCGCACCTATGGCGACGACTGGACGCTCGTGGCCCGCCGCATCGCCGCGACGCCGGACACCGGTCGCGGGCTCGCCGTCGGCTGCGAGGTCACGGCCGCCGAGCTCCTGCACGTGGTGGACCACGAAGCCGCGCTCACCTTGAGCGACGTGTTGCTGCGGCGCACCGCGGTCGCCAACACGGGCCATCCCGGAGACGCGGTGGTGCGGGCCGCCATCGACGTGCTGGCCCCGGTGCTCGGCTGGGACGCCGATCGGGCCACGCGCGAGCGTGCGGCCTTCGAGCGCGTCTTCCCGGCCGCCAGCTGACGGATCCGGGCTCAGTCGAGATGGGCCCGGGCCCAACGCTCGAACACCATCAGCGGGAACAGCGTGTGGGCGTGGTTCTCGCGTCCGGCGACGTGCGCGTCGACGAGCGCCGTGACTTCGGCCGGCACGAAGAGGCCGCGGCGCGCCACCCGCTCGGGCGAAAGCAGATCGCGCATGAGCGGCTGCAGCTCGTCGCGCAGCCAGTTCTTCAACGGGATGCTGAAGCCCTGCTTCCTGCGGTGCAGGATGCGCTCGGGCACCAGGTCTTTCATGGCCTGCTTCAGCACGAACTTCCGCTCGCCGTTCCGGATCTTGAGATGGCCGGGCATCGAGAAGGCCAGCTCCATGACGTCGACGTCCAGAAACGGCGCGCGCGTCTCGAGCGAGGTGGCCATCGCCATCCGATCGACCTTCACCAGGATGTCGTCGACCAGGTAGAGCGAGAGATCGGCGTAAAGCTGCCGGTTGAGCGTGTCGTCCACCCGCGCGTGCCGCAGCACGTCGCGCACCGGCGCGTAGACGTCGCTCGCGGCCAACGCCGCCTGCAGCGTGCCGCCGTAGAGACGGGCGCGGCGCCGGGCGTCGAGGTGCACCATCCAGCGATAGTGCCCGAGGTCGGCGGGGGCCGTGGCGACGCCGCCGATGAACCGCTTGAACTTGTTGACGAGGCCCTTCTTCTGCCCCGTGGGCGGCAGGGCGGCGCCGACGGCGGCCAGGGCCGGCACGAGCGGCGCGCCGACGGCCTGGAACTTCGAGGCCAGCGCCTGCGCCTCGTAGGTGTCGTAGCCGCCGAACAGCTCGTCGCCGCCATCGCCGCTGAGCGCCACCGTCACGTGTTTCCGGGCGACCTGCGACACGAGGTAGGTCGGGAACAGCGACACGTCGGCGAACGGCTCGTCGAAGTGCGGCACGAGCCGCTCGAAGAGATCGACGAGATCGGCAGTAACCAGCTGCTCGGTGTGCGCGGTGCCGAAGAGCGTGGCGATCTCGCGCGCGTAGGGCAGTTCGTTGTACGAGCCGTCCTCGAAGCCCATGCTGAACGTGCGCACCGGCTGCGACGCCCCCTGGCTCATGAGCGCGACGATGCTGCTCGAGTCGATGCCGCCCGACAGGAACGCGCCGAGCGGCACCTCCGACATCAGCTGCGAGGAGACGGCGCGCTGCAACGCGCCGCGCACGGCCTCGGCGGCATCGCGGTCGGTCCACGGCTTCACGGCGATGGTCGCCGGGTCCCAGTAGCGTCCGACGGTGACGTGGCCGTCGCGATAGCGCAGCCACGACGCGGCGGGCAGCTTGTGCACCCCCTGCAGCATGGTGCGCGGCGCGATCACGTATTCGTAGGTCAGGAACTGATCGAGCGCCTCGACGTCGAGCCGGCGCGGCACCTCGGGCCGCGTCAGCAGCGCCTTCAGCTCCGAGGCGACGAGCAGTCCGCGGTCGGTCAGCGTCCAGTAGAGCGGCTTCTCGCCGGCGCGATCGCGCGCCGCGAAAAGCGTGCGGGTGCGGGCATCCCAGATCGCGGTGGCGAACATGCCACGCACGTGCGTCGGGAACTCCTCGCCCCATTCCTCGTAGGCGTGCAGCAGCGACTCGATGTCGGACGAGCGCGTCTTGAAGCGATGGCCACGCGCCTCGAGCTCGTGGCGCAGCTCGAGGAAGTTGTAGATCTCGCCGTTGGCGACGATGTGCACGTCGCCGGTTTCGTTCGAGATCGGCTGCTGCCCCGTCGCGAGATCCACGATCGCCAGCCGGCGCATGCCGAGCGCCGCGCCGGGCAGACACACGCGGCCCTCCTCGTCGGGCCCTCGGTGCAGCAGCGCCGTGACCATGCCGGCCAGGTCGGCCTCGGGCGTCACCCGGGCGGGATCACGTTCGACTATGGCGGCGATTCCACACATGACAGCGGCTGGGTCTAGCGGCTAGCGGCCAGTCCCGTCTCCTCCCGGCGCCGGCGTTTCGACGGCGGCCCGACGGTCGCGCAGCACCTTCGCGGGTGTGCCGACGGCGATGGCGAACTCGGGGATCTCGCCGACCACCACGGCACCGGCGCCGATGATGGCGTCGCGGCCAACGCGTGATCCATCGGTGACGACCACGTGCGTGCCGAGCCACACGCCGCTGCCGACGTCGATGCCGCGGGCGGTGCGGCCCTGCGCCAGCACCGGGATGTCGACGCGATCATACAGATGATCGCCGCCGACGAGGTACGTGTAGGCGGCCATCAGCACGTCGCTGCCGACGCGCACCGTCGAGGCCGAGAAGATCTCGCAGTTGAAGCCGAGGTTGGCGCGATCGTCGAGCACGATGTCGCCGTTCTTGCAGCTCAGGATGGTGTTGCGGCCGACGAACACGCCCTGGCCGATGGTGATGCCGCGATTGTCGGTGCCCTTGGCGTCGAGACAGCACTGGTCGTCGATGACGACGTTGTCGCCGATGGCGATCTTGTGCGGATGCCGCAGCGTGACGTTGACGCCGAACACCACGTTGCGGCCGACACGGCCGAGGATCAGCGGATAGAGCTTCGAGCGCAGGAACAGGCCGAGCGCGCCGGGCACCCACGACGCGCACATCGTGACGCACTCGTAGGCCAGCAGCGCCCCGAGACCGGGACGGCCGATCACCAGGTCCTGGTACTTCGCCACCTTCGACTTCTTCTCGTCGAAGAGCTGCTGCTGGATGACGGTGATGCGCGGGTCGTGCGGGCGGTCGGCCGGAGGCATACGTCGCGGCCCTAGCGCACCGCCGCCAGGGCCGGCGGATCGGCCGAGGGCTCGCTCTGCCGGATCTCGCGGATGACGTAGGTGGCCTTGTTCTGCGACTCGTAGTAGGTGCGCGCCATCAGCTCGGCGAGCAGGCCGAAGGTGACCAGCTGCACGCCGGTGAAGACGAGCAGCACGCCGAGCAGCAGCAGCGGCCGGTCGGCGATCGACTGGTGATCGACCAGGCGCACCCAGCCGAGATAGCCCATGAGGATCGCGCCCAGCCCGCCGCTGAGCAGGCCGAGCAGGCCGAAGATCTGCAGCGGCCGCGTCGAGTAGTTCAGCAGGAACTTCACCGTGGCCAGATCGAGCACCACGCGGATGGTGCGGCCGATGCCGTACTTGGTGGTGCCGGCGCGTCGCGCGCGGTGGTTCACTTCGACCTCGGCGATGCGCACGCCCTGCTCGCTGGCGATCGCCGGCAGGAAGCGGTGCATCTCGCCGTAGAGCCGCATGTGCTTCACCACCTCGGCGCGGAAGACCTTCAGCGAGCAGCCGTAGTCGTGCAGCGCCACGCCGGTGGCCCGCGAGATGATCCAGTTGGCGATGATCGACGGCAGGCGGCGGTTGACGAACGTGTCCTGACGCCGACGGCGCCAGCCGGCCACGATGTCGAGGCCCTCGCGGTCGAGCTTCTGCACCATGCTCTCGATGTCGCGCGGGTCGTTCTGCAGATCGCCGTCGCTCGTCACCACCAGCCGGCCGCGCGCGTGCGCGAAGCCGGCGGCGAAGGCCGCGGTCTGGCCGAAGTTCCTGCGGAACTGGATGACCCGCAGCCGGGCATCCGCGGCCTGCAGGGCGGCCAGCTGCGCGAAGGAATCGTCGGTCGAGCCGTCGTCGACGACGATCACCTCGAAACGGCGGCCGGAAGCCCCGAGCGTCGCCATCAGCTCGTCGTAGAGCGGCCGGATGTTCGGCGACTCGTTGCGGATGGGGATGACGACGGTGAGGTCTGGGGTCATCGGGACGGACGGGCGAACCGGAAAAGTATACCCCGGCCCTCCGCGCCCGTCCCCGCCGCCTCGACCGCCCCGTCAGAAGCGGATGTTCAGCGTCATCAGGTAGTGCATGCCGCCGAGATCCAGCTTCGAGCCGAGGAAGTCGTTCGAGAGGTCGGCCTCGGCCTTCTGGTAGCGCACCTCCCCGCCGAGCGCCCACTGATCGCCCAGGGCGAAGCGCAGACCGCCCAGGACCACCGGCCCGACCGCGGTGCCCTTGGCCACGAAGCGATCCGAGAACACGCTGCGGTCGGTGAAGTCGACGAAGTCACCGACTTCGCTGTAGCGGTAGGCGAACCCGCCGATGCCGGCGCCGATGTAGGGCTGCACCGGCCGCGAGCGGCCGAACGGCAGCACGCGCACCGTGCCGGTGATGGGCGCCACGCGCAGTTTCAGGTCCTGCGCGATCTCGCTGCCGTTGCGGTTCACATAGTCGGCGTAGACCGTCGGCACGGTGCGGCTCGAGTAGCCGACGCCGGCGCCCACTTCGAAGAATTCGCCGAGCGGAATCAGCCACTCGACGCCCACCGAGCCGGTGTTGAAGTCCTTCACGTCGAAGGTGAGCAGCTCTCGGTTGGCGAGCAGCACGTCGTTGTCGACGCGGCCGTCTTCGCTCGTCGGCACGAAGCCGCCGAACGAGACGCTGATCGTCTGCTGGGCCCGCGCCGGAGACGCCGCGGCCACGCACATCGCGGCGACGAGAAGGCTGGTGACTACGGATCGGATACGCATCGCAACTCCCCCTGGACTCGCGGCACCGGGCCGCGGGGCGCGCCGCAGAGGCGCACACCGTCGACATAGCACGCGCGATGCCAGCCGCCGGAGCGGCGATTTCCCGAGGATTTTCGCGAGAAGGCGCGGGACGAGCCGCGCCAGCGGGTCAGAGCGTCCCGTGCAGGCGACGATCGCGATACACGCGGACCACCTCGAGCATCGCCTCGTGCAGGGCGCCGTTGCTGGCCAGCAGGTGCCGGGCGTACGGGTCCCACGGGGCGCCGTCGAGGCCGCTCACGCGGCCGCCGGCTTCCTGCACGAGCAGGGCACCGGCGCGGGTATCCCACGGCTGCAGGTTCTCTTCCCAGAAGCCGTCCATGCGCCCGGCGGCCACCCAGCAGAGGTCGATCGCCGCCGAGCCCAGCCGGCGGATCGCCCGCGCCTTCCCCACGTACGCCTTGAAGAGGCCGATGACCTCGTCGAGGCGATCGTGCACGTCGTAGGGAAAGCCGGTGACGAGCAGCGCGTCGATGAGCGCCGAGGTGTCGGTGACGCGGATGGGCGCGCCGTTCAGCCACGCGCCGACGCCGCGTTCCGCGGTGAAGAGCTCCTGGCGGTTCGGATCGAACACCGCGCCGACGACGGCCTCGCCGTCGATCTCGAGGGCGAGCGACGCGCAGAAGATCGGCAGGCCGTGCGCGAAGTTGGTTGTGCCGTCGAGCGGGTCGAACACCCAGCGGTGCGAGGCGCCGCTGCCGCCGCCGCCCAGTTCCTCGGCGAGGATGTCGTGGTCCGGGAAGCGGGCGCCGAGCAGCGCGCGCGCCGCCCGCTCGACCTCGACGTCGACCTCGGTGACCAGATCGATCGCGCCCTTCTTGTCGATGCGGATCGCCTGGCCGAAGCGGGCGCGCTGGATGGCGCCGGCGGCGGTGACGACCTCGATCGCGGTCGCGAGATAGCGGGGGTCGGGCGCGCTCACTGCGAGGCGCCGTCGGCGGCGGGACGGCGCTTCACCATCCGCACTTCCATGCCGCCCTCCGGCACCCGGCGCAGCCCCACTTCGTCCATGAAGCTGCGCATCAGGAAGATGCCGCGGCCGCTCGACTTGAGCAGGTTGTCCTCGGCGAGGGGGTCGGCGACGGCGTCGGGGTCGAAGCCCTGGCCCTGGTCGCGCACGGTGATGCTCAGCTCGGTGGGCTGATCGAGCGGCGACGCGACGAACTCGACGGCGACGCGCTTGCTCTCGTCGCCGCGGTTGCCGTGCTTCATCGCGTTGGCGACCGACTCGCGCAGCGCGATGCTGATCCAGTGGAGGGTGTCGTCGTCGAACCCCACCAGGTTCGACATGTGCGTGCAGACGACCTCGACGAAGTCGATCATGTCGAACGCACTGGCGACGTCCAGACGGACGGAATGACTGCCGGGCGTCATGCGACTCCGGCGTGGGGTTCAGCCCAACGCATCGGGCCCTAGTATACGCGCGACTGACGTGCATTGCCGCACCCGGTCACGCCTCGTTATAGTGGGGGCGCATGTCCGCGCCCCGCGCGACCCTGGTGCGGCCCGCGCGGGCGGTGCGCGGCAGCCTCCGGGTCCCTCCCGACAAGTCGATTTCCCACCGCTACGCGTTGCTGGCCGCGATCGCCGAGGGCCGCACGGTGATCGACGACTACTCCACCGGCGCCGACTGCCTGTCGACCCTGTCGGTGCTCGAGGCACTGGGTGTGCCCGTCACACGCGCCGTCACCGACACCGGCCTCCGCGTGACCATCGACGGTCGTCCCGATGGCTTCATGGCCCCGGTCGCCCCGCTCGACTGCGGGAACTCGGGGACGACCATGCGGATGCTGTCCGGGCTGCTGGCGTCACAGCCGTTCACGGCGACGCTCGTCGGCGATGCCTCGCTCTCAGGCCGGCCGATGCGCCGCGTGGCCGCGCCGCTCACCGCGATGGGCGCGCGCATCACCCTGCAGGACGGCGGCCGTCCGCCCCTCACCATCACGGGCGGCCCGCTCACCGGCATCACCCACACCCCCGAAGTGCCGAGCGCGCAGATCAAGAGCGCCGTGCTGCTGGCCGGCCTCGGCGCCGAGGGCCGCACGACGGTGCGCGAACCCGCCGCGACGCGCGATCACACCGAGCGCGCGCTTGCCGCCTTCGGCGTCGCCGTCACCCGCGCCGCGAACGGCGACGTCGGCGTCGAGGGCCGCGCACGGCTGGCCGGCGGGCTGACGCTGCGCGTGGCCGGCGATCCGTCGTCCACCGCCTTCCTCGCGGTGGCGGCGGCCGGCCTGCCGGGTTCCGCCGTCGAGATCGACGACGTCGGCCTGAACCCCACGCGCACCGCCCTCTTCGACGTGCTGCGGCGGGCCGGCGCCGACGTGACGGCCACCGTCGACACCGAGCGTCACGGCGAGCCGGTGGGCCGCGTGCGGATCGCGCACGGCGCTCCCACGGCGCTCGTCATCACACCGGACGAGGTGCCGCTGCTCATCGACGAACTGCCGGCGCTGGCGGCGCTCGCCACCTTCGGCGGATCGATCGAGGTGCACGGCGCCGGCGAGCTGCGCGTGAAGGAAAGCGATCGCATCTCGGCGCTGGTGCAGGGCCTCGCCGCCATGGGCGCCGACGTCGAGGAGTTCGCCGACGGTTTCGCGGTGCGCGCCTCGCGGCGCCTCACCGGGGGCACCGTCGACGCGCACCACGACCACCGCCTGGCGATGACGTTCGCCATCGCGGCCCTGGGCGCCACGGGCGACACGACGATCCACGGCGCCGAGATCGCGGCCGTGTCGTTCCCCGGGTTCTTCGACACGCTGGATCGTCTGCGCGCATGAAAGCCGACAAGCTCTACCTCGTGGGCTTCATGGGCGCCGGCAAGACCACCGTGGGCCGGGCCCTGGCCAAACGGCTCGACTGGCGCTTCGAGGACGTCGACGAACGCATCGAGAAGACCGAGGGCCGCGACGTCGCGAGCATCTTCCGGCAATCGGGCGAACCGTACTTCCGCGCCTGCGAACGTCAGGCGCTGGCCGACCTCCTCGGCGAGCGCGGCGTGGTGGTGGCCACGGGCGGCGGCACGGCCGTCGATCCGTCGAACCGTGCACTCATGACCCGTGACGGCGCGGTGGCCTGGCTCGATGCCCCCTTCGCGACGGTGGCCGATCGCGTGCCCGCCGACGGTCGCCGTCCACTCGCCGCCAACCGCACCGAGATGGAACGCTTGTACAATGAGCGCCGCGCTGCCTACGCGCAGGCGCACGCCCGCTTCGACGTGTCGCGAGCGAGTGTGGACGAGGTGGTCGACCGCCTCGTCGACTGGCTGGAGCCCTGATGCGCTATCTGGTGCTGAGCGACATCCACGCGAATCTCGAGGCGCTCGACGCGGTCCTCGAGGCGGCGCGGACCATCCCCCACGACAAGGTGCTCGTGCTCGGCGATCTCGTCGGCTACGGCGCCGACCCGAACGCCGTCGTCGATCGCGTGCGCGGCCTCGATCCGCACGCCGTCATCCGTGGCAATCACGACAAGGTGGGCGCCGGCCTCGAGCCCTCCGACGCCTTCAACTCGGTGGCGCGGGCGGCGATCCGCTGGACCTACGAAGCGCTGAGCGACGACAACCGCGACTGGCTGGCCGACCTGCCCACGGGCCCGGTGGCCATCGACGACCTCGTCGAGATCTGTCACGGCACGCCGTTCGACGAGGACGTCTACGTGTTCGACGACACCGACGTGCTGCGATCGATGGAAGCGTCGTCGCGCCGGGTGTGCCTGTTCGGCCACACGCACGTCCAGGTCGGCTACCGCCTGTCGCAGCACTCGCTGACGCTCGAGACGGCGGATCCACGCCGGCCGCTGCCGATCCAGATCGGCGACGGGCACTATCTGATCAATTGCGGCTCGGTGGGTCAGCCGCGCGATGGCGACTCGCGGTGCGGCTTCGGCATCTACGACGCCGACCAGGCCGTGGTGGAGATCCACCGGCTGGCGTATCCGATCGAGAAGACGCAGGCCAAGATCCGCGAGGCCGGCCTGCCGGAAGCGCTCGCCCAGCGCCTGGCCATCGGCCGCTAGCCGCGGCCGCGGCGTTACTGACCGGCGGCCTTGCGCTGCGCGCGTTCCTCGCGCTTGCGCTGCTCCATCGCGATGGCGTCGGCGGCCGCCCGGCTGCCGAGCACCCAGCCGATCACGACGCCGACGAGCAGCATGACCGGGATGTAGATGAAGTGGCCGGCGGACGGCGTGCCGATCTCCAAGTCACTGCCCCTTGCGTTCGAGCCGCGCCAGGTCGTCCTCGGTTTTCGCCAGCCGGCGTCCGAGCGACCACACGTAGCCGATGAGCCCCAGCCACACGAACGCGTAGGCCGCCGCCACCAGGTTGATGGCGGGGATCTGCTCCTCGGCCGGGATCTGCGAGATGGGGACGAACTCGTCGGGCGACGGCGTCGGCGTCTGCGCGACGGCCAGGGCCGGCAGCGCCAGCAGCGCGAGGATCAGCAGGAGTCGGAAGTAGCGCATCACGCCTCGTCGTGGGAAAGATACAGCGCGTCGACGCGGGCCCGTTGCCGCTCGAGTGTCGATCGCATCTTGAGCAGGGCGAGGAACAGCAGCAGGAACGCGGTGACGCAGAACCACAGCGGCCGCCCCATCTCCACCGGCAGCGTCGGCACCACCGAGGTCTTCGGGTGCAGCGTGCGCCAGTAGTTCACCGACACGTAGATGAACGGCACGTTGGCCATGCCGAAGAGCGCCAGACCCGCCGACAGCTTCTCGGAGCCGGGGCCGCCGAACTGCCGCAACAGCAGGTAGGCGACGAAGATCAGGAACAGCATCAGGCTCGAGGTGAGCCGCGCGTCCCACACCCACCACACGCCCCAGGCCTTGCGCGCCCACAGCGGCCCGGTCACGAGGGCCAGCAGGCCGAACACCACGGTGAGTTCCGCCGCCGCCACGGCCGTGGCGTCCGACGCCTGACGCTTGCCGAAGAGGAAGCGCGCGCTGGCGACGCCGGCGACGATCGCCGCCACCATGAACATCCACGCCGACGGCATGTGGAAGAAGTAGATCTTGTAGACGAGGCCCATGGTGGCCTCGTACGGCGCGGCGTTGATGATCCACGGCGCCGCCGCGAACATCGCCGCGGCGATCGCGAGCTGGATTTTGATGGCCGTCGTCACGTCGTCTCTCCGTCCCGGACCTGGCGCGATCCGTCAGTCGGTCATGAGCGGCTCGAACGTCCACAGCGCGAGCGTCACGAACACCACGTCGAAGAACACCAGCAGCGCGATCCAGAACTGCGCGAGCGCCGGATCGGGCTCGGGCTGGAACAGCGCCGCCGTGCCCCGGACACCGGCAATCATGACCGGAACGGTCATGGGATACAACAGCACCGGTAGCAGCACGTCGCGGCTGCGGGCCCGCACCAGCATGGCCGCGAACAGCGTGCCGATCGCGGCGAAGCCGAGCGTGCCGGCCCCGAGCAGCGCCGCCAGGCGGAACGGCGCGACGAAGATCGGCGCCTGGAACAGCAGCCCCACAAGCGGCACGAGGATCGCCTCGACCAGCGCCATCAGCAGCAGCATCCCGGCGAGCTTGCCGGCGTAGAGCGCCGGTCGATCGGCCGGCGCCAGCATCAGCGCGCGCAGGGTGTCGGCCTGGCGCTCGCGTTCGAAGGTGCGGCCGAGGGCGAGCGTGCCCGAGAAGGCCACGGTGATCCACAGGATGGCCGCCGCGACGCCGTCGGTGGGCACGCCTTCGCGCACGAACCCGAAGGCGAAGATCAGCACGACGGTGATGGCGAAGAAGAGCGTCGTCGACACCACCTCGAGGCTGCGCACCTCGACCGTGAGGTCCTTGCGCATGACGAGCGTGGCGACGCGGAGGAACTGGCTCACGACCGGGGCCCGTCCTGCATCGCGGCGTGATAGCGATCGCGCAGCGTCGTGCCGGTGATCGGCCCGGTGACGCGGCGTCCGCCCTGAAGGAACACGACGTCACTGAGCACGCCGTCGACGACGTCGAGATCGTGCGTGGCGAGGATGGTGATGACGCCGCGCGCCTGCTCGGCGCGCAACCGCGCCACGAGCGACGCCGTCGACGCCTGATCGAGCCCGGTGAACGGCTCGTCGAGCAGGAGCAGCCGCGGTTCGTGCAGCAACGCCCGTTCGAGCGCCACGCGTTGCCGCATGCCGCGCGAGAACGACGACACCAGGTCGGCGCCGCGCGTCGCCAGGCCGGCGCGTTCGAGCGCGGCATCGGCGACGGCGCCCGGCCGGTCGAGGCCGTAGAGACTGGCGAAGAACGCTAGGTTCTCGCGGGCCGAGAGCTCGGGATACAGGAAGAGGTCGTGGCCGAGCATGCCGATGCGGGCCCGCAGTGCCGCGCCGGTCTCGGCGACGCGCTGCGATCCGTACTCGACGTGCCCGGTCGACGCCGCCAGCAGCGTGCCGAGGATCGAGAGCAGCGTCGACTTCCCCGCCCCGTTCGGACCGAGCAGCCCGAGGATGTCGCCGGCCCGCGCCGTGAACGACAGGTCGTGCAGGGCGCGGCGGCGGCCGTAGTGCCGTCCGAGATGGACGGCGGCGATCTGCTCGAAGTCGCTCACGCGGCCTGACCCGAGCCGCCGGGCAGTTCGTCGATGCGGGCGTACACCTGCTCGACGGCATGCATCAGCCGCTCGCGTTTCGCGTCGCGCTTCGCGTCGGCGCCCCTGGCGCGGATCTCGGCGTCGAGCGCCGCGATGGCGCCCAGCAGGCGCTCGCGTTCGGCCACCAGCGCCTCGCGCTCACGGGCGTGGTCCGGTCCGCCGGTGGCCAGCGCCCACGCGATCCAGCCGAGGCCGAGCACGAATGCCGTGATCGCCGACCAGAACGGCCACGCCGGCGGCGCCGGCACGTTCGAGAACGTCAACTCGACGGCCTGCCCTTCGTTCAGCCGGCCACCGGTGCCCACGATGAACGTCTGGCCGCCGTTGTCGCCTTCGCGGATCCCCGAGAGTTGCGGACTCGCCATCGCCAGCCCGCCCGCTTTCTGCGCCGCGACCAGGATGCCTTCCACCGGCGCCGGCCACGCCTGCGTGAGCCGGATCGTCGAGGCGAGCGGCAGGCGGAACGCCACCTGGAACGCCGTCTGCCCGGGCGGGAACGGCCCCGCGATGTGCAGGACGCCGTCGTCGAGACGCGCCAGTCCCGGCGGGCCCGAGACGAGCGAGGCCTGCTCCGCCTTCGACGGCAGCGCCAGCGCCAGCGGCGCCGGCGGCGCCACCGGCGTGCGCGCGTTGTTCACGATGCTGAAGATGTAGAAGAACGTCGGGTCGTCGTTCTGGAACTCGAGCACGATGCGGGTGTCGGGCCCGAACACGACGGCGCCGGGCCGGGCCGGCTGCGCCGCGGCGGCGGCGTTGGCGGCCGCCTCGGCATCCGCGGCTTTCGCGGCGCCGGCCACCAGCGCCACGCGCACGCCACCAGTCGATGGCACCGTGAACTCCTGCGAGCGCAGCGTCTCGCCGTCGATGGTGGTCGAGGCCGTGACCTTCGATCCCGGCGCGACGCTCGTGAATTCGGCGCGCCCCTGCGCGTCGGTCACGCCCGAGACGTTGCCGTCGGGCGTTGCCAGGGTGACCTCCTGGTTGGGCACGTTGTTGCCCATCCGCTCGCGGACCACACGCACGGTGACCGTGCCGTTGGCGAGGTCGCCCGCCGGCAGCGGCACACCCGACATCTGCCGCGCGTCGGGCATCGCCACCTGCGCCGATGCGGCGTGCGCGACGAGCACCAGGAGCAACGCGGCGACCGCGCCGTTCGCACGAACGCGCATCATGCCTCCGCCTCCGTGAGCGCCGCGCCGCAGTGTTTGCAGAACCGCGCGTCGACGTCGTTCACACCGTCGCAGGCGCCGCACAGCTGCACGACACGGCGGCCGGTGCGTGGCGGCGCGGCCGCGGGGGCTGGCGCCGGCGACGACGGCGCCGGCAGGTCGACACTGGCCGCCATCGGGATGGGCCCGGTTTCGATGGTCGCCACCGTCTGCGGCGCCGGCACCGCGGCCGCAGGCACGGGTGCGGGAGCCGACACCGGCGCGGTCTGGCCCGTGCGCGCGGCCAGATCGTGTTCCACCACGGCGCGATAGTCGCTCGTCTCGAGCTGGCGCATCAGGCCGATCGCGCGCACCTTCAGGCGGTCGCGCATCTCCTCGAAATCACCGGACGCGGTCTTGCCCATCGCGTGGTCGAACTCGATCTCCTTGATGGTGCGCAGCACCAGCGCCTTCTCGCGTTCGAGGGCGGCACGGGCGCGGCCGGTGACCGGCTGCTCGTCGTCGGGATCGACCACGGCGAAGAGCGGCGCCAGCGATCGATAGCCGGCGACGGCCACGAAGCTCGAGGCCACCACGGTGAGCGAGAGGACGACGACGCTCGAGAGCGGCTGCCCTTTCGACACGAGGACGACGGCGGTCGCGGCCAGCATGCCGGCCAGGAGGAACAACTGCCAGGGGCGCAGCCCCGGGTCAGTCGAGGTCGCGGAGCTCATCGTCGAGTTGCTGCGAGAGGGCGTCGCCACCGGCCGTGGCGCCGGCGGGCATCGGCTCGTCCGACCGGCTGCGCGACCACTTGCGGGCGAGCAGCGCCAGACCGAGAGCGGAGATCAGGGCGGCCGCGTAGGGCGCGAGCCACAGCAGGCGGTGGTAGCCCTGGTCGATGGGACGCGACAGGATGAACTGGCCGCCGGCGTCGCGCACGAACGTGGCGAGCACGGCGTCCTTGTCCATGCCCTTGCCCACCAGATCGTGGATCTTGGCGAGCTGCTCTTCCTTGCCGTGGCAGTTCATCATGCCGCACTGCCCCGCCGGCAGGCGGCAGCCGCACGTGCACATCACCTCGTCGGCGAGCTCGCGCTCGAGCGGCGACCGGTACACGAGGCCGTTCTCGCCCACCGGCGGCGCCGTGGACGCGTTCGGCTCCTGCATGTCGCCGTGCGTCGCGGCGCGCGCGGGCGCCGGCAGCAGCAGCGACAGCACGAGCATCAGCGCCGCCGCGGCTTCGGCGCCGACGCGCGCCGTCGCGAACGCGAACACGCGCTCGGGCAGGAGCGCGATGCCGGTGCCGACGGCCAGCAGGCCGAAGCCGATCCAGATCCAGTTCACCAGCTCGTTGACGTGCACTTCCACGCTGGTGGTCTGCTCGCCCAGCTCGAAGCCGGCCATGGCGATGTAGAGATCCTCGGCCAGCGAGCGGCGGATGGCGACTTCGGTGGTCGGCTGATCGGGCCGGCTGCGGTAGAACCACTTGGCCGGCGACATCGACCCGAGGGCCTTGCCCTTGTCGTCGGTGACCGTGATGTGCGCCGTGACCATCTGCTTCTGCTCGTCGTCGGTGGCGCGGATCGAATCGAGCCGCAGCACGTAGCGATCGACCTGCACGGTCTGCCCGGGCTTCAGCAGCGCCTGCTCGTCGCGGCCGAAACCCTCGCCGGCGAAGCCGAGGAACATCAGCACGATGCCGGCATGCACGATGTAGCCGCCGTAGCGCCGCTTGTTGCGGGCCACGAGGCCGATCATCGCGGTGAGGAGATCCGTGCCCGTCGACTGCTTGCGCACGGCGGCGCCGCGCACGAATTCCTGCACGATGGTGCCGGCGACGAAGCCGCACAACGTGAAGCACAGGCCCGACGTCCACACACGGATGCCCACGCCGTAGCTCACGGCACCGGCGACGAGGCCGGCGACGATCGGCCAGGTGAACTGCTGGCGCATGTTGGCCAGCGTCGACGACCGCCAGGCCAGCAGCGGCCCGACGCCGGTGAGCACGAGCAGGATGAGGCCCACCGGCGTCATCCACTGGTTGAAGAACGGCGGGCCCACGGTGAGCCGCTCGCCGGCGATGGCTTCCGACAGCGTCGGGAACATCGTGGCGAACAGCACGAAGATCGCCGAGAACAACAGCACCCAGTTGTTGGCGAGGAAGGCCGCTTCCTTCGACGCCCACGAGTCGAACTCGTTGCGGGCCTTGAGCAGCGGCAACCGGTAGATCAGCCAGCCGAAGCTGAAGATCAACGTCGCGCTCATGAAGCTCGTGAACATCAGCGCGAGCTGCTTGTCTTCGCCGAAGGCGTGCACCGACTGCACCACGCCC
Organism: Vicinamibacterales bacterium; assembly: GCA_046331325.1. Taxonomy (GTDB): domain Bacteria; phylum Acidobacteriota; class Vicinamibacteria; order Vicinamibacterales; family UBA2999; genus CADEFD01. The sequence goes on along the minus strand of JAXLRB010000017.1, from coordinate 55,525 downwards.
GAGCGCGTCATGAAGGTGCCGAACAGCGTGAGGAAGAACGTGACGATCACCAGCGTGACGTTCCACACGCGCAGCATGCCGCGCCGCTCCTGCACCATCACCGAGTGCAGGAACGCGGTGGCGGTGAACCACGGCAGCAGGCCGGCGTTCTCCACCGGATCCCAGCCCCAGAAGCCGCCCCAGCCCAGTTCCTCGTAGGCCCAGATCATGCCGAGCGTGAGGCCGAACGAGAGGAAGAACCACGCGATCATCGTCCAGCGGCGCACGGCGCGCAGCCAGCTGTCGTCGAGGTGTCCGGTGACCAGCGCCGCGATGCCGAAGGCGTACGGCACGGTGAGACCCACGAAGCCCAGGTACATCGTGGGCGGGTGGATCGCCATGTAGAAGTTCTGAAGCAGCGGGTTCAGGCCTTCACCGGCCGGCGGCGCCTGCGTGAGGTAGGTGGCGAACGGGTTGTTGTGCCCGATCATCACGAACAGGAAGAACATCTGCACCACGCTCAGCGTGGCGACGACATACGGGATCAGCTCGCGGTGCTTCTCGCGGTTGATGTACACCGCCGCCGCGCCGAAGAGCGACAGCAGGAACACCCAGAACATGATCGAGCCGTCGAGGCCGCCCCAGTACGACGCCAGCTTGTAGAAGAGCGGCTGCGACAGCTCGGAGTAGCGCTGGACGTACTTGATGGTGAAGTCGCCGACGACGAAGGCGTGCACGATGACGCCGGTGGCGACCGTCATCACCGCGCCCACCAGATACAGGGCGCCGACACCGGAATCGATCAGGCGCGTGTTGCGGCGGCGCGCGCCCACCACCGAGGCGGCAGCGGCATACGCGGAGATGACGAACGCGAGAAGCAGCAGGGTGGCGCCTAGTGTGGCCATCGGGGATCCAGGTGACGAGAAACACGACGGGCGCCCCGAGGAGGGCGCCCGTGGAAACTACTCGGTGCCCTTGGCGGCGACACCCGTGGTGTCGACCTGCTTCTCGTACTTCGACGGGCACTTCGCCATCACGCCGTTCGGATGCACCGCGAAGCCGTCCTTGCTCAGCACGCCCTTCAGCACGACCTCGGCGTCGTCCTTGAACGTGTCGGGCACGATGCCGGTGTAGCTGGCGTCGACCACCTGGCCCTGGCTCTGCACCTTGAAGCGATACTCCATGGAGTTGCGCTTGCGCAGGATGCTGTTGGGCACCACGTAGCCGTGCAGCTGCAGCTGCTTGCCATACCAGTCGCCCGGCTGGCCCATCACTTCTTCCACGTGCTTGTAGTACTCGGTGCTCTCGGCCATCGTCGAGTACAGCAGGCCGAAGAACGACAGTGCGAGCACCACGCCCGTGATTCCGATCTTGATGGCTTTGTGCTTCATGGTCAGTGACTTCCGTCGACGTGTCCCACTCGCCGGGACGTTCCTAGAGTATCCCCCGACCGGCACCCGGTCAACCAACCGAGAGGCAGGAAACGTGCCGTCGGATGAGACCCGAATGAGCGCCTCTCAGGCCCCCGACGGGCCCGGCGGGTGGCCGCCTGCCGCGAGGTCTTCCAATGTCTTCGAAGAATCCCGCAGCCAGGCGTGCACGAGCGCCACCGGCAACCCTACGACGTTGCTGTACGAGCCATCGATCCGGGTGACGAAACACGACGCGCGCCCCTGGATGCCATAGGCGCCGGCCTTGTCCATCGGCTCGCCACTGGCCACGTAGGCGTCGATTTCGGCGGCCGTCATCGGCGCGAACCACACGGTGGTGGTGGCGAGACCCACCTGAGCCGTCCCGTCGCCCACGAGCGCCACCCCGGTCAGCACCTCGTGCGCGCGGCCGGCCAGCCGCCGCACCATGTCACGGGCGTCAGCGGCATCCACCGGCTTGCCGAGGATGAGGCCGTCGACCACGACCGTGGTGTCGGCGCCGAGCACCAGTCGTCCGGGACGCCGCGCCGCCACGGCGCGCGCCTTCGCCTCGGCGAGGCGGCGCACGTAGAGGTCCGGCGTCTCCCCGGCGCGCGGCGTCTCGTCGATGTCGGCGGTGTCGACCTCGAAGGCGATGCCGGCGGCGGCGAGCAGCTCGGCGCGCCGCGGCGACGCCGAGGCGAGGACCAGGGGCAGCGGCGCGACGGGTGTCACGGCGCGATTATCGCCCGGCCGACGCCTCGCCGCCGGCGCTGCGATAGCATCCGGCCAGATCCGCGCTCCGCGTCTCCCCTTCGTCCTCTGCTCGTGTCGCTGCTGGCGTCGTCGCGCGCCGCCGCCGCGCACGGCGCCTCGTCGCCTGCTGCCGTGGTATCGTGCGGGCAACCTGAGGAGCCTCCCCTTCGATGAGAGTCCTGTTGCTGTTCAGCATCGTGGCGCCGCCACGCCCATGCACGGTGTCGTCGCCGGCGACGAGCCAGATCGCCGCGCGCCAGGAGTCGCTGACCGCCTTCTTCGAGGCGGGCGAACCCTCGCCGGCCGACGCGCGGCTGAAGCAGCTCGTGGGCAGTACGCCGAAGTCGATCGGTGCTGGCGATTGCCTCTGGCGGCACGCGCAATGGCGCCACGCCTCCCACAGCGACCCTACGCTGCATCGTGCAGGCGCTCGGCAGACCTAGGGCGAACCGGATCGTCAGCGCGCAGGATCTGATCGAGACGCCGACACCCGTCTGCCCGACGAGCTGCCCACTACCGGACGGCCGTTTGCGCTCACCGAGGCGCTGGCGCGCCGTGCGCTGTCAGAAGGAGACCACGGTCGCACAAGCGCAAGGTCTTCGCCCTGGAGTTCGTCGGCACTGGGTCCAACCCGATCTGCGTGCAGCGCCGGTGCCGCCGGGGCCACCTCGCGCGGGTTCTTCGATCGCTCCCGAGGCGATGGTGATCGCGCGCGGCGACGTCGTGCCACGCGATTTCGGTCTCACCTACATGTGGCCTCTCGACCGACTGGCGAAGATGGCTACGTGCTGCGCGACGGCAAGGGCGCGAAGACGAAGATTCCGTCCGGGCGTCGCGGACGCCGATGTCTACACGAGGACGATGGCTGACATGAAGGCCACGGGCATCAGGCGATGATCTCGTTCGCACGTACCAATCGATCGAGACCGCCTCAACGCAGCGCGCGCCGCCGATGTGCCACGCCGGTGCCGGAGTGAACGGCCAGAAGGTGTTCGTGATGATGGAGGACGACGCCCGCACCGACGCTGGCTGGGTTCATCCGCCCTCGTCGGAGCAGTGTACTCGTCCGGTAGCGCATCGGCGCGTGGCCACGCCGCCGGCGTAGCCGGGGGCTATGCTCGAAGGGATGGACACGGTCCGCCAGATGCTGCCGAGGATGCTGGCACCGGCCGTCCGCCAGGCGCCGCTCACACCCGAGAAGGTCTCGTTCGCGTGGCGCACCGCGGCCGGCACGGCCATCGCCCGGGTCACGTCGGTGGCCCTCGGCGACGACGGCGTACTCACCGTGACCAGCCACGACGCGCAGTGGGCGCGCGAAGTGCATCGGCTGCGTCACGATCTGCTGCGCGGACTCGAGCCCTGGCTCGGCGCCGGCGTCGTCACCCGCATCGAGGTGCCGCACGCGCCGGTGCGGCGCGCGCGGCGGCCCAAGCCCGCAGCACCCGCTCCCGAAAACTAGAGGTCACCATGCAGGAAGCCGTCATCGTCAGTGCAGTTCGAATTCCCACCGGCAAGTTCCTCGGCACGCTGAAGGACATGGCCGCGCCCGAGCTCGGCGCGCTCGTGGTGCGCGAAGCCGTGGCCCGCGCCGGCATCGACCCGGCGGCGGTCGACGAATGCATCATGGGCAACGTGGTGCCGGCGGGGTCGGGCCAGGCGCCGGCGCGCCAGGCGGCACTGAAAGGCGGCCTGCCCCACAGCGTCGCCGCGCTCACCATCAACAAGGTGTGCGGCTCGGGCCTCAAGGCCGTGATGCTCGCCCAGCAGGGCATCATGACCGGCGACATCGAGATCGCGGTGGCCGGCGGCATGGAGTCGATGAGCAACGCGCCGTACCTGCTGCCGAAGGCCCGCGAAGGCTACCGTATGGGCAACGGCACGCTGGTCGACGCGATGATCCACGACGGTCTGTGGTGTCCGTTCGAGAACTGGCACATGGGCAACGCCGGCGAGACCGTGGCCGAGAAGTTCAAGGTGACGCGCGAGGAGCAGGACGCCTTCGCCGCCGAAAGCCACAAGAAGGCGGCCGCCGCCCAGGCCGCGGGCAAGTTCACCGCCGAGATCCTGCCCGTCGCCATCCCGCAGAAGAAGGGCGATCCGGTCATGTTCAGCGCGGATGAATCCGTGCGCGCCGACACCACGCCCGAGACGCTCGCGAAGCTGAAGCCCGCGTTCAAGAAGGACGGCAGCGTCACCGCCGGCAACGCGCCGCCGGTGAACGACGGCGCCGCCGCGCTGGTGGTGATGTCCGCGGCGCGCGCGCAGGCGCTGGGCCTCACGCCCATGGCCCGCGTGGTCGCGCAGGCCACGACGGGCCTGGAGCCGAAGATGCTGCTGATGACGCCCGTGGAGGCGTCGCGCAAGGCGGCGAAGAAGGCCGGCTGGAACCTGCAGGACGTCGATCTGTTCGAGCTGAACGAGGCGTTCGCCGTGCAGGCCGTGGCCGTCACGCGTGAGCTCGGCATCGATCCCGCGAAGGTGAACGTCAACGGCGGCGCGGTGGCGCTGGGCCACGCCATCGGCAGCTCGGGCGCGCGCGTGCTCACGACGCTGCTCTACGCGCTGAAGGATCGCGGCGGCAAGCGCGGCATCGCCACGCTGTGCCTCGGCGGCGGCAACGGCGTCGCGCTGGCCGTCGAGCTCGTCTAGTCGTCCGGCACGGGGGCCGGCGCGTGCGCCGGTCCCCGCGTCACACCGTCGGCGCGCAGGCCAGGAACCGCTTCGGGTTCTCGGTGAGGATGCGCGTCAGCGTCGCCTCCGGCAGTCCCGCCTTCAATAGCATCGGCCCGAACACCGTGGCCGTCTGCGCCAGTCCCGCCCCGCCGTTCTTCTTCAGCGACCGCGCCGACGCGAAATCCGACGACAGCAGCAGCCGATCGGCGTGGCCCGCCTCCACGATCGCCATCGCGGCGATCACCTTGTCCGCATCGGGCACCAGGGCCAGCGTCACGCGATCGAAGCCGATGAACGCGCCGCGCTTCGCGATCGCGATGGCGACTTCCGCCTTCGGATCGTGATGGCAGCACACGTGGCCGATCGCGGTCGCCGCCGGTGAGGCACCGGCCGCCTCGAGCACGTCGAGTTGCCGCAGCGCCGCCTCGCGCGGGATGTCGGCCGCGCCCTGGCGGATGCCGAGATACGGGTTGTGCGTGAAGATCGGCAGGCCGGTGCGTCGTTGCGCCTTCGCCACGGCCTGCAGCACCGTCGTCTCGCCGGGCGTCAGCACGCCGCCCTGCTGGCCGATCTCGCCGAACGCGCCCAGGCGATCGCGCCGCGCCTCCTCGACGAGCCCGTCGGCGATCTGATCGGCGCTCTTCCCCGCCAGGTCCGCGGGATACGTGCGCTGCATGTAGTAGCCGCCGCTCGCCACCACCGGCAGGCCGCTGTCGCGCGCGATGCGCTGCAGGGCCTCGAGCGAGCGATGCATGTCGGGATGCCCGCCATCCACGATGAGGCCGAGGCCGTCGGCCTTCGCGGCCCGCGCCTCGTCGGTCATCAGCGCCACGTCGTCGGTGTAGTGCGACGTCGCGTCCACCGGGAAGCGCATCGACAGGTGCTCATGGAACAGCACCGTGCCCCGCACCGTGGCGGGATCGAGATCGCCGCCGAGCGTCCGGATGACCTTCCGGCCGCCGGCCGTTTGCGCCCCCAGCGCCACGCCGCCGAGTCCGGTGGTGATGAGGCCCAGGGCCGCTCGCCGCGTGATGGCATCCATGGGCCGGTAGTTTACGCCCGCCCATGGCCGGGCCGGTGCGCCGGGACGGGTGGCGCGCTAGAATCGCTGCATGTCGCGCCCCGGCCGCGCCCTGCGCACCGTTCTGACGCTCGCCTGGCTCGTCGGCTGGTCGTCCACCGCGCTGCAGACGCACACGCATGCGCAGGAGCAGGACCTGCCGCCGCTCGTCTACGTCTGCCCGATGCACTCGGACCAGGTGGCGCACGAGAAGGGCGAGTGTCCCATCTGCAAGATGCCGATGGAGCCGATGCGGCTCGATCAGGTCTACACCTGCCCCGTGCACGCGGTGGTGGCCGAGAAGCACGCCGGCAAGTGTCCGATCTGCGGCCGCACGATGGGCGAGGTCACCGTGAAGGTGGCGTGGCGCTGCGGCGGCGTCGACAAGGATCTGGTGGAGCCGCAGCGCTGCAAGGACGGCACCCAGGCGGTGCGCGTGCAGACCGCCGCCGCGCATGGCAACCACAACCCGCAGCATGGCGGGCAGTTCTTCATGGCGCAGGACTACTGGCACCACGTCGAGGGCGCGTATCCGTCGCCCGGCGTCTTCCGCCTGTATCTCTACGACGACTACACGAAGCCGCTCGCCGCCGACAAGGTGAAGGAGGTGCGGGCGCGCCTCGTGAAGGAAGAAACCGATCAGAAGACGTTCGACACGAAGGAAGTGGCGTCGATTCCCCTCCGGCTCGCCGAGGGCGGCGGCTATCTCGAGGCGTCGATCGACGCGCTGCCGCTGCCGGCCAACATCACCATGCAGGCGGCGTTCGGCGCCGACGGCAAGGAGCAGCGCTTCGACTTCGCGTTCCAGGACTTCTCCACCGACTCGGCGCCGGTGGCGCTCGACGTGGCCACGCGTCTCATGATGGACGTCCCCGACTCGGCGCCCGCCATCCTGACGATGCTCGAGGAGCGTCGCGCCGAGATGCACGACCTGCTGGGCCGCGGCGGCCTGAGCGAACTGTGGGTGCCCGCGCTGCAGGGCAAGGAACTGGCGCTGGCGCTCGAGTTCCACGCCCGCGAGTTCCCGGCGCCCAAGCAGGCGGCGGTGGCCGCGGCGACGCGTGAGGTGGTGCAGGCGGCGTTCCGTCTCGACTCGGCCGGCGATCGCGGCGAGCGCGAGGCGGTGCTGAAGGCCGCCGAGCAGTTCGAGCGGGGCGTCGTCGCCCTCGAATCCGCCTTCGGAGTGAAGCGATGAGGTGGCGCGTCTACGGGCCGCACGCGGCGGCGGCGGTGCTCTTCGCGGCGGCGCTCACCACGCTGGCGCCGGCGACCGGCGAGGCCCACAAGGCGATCACGTCCAAGTTCACCTACAACGAGGACATGTTCCCGCTGTTCCGCGACAAGTGCGGCGCCTGCCACGTGGACGGCGGTGTCGCCCCGATGTCGCTGCTCTCGCACGAGGACGCCTCGCCGTGGGGCGAGTCGCTGCGGCTCGAGCTGCTCGGAGAAGAGGCGCCGAAGCCGTGGCACGTCGGCGCCTACGATCTCACCGCCCGCGAGTTCGACATGATTCTCGTGTGGGCCAACGGCGGCACGCCGCGCGGCGATGCCGCCAAGGCGCCGCCGGCGATGACGGTGAAGACGGCGTGGGCCGCGGGCACGCCCGACGCCACGCTGAAGATGCCGGCGCCGTTCACGCTGCGCGGACCGGAGAACGAGGCGACGCACGACGTGGTGCTGCCGGTGGGCGCGGCCGCCGGCAAGTCGCTGCGCGCCGTGGACCTGCTGCCCGGCCAGCCGGCCATCGTGCGGATGGCGTCGCTGGCGCTGAAGACCGCCGACGGCACGGTGCGTCCGCTGGGCACGTGGATTCCTGGCCAGGCGCACGCGCTGACGCTGAAGGCGCCGATCGTGGTCCCCGCCAACGCCTCGATCGTGGCCACCATCGAATACCGGCGCACGTGGAAGTACGAAGGCCAGGACCTCGCGGACGCGAGCGCGATCGGCCTGTACTTCGGCGGCGCGGCGCGCAGCACGCGGCCGGGCGCGCGATAGACACGCGCAGACAACCCGCCGCGCGCCTGCTGAGCTAGACTGCCGGCGCGCATGCTTCGCTTCTGCCTGAGCGCGCTGTTCCTCGCGCTCGCCGCCTCGGCTGCCGTCGCGCAGCCCCCCGCTCCGCTCACCCCCGCGGCGCTTGCCGCGATGCCGCGCGCCGAACGCGTGCGGCGCCTGCGTCAGCGTACGTGGGATGTCACCGCCACGCGCGCCACCGGCACGCTGACGCTCGATGGCCGCCTCGACGATCCCGACTGGGCGCGGGCCACGCCGATCACCGATCTCTATCAGGGCCAGCGCAACGAGGGCCTGCCGGCGAGCGAGCCCATCGACATCCGCGTGCTGCACGACGGCAGGACGCTGTGGATCGGCTTCCGCGCCTGGGATCACGAGCCGCAGAAGATGAAGATTCGCGGCGTGTTCCGCGACGAGGGGGGCGGCGCCGACGAGCTCGTCTCGGTGATGCTCGACGCGTATCACGGCCATCGCACCGCGGTGCAGCTGATCAGCAACGCCAACGGCCTCGTGGAGGATCTGCTGCAGACCGGCGAGACGACCAGCACGCGCAACCACGACTGGGACGCCGTGTGGAACGCCAAGGGCCGGCAGCTGCCCGACGGCTACGAAGTGGAGTTCGCGATTCCGTTCGCGTCGCTGCGCTTCGATCCGCCGGCCCCGGGCCAGCCGCTCGTGTTCGGCATCGGCTTCAAGCGCAACATCCCGCGCAAGAACGAAGAGAGCACGTGGCCGTTCGTGCCGAACGACTCCACGTGGTACCGGCCGGCCGAACTCGGTCATCTCACCGGCATCGACGACGCCGCGCCGGGGCGCAACATCCAGGTGCTGCCCTATGTGCTCGGCGGCCGCACGAACAGCTATGGCGCCGCATCGGCGGTGGTCGATCGCCGCGAGGTGGGCCTCGACGCGAAGTGGTCGGTGACGAGCGGTCTCACCGCCGACTTCACCGTGAACACCGACTTCGCGCAGGAGGAAGTGGACGTGCAGCAGGTGAACCTCACCCGCTTCTCGCTCTTCTTCCCCGAGAAGCGGCAGTTCTTCCTCGAGGGCCAGCAGGCGTTCCGCTTCGGCGTGCCACGCCAGGCGGATCTGATCTTCACGCGGAAAATCGGCCTGTCCGACACCGGCGATCCGATTCCGCTCTTCGGCGGCGCGCGCCTGTCGGGGCGACAGGGCCGCACGACCATCGGCGCCATGAACCTGCAGAGCGATCGCGACACGCGCTCGGGGACGCCGTCGCAGAACTTCAGCGTGCTGCGCGTGAAGCGCGACGTGCTGGCGCGATCGAGCGTGGGCGCGGTCGTCACCAACGTGCAGGGCGGCGGCGCGTTCAACCGCGTGGTGGGCGCCGACGCCGCCTTCTACATCGGCCGGCCGTGGCAGTTCGAGGGCTGGGCGGCCGTGGTCGACAAGACCGGGGGCGGCGGCGCCGGCGGCTACGGGCGCGTCGGCTACGAGACCGATCGCCACGGCTACGGCTACACGTTCCTCGGCCTCGACGAGCGCTTCGCGCCGGGCGTTGGCTTCGTGCTGCGGCCCGACAGCCTGCAGCACACGGCGGTGGCGCGCTGGAGCCCGCGCCCGCGCTTCCAGAAGGTGCGGCAAGTGCACCTGACGGGCACGCTGCAATACATCACCGACACCGCGGGCGTGCCGGCCACGCGCGAGCGCGCACTCCTGTGGCGCACCGACTTCGAAACGGGCGACGCCATCGAAGCCGGCTACACCGACGCCATGGAGAACCTGGTGTCGCCGTTCCGCCTGCGCCGCGACGTCACGCTGCCGGTGGGCACGTACCGCTTCGGCGAGTGGGCCTTCAAGTTCGACTCGTTCCGCCGGCGCCACCTGCAGCTCGACACCACGGTGACCACCGGCGGCTTCTACGACGGCGAGCGCACGTCGCTGACCCTGAACTACAACTGGAAGTTCCGGAAGGGCCTGGGCGCGGTGGCGGGCTACACGGCCAACTGGGTGGACCTGCCGCTGAAGCAGTTCACCACGCACGTCGTCTCGGGACGCGTGCAGTACTCGCCGCGCAACGATCTCGCGTTCCTCACGCTGTTCCAGTACAACCACGACACCCGCCAGGTGTCGTCGAACCTGCGCCTCAACTGGATTCCGAAGCCGGGCACCGACGTGTTCCTCGTCTACAACGAGACGGACCTCTCGGGCGGCCGGCTCAGCCCGGTCACCCGTTCGCTGGCGCTGAAGGCGAACTACCTGTTCCAGTTCTGACGCCGCGCGTGCGCCAGAACGTGGCGGCCGCCACCAGCGGCCCGACCATCAGCACTTCCGACACGACCGCCCAGGCGTTGTGGGCGACGAAACCGGGCAGCCAGTAGCGGCGCGAGATGGCCTCGAAGACGAACGCGTTCGCGAAGTAGAACCGGTCGGTGAGCGGCCAGAAGGCCATCACGCCGATCGGCGGCGTGTCGTCGGATCCCAGCCAGTCGAACAGGACGTGCGACAGCCACGCGCCGGCAACCACCAGCGCCACGCGCGGCTGTCGCGTGACCAGCCACGCCACGAGTGCCGCCAGCACGGCCGCGCCGACGCTGTGCGTCTCCATGTTGTGGCGAGCCCACAGGAAGTCGATGTCGGGCAGGCACGCCGCCACCGCGCCGATGGCGACGAGGGGCTGGCCGAGCCAGGTCCGCGCCGTCCACGGGATGCCGGACGGCCCGGCCGGACGCGCGCGCGCGGCGAGCGTGGCCACCAGGGCGCCCCCCAGCGCGTGTCCGACGGGACTCGGCATCCGCTCACCGTACGCAACCTCCGCGCACCCGGTCAAACCGGGGCGCGGCAGCGGCTGCCACGCGCGCTCGATGCGAGTCACGGGGGCGAAAGTGGCCGCCTCTCGTAAACCACTGAGATACAGGCGTTAGCGTCGGCCGGCTTTACACGGTTTCGGGTAATTGGGTCGTTGACAAACCCACGATGACGGCCTAGCTTCTACGGCGCGAGGACGAACGCTCGGTTAGCCACACCGGGATCTACGTGCGGTCCTGCCTAGCCACGGCTAGACCGTGTCCCGAAGGACCTTTCGTGCCGTAAAGCGTGACACTTTCTCACGACAGCGGCGCGTGCGAAAGGGAACTAGGTCCGTCCTCGCACCTTCGCCTTGCGCAGCCGCGCCCGGGTGGCCTTCTTGATCTCGGCCTGACGTTCGGCTTCAGGGTCACGTAGGGGCGCGGCCTCGCCTTTCACGCGCACGCCGCCGCGCGCCGCCTTCGGCGCCGCCTTGCGGCTGCCTGGCGTGCTGTGCGGTGGCGGTGGGGTGCTCAGCAGCGCCTTGAGATTTCCATCAAGGTCATCGGAGAGCTTGAGCAGAGCGCGCTTGGACATCGATCGCCGTCCTCGTGCTGTACAGCTAGTCAGGCACCGGGATCGGACCGATGTTCTGCTCGTAGGACACGATCTGCCGAATCAATATCTCAGCGACCTTCTTCGCGTGCTGCGGCGACATCCGAGCCTCTGCGACCGACTTGATTCGCACGGTCGGACGCTCCTGAGTCGGAGGCTCATCGATGACTCCAAAGATGAAGCGCACATCCCATGGAGACACCTGAATCTGTGTGTCGTTCGCGTAGAACGACAGGAAATTGTCGGCCTGGACGTTCTCGCGGTTCACGTTCGCGCGAATGATTTCGGTCGGCGCGTCGTCTGCGGTCGTTTTACGCTTAGCCATTGGGAGATTCCTTAACTAGCCCCGGCGGAGATGTACAGGCCGGTGGCCAAAGTGTTCTGGATGTCGGTTCCAAAAGTGAGCCGGATCTGAACCCTGTTCGGACCAACCACGCCGTCCAAATGGTCCAACGTCCAATGGTTCGTTGCTGCCGAAGGCAGTTCCCACCACAGTGAAATTGGCCGAAGTGCCAACTCGCGCGGGAAGATTCGCACTTCGAACCGGCCATCTAGCGCGTTGGCGATTCGCTCAACGGTTGATGCGGTGATGTTCTCGCTTCCGCTTTCGATTCTTGCGATCTGTGACTGGCTGGCGCCGATCTGCTCAGCCAAGCGAGACTGCGATACCCTTCTGAAACGTCTCAGGTGCAGCAGGTGCCTAGAGACGTGGAACCGAACGTCGTTCTCCCACTCACGCTGAAGTTCGAGAGGCTGTTCCTGGACGCTAAGAAGGGAACTTGATGCGCCAGAGTTCACCTTGGGTTCGCCGCTCGAATCTCCGTCGAGCAGTTCGGTAGTCGGCGGGGTCTTCGTGATCTTGCTTCTTGCTGACCGCGTGGACATAGACGATTCGTTTCGATTCTTCGCGGACATAAAGGTAGAGCCTCCACCTGCACGGTGTGCCCTTTAACAGGAAGATTTCGTCGTCCTTTTGGACAATTCGTTTCTTCCCTGTGCGACTCCCAATCCGCAGCTTCTGTGCTTCTCGCCAACCGAGATCTTCGACACGGCTCATGTGTTTCAACATTCGTACCGTGTCCAGAGACTCGTCCAGAGTCTCGGCCACTGGCGCCGACGCTGGCCCGTCCTTTTGTGGCCAAACCAGCTCATAGGACTCCCATCGCTCTATCGGCGCCATCTGGAAATACCTTATACAGTATATACTCCAAGATTGCCATGCCCCATAAAAGATACCCACTCGCTAGAGCTGCTGCCCCCACGTAGGGGGGGGGCGGCTGGTCCCGTGCCTGGCTTGCTGGAAGCCTAGACACGAGGGGTTCGAGTCCCCTGCTCTCCACCATCAAGGACCGCGTTTCCGCTCCTTGTTGGACTTCTGAGATCGGCGCCACTGGCGCCCCTTGAACAGTTCCCGCTCAGTTCGGGCGCGTGCCTGCTGGCTGCTTGTAGGTCAGCCGCTTGCCTTCCGCGCCGCCCACGAGCACCGCCGGGCGGTCCTTGTCCGCCAGATGGCGGATGTTGTACCGGAACTCGAACTCGCTCACGTAGCGGCCCAGGTGGCCCTTCGCAACGTGGTGGAAGGTGCCCACGATGCCGCGCTTCAGCAGCGAGATGAAGCCCTCAGCGGTGTTCGTGTGGACAGTGCCGCGCACGTACTCGCCCTCGCCGTGGTTCACCATGTGGCGGTGCATGCCCGCGATGGTGCGCTTGCCGCTCGGCACCTTCGGCCCGTGGTAGATGTTCGTCTCGTCGGTCATCAGCGTCGACCCGGGCGCCACGTATTCCCTGATCGCGCCGGTCATGGACTTGCCATCCACGCGCGCCATCGGCATCGCCTTCACGCGGCCCCCGCGCTCGACCAGCACCGCCACGGCGACCTTGCGGCCACCATCGGCGGGCACGCGGCCCTTGCCGTTCTTGCGCTTGCCGCCAACGTACGCCTCGTCCACTTCCACCGTGCCCTGGAAGCGGCGCGACGAGCGAACCCGACTCCATCGCGTAGCGGAGGCGGTGGCACATGAACCACGCGGCGCGGTAGGTGATGCCGAGCATGCGGTGGAGCTGATGCGCCGAGATGCCCTTCTTGGACGCGCCGATCAAGTAGATCGCCTGAATCCACTTCGTGAGCGCGACGTGGGACGCCTCGAACACGGTGCCCACGGTCACGCTGAACTGCTTACGGCACGCGCGGCACTTGAGCAGGCCACGACGCCCGCCCGTCTTGCTGTCGGCCTTCGCCGTCAGACGATACGGATTGTCGCCGCCGCAACGCGGGCACACCGGGCCAGACTGGCCCCAGCGCAGGAACTCCAGGTATTCGCGGGCCTTGTCCTCGTCGGCAAAATGTGCCCCGAGTTCGGACCACGCGAGCGGCGTTTTCTCCATACCCTAAGCCTATACAAACCCAATGGGTTCGTCAAGGCGTAATTTTCAATTCCCCGCGAAAGTGGCCGCCTCTCGTAAACCACTGAGATACAGGCGTTAGCGTCGGCCGGCTTTACACTGTTTCGCTTGACTTTCGCTTGGCCTGTCATTAGCATCGCCAAGGTTGACCGGCGGCGCCACGAGCGGCGCGGCCACCCTGTCGACGGAGAATCCAGCCATGCCAGTGGACGACGTGAAAGAGCGCCTCAAAGCCATCGAGATGGCGGTGGGCCAGATCGAGAAGCAGTTCGGCAAGGGCGCCATCATGCGCCTGGGCGCCAAGGGCGGCGTGCAGCCGGCCGAGGCCATCTCCACCGGGTCGATCAGCATCGACTACGCGCTCGGCATCGGCGGCTTCCCGCGTGGCCGCGTGGTCGAGGTCTACGGGCCGGAATCGTCGGGCAAGACCACGCTCACGCTGCAGGTGATCGCCGAGGCGCAGAAGCTCGGCGGCATGGCGGCCTTCGTGGATGCCGAACACGCGCTCGACGCGGAATACGCGAAGAAGCTCGGCGTCGACATCGACAACCTGCTGGTGTCGCAGCCCGACAACGGCGAACAGGCGCTCGAGATCGTCGAGGTGCTGGTGCGCTCGGGCTCGGTCGACGTGGTCGTGGTCGACTCGGTGGCCGCGCTCGTGCCGCGCGCGGAAATCGAAGGCGAGATGGGCGACGCCCAGGTGGGCCTGCAGGCCCGCCTGATGTCGCAGGCCCTGCGCAAGCTCACGGCGGTCGTCTCGAAGTCGAAGACCTGCCTCATCTTCATCAACCAGCTGCGCGAGAAGATCGGCGTGATGTTCGGCAGCCCCGAAACGACCACGGGTGGCCGCGCGCTGAAGTTCTACTCGTCGGTGCGCATCGACATCCGCCGCATCGGCGCCATCAAGGACGGCGAAACCGTGGTGGGCGGCCGCACGCGCGTGAAGGTCGTGAAGAACAAGATGGCGCCGCCGTTCCGCGAAGCGGAGTTCGACATCATGTATGGCGAGGGCGTCTCGCGCGAAGGCGATCTGATCGACCTGGCGGTCGAACGGAAGATCATCGACAAGAGCGGCGCGTGGTTCTCGTTCTCGGGTGAGCGTCTCGGCCAGGGCCGCGAGAACGTCAAGACGTTCCTCAAGGAACATCTCGACATCCGCCAGGCGATCGAAGACAAGGTGCGCCGCGAACTCGGCCTGATGAAAGACACCGAGGCGGCCACCGTCTAACGCGCCGGCATGGACGCCGCGCTGTTCTCCACGATCAACGGCTGGCACGCGCCCTGGCTCGACGGCGTCATGCGAGGCGCCAGCTGGCTCGGGTACTTTCCCGGCGTGTGGTTCGTGGGGGCGGCGCTGGCGTTGGCCGTGCCTCCCATTCGCGCGGCGGCGTGGCGCATGTGCCTCGCCGTCGCGCTCACTTACGCGCTCACGAGCGGCGTCATCAAGCCGCTCGTGGCGCGTCAGCGTCCCTACACCGTCATCACCAGCGCCCGCACGGTGGAAGCCTCACCCGCGAATGGCTACTCGTTCCCGTCAGGGCACGCCGCCACCGCGGTGGCCGGCGCCCTGGCGGCGTCGCGCGTACTGCCCGGCGCCTCGTGGGCCTTCTGGCTGCTGGCGACGCTCATGGCCTATTCCCGCATTTACGTGGGCGTGCACTACCCGACGGACGTCGCGGCCGGCGCGATGGTGGGCGCCGCGGTGTCGTTCCTCGTGCTGGGCGGCGCGCATCCGGTCACGTGGATGCGTCGTGGCGGCGCGGCCGATACGACCGCCGCGGGCGTCGTCGTCCGCCCCTGATCGCCGCGCCGTTCCCGCGCGGACGGCATCGCGCGCCGACGGGCCGTGGTGGCTTGGAGCCGCGCGAATCCCGCCGCCCGTGTGTTATCATCCGATTTCTGTGCCTGCCCTGCAGGCGCGTCGCGTGGCCAGGTAGCTCAGTTGGTAGAGCATGCGACTGAAAATCGCAGTGTCGGCGGTTCGATCCCGTCCCTGGCCACCACTTCCCTTCCCGCTCACCTGATTCCCCAGCCGTCCTGACCGGTGTCGCGCCCGCGCCACCACGGCAGGCCCCGCGCAGACCGCGTCGTCGGAGCGTTCGTCGCGCCACGGAGCCGCGTGTGGGCTGCCAAGCACACGTGCACGCGGCGCGCTGGCCTTCGAGCCGACGCCCTGCGCCCGTGGCCACTCGGCGCGCGGGACCTCGACGATCAGTGCCCGCGCCGCACCGGACGCGACGCCGCTTTGGCGGCGCGCGCGCTGGCCCGGACCGGCGCGCTGCGTGTGGTGGCGAGGTCGATCAGCGCCTGCACGCGCTGGTGCGCTTCCACGGGGTGGCGCAGCGGCTGCTCGGGGTCGATGTCGTACTCGTTCTGCCGCCCCGAGCGGCGCCGCTGCAGGTAGCCGGCCCCTTCGAGGTCGGCGACGATGCGCTGCACGGCGCGTTCGGTGACGCCGACGCGCGCCGCCACGTCGCGCAGCGTGATGCCGGGCGACCGCGCCAGGCACAGCAGCACGTGTCCGTGATTGGTCAGGAAGGTCCAGCGCGGGCTGTCGTCGTCGCGGCTCGCCATGACGACATACTACACACGATTCACGACTCTTGACACGCGATATTTTTGTCGCGTATTTTGTATCACGTCATGTCCGTCCTCTCGCCGACCGCCGCCGCGGCCGACGCCGCTGGTGTGGTTCCCGGTCTTCGCGCCCTCGTCGACTTCCTCGCCGTCACCCACGGCATCACCGCCGATCCCGCGGTGCTCGACGACACCGAGCGTCGGCTGCGCCGTCAGCCGCCGTCGGGCGTCATCGACGCGCTGCGTCACCTGGCGGCCGATGCCGGCCTGTCGGTGGCCCGCGTCACCCGCCCGCTCGGCGAAGTCCTGCGCGACGCCTCCGCCGGCATGCCGTGGATCGCGCTGCGCCTGCGCGACGGGCGGGCCGAAGCGCTGGCGGTGCTCGGCGCGACCGCCGGCGGCGCCCGCGTGATCGTGCCCGGCGCCGACACGCGTCCTGGCCGCTGGTCGCTGGCGGCGCTGCGCGACTGGCTGCAGGTGCCCGACAGCGGCACGCCGGCCGAGTGGCTGATCGCCGAACCGGCAGCGCCGCTCTCGGCGCTGCGTTCAGCGGCTGCCGGCCGCGCCACGCCAGCCGCCCGCCTGCGCGCCCTGCTCGGCACCGAGCGCGGCACGCTCTGGATCGCGGTGGTTTACTCCGCCGTCATCGGCCTGCTGTCGCTGGTGGTGCCGATCGCGGTGCAGCTGCTGGTGAACACCATCGCCTTCGGCTCGCTGCTGCAGCCACTCGCGGTGCTGATGGTGGCGGTGTTGCTCGCCCTCGGCTGCAACACCGCGCTGAACGCGCTGCGCGCCGGCGTCGTCGAGATCGTGCAGCGCAGCATCTTCGCGCGGGTCGCCACCGACGTCACCTGGCGGCTGCTGCGCGTGCGCGTCGACGCCTTCGATCGCTACCACGGCCCTGAGCTCGTCAACCGCTTCTTCGACACGGTCACCGTGCAGAAGGCGGCGGCGCTGCTGCTCATCGACGGCCTCAGCGTCGCCATGCAGACGGCCATCGGGCTGGTGCTGCTGGCGCTCTACCACCCCATCCTGCTCGCCTTCGACGTGCTGCTGGTGGCGGCGATGGCGCTCATCGTCGGGCCGATGGGCCGCGGCGCCGTCGGCACGGCGATCAAGGAATCGAAGGCGAAGTACGCGCTCGAAGCCTGGCTCGAGCAGATCGCGGCGCACCTGGTCACCTTCAAGTCGGCGGGCGCGGCGCCGTTCGCGACGGCGCGCGCGCACCGCCTGCTCGATGACTACCTCCACTACCGGCGCGCCCACTTCCGCATCCTGGTGCGGCAGATCGTCGGCGCCTTCGGCCTCCAGGCCATCGCCAGCGCCACGCTGCTCGGCATCGGCGGCTGGCTGGTGGTGAACCGTCAGCTCACGCTCGGTCAGCTCGTGGCCAGCGAGCTGGTCGTGACCCTGATGATGAGCGCCTTCACGAAGTTCGGCAAACAGCTCGAGGTCTACTACGACCTCTGCGCCGCGCTCGACAAGCTCGGCGACCTGGTGGACCTGCCGCTCGAGCGCCGCGGCGGCGAGTCGCTGCTGCCGCGCACGGGCCCGGCCGGCCTCACGCTGCGCGACGTCGAGGTGCGCTACTCCGACGCCACGCGGCCGGCGCTGCAGGTGTCGGCGCTCACCCTCCGCCCCGGCGAGCACGTCGGGCTCGTGGGCGCCAACGGGTCGGGCAAGAGCACGCTCGCCGATGTCGTGTTCGGGCTGCGGACGCCGAGCACCGGTGCCGTGCTGATCGACGGCGTGGACCAGCGCCTGGTACCGCTCGACGCGTTGCGCGAGGCGGTGGCGCTGGTGCGCGGCATCGAGCTGTTCCCGGGATCGATCGTCGACAACGTGCGACTCGGCCGCACCGACCTGAGCCTCGACGACGTCACGCGGGTACTCGACGCGGTCGGCCTGCTCGACGAACTGCGCCACCTGCCCGATGGCCTCGACACCGAGCTGCATCCGCACGGACGCCCGCTGTCGCATCGCCAGGCCGGCCGCCTCATGATCGCGCGCGCGCTGGCCGGGCGGCCGCGGCTGCTCGTGCTCGACGGCGCGCTGGACCTCATCGATCAGCCCGAGGAACAGGCGCGCCTCGACGCCGTGCTCTTCGCGGCCGACGCGCCGTGGACCACGCTCTGCATCACCGACCGGCCCGACGTGCTTGCCCGCTGCGCGCGGGTGGTGCGCCTGCGCGACGGCGCCATCGAGGAGACGACGCGATGACGCCCTCCACCCACGCCCTCGAAGAACGCCTGGCCCTGCACGGGCTGCAGGCGCCACGCGCCGCGCGCGTGCTCGCCCGTCTGCTGGCCGGGCTCGTGATCACCGTGGCGGTGGCGCTCGTGGTCACGCCGTGGCAGCAGACGATTCCCGGCAGCGGCCGGGTGCTCGCCTTCCGGCCCGACGAACGCCCGCAGCAGATCGAGGCGCTGGTGGACGGCCGCGTGGTGCGCTGGCACGTCAGCGAGGGCGCGACGGTGAAGGCTGGCGATCCGATCGTCGAACTGGCCGACACCGACCCGTCGCTGCTCGAGCGCATCGACGCCGAGCGGCTGCAGGTGGAACGCACCGTGAGCGAGGCCGACGCGCGGATGACTGCGCTCGAAGAGCGCATCAACGGCCTGCTCGTGACGCAGGACACCAGCGTCGCCGCCGCCGACCTGCGCACGCAGATGGCGCGCGATCGCGTCACCGCGGCCGAACGCGGCCTCACCGCGGCCGAAGCCGCGCGCAAGGCGGCCGTGCTCAACCTCGATCGCCAGCAGGCGCTCGCCGCCAAGGGCCTGACCTCGACGCGCGCGGTGGAACTGGCCGAGATGGAAGCGGCCACCCGCGACGCCGAGGTGGATCGCGCCCGCGCCACCCTCGACGCGGCGCGCCGCGAAGCCGAGTCGCTGGTCGCCGAACTGGCCCGCACGCGCGCCGACGCCGGCACCCGCGTCGACGAAGCGCGCGCCCAGCTCGCCTCGGCGCGCAGCGACGCCGCCAAGGCCCGCGCCGACCTCACGCGCATGGACACGCGCCGCACGCGCCAGCAGGCGCAGCGCGTGGTGGCGCCGATCGACGGCACCGTGCTGCGCATCGTCGGCCGTCAGGGCGGCGAATGGCTGAAGGCCGGCGAGCCGCTGGCCACCATCGTGCCGGTGTCGACCAAGGACGTCGTCGAGCTGTGGGTCGACGGCAACGACATGCCGATGGTGCAGCCGGGCGCGGGCGTGCGTCTGCAGTTCGAAGGCTGGCCGGCGCTGCAGTTCTCGGGGTGGCCGTCGATCGCGGTGGGCACCTTCGGCGGCCGCGTGCGATCGGTCGACGCCACCGACAACGGCCAGGGCCGCTTCCGCGTGCTGGTCGAGACCGATCCGAACGACGAGCCGTGGCCGGCGGCGCGCTTCCTGCGCCAGGGCGTGCGCGCCAACGGCTGGGTGCTGCTGAACGTGGTGCCGGTCGGCTACGAGCTGTGGCGGCAGTTCAACGGCTTCCCCCCGGCCATCGCGCCGGCCGAGCCGGGCTCCGCCCCCAGCGACGGCGCCGACAAGGCGGCCGCCAAGGACAAGTCATGATCGCGGCGTCGTTGCGGCCTGGTCGGCGCGCGGCGCGGCGGATCGTGCGTCGCGTGCTCACGCTCGCCATCCTCGTCCCGCTCGTCGCGGTGTCACCCGCCGCCGCGCAATCGCCGCCGGTCCCGCCGGCGTCGGCCCCGCTCACCGTGGCGGAGCTGCTGGCCGCGGTGGATCGCTCGTTCCCGCTGCTCGAGCAGGCGGGGGCCGATCTGGTGGCGGCGCGCGGCGATCGGCGCGGCGCCGACGGCGCGTTCGACACCACGCTCAAGGGCGGCGCCGCCACCTCGGGCGGCGACTACGACAACGACCGCGCCTCGCTGAAACTGTCGCAGCCGCTGGCGCCGTGGGGCCTCACCGCCGTCGGCGGGGTCTCCACGGGCTCCGGCACGTTCGCCGCCTACGACGGCAAGGCCGACACCAAGGGCGTCGCCGAGTTCTCGGCCGGCTTCACGCTGCCGCTGCTGCGCGGCCGCGCCATCGACGAACGCCGGGCCGCGCGCGAGGTCACGGCCCTCGCGGTGAGCCGCGCGGAAGACACCGTGGATCAGGCGCGCCTCTCGGCCTACCGTGCCGCTCTCGGGGTCTATTGGGACTGGGTGGCCGCGGCCCGTCAGCGCGGCGTGGCCCGGGCCCTGCTCGACCTCGCCCAGGCGCGCGACGCGCAACTGGCCGACGCCGTCGCCCTCGGACAGATCGCGCCGATCGAACGGCTCGACAATCGCCGCGCCATCCTGCAGCGGCAGTCGGCGCTCGTCGCCGCGGAACGCCTGCTCGAACAGCGCGCCATCGACCTGTCCCTGTACCTGCGCGACGCGCACGGCCAGCCGCAACGCCCGGCGCCGTCGCGCGTGCCCGAGGAGGCGCTCGACGCGCCGACCACGACGCCCGACGAGGCCGAGGCCGTGCGCCTCGCGCTCGAACGGCGGCCCGACCTGGCGGCGCGCCGCACGCGGCGCGATGAACGGGCCGTGGAACTGCGACTGGCCGACAACGGCCGGCTGCCGTCGCTCGATCTCACGACCGAGCACACGCGACACCGACGGCGTCACCCGCGGCATGGAGCTCGGCGTCGGCCTGACGTGGCCGTTCCAGCAGCGCAAGGCCGATGGCCAGCGCGCCAAGGCCTGCGCCGCCCTCACCCGGGCCGACTCGGAGATCCGCTGGCTCGAGGACCAGATCCGGGCCGACGTGCAGGACGCGCTCAGTGCCGTGCGCGCCGCCCGTGGCGTGCTCGATGCCGTGGCGGCCGAAACCACGCTGGCTCGCGAGCTCGAGCAGCTCGAACGCGATCGCTTCGCGCTGGGCGACTCCACGCAGTTCCTCGTCAATCTGCGCGAGCTGGCCACGGCCGACGCCGCCGTGCGCGAGATCCGGGCCCGCGCCGACGTGCAGAAAGCCCGCGCCGCCCTCGACGCGGCGCTCGGCCCCTGGCGCCGCCCGCCGCGCCCTGAGCGCCCGGTCCGATCGGCGGCCGTCGGACTCGACCCGGGCGAGCCGCCACGGGCCCGGCGGCGCGAACAGCGTCGTTGGCACGGGCAGTTTTCCCCGGTCGTGCCTGTGTTCGCGACGCCGGCACGCGCCGCGCGTGCTACCGTGGAGACGCGCCACGCAGGTTCGTCATGATCCCCGTCCGAGCCGCCGCCGTCGCGCTCGCCGCGGCCCTCGCCAGCGGTGGGCTCGCCGCGCCCGTCATCGCGCAGGTCGCCGCTCCGAAACTCTCCAAGCCCCAGCGCGCCGCCTTCGAGGCCATCCTCGACGCGGTCGAACGCGCGGCCGCGGGATCGGCCGACGCCCCGGTCGAACCGGCGACGTGGATCACCCACGTGCTGCGCGCGTCCGACGGCTCGCACTACGTCGCGCTGCACGCCGACCTCACGGCCGGACAGGCGCCCACCGAGCCGGTGCCGATGTACGCGCGCTTCGCGGCGCGGCGCGTCGGCGCCGACACGGAGCTGCCGCCGGCGCGGTCGGCGGTGGCCGACTGGCTGAAGGGCCTGCGCGGCGATCCGCTGCCGATGCGTGCCTCGCGGTCGACCACGGTGCCGCAGGGCGAGGTGCCGGTGGGCGGCGCGGCGATCCTGGCCGGCGACGCCGGCGTGGAAGCGTCGAACGTGCTGCGCCTGCAGGACCTCGAGCGCGACCGCGCGCGGCGTAGGCCGCGGCTCGCGAGAAACAGCGGCGCGCCGAACTCGAATCGCGTTCCGCGGCGCCGCCGCCACGGCTGCACCCGTTCGAGGATCTCGACCCGCGCTACGAGTTCCCCGCCGGCAGCGCGACCGCGTTCGTCGAGCGCGGCGCCTCGGTGGGCCCCGGCGACTACGACGTCTTCATCGGCTGGGCCACGCCGGCCGGGCGCAATCGTCCGCCGGTCGTGCACGTGGTGCGGCACCGCCTCACGCTGCCCGGCGCCACCACCGTCGACTTCGCGCTGAGCGACGTCATCCTCGCCGATCGCGTGCGGCCGCTGGCCGCGCCGTTCCCGCCGGATCAGCAGGGCGCGCATCCGTACGCGATTGGCGCCCTCGACGCGCTGCCCGCGCGCGACACGACGTTCCGCGTCGACGAGCCGCTCTCGGTGGTGCTGCAGATCATCAATCCCACCGCCTCGCCCGCCGGCAAGCCCGACGTCGACCTGGCGACGCGCGTCAGCCGGGTCGTCGCCGGACGCGACGAACTCGTCGGCACGCTGCCCGTGCAGCCGTTCAACGCCACGACGCTCCCGGCCGACTTCGACGTGACCGCCGGCCATCCGCTGTTCGCGGCGCTGCAGGTGCCGCTCGCCTCGTTCTCGCGCGGGCACTACGCGCTCACCCTCACGGCCGTCGACAAGATCGGCCGCCGCCAGGCGACCCGACGCGTGGAGTTCGACGTCGCCGGTACGCCCGACAGCCTGTTGCGCGAGGCCCCCACACCGGGCCAGGCCTTCCGGCGCGAGGCCGCCCTGGCGCCGTCCACGCTCGCCGCCGTGGTGCGGGCCCTGAAGCCGCCGACGCCCTCCGAGGCACTGGCGCGCGCGCTCGACGCCGCCGCGGCGGGACGGTTCGCCGAGCTGATGCGCGTCGACGCCGTGCCGGCGGCCGAGCGGCCGGTGGCGCAGGCGCTGCTGGGGCTGGGACTCTACGGCCTCGGCGACAGCGCGCGGGCGGCCGCGGCGCAGCTCAGTCAGGCGGCCAACCTCGGCGCGCCAGCCCCGCCCGTGCTCGTCCTGCTCGGCGCCACCTACGCCTTGGGCAACGACGACAAGGCCGCGGTGACGGCGTGGAACCAGGCGCGTGAGGGCGGCATCGATGACGCCGCGGTGGCCGGTCTGCTCATCGATGCCTATCTGCGCCAGGGCGACGTGGCGCGGGCCGCCGCCATGGCCACCGCGGCGCTCGACACGCAGCCAGGGAATCTCGCGGCGCGGCACGCGCTGGCCGCCACCTTCCTCGCCACGCGGCGACACGGCGAGGCGCTGCACCTGCTCGACGCCGTGCCCGACACCGCCGCCACCCCCGAAACGCGCTTCCTCACCGCCGAGGCGCTCTACGCCGCCTTCGTGCGCCACGATGCCGCGCTCGACACGCCCGCGGCGCGGGCGCGCTTCGCGGCGGTGGCGGGCGCCTATGTGGCAGAGGCCGGCCCGCATGCGGCGCTGGTGCGCGACTGGCTGGCGACCATGCCGGCCGCCACGCGTTGAGCCCGCCGCCTACTTCTTCTTCGTCGGCTTGGGGACGGGCGGCTTCGGCGGCGTGCCCGGCGTCTTCAGCGAGTAGGCGCGACGCGACGACACGGTCACGTCGGGCTTCGCCGTCTTCACCTCGATGCGCCGCACCCGCCGCATCGGGTCGGCGTTGCTCGAGGTGTAGCCGAGGATGTAGTAGTCGCTGGTCTCGGCGTCGATCTTCTTGAACTCGCCGGCGAAGTCGTTCACGTTCACGAGCGCGGTGCCACCGGTTTCCTCGGCCATGTAACGCAGCGTGCTCTGCGTCTTCTGCAGATAGGTGCGCCACTCGCTCTGATCGAGATAGGTGCCGGCATCGACCACGCCGGCCAGGGCCCGAGGATCCACGGAGTAGATGCTGACGTTGGCGCGATTGGCCGACAGCGTCAGCTCGCGCATGTAGGCGTAGAGATCGATGTCGGCGGTGACCGCCGGCAGCGCGAAGTACGGGTTGTCCTGCTGGCCCTGCTGCAGGAAGCGCGTCGGCTCCGAGAAGCGGCCGCCCATGATGCGGTCGCCGCTGTTGCGGCCGGTGGCGAACGGATCGAAGTCGTAGCCGGTGCTGATGTAGAGCAGCACCTTGCGCTTGTTCGGCACCTGCTCGAGGTCCTGCAGCATGCTGTAGGCGGTGTAGAACGCCATCTGCGCGCGGTTGCGGACGTCGGCCGGCCCCTGCGAGGTCTCGAGCGTGCGGAAGATCTCCTGCGAGTTGAGGCCCGAGCCGCGAATCTTCGAGATGGCGCCCTGCGCCAGCTTGCGGTCGTACGTGAAGCCGGTCTCGATCGCCGACGGGCCGCTCGACAGCAGGCCCACCAGATCGCCGTCGTGCAGCAGGTTGTCGAACACGTCCTGCACGATCTTCCGCACCATCGGCGTCAGCTCGGGCTCGAAGTGCACGTCGTCGATGTAGATGAAGACCACACGCCCGGCGACGTCCTGCACGGGCCGTTTGGCCGGCAGCACGATGCCCTCGGGCACCGGGCCGCCTTCCCTCGACGGCGCCAGCATGTTGAAGGTGCGGCCGCCGTGCACCAGCGAGAACGACGTGATCGTCTGCGGCACGTCGTCCTCGAGCACGGTGAAGTCGTCCTTCGTCAGGTTCGACACGAAGCGGCCGGCCTTGTCGCGGGCGATGACGTCTGTGGTCACCGCGGTGATGCCGGCGCGGAAGGTGGGCTGCTCTGGCGACGCGGGGGCCTGGCCCGGCGCCTGCTGCGCCGACAGCCCGAGGGAGGCAGCGGCCACGAGGGCGGCGACGCCGGCGACGACCTGCGATACGCGCATGGCCCGATTATACCGGCCGGCTGTGGAATACTCGGGACGTGCGCCCGTCTCAGCCATCGCCGGCCCTCGCGGCCCGGCGCCGGTTCCTGCGTCGCGCCGCCGCGGCGGCCGCGGCCACGCTCGCGCCCGGCGCGGTCGAACGGCTGCTCGCCGCGGCCGCGCAGGGCGGCTGCGACGACGCCCCACTCGGCTCGTTGGTGCGCACGCTGCCCCTGTACGGACCGGGATCGGTCGACACGCCCCTCGGCACCATGCTTGGCGGCACGGGGCTCGACGCGCGCCTGTTCACCGACCTGTCGGTGCTCGCGCCCGACCGGCTCACGATTCCCGCGCGCGACTTCTTCGTGCGCACCGCGGCGCCGCCCCGGCTCTCGCACGACGCCGCGACGTGGACGATGCAGGTGGGCGGTGGACGCGGCGTCGCGGCGCACGCGGTCACCGCGGCGGCCGTGGCCGCGAAGGCGCGGCCGATGGGCACGCACCTGGTCGAATGCGCCGGCAACAGCAACCCGCAGAACTTCG
Source organism: Vicinamibacterales bacterium (assembly GCA_046331325.1). GTDB lineage: Bacteria > Acidobacteriota > Vicinamibacteria > Vicinamibacterales > UBA2999 > CADEFD01. The sequence goes on along the minus strand of JAXLRB010000017.1, from coordinate 30,223 downwards.
GCCTGATGAGCGCGGCGGCGTGGGACGGCGTCCCGCTGTCCGACGTAATCGATCTCGCGCGTCCGCCGGCCGGCGCCACCGCGGTGCTGGTCTCTGGCGTGGACGACATGACGCAGGACTCGTATCGCTCCACCGCCGGCTGCAGCTGGGTGCTGCCGCTCGCCGACCTGCCGGCGCTGAGGCCGTATCTCGCGACGCGCATGAACGGCGAGCCGCTCACGCCCGACCACGGCGCGCCGGTGCGGCTGGTCGTGCCTGGCTGGTACGGCTGCGCGTGGATCAAGTGGGTGAACGAAATCCGCTGGGTGGGCGCGGATGAACCGGCGACCTCGCAGATGCTCGAGTTCGCGGGACGCACGCACCAGGAGGGCCGCCCCACGCTGGCCCGCGACTTCGCGCCGCCGGCCATCGACACCGCCGCCATGCCGATCCGCGTCGAGCAGCGCCGCGTGAACGGCGCCACCGAGTACCGCATCGTCGGTATCGTCTGGGGCGGCGATCGACCGGTGGACCAGCTCGTGCTGCGCACCTCGTCGCGCGATCGCGGCACGCCGGTGCGCGTGTGCCCGGCGCCGGCGTCGTCGCTCACGTGGAGCCTGTGGACGCATCGCTGGCGGCCCACCGAGCCCGGCTTCTACGACATCAGCCTGCGCACGGCCGACGCGTCGATCCGCACGCGGCGCCTCGATCTGTCGTTCTACATCCGGCGCGTGAAGATCGACGACGTGTAGCCTGCGCCCGGATGGGGGTCAGACCCCCTTCTGGGCGGGACCAGACTTCAGCACCCGAGGTTTACCGCGCGCGGCCGAGGGCGGCTCGGGCTTCCGCCAGTTCCGGCAGGCCCGGATCCGCGTTGGCCCAGTTCACGAGGAACTGCTCGTAGGCCTTGCGGCTCTTCGCCGCCTCCCCCGCTTTCGCGGCGGCGCGCGCCAGGCCGAGGACGGCGCGGCTGCGGTTCGGCGTGCGCGTCAGCGCCTTCTCGAACCAGCCGATGGCGTCCTTCGGCCGGCCGGCCTGCAGCAGCAGCTCGCCGTACAGCTCGTCGGCGCCCTTGACCGGATACGGCCGCCCGATCGGCTTCGGCATCTGCGCCTGCATTGCCGTGGCCTGGTCGAGACTCGAGAACGCCACGGCGGGCGTGCCGGCCTCCACCGCGGCGATGGCATCGATCTCCAGCTTCAGGATCGCCGCCTGCTCGCGCAGGCCGCTGTCCATCGACGGATGCGACGCCTTCATCAGCTCGTCGCGCACGGCCACGGCGCGAGCCACGTCGTCGAGCTTCACCGCGCTCACGCCCAGCGCGAACAGCTCGTCGAGATTGTCGAACGAGCTCTGGCCGCGCATCTCGCTCCACCGCTCGCTTTCGAGGATGTAGCGGGCCCGCATCGATCCTTTGTCGTTGCGGAGGGCCAGCGGCCCAGACCCGCGGCCGATGTCGCTGTCCGCGTACTGATGCCCGCCGATGCGATCCTGCTCGGTGGCCACGCCCATCGCGGCGTCGACCTCGCGCGCCACCTGCTGCGCCTTCTGGAACTGTCCGAGCTGCGTGAGCTCGTACTGCCACCAGACGAGGCTGTGGTAGTCGCGCAGCGTCACCGACTTCTTCCGCCGCACCGCCCAGTCCACCGAGGCCTGCCACGAGTCGGCGTCGCTCGATGCCGCGTCCTGCCAGAAGCCGAGCTGCACGAAGAAATGCGCCGGCATGTGGAGGGCATGGCTCGCCGCGGGCGCCACTTTCGCGTAGGCGCGGGCCGCCGCGAGGCCGCGCGCGGCGAGCTGCCCGTGATCGTAGGCGTGCAGGATGAGGTGCGTGGCCCCCGGGTGCTTCGGGTTGCGGGCGAACACGGCCTCGACGATCTTTCCCGCCTGCTCGCGGATCGGTAGCGAAGCATCGCCGCGCGGCATCGTCGCCAGCAGCGCCAGGGCGTAGAACACCTGCGCCTCGTCGTCGTTCGGATTGGCGCGGGCCACGGTCGCCATCGCGTCGGCGTAGGCCCTGGCCCGTGCCGGCTTCTCACCGTCGCCCCACAGCGCCTCGACGGCGGCGAGGAAGCCGCGCTCGCGCGCGGTGGTGGCCTTCGCGGCGCGGGCCTGCGGTGTCGGGCCGAGCTTCTGCAGCACGGCGCGCCCCTTGTCGGGCTCTTCCTCGAACCACAGCGGCTGGCTGTAGGCGAGCGACTCGCCCCAGTAGGCCATCACGAAGCCGGGATCCTTCGCCTCGGCCGCCTGGAAGGCGTCGATGGCGTCCTCGTAGCCGAAGCTGTGCAGCCAGGCGACGCCGCGCCGGAAGTCGTCCTGCGCGCTCGTGGCGCCCGTGGCGGGAAACGCGATGGAGCCCAGGTCGCCGGTGCGCTGCGTGGGATCGGCCACCGGCGCCGGCGCCGCGGCGGGCGTGGGATCTGCCGCGGTCGTCGCCGCGGGCGGCGCCGGGCCGCCGCCACACGCGGCCGTCCACAGCCCCAGCATCGCCATCGCCAGTCCCCGCCGCGCGAACATCGCCCGATCGTAGCCCGCCCACGACACGACGACAATGCCGAGGGCGCCGTACAAAAAGCAACGGGCGGTCCCGAAGGACCGCCCGTTGTCAGTGCACTCGCCGAAACCCGAGCCCCGGGGCCCGGGCCTCGGGGCTTAGAACGAGAGGCGGAACATCAGCTGCGTCAGGCGCATGAAGCCCGACTGCGTGTCGATGACGCCGAAGTTGCTGCGGCCCACGCGGGTCTCGGGACCACGGGTCTTCACCGTGTTCGTGATGTTCAGCATCTCGAACCGGAGCTGACCGCGGACGCCGCCCTTGAAGGGCACGTCCTTCGTCGCCACGAAGTCCCAGTTGTTGCGGTGCGGGGTGCGGGCGCGCTCGTCGACACGGCCCAGCGTGCCGAACGAGTAGGCCGCCGGCAGCGAGTAGCCGGCCGAGTTCAGCCAGATGCCGGGCGAGAGACGATCCTCGCGGCTGCCGCTGGTCTCGGGGTCGCCGGCGCCCTCGTTCACCCACTGCGTGCGGGTGAAGAGGTTGGTCACGTTGTTGTTGGCGCGCGGCGCCACCGGGAAGCCGCTCTCGAGCGAGATGATCGACGACAGCGTCCAGTTGCCGAGGATCATCTTGCCGATGCCGTCCTTGGCCCAGCGCTTGCCCTCACCGAAGGGCAGCTCCACGATGGGCGAGAGGACGACCTTGTGCGGCACGTCGAGGATCGACGTGTCGTACTCGGCCTGCAGGTCGTACGCGTTCTGCGCTTCGCCCGACACGGCCGAGAAGAAGTTCGTCTCGCCGAACTGGTTGTCCTTCAGGCGCGAGTAGGTGTAGTTGATGCGGCCGCCCCAGCCGTTGCTGATGCGCTTTTCGAACTTCAGAATCGCCGCGTGGTACTGGCTCTTGCCGCTGGTGTTCTGGCGCATCAGGATGTCGCCGAACTGCGGGAAGGGGCGCAGCAGCTGACGGCGCTGCACCGTGGCGCTCGAGGGCGAGAAGCCGGTGCCCGTGCCGAAGAACGGGTTGGCGACCTGCTCGAGCAGCGCCGAACCGAGCGACGCGTACTTCGGATCGAGCTGGTTGATGTTGACGATGCCGTCGTTCGAGCCGCCGAGGCCCAGGTTGCGGCCCGTGGCGCCGGCGTACTCGAAGCCGATCGCCAGGCCGCCGGGCAGTTCGCGGTTGACGTCGATCGAGTACTGCTGCACGTAGGGGGCCTTCTTGTCCTGATCGATGAACTCGATCTGGCCGCCGACGCCCGTGAGGGCGCCGAGCGAGCTGCCCACCGGCTGCAGCACGCCGTTCGGGAACGGGTTGTCGAGGGTGGTCGTGGGACGGAACTGGTTCTGCGCGAGGAAGGTGTCGCGGCTGAAGCCGATGTTGCCGTAGTTGGTCGAACCCACGCTCTGGTAGTTCCAGGGCGCCCAGTAGACGCCGTAGCCGGCGCGCAGCACCGTCTTCGGGCTGAACGAGTAGACCAGGCCGAGGCGGGGCGAGAACTTCGCCGCCGGCGGATTGCCCTGGTAGTCGTTGGCGCCGTTCTGGCCGGCGTAGACGAGACCGCCACGCACCGGGTTGCCGTTCACCGAGATGGCGCCGAGGGCGCCGCCGGGGTTCAGCGTGCGGTCGAACGCCACCGTGAAGCCGTTGTTCTCTTCACGCAGGCCGTCTTCGTGCTCGATGCGGATGCCGGCGTTCAGCGTGAGCTTGCCGTTCACGCGGAAGTCGTCCTGCAGGTAGGCGCCGTAGTAGTTCACCGAGACGTTGAGCGGGCTCGAGACGCCGATGCGGCTCAGGTTGCCCGGGTCGCCGCTGGGGTAGCCCAGCAGGAAGCTGGCGAAGCCGTTGCCGCCCTGCAGGGTGATGGGGTTGCCCGAGGTCCACAGGCGGTCGAAGTTGAACACGCCCGAGCCGGCCGAGAACGACTGCGTGTCGGTGCCGATCTTGCGGTAGTCGACGCCGGCCTTGAGGGTCTGGCGGCCGACGAGCTTCGACACCGTGGCGTTGGTGCTCCACGAGTACCAGGTGCGCTGCGTCGGGTCGATGGCGCCGAACGAGCCGTATTCCGCGATGTTGCCCACCGGGAACTTCTTGGTGCGGATGGCGCTCAGGAACGAGTTGTTGAAGCCCAGCGACGACGGATCGAAGTCGATCGACAGCGTGTCGTCGTCGACGAAGTTCGTGAAGCCGTAGCGCAGCGTGAGCACGGTGTTGTTGCCGGGCAGCCAGGTGTTGTTCAGCGCCAGCATGTGGACGCGGCGGAGCAGCAGGTAGTCGTTCGGGTCGGCGAAGCGGTTCTTGCCGTTCAGGCCGGGTTCCCAGAACGAGGCGCAGGGCTCGTCGGTCTTGTTGTAGAGGTAGAAGCCGCTCAGCGACACCTTGTCGGTGAACTTGTGATCGAGCTTCAGGGTGTACATCTGCGCGCGGTCGTTGATCTCGGCCGTGCGGGTGAAGTTGTTCTGGCCGTTGCTCGTCTGCGAGTCGGGCGCCGGGAAGTAGGCCGCGATGGCCTTGGCCACCGGGTTGATGCGGTTGGCCGGGATGATGTTGCCCGGGAACTGCGTGCGGCCGTTGCCGTTGGCGTCGCCGGTGAGCGGGTCGTAGATCGGGGTGACCGCGCCGTTGATCGTCGACTGCGAGAAGTCGCCGGCGAGCTCGCGCGAGGTCGGGAAGCGCGTGCTCACGTTACGCGTGGTGTTCGAGCCGTAGCCCTCACCCGCGAACCAGAAGAACGTGCGGTTCTTCAGAATCGGACCGCCGAAACCGCCACCACCGAGGTGGAAGTAGGTGTCGGGCAGCGGCTGGCCGGCGCGGGCCGAGAAGAAGTTGTTGGCCATGCCCCACTTCGGGCGGCCCTGGTAGAACGCGCTGCCGTGCAGGGCGTTGGCGCCCGACTTGGTCGACGTGTTGAAGATGCCGCCGCCGGTACGACCCGTTTCGGCGTCGTAGGTGTGCACCTGGACGGCGACGCCTTCGATACCCTCGATGGTGGGGTTCGCCGAGGCGCGGTTGCGCAGGTCGGTGATCGGCACGCCGTCGAGCAGGTAGTTGTTGCCGCGGCGCGTGCCGCCGCCGAGCGACAGCAGCGAGGCGTTGGTCTGGTCCTGCTGGCGGTTGAACTGCGCGTCGCCCGAGGCCACGACGGTGGGCACCGTGACCGCGAAGAGGAACGCCGACCGGCCGCCGCTCGGCAGCACTTCGAGCTGCTTCGAGTCGATGACCGCGCCGGTGGACGCGTTCGAGGTGTCGATGAGCGGCGCCGCGCCGGTGACCGTGGTGGTCTCCTGCAGCTGGCCCACGTCCATCACGATGTCGAGCGTGACGAACTGCTGCGTGCGGATGTTGACGCCCTTGGTCTCGTAGGTCTTGAAACCCGTGAGACTGGCCTTCACCGTGTAGGTGCCAGGCGGCACGGCGGCGAAGTTGTATTCACCAGAATCGTTGGATACGACTTCACGCGCGACGCTCGTGCCCTCGTTGATGAGCTGCACCGTCACGCCGGGAATGACGCCGTTCGCGTCCTTCACCGCACCACGCAAGCCGCCCGTAAAGGTCTGGGCGACGGCGTAGCTTCCGGACATCGCCACCACCAGGGCGACGGCCAGTAGTTGCCGCAGGGTCTTCATGGTCACCTCTTGTTATTGGTTCAAAGACACCCACGCCATCCCATCGTCCAAGCGTGAGCGTGCTTCGTGAAGAAACGTTCCGACACGGGATTCAGCACTCGTGCCATGCAGCGAGCGCCAAGTGAGTGAGGGAGCGAACCCACGAAAGCGCGAGAATCGTAGGGCTAAAGGCCCGGGCAACGCAAGCGTTACATGCGATCTGGGTCCATCACCCATCTCGCGATCCAATGCGTCGACGTGAACTCGTTCAAAACGCTGGATCGAACGGCGGTTCAACGACGCCGCGGGGCAGGCATCGGATCCATCGGCCAATCGGTGACGGCCCCGTCGCTGGCCGAGCTGACGAGGCGGGCATATTTGGCCAGCGCGCCGCGGTCGTAGGCCGGTTTCCGAGCCCTCCAGGCCTTGCGGCGGGCTGCCAGTTCACGCGTCGGCACCGCCACGTCGATCGAGCGCCGGCGGGCGTCGATGGTGACCTGGTCGCCATTGCGCACGAGCGCCAGCGGCCCGCCGACGGCCGCCTCGGGGGTCACATGCCCCACCACGAAGCCGTGGGTCCCGCCGGAGAAGCGCCCGTCGGTGATGAGGGCCACGTCGTTGCCGAGGCCGCGACCGATGAGGGCGCTGGTCGGCGAGAGCATCTCGCGCATCCCGGGCCCGCCGCGCGGCCCCTCGTAGCGGATGACCACCACGTGCCCCGCCTTCACCCGGCCGCGGAGGATGGCCTCGAGCGCGTCTTCCTCGCGGTCGAACACGATGGCCCGGCCGGTGAAGCGCTCTCCCTCCTTGCCGCTGATCTTCGCCACGGCGCCCTCGGGCGCGAGATTGCCGCGCAGCACGACGAGGTGGCTGTTCTTCTTGACCGGCGCCGAGACCGGCAACACCACGTCCTGCCCCGCCGGGTAATCGGCCACGTCGCGCAGGTTCTCGGCCACCGTCTTCCCGGTGACCGTGAGCGCGTCGCCGTGCAGCAGCTTCGCGTCGAGCAGCCGCTTCATGAGCGGCGTGAGGCCGCCGATGCGCACGAGCTCCGCCATCACGTAGCGGCCACTCGGCTTCAGGTCCGCCAGCACAGGCACCCGCTTGCCGATGCGCGTGAAGTCGTCGAGCGAGAGCCGCACGTGGGCGGCGCGGGCGATGGCCAGCAGGTGCAGCACCGCGTTGGTCGAACCACCGAGCGCGATCGTCACCGTGATGGCGTTCTCGAAGGCCTGCCGGGTGAGCAGGCGCCGCGGCGTCAGGCCCTCGCGCACCAGGCGGGCCACCGCCTCGCCGGCGCGCCGGCAGTCGTCGCGCTTCTCGGGCGAGATGGCGGCCTGCGCCGAGCTGTTCGGCAGGCTGAGGCCGAGGGCCTCGATGGCCGAGGCCATCGTGTTCGCCGTGTACATCCCGCCGCACGATCCCGCGCCGGGGCACGCGTGCTGCTCGAGGTCCGCCAGGTCGCCGTCGCTCAGCGTGCCGGCGGCATGCTTCCCCACCGCCTCGAACACCGACACGATGTCCACCGGCTGGCCCCGCCAGATGCCCGGCATGATCGTGCCGCCATAGACGAAGACGGCGGGGCGATCGAGGCGGGCCAGCGCCATCGCGCACGCCGGCATGTTCTTGTCGCAGCCGCCGATGGCCACGAGGCCGTCGAAGCCCTCCGCACCGGCCACCGTCTCGATCGAGTCGGCGATCACCTCGCGCGACACGAGCGAGTACTTCATGCCCTCGGTGCCCATCGAGATGCCGTCCGAGACGGTGATGGTGTTGAAGATGACGCTCTTCGCGCCGGCCGCGTCGACGCCCTCCGCGGCAGCGCGCGCCAGCTCGTCGATGTGCATGTTGCACGGCGTCACCTGGCTCCAGGTGGAGCACACGCCGACGACCGGTCGCGAGAAATCCTCGCGCGAGAAGCCGACGGCGTGCAGCATCGCCCGCCCCGCCGCCCGCGCCGGTCCATCGACGACGGCGGACGAGAATCGACGCGGCGCCGGCACGGACCCACGGGATGAGGTTTTCGGGGAGGCAGGCTTCTTCGCTCGACGTGTCGGCGGCATGCCGCGCAGTTTACCGCCAGATCACCCGATCACCCGATGCGAGCATCCGATCACCCGATCACCACATCACCAGATCACGAGATAACATCGATCGCGCCCATGTCCATGCGCCTCGACGTCTGGCTCGACGTCGCCTGCCTCTTTCGCACCCGCTCCGAGGCCCAGAAGGCCTGCCGCAACGGCAAGGTCGACGTGAACGGCACCACCGCCAAGCCGCATCGCGACGTGAAGCCGGGCGACCGGCTGACCATCGGACGGCCCTTCGGCCGCACGCAGACCGTGGTGGTGAAAGGCCTGGCCGAGACGCACGTGGCCAAGGCCGACGCGCGGCTGCTCTACGACGACGAGACGCCGCCGCCGACCCCCGAGGAACTGGCCATGCGCCGCCTCGAACGGACCTTCCGCGCGACGATGGCGCCGAAGACCCGTCCCGACAAGCGCGACCGCCGGATCCTGCGCGGGCTCAAAGGCGCATAGACTGGAGGCTCCCCGCATGCGAGCCTCCCTGCGCGCCATCGTCGTGGCCCTCCTCGTGGCCACGGTGTTCGTGCTGCCGACGGCTGCCGATCTGCTCACCGACTGGTGGTGGTTCGGCGAACTCGGCCAGCAGGACACCTACGCGCGCGTGCTCACCGCGCAGGGCGTGCTGGGCGCACTGGCGCTGGCGATCGCCGCGACGTGGCTCATCGTGCATCTGCGGCTGGCCGCCCGCACGCTGCCGATGCAGTCGCAGCAGATCTCCACGCCCGAGGGGCTGACGCTGGCGCTGCCGGCGCGCCACGAAGTGCAGATGCTCGGCACCGGGCTGGCGCTGGCCGCGGCGGTGTTGCTCGGCCTCTACGCGGCGTCGGCGTGGCAGGACGTGCTCGGCTGGCAGCACGCCACGCCCTTCAACGCCACCGATCCGGTGCTCGGCCACGACGTGGCCTTCTACGTGTTCACGCTGCCGTTGCTGCAGCGACTGCGTTCGTTCGTGCTGCTGCTCACCGTGCTGGCCACGATTGGCGCCGGCGGCACCTACCTGCTGGCCGGTCAGCTCGCGATCACGCCGTTCGGCTTCCGACTGGCCGGGCGCGCACGCCGGCACCTCGGGCTGCTGGTCGCGCTCGTGCTCGTCGCCATGGCCGCCGGCGCCTGGCTGTCGCGGCCCGAGACGCTGCTCGAGCCCACCGGCATCATCCGCGGCGCGGGCTACACCGACGTGCACGCGCGCATGCCCGTCGCGCTCGCCGAGACCGGCGTGGCCCTGATCGCCGCGGGCCTGGTGGTGGCGTGGGCGCTCGGCGATCGCACGCGCTATCTGGCCGTCGCGGTCGTCCTCTATGCGCTGACGCTCGTGGGCGGACAGCTCTACGCCGAGGGCCTGCAGCGGTTCGTCGTCACGCCCAACGAACAGGCCCGTGAGGCGCCGTACATCCAGTACAACATCGACGCCACGCGCAAGGCGTTCGCGCTCGACACCATCGCGCAGCGGCCGCTCACCGGCGACGCCGAGCTCACGCGCGCCGACATCGAGAAGAACCGCGCCACGCTCGACAACGTGCGGCTGTGGGATCACCAGCCGCTGCTCGAGACGTTCGGCCAGATCCAGGAGATCCGCACGTATTACGACTTCACCGCCGTCGACAACGACCGCTACGTCATCGATGGACAGATGCGGCAGGTGATGCTGTCGGCGCGCGAGCTGAACCCCGAGGCCCTGCCCAATCGCACGTGGGTGAACGAACGCCTCACATTCACGCACGGCCACGGGCTCACGCTGGGCCCGGTGAACCAGGTGACGGGCGAAGGGCTGCCGGTGCTCTTCATCCGGGATCTGCCGCCGGTCTCCACGGTGAACCTGCCCGTGACCGAGCCCAGCCTGTACTTCGGCGAGCTCTCGAACGAGTACGCCGTGGTGCGGACGCGGGCCCGCGAGTTCCACTACCCGAAGGGCGACGACAACGTCTTCTCGACCTACGACGGCCACGGCGGCATCGTGCTCGACTCGCTCGTGAAGAAGCTGGCGTTCGCGGTGCGCTTCCGCGCCTACCAGCTGCTGCTGTCGGACGACATCACCCCCGAGAGCCGGCTGATGTTCGACCGGCAGATCAAGAAGCGGGCGCAGAAGCTCGCGCCGTTCCTGCAGTTCGACGACGACCCCTACGTCGTCGTGCACGACGGCCGTCTCGTCTGGATGCTCGATGGCTACACGCTCACGAGCCGCTATCCCTACGCCACCGAGGGCGCGCCCGGCATCGCCTACATCCGCAACGCCGCCAAGGTGGTGGTCGACGCGTATCACGGCACGACCGACGTGTATCTCGCCGACGTGAACGATCCGCTGGCGAAGACATGGGCGGCGGCGTTCCCGTCGCTCTTCAAGCCGCTCGACGCCATGCCCGCCGGTTTACGCGCCCACGTGCGCTATCCCGAAGGCATCTTCGGCCTGCAGGCGTCGGTCTACGCCACGTACCACATGACCAGCGCCGCGGTCTTCTACAACAAGGAAGACCAGTGGGAGGTGCCGTCGATCGACGCCAGCGGGCAGCCGGTGCGCATGGCGCCGTACTACACGATCATGAAGCTGCCCGGCGAAGGGGCGGCCGAGTTCATCCAGATGCTGCCGTTCACACCGCGCCGGCGCGACAACCTGTCGTCGTGGCTGGTGGCCAGATCCGACGGCGCCCACTACGGCCAGCTGATGGCCTTCGAGTTCCCGAAGCAGAAGCTCGTCTTCGGGCCGCGCCAGGTGGTGGCGCGCATCAACCAGGATCAGGTGATCTCGCCGCAGATCACGTTGTGGAACCAGCAGGGCTCTGAGGTCATCCAGGGAACGCTGATGGTGATCCCGATCGAAGAGTCGCTGTTGTACGTGCGGCCCTTGTACCTGCGCGCGCAACAGGGCCGCATCCCCGAGCTCACCCGCGTGATCGTCGCCTACCAGACGTCGATCGTCATGGAGCGCACGCTCGACGCCGCGCTGGCGCGCCTCTTCTCGCCCGAAGCGATCCGCGCCCGCAAGGCGCAGCCGAAGGACGCCGCCGTGCTCGCCGCCGAAGCGGCGCTGGCCGAGCCGCCCCCGCCACCGCGGCCGACGACACCGCGGCGACGGCCACGGCGCCGCCCGGCGCGCCGGTCGCGCCCGCTCCGCTGCCGCCGTTGCCCGAGGCCATCGCCTCGCTGCCGCCCGCCCGCCTGGCTGCCGAGGCGCAGGCCGATGCACCAGCGGGCCCTTGAGGCCCAGCGGGCCGGCGATTGGGCGAAATACGGCGCGGAAATCGGCCGGCTGGGCCAGATCCTGGAACGTCTGACCCGGCCCCGGTAGCGCGGGCCGGCCCGCCGGCCCGGGCCGCTGCACGAATAATCTGGCCACCTCATCCGTACTCGCCTACTATCCGCGGGCGCCATGAGCCGCCCCCGCTGCGCTCTGCTCTCGTTCGTGCTGTGTACCGCGCTCGGCCGGCCCGCCGCCGCGCAGGCGCCGCCCGACGCGTCCGCCGCGCCCGACACGCCGCCGGCGTCCGCGCTCTCGGTGCCACGGCTGCGCTGGGGCGCCGACTTCAGCTTCGCCGGCATCCTCGACGAGAGCCTGCGCGGCTCGCTCGGCCGCGAACGCCAGATCAAGCCCGTGGTGGCGACGTTGTCCCTCGACGTGCGCGTCAACGCCAACGTCTCGCTCCACCTCGAGGCCAACCCGGTGCGCGACGATCGCGTACCGAAGCCTTACGTACCCGACACGTCCGATCGCCGCACCTACTTCTTCCCGAACCAGCCCGATGTCGTGGGCGGACGCGGCGTGGCCTCGCAGCCCGAAGGGCTATACAAGGTCGACCAGTACAAGCACACCGGCCTCGATCCGATCCTGCAGATGTACCTGCTGCGCACCGGCTATGCCGACGCGCACACCGCTTCGGGCCGCTACGGCCTGCGCTTCGGCCGCCTCTACGTGCGCCAGGGCCTCGGCCTCGACGAACTCACGTGGTTCACGGCGAAGGATCTCACCACCGTGCAGCTGCTGAACGCGCAGGCCGACAACGGCCTCTCGTTCTACGGCACCGTGGCCCGCATCGGCCTCACCGCCCAGATGATCACCGGCAACGGCAGCCCGTACCACGACTACGGCTACTTCGACTTCACCGATCCCGCCGAGGACAAGAACTCCTCGGTCGGCGTCGTGCTCGATGCCCGCACGTCGCTCGTCCGCGGCCACCTGCTGGTTGGCGGCTCGGCGCGCCGCAACCGCGTCAACTCGCGTATCGAGGACTCGATCACGCTGCAGCTCTCGAAGCACATGGACGACGCCCGCCTCGTCTACGCGCGGGCGACGCTGCCGCGGCTGCAGATCTACGGCGAGTGGGCCATGTACACGGTGGGCATGGCGCCGAGCTCGGCGCAGCTGCTGAAAGGCCCCGCCGTGAAGTCGCCGGTGGATCGCGCCGGCGGCTACGTCGGCCTGCAGGCGGGTCCGCTGCGGTTCGGGCAGGTGCGGGTGTCGTCGGTGGTCGAGCAGGAGCTGATGTCGCGCAACGACGCGCTGGTGGCCTACGCCGCCGCCAATCAGATGTTCGGCGCGCGGCTCGGCGCCCACATCGAGGGCACCAACGCGAAGCTGCTCGTCGACTGCGGCGGCCACGTCTCGGGCTACGCGTTCGTGCGCCTGATGAGCAACCCCTTCCCGCAGCTCTCGGCGATCACGCCGGTGAGCGGCCCGCAGTCGGACCGCACCGCCAACCACACCAAGATCGGGCTCGGGCTGCGCGTCCGCTTCTGAGCGCCGCTCAGTAGATCGCGCGCACCGCTTCCGCCGACTTGCCGTCCAGCCCGAAGCGCGGACGCACCTCGCATCGCCCCGCCAGCAGATCGGCGACGTGCTTGCCCACGGCCGGCCCGTGCTTGAAGCCGTGTCCCGAGCCGCCGCCGGCGATCCACACCGTGTCCCATCGCGGATGGCGATCGATCACGAAGTCGCCGTGCGTGGTGTTCTCGTACTGGCAGACGTGCGCGTCGACCAGGGGCGCATCGACGAGCGCCGGGAACCGGCGCGCGAAGAAGGCGCGCACGCGTGCCACCGTGTCGGCATCGACGAGGCGATCGTCGCGATCCGGATCGATGGCCACGCCGTGGCGATCGACGCCCACCTTGAAGCCGCAGGCGTCGACGTCGGGGATGCCGTAATAGCCGGCCTCGAAGTCGATCCACACCGGCAGGAGATCGAGCGCGAATCGCGTGTCACCTGGCGGCACGCCGAAGTACAGCACTTCCTGCCGCGTGGGGCGGATGCGCCCGCCGATCGCCTCGGGAAAGAGGTGCGGCAGCCACGGACCGCACGCGAACACGTAGCGATCCGCCGCCAGCGTCTCACCGGAGGTCAGACGGACCGCTGGTGCGGCCGCGGACTCGTCGAGCGGCGCCACACGCCCGGTCAGGTACCTCACGCCGTAGCTGCGCCCCACCACCACCGCCGCATGCACGGCCTGGCGGGCGCGAATCACGCCGCCGCGCGCCTCGTACACGGCATCGCCGAGCCCGATGACGCCGATCTGCGGGAAGCGGCTGGCCACGGTCGGCGCATCGAGCGACTCGTGCGTCACCCCGCACTCGGTGAGCGTCACCGCGGTGTCGGTGAGGTAGGTCGCGGCCGGCGTGCCGAGGAAGAGTGCGCCGCTTTCGACGACCAGCGCCTGCCCCGCCTTCTTCGCCAGCCACTGCCAATCGGCGAGCGACTCGACGGCCCAGCGCGTGTAGTCCGCCGCGTCGCCGTAGCCGGCGCGGATCACCCGCGAGTGATCGGACGAGCTCGCACGCCCGTTCGCCGGCCCGTAGGCGTCGACCAGCGTCACCTGCCAGCCGTCGCGCGCCAGCCGCATCGCGCTCCATGCGCCGAACACCCCCGCTCCGATCACGATCGCCGTGCGCTTCCCCATGCGTCCTCTCACACACTCCAGTACCAGCGCCGCCGGTGCAGCCACGCGAGCAGCGCGTACAGCGCCGCCAGGGTGACCAGCGCGTAGGCCAGCGACGCCACGTGCGGCGAGGCCAGCGGCGCGAACGCGTGCCGGTAGATCCACTGCTGCGCCGAGGTCGGCGGCGTGGCCGCATCGACCTTCCACAGGATCAGGCTCTTGGCGACGAGGCCCGACACGACGAAGAGCAGCAACGCGTTGCGGCCGAGCGCCACCAACGGCTCGCTCACCCGATCGAGCGCCGGCGACGACCGGCCGTCGTCGAGTTGCCGCGTGAGCAGGCCCAGCACGATCGCGGCGGTGCCGGCGGTGAACAGCGCGTACGAACTGGTCCACAGCGACTTGTTGATCGGGAACGTCGTGTCCCACAGCAGCCCGACGATGGTCGCCGCGACGCCGGCCCACATCAGCGACGGCGCCGCGCAGTACGGGCGCAGCGCGCGAATCCACGCGCCGGCGGCCACGCCGAAGAGCGTCGTGCCCACGGCAGGCAGCGAGCTGAGCAGCCCTTCCGGATCCCATCGCGCCTTCCAGAGGTGCGTGCCGAACACGGCGCGATCGAGCCAGGCGCCGAGGTTGCCCTCGGGACTCAGATCGCCGGCGGCGCCGCCCGGCGGCGCCACCCACACGATGAGCGCCCAGTAGGCGACGAGGCAGGCGAACGCGGCCATCAGCGCCCGCAGCGTGCCGCGCCGCTGATCGGGCGTGGCGAGCGCGCGCCACACGAGCCCGGTCGCCGCCGCACACACCCCCAGCCGGAAGAGCACCCCGGGTATGCGCCAGTGCGCCGGGTTGAAGTACGGGAACCCGGCCATGAACAGGCCGAGCCCGACCAGCACGGCGCCCCGTCGCAGAATGGCCAGGGGCGTCGCGCGCCGCCCGTCCGTCTGCGCGATCGCCGCGCCCATGATGAACAGGAACCACGGAAAGATGAGGTCCGTGGGGGTCCAGCCGTGCCACTCGGCGTGCAGCAGCGGCCAGTACACCGTGTCCCAGTCGCCGGGGTTGTTGACGATCACCATGCCGGCCATCGTCAGGCCGCGGAAGACGTCCAGCGAGCGCAACCGCATGCGGGGTGCGTCAGTGTGCCACAATCCGGAGACCGCCCGCGATGCTGCTCGACACGTTCCACCGGCCCCTGCGCAACCTGCGGCTGTCGGTCACCGACCGCTGCAACCTGCGCTGCCAGTACTGCATGCCGGAAGCCGACTACACCTGGCTGCCGCGCACCGACGTGCTGACGTTCGAGGAGATCGATCGCCTGGTCGGCCTGTTCGTGCGCCTCGGCGTCGACAAGCTGCGCCTCACCGGCGGCGAGCCACTGCTGCGCACCCACCTACCGGCGCTGGTCGCGTCGCTGCGCGCGCATCCCGTGCGCGAACTGGCCATGACCACCAACGGCATCCTGCTGGCGCCCTTCGCCGACGAGCTGAAGGCGGCCGGCCTGGGCCGCGTCACCGTGAGCCTCGACACGCTGCGTCCGGAACGCTTCCGCCAGATGACGCGACAGGACGAACTGGCACGCACGCTCGTCGGCATCGACGCCGCGGTGCGTACCTTTCCCGCCGTGAAGATCGACACGGTGGTGATCCGCGGCGTGAACGACGACGAGATCGTCGAGCTGCTCGGCTTCGCGCGCGAGAAGGGCGCCGAGCTGCGCTTCATCGAGTACATGGACGTCGGCGGCGCCACCGGCTGGACGGCGGCGCAGGTGGTGTCGCGGGCCGAGATCCTGGAGCGCATCGTCGATGCGTTCGGCCCGGTGGAACCGGCCGACAAGGAACATGCCGCGCCCGCCGATCGCTTCCTGCTGTCGGACGGCACGCCCTTCGGCGTGATCGCATCGACGACCACGCCATTCTGCCGCGACTGCGATCGCGCGCGCCTCACCGCCGACGGCGTGCTCTACACCTGTCTCTACGCGACGCGCGGACTCGATCTGCGGGCGCCGCTGCGCGATGGCGCGACCGACGACGCCATCGCCGCAGTGATCCGCGACACCTGGCGGGCGCGCAACGATCGCGGCGCCGAGATGCGGCTGGGCGTGCCCGATCGGCGGCCGCTGATCCCGCTGAGCACGCTCAAGCGGAATCCGCACCTCGAGATGCACACGCGCGGCGGCTAGCCACGCGGCGCGCGGGCGTATCATCGAGCGATGCTCCGGGCCTCGCTCCTCGCGTGTGTGCTGGTCGTCGCACCGGCAGCTCGACCGGTGGTCGCGCAGTCGCCGCCGCGGGTGCTGGCGCTGGTCACGACTTTCGCCGACGGTCGCGTGACCCAGCAGGCCGTTGGCGAGAACGGGCTGCGCGCCTGGACGCCGTTCTTCCCGACCGTCCCGGGCTGGCGCGAGCCCGAGGGGACACCGCCGGTCACGGCCTTCAACGTACGCGCCGCACTCGACGGCGAAGGCCTGCGCGTCAACGTGTCGGTGTTGCGCGGGGCCGCCCGCGATCGCGAAGACGCGATCGCCGAGTTCCACGTCCCGCTGGATACGAGCGTCACGGTCGACGCCCTCACTCGTGTGGGACTGCGTCCGGTGACGCTCGGCGTGACGCGCTACGCCACGCCACCCCTGCCGGCGCCGGACACGGCGAGCCGCTCCGACGACGTCCTGGTCGAACGCATGGAACCACTGGACGACGCCGTCCCGAGCTATCGCGTCACGGTGCGCAACGTGGGCGCGACGCCGCTAGTGGCGTTCACGTACGACACCGCCACGCAGGGACGAGCGAGCCTTACCGGCCAGCGCGGCGAGGCGAGCGCTCACCCCCTCATGCGTCCAGGCGAGCGCTACACCTTCACGTTGCGCGTGCCCGGTGGACGCCGCGACGAACAGAGCTACGCGACGGGCACGGCGCTGGACGCGCTGCTCGTCAGCGCCGTGCTGTGGGCCGACGGACGTGCCGAGGGCGACCCGAACCGCATCACGAACATGCGGGCGCTACAGCGAGGACGCCTGGTGGCGGTGCAGGAGATGGTGCGGGTGCTGCACCTGCCCACCGCGGACACCGACGTCGACGCGACGCTCGAGGCGTTGCTGGCGGTCATCGAACGCCTGCCCGGCCGCATCGACGCGGCCGCCGTCGCCGATGCCCTGCGTGTGCTGCCCGACGCGGCGGCCGCGCCCGGGTCATGGCTACGCGACACGCTGGCCGCCGGTGCGGACCAGACGCGGGAACGCCTGCGCGCGGACGTGGTCGACGCCCGACGCGCCGGGTCGCCGCCCGACGCGCGAGCGATCGTCGACGCACTCCGCGTCGAGTGCGACGCCTGGCTCACCCGCCTGCAGGCGCTCTTCCCCTCCCGCTGACGTCGCGCTACTGGCAGTACTGGTCGAAGGCGCCCTGCAGCGCCTCGGCGATCCGCTCGGCCGGACGGCCCTCGATGTCGCGGCGTTCGAGCATGAACGCGACCTTGCCGTCCTTCAGCAGCGCGATCGACGGCGACGACGGCGGATATGGCGCGAGGTGGGCGCGCGCCTGCGCGGTCGACTCGATGTCGGCGCCGGCGAAGACGGTGGTCAGGTGGGCCGGCCGGGTCTGGCCGCGCAGCGCCATGGCGATCCCGGGGCGCGCCTTGCCGGCCGCGCAGCCGCACACCGAGTTCACGACGAGCAGGGTGGTGCCGGGCCGGGCGACCGCCTGGTCGACCGACTCGGGCGTGCGCAGTTCCTCGAAGC
Organism: Vicinamibacterales bacterium; assembly: GCA_046331325.1. Lineage (GTDB taxonomy): Bacteria > Acidobacteriota > Vicinamibacteria > Vicinamibacterales > UBA2999 > CADEFD01. Next base: position 12,458 of record JAXLRB010000017.1, on the reverse strand, counting down.
CGAGCGTGGTGAGCTCTTCGCGCATGGGGGCGATGAACTGTTCGGGGTACCGCTGAACGATCATGGTGCGTAGCTCTCCTTGCGCCGGCGGGGACGCGCGCGGCCGGCGGAACGTCTATTCCCGTAAGATGCCGGGGACCCCTCGATGATAGCCGAGTGCCTGCCGGCGCCGGCCTGCTCCTGCCAATGACGCCGCTGCCCGACCTCAGGATTCGTCGTGTGCCGAACGCCGGCACGACGACGCGCCGCTACGTCCTCTACTGGATGGTGGGCGCGCGCCGGCTCACCTGGAATCCGGCGCTCGATCACGCGATCGCGCTGGCTCGTCAGCGGAACCTCGGCCTCGTCGTCTTCGAGCCGCTGCGCCTCGACTACCCGTGGGCGTCGGCGCGCTTCCACACGTTCGTGCTGCAGGGCATGGTCGACAACGCGGCGGCCGCCGCCGGTGTGCCGGGCGTCACGTACTTTCCGTACGTCGAGCCGACGCTCGGCGCGAGCCGCGGGCTGCTCGGGGCGCTCGCGGCCGAGGCGGCGGTGGTCGTCACCGACGACGTGCCCGGCTTCTTCCAGGCGCGCATGGTCGAGCGCGTGGCGCCGCGACTGCCGTGCCAGGTCGACGTGGTGGATGGCTGGGGCGTGGCGCCGATGCGGGCGGCCGGTCAGGCCTTCCCCACCGCGTTCGCGTTCCGCCGCTTCCTGCAGGCGCAGCTGGCGTCGTTCCTGCCCTACCGTCCAGACGCCGATCCGTTCGCGACGCCGCTCACGGCCGCCGCGCCCGCCCTGCCCGCCTCGGTGATGGCGCGCTGGCCCGCGTTCGACGTCCGTCAGGACGTCGCCGCGTACGTGCGCGGCCTGGCGATCGATCACGCCGTCGGCGCGGTGGACGACATGCCTGGGGGGCCGCGCGCCGCCGACTCACGGCTGGCGCGCTTCATCGCACGCGGCCTGCCGCGCTACGTCGACGACCGCAACGACCCCGACGCCGCCGTCACGAGTGGCCTCTCGCCGTACCTGCATTTCGGCCATCTCTCGGCGCACCAGGTCTTCCACGCGGTGATGCAGCGCGAGGGCTGGCTGGGCGAGGTGCCGCGCGGCGGCCGCGGCGCACGGGCCGGTTGGTGGGGCGTGTCGGCCGAGGCCGAGGGCTTCCTCGATCAGCTCGTGACGTGGCGCGAGCTGGGCGCCAACACGTGCACGTACTTGCCGGCGTACGACACCTACGGATCGCTGCCCTCGTGGGCGCGCGCCACCATGGAGAAGCACGCAGGCGACGTGCGCGATCCGCTGTATACGCTCGATCAGCTCGCCGCGTCCGCCACCCACGACGCCATCTGGAACGCGGCGCAGCGGGAGCTGCGGCAGGATGGCCGCCTGCACAACTACCTGCGGATGTTGTGGGGCAAGAAGATCCTGCAGTGGACGCGATCGCCGGAAGAGGCGCTGGCGGTGATGATCGAGCTGAACAACAAGTACGCGCTCGACGGGCGCGACCCGAACTCCTACAGCGGCATCTTCTGGACGTTGGGCCGCTACGACCGGCCCTGGGGCCCGGAGCGCGAGATCTTCGGCACCATCCGCTACATGTCGTCCGACAACACCGCGCGCAAGGTGAAGCTGAAGGGCTATCTGGAACGGTATGCGCCGCAGCGCGGGTTGTTCTGACCGCTGGTAGAATCCCGCGCATGATGCGCATCGTCACCGCCCTCGCCGTCGTCCTGCTCGGAGTGGCCGCGCCCGCCCGGGCGCAGACCACCGCCTACACCGGCGGCCGCGTGATCGACGGCACCGGCGCGGTGGTCGAGAACGCGGTGGTCGTCGTGCGCGACGGCCGCTTCGTCGACGTCGGTCCGGCGGCGCGGGTGCCGGTGCCCGCCGGCGCGACCCGGGTCGACGTGACGGGCAAGACGCTGATGCCCGGCATCGTCAACGCGCACGGGCACCTCTCGCCGGTGAACGGCTTCCGCACCAGCCCGGATCTCTACACGCGCGACAACCTCGTGCGGCAGCTGCGCGCCTACGCCACCTACGGCATCACCACCGTGTTCTCGCTCGGCGACGACCAGGCCGACGCGTTCGCGCTGCGTGCCGAACAGGCGACGGCGCCGCCGGATCGGGCCCGCGTCTACGTCGCCGGGCCGATCGTCTACACCGACACCGCCGAGGCGGCCCGCGTCGAGACCGACAAGGTGATCGCGCTGAAACCGGACCTCGTGAAGATCCGCGTGGACGACAACCTCGGCAGCACGAAGAAGATGCCCGAAGTGGCGTGGCGCGCCACCCTCGAACGCGCGAAGGCCGCGAACCTCACGCTGGCGACGCACATCTTCTACCTCGCGGACGCGACGCTGCTGGCGGAGGCCGGCGCCGGCTTCATCGCGCACAGCGTGCGCGACCTGCCGGTCGATCAGCGTTTCCTCACGGCGATGACGGCGACCAACGCCTGCTACTCGCCGACGCTGATGCGCGAGGTGTCGACGTTCGCGTACGACGAGACGCCGGCGTGGACCACCGACCCGTTCTTCCGCCGCGGCTACGGCGCCGACATCGTCGCCGAGCTCAGCGACACCGGCCGCCAGGCGAAGTTCAAGGCCAGCAACGCGTATGCGCAGGGGCAGAAATACAAGGCCGGCCTCGAGGTGGCGAAGGCCAACCTGAAGCGCGTGCACGACGCCGGCATCCGGATCGCGTTCGGCACCGATTCCGGTCCGGCCGGCCGCTTCCAGGGCTACTTCGAGCACCTCGAGCTCGAGATGATGGTGCAGGCGGGTCTCACGCCCATGCAGGCCATCGTCTCGGCGACCGGGACGGCGGCGGACTGCTGGCACAAGGCCGGCGAGCTCGGCGCGATCGCGCGCGGCGCCCGCGCCGATTTCCTCGTGCTGGACCGCAACCCGCTCGACGACATCCGCAACACGCGTGCGATCCGCACGATCGTGATCGGCGGCCGCACGTTCACGCCGCCAGCGGTGCGCTAGCCCACGCTCACGGGATCCCGAGGATCGCCGGCACGTCGGCCACCGACGCGCACAGATGCGTGTGCGGCGCGCGCTCGAGAGCGGGCGCGATCGTGCGCGCCGGACCATACGCCGATGTTCCAGCCGGCGCGCGCGTGGTGCGCCGCCTCCAGGTCCGCCGTGGTGTCGCCCACCACCGCCACCGTGGCCACGTCGATGACGCCAGTGCGTTCCATCGCGCGGTAGATGAGGAACGGCGCCGGCCGCCCCGCGGCCACGTCATCGCCGCAGACGACGGTGTCGGCCACGGCCTGCCAGCCGAGCACGCCGACGACGTGCTCGGTCGGGCTCCGCTCGAATCCCGTGTTCAGCGCGGTCTTCACGCCGGCGGCGCGGCAGCGCTGCAGCGCGTCGACGGCGCCGTCGACCGGCGCGAGCTGTCCCGGTCCGTAGGCGTCGAGCAGCGCCCGCTCGAACCGCCGATACGCGGCGTCCGACTCGCATCGCGTGATCGACGCCGCCGGGCACCAGCGCGTCGATCGCCGCGCGCTTGTTGAGCCCGCGCACGCGCGTGAGCATCGGCCGGTGTCGACCTGCGATGCCTTCCGGCCGCGAGCGCCGCGGCGAACGCTGCCGGTACGGCGTCGATGGCCTGCACCGTCGTGCCGATCATGTCGAACACGACCAGCCGCACCATCGGCGTCACGACGCGGCCTGTCGGCAGGCGGGACAGCGATCGTGCGTGAGATCCTCCGCCGGCGACGGATAGCCGCAGCCGCCACACGCACGGCTGTCGAGTCCGAGCGCGTCGGCCTCGGCGTAATCTCGCGCGCAGCACGTCCCCGGTGCGGCCCACGATGGCCATGCACTCGGCGGCGGTGAGCGCCTGCTTGCCGCGGGACCACGCGAAGCGGTTCGCGAACGGCGGGAAGAACGGCGACTCGCCCCACGCCCAGTCGCGGTCGGTCGAACGCGGGCTGCGTCCGCAGAGGTGCAGGTGCAGGACGCGATACAGCGGCTGATCTTCGGCCCCTCCGGCTCGGCGGCGCTGTTCAGCGCCCAGGTGCCGGCGTCCCAGTAGTTGATGCAGCCGCCGGCAAGCTGCGGCAGGGCATCGAGCATGGCCCGCGCGGTGGCCGCGACCAGCAGGTTCCAGTCCACCAGCTCGTCGCGCGTGAGCGCTGTGCGATCCCACACGCGGCGCGGCGGGTAGACGACGAGCTGCCCGCCATCGGCGCGGTCGAGCATGATCGTGGCGGGATCGGGCTGGCACACCGTGCCGCCGCGCGTGCGCATCAGGACGTGGGACATTCGCGGATCGCTCTCCGGCAGCGCGACGGGCCGCCGCTATACTCGCGGCACCATGCTGACGCTGCACCACGCCGCGCGACGCCCGGGCGCGCGCGGCCTCTACACCGCCGACGAGTATGCCCTTCGCCGGGCGTTCTTCTCAAACGTGCCGCGCTCGCCGCGCGCCGGCCGGCGCTGGCGGCGACGCTCGGCCTCGCCGACGTATGGATCCAGGACGAGACCTCGCGCTTCGGCCTGCCGGCGTTCAAGAGCGTCGGTGTGGAGTTCGCGGTGGCGCGCCTGCGCGAGCGCGGCGGTCTCGACGGCGTCACCACGCTCGTCTGCGCGAGCGCCGGCAACCACGGACGCGCCGTGGCGCGCGCGGCCCGCGCCGCCGGTCGCTCGGCGCGCATCTACCTCGATCGCGACGTGGCGACGCCACGCCTCGAAGCGATCGCCAGCGAAGGCGCCGACATCGTGCGCGTGGATGGCACCTACGACGACGCCGTGCGCCTGGCGGCCGACGACGCCGCGCGCACCGGCGCCCTCGTCATCTCCGACACCTCGTGGGACGGCTACACCGAGATCCCGCGCGACATCATGCTCGGCTATTCGCAGGTGATGGACGACGCCGCCGCGGCGTGGGGCGACGACGGCCCACCCGACGTCCTCCTCGTGCAGGCGGGCGTGGGGGGCCTGCTCGCCGCCGTCGCCTCATGGTCGGCGTTCACCTGGGGCGACGAACGCCCGCGGCTCATCGGCGTCGAGCCGCGGCTCGCGGCGTGCGTGCAGGCGTCGTCGCGCGCCGGTGCGCCCACCGCGGTCGACGGACCGCTCACGACCATCATGGCCGGGCTGCGCTGCGGCGAGGTGTCGCCGATCGCCTTCTCGATCGTCGACGGCCTGGTCGATGCGTACGTCGCCGTCGACGACGACTGGTGTCGCGCCGCGATGCGCCGCCTGGCGCGTCCCGATGGCGACGATTCGGCGCTGGCCGTCGGCACGTCGGGATCGGCCGGCATCGCGGCCCTGCTCGCCCTTCACGCCGAGGCCACGCCCGCGGATCGACAGGCCCTCGGCCTGACCGCGGGCGCGCGCGCCTTCGTCATCGCCACGGAAGGCGTGACGGAGCCGGCGTTGTGGAGGGATGTGACTGGCGGCTAGCGGCTTGGGGCCAGGGCTCGCGGCTGGCGGGGACGCCGGACGCGCGTTCCGCGCGCGGGCGGGGCGTCCCACAGGCGGACACGTCGCCGCCGCGACGCGAAGGAACTCCTGAGCCCCAACCCTCGTTCTATCAGTAGGTTCACGACACGGCCCGGCGTGGTACGTGGTTTGTGTAAGAACCGGCCGTCGATGCCATCCTTCGGGAGGCCTCGCCCGTCTAAGGAGCGACACGAGTTCATGGACATCCAACGTCCGGCCGCCGTGGCCCAGCAGAAGAAGCGGAAACGGATCCTCGTCGGCGTGGCGGCCGTGCTGGCCGTGGCGGCGGTGTCGGTGGTGCTGGCGCGGCTCAAGCCGGCGGCGCCCACGGTGGAACGCTCCACCGTGTGGATCGACACCGTGAAGCGCGGCTCGATGCTGCGCCAGGTGCGCGGCCTCGGCACGCTGGTACCGGTCGACGAGGCGCGGCGCTGGCTGCCGTCGGCGACGCAGGGACGCGTCGAGCGCATCATCCTGCGCCCTGGCGCGCAGGTCACGCCCGACACCGTCATTCTGGAACTCGCCGATCCGCAGTTGCAGCAGCAGAAGCTCGAAGCCGAGAACCAGCTGCGCGCCGCCGAGGCCGATCTCGCCAGCCTGAAGGCGCGCCTCGACACCGAGCGCCTGAACCAGAAGTCGGCCGCCGCCACCGTCGAGTCCGACTACGAACAGGCGCGCCTCGAGCGCGAGGTGAACGAGGATCTCGCGAAAGACGGCCTGGTCAGCAACCTCGTGCTGAAGCAGAGCACCGTGCGCGCCGAGTCGCTGCGCACCCGCGCCAATCTCGAGAAGGAACGCGTGGCCGTGGCGGAAGAGAGCGTGCGCGCGCAGTTGCTGGCGCAGCAGGCGCGCGTCGACCAGCTGCGCACGCTCTACACGCTGCGCGCCCAGCAGGTGGATCAGCTGCGCGTCCGTGCCGGCATGACCGGCGTGCTCGAACAGGTGCCGGTCGAGGTCGGTCAGCAGGTGGCGCCGGGCACGAACGTGGCGCGCGTCGCCGATCCCAACCGCCTCAAGGCCGAGCTGCGCATCGCGGAAACGCAGGCCCGCGATCTCGCCATCGGCCAGGTGGCCTCGGTCGACACGCGCAACGGCATCATCCCCGGCAAGGTGGTGCGCATCGATCCCGCGGCGCAGAACGGCACCGTCACCGTCGACGTCGAACTCACCGGCGACCTGCCACGCGGCGCGCGTCCCGATCTCTCCGTGGACGGCACCGTGGAACTCGAACGCCTCGACAACGTCCTCTACGTGGGGCGGCCGGCGTTCGGCCAGGAGAACAGCGCCGTCGGCCTGTTCCGCCTCGACGCCACCGGCGAGGCCAGCCGCACCCAGGTGCAGCTGGGCCGCAGCTCGGTGAACACGATCGAGATCAAGGGCGGCGCGAAGGAAGGCGATCAGCTGGTGCTGTCGGACATGTCCGCGTGGGACGCGTTCGACCGCGTGCGTCTGCGGTAGACCCGCCGGCCGAGTGGCCGGCCCGAAACCCGAGCCCCGGGCCCCGGGACCCGGTTTGTGAAGGAGCTCCGATGTCCGAGTCCACCCAGTCCCTCATCCGTCTCGACGGCATCAAGAAGGTCTTCCTGACCGACGAGGTGGAGACGCACGCGCTCTCCGGCATCCACATCGAGATCCAGCGCGGTGAGTACGTGGCCATCTCGGGCCCGTCGGGCTGCGGCAAGTCGACGCTGCTGGCCATTCTCGGGCTGCTCGACTCGCCGAGCGACGGCAAGTACTGGCTGAACGGCCAGGAAGTGGCCGACCTGCCGATGTCGCAGCGGGCGCGGGTGCGGAACCGCGAGATCGGCTTCATCTTCCAGAGCTTCAACCTCATCGGCGATCTCACGGTGTACGAGAACGTCGAGCTGCCGCTCATCTACCGCGGCATGAAGACCAACGAGCGTCGCGACCGCGTGAACGCCGCGCTCGAGCGCGTGGGCATGGCGCACCGCGCCAAGCACCTGCCGTCGCAGCTCTCGGGCGGTCAGCAGCAGCGCGTGGCCGTGGCCCGCGCCGTCGCCGGGCAGCCGTCGATCCTGCTGGCCGACGAGCCCACGGGCAACCTCGACTCGAAGAACGGCGAGGCGGTGATGGAGCTGCTGCGCGAGCTGCACCGTGGCGGCGCCACGATCTGCATGGTCACGCACGACGCGCGCTACGCCGCGCACGCCGACCGGGCCATCCATCTCTTCGACGGCCGCGTCGTCGAAGACAACGTGCCGACCCTGGCGTAGCCGGATGATCCGGCTCGCCAACATCGAGAAGGCCTACAAGCACGGGCCCGGCCAGACGTTCGTGCTGCGCCGCGTGTCGGTCGACATCGCGCCCGGCGACTTCGTGTCGATCATGGGCCCGTCGGGCGCCGGCAAGAGCACGCTGCTCCACATCCTCGGCATGCACGACACCGCGTGGACCGGCGAGTACTGGCTGCACGATCAGCCGGTACACGCCCTGTCGCAGAAGGATCGGCTGAAGCTGCAGAAGCAGCACATCGGCTTCGTGTTCCAGAGCTACCACCTGCTCGACAACCTGACGGTGGCCGAGAACATCGACCTGCCGCTCTCCTACCGCGACGTGAAGCGCGGCGAGCGGCAGGCGCTGGTGGGCGACATCCTCGACCGCTTCAACATCGTCGGCAAGAAAGACCTGTATCCGAATCAACTCTCGGGCGGCCAGCAACAGCTCGTGGCCATCGCCCGCGCGGTCGTCGCCAGCCCGTCGATCATCCTCGCCGACGAGCCCACCGGCAACCTGCACTCGGATCAGGGCCGTGAGATCATGGAGCTGTTCGCGAAGCTCAATGCCGCGGGCACCACGATCGTGCAGGTCACGCATTCCGACGTGAACGCCGGCTACGGCCGGCGGGTGATCCAGTTGAAGGACGGCTGGGTGGTCGATGCCGCCTGAGATGCCCTCGCGCGTCCTCATCGGCGACGATCAGGCCGATGTGCTCGAAGCGCTGCGCCTCCTGCTGAAGCCGGAAGGCTATGTGATCGACACGGCGAGCTCGCCGGCGCAGGTGATGCGCGCCCTGGAACTGAAGGACTACGACGTCGTCCTGATCGACCTGAACTACTCGCGCGACACCACCTCGGGCGAGGAAGGCCTCGACCTGCTGAAGCGCATCCGGCTGGCCGACGAGTCGCTGCCGGTCGTCGTGATGACGGCGTGGGGGTCGGTGGACGTCGCCGTCGAGGCGATGCGCCGCGGCGCCCGCGACTTCGTGCAGAAGCCGTGGGACAACGAGCGCCTGCTGGCCATCGTGCGCACGCAGACCGAGCTCGGCCGTGCCATTCGCCTCGGCCGGCGTCTCGAGCTGGCCAACCAGGCGATGATGGCCGACGGCCGCTCACCGCTGCTGGCGGAATCCCCGGCCATGCGGCCGGTGCTCGACGTCATCGCGCGCGTGGGCCCGTCCGATGCCAACGTGCTCGTCAGCGGCGAGAACGGCACCGGCAAAAGCCTGGTCGCGCAGGCGCTGCACGCGGTGTCGCCGAGGGCCACGCGGCCGATGGTCACCGTGAACGCCGGCGGCATGGCCGAAGGCGTCTTCGAGAGCGAGCTCTTCGGACACGTGCGCGGCGCCTTCACCGATGCCAAGGCCGATCGCGTCGGCCGCTTCGAGCTGGCCGACGGCAGCACGCTCTTCCTCGACGAGATCGCCAACGTGCCGGGTGGTCAGCAGGCCAAGCTGCTCCGCGTGATCGAGACCGGCGAATTCGAGCGCGTCGGCTCGTCGCGGACGCGCAAGGTCGACGTCCGCATCGTGTCGGCCACCAACGCCGACCTCGCCGCCGATGTCGAGGCCGGCCGCTTCCGCCAGGATCTGCTGTTCCGTCTCAACACGATCGAGATCGTGCTGCCGCCGTTGCGCGACCGCCGCGAGGACATCCCGCTGCTCGCCCGCCACTTCCTCACGCAGCACACGCAACGCTATCGAAAGGGCGCCACCGGCTTCGACGCCGCCGCGCTGCAGCTGCTGGTGGACCACCGCTGGCCCGGCAACGTGCGTGAGCTGGATCACGCCATCGAGCGCGCCGTGCTCATGACGCAGGGTCCGGTGATCCGAGCCTCGGACCTGGGTCTGCGCGTGGAGGGCGCCTCGGCCGGCCGCCTCGAGGACATGAGCCTCGAGGACGTCGAGGCGTTCCTCATCAAGAAAGCGATGGCCAAGTACGGCAACGTCAGCCACGCCGCCCGCGCCCTCGGCCTCTCGCGGAGCGCCCTCTATCGCCGCCTCGAGCGATACAAGCTGTAGCGCGCACGCGCCCGTTCGACCGCTCGCGCGCCGGCACATCCGGCAACCCGCCGGATCAATCGATCACTCGATGCGGGCGTCCGATCGCCAGATCGCCACATCACCACATCACGCGATGCGCTGATCTATCGTTAGTCCTCCGCCCATGCCTCGCCTGAGATTCGACCGTCACGCCCTGCTGCTGGCCCTGGTGGCCGCGCTGCCGCCGCTCGTGGCGACGACGCTGCTGCTGTGGTCGGGCGACTACTCGGCGAAGGTGCGGTGGACGGTGGTGCTGCTGCTCGTGGCGACGACGGCGGCCGCGCTGGCGGCGCTGCGCGCGCACATCGTGTCGCCGCTGCAGACGCTGGCCAATCTCGTGGCGGCCCTGCGCGAGGACGACTTCTCGATTCGCGGGCACAGTTCCACGGCCGGCGATCCGCTCGGCGACGTCATGACCGAGGTGAACGCGCTGGCCGAGACGCTGCACGAACAGCGGCTGGGCGCGGTGGAAGCGACGGCGCTGCTGCGCACCGTGATGGAGCAGATCGACGTGGCGGTGTTCGCGTTCGATCCGTCACGCACGTTGCGGCTCGTGAACCGCACGGGTGAGCGCCTGCTCGGGCGGCCCGCCGAGCAGTTGCTCGGACGCGCCGCCGACGCCCTCGATCTCGATGCCTGGCTCGGTGACGCGCCGGGGGTCGTCACCCTCGATCTGCCGGGCGGCAGCGGCCGGTGGGACGTGCGCCGCACGACCTTCCGCCTCGGCGGCCTGCGTCACGATCTGCTGGTGGTGTCGGACGTCAGCCGGCCGCTGCGCGAGGAAGAACGGCAGGCGTGGCAGCGGCTGATCCGCGTGATCGGCCACGAGCTGGGCAACTCGCTCGGCCCGATCAAGTCGATCGCCGGCAGCCTCGACGCGCTCGTGCAGCGCGATCCGGCGCCGCCCGATCTCGCCGACGACCTGCGGCGCGGCCTGCAGGTGATCGGCTCGCGCGCCGACGCGCTCAGCCGCTTCACCGGGGCCTACGCGCGCCTGGCCAAGCTGCCGACGCCGCGACGCGCGCCGCTCGTGCTGAAACCGCTGGTGCAGCGTGTCGCCGGCCTCGAGTCGCGCGTACCGGTGTCGGTGCGTCCGGGACCCGATGTCACGGTGGCGGCCGACGCCGACCAGCTCGAGCAGCTGCTCATCAACCTCGTGAAGAACGGCGCCGAGGCCACCCTCGACACCGGCGGCGACGGCGTCGTGCTCGGCTGGCAGCGCTCGGCGCGCGGTCTCGAGATCTGGGTGGACGACGACGGCCCGGGGCCGCCGCAATCGAAGAACCTGTTCGTGCCGTTCTTCACCACCAAGCCCGGCGGATCCGGCATCGGCCTGGTGCTCTGCCGGCAGATCGCGGAAGCGCACGACGGCACCGTGACGCTCGAACCCGCGCCGGCCGGCCGCGGCTCGCGTGCGACGCTGACCCTGCCGCTCTGAGCGGCGCCTACACCGCCACCACGCGGCCTTCGGCCGCGCGGCGCAGGCGATCGCGGACGGCAGCGCCCAGGCCACCGCCGGCCGGCAGGATCGCGGCGATCACCTCCACCCCCGCCTCGTCGAGTTCGCGCAGCCGCGCGAACAGCACGCGCGCGGCCGCGCCGGGGTCGTCGCGCGGCCCGAGACTGGCGCTCACCACTCGGCCGCGCGCGGCCGCCGCCGCCAGCGACGGCGCCAGCGCCATCAGCGATTCCTGCGGCGCCAGCACGCCGTAGCGCTGGCCCGCGCCGGTCGCCTGGCGCACTTCCCGGAGCACGCGCGCTTCGGCGTCGGCGGGCTCGCCGTCGTACACCGTGAGGCGCGCCGCTGGCGCGTAGTGCCGCAGCAACTGGCCCGGCGCGACCTGCGCATCGGACTCGGCGACGACGTCGTCGATCGCGCGAACACCAGGCACCACGGCGCGCAGCGCCTCGATGGGCACGCCGCCGGCGCGACGCACCACCGGGGGCGACACCGTGCAGTCCACGATCGTCGACTCGACGCCGATGTCGGTCGGTCCGGTATCGAGGATGAGATCGACGGCGCCATCGAGATCGGCCAGCACGTGCGCCGCCGTGGTTGGACTCGGCCGCGAGAACCGATTCGCACTGGGCGCCGCCACCGGCACGCCGGCCGACGCCAGCAGGGCGTGCGCCACCGGATGCGCGGGCACCCGCACGGCCACCGTGTCGCGCCCGGCGGTGACGATCGCCGGCACGTCGGGATGCCGCGGCACGAGCAGCGTCAGCGGCCCCGGCCAGAAGCGCGCCGCCAGCGCCGCGGCGCTCGCAGGCACCGTCGCCGCCACACGCGCCAGATCGCCGGCGGACGCCAGGTGCACGATCAGCGGGTCCGTGCGCGGTCGGCCCTTCGCGACGAAGATGCCGGCGGCGGCGACGGCGTCGAGCGCGTGCGCGCCGAGTCCGTACACGGTCTCGGTCGGCAGCACCACGAGCTGCCCCGCGCGCAGGCGCGCCGCGGCGTCGTCGATGACGACCGCGTCGGGCGAGGCCGGATCGACACGAACGACGACGGTGGCGCGCGCTGGCATCTCACTCATTGTGGCATCGCGCCCGCGGCCGGCGCGCGGCGGCTGCGCACGATGAGCTCGACCACGCGCGAGTAGCTGCGCACGCCCTCACCGACGCCCTGCGATTTCAGATACGAGTCGTACACGCGCCAGCCGACACGTTCCACGAGGTCGACGCGCGACTGCTGGCGGCGCGCGATGTCGGCGAGGTCGCGACGCGGGCCA
>JAXLRB010000016.1:0-98625 GCA_046331325.1 Vicinamibacterales bacterium | reverse complement strand
AGTTCCATACGTAGAGGTCGAGCTCGCGGCCCTGGATCTCCGGGCCGGTGTCGAGCACGGTCCACACGCCCGAGTAGCGGCCGTCGGACGTCTCGACGCGCACCACCGAGCCGAGCGGCAGGAGCGTGGGATCGGCGGCGGCGATGCCGTGGCGGATGCCGACGCCGCTGGCGGCCGTGTCGCCCTTGCAGTACGCCGTGGCGTCGAAGCGGATCGCGGTGCCGAGGCGCGGCCGGCCGTCGGCATCGAACACTTCCTCCGTCGAGTCGCGCGTCCGCGTCGTGAACACCGCCAGCACCAGCGCGGCGACCACCACGAGCAGCAGGATCCGGCGCGCGATCGGCGGCACGGCCATCACACGCTCGCGAAGTGCTCGAATCCGCCGGGCAGGGGCGCGGCGACGCCGTCGCGCACGAGCACCACGTCGGGCTCGCGCGTCAGGGCGCCGATCATCGTGAGCGGCGTGGTGAGGCCGGCGCGCGCGGCGCGCAGGCGCCCGCCGCTCTTCGGCGGCACCGCGACCAGCAGCTCGTAGTCGTCGCTGGCGAGCGCGGCGCCCAGGGGTTCGCGTCCGGTGACATCGGCCCACAGGGCCAGCGCCGGATCGAGCGGCAGCGTCGCGGCGTCGATACGGGCGCCGAGGCCCGACGCGGCGGCGAGCTGGCGGACCGCGTCGGCCAGGCCGTCGCTGACATCGATGGCGGCGCGCGCCGCGCGTTCACGCGCGAGCGCACGCGCTTCGCGCAGGCGGGGCGTGGGCGCGACGTAGCGCGCCGCGACGTCGTCGCTGCTCGTGGCACGGCCGCCGCGCAGCAGGCCGAGGCCCGCCGCGGCGCCGCCGATGGTGCCGGTCACGTACAGCGTGTCGCCGGCCCGCGCCGTGTCGCGGCGCAGCAGGCGGCGCGGCCGCACGCTGCCGGTGGCGGTGACGTCGACGACGAGTGGCCCCGGCGATCGCGTGATGTTCCCGCCGACGACCGTGGCCTGCCAGCGATCCGCTTCGTCGCGGACGCCGTCGATGAGCGACTCGAAGTGGGCGACCGGCAGCGTGGCGGGCAGCACCAGCGACAGCACCAGCCACGCCGGTCGCGCGCCCATGGCGGCGAGATCGCTGAGATTCACGGCGACGGCGCGACGGCCGATGGCGTGCGGCGGGATCAGGCGGGAGTCGACGTGCACGCCGTCGACGAGGGCATCGGTGGTTTGGACGAGGAGTTCGCCGCGCGGCGCGCGCAGCACGGCGGCATCATCGCCAATGCCGACGACCACGTCGGCGCCGCCCGCCGGCAGGCGCCGGCGCAGCGAGGCGATCAGCTGATGTTCGCCGCAGTCGCCGATCGTCGTCACTGCGACCTCCGGATGCGCCGGTGAGCCCCGGGCCGGAGGCGCGCCGTGAAGATGTCCCGCGAGTGCCGTGTGGGGGGATGTGCTGAACCTGCGTTAACAGGTGGAGCCAGCTGACAACGCCGCGTTTCAGGCTTCCTCACGACGGAGGCATGCACACCACGCGACGGACGCGGCTCGCTTGGGAAGAACATTGGCTCAGACACGCCCCCAGAGCCATCACGAGCACCGCAGGAACGCCTTCGATAGTAGGCCCCGCGAGGGCGCGGGTCAAGCGCCGCGTGTCAGGGCTTCACGACGATCGTGATCTGCTGATCCGACGTCAGCGCACCGTCGTCGGCACGCACGCGCAGCACGTACTCGCCGGGCGTCTTGAACCACGCGGTGGTGGTGACCTTGCCGTCCTTCGGCAGCTCGGGCGCCACCCAGTGCGGCGCCCACGGCGAGTTGCCGCCGGTGCGGGTGTCTTCCCACGTGGCGATCTGGTCGTTGTCGAACGTCACCGCGCCGGTGCCGCGATAGACAAGCCACGCGGTGTGCAGGCCGACGTTCTTGCCGACGGTGACACGCGCCGGCGGCTGCATGAGCCGGCGGGCGCGCAGCTGCGCGATGACTTCCGGCGGTGCGGTGGTGGAGCGCGCCAGCGTCGAGCCGGTGTTCTCGACCGCGGCGCCGGCGCCGACCGCGCGCGCCTTCGGGATGCCGTCGTCGCGCACGACCACGGTGAGCGGCACGGCCTCGCCGACCTTCACCTCGAGTCGACGCGGCCCCTGGATCTCGAGCACCGGGGGCGTGTTCTTGCGAATCTCGGGACTGCTGCTGCCGGCACCGAGGGCGCCGGTTTCCGACGCCTTCACGACGTCGTCGATCTTGTAGTCGAGGCGGAGGCTGGCGTAGGCCAGCTCCGTCTTGCCGCGCGTGGTCAGCGACCACACGAGCTCGTCCTTCTCCGTGAAGCCCGGCGGCACCGGCACGCGGAAGATGAAGCGGTTGCGGCGCGGCAGGAAGTGGGTGGGCTGTCCCTGATCGGCGGGGCCGGCGAGGAACTTGTTGTCGTTGCCCACCGGCACGTCGAGTTCTTCCTGCCAGTTGCGGTTCATGTAGCCGAAGACGAAGAACTTGCGGCCCGCCGAGTCTTCCTCCCAGCCCTCGTATGCGGGCGACACGTTCTGGCCCTTCGCATACGTGAGGTTCTGCGCGGCAGCGGCGGCCGCCGTGCCCAGCAGCACGGCGAACGCGGCGGTGACGACTCGACGGGTCATGGCTCTCAACTCCGGAACGGGATCGATGCGACTACTGCTGCTGCTGTTGCTGCTGCTGTGGCGCGCGCGCCGGGGTGGCCGCGCCAGCCGCCGGCGTGGCGGTGGGCAGCTTCTCGGGCAGATCGAGGTTGCAGAACGGGCAGCCCACCATCACCGAGTTGCGCGACAGCTTCAGGCGCTCCTTGCGGGCCTTCATCTCGGCGAGGAACTGCTCGTCGGTGAGCGAGACACGGTTGCCCAGGTCGATGAACATGTTGGCCACCGAGCGGTTGCCCGAGCCCTGCCAGTTGCGCGGATCGGGCACGTTCTTGTTGGTGGGCGAGTTGTTCATGTAGCCGACGATGTGCAGCACCGTGCCCTTGGGCAGGATCGGCGCGTGGTCGTCGTCGTAGTCGTAGCCGCGCACCCAGTTGTGGTCGTAGCCCACGCAGTTGATGGTCTCGACCGTGTAGCCCCACGAGGCCTCGAGGCACATGCGGGCGCCCGGCGCGTGCAGGTGCGGCTCGAACGACAGGATCTTCGTGTGTTCGGTCAGTACGGCGTAGGCGTTGAGCTGCTGGTTGGCGTCCATGCCGCGGATGTCGATGTCGACGCCGTTGCCGAGGTTGATGTTCGAGGTGCGGTACTCGGGCTTGTAGCCCTTCGGCATGAACTTGAAGCCGATCTCGAGGTGGGCCTTGGTGTCGCGGCCGTTCGAGTGCAGGTGCACCGAGTCGGAGACGACCGAGGCGCCGGCCTTCAGCAGACGCGCCGACTTGGGATCGAAGAAGTCGGGACCGCGACCCACTTCGTGCACCGGCCACACCGTGGTGCCCGGCGTCTGGCCGAAGAGCAGCGCGACGTTGAACGGATCCTTCGGGTCGGGCTCGGGCGGCGGCGCGTCGAGCACGCTCGTCGTCCAGATCATGTGGTGGAACACGTAGCGGCCGCCGACGGTCTCGCGGCCGTTGCCCGACGTGGGCACGTCGTTCACCTCACGCACTTCCATCGCCGCCACGTAGCGGTCTTCGGTGAGGCCGGTCGGGCTCGGCGGAATCTCGCCCCACCAGTCGGGCGCGTCGCCCTTCACCAGGATGTCCGACGTCTTCACGACCAGGTCGGGCGTGCCGATCTGCCAGGCGGTGTCGTCGTTCCACACCCGAGCCGGCGGCAGGTCGGCGGCGTTGCCGCGCGGGGCGCCGCTGTCGGCCCACTTCGCGATCAGCGCGATCTCCTCGTCGCTGAGCGACGGGTCGTTCTTGAAGTGCTGGATGCCGATGTCCTTTTCGACGTACCACGGCGGCATCACGCCGGCGCGCGGGCCCATGCCGGTGCGCGTCTTGATCGAGCGGGCCCACGGGCGTACCTGCTCGTAGGTCTGCAGGGCCATGGGCGCCACGCCGTTCACGCGATGGCAGTTCTCGCACGAGCGCTGCAGGATGGGCGCGATGTGCTTGCTGTAGGTGACCTCGGGCGCGGGGGCGGCCGGGGCCTGCTGCGCCGACGGTACGGCCGAGCCGGCGGAAACCGCGGCGAGGGTGCCGGCGGCGAGGGCGAACGACCACTTGCGCAGACGTGACACAGGCATGCGGATCTCCTCGAGGGACGACCTCAGGGACGTTTGGAGACCAATAGTAGCCAACCGAGACGAAAAGAGATAGACCCGCGCCCGGCTCCGGACGCCGGGCGTCCGTTCAGGCGTCGGCGGATTTCACTCCGGAAAATCGGGGGCTAGGAGCGCGGGCCGGCCAGTTCGAGGGCCTGGTCGACGATGCGTTCGAGCTCGCCGGCCCGGTTGGCCACGTGGCCGTCGGTCTGCAGCTGCGAGTCGCGGGCGCGGAAGAGCTCGTCGGCGATGTTCAGGCAGGCGAGGATGGCGAGGCCCAGCGTGTCGGTCGAGGGCGCCGAGTCGTAGGCGACGCGCAGCTTGCGGTCGACGTAGGTGGCCAGCTCCTGGACGTACGACGGGTCGAGCGCGCTCCGGATGGGGTAGCGCTGCCCGTTCACCTCGACGTGCACGACGCGCGGGTCGGCCATGACGGACTAGAGCTTGAGGGTGTCGAGCTCCGCCAGGATCTCGCCGACGCGCGAGCGGATGAGATCGCGCTCCTCGCGCAGCGCCGCCATCTCGGTGCCGGCGTGCTCGGCGGCGGTGAGCCGCTCGGTGGCGGCGGTCAGCTCGCGCTGCAGGCGGCCGTTCTCCTCCGACAGGCGCGTGTGCTCGCCCTTGAGCCGCGCAATCGTGCTCACGAGCAGCTTGATCTTCTCTTCGAGCCGGTCGAACGGCTCCACGCCCACGCCCATCGTCTTCGCCATCGTGCTGTCGTCTCCTACCGCTGTTCGGCGCCCAGTTGGCGGCGCGCGGCCTCGAGCACCGCCGTCATCGCCGCGCTGACTTCGTCGTCGGTGAGGGTGCGATCGTCGGCCCGGAAGGTGAGGCGCAGCGACACGCTGACCTTGCCCGCGGGGACGCCCTTGCCCTGGTATCGATCGAACTCGCGCAGCGTCACCAGCGTGGATGGCGCCGCGCGTCGCATCGTGTCACGAACCGTGGCGGCAGACAAGGTGTCGTCGACCAGCACCGACACGTCGCGCACGACGGACGGGAAGCGCGGCAGTGGCACGACGCGTACGGCGCCCGGCGGCGCGGCGGCAGCCACGCGATCGAGGTCGAGCTCGAGCACGTAGACGTCGGCGGCGTCGGCGCGCGGGATGCCGCGGCGCTCGGCGATGGCCGGATCCAGCAGGCCGCACACGCCGAGCTCGCGATCGCCGAGGCGCACGCGCGCGGCGCGTCCGGCGACGAGATAGCCCGGCGCGTCGGTGTCGAGCGTGAGCGCGACGCCATACGCGGCGCCGAGCTGTTCCACCGCGCCGACGATGTCGTAGGCATCGACGTCGCGGCGTCCGCCGCTCCAGTGATCGCCGCCGGCGGCGCCGGTCCACGCGGCGGCCAGTGCCCGGCGTTCGCCCGCGGCTCCGAACGCGGTGGCGATCTCGAACACGCGCACGTCGCGGCGGCCGTGGCGGCGGTTGTGGCTCACGGCGTCGATGACGCCGGGCAGCACGCTCGGCCGCATCACCGCGAAGGTCTCCGACAGCGGATTGGCGAGCGTGACGAGCGGCTGGCCGCCGGCGAACGGCTCGGCCGCGACCGCTTCGACGAACGCGAAGCTGATCGCTTCCGAGAAGCCCATCGCCAGCATCGAGCGGCGAGCCACCGCGTCGCGCGCGATGCGCGGATCGGACGGCGGCGGCGCCTGATGCACGGGCGGGAAGAGCGCCGGCAGGTGTTCGAAGCCGTGATGACGGCCGACCTCCTCCACGAGGTCCTGCGGACGCACCAGATCCGGTCGCCAGCCCGGCACCGTCACGTCCCAGCCGCCGCCGAGATGATCCGACAGCGTGCAGCCCAGCGACGCGAGGATGCGCGTGACCTCGGCCGCCGGCACCGACATGCCGAGCAGTCCGTCGATGTCGGCCGCGGTGATCGCGATCGTGCGCGGCGTGAACGGTGCGGCCACGGCGTCGACCATGGTGCCGTCGGCGGTGCCGGCGCCGATGAGCGTGAGCAGGCCGCAGGCGCGGGCCATCGCCCGGGCCTGCGCCGTCGGATCGGCGCCCCGTTCGAAGCGCGTCGACGCTTCCGAGCGCAGGCCGAGCGCCTTGCTCGTGGCGCGCACCGAGGCCGGCGCGAACCACGCGCTCTCGAAGATGATGCGCGTCGTGGTGGCCGTGACCTCCGAGTCGAGGCCGCCCATCACACCGCCCACGGCGGCGCCGCGATCCGCGTCCGCGATGAGGAGCATCGACGGCGCGAGCGCGCGCGTCTTGCCGTCGAGCGTGGTCAGCGTCTCGCCGGCGCGGGCGCGCCGCACGACGATGGCGTCGCCGGCGATGCGCGCGTGATCGAACGCGTGCATCGGCTGGCCCATCTCGAGCAGCACGTAGTTGGTGATGTCGACGAGGTTGCTGATCGGCCGCACGCCGAGCAGCTGCAGGCGGCGCTGCATCCAGGCAGGGGAGGCCCCCACCGTCACCGTCGCCGCGGCACCGACGTAGCGCGGACACAGATCCGGCGCGTCGAGCGTCACGGAGAAGGTGGTGCGATCCGCGGCCGCCAGCGTGGCCGCGCGCAGGTGGCCCGCGGCGTCAGGCCCGGGCGTGCGCAGCGACAGGCCGTACACCGTGGCGATCTCGCGCGCGATGCCGAGCACCGACAGACAGTCGGGGCGATTGGCGGTGACGTCGAAGTCGAGCACGGCGTCGTCGGGCACCGCGGCCACGCCGGGCGGCATCTCGCCGGCGCCGACCGGCTCGAGCGACTCGAGCGCCAGGCCGCGCAGCGACAGCCGGCGGCCGACCTCGGCCGGCCCGTCCGGCACGTCGACGAAATCCTTCAGCCAGGAGTAGAGGACCTTCATACGGCGAACTGCTCCAGGAAGCGCAGGTCGTTCTCGTAGAAGAGGCGGATGTCGCCGACGTCCCACTTCAGCATCGCCACGCGCTCGATGCCCATGCCGAACGCGAAACCGGTGACCTCGCGCGGATCGTAGCCGACCGCTTCGAACACCGCCGGATGCACCATGCCGCTGCCGAGGATCTCGAGCCAGCCGGTGTGCTTGCACACCGCGCAGCCGGCGCCCTGGCAGCGGATGCAGCGCACGTCGACTTCCGCGCTCGGCTCCGTGTAGGGGAAGAAGCTCGGACGGAAGCGCACGTTGGTGCCGGCGCCGAAGAGCGCCTCGGCCATCGCCAGCAGCGTGCCCTTGAGGTGGGCGAGGGTGATGCCCTTGCCGACGACGAGGCCCTCGCACTGGTGGAACATCGGCGTGTGCGTGAGGTCGAGGTTGTCGCGGCGGTACACCGGCCCGATCGCCACGAGGCGCACCGGCGCGTCGTGCTGCTCCATGTAGCGGATCTGCATGGCCGAGGTGTGCGTGCGCAGCAGCGTCAGCGGATGCGGCGCGCGGGCGCGCGGCGCGGCCCCGGCGGCCCACGGCGCCTGCGGCACCGCGTGCACCGGCGAGGCGAGGTAGAGCGTGTCCTGCATGTCGCGCGCGGGATGCTCGACCGGCATGTTCAACGCTTCGAAGTTGTGCCAGTCGTCTTCGATCTCCGGCCCTTCGAGCACCTGATAGCCGAGCCGCGTGAAGATCTGCTGCACCTCTTCGCGCACGAGACTGAGCGGATGGCGATGGCCGATCGCCGGACGGCGTCCCGGCAGCGTGAGATCGACGGCGCCGGCGGGTCGTCGCGACGCCGCGAGCGCGGCCTCGCGCTCCGCGAGCGCGGCTTCGACGCGCTGCTTCAGCGCGTTCACCTGCTGGCCGAAGGCCTTGCGATCGGCGGCGGGCAGCGACGGCAGCAGCGCCATGAGATCGGCGATGCGTCCGGCCTTGCGGCCCGTCCACGCGACCTTCAGCGCGTCGAGGGCCGGCGGCCGTGCAGCGGCCGCGAGCGAATCGAGTCCGGTGAGCGCGTCGGCGAACGCCTGTTCGGCGCTGGCGATCGTCGCCGTGAGCTCCGCGAGCGTGGGCATGGTGGGACGATCATAAAGCACGCATAGGGAACAGGGAGCAGGGAACGGGGAACGGGGAACAGCGTACAAAGAGAAACGCACCAGGCCTGGCGGCACTGGTGCGTCTGGTTCCCCGTTCCCTGACGGAACTAGTTGGCGCCGATCGCGGCCTTCGCCTTGCCGACGACGGCCGCGAACGCGGCGGCGTCGCGGATGGCCAGTTCCGACAGGCTCTTGCGATCGAGCTCGATGCCGGCCTTCTTCAGGCCGTTCATGAACACGCTGTACGACAGGCCGTGCTCGCGGGCGGCGGCGTTGATGCGCTGCACCCACATGCTGCGGTAGTCGCGCTTCTTCTGCTTGCGGCCGGCATAGGCGTAGACGCCCGCCTTGTCGGCCGCTTCCTTCATGAACTTGTAGAGCTTGGACTTGTTCTGGAAGAAGCCTTTCGTGAGTCGTTCGAGCTTCTTCCGCTTGGCACGACGGACCGTGCCGCGTTTGACGCGAGGCATGTTTGCTCCGGACAGCGATCAGGGGTCGTTCGACGAACTTGGCGTCACGCGCGGGGCGCGTCGTGACGGTGGGGAACCACGCGGCGGGAAGGCCCTGATCGCCTGCCGCGTGATCGATTCATCGGGTCGGTGACCCTCAGCCCCTAGTCGTACGGCAGCATGCGCCGCAGCTTGGCCTGCTCCGACTCGGAGACCAGCACGTTGCCGCGCGCGTGACGCTTCATCTGGGTGGTCTTGCAGGTGAGCTGGTGGCGCTTGAAGGCCGCGGCGCGGGTGAACTTGCCCGTGCCGGTCTTCTTGAAGCGCTTGGCGGCGCCACGGTGGCTCTTCAACTTCATCTTCGGCATGACGTCCTCTAGTTCTCCGCGACTTCCTCGGATTCCGGCCGCGTCGACCGGACCGCCGGCTTGGCGCCCCGCTTCTGCGACAGGATCGTGTGCATCTGGTTGCCCTCCTGGCGGGGCATCGTCTCGGGCATCGCCAGGTCGGCGAGGTCTTCGATGAGCCGCATCAGGATGCGCTGGCCGATTTCGGGGTGCGCCATCTCGCGGCCGCGGAAGAAGACGGTGGCCTTCACCTTGTCGCCATCTTCCAGGAAGCGCTCGATGTGCTTCTTCTTGAACTGGTAATCGTGTTCGTCGACCTTGGGCCGGAACTTGATTTCCTTGACCTCGATGACCTTCTGGTGCTTCTTCGCCTCGCGTGACCGCTTGGCCTCCTGGTACTGATACTTCCCGTAGTCCATGATCCGGCAGACCGGCGGCACGGCGGTGGGGGAGATCTCCACGAGGTCGAGGCCCTTCGAGCGGGCGATCGTGAGCGCCTGCGGCGGCGGCATGATGCCGAGCTGCTGGCCCGTTTCGTCGATCACCCGGATCTCGCGAACCCGGATACGTTCGTTGGTGCGGACCCGGTCGTCACGACGGCCGGCGCGGTTGCGGTCGAATGCGATAGTCAGCCTCCAGACGGAAAGAGTTTAGGATAGCCGCTTCTCCGCGACCTCGGCAAGGGCTTCGGTCACGAAGGTGTCGAGCGGCGTGGGGCCCAGGTCGCCTCGGGCGCGGCTGCGCACGGCCACCTGCCCCTCGGCGGCTTCCTTGTCGCCCACGACCAGCATGTAGGGGATTTTCTGCAGCTGGGCTTCGCGAATCTTGTAATTCACCTTCTCCTGGCGGTCGTCGACCGTGGCCCGGAGGCCCGCCGCCTGCAGCCGCGCCAGCACCTGGCGGGCGTAGTCGGCGTGGCGGTCGGCGATCGGCAGCACCGTGACCTGCAGCGGCGCCATCCACAGCGGGAAGGCCCCGGCGAAGTGCTCGATCAGGATGCCGATGAAGCGCTCGAAACTGCCGAAGATGGCACGGTGGATCACCACCGGGGTGTGCTCGGCGTTGTCGGCCCCCACGTAGCGCAGGTTGAAGCGGGCCGGCATCTGGTAGTCGAGCTGGATGGTGCCGCACTGCCACTTCCGCCCCAGCGCATCGGTGATGTCGAAGTCGATCTTCGGCCCGTAGAACGCGCCTTCGCCCTCTTCCACCATGTAGGCCTGGCCGGCCCGCTCGAGCGCCTGGCGCAGCGAGCCCTCGGCGTGGTCCCACGTGGCCACCTCGCCCAGGAACTTCTCGGGACGGGTCGCCAGCTTCGCGGTGTATTCCAGCCCGAAGTCGCTGTAGATGCGCTGCACGAGCCGCAGCAGCGCCTCGACCTCGGCGCCGATCTGGTCGTCGGTCACGAAGCAGTGGGCGTCGTCCTGCGAGAACTGGCGCACGCGCGTCAGTCCCGAGAGCACGCCCGACGCCTCGTTGCGGTGCAGCGGCGTCTGCTCGTGCAGGCGCAGCGGCAGATCCTTGTAGCTGCGCATCTCGCTGGCGAACACCAGCATGTGGCCCGGGCAGTTCATCGCCTTCAGGCCCATTTCCTCGCCGTCCTTCGAGTCGACGAGGAACATGTTCTCGCGGTAGTGCGACCAGTGGCCCGACGTCTCCCACAGGCCCTTGTTGAACACGATCGGCGTCTTCACCTCGACGTAGCCGGCGGGGAAGAGGCGCGACCGCATGTAGTCGGCCAGTGTGTTGTAGAGCGTGGCGCCCTTGGCGAGCCAGAACGTGGCGCCCGGCGCGTACGGGTGCCACGTGAAGAGGCCCAGTTCCTTGCCCACCTTGCGGTGGTCGCGCTTCTTCGCCTCTTCGATGCGGGCCAGGTGCTGGTCGAGGTCCTTCTGCGCGAGGAACGCCGTGCCGTACAGGCGCTGCATCGGCTGGTTCTTCGCGTCGCCCTTCCAGTAGGCGTTCGACGTCGACGTGAGCTTGAACGCCTTGAGACGGCCGGTGCTCGGCACGTGCGGGCCGACGCAGAAGTCGACGAACGTCTCCTTGTCCTTGATCGTGTAGACCGAGACGTGGCTCTGCCCGGCGGTCTTCTCTTCGATGAGCTGCACCTTCAGCGGCTCGCCGCGCTGGCGGAAGAAGGCGAGGGCTTCGTCGCGCGGCCACATCTGCCGCTCGTACACGAAGTCGCCCTGCTGCAGCTCGCGCATCTTCGCCTCGATCTTCTCGAGGTCCTCGGGCACGAAGGGCTGCGGCACGACGAAGTCATAGAAGTAGCCGTCGTCGATGGCCGGGCCGATGCCGCACTGCACGCCGGGATAGAGCGCGGTGACCGCCGCCGCCATGAGGTGCGCGGTGGAATGGCGGGCGAGCGGCAGCGCCTCGGGGCTCTGGTCGGTCACGAGGCGCACGCGCGCGTCGCGCGTGAGCGGATACGTGAGATCGACGACCTGGTCGTCGACCACGGCGGCAAGCGCCGCCTTCGCCAGGCGCGGCGAGATGTCGGCGGCGATCGCGGCGGGCGTCGTGCCCTCCGCCACCTGCCGGCTGGAGCCGTCGGGAAGCGTGACCGTAATCATGATGGTGTGGTGAGCGCGAGCCCGAGAGGCCCGCGGTGCGCGAGGTCGCGGAGGACGCTCATCCCGCGACCGGATCGAATGGTAGGCACGGGCAGACTCGAACTGCCGACCTCCTGCGTGTCAAGCAGGCGCTCTAACCAGCTGAGCTACGCGCCTATGGTGCGTTCGCCCGGCCTTACGGGACTTCGAAGTATAGCACCGCCCCGGCCGTGCGCGCGATGCCCTACGCCGCCTTCTTCGCGGCGGTGAGCGTCTCGATGGCCTTGTCGAGCACCGGATCGCCGGGCGTCGGCTCCATGCCGAACTCCACGGTGGGCACGTCGACGGCCACGTCGGGCACCACGCCGCGTTCGTTCAGCGACGCGCCGCCGGGCCCGAGATAGAGCACGTTGGTGAGCAGCAGGCCGGCGCCATCCGGCAGCGTCACCACCTTCTGCCGGCCGGCGCGGCCGACCGTGCGCTCGCCGACGACCGTGCCGCGCTTGCAGCCGCCGACCGCCGACGCGAAGATCTCGGCGGCGCCCGCGGTGCCGCCATCGGTCAGGATGGCGAGCGGCACGGTGATGGCGCCGTCGCCGGGAGTGGCCGACACCGGCACTTTGTCCTTGCCGCGCGCCTGGCTGTAGCCGAGCGTGCCCGACGCCACGAACAGGCGCGCCGACTCGTAGCCGAGGTCGAGATCGCCCACCGCGGTGCCGCGCACGTCGATGATGACGCGCTGCGCGCCGCCGCGCGTGAGCGAGGCCACTTCGTTCTTCAGCTGACCGGCGGTGGCCTTGGCGAACTCGGGCACGCGCACGTAGCCGGTGCCGGCGGCGAGCTGGCGGCCCTTCACGGCGAGCGCCTGCGGCATCTCGCGGGTGAGGACGATCTCGTGCGGTTCGGCGGCGCTGCCGCGCAGGATGGCGAGCGTGACCTTGGTGCCGGCCTTGCCGCGCAGCAGGTGCATGCCCTCGAACACGGTGGTGTCGCGCGTCGACTGGCCGTCGATCGAGCGCACGTAGTCGCCCGGCCGCAGGCCCGCCTTGGCGGCCGGCGAGCCTTCACGGGCGGCGATGACGCGCAGGTAGTACTGCCGCGTCAGCTCGAGGCCCGGATCGGCGAGGCCGGTGGTGGGCTGGCCCACCGTCTTCATCTGGGTGGCGTCGAGGTAGGCGCTTTCGGGATCGAGGCCATCGGCCAGGCCGTGCATCGCCCCGTGCATCACCTTGTCGACGTCCACTTCCTCGACGTAGTTGTTGAGGATGAGGCTGACCACGTCCTCGAAGATGCGCAGGTGCTTGTAGCTCTCGCCTTGCGCGGAGGCGTCGCGCCCCAGGAAGCCGCCGATGACCGTGAAGGCCAGCACGGGCAGGGACACGGCGAGGACGGCGGCGCGAAGGCGTGGCGTCATGGCGTGGGTGCCAACCATTGTAGGGGATTGGCCGGATGACCGTCGATCCGGACCTCGAAATAGGCGGCCGGCTGCCCTGACGGGGTGGCCCCCGAGGCCCCCACCGCCTGGCCGCGGGTCACGGTGGCCCCCGGGCGCAGGGCGGTGCCCGCCAGATGGCCGTACACGGTGAACGCGTTGTCGCCGTGATCGACGATGACGAGGATGCCGAAGCCCGTGAACGGGGCGGCATAGGCCACCGTGCCGCCATGCACGGCGCGGACGGCCGTGCCGGTGGCGGTGCCGATCTCGATGCCGTTGCGCTGGATCGACGTGCCGTAGGCGCTCGCCGCCCGGCCGAAGCGCGACAGCAGCGGCCCCTTGACCGGCCAGGTGAGGGCGCCCTGGAACGGCCGCAACGGCAGGTCGACGGCGGAGGCCGGCGACAGTCCGGCCAGGGTCGACTGCAGCCGGGCGCGCGCCTGTTCGAGTTCGCCGACGTACTGCGCGGCCATCTCGCGCCGGCGATCCAGGTCGTCGAGCAGGCGCGTGCGATCGGCCACGGCCTTGCGTGCCGCGGCGTCGAGCGCCGCCGCTTCGGCGCGCAGTCGCGCCACCTGGCGCTGTTCCGAGGCCAGCTGATCGCGCGCCGTCTTCTCTTCGGCGAGCAGCTTGCGGTGGGCGTCGATGCGCAGCTGCTCGACGCGCGCCAACGCCACCACGCCACGGCTGGCCCGCGCGATGTCGCGGCCCTCGGCCGTTTCGAGCAGCAGGCGCACGTAGCCGTCGGAACCGCCGCGCGTGTAGAGGGCTTCGAGGCGGCCTTCGAGCGCCGGCGTGCGGGCCACGCGCTGCTGCTCGAGCTCGGCGACACGCGCTTCCGACGCCGCGACCTTGGCGTCGAGCGCGGTGAGGCGCGTCGACACCGCGGCGAGTTCCTCGGCGCGCATCGCCCGCGTGACCTCGAGCTGCCGCAGCTGCGCGAGCACGGACGTCGACTGCGCGGCCAGCTGTTCCGATTCGCGCTGCAGCGCCTTGATGCGATCGGCGGCGCGGGCGGCGAGCGCCGCGGCGTCTTCGGGCGCCTGTGCGGCGGCCTGCGGCGCCGCGGGCGGCGTGGCGATCTGCGCGAGGGGCGGCGGCGGAGGCGGTGTCTGCGCCGACGCCAGCGTGGCGCGGCAGAGCGTCGTCGCGGCCGCGATCGACGCGCGGCCGGCGAGAGCGATCACGATGGGGCGCCGTTCCCTCATGGACTCCTCGAAGGATACACTCTGCCGATGGCCGACTCCGTCCCACCCGCGACCAGCGGTGCACACCTTGTGACGTCATCGGAGCTCTTCTGGCTGGTCGCCGGCATGTGGTTGAGCGGGGCGTGCCTGCTGGCGCTGCTGCCCGTGGTGCTGGCGCAGCGCCTTGGCCCGGCGGGCGCGCTCGCGGTGTCGTACGTCGCGTTCTTCGTCGCCTGGCAGCCCCTGCAGCGCGTGCTGCAGCGCGCCCTCGGTCCGCAGGCCGCCATGATCCGCATGCTGGCGCTCGTGAGCTCGGCGGCCGTCGTCGCCTACTACGTGCGCGAGGCCCTGATGCTGCTCGTCCGTGGCGGCGGGGCGTGAGGTGCGCGTGCTCGGAGTCGACTACGGACGCAAGCGCATCGGCCTGGCGTTGAGCGACGCCTCGGCCACGCTGGCCTCGCCGTGGAAGGTGCTGGCCCGTCAGGGGAGCGACCGCGAGGCCGTGCGGGCCATCGCCGCCGAAGCCGGCGTGCTGGCGGCCGATGACGACGGGCTCGCCGCCATCGTCGTCGGCTGGCCGCGCCGGCTCGACGGATCGCCGAACGAGCAGACCCCGATCGTGGAAGCGTTCGCCCGCGCGCTCGGCACCGCGGTGACCGTGCCGGTCGTGCTGCAGGATGAACGCCTCAGCTCGCACGAAGCCGACACCCGCCTGGCGCTGCGCGAACGGGATTGGCGGAAGCGCAAGCAGGTGCTGGACGCCGCCGCGGCTGCCGTGATCCTGCAGGACTACCTCGACGAGCGGCCCCGTGGGTAAGTGGATCCTGCGTTTCGCCGTGCTGCTGGTCGTCGCGGCGATCGCCGCCGGCGGCGCGGCGTGGTGGCTGCGCCAGCAGGCGCTCACGCCGTTCCAGGGCTACGACGGCGTCGAGGTGTTCGTCGACATCCCGCCGGGCACGGGGCCGCGCTCGATCGGCCAGAAGCTCGCCGACGCCGGCGTCGTCAAGGATGCCCTGACGTTCCGCGTGGCGCTGTGGCTCACCGGCCGGGCCCGCGATCTGAAGGCGGGCGAGTATCGCTTCAGCGGCGCCGCGCCGGCCGTGCACATCGTGGCGGCCCTCGCCAATGGCACGATCTACACGCGGCCGGTCACGTTCCGCGAAGGCCTCACGCTGGTCGAGATGGCCGACGTCTATGCCGACAGCGGCCTTGGCACGCGCGAGTCGTTCCTCGACGCGGCGCGTGACGTCGCCCTCATCCACGATCTCGATCCCGACGCGACGGACCTCGAGGGCTACCTCTTTCCCGACACCTACCCGGTGCCGCGCACGACCGCGGCGGCGACGCTCGTCGCGCAGATGGTCCGCGGTTTCCGGGCCGCCTTGCCGCCCGAACTCATCGCGCGCGCCAGGGCCGACGGCCTCACCGTGCGGCAGGTGGTGACGCTGGCGGCGCTGGTCGAGAAGGAAACGGCGCAGGACGCGGAGCGGCCGGTCGTGGCGGCCGTGTACCGCAACCGTCACCGAATCGGGATGGGCATGCAGGCCGATCCGACCGTGATCTACGCCCTGCAGAAGGCGGGGAAGTGGGACGGCAATCTGTCGCGCGACGACCTGCAGTTCGATTCGCCCTACAACACCTACCGCTACGGCGGTTTGCCGCCGGGGCCGATCGCGGCGCCGGGGCGGCGCGCCCTCGAGGCCGTGGTGTCGCCTGCCGCCGTCGACTATCTCTACTTCGTGAGTCGCAACGACGGCACCCATGTGTTCGCCACCACGCTGGCCGAACACAACCGCAACGTGTTCCAGTGGCAGGTGCTGTACTTCAGGAACAAGCGAGCGGCCCGTTGAGATCACCACATGTGGTGATCTCGCGATTGGGCGATCGGGTGATCGATCGGACGATCGCGTGATCGGGCGATCGCGAGATCTGATCGATTGATCTGGTGATCGGACCGCGGCTGCGGTGCGCCTACGTCGTGGTCGGCGGCGCCGGCGCGGTGTTGCGAGGCCAGGGTGGGGCGGGGCGGCCGCGCCAGATCCAGGCGATGTAGTCGACGAGCGGCGGTTCGGCGCCGAGCTCGCGCAGCCGCGCGTTGACCTGGCCGCGGTGGTGCATCGAGTGCAGCGCGACCTGGCGCGCCGTTTCGGCCAGTGTCGGGTGCGCGACGGCATCGGGCCGTTCGATGGCGCGGCCCGCCCACGGCAGCTTGATGACGCGGGCGAGCGCGGCGTCGTCGGCCGTGGCGAGGAACGCCGCCAGCTGCGCGTGGCCGTCGCGGCCCCACGTGCCCAGCGCGGGCATGTCGGCGAACGATCCGAGACTCGCCAGCTCGGGCTGCCCGCCTTGCCAGAATGCGGTGAACGCACGCTGCACGGTGTGCAGGTGGTGCAGCCACTGGCGCACGCGTTCGTCGGCCCGTGCCGGGCCCGACTGCAGGGTGGTGCTCCACACGAGCGCATCGGCCCACTCCATGTGGGCCCGCAGGTCGAGGATCTCGTCGCGCATCGCCATGGGCTGTCTCCCGGGGTCAGGCGCCGGACGTCGACTGACGCTCGCCCCACATCAACTTCTGTCGCAACACTTCGAAGTAGGTGCGGGTGGTCGCGCGCACCAGCTTCACCGGACGCGGGGCCCGGCCCACCACCACTTCATCACCCGGCTCGAGCGGCAGGCCCGTCTGGCCGTCGAAGCTCACGTAGGCTTCGGCATC
This sequence comes from Vicinamibacterales bacterium, assembly GCA_046331325.1. GTDB lineage: Bacteria > Acidobacteriota > Vicinamibacteria > Vicinamibacterales > UBA2999 > CADEFD01. The sequence goes on along the minus strand of JAXLRB010000016.1, from coordinate 81,791 downwards.
CGCGTTCCCGGTGGTGACGATGACGCGCACGTCGCGTCCCGCCGGCACGACGATGGGGCGGTTGCTGAGCGTGTGCGGCGCGATCGGCGTGAGCACGAACGCTTCCATCGCCGGATGCACGATGGGACCGCCGGCCGCCAGGTTGTAGGCCGTGGATCCGGTGGGGCTCGCGAGGATGAGACCGTCGGCGCGCACGGTGGTGACGAACTGATCGCCCACCCACACCGCGAGGTCGATGATGCGCGAGAGCGCGGTGCGCGTGAACACCACGTCGTTCAGGACCACGGTCTGGTGGGCCGTGGCGCCGCCGCGCTTCACCGCCGCGGCCAGCATCATGCGCTCGTCGAGGGTGGCGCGGCCGTCGACCACGTCCGAGAGCGCATCGAAGAGCTCGGGCCGCGTGATCTCGGTGAGGAAGCCCAGGCTGCCGAAGTTCACGCCGAGCAGGGGCACGTCGGCGTCGCCGCGGGCGATCCGATCGGCCATCGCCAGCAGCGTGCCGTCGCCGCCGAGCACGATCGCCAGGTCGCACGAGGCGGGGAGCGCGTCACGATCGACCACCGGCGTCACGGCGCCAGCGAGCAGGGCGGCGGCCTCCGGCGTCCACACGGCCGCGTGGCCGCGCGCGTGAATCCACGAGGCGAGGGCCTGCAGGGTGTCGCGGGCGTCCGCGAGGCCGGGCTTGGCGACGATGCCGATGCGCATGGCGGGGTCAGGGCCGCGGCCCGTGCCGGAGGTGCATCAGGAACTCCTGATTGCCCTTCGCGCCCACGATGGGCGACGGGGTCACCGCCAGGCGCGACCATCCTATCGCAGCCGCCTTCGCGGTGACCTCTTCGATGACGCGGGCGTGCACGGCGGCGTCGCGCACCACGCCCTTCGGCGCGTCGCGGCGTCCGGCCTCGAACTGCGGCTTCACCAGCGCGACGACGTCGGCGTCGGGCGTCGTGACGTCGAGGAGCGGCGGCAGGATCAGCCCGAGCGAGATGAACGACACGTCGATGGTGACGATGGCGGCGCCGTCGCCCAGGCCGGGCAGCATGTCGCGGGTGAGGTGGCGCGCGTTCAGGCCCTCGATCGCGGTGACCCGCGGGTCGGTGCGCAGCTTCCAGTGGAGCTGGCCGTGGCCGACGTCGATCGCGATCACGTGCCGCGCGCCGCGCGCCAGCAGCACGTCGGTGAAGCCGCCGGTGGAGGCGCCGACGTCGAGCGCCAGGCGGCCCGTGACGTCGATCGCGAAGGTGTCGAGCGCGTGCGCGAGCTTCAGGCCGCCGCGGCTGGCCCATGGATGATCCGGCCCGAGCACACGCACGTCGGCGTCCTCGTCCACCATCGTGCCGGCCTTGGCGGCGGCGCGGCCGTCCAGCTCGATCGGGCCGGCCATGATCAGCGCCTGCGCCTTCTCGCGCGACTCGACCAGCCCGCGGCGCACGAGCAGCGTGTCGAGACGGACCTTCATCGCGGCGCTACGACCGTCGCTGGACGATCCAGCGTGCGATGGCGTCGAGGTGCGAGGGACGCAGCCGCGCCGCGTCGAGCGCGGCCTCGGCGCGGGCGATCGTCTCGGCCGCCATCTGCTTCGAGCGTTCGAGGCCGTAGAGCGCGGGGAAGGTGGGCTTGTGGTCGGCGGCGTCCTTGCCGGCGGTCTTGCCGAGCGCGTCCGACGCCACCTCCACGTCGAGGATGTCGTCGACGATCTGGAAGGCGAGGCCAACCTCGGCCGCCCAGGCGTCGAGGCGCGACAGCGTGGCGTCGTCGGCGCCGGCCATGATCGCGCCGGCGGCGGCCGAGGCGCGAATCAGCGCGCCGGTCTTGCGCGCGTGCATGTCGGTGAGGGCCGGGCCGTCGAGCGGCGTGGTGTCGGCGCCGCCCTTGCCCGCGGCCTGCAGATCGATCGCCTGGCCGCCCACCATGCCCTCGGGGCCGGAGGCGCGCGTGACCACGTCGAGCACACGCAGCTTGCGGGCGAGGATGGCGGGATCGTCGGTCGCCGGCTCGCGCACGATGAGATGGAACGCCTCGGCCTGCAGGCCGTCGCCCGCGAGAATGGCCTGGCCCTCGCCGACCACGGTGTGCAGCGTCGGCCGGCCGCGCCGCAGGTCGTCGTCGTCCATCGCCGGCAGATCGTCGTGGATGAGCGAGTAGGTGTGGATCAGTTCGAGCGCGCACGCGGCCGGCAGCGCCAGCGCCGCGCTGGCGTCGCGATCGCGGCCGTCGCGCGTGGCCACGGCATCGGCGGCGGCCAGCGCCAGAATCGGGCGCAGCCGCTTGCCGCCGGCCATGACGCTGTAGCGCATGGCGTCGGCGACCACGGCCGGGCAGCGCGGTGGCCGCGGCAGGACGCGGTCCAGCGTGGCGTCGATGGCGGCGCGCGCGTGTGCCGTGAACGCGTCGAAGTCGTGCACCTAGCGGTCCTCGTCCTGGCCGACGTCGGCGAGATCGCGCGGCGCGTCGACAGGCTCGCCGCGGTCGTTCAGGATCTCGATGCGCTTTTCGGCGGCCTCGAGGCGCTCATGGCAATAGCGCTGCAGCTGCACGCGCCGCGCTCGTAGAGCGCCCCGAGCGACGTGTCGAGGAGCGGTCGCCCTCCTCGAGCTTCTTCACGATGCCGGCCAGCTCGGCCAGCGCGGTCTCGAAGTCCTTGATCGTCTCGTCCATCACGCGCGTCCCCGATCCGCCGGCGGCACCACGTCCGTCACCGCGCAGCCGATCTCGCCGCTGCCCAGGGTGACCCGCACGCGATCGCCGGTCGTCACATCCGATGCGCGACGCACGAGCGCCGTGCGATCGCCATTCCAGCACACCGCGTAGCCGCGGCCCAGCACCGCGAGCGGACTGAGCGCGTGGAGCCTGGCGGCGGATTCCCGCGCCCGTGCGTCGGCCCGGTGCTGGGCGCGTCGCACCCCGGCGTCGAGCCGTGAGCGATGCGCGGCCAGCGCCGCCCGCACCCGCGTGAGGCGTTCCTGCGGCCGGAACGTGTCGAGCGCGCGTGCCAGCGTCGTCACGCGCCGCTGCCGCAGGACCAGCGCGGTGTCGGCCGAGCGACGCAGCGACGCGGCCAGCTCGCTGACGTAGCGCTGTCGCATGGCGAGGCGGCCGGGCACGCCGGCGAACGCCGGACGCGCCGCCAGCTGGTGCAGGCGTCCGTCGAGGCGCTGCAGCCGCGATCGCATCGCGTGGTGCACACGGCGGCCGACGGCGTCGATCCGGCCGACGACCTCGTCCTTGCGGCCGACCACGATCTCGGCCGCGGCCGAGGGCGTGGGGGCGCGCAGGTCGGCGACGAAGTCGGCGATGGTCACGTCGGTCTCGTGGCCCACCGCGGAGATCACCGGCACGGGGCACGCCGCGATCGCACGGGCCACGACTTCCTCGTTGAAGGCCCACAGGTCTTCGATCGATCCGCCGCCACGTCCGGCAATCACGACGTCGACGCCGTCGACGCGGCCGATGAGCCGCAGCGCCCGCGCGATCTCGCCGGCGGCGCCGTCGCCCTGCACGCGGGCCGGCGCGATCACCAGATGCGCGTTCGGATAGCGGCGGCGCAGCACGCGGATGATGTCGCGCAGCGCCGCGCCGTCGCGCGAGGTGACGATGCCGATGCGGCGGGGCAGCGCCGGCAGCGGCCGCTTGCGCGCCGGATCGAAGAGGCCCTCGGCGGCCAGCCGCGTGCGCAACTGCTCGTAGGCGAGCTGCAGCGCGCCGAGCCCCTGCGGCTCCATGAATTCGCAGATCAGCTGATACTCACCGCGCGGGTCGTAGACGCTCAGGCGTCCGCGGGCCACCACGCGCTGGCCGTCTTCGGGCTTGAATTTCAGCAGCCGCATCGAGGTGCGGAACATCACGCCCTTGATCTGCGCCTGGGCGTCCTTGAGCGTGAAATACAGGTGGCCGGTGTTCCACACGCGCGCGCCCGAGAGCTCGCCTTCGACCCACACCTCGGGGAACTCCGATTCGACCAGCGTGCGCAGCGCCGCGGTGAGCGCGGCCACCGTGTAGACGCGACGCCGCGGCGGCGGAGGCGGCGCCGGTGCGGCGTCGTCGAAGGGCAGACGGGTCGGCGTCACGCGGAGGCGCTGCTCGCGGCCTCGACGACGAGGCGCTCGATGTCGTCGGCCGAGAGGCTCACGCGCTCGATCGCCGAGGCACGTCCGGTGGCCGGATCGGCGGTGACGATCGCGCCGTTGAGGCGCGGATCGCCGGACGCCGTCTCGAAGCGGGCCGGCAGGCCGTTGAGGAAGCGGCCGATCACCGGCTCCTTCTCCACGCCGATGACGCCGTCGTGCGGGCCGGTCATGCCGGCATCGGTGAGATACGCCGTGCCGTTCGGCAGCACGCGGTTGTCGGCGGTCTGCACGTGCGTGTGGGTGCCGACGACGGCGGTGGCCTGGCCGTCGAGGTACCACCCCATCGCGATCTTCTCGGACGTGACCTCGGCGTGCATGTCGACGAAGACCAGCGCCGCGCCCTCGCTGCGCAGGCGTGCCACTTCGCGGGCCGCCGTCGTGAACGGGTCGTCGATGTTGGCGAGGAACACGCGGCCCATGACGTTCACCACGCCCACCTTCACGCCGTTGGCGGCACTGGCGATGGTGGCGCCGTGCCCGGGCGCGCCGGCGGGGTAGTTGGCCGGCCGCAGCAACCGCGGCTCGCGCACGATGTAGTCGAGCGCTTCCTTCTTGTCCCAGATGTGATTCCCCGACGTCATGATCTCGACGCCGTAGCTGAAGAGCTGATCGCCGATCTCGCGCGTGATGCCGAAGCCGGCGGCCGAGTTCTCGCCGTTGGCGATCACGAAATCGATGCCGTGCGTCGCGACGATCGCGCGCAGCCCGCGCCGCACCAGTTCGCGGCCCGGCTTGCCGACGATGTCGCCGATGAAGAGCAGCTTCATCGTGTTTCGTCCGTGGCGATGGGCACCAGGATGCCGCGGCCGCGCCGTTCCTCGATCTTCGGCAGTCGCACGCGCAGTTCGCCGTGGGCCAGCGTGGCGGTCGCGCGCGACGCGTCGATGGCGACATGCACCCGCACCGCCCGGGCGAAGCGTCCGAAGTCGCGTTCGACCAGGTGGAAGCTGGCCGGGCCGCGCGCCGACTGGTCGGGCCGGTCCTTCTCGCCGGCGATGATCACGATGCCCTGTTTCACGAGGATGCGGATGTTGCCGGGCGGCACGCCCGGCAGGTCGAGCACCAGATCCAGCGCGTCCTGGGTCTCGAAGACGTCGAGCAGCGGCAGGCACTCGCCGGTGATCTGATGGCGGCGCTCGGGACGCTGGCGCGCCAGTTCCTCGAAGAGGCGCCGGACGTCGGCCGAGACGTCGCCGACGTCGGCAGAGATGGGGAGCCGGTTCAGAGGCCGCATGGTCGCTGGGCATTTTACTCCGGCCGGTTGACGCCCCCGTTCAGCCGCCTCCCGACCGGCGCCTCCACGCCGCGGTTGCTCGAAAATCCCCGGAAGTTGCCACTGGAAGTGAATGATCTTAGTTGCAGGCACTAAGATTACCTGCTTGACTGAAACTAATCTCGTGCTATCCTCGTCATAGCGTTCAGGGAAAGGGACGAGACATATGGCGACCAAGGGCAAAGTGATTGGAATCGACCTCGGCACCACCAACTCGGTGGTCGCGGTCATGGAGAGCGGCGAGCCGGTGGTGGTGGTGAACCAGGAAGGCGCCCGCACGACGCCCTCCGTGGTGGCCGTCGCCAAGGACGGCGATCGACTGGTCGGTCAGGTCGCCAAGCGCCAGGCCGTCACCAACCCCGAGAACACCGTGTTCTCGGTGAAGCGCTTCATGGGCCGCAAGTTCAGCGAGGTCTCCGACGAGGCGCGCCGCGTGCCCTACGCGGTCTCCGCCAACAGCAACGGCGATGCCTGGGTCGACGTCCGTGGCAAGCAGTACTCGCCGCCCGAGATCTCCGCGATGATCCTCGCCAAGCTGAAGAAGGCCGCGGAGGATCACCTCGGCACCACGGTGACCGACGCCGTCGTCACCGTGCCCGCCTATTTCAACGACGCGCAGCGCCAGGCCACGAAGGACGCCGGCACGATCGCCGGTCTCAACGTGCTCCGCATCGTCAACGAGCCCACCGCGGCGGCGCTCGCTTACGGCCTCGACAAGAAGAAGGACGAGACCATCGCCGTGTACGACCTCGGCGGCGGCACGTTCGACATCTCGGTGCTCGAAGTGGGCGAGGGCGTGGTCGAGGTGAAGTCGACCAACGGCGACACCCACCTGGGCGGCGACGACTTCGACCACAAGATCATCGACTGGCTGGTCGACACCTTCAAGAAGAACGAGGGCATCGACCTGTCGAAGGATCGCATGGCCCTGCAGCGCCTGAAGGAAGCGGCGGAGAAGGCCAAGATCGAGCTGTCGTCGGCGATGGAAACCGAGATCTCGCTGCCGTTCATCAGCGGCGACGCCACCGGTCCCAAGCATCTCAACGAGCGCCTCACGCGCGCCAAGCTCGAGTCGCTGGTCGAGGATCTCGTGCAGCGCACGCTAGGTCCCGTGAAGCAGGCGCTGGCCGACGCCGGCGTGAAGCCCTCCGACATCGACGAAGTCGTGCTGGTCGGCGGCTCCACCCGCATGCCGCGCGTGCAGCAGGCGGTGAAGGAGTTCTTCGGCAAGGACCCGCACAAGGGCGTGAACCCCGACGAGGTCGTGGCCATCGGCGCGGCCCTGCAGGGCGGCGTCATGGCCGGCGAGGTGAAAGACCTGCTGCTGCTCGACGTCACGCCGCTCTCGCTCGGTATCGAGACGCTGGGCGGTGTGATGACCAAGCTCATCGAGCGCAACACCACCATCCCGACGCGCAAGAGCGAGACGTTCTCCACCGCCGCCGACAGCCAGACGAGCGTGGAAGTGCACGTGCTGCAGGGCGAACGGCAGTTCGCCCGCGACAACCGCACGCTGGGCAAGTTCCAGCTGGTGGGCATCCCGCCGGCGCCGCGTGGCGTGCCGCAGGTCGAGGTGACGTTCGACATCGACGCCAACGGCATCGTCAACGTCTCGGCGAAGGACAAGGCCACCGGCAAGGAACAGAAGATCACCATCAGCGGCTCGAGCGGCCTGTCGAAGGACGAAGTCGACCGCATGGTGAAGGACGCCGAGTCGCACGCCACCGACGACAAGGCGAAGCGTGAACTCATCGACGCGCGCAATCAGCTCGACAGCCTCGTCTACTCGGTCGAGAAGACGCTGACCGAGTCGAAGGACAAGCTGCCGGCGGGCGAGGTCGAGAAAGTGCAGGGCGTGCTCGACACCGCGAAGAAGGCGGCGCAGGGCGACGACGTCGCGGCGATCCAGAGCGCGACGAGCGACCTGCAGAAGGCGTCGCACGCCATGGCCGAGGTGCTCTACAAGAACACCCAGGCGCCTGGCGGCGAGGGCGGCGACGGCGGCAGCACCGGCGGCGCGAAGCCGGCCGAGGGCGACGTGGTCGACGCGGAGTTCTCGGAGACGAAGTGACGCGGGGCCCGGGTCTCGCGACCCGGGGCTCGGGCGAGCCGCTCGCGCGGCTCGATGGATGGGTGCGTTTCAAGGAGAGACAGGAGCAACGACCATGGCGATTGTGCGTTTCGATCCGTTTCGTGAACTGAGCCGGCTGCAGGATGCCCTGGCCGGCGAGAGCCGCTGGGTTCCGCCCGTCGACGTCTACGAGGCGGCCGACAAGGCGCTCGTCATCAAGGCCGAGCTGCCCGAGATGAAGCGCGACGCGATTGCCGTCACGGTCGAGCACGGCGCGCTCACCATCAGCGGCGAGCGTCCGTGGCCGGCCGATGTGCCGAAGGGCGACGTGCACCGCGTGGAGCGGCCGTATGGCCGCTTCAGCCGCCGGTTCGCGCTGCCGACGGCGGTCGACGCGGCGCGCGTCGAGGCCGACTACAAGGACGGCGTGCTCACGGTGCGCCTGCCGATGCGCGACGACGCGAAGCCGCGCAGCGTGCCGGTGGCCGTCGCGTCGTAACCAGGTCCGGGATAGGCTGGGGGCGTCGCGACGGCTTCCGCCGGCGCGGCGCCCTCGTCACGTACAGAACAGGAGGCGCGTATGGTGAGTTTCGTCGTGCACTGGGCCGTGCTGGCCGTGGCGTTGTGGTTCACCACCCGCGTCCTCTCCGGCGTGGCGATCGACTCGTTCGGCACGCTCGTGCTCAGCGCGGCCGTGCTCGGCATCGTCAACACGGTGATCCGGCCGGTCATGACGTTCCTGACCCTGCCGCTCACCGTCCTCACGCTGGGCCTGTTCTACCTCGTGGTGAACGGGGCCGCGTTCGGACTGGCGGCGGCCCTCGTGCCCGGCTTCTCGGTGGCGTCCTTCCCGTCGGCCGTGCTTGGGGCGCTCGTCACCGGGGTCGCGGCCTGGTTCGTCGGGCTGGTGGTCGCGCCGAAGGCCGTGCCCGCGCCCAGGGCTTGATACCGCCCGGCGACTTTCTCTACACTGGAAGGCTATGTCGGACACTGAAGTGCTGGAAGACGGCCAGGTCGAGACCCCGGTGGTGCGTCACGAGGGCCGGCCCATCGAGAGCCGTTTCCTCTACGTCGACGTCGCGGCGGCCCGCGCCAAGCAGCTGCGCAAGGGCGCCAAGGTGCGTCTCGAGGCCGGCGCGGCCCGCGCCGTGAAGCCGGAACGCCTGGCGATGGAAGAAGTGAACCAGCGCCTCGTGGAATGGGACCTGCCGGAATTCCAGGTCCTCGTCGAGAAGCGGTAGTTCGTCCCTCCTGACCGGCGGCGCGCGGAACCCCCGCGCCACCCAGCTCGTCCCCTCCAGTGAGTGAGCCCCCGCTCGCTCACTGGGAGGACTCGTATGGGAGCCGTCATCGCCCTGGGTGCGCTCGCTGCGGCTGGCGCCGCCATGGCCGGCCTGGTCGGCCTCCTGTGGCTCGTCCTGAAGCTGGTCTTCCTGCCGGTGCGCCTCGCGCTGGGGCTGGTGAAGTTCGTCCTCGGCGCGGTCGCAGGCCTCGTCGGCATGCTCGCCCTCGTGGCCCTGGCTCCGGTGCTGCTCGTGGTGGTGGGCGGCGTGATCGTGGTGGGCCTGATCGTCGCCGGCCTGGCCGTGCTACTGCCGCTGCTCCCGTTCGTGCTGCTCGGGCTCGTCGTCTGGTCGTTCCTGAAGCGTCCCGCCGTCACCGCATGAGCGCGCCGTCGGCGCGTCGCGCGCGCTACGCCAGCCGGGGCGCCTGCAGGTGCCAGTCGGTGGTCGATTGCAGCGCGGCGCCGGCCCGCACCAGCGTGTCTTCCGCCCACATCCGTCCCGTGAGCTGACAGCCGATCGGCAGACCCTCGGGCGAGAACCCGCACGGCAGGCTGATCGCGGGCACACCCACGAGATTCGCGCTCACCGTGAAGATGTCCGCCAGGTACATCTGCAGCGGATCGGCCACCTTCTCGCCGAGCGGGAACGCCGCGGTCGGCGCGGTGGGCGTGGCGATCACGTCGACATCCGCGAGCACGCCGGCGTAGGCATCGCGCAGCTTGGCGCGCACCTGTTGCGCCTTCAGGTAGTACGCGTCGTAGTAGCCGGCGCTCAGCACGTAGGTGCCGAGCATGATGCGGCGCTTCACCTCGGCGCCGAAGCCCTCGTCGCGCGTGCGCTCGTACATCGTGCGCAGCGAATCGGTGGGGCCGAGCGCCGTACGCGCGCCGTAGCGCACGCCGTCGTAGCGCGCCAGGTTCGAGCTCGCCTCGGCGGTGGCGATGAGGTAGTAGACGGGAATCGCCAGCGACGAGTGCGGCAGGTCGACGTCGACCACCGTCGCGCCAGATCGCGCCACGCCGTCAGCGCGTCGTCGAAGGCGCGCGCCACGGCGACATCGACACCGGTGATGAACGCGCGCGGCACGCCGATGCGCAGCCCGCGCACGTCGGAGGACGTGGCGCGTGCGGCCGGCGCCGGCGTCGACGCACTGGTGGCGTCGTGGCTGTCGGGACCGGCGATCGCGGCGAGCACGGCGGCGGCATCGTCGGCGGTGATCGTGAACGGGCCGATCTGATCGAGCGACGACGCGAAGGCGAGCAGGCCGTAGCGTGACACGCGGCCATACGTGGGCTTCAGACCGACGATGCCGCAGAACGACGCCGGCTGCCGGATCGAGCCGCCGGTGTCGGAGCCGAGCGACGCCGGCACCGTGCGCGCGGCCACGGCCACGGCCGATCCGCCGCTCGAGCCGCCGGGCGTGCGCGTCACATCCCACGGATTCGCGGACGGCCCGTAGCTCGAGTTCTCGGTCGACGAGCCCATGGCGAACTCGTCGCAGTTGGTCTTGCCGATGATGATGGCCCCGGCGGCCGCGAGTTTCTCCACGACCGTGGCGTCGTACGGCGGCACGAACCCGCGCAGCACCTTCGAGGCGGCGGTGGTGGGCAGACCGCGCGTGCAGATGTTGTCCTTCACCGCGATCGGCACGCCGGCCAGCGGACCGAGCGGCTCACCGGCGGCGCGCGCGCGATCGATCGCGGCGGCCTGCGTCAGCGCGGCCTCGGCGCCGACGGCGGTGTAGGCGTTCAGCACGGGCTCGTGGCGGGCGATGGCAGCCAGCGCCTCGCGCGTGATCGCTTCCGCGGTGCGTTCCCCGCGCGCGACGGCGTCGCGCGCACTGACGACGGGACCCAGACGTTCGCTCATCCGATGACTCGCGGCACCTTGAAATACCCGGCTTCGCGGGCGGCGTCGGGCGCGTTGCCGAGCGCGTCGGCCTTGTCGAGCGAGGGCCGCACGTCGTCGGCGCGTTCGCCCGACTGATCGCGGCCGACGTGTGACATCGGCGTGACGCCGTCGGTGGGTTCGGCCTGCACCTGCCGCACGTACTGCAGGATTTCGCCGAGCTGGCGACCGAAGAGCTGGACCTCGTCGTCGGTGAGCGCGAGGTGGGCCAGTGCGGCGATACGACGCACTTCCTTGTCGTCGAGCGGCGTCACGTCCATCCCATGAATCGTACCACGACGTGTATCCCGGCGCCGTCGTCGCGCGTCGATTGAACATACAATGTGAAGTCACCCGCCACCGGATCCGCCCGTCAGGGGCACCGGATCCGCGCCGTCGCGCCCCGCGACGGTCCTTCGTGGAGTCGTTTGGAGATGGGTCGTCTCATGTCTCAGCGTGTCGAACGTGCCGGTGTGGCCGTGTGCCTCGCCGTGTGTCTGTCTGCCTGCCAGTCGAAGCCCGGCGCCGCCGGTCCCGGCGGCCCGGGCGGCCCGCCCGGCGGCTTCCCGGCGATGGGCGTCGAAGTGATCACCGTGGCGCCCTCGACCATCGAGGAAACCACCGAGTTCATCGGCACGGTGAAGTCGCGCCGTTCGGTCACCGTGCAGCCGCAGGTGGAAGGCTTCGTCACCCGCATTGCCGTCACGTCGGGCGCCCGCGTGGCCGCCGGCGCCGTGCTGATGGAGATCGACGCGGGACGCCAGGAAGCCACCGTCGCCACGCTCGAAGCGCAGCGCGCCGCGCGCGAGGCCGATCTCGCGTTCTGGCGCCAGCAGACCACGCGCCTCAAGACGCTGCTCGACGCCGGCGCGGTGAGCCAGCAGGAATACGACCAGGCCGCCGCCACGCTGAAGGGTGGGGAAGCGCAGGTCGCCGCCATCGATCAGCAGATTCGCGAGCAGAAGGTCGAGCTCGGTTATCACCGCGTGCTGGCGCCGGCCGCCGGCATCGTCGGCGACATCCCGGTGCGCACCGGCGATCGCGTCACGCGCGCCACCGAGCTCACCACGATCGACGACAACCAGGCGCTCGAGGTCTATCTGCCCGTGCCCGTGCAGCAGGCGCCCGAGCTGAAGCCCGGCCTGCCGGTGCGGCTCGTGAACGATCGCGGCGAGACGGTCACGGACACGAAGATCACGTTCATCGCGCCGTCGGTGGATCCGGCGACGCAGTCGGTGCTCGCCAAGGCGGCGCTCGATCGTCCCGAGGGCCTGCGCAACGACCAGTTCGTGCGCGCCCGCATCGTGTGGCGCGCGTCCGAGGGGCTGAAGGTGCCCGTGGTGGCCGTCACGCGCGTGAACGGCCGCTACTTCGCGTTCCTCGCCGAGAAAGGCGCGCAGGGCACCACCGCGCATCAGCGCGCGATCGAGGTCGGCCCGATGATCGGCAACGACTACGTCGTGCTCAAGGGCCTGAACGCCGGCGACTCGCTCATCGTGTCTGGCGTGCAGAAGATCGGCGACGGCATGCCCGTCACCGCCACGCCGGCGGGTGCGGCGCCGGCGGCCGCGCCGTCGGCTGACGCCAAGAAGTAGGACGGTTCATGCGCACAGACGTTTTCATCAGCCGGCCGATCCTCTCGACGGTGCTGGCGCTGGTGGTCGTGATCGCCGGCGCGATCGCGATCCCCACGCTGCCCATCGCGCGCTATCCCGAACTGGCGCCGCCGTCGGTCACCGTCATGGCGATGTACACGGGCGCCAACGCGCAGGCCGTGGAATCCGCCGTCACGACGCCGCTCGAGCAGGCCATCAACGGCGTCGAGGGGCTCGCCTACCTGCAGTCGTCCAGCACCAACAGCGGCATCGCCACGATCACGGCCACGTTCGACATCGGCCGCAATCCCGATCTGGCGGCCATCGACGTGCAGAACCGCGTGAACCAGGCGCTCGGCCGCATGCCGGCCGACGTCCGCACCAACGGCATCACCGTCACCAAGAACACCGCGGGCTTCCTCGGCGGCCTCGGCTTCTACTCGAAGGACAACCGCTACGACGCCCAGTTTATCAGCAACTACCTCGACCGCTACGTGCGCGACGTCATCAAGCGCGTGCCCGGCGTGGGCGAGGTGATCATCTTCGGCGAGCGCCGCTACGCCATGCGTCTGTGGCTCGATCCGGGCAAGCTGGCCGCCCGCGGCCTCACCGCCGGCGACGTCGTGAACGCGCTGCGCGAGCAGAACGTGCAGGTGGCGGCCGGCGCGCTGGGTGATGCGCCGGCGTCGGCCGAGCAGATGTTCAACCTGAGCGTGCGCGCGCAGGGCCGGCTGACCGAGGTGGCGCAGTTCGGCGAGGTGGTCGTGTCGAGCGGCCGCGATGGCGCCCTCGTGCGCGTCAGCGACGTCGGCCGTGTCGAACTCGGCGCCGAGAACTACTCGGCCAACCTGCGCTTCCTGAACCTCGAGGCCTCGGGCCTCGGCGTGCAGCTGCTGCCGACGGCCAACGCCCTCGAGGTGTTCCAGGGCGTGATGTCGGAGATGAAGCGCATCGAGAAGAATTTCCCGCCGGGCCTCGAGTGGCAGCTCGCCTTCGACAACGTCACGGTGGTGCGCGAGTCGATCGTCGAGGTGCTGAAGACGCTCGGCGAGGCGCTGCTGCTCGTGGTGCTCGTGATGTTCCTGTTCCTGCAGAACTGGCGCAGCACGATCATCCCGGCGCTGACCATCCCGGTGTCGCTCATCGGCACGTTCGCGTTCGTGAAGCTGTTCGGCTTCTCGATCAACACGCTGACGCTCTTCGGCATCGTGCTGGCCATCGGCATCGTCGTCGACGACGCCATCGTCGTCGTCGAGAACATCGAACGGCACATGCGCGAGTACGGCAAGTCGGCCTTCCAGGCCGCGGTCGACGCCATGCAGGAAGTGCTCAGCGCCGTCATCGTCATCGGCATCGTGCTGGTGGCGGTGTTCGTGCCGGTGGCCTTCTTCCCGGGCACCACGGGCCGGCTGTATCAGCAGTTCTCGCTCACCATCGCCTTCGCGGTGGTGCTGTCGGTGTTCAACGCCATCACGCTGACGCCGGCGCTGGCCGCGTTGCTGCTCGACAAGGAAGTGCACACGCACGGCTGGTTCTTCTCGCGCGTGAACGGCGTCATCGACGCCGGCACCAATGCCTACGTCGCCACCGTGCGCTGGGCGCTCGGCTGGAAGTGGGTGCTGCTCGTGGTGTTCGGGCTCGGGCTCGGCGCCACCTGGTGGGTGTCGCGCCAGGTGCCGACGGCGTTCGTCCCGGAAGAGGACGAAGGCTTCTTCATCACGATCGTGCAGGCGCCGGCCGGCGCCTCGCTCGAGTACACCGACGGCATCGCCAAACAGGCCGAGAAGATCCTCTACGCCGATCCCGACATCCAGTCGGCGTTCTCGGTGATGGGCTTCAGCTTCAGCGGCGCGGCGCCGAACAACGGCCTGATCTTCACGTCGCTCAAACCGTACGCCGAGCGGCCCCGCCGCGATCAGTCGCTGCAGGCCGTGCTCGGACGCCTGCGCGGGCAGCTCTTCGGCATCACCGGCGGCATCGTAGTGCCCTTCGCGCCGCCGGCGATCCAGGGGCTGTCGGTCTTCGGCGGCTTCCAGTTCGAGGTGCTCGATCAGACCGGCGGCGACATCACCGGGCTGGCCAACGCCACCTTCTCGGTGGTGGGGCAGGGCAACCAGTCGGGACGCGTCGCCGGGCTGTTCAGCAGCTTCCGCGCCGACGACCCGCAGCTGAAAGTCGAAATCGATCGCGACAAGGCGCGGGCACTGGGCCTGCCGCTGCGCGAGGTGACCGATGCCCTCAGCGTGTTCCTCGGCTCGCAGTACGTGAACGACTTCGACTTCAACAATCGCGCCTACCGCGTGTTCGCCCAGGCCGATCAGCGCTTCCGCGCCTCGCCCGACAACCTGCGCCAGCTCTACGCGCGGGCATCGTCGGGGCGCATGGTGTCGCTCGATTCCGTGGTACGGGTCAGCGAGACCACCGCGCCACAGGTGATCAGCCACTTCAACCTGTTCCGCTCGGCCGAGATCACGGGCGCCGCGGCGCCGGGGCTGAGCTCGGGTGAAGCGATTCAGGCCATGCAGGACATCGCGCGCCAGGCGCTGCCGCCCGGCTTCGACTACGCCTGGGCGGGGCAGTCGCTCGAAGAGATCCGCGCCGGCTCGCAGGCCGCCTACATCTTCGCGCTCTCGGTGCTGCTGGTGTATCTCGTGCTCGCCGCGCAGTACGAGAGCTGGGTGCTGCCGCTCATCATCCTGCTCGGCGTGCCGCTGGCGGTGCTGGGCGGGCTCGGCGCGCAGTGGTGGCGCGGACTCGCCAACGACGTGTTCTGTCAGGTGGGCCTGGTGCTGCTGGTCGGCCTGGCCGCCAAGAACGCGATTTTGATCGTGGAGTTCGCGGAGCAGTTGCGCGAATCGGGATCGACCATCGTCGAAGCGGCGGTGGAGGCGGCGCGTATCCGCCTGCGGCCGATTCTCATGACCTCGATCGCATTCATCCTCGGCGTGCTGCCGCTGGCGTATGCGACCGGCGCCGGCGCCGCCGCGCGCAACAGCGTCGGCACCACGGTGGCCGGCGGCATGCTGGCGTCGACGTTCCTCTCGATCGTGTTCATCCCGGTGTTGTATGTCGTCATTCGCACCATCGCGCCCGGCAAGGCGCGTGTCGAAGCGGTGGCCGCGGAGGTCGCCCATGAGTAGCCTCCGTCGTCTCGTCACCGTCGTCCTCGCGGGCGTCGCGCTCGCGCCGTTCGCGGCCGCCGCGCAGACGCCGGCCGTCGAGGTCGTCACCTTCGAGGCGGCGGTGCAGCGCGCCATCGCCTCGAACCTCACCGTGGAACGCGCGGCGGCGGCGGTGCTCGGCGCCGAGGCGCTGCTGGCGCAGGCGCGCGCCGCCGTGCGTCCCACGGCCGGCGGCACGGCGGTCGTCACCGTGCTCGACGGCGAGCGCGGCTTCGGCGGCAACGTGGTGCAGCCGCGTACGCAGCTGGCGCTCGGCGGCGCCGTCGACGTGCCGGTGCTGGCGGCGCCCGGCTGGGCGGCGCGCACGCACGCCGCCGATCAGGTGGCCATCGCCGGCATCAGCGTCGACGACATCCGCCGGCAGGTCGGCGTGGCGGCGGCGCAGGCGTACCTGAACATCGTCACCGCGAAGCGGCTGCTCGAGGTGAACCTGCGCGCGCGCGACACGGCGAAGGCGCAACTCGACTACGCCACCGCCCGCCGCGAGGGCGGCGTGGGCAGCCGCCTGAACGAAGAGCGCGCCGCGCAGGAACTCGCCGTGAACGAGGAACTGGTGGAGCGCACGCACCTGCAGGTGGCGCTGGGGCAGGAGGCGCTGGGCCGTTTGCTCGCCGCCGATCACCCCGTGGACGCCGGCGAGGCGCCGGCGCTCGAGACACCGGCCGCCGATGGCGAGCAGTGGTGGCTGGCGCGCACCGACATCAAGCTCTTCGACGCGCGCGTGAACGCGCAGACGCGCGTGGTCGACGACAGCCGGCTCGACTGGGTGCCGTCGGTGGGCGCGTCGTTCCAGCCGCAGTACATCACCCCGTCGGGGCTGTTCCAGCCCTCGGGCACGTGGCGCGCGCTGCTCTCTGCGAGCGTGCCGCTCTTCGACAGCGGTCAGCGTCGCGCGGTGAAGGCGCGGCGCACCGCGGACCTGAACCTCTTCAAGGTGGATCGCCGCGACGCCGAGCTCTCGGCCAGGTCGGAGGTGCGCATCGCCCGCGCCACCATCGACGCCGAGGCCCGCGCCCTGACGCGCTCGCGCGAGGCGGCGTCGCACGCCGCCGAGGTGCTGCGGATCACCGATGTGGCGTTCCGCGCCGGCGCCACGACCAACATCGAGCTGGTCGACGCGCAGCGTCGGGCCCGCGATGCCGAGTCGGCGGTGACGTCGGCCGAGGATCGCGCCCGTTCGGCCCGGTTGGCGCTGCTCGTCGCCCTCGGGCGCTTCCCGGGCTAGTGGCCTCGCGGCCCGCGCGGGCCCGCCCCGGCGGGTCGATATGGCGCGGCGGCGCGGCCGGGCGTAGACTGGCCACATGATGCGGCGCATCGGACTGGCGCGGCGGCTCGTCGCCGTCGCGCTGTGGTTCGGCATCCAGAGCCTCGAGGTCGCGCCCGATCCGCTGCACGTGGTCGCGCAGGCCGAGTCGTTCGCCGTGCGCGCGGTGGATGTCTCGGGCCGCCGGCATCCGATTGCCACCTTCGACGGGCGCACCTGGCTCACCGACATGCCGCGTGGCCTCGTCGGCCCGCCGTCGCCGGATCCGCCGGCCATCGTCGGCCTCGAGACCAGCGAAGGCGTGCCGGTGACGACCCTGCGCGTCTACGCCGCGAGCGGCGAGCCGTGGCGCTGGGCGCAGCGCGCCGCCGAGGCCCTGGCCGAGAAGACCGCCGGCATCGGCGAGCACCACATCACCGAGGTGTCGATGTACGTGCCGGCGGGCGCCACCGGCAGCGCGGTCTACGTGGACCTGATCCTGCGCACGCGCGAACCGCAGTGGCGCGGCGCGGTGGTGGGGGCGTGGGTGCTGCCCCAGGACGGCGCCGAGCCCGTCGTGCTGGGCGCGCGCGCCGTGGCCTTCCACTCGTACGACGAGTTCATCAGGATCCCGCGCCGCTTTCCCCTGGGGATCGCCGTGGCCGGCCGCGACGGCGTGCAGACGTGGGTGATGTACAACCGCGCGCGCGGCGGCGATACGTTCGAGCTGGCGGGGCTCAGCCGCAAGGGCCTGCGCGAACACCCGCCGATTCCGCGCGGCGCGTCGTAACGCCGCGGCCGCGCCCGCGGCCTACTGCACGGCCTGCAGTTCCACGTCGAAGACCAGCGTCGCGTTCGGCGGAATCACGCCACCGGCGCCCGTGGAGCCGTAGGCGAGATCGGGCGGAATGACGAGGCGTCGCTGTCCGCCGACCTTCATGCCCAGGATGCCCTGGTCCCAGCCCTTGATGACGCGGCCGGCGCCGAGCTGGAACGAGATCACGCCGCCATCGAAGCGCGTGCCCTTGTTCTCGGCGGCGCTGGTCGAATACAGCCAGCCGACGTAGGCCACCGTCACCGTCCGGCCGTTGGTGGCGTCGGCGCCGGTGCCGACGCGGATGTCGGTGATCTGGAATCCCACGTTGACCGTGGGCGACGTCGGCGTGTCGTTGCCGCCGCCGCAGGCGGACACGGTGACGGCGAGTGTGGCGACGAGGGCGAGGCGAAGGGCGGTGGACATGCGGTTCGACGGTCCGTGGACGAGAGGCGCTGGTGTCCGCTCAGTATACCGGCCCATCCGTCAGTGCGTGCCTGGTGGACACAGCCACACGCCCTCGGCCAGGCGTTCGCCGGCGGCGCAGGCGCCCACCTTGATCACACCGGCCGGGGCGGCGGTGGCCTGCACCGCGTAGGTCTCGATGCGCGCCGACTCCAGCGCCGCGATCGTGAAGCGCTCGCCGCCGCGGAATGTGAGCAGATCGGCGATGCGGAAATCGCCCCAGTAGGCGGCCGGGCCGCGCGCCGCCAGCAGGTCGGCGGCCTTCCGGCGAGGATCGGGCCAGCGGCCCGAGGCGATCTCCCCCGCCAGCGTGCGGTAGTCGTCGACGGCGGGCCACGTCTGCACGAGCAGCGCGGCCACCAGCGCCGCCCGCACGGCGCGCGCCGGATGTCGCAGCCCGGCCATCACGGCGCCGGCGGGAATGAAGACGACGAGCAGGTCGTAGCGCAGCGTGTGGACGGTGAGCGGCGCGCACGAGACGAGCGTGTAGACGCCGATCGAGACGACACCGCTCAGCACGAGGAACCACGGGAGCCACGTCGCGGGCGTGGCGACGCGCTCGTTCGAGGCGCCGCGCGCCAACGGCGACGACGCGGCGGCCACCGTGGCGTGCTGATGCGGGCGCCGGGTCAGGAGCGCCGCGCCGAGCCCGGCGACGACGAGCGCAAGCGTCCACGCGAACAGTCCCGGGCGCCCCTGGCCGATGCCCGTGCTCACGCCGAGATCCACGAGCGGTCCCGGCAGCCCGCCGGTCATGAGCGGCAGGTGCTCGCGCGTAAGGGCGCCGACGCGCGTCGGCCACTGCGCGGCGTCGAGGCAGATCTGTCCGGTGACGACGTTGGCGCTCGACATCAGCGGCGGGTAATAGCGGGCTTCGGTGCCGGGCCCGAACATCGACGCGTAGGGCCGCAGCACGTGCAGCGTGCCCTGCAGCACGAGGATCGCGATCGCGGCGGCCGCCCAGCGCATCCAGGTCTCGCGCGATCGCCAGGCGCCGCGCAGCACGTCGAGCGCCAGCAGGGCCGCGAGCGGATACGCCACCAGCTCGCGGTGCGCGAGCGCGATCGCGGTCACGGACGCGAAGGGCCAGCGCGTGCCGCGCAGCGTCCACAGCACGAGTGCGTAGAAGGGCGTCTCGATGTTGCCGCCCATCGCATCCATCACGCGCGAGCCGACCACGATCGGCGGCAGGGCGAAGGGCAGCGCGGTGGCCGCCGCCAGCCACGGCGCCAGGCCGACGCCGCGACAGGCATGCCACGCGATCAGCACCGCGGTGGCGACGTTCATCGCCAGCACCGGCAGCTTCAGCGCGACTTCCGTCGGCCCGAGCAGCCACATCACCGGCGCCGCCGCGTACGCCTCGAGCGCCAGCAGGTAGTCCTGCCCGTAGAAATACAGGGGGAAGGCGCGTCCTTCCGAGATGTGCTTCGCCATCAGGCCCATCACGGCCTGGTCGGCATCGAAGCGCACGCCCGGCGCCATGAACAGCACGCCGCGTCCGACGACCGCGAGCGCGACGGTGGCGAGGGCGGCGAAGAGGATCGACCGGCGCGACACGCTGCGACAGAGGATACAAAAGGCGGGGAACGCCGAACAATTCTCCCCGTACAAACGAACGCGGCGGGGAGACCCCCGCCGCGTTCATGATGCCTCCGAGCCGCTAATCGCCAGCGGCCAGCCGCCAGGCGACGTTCACTTGATGAAGAGCATCTCGCGGTAGGTCGGCAGCGGCCACTGCGCGTGCGGCACGAGCAGCTCGAGCTGATCGCCCAGGTCGCGCAGCTTCACCATCGCCGGCACCACCTTGTCGCGCATGAACTTCGCGTGCTTCTCGACCGACGGCGCCGGGTGATCCAACGCCTTCTCGAGCACCTCGGTCTGCGCGCGGAACGCGTCCACCAGCTTCACGACCTTGGCGAGCACCTTCTTGCCCTCCTTGCTCGTGCTGCCCGCCGACCGCACCGCCGCCACGCTCGCCGCCACCGCGCGCTGGTATTCGAGCGCCGCCGGCAGGATGTAGCGGTTGGCCATCAGCGTCATCAGCTGCGCCTCGACGTTGATCACCTTGTTGTAGGTCTCGACGTTCACCTCGTAGCGCGCGTGCAGCTCGCGCTCGTTGAGCACCTTGAACTTCTCGAACGTCTTCACCACGAGCGGCGTCACCAGCTCGGGCAGGGCGTCGACGGTGTTCTTGTGGTTCAGCAGGCCGCGCTTGGCGGCTTCCTTCTGCCACTCCTGCGAGTAGCCGTTGCCGTTGAAGATGATCCGCTTGTGCTTCTTGAGCGTGGTCTTCAGCAGCGCCGCCACCGCGTCCTCGAGACGCTGACCCTTGGCCACCGCCGCCTCGAGTTCGCCGCACATGTAGTCGAGCGATTCCGACACCGCCACGTTCAGGCAGGTGGCGGGGAAGGCGATCGACTGGTTCGACGACACGGCGCGGAATTCGAACTTGTTGCCCGTGAAGGCGAACGGCGAGGTGCGGTTGCGATCGCCGGCGTCGCGCGGCAACTTCGGCAGCACCGACACGCCGATGTCGAGCAGGCCGCCGTGCTTGCTGCTCTTGGCGCCGCCCTTCTCGACCTGCTCGAAGATGTCGGTGAGCATGTCGCCGAGGAAGATCGACAGAATCGCCGGCGGCGCCTCGTTGGCGCCGAGCCGGTGATCGTTGCCGGCGCTGGCGATGCTCATGCGCAGCAGGCCCTGGAACGTGTCGACCGCACGGATGACCGCCGTGCAGAAGAACAGGAACTGCATGTTGTCGTGCGGCGTGGCGCCCGGGTTCAGCAGGTTGTTCCCGAGGTCGTCGCCCATGCTCCAGTTGACGTGCTTGCCCGAGCCGTTCACGCCGGCGAACGGCTTCTCGTGCGTGAGGCACGCCAGGCCGTACTTCGGCGCCACGCGCTTGAGCGTCTCCATCGTCATCATCTGATGGTCGGTGGCGACGTTCATGCTCTCGAAGATCGGCGCCAGCTCGTACTGCGAGGGCGCGACTTCGTTGTGGCGCGTCTTGATCGGCACGCCGACCTTGTAGAGCTCGGTTTCCACTTCGGCCATGTAGGCCAGCACGCGCTGCGGGATGGCGCCGAAGTACTGGTCCTCAAGCTCCTGGCCCTTCGGCGGCCGGGCGCCGAACAGCGTGCGTCCCGCGTTGATGAGGTCGGGGCGGTTGAAGTAGAAGTTGCGATCGATCAGGAAGTACTCCTGCTCGGGACCGCAGGTGGCGGTGACGCGCGTGGCCGGCACGCCGAACAGGTTCAGCGCGCGCACGGCCTGCGCCGACAGCGCTTCCATCGAGCGCAGCAGCGGCGTCTTCTTGTCGAGCGACTCACCGGTCCAGCTCACGAACGCCGTCGGGATGACGAGCGTGGCCGAGTTGCCGTTCATGAGCAGCCAGGGCGGGCTGGTCGGATCCCACGCCGTGTAGCCGCGCGCCTCGAAGGTGCTGCGCATGCCGCCCGACGGGAAGCTCGACGCGTCGGGCTCGCCCTTCACGAGTTCCTTGCCGCTGAACTCCGCCATGGACTTGCCGTCCTTGGTGGGCGAGAAGAACGAGTCGTGCTTCTCGGCGGTGATGCCCGTCATCGGCTGGAACCAGTGCGTGTAGTGCGACGCGCCGTGTTCCACGGCCCAGTCCTTCAGCGCCGACGCCACGGCGTCGGCCGTCGACATGTCGAGCGCCGCGCCCTTGGTGACGGTGTCGCGCAGGGCCTGGTACACGGGCTTCGGCAGACGCGCCTGCTGCACTGAGTCGTTGAACACCAGGGAGCCGAACACCTCGCTCACCTGGGCTGGCGGCGCCAGGTGCTGCGCCTGGTCCATGGACCAGCTGCGGATGCCGGCAATCGCGTCGCTCAGTGCGTTACCCATGTCGTCGAACCCCCTCGAGTGTGTTGGGACCGCGCGGAAAGTGTCGAGTGACACTGCGGTCATGCATAGTGTGCACGAAAATCATGTCACTCTGCAAGAAAACAGTCCGTTTCATGGTCGTCTGCGATCTGAAACGTGTGAAATGTGCACCTCGACTTGCGGAAATGTCATTCGCGCAGGTCAGCGAGGGCGCGCCTGGCCTCGCACCGGATGCCGCGCCGGCTCGCGGCCGCGCTGACGCCGTGCAGTACTCGGGCGGCCTCCTCCGGTTCGTCAGGAGACGTATGTCGTTCGGACGTCATGGCCGCCTCGTCGCGGTGGCCGCTCTCGGGGTGTGGCTCTCGGCCACGCGTCCTGGCCAGGCCGACCCGGCCGATCTCTCGCGGCTGCACTGGATGTTCGACGGAGCGGTGCAGGCGACCGCTCGTGTGGGCGACGTGCTGTATGTCGGCGGCACGTTCCAGGCCGTGGCGCCGAGCGCGAACGTGGTGCCGCCGCTGTGCGCTCGCCGCGGGCTCGGGTGCACTGACCGGTCCGACGTTCCCGATCGCGACGGGACAGGTGAACGCCGTGCTGTCCGACGGCAGCGGCGGCTACTTCCTCGCCGGCGACTTCATGCTCACCGGCGCGTCGTCGGCGTCGGCCTTGAGCCACATTCTCTCTGACGGCACGGTCGACGGCGCGTTCACGCCGACGATCAGCGGCACGCCGTCGGGCCTGGCGCGCGTCGGCAACATGCTCTTCCTCATCGGCAGTTTCACGGTGCCCGCACCGCGCGTCCGCCGCGGTCGTCGCCGTGTCGGCCATCGACGGCACGACGGCGCCCTGGGTGTCGGGGCTGGATCCGATACGCCCGGCGGCGATCGTGGCCGGCGCCGATCGGATCGTGGTGCTGGGCAGCGTGTCGGATGCGACCCAGTCGAGTGGCGTCGCGGCCGCGCTCGACGCCGTCACCGGCACGCAGCTCTGGAAGACCGTGGTCGCGCCCGGCCGCCGAGCGCGTTCGGCGCCGGGGCCTGGGCCGGCGTGCGCGACGGCGGCCAGGTGATCGTCGCCCACGCCATCGGCCGTGAACGGCGGCCTGTCGAGCCTTGCCCTCCAGGGGCCATCGACACCTCGTGGAATCCGCGGGTCTCGCCGCAGGTCGTGACCCTGTCGGGCGGCGTGCTCTACATCGGCGGCTTCTTCACGACGGTGGCGGGGCAGCCGCGGCCGTCGCTGGCCGCACTCGACCCCGCGACGGCGGCGCTGTTGCCGTGGAATCCGGGCGTGTTGACGCCGATCCTGCGCATGGCGCCGTCGAACACCGGCGGGGTGTTCATCTCGGGCCTCTTCGAGGCGCTCGGCCCCGGCGCGGTGCCTCGCTGGCGCATGGCCGAGATCGACACCAGCGGCGCCGTCACGCCGTGGGTCGCCGCCACGCAGCCCGACGACGTGTCGCTGTTCGCCGCGGGGAACGGCGGTTCGCTCATCGTCGCCAGTTCGCTCACGGCGACCGGGTACGTAACGCGCGCGCATCTCGCGGCGTTCGACCTCACGACCGGCGGGTTGCTGCCATGGGCGCCATCGGCGGATGGTCCCGTGGATGTGCTCGGCGCGGTGCCCGGGCGCGTCACCATCGGCGGGCGGTTCGACCTCGACGGGCTCGCCGCGGCGGGGAGCGCCGCCGTCGACGCGTCGAGCGGCGTCCGCCTGGCGTGGGCCGCGACCGCGCCGGGCTCGCCGTCGTTCAGCGATGGCGAGTGGTTCTACTGGGCCGTCGGCCTGCAACCCTCGGTCCATTCACGACCACGCAGCCGGCGCTCGCCACCGGCCGGGAGATCCGTCGTGGCGGCTCGCCGTCGGCAGCCGGCGGGCCCTGGTCCGTCGATGGCGACGTGCTGTACTGGGTTCGTCGCTCGGCGTGACGGCCGTCGATCGCCGGACGGCGCGCGTGCGCTGGTCCGTTCCCGGCCCCGCCGTGACGGCGCTCGCGTCGAGTGGCGACACGGTGTTCGCCTATGGCTATTCCGCCTGTCGACCTACGACGCGCACCGGCGCGTCGATCGGCGTGGTCTATGGGCCGTCGGCGGCGCAGAGCGCTGTCGTCGTGGACGGACGCCTGCTCGCCACCGAGGGGGCGCTGAACCCTGACGGGTCGGTGAGCGGCCTGATGGCCCGGCGACTCGATGGCGCCGCGAGCACGTGGACCCCGGGCCTGACGCATCAACTCATCGGCGGGCGAAGGACACGATCGCGGTCCGGGCGATCTCGTCGTGGCCGGCGGCATCTTCGGCGCGCGTGCGCCGCAGGCGCTCGTGGGGCTCGCCGCGTTCGACCGGCGCGGCTCGCCCGCGCCCGCCGCCCTGCGGGCGCGTCCCGACGGCCCGGTCACCACGTTCACGTGGGATCCACCGGTGCAGGCCCCGGTTGGCGGCTACGTGCTCGAGGCCGGCCTGCAACCGGGGCAGGTCGCCGCCGTGCTGCCGCTCGGCGCGGTCCTGTTCTCGACCGTCGTGCCGCCGGGGACGTTCTACGTCCGGGTGCGCACGGCCGGCGCCGCCGGCGGCCGCGAGGAGGTGTCGAACGGATCTGGTCACCGGTGGCTGCGCGGCGCCGCCTCCACCGCCAAGCGGGCTGAGTGCCTTCCTCGTCGGCGCGTCGCGCGACCGCGTCGATTTCTCGTGGCGCGCGCCGGACGAGCTGGTGGCGTCGTACGTGTTCGTCGCGGGCTCGGCGCCGGGGCGCGCCGATTTCGTCCTCACGCTCCAGGGCCGTCCACCGGGCTCGCCTACGCCAGCGCGATTCGCGGGCACCTACTACGTGCGCGTCCGTGCCAACGCATGCGGCAGCAGCGGATTCGGCGGAACTGCGGCTGACGCGGGCGACCTGCCGCTCGTCCCGCTTGGGCTGACGCTGTCGACGGCCGGCGGCGCGACCACGCTGTCGTGGACGCCGGTGGCAGGCGCGACCGGCTACGTGCTCGAGGCGGGATCCGACATCGGGCTGAGCGACCTCGCGGCGGTGCCGCGCGGGCCGGGCGCGACCGTCATCGTGCCGCCGGTGCCGCGCGGCGGTGAGGTGGTGCGCGTGCGGGCGGTGAACGCCGCCGGCGCCAGTGGGCCGTCGAACGAGGTGGTGCTGCGGGTGCCGTGAGCGGCCCGGACCGCGTAAGAGACGGCCTGGTCGCCGCGGATCAGTACACCGGCGCGAGGCGGCGCTGTCCGCAGTCGGCGGCCGGCGCCGGATACGAGCTGCTCGACACGGCGGCGAACGCCAGGTCGGCCATGAGGGCGTAGCCGCGATCACTCGGGTGGAAGCCGTCGCTCGAGAAGCTCGCCGGCTCGATGATGCGGGCGTCGCACATCAGGTCGACGACGACGGTGTTGGCCCCGGCCAGGGCGTTGATCTTGCCCGTCATCCCCACGGCGATGCGCTGCATGATGCCGCGATCGACCGCCGAGCTGCGCGACATGTAGGGCGCGGCGCCGAGGTTCGGCAGGTTGAGGATGACGATCTTCGTGTTGGGCGCGCGCTGCCGCACGCCGCGCACCAGCGCCTGCATGTCGTCGCCGAAGGCCGCCACCTCGCGATCGATGAACGCCCGCAGGTCGTCGCCGGCCTGCTGCGCCTGAATCACCTGGCCGATCGTGTTGGCGTCGTTGCCGCCGGCGAAGATGGTGAGCACCGTGGTCGTCGACTTCACGAACGGCACCTGGTTGGTGATGAAGTTGCCGGGGTAGGTGCGGCCGATCTTCTTCCCGAGGTCCTCGAAGTGCTGGCTCAGCACCTGGCCGGGCACGCCGGTGTTGTTGATGGTGGCCGTGCCGGTCTGCTGGATCTTCCGGAACAGCGTCTGCACCCAGCCGGTGGCGTTCGGCGCGCACTCGGTGAACGGGAAGCACTCCACGCTCGACATGTAGCCGGTGGCGTCGCTGGCGCTGATGTTGCCGTAGACGATGCCGCTCGACCCCGTCGGCGTCGGCGAGGTGGGCGAGTCGGATCCCTTGCTGCAGGCGGCGGCCAGGGCCAGCGCGGCGGCGAGACCAAGGAGACGGACGGCGGACGGCATGCGTCGTAGGAGCTGCAAGGTTGGTGCCTCGACCATGGTAACGGCCTTCGTGGATCTTTCGGCCGCCGGGCCCCGCGCCATTACAATGCGCTGACCAAACCGGCCCCCGCATGACGGACCTCGCCACCCGACACTGGACCCGCTTCTACGCGCCCGAGACGGCGCAGGACCTCGCGCCGCGCGCCTTCCCGACCGTGGCGGCCCTCGTGCGCGACGCGGCGCGGAAGTACGGGGACAAGGAGGCGTTCACGCTGCTCTTGCCCAACGGCACGCGCGGAGGTCTCACCTATGCCGAGGTGGATCGGCTGTCGGATGCCTTCGCGGTCTACCTGCGCGAGGTGGCCGGCTTCGCCGCCGGCGATCGGCTCGCGGTGCAGATGCCGAACTGCCTGGCGTATCCGGTGGTGGTCTTCGGGGCGATGAAGGCGGGGCTCGTCACCGTCAACACGAACCCGCTCTACACCGCGCCCGAGATGGAGCACCAGTTCGCCGATGCCGGCGTCACGGGGCTCGTCGTCATCGATCTCTTCGCGGACAAGGTGGCGCAGGTGCTGCCGAGGACGTCGATCCGCACCGTGGTCGTCGTCTCGATCGCCGACCTGCTGCCGTTCGTCACCCGCACCGTCGTGCAACTGGTGCAGCGGTACGTGAAGAAGCAGGTGCCGCCGGCGACCTTCGCGCACATCACGTTCGCGCGGGCGCTGGCCCAGGGGCAGGCACGGTTGACGTCCGGCGCCGATCCCCTCGTGTATCTGGCGGGCGACGGCCACGACCGCGTGGCGACGCTGCAATACACGGGCGGCACGACCGGCGTGAGCAAGGGCGCCGTGCTCACCGAAGGCAACCTGCTCGCCAACATCGCGCAGTGCATCGAGGTGTGGAAGCCCGGCGTCATCGAAGCACGGGAAACCGTCGTCACCGCGCTGCCGCTGTACCACATCTTCGCGTTCACGGCGAACCTGATGGTGTTCTTCGCGTTCGGCGGGCGCAACATCCTCATCCCCAGTCCGCGGCCGCTCGCGAACCTGAAGCAGGCGCTCACGACCGAAGGCGCCACGTGGCTCACCGGCGTGAACACGCTGTTCGCGGGCCTGATGCACGAGCCGTGGTTCCAGCAGCACACCGGCTTCACGCTGAAGGGCACGGTGGCCGGCGGCATGGCGCTCGTGCCGTCGGTGGCCGAGCGCTGGGAGACGATGACGAAGACGCCGATGTACCAGGGCTACGGGCTCACCGAGACGTCGCCCGTGGTGTCGCTCGTGCCGTTCCATCGCAACAAGCGCGAGTCGATCGGCGTGCCGGTGCCCGGCACCGACATTCGTCTCGTCGATGCCGAGGGCAGGGACACGGCAGCCGGCGAGCCTGGCGAGCTGCTCGTGCGCGGTCCGCAGGTGATGCGTGGCTACTGGCAGCGTCCCGATGAAACAGCGCGCGTGCTGAAGGACGGCTGGCTCGCGACGGGCGATGTCGCCACGGTGGACGACGACGGCTATGTCTACATCGTCGACCGCAAGAAGGACATGATCCTCGTCAGCGGCTTCAACGTGTATCCGAACGAGGTCGAAGCCGTGCTCGCCGCGCATCCCGGCGTGGCCGAAGTGGCCGTGGTCGGCGCCCCCGACGACGTCTCGGGCGAGCTCGTGTGCGCCTTCATCGTGCGCAAGGACCCCGCGCTGACCGAAGCGGTGCTGAAGGATCACTGCCGCCAGTCGCTCACCGCCTACAAGGTGCCGAAGCGCATCCGCTTCCGCGACGACCTGCCGAAGTCGCCGGTGGGGAAGGTCATCCGCAAGGACCTGCGCGATCTCGCCGCGGCGCCCTGACCGATGGACAACCTCACGCACGCGCTGGTCGGCCTCGCGATGGGCCACGCCGGCCTGAAGCGCCGCACGCCGCTCGCGCTCACCACGCTCGCCGTCGCCGCCAACGCGCCCGACATCGACGTGGCGGTCTTCGCGACCTCCACGCTGCCCATGTACTTCCGGCGCGGCTGGACGCACGGGCCGATCGCGATGGTGGTGCTGCCGTTCGTCGTGACGGCGCTCGTCATGTGGTGGGATCGCCGCGTGCGGCAGCGGCGCGCCTCGCCCCCGCCCGCCGTCGTGCCGCGCGAGGTCCTGTTCCTCGCCGCGCTGGGCACGTGGTCGCATCCGCTGATGGACTACATGAACAGCTACGGCATCCGCCTGCTGATGCCGTTCTCGGGGCAGTGGTTCTACGGCGACGCGCTCTACATCGTCGACCCGTGGCTGTACCTGCTGCTCGGAGCGGGGGCGTGGCTCGGCTGGCGTTCGCGCGACGCCGCGCGCGGCCTGCGCCTGGCCCGGCTCGCTCTGAGCGCGGCCGTGGCCTACATCGTCGTGATGTACGGATCGAACGTGTGGGCGCGTGAGGTGGTGGCGCAGGGGCTGGCGCGCGCCGGCCAGGCGGGCGCCCGTTTCATGGTGACGCCGGTGGCGGTGAATCCGCTGCGCCGCGAGGTGATCGTCGATCTGGGCGATCGCTACGAGCGTGGGTTCGTCACCTTCGCGCCGGGGCCGTCGTTCCGTCCGGCCGGCTTCGGCGTGGAGACCCAGGCCGCCGACCCGCTGGCGAAGGCCGCGGCCGCGACCGAGCGGGGCCAGCAGTTCCTCACGTGGTCGCGCTTCCCGCTCTTCGTCATCGACCCGGCGCCGACCGGCGCTGTCGTGACGCTGAACGACTATCGCTACGCCTATCCCGGCGGCCGCGAAGGCTGGGCCGGGCTGTCGATCGCCGTCGCCGTGCCCGGCCGCTGACCGGCGGCGTCTACAATACGCACATGCGCGTGCTCTCGTCCGCCGTCGCTGTCGTGGCCCTCACGCTCGCTCTCACGCCGGGCGTCGGCGCCTGGGGCTTCGTGGCGCATCGGCACATCGCCGATCGCATGATCGGGATCCTGCCCGCGGAGCTGCGCCCGTTCTTCGAGTCGCGCCGCGCCTTCATCGTCGAGCGCGTCGTGGATCCCGACATGTGGCGCAACGTCGGCTGGGACGACGAGCCGCCGAACCACTTCGTGGACCTCGACGCCGATCTCTACGGCGCGTATCCCTTCGACGCCCTGCCGCGCGAGTACGATCAGGCGGTGCAGAAGTTCGGCCGCGAGGCGGTGCACCGCGAGGGCACGCTGCCGTGGCGCACGGCCGAGTTCTACGGCCGCCTCCAGCGCGAGTTCGCCAATCTGAAACGGCCGGTGCCGTCGCCGTACGCGCTCGACAACATCGCGCTCTACGCCGCGGTGCTCACGCACTACGTGAGCGACGGGCATGTACCGCTGCACGCGGTGAAGAACTACGACGGCCAGCTCACCAACCAGCCCGGCGCCCACGATCGCTTCGAGAAGGATCTGCCCGAGCGCTTCACGGCGTCGTTGCCCGCGGCCCCGGCGCCGCGGCCGCCGGTGACCGACCCGCGCGGCGAGATGTTCCGCATCCTGCTCGAGAGCAATCGGCTGGCGGGGCCGATGCTCGCCGCCGACAAGGCGGCCTCGACCGGACGCGAGTACTACGACGACGCGTTCTACGCCGCCTATCGCGCCTCCACCTGGCCGATGGTCGAGCAGCGCGTCACCGACTCGATCGCCGCCTCGGCCGCGTTCATCGCCGGCGCGTGGGAACAGGCGGGGAAGCCGGCCGTGCCGTTGACGCTCACCCGTCAGCCGCGTCGCGTGCCGCCGTCCGCGCCGCCGAAGCCGCAATAGAACCCGCCGGCCTCCGGCCGCGTCCCTCCAGATATGCAGGTGTTCCTCCTCCCGATCGGCGATGCCGACTACGAGCCGTATTACGAGCCCGTCGCCGGCGACGATGCGCCGCCGGACGACGACACGGGGTTCATCGCCCGACAGCGCCGCCGCCTCAACGACATGCTGCGCGAGGCGGAAGAGGAGCGACACCGGCGGCACGAACCCGACGAGCCGCAGACACGGATGACGCGCTGGCGCCGCAAGCTGCTGCGCTGGATCGTCGAACGCGCGGCCGAGCAGCGCCTGCTGTGGCACCTGCGCACGGCGCCGGCGGCGACGCTGCACGCGCCGTCGGACCTCACGGCCGAGGCCGCGCTCGGCATCCTGAAGGAAGGGCTGAAGCGCGACAGCGATCGTCACTTCCGCTGGTTCCTGCTGCACCTGGTGCTGCTCGTGCTGTCGGGCATCCTGTTCTTCATCCCCGGCCCGAACCTGGTCGGCTACTTCTTCACGTTCACCACGGTCGGTCATCTGCTGGCGTGGCGGGGCGCGTCGCGCGGCGGCAGCGCCGTGGCGTGGACCGTCGAGGCGAGCGCCGATCTCACCGACCTGCGCGCCGTGCTGCGTCTCGACACCGCCGCGCGCGAAGCGCGCCTGCACGATCTCGGGCACCGCCTCGGACTGCAGCACCTGGCGACGTTCGTTGAGCGGCTGGCCATTCCACCCGCGTGATAGGCTGGCCGCACATGACGCTGCAGGATCTGGCCGCGCGCATCGGCGCGACCCTCGAGGGTGACGGCGCCGTGCTGGTGACGCGTGTCGCCGCGCTCGACACCGCGGTGCCAGGCGACGTCTCGTTCCTCGCCAACGCGTCGTATGCCTCGCAGGTGGCGGATACGCGCGCCTCGGCGGTGATCCTCGGTCCGTCGGGCGGCACGGCGCCGTGCGCGGTGCTGCGGGCCAGGGATCCGTATCTCGCGTTCGCCCGCGCGGCCGCGGCACTGGCGCCGCCCTCGACGCTGCCCACGGACGTGCATCCGACGGCGGTGATTGCCAGCGACGCCGAGCTCGCGGCCGACGTCGCCATCGGCCCGTACGCCGTGGTGGGCGCCGGCGCCCGCATCGGCGCGCGAACGGTGATCGAGGCGCACGTCGTCATCGGTGCCGGTACCGTCATCGGTCCCGACTGCGTGGTGCACGCGCACGCGTCGATCCGCGAACGCTGCCAGCTCGGCGCGCGCGTCGTGATCCAGAACGGCGCGGTGATCGGCGCCGACGGCTTCGGCTTCGCGCGGCGTCCCGACGGCACCTACGAGAAGATCCCGCAGACGGCGCCGGTGGTGCTCGAGGACGACGTGGAGATCGGCGCCAACACCACCATCGACCGGCCGGCCGTGGGCGAGACGCGCATCCGCGCCGGGGCGAAGCTCGACAACCTCGTGATGATCGCCCACGGCGTGGTGGTGGGCGCCCGGTCCGTGCTCGCCGCCCAGTGCGGCATCGCCGGCAGCACGACCCTCGGCGACGACGTGATGCTGGGTGGGCAGGTGGGCGTGGCCGGCCACATCACGGTGGGCCAGGGCGTGAAGGCCACCGGCCAGGCCGGCATCAACAACTCGATTCCCGATGGGATGTTCGTCTCGGGCCTGCCGGCCATCGACAATCGCGAGTGGCGCAAGGCGGCGGTGCTGTTCGGCCGGCTGCCGGAACTGCGCCGGCACCTCCAGGACCTGGAGCGCCGGCTCGCTGCCCTCGAAGCGCCGCCCGGATCCCCCGTGCCATAATCGCGGTATCCAACCTATGCACCCTGTCGTCACGCGGGTCGTCTCGTTCCTGCGGCGCCGCGTGATCGCGGCCGCCGCCGTCGCGGCACTGGCGGGCTGGGCGATCGTGTCGTCGCCCGTGCTCGACGCCGCCGTCGCGCCACCCAAGCTGCAGTACCAGCGATTCACGTTGCCCAACGGGCTCACGGTCATCTTCCATACCGACCGCTCGACGCCCATCGTCAACGTCCAGGTCTGGTATCACGTGGGCTCGAAGAACGAGAAGCCGGGGCGCACCGGTTTCGCGCACCTCTTCGAGCACATGATGTTCAAGGGCTCGAAGAACGTGGAGCCCGAGCAGCACACCTCGATCGTCTCGTCGGTGGGCGGACGGGCCAACGCCTACACCACCGAGGACACGACGGTGTACTGGGAGACGGTGCCGTCGCAGTACCTGCCGCTGGTGCTGTGGATGGAGGCCGACCGGCTCGGCTCGCTCCGCATCGACGAGCAGACGTTCGTGAGCGAGCGCGAGGTGGTGAAGGAAGAGCGGCGCATGCGCGTCGACAACCAGCCGTTCGGCAACCTGAACGAGCTGCTCTATCGCAACGCCTTCACCACGCACCCCTACAAGAACCCGGTGATCGGCAGCATGGCCGATCTCGACGCCGCCACCATCGACGACGTCCGCAACTTCTTCGACACCTTCTACATTCCCGCGAACGCCACGGTGCTCGTGGCCGGCGACTTCGACGAAGCCGCCACGCGCGATCTCATCACCCGCTACTTCGGGAAGATCCCGGCCGGCGCCGGCAAGGTGCCGCGCGACATCGCGCAGGAGCCGGAGCAGACCAAGGAGAAGCGCGTCACGCTGCAGGAGGCGTGGCCGCTGCCGGCGGTGGTGGTCGCCCACAAGATCACCTACGACGGCAACCCGGATTCGTACCCGCTGCACGTGCTGGCCAAGGTGCTGTCCGACGGCAACAGCTCGCGCATCTACAAGAGCCTGGTCTACGACAAGCGGCTGGCGGTGGCGGCGTTCGGCAGCGCCAACCTCATCGAGCACCCGAACCTGTTCTACGCCGTGGCCATCGTGGCGCCCGGGCAGTCGATGGAGGCCGCCGAGAAGGCGCTCATCGCCGAGCTCGATCGCGCGGCCGCCGAGGGCATCACCGACCGTGAGCTGCAGCGCGCCAAGAACCAGTTCGCGCGCGACTACATCCTGATGCGCGAGACGGTGCAGGAGAAGGCGCAGATCCTGGCGCACGCCGAGGTGCTGCACGCCGACATCACCACCGCCGACGGCGAGTTCACCATCTTCCAGAACATGACGCGCGCCGAAGTGCAGCGCGTGGCGAAGAAGTACTTCACGCCGGCCTCGCGCCTGGTGATGCACGTCTCGCCGAAGAACGGAGGCAGCCGTCCATGAGCCGCCGCGCCTTTCACGTCGTGCAGACCTCGCTTCTCGCCTCGATCGCGCTGCTCGTGGCTTCGGTGGGCCTGTCGGCCGGCCAGGCCCGCGTGCCGTCGGTGGCCGACCAGCTGCGCTGGCCGTCGGAACGGCCGCCGCGGCCGCTCTCGGCCAAGCCGGTGAAGTTCCCGCCGTACGAGATCCGCACGCTGCCCAACGGGCTGCAGGTGGTGCTCGTGAGCCAGAACGAACAGCCGATCATCAGCGCCCGCATGCTGGTGCGCGCCGGCGCCGCGCAGGATCCCAAGGGCAAGGAAGGCCTGGCGATGCTGACGGCGGCCCTGCTCGATCAGGGCACCGCCACCAAGTCGTCGGGCGACATCGCCGAGGAGATCGACTTCATGGGCGGGCTGCTCGGCACCGGCGCCGGCACCGACCTGAGCTTCGTCAACACCGTCAGCATGTCGGACGGCCTGGGCGAGGCCCTCGATCTGATGAGCGACGTCGTGCGCCGGCCGGCCTTCGATCCGCAGGAGATCGAACGGCAGCGCCAGCAGGCGCTGTCGTCGCTCACGGTGGCCGCGGAAGATCCGGACACGGTGGCGTCGCAGGTCATCGACCGCCTGGTCTTCGGTTTCCACCCGTACGGCATGCCGTCGGGCGGCACCATGGCGTCGCTGCGCAGCCTCACGCGCGACGACTTCGTGAACTTCCACAAGGCGTGGTTCGTGCCGAACAACGCGCTCATCGCCATCGTCGGCGACGTCGCGCCCGACGTGGCCTTCAAGCAGGTGGAACGCGTGTTCGGCGACTGGGGCAAGGGCACCGTGCCGACGTTCGCGCCGACCGAGCCGCCGCCGCCGGTGCGGCGCGTGGTGGTGATCGACAAGCCTGGCGCGGTGCAGACCGAGATCCGCGCCGGGCATCTCGCGTTTCCGCGCACGCACCCCGATCACCTGGTGATGGACCAGGTGGTGAAGATCCTCGGCGGGGAAGGCGGCAACCGCCTGCAGCAGGTGCTGCGCACACAGAAGGCGCTGACCTACGGCGCCTCGGCCGACCTCGACGCCTACAAGCTGTCGGGCGCGGTCATCGCCGAAACCGACACCCGCACCGAAGGCACGGTGGAAGCCGTGCGCACGGTGGTCGACGAGTTCTTCAAGCTGCAGCGCGAGCGCGTCTACGACGGCGAGCTCGAGGGCGCCCAGGACTTCCTGGCCGGCAGCTTCCCGCTGTCGATCGAATCGCCTGACGCCATCGCCACGCGCGTGCTGAACCAGCTCTTCTACGGACTGCCGCTCGAGGATCTGCCGGCGTATCCCGAGCGCGTGCGCTCGGTGACGACCGACGACGTGCAGCGGATCGCGAAGCAGTGGCTGAAGCCGACGCAGCTGTCGATCGTGCTCGTCGGCGACGCCAGCAAATTCATCAAGGAGCTGGCCGGCGCCGGCTTCACCAACGTCGAGCGCATCCCGATCGACCAGCTCGATCTCACCGCCGCCGACCTGCGGCGTCCGGCGCGCGGCGCGCAGGACTGACGCGGCCCGGCCGCCGACGCGCATGCTCCGCGTGATGGTCTCGTGCGGCGAGCCGTCCGGCGACGTGTACGCCGCGGCGCTCGCCCGCGCGCTGCGCGAGCGCGATCCGGCCATCGACGTCTTCGGCTTCGGCGGGCCGGCGTGCCGGGCCGCGGGCGTGCGCCTGGTGGGCGAGTACACGGGCCTCGCCGTCACCGGCATCACCGAGGTGATTCGGCTGCTGCCGGCGACCTTCGCCATGCTGCGGACGCTGGCCGACGCCGCCGAGGCCACACGGCCCGATGCGCTGGTGCTGGTCGACTATCCCGACTTCAACTTCCAGCTCATGAAGCGGCTGGCGCCGCGGGGCATCCCGGTCGTCTATTACGTCACGCCGCAGTTGTGGGCGTGGCGGGCCGGCCGCATGAAGACGATGCAACGTCACGTCGCGCTGGCGCTGCCGATCTTCCCGTTCGAAGAGGCGCTGTACCGCGACGCCGGTGTGCCGGTGCGCTTCCTCGGGCATCCGCTGGTCGACAGCGTCCCGGCGCCCGGTGCGGACGCCGCGGCGGCCGACGCGCGCCAGCGCGATCTGCGCGTCGACCTCGGGCTCGATCCGGCGCGGCCCACCGTGGCGCTACTGCCGGGCAGCCGTCACAACGAGGTGTCGCGGCTCGTGGCGCCGATCGCCGAGGCGCTGCCGGCGATTCGCGCCGCCGTGTCCGGCGTGCAGTTCGCCATCGCCTGCGCGCCCGGACGCTCGCGCGACGAGTTCGCCGCGATTCTCTCGGCGGCGCCAGAGACGCCGGTGGTCGAGGCGCGCACCGACGACGTGCTGGCGGCCGCCGACGTCGTGATCACGGCGTCGGGCACCGCCACCGCGCAGACGGCGCTGCACGCGCGGCCGATGGTCGTCATCTACAAACTGTCGGGCCTCACCTACGCGCTCGGCAAGCCGCTGGTGCGCATCGACACGTACGCGATGGCCAACCTGATCGCCGGCGAGAAGGTGGTGCCCGAGCTCATCCAGGACGGCTGCACGCCCGAGGCGATCGCACGCGAGACGATCGCGTTCCTGACCGATCGCGATCGCTGGACACGCACGCACGCCCGCCTGGCCGAGACGCGCGCGAAGCTGGGCGCGCCCGGCTCGACCGGCCGCGTCGCCGACGCCGTGCTCGAGGTCGCCCGCCGCCCCCGCGCCTGAGCGCCGCGACCGCGCGGTAGACTCAGGGCCATGCGCACGTTCGCCGCCGGCATGGCCGGTCTCGTCCTCGTTCTGTCGTCCACGATCCACGCCGTCACCGTGCTGCCGGCGACCCTCGAAGAGCTGGTGCAGGAATCGGTGACGGTGGTGCACGGGCGCGTCACCGGCGTCGACGCCCACTGGACCGCCGACCGCCGCACCATCGAGTCGACCGTCACGCTCGACGTGACCGACACGCTGAAGGGCGCCGTCACCGAGACGGCGTCGTTCGTCGTACCCGGCGGAGAGGCCGGCGGCCGCATCCTCGTGATGCCGGGCGCGCCGGTGTTCCGTCCCGGCGACGACGTGATCGTGTTCCTGCGCGGCCGTGCCCCGGCCCTGCCGCAGCCCGTGGGGTTGTCGCTCGGCGTGTTCCGCGTCGCCGTCGACGCGCGGGGTGTCGCGCAGGTGGTGCCGTCGGCGATCAGCACGGCCGGGGCCCGCGGCACGGTGGCGCGCGGCGCGGCGACGCGCGAAGTACGGTCGCTCGACGCCTTCCGCGCCGACGTCCGCAAGGCGGGGGCGCGGCGATGACGGGCGGACGCTGGATCGCGGCAATTGCCGTCGCGCTGCTGGTCGCGTCGACGCCGGCGCACGCGTACCTCAAGTTCGGGGTCGATGTCGGCGGACGCACGGTGCCGGTGCGCTGGCCCAACGGCACGATTCGCTATTCGGTCACCGAGCGCGACATCAGCGGCGTGTCGGCGCAGGCCTTCAGCGACGCCATCGGCCGCGCCACCGCCACCTGGTCCAGGGTGCCGGGGCTGCCGGTGTCGTTCAGCGCCCAGGGACTCACGCGCAGCCAGCCGCTCGAGGCGGACGGTCGATCGACGATCGGCTTCCTCGATCGGCCCGATCAGGAGCGCGTGCTCGGCGCCACGACCTACCTGCTCGACGCCGCCACCGGCACGCTGCTCGAGTCGGACATCTACTTCAACACGCGCTTCCGCTGGTCCACCGCCGCGGGCGGTGAGACCGGCGCGGTCGACCTCGAGTCGGTGGCGCTGCACGAGCTCGGGCACCTGCTGGGGCTCGGCCACTCGGCGCTCGGCGAAACCGAGGTCAGTGGCAGCGGACGGCGCGTCACCTCCACGGCCGCGATCATGTTCCCGATCGCGTGGCCGGCCGGCAGCATCGCCGATCGCGCGCTGCAGCCAGACGATGTCGCAGGTATCCGCGATCTCTACGGCGCGCTGCCAGCCTCCGAGTTCGGCAGCGTGCAGGGACGCGTGACCAGGGATGGCCGCGGCGTCTATGGCGCCCATGTCGTGGCCGCCAGCCTCGACACCGGGGCGCTGGTGGCCAGCTACACGCTGTCGGCCAACGGCGACTTCGTGATTGCCGGATTGCCGCCGGGCATGTACGTGCTGCGCGCCGAGCCGCTCGACGACGTCGACCTCGAAAGCGTCTTCGGCGGCACGGCGGTCGACCTGGCCTTCCGGCCCACCTACGCGCGACGCCTCGCCGTGGTGCAGGCGGGCGGTGCGACGCCCGCCATCGCGATCGAGGTGGCGGCGAAATGAGGCGCCACGTCTGGGCCGCGGTGGCCGTGCTGACGCTGGCCTCGCCGGTCGCGGCGCAGTCGACCGACGCGTCGTCGTGGCGGCCGTGGCATCCGGTGATCGGCATCGGCGGCACGCTGTCGGGCAGCGAGTCGCTGGGCGCGCGCACGATCGAGTCGCGAGCCGTCACCGTCGGCACGACGACGCCGGCGGGCGTGACGTTCGTGCGCACCGACAGCACGCTCGACCGCGGCATCGGCGGCGATCTCGTCGTGCTGCTGCCGGTGACGACGTCGCTCGCGCTCGAGTTGCGCGGCACGGCGGGGCGGCGCACGCTGACGACGCGGCTCAGTGCCGACATCGAGGGCGCCAGCGGCAGCGCGGCGAGCGAGCAGGTGACCGACGTCGAGATCGGCGGACGGGTCAGCTGGTTGCTGCCCCCCGGCCCGTGGCCGCGCCGGCTGCGGCCGTTCATCGCCGCCGGCGGTGCCTACCTGCGCCAGCTGCACGAGGACCGCATCCTCGTCGAGACCGGATCGGCGTGGCGTGCCGACCTCGGCACCCACCTCTGGCTGCGACGGTCGCGCACGGGACGGGGCACGGCGCTGGGGGCGACCGCCGAACTGGGCTGGCAGTGGCGTTCTGGCGGCATCAGCCTGATCGACGGCGCGCGTTCGTCGCCGGCGGCCGCCGCCCGCCTCTTCGTCGCCTTCTGAGGCCGCATGGTCGAACCGGCCTTGCGCGCGCACGCGGTCGTGAAACGCTTCGGCGGCGTGACCGCGCTCGACGGCGTGTCGCTCGACCTCGCCGCGGGCGAATGCGTGGCGCTCGTCGGTGAGAGCGGCTCGGGCAAGAGCACGCTGCTGCGCGCCTGCCTGGCGCTCACCGCGCTCGATGCCGGCGCCCTGTTCGTCGGCGGCGCCAATGTCGCGTCCGCCGATCCCGTGCGCCTGCGACGGTCGATCGGCTA
Organism: Vicinamibacterales bacterium; assembly: GCA_046331325.1. Lineage (GTDB taxonomy): Bacteria > Acidobacteriota > Vicinamibacteria > Vicinamibacterales > UBA2999 > CADEFD01. The sequence goes on along the minus strand of JAXLRB010000016.1, from coordinate 43,821 downwards.
CGTGCCGCAGGACGGCGGGCTGCTGCCGCACTGGACGGTGGCCAGGAACGCCGCGCTCGTGCCGTGGCTGGCCGGTGCGGCCGAGGCCGCCGCGATGGCGGACGCCGCGCTCGAGCTCGTGGGCCTGTCGCCGGCGACCTTCGGCGCGCGCTGGCCGCGCGAGCTCTCGGGCGGGCAACGGCAGCGGGTCGCCTTCGCGCGGGCACTGGCGGCGCGACCGCCGGTGCTGCTGCTCGACGAGCCGTTCGGTGCGCTCGACGCCATCACGCGGTCGGATCTGCAGGCGATGTTCTCGGCCCTGCGCCGGCAGACTGGCGTGACGACGCTGCTCGTGACGCACGACCTGCACGAGGCTCGCCGGCTCGCCGATCGCGTGGCCGTGCTGTGCGCGGGGCGCCTGGAGCAGATCGCGGCGCCCGATGTGCTGGTGTCGTCGCCGGCGACGCCGTACGTGGCGTCGCTCGTCGCGCGCGCTGGTCTCGTGGGCGGGGAGCGATGATTCGGCGGTCGCCGATCGTCCGGATCGCCAGCGCGATCGCGGTGGTCTTGGCATTGGGGCGTGGGGCCGCATCGGCACAGGCGCTGCCGACCACGGATGGCGGGCCGCGACCGATCGTGATCGGCTCGAAGCCGTTCGCCGAGTCGTATCTGCTGGCCGAGGTGTTCGCGCAGCTGCTCGAGTCGCGCGGCATCGCCGTCACCCGCAAGGCCGGTCTCGGCGCCACCGAGGTGGCGTTCCCGGCGCTGGTCGCCGGCGCCATCGACGTGTTCCCCGAGTACTCGGGCACCGGACTGCTCGTGATCCTGAAGGGCACGCGTGAGGGCGATCGCACCGCGGTGTTCGATCGCGTCTCGCGCGAGATGGCGCGGCGCTTCGACGTGCGCTGGTTGCCGCCGCTCGGCTTCGAGAACACCTACGCGATGTCGGTGCGTACCGAAATGGCCGAGCGGCTCGGCCTGCGCTCGTTGAGCGACGCGGCCCGTCACAGCGCCTCACTCCGGGCAGGCCTCACCGCGGATTTCATCGGCCTGCCCGACGGGCTGCCGGGATTGCGGGCGGCCTACGGGCTGGCGCCGGCCGAGGTCCACGCGCTGGCGCCGGCCGTGAAGTACCAGGCCCTCGCGTCCGGATCGGTGGACCTCATCGACGCCTACTCGACCGACGGGCTGCTCGATCGCTATCCGCTCACCGTGCTCGAAGACGATCGGCACGTGTTCCCGCCGTACGACGCAGCCGCCATGGTGCGCGGCGTGGTCGCGCGCGAGCGGCCCGAGGTGGTCGCCACGCTGACACTGCTCAGCGGCCGCATCGACGTGCGTCGCATGCGCCGCTGGAACGCGCGCGTGGAAGTGGAGGGGGCACCCGTGGCGGCGGTGGCCCGCGAGGTGCTGACCGAGCTCGGCCTCGTCGAGCACGCCGGCGCGGCGGACGCCGCTCGCGGCCCCGCCCGCGCGTCGTCGACACTACTCGCGGACCTGTGGGGCCGGCGGGCCGCCATCGCGTCGATGAGCGCGCGTCATCTCTGGCTGACGTCGGCGTCGATGCTGGCCGCGATCGTGCTGGGTGTGGCGCTGGGACTCGCGCTGAGCCGCTCGCGCGCCGCCGAGAGCGTGACGCGCGCGGTGGGCGTGCTGCAGACCATCCCGGGCATCGCGCTGCTGGCGTTCATGCTGCCGTTCCTCGGCATCGGCGTGTGGCCGTCGCTGGTGGCGCTGTTCCTGTATTCGCTGTATCCGATCGTGCGCGGCACGGTCACCGGCGTCCGGCAGGCCGATCCGCAGGCCGTCGATGCCGCCACCGCGCTCGGCATGACCCCGCGGCAGGTGCTGTGGTTCGTGCGCGTGCCGCTGGCGATGCCGGTGCTGATGGCCGGCGTCCGCACCGCGGCCGTGACCAACGTCGGCACGGCGACCCTCGCGGCGTTCGTCGGCGGCGGTGGCCTGGGCGATCCCATCGTGGCCGGGCTGGCCTTGGCCGACACGCGGATGATCCTGTCGGGCGCGATCCCCGCGGCCGTGCTCGCCGCGGTGGTCGATGTCGCGCTCGCCGGCGTTCAGCGGTGGCTCACGCCGGCGCCTCTGCGATAGCATCCGCGCATGACGATGCGTGGCCTGCGGAGGATGGTGACGGCGCTGGTGGCGGCGCCGGTGCTGGTGGCGACGGCGGCGGCGCAGCCGCCCGGCGTGGCCGAGTGGCGGGCCGCCCACGAGAAGGCCATCGTCGACGAGTTGCGCGGACTGGTGTCACTGCCGAACGTGGCCGGCAACGACGCCGACATGCAGAAGAACGCGGCGGCGCTGCAGACGCTCTTCACGAAGCGCGGCTTCAAGGTGGAAGTGGTCGGCGGACCCGGCTCGCCGGTGGTGTTCGCGGCCTTCGAGACGCCGGGCGCGGTCGGCACGCTGACCTTCTACATCCACTACGACGGCCAGCCGGTCGACGCCAAGGAGTGGACCAAGTGTCCGCCGTTCACGCCGTGCCTGTGGAGCGCGACAGGTCGCGTGCCTGACGATCCGGCCCGCACCACGTTCGATCCCGAGTGGCGCCTCTACGGCCGGTCGGCGTCCGACGACAAGGCGCCCATCGTGGCGTTGCTGAACGCTGTCGAGGCGTTGAAGGCGACGGGGAAGGGGCCGACCTGGAACCTCCGTGTCGTCGTCGACGGCGAAGAGGAGGCCGGCTCGGCCAACTTCCGTCGCTTCGCCGCGGCGCGTCCGGCGTCGCTCAAGACGGATCTCGCGGTGACGCTCGACGGCCCGCGCCATCCGAGCAATCGGCCCACCGTGTACTTCGGCGTGCGCGGCGGTGCCGGCGTGACGCTGACGGTCTATGGCGCGAAGGGCGATCTGCACTCGGGGAACTACGGCAACTGGACACCCGACCCGTCGATGCGCCTGGCGAAGCTGCTGGCGACGATGAAGGACGACGGCGGCCGCGTGCTGATCAAGGACTTCTACAAGGACGTGCGTCCGCTCACGCCCACGGAAACGGCAGCGCTCGCCGCGATGCCGAACGTGGAGGCGCAGCTGATGCAGGAATTCGGCGTGGCGCAGCCCGAGCGGCCGAATCAGCGGCTCGAGGCGAAGCTGAACGAGCCGACGCTGAGCGTGCTCGAGCTCTCCACCAGCGGCATCCCCGGCCGCTCCGCGATTCCCGGCTCGGCCGCCGCGCGCCTCGAAGTCCGCATGGTGAAGGACCTCGTGCCCGAGACGCAGAACCAGCGCATCATCGACCACGTGAAGGCGCAGGGGTATTTCGTGGTCAGCGGGCGCGAGCCCACCGACGCCGAACGCCGTGACCACCCGCTGCTGGCCCGCGTCGACCCGCGTCGCGGCACGGCGGCCTCGCGCGTGTCGATGGACGACCCGAAGGCGCAGGCCGTGGTGAAGGCGCTGACATTCAAAGGGCAGCCGCCGGTGCAGCTGCCCACGCTGGGCGGCAGCATGCCCTTCGGCACCTTCAGCGACGAGTACGCCATGCCCACCGTCGGCGTCTCGATCGTGAACTACGACAACAACCAGCATGGTCCCGACGAGAACCTGCGCCTGCAGAACCTGTGGGAAGGCATCGAGATGCTCGCCGCGATCATGACGATGCCGAAGTGAGGACACTTCTCATGCGCGCCTGGATCGCTGTTGCCGCCACGTTCGTCCTCGGCCTGTCGCTGTCGGCACAGACATCGCTGCCGGATCAGTTCGCCGCGAAGTTCCAGCGCGACCTCGAGACGCTGGCGTCAACCGCCAACGGCGTCGTCGGCGTGAGCGTTGTCGACCTCACGACCAACCGCCGCTTCGACGTGAACGGCGTCACGGTGTTTCCGCAGGGCAGCGCCATCAAGGTGCCGCTGCTCATCGAGCTCTTCCGTCAGGCGGACGCGAAGTCGCTGTCGCTCGCCGAGCGGGTCACGTTGACGGCGGCCGATCGCACCGGCGGCAGCAGCCTGCTGCAGTACTTCTCCGACGGCGGATCGGCGTTTTCCCTGCACGACCTCACCGTGCCGATGGTGGTGCTCTCGGACAACACCGCCACCAACATGCTCATCGACAACGTGGGCATGGACAAGGTCAATGCCCACATGGCGTCGCTGGGCTTCGCCAACACGAAGCTGCGGCGCAAGATGATCCGCCAGGCCGAGCAGGCCAAGGGCAACGAGAACATCTCGACGCCGCGTGAAGCAGTGGACGTGATGGCGCGACTGTCGCGCTGCGACGTCGGCCTGACGCCGGCGTCGTGCGCCGAGGTGATCCGTCTGCTGGAACTGCCGAAGGACGGCGCCTTCCGCGATCCCATCCCGGCGAGTGTGCCGGTGGCGTGGAAGCCGGGATCGCTCGACGGCGTCAGCACGGCCTGGGGCATCGTGCGCCTCGAGGGCGCGCCGTACGCGATCGCGGCGATGGTGACCTACGGCGACGCGCAGGTCGACGACGTGGTGCGTCGGATCTCGGCCGCCACCTACGCGCACTTCACGCAGCTCGCCGGCGCTACCGCCCTCGGCGCACGCATCGACCCGACGCTGCTGAAGAAGCCCGGCGCGAAGTAGCGCGCACCTGAGTCGCGAGCCACTCGCCGCCAGCCGCTAGTCCCTGTCCGCGATCCCCCGCGGCGCCCACAGGAACCCGAACGACTGCGCGCCGTCCTTGCCGTGCGTCTTGTGGTGGATGAGGTGCGCCATGATGATGCGCCGCAGGTAGGTCCACTGCGGCACCTGGCGGATCTTCACCCGGCGATGCACGACGATGTCGTGGAACACGACGTAGATCGCGCCGTAGGCCGTCATGCCGAGGCCCACCGGCAGCATCCACGATCCGCCGGCCTCGACGCCGGCCTTGATGAACAGGATCGACGGCACGGCGAAGAAGATGCCGAAGAGGTCGTTCCATTCCCACCCGCCGTCGTGCGGCACGTGGTGGGACGCGTGGAGGAACCACAGCGGCCCGTGCATCAGGAAGCGGTGGGTGAGATAGGCCACGCCTTCCATGGCGACGAGCGCGAGCAGGAACCACGCGGCGAAGGCGATCCACGACATCGAACTCACCCTAGCATGGCCACCGTGGGTGGCGTGAAGAGGCCGGTGCGATCGGGCGGCGCCGTGAGGCGGCCCGCCGAACGCAGCCACAATGTCTCGAGGCCGGCCTGCGCGAGACGCGCGATTTTTGCCGGCGTGCCGATCACCGTGCGCGACGTCCACGCATCGGCGCCACGGGAGATGACGGTGCGGCCGATGTCGCGATAGACGAGGCGCGCCGTGGCCACCGCCCAGGCCGATCGCCCGGGCAGGTGCGGCACGCCGTGCCAGGCGGCGTCGTAGTAGCGCTCGGCCTCGTGGACGAGGCGCGCGGCGAGGGGCGCGAGTCGAGCGGCCGTCGCGGCATCCATCGCCGTGCCTGGCGTCAACGTGACACCGGCCTCGCGGAGCCACGTCCCCGGCAGGTAGACGCGGCCGTGCGCTAGGTCGTCGCCGATGTCGCGCGCGATGTTGCTCAACTGGAAGGCGAGGCCGAGGTCGGACGCGCGGCACAGCACCGCCGGCTCACGGACGCCCATCACCCACGCCATCATCAGCCCGACCACGCCGGCGACGTGATAGCAGTAGTCGAGCGTGTCGTCGACGGTCGCGTAGGAACGGCCGTCGGCGTCCATCGCGAAGCCGGCGAGGTGGTCGTCGGCGAGGCGGCGGGGCAGCCCGGTGGCCGCCACCACGCGTGCCAGCGCGCCGAACGGATCCGCCGCCGACGCGGTGCCGGCGAAGGCCGCGGCGGTGCCGTCGCGCAACGAGGCGAGACGCGCCTCGCGATCGCGCACGTCCACGCGGTCGTGCCCCAGCGTCTGGCCGTCGACGACGTCGTCGCAATGCCGGCACCACGCGTAGAGATCCCACACGAGGTCGCGCGTCGCCGGATCGAAGAGGCGCGAGGCCATCGCGAAGCTCTTCGAGCCGGATCGGATCGCGGCGTCGCGCGGCGGAGCGGCCGGCATCGTCAGGCCCTCCGGCCTCCGAGGTCGTCGATCATCAGCCCGGCCGTGGCCTTCGCCGAGTTCACCACGCCGGGTACGCCGGCGCCCGGATGCGTGCCGGCGCCGACGAAGTAGAGGCCCTTCAGCCTGTCGTCGCGATTGTGGACGCGGAACCACGCGCTCTGCGTGAGCACCGGCTCGAGCGAGAACGCCGAGCCGTGGTGCGCGTGCAGCTCGGTCTGGAAGTCGAGCGGCGTGAAGATGCGCCGCGTGACCAGATCCTCGCGCAGGTGCGGGATGTAGCGCTGCTCGAGGTAGCGCAGGATGCGATCCGCGTAGCGCGGCCCCTCCACCGTCCAGTCGATGCCGCGTCCGGCGCCGAGGTGCGGCACCGGCGACAGCACGTAGAACGCCTCGCAGCCCTCGGGCGCCAGCGTCGGATCCGACAGCGTGGGCGCATGCAGGTACAGCGAGAAGTCGTCGGCCAGCGTGCCGGTGTCGAAGATGTCGGCCAGCAGTTCCTTGTAGCGCGGCCCGAAGAGCACGTTGTGATGCGCCAGATGCGGATGCCGCCGCTTCGTGCCGAAGTAGATCAGGAACAGCGACATGCTGAAGCGCTTGCGCTCCAGCGAGAGCGCCACCGACGTGCCGCGCGGATCGTGGCCGAGCAGGTGCTTGTAGGTGTGCACGACGTCGGCGTTGCTGGCCACGGCGGTCACGGGGATCGTCTCGCCATCCGCCGTGCGCACGCCGGTCACGCGGCCGCCCTCGGTAAGGATGCGATCCACCGGCGTGGACAGACGAATCTCGCCACCAAGCCGCTCGAAGAGCGCCACGAGCGCGCGGACGAGCGCGCCAGTGCCACCACGTGGGAACGTGACGCCCCACGTGCGTTCCAGCACGTGGATCAACGTGTAGATCGACGAGGTGGCGAACGGGTTGCCGCCGACGAGCAGCGAGTGGAAGCTGAACGCCTGGCGGTGGTGGTCGTCCTGGATGAACCGGCTCACCACGTCGTACACCGTGCGATACGCCTCGAGGCGCACCAGTTGCGGCGCCGCCCGCACCATGCTCCACAGATCGAGGAACGGCACGTGCGCCAGCTTCGTGTAGCCCTCGTCGAAGACGTCGGTGGCGTAGGCGAGGAAGCGGCGATAGCCATCGACGTCCTCGGGGCGTCGCGCCGCCATCTGGCGCGTGATCGCCTCGAGGTCGTTCGAGTAGTCGAACGTGTGGCCGTCTTCCCAGAAGAGCCGGTAGAACGGCATCACCGGCAGCAGGTCCACGTGATCGGCCAGGCGCTCGCCGGCGAGCGTGTAGAGCTCTTCGAGACAGCCGGGCGCGGTGATCACCGTGGGACCGGCGTCGAAGGTGAAGCCCTGGTCCTGATACACGTAGGCGCGACCGCCCGGCTTGTCGCGCGCTTCGAGCAGCACGGTGCGCAGCCCCGCGGCCTGCAGGCGGATGGCGAGCGCGAGGCCGCCGAAGCCGCTGCCGATGACGGCGACCTGTGGAGCGCCCGAGGTCACGACGTTACTCCCAGAGATGCGCCAGCGCGCGTGTGATCGGCACGGGCGGACGTCCCGCCAGCAGCCGGAGGTGATCGAACGCCGTGAGGCGCGCGCCGTAGAAGCGCGCGATGAGGTCGTCGGGCCGGCGGTAGAAGAGCGCCAGCACGTCGGCGCGGGCGTCGGGCGCCACCGCCCGGAACAGCCACCGGTTCAGCAGCCGGAAGAATCCCCGCTCGCGCCAACGCCGCTCGGCCAGTGCCCGCATCCTTGAATAGACGCGTTCCGGCGTCATGAGATCCATCGCCGCGAGGCGGTCGGCCGTGTCGACCGCGTCCGGCAGGGAATACCCGGTGGTCGGATGGAACAGCCCCGCCCGCATGCCGATCCGCGGCACGTCGCCGGCCCAGAACGTCGCCACGTCGCCGCCGAGCGGAATCGGCAGGCTGCCGGTCTCTTCGCGCACCACCTCGTGTGCGGGCCAGCCCTGCGCCGCCGCGTAACGCGCCAGCGCGTCGCGCGACCGCGGCTCGTCGATGCCGGGCGCGTCGGCGTAGGCGGTGTCTTCCACGAGCAGGCGCGTCGGCGTGAAGGGCAGCACGTAGACGAAGCGGAACGCACCCGATTGCGGCACGGTGGCGTCCATGATCACGGGAATCTCGACACCGTGCGGCGCCACGCATTCCAGTTCACGACCGAGGAAGGTCTGCCAGCCGAGCGGCAGATCGAGCGGCCCGGCGCCGCGGGCGTCGAGGACGACGTCGCCGTCGAGCGCCGAGCCGTCGGCGAGCACGAGCCGCGACGGCTGCACGTCGGCGACGGGCGTCGAGAGGCGCACGCGATCGCCGAGCGCGGTGATGACGACGTCGTGCAGGCGGTCCGAGGTCACGCTGCAGTACTCGGCGTCGAGCGTGCGCGCCAGTCCGTCGAAGGCCACGCGCTGGCGCGGCCAGCGGGCGACGACGAGCGGCGCGAGCCAGGCGAGCGCGGCGGGCGCGACGTCGGTCGCGTGGAACGACCAGGTGTGGTTGCCGCCAAGGCGCGGGCCGGCTTCGACCAGCGTCACCGCGTGACCACGGGCGGCGAGACGCCACGCCGCGAGCGCGCCAGCGAGTCCGCCTCCAGCAATCACCACCGTCGCCATGACGCGGGACGAGCGTATCACGCGCCTCGCGCCGTCCCGGCCGCCGCCTATACTGACGGCGTGACGACGTCCGCTGCCCGCGAATCCGCCCTCGAGGTGCGCGGTGCCGTGCGACGGCTTGGCGCGCGGAACGTGCTCGCCGGCGTCAGCCTGGATGTGGCGGCTGGTGGATTGGTGGTGCTCGCCGGCGTCAACGGCGCCGGGAAGTCCTCGTTGCTGCGCGCGATCGGCGGGCGCCTGGCGCTCGAGGCCGGCACGATTCACATCGCGGGTCTCGACGCGGGGGCGGCCCGTCGCGCCGGACGGCTGGGCGTGGTGCCGCAGGACGTGGCGCTCGATCCGCACCTCAGCGTGCGCGACAACCTGCGGTTGTGGGGCACGCTGGCCGGGGTGCCCGGCGGGACGATCGACGCGCGCATCACCGACGGGCTGGCGCGCGCAGGCCTGGCCGATCGTGGCCACGCCCGCGTGGAGACGCTGTCCGGCGGGATGCGGCGACGCCTGAACCTGCTCGCCGGCGTGCTGCACGGGCCGGGGCTGCTGTTGCTCGACGAGCCGACCGTGGGGCTCGACCGTGAGTCGCGGGCGCGGGTCTACACGCTGCTCGACGCGCTGCGTCGCGACGGCGCCGGTGTGTTGCTCGTCACGCACGACCTCGACGAGGCCGCGACGTCGGCCGATCGCGTGGTGGTGCTGCACGAAGGGCGCGTCGTGGCGGACGAGCCGCCGGCGGCGCTGGTCGCCGCGCACTGCCCGTCCGGCGGCGCCATCGTCGTCGTGCCCGACGACGGCGCCGACGTGACGCCGCTCACGATGGACGGCTTCAGCCAGGCGCTCGACGGCCAGTGGCAACGGCCCGAGGGCGCGACCCCGACCGACCTGCGCGCGCTCGACGGCCGCCTTCGCGCCGCCGGTGTGCGCGTGCGCGAGGTGCGGTGGCAGCCGCCATCCGTGTCGGGGGCGGTGGCCGCCGTGGTGGCGTGGGCGAGCGGAGGACGCGCGTGATCCGCGCCGTGTGCCGCGCGCAGCTGCGCGCCCTGGCCGGCGATCGCGGCGCGCTGGCCATGACCTTCGTGCTGCCGGTGCTGGTGTTCGTCGTCTTCGCGGCGATCTTCTCGAGCGCCGCGGGCGACGAGCTGCGCCTCGGCGTGGTCGTCGCCGACGAACTCGACACCCCGTTGTCGCGACGGCTCGTCACCGCACTCGAGGGGGCGCCCACGCTGCGTGTCGCGGCGCGCGCGACGAGCGCCGCGGAGGCCGAAGCCCGCGTGGCACGCGGCGAGGTCGACGCCGCGATCGTCGTGTCGCGCGAGGGCCGCGGCCTCGAGACCCTCGCCGGCGAGGGCGCGTCGTCGCTACGGGTGCTCACGCATCCGGCGCGCGCCGTGGCCGGCGGCATCGTCGCTGGCGCGGTGCAACGCGCGTACTTCGCGGCGCTCCCCGACGCGGCCCTTCGCGGCGCCGTCGGCCTGGTGGACGAGATGGTCGTGCCGCTCACCGAGGATCAGCATCGCGAGGCGACGACGTTGCTCGACGACATGGCCGCGAGCGTCGTGCCCGGCGCGGCCCCGGCGGGCCCCGGCGGCGCCTTCTCGGCGCTGGTCGACATCGCGCCGGTGGCCGGGGCGCGTCCGGCGTCGAGCGTCGCGGCGTACTACGCGGCGGCGGTGGCGGCGCTCTTCGTGCTGATCGCCGGCGTCGTCCCGGCCGCGGCGTGCCACGACGTCGTGACCTCCGGCGCCGCCGACCGCGCTGTCGCGAGTCCGGCCGGGCTTGGCGTGCTCATCGATGGCCGGGCCGCGTTCCTCGTCCTGCAGGGGCTGCTGCAGGCGACGCTGATCTTCGCGGTGTCATGGTGGCGGGCCGGCAGCTGGCCGGGCGCCGACACGCAACTGCTGGTGTGGCTCGCCGTCGCGCTGGCGCTGGCCGTGGCCGGCGCGGGCACCACGCTGCTGGTGGCGGCACTGAGCGGCACCGCGCGCCAGGCCGCGGCGATTGGCAACATCGTGGTGCTCGTGGCCTCGGCCGTGGGGGGCAGCATGGTGCCGCGGTTTCTGATGCCGGCGTGGCTGCAGCGTCTCGGCTGGGTGACGCCGAACGCGTGGGCCATCGAGGGGTTCGCGGCGGCGGCGCGTGGCGCCGACGGACGCGGCGCGGCCCTGATGGCCGCGCTGGTGCTGGTGTCGGCCGGGCTCGTCGGATGGGCGCTCGCCCGCTGGCGTTTCGTACGGCGCGCCGTCCTGTGAGCGGCGCCGGGAATAACCGCGGGGGGCGCGGAGTTGTAGCAGGTGCCGGCTCCGCGCCGGTCTGCATGCCGACGACCGTTCTGGCCTATCTCGAGTTCGTGGCGCAACGCCGCGCCGAGGTCGATGCCGCCCTCGACCACTGGCTGCCGCGTCCGCCGGCCTGCCCGCCGGCCGTGGCCGAGGCGATGCGGTACGCCGTCGGGTCGGGCGGCAAGCGGATGCGTCCGGTGCTCACGCTGGCCGCCGCCGACGCGGTGGCCGCCGCGGCCGGGGCCGACGACGCCGCCCTCGCCGAGGCGCGTCGCCTGGCGCTGCCGGCCGCGTGCGCGATCGAACTCGTGCACACCCAATCGCTCGTGCACGACGACCTGCCGGCGATGGACGACGACGTGCTGCGGCGCGGACTGCCCACGGTGCACGTCCGCTACGGTGAAGGCCTGGCGATCCTCGTCGGCGACGGTCTGCTAGCCGAAGCCTTCGGGCTCCTGGCGCGCGAACCCGAACAGGCCGGGCCGTGCGATCTGCTGGCGCGCAAGCTGCGTGTCATCGCCCTGCTCGGCGACACGGTCGGCGCGGGCGGGATGGTGGGCGGTCAGGCCCTCGACCTCGCGCACACGGGATCCGTCGCCACCCGCCACACGTGCGACCTGCCGGCGTTGATCGACATGCACGCGCGCAAGACGGGCGGGCTCATCCGGGCGGCGGCGGTGGCCGGCGCGGTGATGGCGGGGGCCGACGCGCCGGCGGAAGCGGCGCTGGCCACCTTCGGCGAGCGGGTGGGTCTGGCGTTCCAGATCGTCGACGACATCCTCGACGTGGAGGGCACCGCCGAGGCCATCGGCAAGACGGTGGGGAAGGACGCCCACGCCGCGAAGCCCACCTACGCCAGCCTGCTCGGCTGCGAGCGCGCCCGCGCCGCCGCGGCCGACGCCGTGGACGAGGCCATCGCGGCCCTGGAGCACGCGCGCCTGGCCTCGGCCTACCTTACGGCGTTCGCCCGCAGCGTCGTCACGCGCATCCGCTAGCCGCCCGCCGGCCCGTGAACCGGCGGGCAACCCGGAAGTCCCCGCGGCCGCCACCGGCCTGTTAGAATTTAGCGGATCATGTCCACCCGCAACTCGTTCCAGACCAAGGCGTCGCTCACCTCGGGCGGCCAGTCCTACGACTACTTCAGCCTGCCGGCGCTGGCGAAGTCCTTCCCCTCGGTGGATCGCCTGCCGTTCTCGCTGAAGATCCTGCTCGAGAACCTGCTGCGGCGCGAGGACGAGGCCTTCGTGAAGGCCGACGACATCCGGGCGCTGGCCGGCTGGGATCCGGCGGCGAAGAACCCCGACAAGGAAATCTCGTTCATGCCGGCGCGGGTGATCCTGCAGGACTTCACCGGCGTGCCCTGCGTGGTGGACCTGGCGGCGATGCGCGACGGCATCACGGCCCTTGGCGGCGACCCGACCAAGGTGAACCCGCTGCAGCCGGTCGAGCTGGTCATCGACCACTCGGTGCAGGTGGATCACTTCGCCTCGCCGAACGCGCTCACGCTCAACGGCGAGCTCGAGTACCAGCGGAACCGCGAGCGCTACGTGTTCCTGCGCTGGGGCCAGGGCGCCTTCCAGAACTTCCGCGTGGTGCCGCCCGAGACGGGCATCGTGCACCAGGTGAACATCGAGTACCTGGCGCGCGTGGTCTGCAACGACGGCGGCACGATCTATCCCGACACCTGCTTCGGCACCGACTCGCACACCACGATGGTGAACGGGCTCGGCGTGGTGGGCTGGGGCGTGGGCGGCATCGAGGCGGAGGCCGCGATGCTCGGCCAGCCGAGCTCGATGCTGATTCCGCCGGTGGTCGGTTGCCGTCTCACCGGCAAGCTGCCCGAAGGCGCCACCGCCACCGACCTCGTGCTCACGATCACCGAGGCGCTGCGCAAGCACAAGGTGGTGGGCAAGTTCGTCGAGTTCTACGGCCCGGGCCTGGGGCACCTCACCATCGCCGACCGCGTCACGCTCGGCAACATGTGCCCCGAGTACGGCGCCACCGTGGCCATCTTCCCGGTGGACACGCTCACGCTCGACTACCTGCGCCTCACCGGCCGCTCGGCCGAGCAGGTGGCGCTCGTGGAGGCCTACGCGAAGGCGCAGGGCCTGTTCCGCACGGATGCGACGCCCGACGCCACCTACTCGGAGGGCCTCGAGATCGACCTCGCGTCGATCGTGCCGAGCCTCGCCGGTCCGCGTCGTCCGCAGGACCGCGTGGCGCTCAGCGCCGCCAAGGCGTCGTTCGCCGGATCACTCGACGAACTGAAGAAGGGTGTCAAGGTGCAGGCGGCCGCTGGTGGTACCGCCGTTGCCACCGCCACGCAGCTCGAGCACGGCTCGGTTGTGATCGCGGCGATCACGAGCTGCACCAACACTTCGAACCCCGGCGTGATGATCGGCGCCGGCCTGGTGGCGAAGAAGGCGGCGGAGAAGGGCCTCACGCGCAAGCCGTGGGTGAAGACCTCGCTGGCGCCCGGCTCGAAGGTGGTCACCGAGTACCTGCGCGCCTCGGGCCTGCAGCCGTACCTCGATCAGGTGGGCTTCAACGTCGTCGGCTACGGCTGCACGACGTGCATCGGCAACTCGGGTCCGCTGCCGGACGAGATCAGCGCCGAGATCCGCGAGCGCGGCCTCGTCGTGGCCTCGGTGCTCTCGGGCAACCGCAACTTCGAGGGCCGCATCCAGCAGGACGTGCGCGCCAACTACCTGGCCTCGCCGCCGCTGGTCGTCGCATACGCGCTGGCCGGCACGATGAACCTCGACCTCACGACCGAGCCGCTCGGCACCGGCAAGGACGGGAAGCCCGTGTTCCTCAAGGACGTCTGGCCGACCGACAAGGAAATCGCCGACGCCATGGCGTCGAGCGTCACCTCGCAGGCGTTCACGTCGCAGTACGCGCAGGTGTTCGAGGGCGACGCCCGCTGGCGCGCGCTGCCGGTGCCCACCGGCGACCGCTTCAACTGGGAAGCCGACTCGACCTACGTGCGGCGTCCGCCGTTCCTCGAGAACCTCTCGATGGAGCCGAAGCCGCGTACCGATCTCAGCGGCGCGCGCGTGCTCGCGGTGCTCGGCGACAGCATCACCACCGATCACATCTCGCCGGCCGGCAACATCAAGGCCGACAGCCCGGCGGGCAAGTACCTCATCGAACACGGTGTGGCGCCGAAGGACTTCAACAGCTACGGCGCGCGGCGCGGCAACCACGAGGTGATGATGCGCGGCACGTTCGCCAACACGCGCATCAAGAACCAGCTGGTGCCGGGCGTGGAAGGCGGCGTCACGGCGTATCTGCCCGGCGGCGAGGTGATGTCGATCTACGACGCCTCGATGAAGTACCAGGCGGCCGGTGTGCCGCTGATGGTGCTGGCCGGCAAGGAATACGGCTCGGGCAGCTCGCGCGACTGGGCGGCCAAGGGCACGATGCTGCTGGGCGTGAAGGCGGTCATCGCCGAGAGCTACGAGCGCATCCACCGCAGCAACCTCGTGAACATGGGCGTGCTGCCGCTGCAGTTCAAGGACGGCGACTCCGCGTCGTCGCTCGGCCTCACCGGCCGTGAAGTGTTCGCGCTCACCGGCGCCGGCGCCACGCTGAAGCCGCGCGCGATGGTGACGGTGACGGCCACGGCCGAGGACGGCAGCACGAAGACGTTCGAGGCGCAGTGCCGCATCGACACGCCGGAAGAGCTGACGGCCTACAGCCACGGCGGCATCCTGCCGTACGTGCTGCGGCAGCTCGTCAACAAGAAGTAAGACGTCGACACGTGCCGGGCCCCATGCGACCGTCATCGGGGCTCGGCACGGTTCCTCGCGCTCTTCCGACCCGCCCGCCGGTTCCCACGTCCGACGCGTCCTGGCTGACGCATCCCGGCGAGTCTCGATGCTGACGCCGTCCGCGATCAAGGATCGGGCGCGGTCGCTCGGGTTCGACCTGTGCGGCATCGCGCCGGCGACGGGGATGCCGAGCTGTCGCGTTCGACTGGATCGCGCGCGGCCAGCATGGCGAGATGGCGTATCTCGCGAAGTCGGCGGATGTGCGCGCCGACGTCACGCGCTTCCTGCCGGGCGCGGTCGATCATCGTTACCGCGTCGAACTACTACACCGGACCAGATCCGGTGCCGGCACCACCCGCAACGGTGGCGCGCTACGCGCGCGGACGCGACTATCTTCGAGCTTCAGGAACGTCTCGACGCGTTGCTGGCGTGGATCAGGAAGCGACGGACCGTCCATTCGACGCCGCGCCCTTCGTCGACAAGCACTGGGTGCAGGGCGCGTGGTCGCGGCGTGCGCGGGGCTCGGCTGGATCGGCAAGCACTCGCTGCTGATCAATCGCGACGTCGGCTCGTGGCTGCTGCTCGGCGGCATCGTCACGACGTTGCCGCTGACGCCGGACGCCATGCAGGCGGACAGTGCGGCGGCTGCACGCTGTGCATCGACGCCTGCCCGACCGGCGCGATTCTCGACGCGCGCGACGTCGACGCCCGGAAGTGCATCAGCTACCTGACGATCGAGAAGGGCGGCGTGCTGACCGACGCCGAGAAGGCGTGGCACGCACGTGTTCGGCTGCGACGTGTGCCAGGAGGTGTGTCCTACAACCTCGCGCCGGCGGTGTCGCGCGACAGTAGCGGGCACGAGGCACGCGCGACGCGCCTGATCCGGCGGCGCTCTGGCAGCGACCCGACGATCGCCTGCGCTTCGTGGCCGACAGCGCTGACACCACGATCAGGTGCGTCTTAATCTCGCGGTGGCGATCGGCGCGAACGGCGAGCCCGGCGCGATCGACGCGCTCGCGCGCGGCGCTGGCGTGAAGAACGCCGCGTTCGGCGCCGCGCGCCGGCCGTGCAGGACGCGGTGGCGTGGGCAGGCGGTGACGCCTCGCACCTTCGCGCCCAGCCGTTGACGCCGTCATGCGCGCCGATCAGGCTGACGGACGCTGATGTCGATCACCGCGTACTCCCGCTTGCAGGTCCGGTCGATCGAGTGTTCGACCAGTGCCGACGTGCGTGAGTCGAGGCCGTGAATGACATCGCTGTCGCCGAGCACGATGCGCGCCTTGTCGACCGCGAACGCCTGGCTCACGATGATCGCTCCCTCGTCGTCGACCTTGAGCAACTCACGCGTCGTCAGGTCCTTGCCATGACGGGCCCCGGCAGATCGCGAACGCCGGCAAGTGCGAACACTGGCTCTACCGCGCGTCGCAGGATCCAGCGCGACCGTCCCGTGTCGAGATCGAGGGCGTGGAACGTGTCGGTGCCGGCGAGGAACACGCGGCGTTTCAGGGTCCGAGCAACGCCGCGCGCCACCAAGGGCCAGCGCCGGGATGACATCGCGCTGTCCGTCCTCCTGCAACCTGGTCATGTGCATCGGGCCCTGTCCTGATTCGCTGGCCTGTCTCCAGAATGCCAGCAGCGTCCCCTGGCCGATCGGCACGACGGGCCCTGGCCGTACGTCCAGAGCGCTGCGGAGCCACGCGAGTGTGTCGGGCCCCTGACCCTGCCAGCGCCAGATCGTGGTGAGCGGCCTGGCGCCGTCCACGTCGACGTAAACCACGTCCAGAAGACGTTCGACGTCGAGGCGTCCCTGACCAGACACGCGCGTGGTGCCGTGGCATCCGTGCGTAGGTCACGTGTTGCCTGCTATGGTGGCCACACACTATTGGTCCCGCCAAACGCCGTGGTCACTTCGGTTTCGAGCGGCTCCGTTGTGACCGTGCCGTCGCAATGACGTTCGAGCAGTGTCGACGAGGGCAGTGGCACCCGGGTGGCGGCGATGCCTGTCGTGCCGTCAAGAATCGCGATGCGAGCTCCGATGCCACCACCGTCATGCCGGCACCGACGACGTAGACGCGGCCCTCTCGATCGCGTTCGACGTCGCCGATCGATGTTCGGCATCGAAGCGCCAACGGCGGCGCCGCCGGTGCATCGTAGCGAACCGTGTGCGCGTTGGGCCTCTCGATCCGTGCCAGAACGCCGCCGCGAAGGTCGAGCAAGCTCCCCGTCGACGACCCCGCGCCAGGCCTCGTCGGCGCCACCGCGGTGATCGAGTGCGCGCGCCAGCAGCGTCCTCCCGTCGGGCGCGTGCCCACACCGCCGTGATGTTGAATCTGTTGCTCCAGGCCGTAGTCAACAGGCGGTCGTGGGTCTGTCCTCCGGGCGGAGCGACGGCCCATAGCTCGACGCCTGATGGCACATCCGGTTGCGGCAGGACGGTCATGGCCGCACTGGCCGCGGCGCAGGTCCACTGCGCGCGCAGCGTAGCGACTCCCGGAGTTCGCGGTGTGCGCGCCGACGTCACGCGCTTCCTGCCGGGCGCGCGGTCGATCATCGTTACCGCGTCGAACTACTACACCGGACCAGATCCGGTGCCGGCACCACCCGCAACGGTGGCGCGCTACGCGCGCGGACGCGACTATCACCTCGAGCTTCAGGAACGTCTCGACGCGTTGCTGGCGTGGATGCAGGAAGCGACGGACCGTCCATTC
This sequence comes from Vicinamibacterales bacterium, assembly GCA_046331325.1. Taxonomy (GTDB): domain Bacteria; phylum Acidobacteriota; class Vicinamibacteria; order Vicinamibacterales; family UBA2999; genus CADEFD01. The sequence continues at coordinate 26,456 of JAXLRB010000016.1, read as the reverse complement.
GACGCCGCGCCCTTCGTCGACAAGCACTGGGTGCAGGAGCGCGTGGTCGCGGCGTACGCGGGGCTCGGCTGGATCGGCAAGCACTCGCTGCTGATCAATCGCGACGTCGGCTCGTGGCTGCTGCTCGGCGGCATCGTCACGACGTTGCCGCTGACGCCGGACGCCATGCAGGCGGACCAGTGCGGCGGCTGCACGCTGTGCATCGACGCCTGCCCGACCGGCGCGATTCTCGACGCGCGCGACGTCGACGCCCGGAAGTGCATCAGCTACCTGACGATCGAGAAGGGCGGCGTGCTGACCGACGCCGAGAAGGCGGCCGTCGGCACGCACGTGTTCGGCTGCGACGTGTGCCAGGAGGTGTGTCCCTACAACCTCGCGCCGGCGGTGTCGCGCGACGAGGCGTGGCGGGCACGAGGCACGCGCGACGCGCCTGATCCGGCGGCGCTCTGGCAGCGGCCCGACGATCGCCTGCACGACTTCGTGGCCGACAGCGCGCTGACACACGCCACGATGGCGCAGGTGCGTCGCAATCTCGCGGTGGCGATCGGCGCGAACGGCGAGCCCGGCGCGATCGACGCGCTCGCGCGCCCCGGCGCCGGCGTGAAGAACGCCGCGTTCAGCGCCGACGCGCCGGCCGTGCGGGACGCGGTGGCGTGGGCGGAGTCGCGTCGGCGGCCCTAGGCGCTACTTCAGGTCGAGCGGCAGCCGCGCGATACCGTAGTCGTGGCCGACGACCAGCACGTGGCGGCCCGGCTCCCACGCGCCCGTCGGCGACTCGAACAGCAGGTCGCCGATCGTGATCGGCTCCCACACGATGTCCTCGGCGTCGACCACGGTGTAGCCGTCCTCGGGCCGCGAGAAGAAGCGCAGGTGGTTCACCTGTGTCGAGCTGCCGAAGTACGGACGCACCTGATGCCGCGTCGGCGTGATCTGCTGCAGCAGCTGCTGCGCGCGGCGGCCGTCGGCGCCCCAGCGGCGCTGGCCCGAGAGTGGCACGATGTCGCCCGACGGCGTCTCGATCTCGATGCGGGCGCGTTCGAGGCGGATCTCGCGGCTGGCGCGGATGCCGAACTCCACCAGGATCCACGGCCGGCTGTGTTCGCGCTGCGCGTAGTAGTAGGCGGCGGCGACGCGCACGACGCGATCGTCGAACACGCTCACGGCCGAGCCGTAGTTCTTGACGTTGGGGAAGTCCTGCCGGCCGGGCGCCTGGCGGCGCCCTTGCGTGGCGACGCCTCCCGTGCCGGTGACCACGCCGAGCGCGCACACCAGCGCCGCCGCGGCGACGCGTGTCGACATCACTGGCGTTCGGCCGTGGCGGCCGCCGGCTGCAGGTACTTGTTGTACCAGTCGACGTAGCGGCGCAGTCGATCGCGCTCGTAGCTCGGCGTGGTGAGGCCGTGGAACTGGCCGGGGTAAATGACGAGCTGCGTGTCGATGCCGAGGCTCTTCAAGGCCTGGTACATCTGCTCGCCGCCGGCGATTGGCACGTTGAAGTCCTTCTCGCCGCCCATGAACAGGGTCGGCGTCCGGATGCGATCGGCGTTGAAGAACGCGTACGAGATCTGCAGCCACTTGTCGCGGTTCTTCCACGGCGGGCCGATCTCGATGTCGTACTGCATCGTGTACTGGTCGATGCCGTACATCGAGGTCTGCAGGGCGCTGCCGGCGCCGCTCACCGCGGCCTTGAAGCGCGGATCCGAGGCGATCGTGTAGTTGGTGGTGATACCGCCGTAGCTCCAGCCGCCGATGCCGAGGCGCGCCGGATCGGCGAGGCCCTGCTTCACGACCGCGTCAACGGCGCCGAGCACGTCGACCACCTCGAGGTGCCCCCAGTCGGCGTGAATCGCCTTCTGGTACTTCTCGCCGCGACCCGAGCTGCCGCGATAGTTGGGCGACAGCACGACGTAGCCATTGGCGGCGAGCCACTGGTGCGTGAAGCTGAAGCCGTGCGCGTCCTGGCCATTCGGGCCGCCGTGGATGTAGACGACCATCGGGTAGGCGCGTCCGGCCACGTAGCCCAGCGGCTTCACCAGCATGCTGTGCACCTCGGTGCCGTCCTTGCTGGTCGAGCTCACGCCCTCCGCCGTGACCAGCTGCAGCTCGTTCTGCAAGGCCTCGTTGTGATGGGTGAGCTTGCGCGGCGCGCCGCCATCGAGCGCCCATAGCTCGGGCAGCGTATTCGACGTGCTCAGCACGGCGGCGTGACGGTCGACGCCTTGGCTCACCGGGCTCAGCGCGGTGACCACCATGCCCTCGGTGGTGACGCGGCGCGGTGCGCCGCCTTCGGCCGGCACGCTGGCGGCGAACTGCGAGCGGTCGTCCTCGAGCAGGAACGAGATGCGCTGGCCGTCCTTCGACCACGACGGATTCGACACGGCGCGGTCGAGGCCGGGCGAGAGGAAGCGGGGCGCCGCCGGCGCCGGCGCGTTGGCCGCCACGATCGCCAGCTTGTTGAGGTCGTAGGCGTAGTGCGTGTCGGCGTCGCCGACGAGGATCGCCAGGCGCGAGCCATCGGGGCTCCACGCCGGACGCCCGGCCTCGCTCTCGGGCGTCGCCGTCATCTGACGCGGCGTGGCGCCGGCCTTCGCGTCCACCACCCACAGGTCCTCGTTGTTGGTACGGTCGGGATCGGCGTGCGCGCGCTTGCTGAGGAAGGCCAGGCGGGTACCGTCGGGCGACCACGACGGGCTGCGATCGTCGACCTGGCCGCTGGTGATCGCCGTGGCCGTCCTCGTCGCCAGGTCGAACACCGCGATGTGCGAGTACTGCCGCGTCAGGTAGCCCTCGCGGTCTTCCTTGAAGTGGTAGCGGTCGATGACGATGGGCGGCGTGGTCTTGCGCTTCCAGCCCTCCATCGACTCGGGATCGTCCGCGGGATTCACATCGGTCATCAGGAACGCGATGCGCGTCGAGTCGGGCGACCACTGGATGTCGCTCACGCCGCCCTTCACGTCACTGATGCGCTGCGCTTCGCCGCCCAGCCGCGGCAGCAGCCAGATCTGCGCGCCCTTCTTCTTGTCGTCGTCGCTGCCGCGTGAGGCGAGGAACGCCAGGTATTTCCCGTCGGGGCTCCAGCGCGGCGAGCTCTCGCCGTCGGGCGACGAGGTCAGCTGCACCTGCGCGCTGCCGTCCCACTTCGCCATCCACAGGTCGGTGTTCCGGCGATCCTTCGCCGCGTCGATCGTGGTGACCGTGTAGGCCACCCACTCGCCGTCGGGCGAGCGCTGCGGGTCGCCGAGCGACACGATGCGATTGAAGTCGTCGAGCGTGACGGCACGCCGGGCGGGCTGCGCGTGCAGCGGCGCGGCCAGGAGCAGGGCGACGAGGACGAGGACGCGGGGACGGGACATGCGGGGCAGCATACCTCCGACCGCCGGCGGCTGGACGAGGCGGGGCCGGATGGCGGGGGCGGGCGCCTCGCCCCGGCGCCTGGCGGCTGGAGTAGGATGGGCCCATGCCCGGCAGCGCTCAGTCGTCGTTCGCGCCGATGCTGCTCATCTCGATGCCGCAGCTCGACGACCCGAACTTCGCGCGCAGTGTCGTGCTGCTCTGCGACTACGGTCCGGAGGGCGCGTTCGGCCTGGTGGTGAACCGGCCGATGACGCAGCCCGCGCACGAGGTCATCGAGACCGTACCCGCGTTGACGATTCGCGACGACGTCTACCTCTTCACCGGCGGTCCCGTGCAGTCGAAGCACGCCTGGATCCTGACCTCGCGTCCGACGCTCGATCGCGACGCCGCCGAGGTGGCCGACGGCGTCTATCTCACGACCTCGCCGAGCGCCCTGCGCGAAGCCCTGCAATCGCCGCCGAGTCCGGACGTGCGCGTCGTGGTCGGCTACGCCGGCTGGAGCCCCGGCCAGCTCGACACCGAGTTGCGGCAGGCGTCGTGGGTGCTCGCGCCCGTGGGCGCCGACCTGATCTTCAGCACCACCCCCGAGCGCATGTGGGACGACGTCATCCAGCGTCTCGGGTCCGATCCGGCGCACCTGCTCGGTACGCCGGGGGTCCATTGACCGACGTCTTCGCCGCGTGTCCCTCTCCTCACCATGGCGCACCTCCGTCTCCCGGCTTCGTTCCTGCTCGCGTCCATCGTCGTCACCGCCGCGTGCGGATCCAACGCCACGCCGCCGCCCGCACCGGCGGCCACGCCCGCGCCCGAGCGTGAGGACCCGGCCATGACCGAGCTCGTGAAGAAGACGGCGCGATTCGCGCCCACCGATCTCTCCGCCGACGTCTCGGCGCTGCCCGAGTCGGAACGCAAGGCGCTGGCGCACATGATTCGCGCCGCGCAGGTGATGGACGCGCTGTTCCTGCGCCAGGTGTGGTCGGGCAACGAGGCGACGCTGTCGAGTCTCGCCGCCGACGACACGCCGATGGGGAAGGCGCGTCTCACGTACTTCCTCATCAACAAGGGCCCGTGGTCGCGCATCGATCACAACGAGCCGTTCGTGCCCGGCGCGCCGGCCAAGCCGGCGGCGGCCAACTTCTATCCGCCCGACGCCACCAAGGCCGACGTGGAGCAGTGGCTCAACGGCCTGGCCGCGCCGGCGAAGCAGGCCGCCACGGGCTTCTTCACGACGATTCGCCGCAGTCCGACCGGCGGCCTGATGGCCGTGCCCTACAACGTCGAGTACCAGGCGGAACTGGCGCTGGCGGCCTCGCACCTGCGCGCCGCGGCGGCGGCCACCACGCAGCCGACGCTGAAGGCGTTCCTCGAGACGCGGGCGGCGGCGTTCCTCTCGAACGACTACTACGAGAGCGACGTGAAGTGGATGGAGCTCGACGCCTCGATCGAACCCACCATCGGCCCGTACGAGGTCTACGAGGACGAGTGGTTCAACTACAAGGCGGCCTTCGAGGCCTTCATCACCGTGAAGGACCAGGCCGAGTCGGCCAAGCTGCAGCAGTTCGCCGGCGCGCTGCAGGAGATCGAGGATCACCTGCCGATCGACCCGAAGTACCGCAACCCGAAGCTCGGCGCCCTGGCGCCGATCGCCGTCGTCAACACCGTGTTCTCGTCGGGCGACGGCAACCGCGGCGTGCAGACGGCGGCGTTCAACCTGCCCAACGACGAGCGCGTCGTGAAGGAGAAGGGCAGCAAGCGGGTGATGCTGAAGAACAACCAGCAGGCCAAGTTCGACTCGGTGCTGGTGCCGATCGCGCAGATCGCGCTGGCTTCGGCCGATCGCGGCAAGGTGGCCTTCGACGCCTTCTTCACGCACATCCTGATGCACGAGCTGATGCATGGCCTGGGGCCGCACAGCATCACCGTCAACGGCCGCGCCACCACCGTGCGGCAGGAACTGAAGGAGACCTACAGCGCCATCGAAGAGGCCAAGGCCGACGTGTCGGGCCTGTTCGCGCTCCAGTACCTGGTGGACAAGGGCACGCTGCCGAAGTCGATGGAAGAGACGATGTACGTCACGTTCCTCGCCTCGGCGTTCCGCTCGGTGCGCTTCGGCATCACCGAGGCCCACGGCCGCGGCCAGGCGGTGCAGCTCAACTACCTGCTCGATCAGGGCGCCTTCACGGTGAACGCCGATGGCACGTTCGCGGTGAACACCGCGAAGATCCGCGAGGGCGTGAATGCCCTGACGCGCGAGTTCATGACGCTGCAGGCGGAAGGCGACTATGCGAAGGCGAAGTCGATGCTCGAGACGCTCGGCGTGATCCGGCCGAACACCAAGGCCGTGCTCGACAAGCTCACCGGCGTGCCGGTCGACATCGCGCCGCGCTTCCCCTCGGCGGCGGCGCTGCTCTCGGCCTACTGAGCGGACGCGATCAGGCGCCGGCGACCACCAGGGTCGGCACGTCGGCGTTGGCCATGAGCCGGTAGGCGGTGGCGCCCAGACGGTGCGCGCCGCTGCCGCGCGACACCACCAGCAGGCCGGCATCGCGATCGCGCACGATCGCCGACAGCCCCTCGGCGACGTTGCCGCGGCGCGCGTCGATGAGGGCGTTGCCGGCCGTCGGCACGCTGCGCGCGAGCGATTGCAGCCGCGTGCGCGCCTCGTCGACCGACTCGGCGCCCGGCCGCGCGAACGGCCACCACGCCGGCGTGGGGATGTCGGGACAGACATGCGCCAGCGTGAGCGGGGTGCCGAACGTGGCGGCCCATTCGCCGGCGGCCGCGGCCACGAGCGTATCGGTGGCATCGAGTCCCACCGACGCCACCACGTGGCCGATCGACTGCATGGCGGTGCCGTGTTCCACGGCCAGGCGATCGGGCGCCAGGTCGGGCACGACCAGCACCGGCACGTGGGCGTCGCGGATCACGCGCTCGGCCGTGGAGCCGAACAGCAGCCGGCCGGCGGCGCCGAGGCCGCGCGTGCCCATCACCACGAGGCCGGCGCCGGCCCGTTCGGCCGCCTTCAGGATCTCGTCGGCCGGATCGCCGGTGACGATGTCGAGCGCCGGCAGCAGCGGCGAGTCGGGCGCCGGCACGCGCTCGAGCGTCTCGAGCAGCGCGCGTTCCATCTGATCGTTCAGGGCCTCCTCGTGTCCCGAGGCGCTCGCGGCGGCGACCAGCAGCGGGTCGTTGACCGTGACCACGGTGAGGTGCGCGGCGACCAGCCCCGAGAGCGCCATCGCATGGCGCAGCGCGCGCTCGGCGGCGGGCGAGAAGTCGATCGGACAGAGGATGGCGGTGGGCAGCGACATCGGATGGGCTTCGAAGCTGTACGCGGCTCAGCGGCCGGCGGTGGGCGGCCCGGCGTCGATGGCCTTCGCGGTGATCGGCGCCTTGCCGCTGCCGATGTTGACGACGACCCGCTCGCCGACGGCGAGGGCGCTCACCGCGACGACCGTCTTGCCGCGTCGCACGAGGGTCGCTGGCGTGAGCACGACCGTCGTGCGCGCGCCGTCCTTCGCCGCCTTCACCACGAGGCGACCCGCCGACAGTTCGGCGATGGTGCCGAGCAGCTTGTGATCGTGGCCCTCGTGAGCAGCGAGCGGCGCCGCGAGGGCGAGGCTCGCGAGGCCGGTGAGGAACGCGCGGCGGTGCATGACGACTCCAGGGCGCACGTCAGTGCGGATGGCCCGGCAGGGGATCGGGCACGTCGAGTGTACCAGAGAGGAAGCGTCGTTCCTCTTCGAGTGCACGCCATTCACGGCGGCCGCGAGGATTGAGGTCCTCCATCTCGAGCCGCTCGCCATCGGTGAGCAGCGGCAGATGCCGGATGAAGTGCACCAGACGCCAGGTGGCGCGTTCGCCCTCGGGCTCGCCCGTGGCCCAGGCCGGCATGCCGGTGACTTTCACGCCGTGCTCGATCAGGTAGAAGAGCTCGCCGTCGCTCAGCGCCTGCGTGGCGGGGAGGCGCATGTCGGGCGCCTTCGGATACAACCCGCGGCCCATCGGCGTGTCGCCCGATCCGTCGTTGGCGTGGCAGCTCGCGCAGTGGTCGGCCCAGTGGGCCATGCCGTCCTTGAGCGTGTCGGCGGTGTTCGGTTCGGGATTGGCGCGGCGCCGGGCGTCGGCGGGCACCAGCCAGTGGCGGGCCGCGCGCGACACCGCGGTTTCGATCGGCCCGGGGACGTCGCGGGCGTCGAGGCCCTTCGAGGCGAACCAGAGGCCGCCGGCGACGGTGGCGAGGCCGACCACCGCCAGTAGGTGCCAGAGGCCTCTGAGCAGGGCCATGGAGGCCTAATGCACCGAGCAGGAACCCGGGCCGTCCGGATGGCCGCACGAGCCGCCCGGTCCCGGGCCGGCCGCGCGCATCGGCGACGCGCCCGGCGCCGACACCGCGAAGACCGAGAGCTGCTTCTCGAGCTTCTGTCCGTGGCACGCCGGACACTCGAGCGTCGTCGACTCGCGCACCAGCAGCTCGAAGCCGTGATCGCATTCCTGACAGCGGTATTCGTAGAGCGGCATGAGGGAAGGATAGCAGCGGCCAGGGGCGAGCCGCCAGCCGCGAGCCCCCAAGCCTCTAGCCGCTAAGATGTTCCCCATGATCCACGCCGCCGTGATGCCCGCCCCGAACCACCCCGTCGAGATCCGTGAGTTTCCGGAGCCCGACATCGCGCCGGGCGGCATGCTGCTGGCGACGGAATACTCGGAGGTGTGCGGCACCGACGTGCACCTGTGGCACGGCAAGCTCTCGGGCGTGCCGTATCCGCTCATCCCCGGCCATGTGTCGATCGGCTTCGCGTCGAAGATCCGCGGCACGGTCATCGGCGGCGACGGTCACCGGATGAAGGAAGGCGACCGCGTGGTGTTCTACGACGTGCATCGCGCCTGCGGCCGGTGCTACGCGTGCGCAGTCGCCATGCAGCCCACCAAGTGCCCCTCCCGCAAGGTCTACGGCATCACCGACGGCGCCAACGACGGCCTGTTCGGCGGCTGGAGCGAAGCCATCTACCTCGAGCCCGGCGTGGTGGCGGCGACGCTGCCCGACGCCGTGCGGTCCGAGGACTACATCGGCGGCGGCTGCGGGCTCATCACCGCCGTGCACGCCATCGATCGCGCCGCGCTGCGGCTCGCCGACAGCGTGGTGGTGCAGGGCACGGGCGCCGTGGGGCTCAGCATCGTGGCGCTGGCGCGCCTGTCGGGCGCCGGCGCCATCGTCGCCATCGGCGCGCCCGGCGATCGACTCGAGCTGGCGCGGCGCATGGGCGCCGACCTCACACTCGACGTCACCTCGACGACGCCGGCCGAGCGCCTGGAACGGGTGCGCGCCCTCACCAGCGGCCGCGGTGTGGACGTGGGCATCGAGGCCTCCGGAGCGCCGGCCGCGGTGGAAGAGGCGCCGTCGCTCATCCGCGATGGCGGCCGCTACGTGATCGCCGGCCATTACACCGATGCCGGCGCCAGCACGCTCAACGCGCATACGCAGATCAACCGCAAGCACCTCGAGATCCGCGGCTGCTGGGGCAGCGAAGCGGGGCACTTCCTGCGCGCCGTGCAGGTGCTCGATCGCTACGCGGCGTCGATTCCCTGGCGCGACATCGGCGCGAAGGTCTACGCGCTCGACGAGCTCAACGAGGCGCTCGCGGCCGCCGCGTCGTACCAGATCCCCAAAGCGCTCGTGGCGCCGCAACGCCGCGCCCGGGCCTGACCGGTTGCACGAAAGAACGCGCGCGGGTGCGCATTTCGGGAGAGGAGTTTGCATAATGCGGCGGAATGCCCGCGCCGAAAGACCGGACGTCCCCCGCAGATGACGGTCTGCCGGGGCGCCGCGCCATGTCTGTCTCCCATCCCGCACGTTCCGCCGCTGCGTTCCTGACGCTGCTGTTGCTGGCTCCGGCCGTCGGGCTGCGCGCCGCGGCGGCCATCGACGTCGGCGACGCGTCCATTCGCGAGGCCGCGGGCGGTCACGCCTGGACCATCGGCAACAGCGCCATCGGGGCCAGCATCGTCGTCACCAAGATCGGCATCCAGATCGAGTCGATCGCCCGGGCCGGCGGGGCCAACGTGGTCGTGCCGCGCATTGGCGACGTCGGCGTGACCATCGACGGCGTCGCGGCGATTCCCGGCGATCGCACCTACAAGTACGAGTCGGCGTCGGCCGACAACCTCGACGGCCGCGCCGTGCTCACGCTGCGCTTCGTGCGCCGCGACCGGCCGCTGGCGGTCGAACGGTCGTTCGCCGTGGCGCCCGGCGCCGCCGTGATCGAGACCTGGACGACGGTGGTCGCCGATCGTGCCCTCAGCGTCGCCGATCCCGCGGCCTTCTCGCTCGAGTTCACGCCGCGCGACGCCGCCTGGCAGCGCGGCCTCGAGACGCCCGACACCGAGGGCGGCCCGTTCACCGTGCGCACACGCCGTCTCGACGACGGCGCCGCCGAGACGTTCGGCAGCGACACGCTGTCGTCGCGGCAGTACCTGCCGTGGTTCACCCTGGCCGGCAGCGGCGAGCGTGTCACCGCCGCGCTGGCATGGAGCGGCACGTGGCAGGCGTCGCTGCACGGCACGTCCACCGGATCGCTGGTCGATCTCGGCCTGGCGCGCGCCGTGGTCGGCGTGGCGGCCGGGCAGCGCTTCGAGGGGCCGCACGGCCTCATCGCCGTCACCGCCGACGCGCCGGGCGAGGAGGCGCGGGCGATGGCGGCGTGGTTCGCGGCCCGCCGCCGGGGCCGGGCCTATCCGTCGCTCATCACCTACAACTCGTGGTTCCAGTTCGGCACCGAGATCGACGACATCATCATGCGGCGCGAGATGGATGGGTTCGCGGCGCTGGGCGGCGAGCTCTTCGAACTCGACGCCGGCTGGTATCCGCCGCTGAACGCCACCGACCGCTTCGACTTCACGGCGGGCCTCGGATCGTGGCAGCTCGATCGATCGCGATTCCCGAACGGCCTCGGCGCGCTGTCGACCTACGCGCACAGCCTCGGACTGAAGTTCGGCGTGTGGGTGGAACCGGAACGCGTCGACCTCGCCACCGTGGGCCGAGGGCAGGGCGCGGAGGATCGCTTCCTCGCCCGCGAGAACGGCCAGTACCAGGCCGGCGTGCCGAACGGCCAGGCGCAGTGGGGCCAGATCTGCCTGGCCACCGACGAGGGCTGGAACTGGGTGCGCGATCGCCTGTTCGCGTTCCTCGACGAGGCGCGGCCCGACTACCTGAAGATCGACCTCAACGGCTGGGCCACCTGCACTCGCGACGACCACGCGCACGGCGCCGGGGGCGGCAACGTCGGCCACGTGCGCGGCTACTACCGGCTGCTCGAGGCGCTGCGCGGGCGGTATCCGGCGCTCGTCATCGAGAACGTCTCCGGTGGCGCGCGCCGGCTCGACCCGGAGCTGCTGGTGCGCACCGACGCCTCGTGGGTCGACGACGAGACGCACCCGTCGTCCCGGGTCCGGCACCACCACGAGCTGTTGTCCTCGTTCGTGCCGCCGTCGGCCCTGTTGTCGTACGTGAAGGAAGGCACGGATGAGCCGCTCCCAGGGGCCGTGGACCTGCCGCGGATGGCCCGGTCGCGCATGCTCGGCGTGCTCGGCCTGGCCACCGACCTGCACCTGCTGCGCGCCCGCGACGAAGACCGACTGGTCGACGCGTTCGGGGAGTACAAGGCCTTGCGCGGCCTTCGCGGCGCCGGGTTCGCCACGCTGCTGACACCCGCCGTCACGATCGCCGGCACGTCGCCCGGCTGGGATGTGGTGCAGCACACCAACCCCGCCAGCGGTATCGTCACGGTGTACGGCTTCCGCAACAGCGGAGGCGCGCGCACCATCCGCGTCGCGCTCCGCGGCCTGCAGGCCGCGCGGAACTATCGCTACTGGACCTTCGAATCGGGCACGCTCGGCGTGGCCTCCGGCGCGCAGCTGATGAACGCCGGCCTCGACCTCGACGCCTCGATCGTCACCGCGCCGATCGTCATCCTCGAGCCGCAGTAGCAGCGGCCGCGGCGGCGGGCGCGATAGAATGCCCGCCGTGCCGGAGACGTCCGTTGCCGCCTGGACCGCCGCCGACGGGCGGGCGGTGACGCGGCTGATGCTGATCGTGGTGGCGCTGCGCGTCGTCACCGCGCTCGTGGCGTTCCATGGCAACGTCACGTTCCCGCTGGCGCGGCCCGAGCAGTTCACCGTCTTCGAGAAGACCGACTACTTCTGGGACACCTTCGCCCGCAACGACTCGGGCTGGTACCTGGGCATCGCCTCGCGCGGCTACCACTGGGTGCCGAATGGCCGGAGCAATCTGGCGTTCTTTCCGGCGTATCCCCTGCTGATGGGGGTGGCCGGTCGCGCCTTCGGCGGCACGCAGGCCGACTACTACTTCGGCGGCATCGTCGTCTCGTGGCTGGCCTCGATGGCCGGCGTCGGGCTCGTCTACGCGCTGGCGCGGCGATTCATGGACGGCGAACGGGCCTGGCATGCGGCGCTGCTCACCTACGTGTTCCCGTTCGCGTTCTTCTTCGGCGTCGTCTACTCGGAGGCGCTGTTCGTGCTGGCGCTGGCGGCGGCGCTCTACGGGCTCGAGTCGCGACGCTGGTGGCTCGCCGTCGCCGGCGGCGCGCTGCTCACGGCGACGCGCGTCAACGGCGTGATGGCGGTGCCGGCCCTGATGGTCATCGGCTGGCGCGCCGCGGGCGGCGACGCGGCGGCGCGCGTGCGCGGCGCCATGGCGGGAGCGGCGGCCGTGGCCGGTATCGGCGCGTACTGCGTCTTCACGTGGCGCGTCACCGGCGATCCCTTCGAGTGGTATCACGCCATCACGCGCTGGGGCTATTACCCGGGCACGACCATCGCCGACACCCCGCTGTGGACGTTCGCGAAGAACCTGCTGACACGCCCGTACGGCTACCTCGTGAACGAGCACGCCGCGCCGTACGACGTGTTGAACGGGCTGTTCCCCGTGATCATGGTGGCGACGTTGCCGTGGTTGTGGCGTCGCCTGGGGGCCGGCTATGCGTGGCTCATCGCGCTGAACCTGGCCCTGCCGCTGAGCTCGGGCCAGTTCGAGGGGCTCGGCCGCTACTGCGCGGTGCTGTTCCCGTTCCAGCTCTGGGTGGCCGCCGTCACACCGCCGTCGTATCTGCCGTTGATTTATGCGGGATACGGCGTGTTGTACGGCCTGGCGCTCATCATGTTCACCACGCTCCACAACATTTTCTGAGGCGGCCGGAGCCGTGGCGCCGGCGGGCGCGACGACCCGCCGGTGACCTATACTGGGAAGATGTCCGCCACGCCTTCGGCCGCCCAGAGCCCCCGTCCCGTCGCCAACCCGCTGCGGCGCAACGTCGCCATCATCGCCCACGTCGACCACGGCAAGACCACGCTGGTCGATGCGATGTTCCGGCAGTCGGGCGTGTTCCGGGCCAACGAGCGCGTCGCCGAGCGGGCCATGGACAGCAACGAGCTCGAACGCGAGCGCGGCATCACCATCCTGGCGAAGAACTGCGCGGTGCACTACGGCGAGGTGCTCATCAACATCGTCGACACGCCGGGCCACGCCGACTTCGGCGGGGAAGTGGAGCGCGTGCTGTCGATGGTCGACGGCGTGGTGCTGCTGGTCGACGCCGCCGAAGGGCCGCTGCCGCAGACCCGCTTCGTGCTGAAGAAGGCGTTCGAGCGCGGTCTGCCGCCGGTGGTCGTCGTGAACAAGATCGACCGCGCCGACGCCCGCACGCAGGAAGTGCTGAACGAGGTCTACGACCTCTTCATCGACCTCGACGCCACCGAAGAGCAGATCGAGTTCCCGGTGCTCTACACGAGCGGCCGCGCCGGCACGGCGACGACCGACCTCGCGGTGCCCGGCACCGACCTGCGTCCGCTGTTCGACGCCATCATGTCGCACGTGCCGCCGCCCACCGGCGAGATCGACGGCCCGCTGCAGATGCTCGTGGCCAATCTCGATTCGAGCGACTATCTGGGCCGCATCGCCATCGGCCGCATCTTCCGCGGCACGGTGAAGGTGGGCGATCCCATCGCCGTCATGAAGCTCGACGGCGCCGTGCAGCAGACGCGGGTCACCAAGCTGTTCGCCTTCGACGGCCTGAAGCGGATCGAGGTGGAGTCGGCGGGCGCCGGCGACATCATCTGCCTGGCCGGCATCGAGGACATCAACATCGGCGAGTCGGTGGTGCACCCCGAGCATCTCGAGGCGGTGCCGCCGATCGCGGTCGACGAGCCCACCGTGTCGATGATCTTCGGCGTGAACACCTCGCCCTTCGCCGGCCGTGACGGCCAGTACGTCACCTCGCGCCACCTGCGCGATCGCCTCGATCGCGAGCTGCTCGGCAACGTGTCGCTGCGCGTCGAGCCGACCGCCACGCCCGAACAGATGAAGGTGCTCGGCCGCGGCGAGCTGCAGCTGGCGATCCTGATCGAGATGATGCGCCGCGAGGGCTACGAGATCCAGGTATCGCGTCCCGAGATCGTCACCAAGGAGATCGACGGCCAGCGCATGGAGCCCGTGGAAGACCTGGTGATCGACGTCGCCGAGGAGTTCCAGGGCGCGGTGATCGCCGGCGTGGGCCAGCGTCGCGGCACCATGACCAAGATGGTGAACCACGGCAGCGGCCGCGTGCGCCTCGAGTTCCGCATTCCGGCGCGCGGCCTCATCGGCTTCCGCTCGCAGTTCCTCACCGACACCAAGGGCACCGGCATCATGAATCACGTGTTCGCCGAGTGGGAGCCGTGGCACGGTCCGATTCCGGCTCGCGCCACCGGCGCCATGGTGGCCGACCGCGCCGGCGTGGCCACGGCCTACGCGATGGCCAACCTGCAGGAACGCTCGATCATGATGATCGAGCCGACCGTCGAGGTGTACGAGGGCATGATCGTCGGCGAGAACTCGCGCGACAACGACCTCGACGTGAACATCACGAAGGAAAAGAAGCAGACCAACATGCGGGCGTCGTCGGCCGACGAGGCGATCCGCATCGTGCCGCCGCGCCTCATGGGCCTCGAGCAGGCCATCGAGTTCATCAACGACGACGAGCTGGTCGAGATCACCCCCAAGCACATCCGCCTGCGCAAGAAGGTGCTGGCCTCGAACCTGCGCCCGAAGAAGTCGGACGACTGAGCGCGAGGACCCGGGCGATGACGCGCTTCGATCATCCCACCAGACGCGCGTGGATGGCGGCGATCGCGGCCGCCGCCGTGGCGCCGCTCGAGGCGCGTCGACAGGACCCCACCGCGGCGGCCCTGGCCGCGGCGGAGAAGGCCGTCGGCGGAAGGCTCGGCGTGGGCATCCTCGATACCGGCTCGGGCCGCCTCGTGGGCCAGCGGCTCGACGAGCGCTTCGCGATGTGCTCCACCTTCAAGCTGCCGCTGGCGGCGATGGTGCTGCGAGAGGCGGCCGCCGGCCGGCTGTCGCTCGACGAGCGGATCGTCTACACGAAGGCCGACATGCAGTCGTACGCGCCGGTCACGAGCCAGCACCTCGCCGAAGGGCACATGACGGTTGCGGCGCTGGCGGAAGCGGCGCAGACCACGAGCGACAACACCGCCGCGAACCTGCTGCTGCGCCGCCTTGGGGGACCGGCCGCCTTCACCGAACGGCTGCGCGCCGCCGGCGACACGGTGACGCGCCTCGATCGCCTCGAGCCCACCCTGAACGTCGTGGTGCCCGGCGACGATCGCGACACGACCACGCCGCGTGCCATGGCGACGGTGGTGGCGAAGTACCTCACCACCGACTACCTGACGACGTCCTCGCGCGACATGCTCATCGGGTGGATGGAGGCGACGGCCACGGGGCAGAAGCGCCTGCGCGCCGGATTCCCGGCCGGCTGGCGCGCCGGCGACAAGACCGGCACCGCGCAGGCCGACGCGATGACCGACAAGGTGAACGACATCGCCATCGCGTGGCCGCCCGGCCGGGCGCCGATCGTCGTCACCGCGTACTACGACAGCGCGCGGAAGACCGACGCGACGCAGCCGGCCGACGAAGCGGCGCTGGCGGCGGCCGGTCGCGCCGCGGCCGCCTGGGTCACGCGCTGAACGACCGCGTGTCGCTGGGGTGAGACGCGGCTAGAACGCGTCGGCGCGGGCGACGTCCCACGCGCGGCCCATGCTGCCTTTCACCCGGCCATCGAGCAGGGCGCCGGGATCGAGCGTCGGGTAGAGCTCGTGGAACGTGCGGACCTCGCCGGCGCCCACGCGCCGCATCACGAACCACGGCTTCAGCTCGGCCGGCCGCTGGAAGCCGGCGGCGCCGATCACCTCGAAGAAGCTCTTCACCGTCTCGCGGTGGTAGCGGGCCACGCGCGTGGTCTTGTCACCCACGTGCAGGCCCTCGACCAGCTGCGGGTTCTGCGTGGCGACGCCGGTGGGGCACTGGTTGCTGTTGCAGCGCAGCGCCTGGATGCAGCCCAGCGCGAACATCATCGCGCGCGCCGCGTTGCACATGTCGGCGCCGAGCGCGACCTTGGTCGCGATCTGGAAGCCGGTGTTCACCTTGCCCGACGCGATGAGGCGGATGCCGTCGCGCACGTTGGCGCCGACCAGCGCGTTGTGCACGAAGGCGAGGCCGTCGTTGAGCGGCGTGCCGACCGAGTCCGAGAACTCCATCGGCGCCGCGCCGGTGCCGCCCTCGCCGCCATCGACCGTGATGAAGTCGGGCCGGATGCCCGACTCGAGCATCGCCTTCACGATGCCGAAGAACTCGTGCCGCTTGCCGACGCACAGCTTGAAGCCCACGGGCTTGCCGCCCGAGGCCTCGCGCAGCGTCTGCAGGAAGCGCAGCAGGCCGACGGGCGTCGAGAAGGCGGTGTGCGCCGGCGGTGAGAGCACGTCCCGGCCGAGCGGCACGCCGCGGATCTCCGCGATCTCGGGCGTGAGCTTGGCCGCCGGCAGGATGCCGCCATGGCCGGGCTTGGCGCCCTGCGACAGCTTCACCTCGATCATCTTCACGTTCGGCAGCGCGGCCCGCTTCACGAACTCGTCGAGGCTGAACTGCCCGTCGGGCGTGCGGCAGCTGAAGTAGCCGGTGCCGATCTGCCAGACGATGTCGCCGCCCGGTTCGAGGTGATACGGACTCAGGCCGCCCTCGCCGGTGTTGTGCGCGAACCCGCCGAGCTTCGCGCCGCCGTTCAGCGCGAGGATGGCGTTGCGGCTCAACGAGCCGTAGCTCATCGCCGACACGTTGAGGATCGAGGCCTCGTACGGCTGCGTGCAGGCCTCGCCGCCGACGCGCACGCGGCTGCAGGCCGGGTCGGGGTGCACCGGCGCGAGCGAGTGATTGATCCACTCGTACCCCGCGGCATACACGTCGCGCTGCGTGCCGAACGGCAGCGTGTCGAGCTCGCCCTTGGCGCGCTGGTAGACCACCGATCGATCGTTGCGGCTGAACGGCTTGCCGTCGCTGTTGCTCTCGATGAAGTACTGGTTGATCTCGGGCCGGATCTGCTCGAGCAGGTAGCGGCCGTGACCGATCAGCGGGAAGTTGCGGCGCACGGCGTGGCGCGTCTGCACCATGTCGGCGATACCCTGGGCCACCAGGGGGACGGCGACGACGAGCGCCCAGAGCGCTCCCGGCCAGAGAAAGGAGGCCGCCACGATACCGACGAGCACGACCCCGGAGCCGATGAGGAAACCCAGCCGCATGTGCCGGATATCGGCTGATGCCCGGACGCTGTGAACAGGCCCGTGCAGAACGACGCAGCCCCGGGCGGAGGCGCTCGCGTCTGGCATGCACCGCCCGCGGTGACGTCCGGGACCGCACGCGTGGGCGCGGCGCACGGGACCGGCACCGCGATCAGGCCACCCGTTGGTCCGCGGGCTTCGCCGCCGGCCGTGCGTCGACGCCGCCTTCGCGGTCGATCGCGGGGTTCGCCGTGCGGCCGAACTCGCTCAGGATCGCCTCGAGCGCCGGCAGCATCGCCGACGTCTGCCGCGCGCGGATCACGGCGTCCCAGAGCGGCTCGCACTTCTTCCAGCCGATGGCGTAGGCGGCGTGCCGCAGCGCACCGATGAGATCGTCGTGCGCCCACGCACCGCGCGCGATGGCGCCCCAGCGATAGAAGTCGCGATACGCCTGCCAGTAGCCCGCTTCGAGCGCCTCGCCCGTCATGCGGGCCGGCGTGAAGACCGCGTGGCGCGTGTCGTAGCGATCCCAGTCGCGCGTGAGGATGCGGCCGTGCGCCTCCATGCGGGCGTGCAACGCGGTGCCCGGATACGGCGTGAGGATGTGGAAGGTGGCCGTCTCGACGCCGTGCGTGATCGCCCAGTCGACCGTGCGCGCGAACACCGACGGATCGTCGTCGTCCATGCCGAACACGAACGAGCCGTTCACCATCACGCCGAGGTCGTGCAGGCGGCGGATGGCGGCGGCGTAGTC
This sequence comes from Vicinamibacterales bacterium, assembly GCA_046331325.1. Classification (GTDB taxonomy): domain Bacteria; phylum Acidobacteriota; class Vicinamibacteria; order Vicinamibacterales; family UBA2999; genus CADEFD01. The sequence continues at coordinate 8,731 of JAXLRB010000016.1, read as the reverse complement.
GCGTCGCAGGTTCTGGAACTTCCGCTGCGCCACGAGGTTCTGCGGATCGAGCGTCTCGAGGCCGACGAACAGCGATCGCAGGCCCGACGCGACCGCCCGTTCCAGCAGATCCGGCGCGAGGATGCTGTTCACCGTGCCGGCGGCCTGCCACAGCCGGCCCATGCCGCGCATGCCCTCGAAGAGCGCCGTCGCGAAGCGGCGATCGCCGAACAGGTGATCGTCGAGGAAATACAGATGGCGGCCGGGCAGGCGATCGATCTCGGCGAGCGCGGCGTCGACGGCCTGCGTGTAGAAGCCCTTGCCGCCCTGGAAGAACGCCTCCTTGTAGCAGAAGTCGCAGACGTGCGGGCAGCCGCGCGATACCACGATCGAGTTCGGCACCAGGTAGCGGCGGCGATCGATCAGATCGCGGCGCACCGGCGGCAGTCCGGCCAGGGTGCGCGTCGTCGACTGATAGCGGGCCCGTGGCTCGCCGCGGGCGAAGTCGTCGAGGAAGCGCGGCCACGTGTCCTCGCCGGGCCCGAGGAAGATCGTGTCGGCGTGGGCCGCCGCCTCGTCGGGCAGCGAGGTGACGTGCAAACCGCCGAGCGCCACGTGTACGCCGCGGGCGCGGTACGCATCGGCCAGTGCGTAGGCGCGCGACGCGTTGGTGATGTAGACCTGAATCACCGCCAGGTCGGGCGTGTCGTCGTCGAGCGCCAGCGGCCGCACGTGCTCGTCGTGGATGGCGACGTCGACGTCGGAGGGCAGGTAGCCGGCGAGCGTCGCGAGTCCCAGCGGCGGGAAGAGCGAGTACTTGATCGGACGGAAGTGGGGGCTCTTCGCCTCGGTGAGCGCCGGCAGCACCATCGTGACCCTCATCGCGCCGCTCCCAGCGCCACGATCGAGATCGCGCGCTCGCGCGGCCCGTCGAACTCCACCAGGAACACCCGCTGCCAGCGGCCGAGCGCGGGCCGGCCGTCGACGACGTTGAGGCAGACGGAGGTCGGCAGCAGCAGCGCCCGGCAATGCGCGTGGCCGTTCCGCGGCTCGTCGAGGGGCACGTCGCGACGGCGCGGCAGGTCGTCGTGGCGGTAGGCGACGCCGAGCGGCGCCATCCGCGCCAGCAGGGCGCGGAAGTCCTCGAGGAGCAGCGGCTCGGCTTCGTTCACGAGCACGGCGGTGGTGGTGTGGGTGGTCTGCACGTTCACCATCCCGGTGTCGATGCCGGCGTCGGCCACCGCGCGCGTGACCGCGTCGGTCACATCGACGAACTCGGTGGGCGCGGTGGTGGCGAGGCAGACCCGGGCGTGGTGGGTGGGGCGGACGAGCGAGAACGTATCCATCGGCGAACCTCCGCCGGCAGGATGGCCGCGGGGGCTACGCCAAGTCGTGAGCGCGCGGTGAGCACCGGCTGAGATCGCGCTGATGCCGCAGATCCTGCGACCCGCGCGTCCTGTTTCAGGACGAAGTCAGACCCCGCCTTGAAAGGGGACAGGTCGGGGCCGGGTCGGACCCGGCCCCGGTCAGCGGCGGCGGGTGAGGCCGAGGGTGAGGCCGGTGCCGAAGAAGGCGCCTTCGGCGGCGCTGATGAGCGTCGCGGTGAGGGATCCGAAGCCGGGCTCGCCGACGAGCCGGCCGAGCGGCGAGAGCACCGCCTGCCCGCCCGCTGAGGCCGACGCGACGAGATGCACCGTGCCGCCGACCAGCGGTCGCCCGCTGGCGGCCAGCGCGAGCGCCGCGACGCCACAGGCCAGCGCGACGAGCACGACGACACGCGTGCGGGCGGCGCCGCGGGGTGCGGCGAACCCTCCGCCAGCGGTGACGGCGGCGAACGCCACGCCGGCGGCCGTGCCGAGCACGAGCCCCTCGAGGCCGCCTCCAATGGGACGCGCGAGCCCGACCAATGCGGCCAGGGTCCAGCGGGCCAGCCACTGCACGGTGAGGCCGACGGCGCCTCCACCGACCGCCCCGCCCACCGCCAGTGCCACGCCGCGATGCGACCGCCACACGGCTTCGCCCACCGCGAGGCCGGCGCCCACGCCCGCGCCTGCGGTCGCGCCGGCGAGCGCGCCCAGCGTGGCCAACACGGGCGCCACCGTCAGCGGAGCGGCGCTGCCGGGCGCCAGCGCCAGCAGCACGCCGCCACCGAGGCCGGCGACGAGGCCCGCGAGGCCGGCGCCGACCGCGGCCGAGGCCCACCGCGCCGCGACGAGACGGCCGGCTCGTGAGAGACGCAGCCGCACGAGCTGCCAGGCGTCGTCGAGCCCCGCGAGTGGCACCTCGACGGGCGCCGCCACGTCCCAGCGGGCGTCGCGCAGCAGCGCGCGCGCGTGTCCGGCCGGCGCCGGCATCGCCGCCAGGGCCGCGAGCAGGTCCGCGCCGTGGGCGTGGAGGCGCTCGGCGAGATCGCGTTGCTCTTCGCGTTCGCCCTCCGATGCCCCTGGGCGACGCAGGCGCTCCAGCTGCGCCGCGATCGAATCCCCAACGGAGGGGGCGACCGGCGGCGCGGCTCCGCGCGACGCTTCGAGGCCGTCGTCAGCCTCCTCGCGGACATCCGCGCACACGAACTGATAGCCGTGGCGCGACACCGTGCGGATGAAGCGTGGCTCGCGCGAGTCGTCGTCGAGCACGCGGCGCAACGTGCGGATCGCCTGGCTGAGCGCGCTGTCCGACACGATCACATCGGTCCACACGCCGTCGAAGATCGCCTGCCGGTGCACGGCGTCCGCGCGATGCGCCACCAGGAAGACGAGCAGATCGAAGTAGCGCGGAATCAGCGGCTGCACCACGCCGTCGGCTCGCAGCTCGCGGCGGCGGGTCGAGATGACGAAGCGCCCGAACACGTAGCGCACGGGCGGGCGAGGGCTGGGTGGCGCCGGCACGATGCGGTCAGTAGGCGCGGCAGCGCGACGCCAGCAGGCCGGTCGCCAGCGACAGATCGAGATCGGCGAGGTGCAGGCCGGCCTCGCCGTAGCGTTGCCAGCTCAGCACCGTCGCGTCGGGGCGGATCACCGCCGAGGTGGTCGGTGCGCCTTCGCCGGCGTAGTTCACCGCCGCGATCCAGATGGTGTTCTCGGCGGCGCGGCAGACGAGCGCCTTCTCGTGGAACGTGTTGCCGGCTTCGAGGAACGTCGTCGGCCGGTAGGTGCCGGGCTCCGCTTCGTGGAAGTGCGGCACGAACACCAGCTGCGCGCCGCGCCTCGCCGCCCAGCGCACGGTTTCCGGATACCGCCATCCCTCGTGGCAGATCGCCAGGCCGAAGGTCAGCGACCCGACGGTGTAGACGTGTCGGGTGTCGCCGGCGCGCCACATCGGCTCTTCCGACGGATCGAGCTGCAGCTTGTCGTGGAAGGGCCGCACCGTGCCGTCGCGATCGACGACGAGCGTCGTGATGCGGTGGTGCCGGTCGACGATGCGCTCGGTGCCGAGCGCCACGGCCACGCCCGCGCGTCGTGCCGCCTCGGCCACCTGACGCGCGGCGTCGTCGAGGAACGCGGCCGTTGGTGGCAGTGCCGGATGCGCGGTGGTGCGGTACCCGGGCACATAGCACTCGGGAAATGCCACCACGAGGGCGCCGGCGCGACCAGCCTCGGCGATCGCGTCGACGGCGCGCGTCACCGACGCTTCTGGCGATTTCGGATACGGCAGGTGGGCGAGGGCGATACGGACCGTGGCCATGGGGCTCACTTCAACGTGGCGAGGCGATCGACATCGCGCCGGTCGTGCAGCAGCTCCCAGCGCAGCAGCGAAAACGGCACGTTGCCGTTCTTCCACAGCGCGTCGTGGAACGCCTGCAGCGAGAACGCCGCGCCCTGCGCGCGCTTCGCGTCGGCGATGAGGCTCGTCGTCTGCAGCTTGCCGATCTGGTAGGTGATCGCCTGTCCCGGACCGGCGGCGAACGACGCCGCTTCCTCGAGTGCCGTGGCGGCGTCCATCGGCACGGTGCGCGCCAGGTAGTCGGCCGCCTCGCTGATCGAGAACTGGCCGGTGGCGAGCTTCACGTCGACCTCGACTCGCAGCGCCCGCAGACGGGCGAAGTTGTAGATGATCTCGCGCGAGCGCGGGCTCTCCTGCCACAGGCCGGCCTGCAGCATCATCTCCTCGGCATAGAAGCCGAGGCCCTCGTTCGGGCCCGAGTCGTAGTAGTGCCGGCGGATCGGGTTCTCGTGCGCCCACGCCAGCGCCAGTTGCATGTAGTGGCCGGGCACGCCTTCGTGCACGATGATCGGCCGCGGATCGCGCGCCGTCGAGAGATAGAAGTAGGGCAGGTCGGGCCGGGGCTCGCGGATGTAGCTGTAGCCATCCTCTTTGAGACGCGTCGGGCTCGTGAGATCGTCCGTCACGCCGAGGAACGCCAGCGGCGCCAGATACGGCGGCAGCAGCAGGTTGCGGTAGTGCTGCAGCCAGTCGGGCACGGTCAGCAACTGCTGCTGGGTGAGGAACTGACGAATCGCCGATTCCTGGAACGCCGACGTCGTGATCTGGGTGAGCGCGTTCGGCGCGATCGGCATCGGCGGCAGCGCGCGGTTGCGGCCCTGCTCGAGTGCCTCGAAGGTGACGGCGCGTTCCCACTCCTGCCGGCCCATCGCCACGATCTCGTCCGGCGTGTAGGGCACGAGCGCCACCTCGCGCAGGAAGCGCACGTAAGCCTCGCGTCCCACCGCCGTGTCGGCCTTCATCGTGCCGACACGGGCCTGGAGCCAGGCGCGATAGTCGGCCAGCGCCCGGGCGGCAGCGGTGGCGGGCGCGGTGAAGCGCCCGGCGTGCGAGGGCGTGGCCGTGTCGAGCTCGGTGGCGAGCGTCGCGAGGCGCGTCTCGATGCCGGCCAGCGTGTCGATGGCGAGCCGCGCGAACGGCGCCCGGGCGTCGTCGAGATTCGCGGTGGCCTGCGCGGTGATGCGCGGCACGTGGGCGAGGCGCGCCAGCACGAGGTCGGCGCGCGCGGCGGTGACCGGCGGCGGCGACAGCAGCACGTCGAACACCGGGCCCAGCGCCTGCTGGATGTAGAACGACGGATCGCGGCGCCACGCCGGCGCGCCATCGAGTTCCCAGGTGACGCGGGCCAGCGCCGAGCCGATGAGCCGGTAGTCGACCTGCCGCGGCACCGGCCACGACGACGCGTCGATGGCGCGGTAGCGCTGTTCGAAGCCGGCCAGGGCCTTCCGGCGCGCGGCGACGGCGTCGCGCGACCAGTCGGGCAGCCAGCCGGCCGGGCGTTCGAGGCGGGGGATGTCGTCGCCGGTGGACGGCTGTGTGGCGGCGCGCCACGTCCAGAAATCGCGGGCGAGGTCGTCGAGGGGATCCGCGGCGGCAGGTGCGGCCACGGCGGCGAGGCAGACGAGCAGCGTCAGCAGGCGGCGCATGCCGCAGTGTAGCCGACACGACGGCTATAGTGAGTCCGTGCCGTCCCCGCGTGTGTGTCTCGTCCTCGCGTGCGCCGTCGTCCTCGGACGCGGTGTCGCGCCCGCCCATGCCCAGCCATCGCCCGCGCTCACGATCGAGCGCGTGGCCTCGTTGCCGAGCCTGATCGGGACGGCGCCGGCGTCGCCGGTGTGGTCGCCCGATGGATCGCGGCTCGCGTTCCTGTGGAACGACCAGGGCTGGCCGTTCCGCGACGTCTGGGTCGTGGGGCGCGACGGCACGGGGCGGCGTCGGGTGACGTCGATGGCGACGACGGATCCGGCGCCGGCGCCACCGACCGACGACTCCACCGAGGCCCTCGCCGCCCGCGCGGCGGCCCGCGCGCGGGGTGGCGTGAGCGAAGTGCTGTGGGATGGCCCCACGGCGCTGCTCGTCGTGCATCGCGGCAGCCTCTTCCGCTACGACCTCACGGGCGCCGATGCGCCGGAGCGGCTCGCGGTGGGCGACGACGTGTCGGACGTGGCGCTGTCGCCCGATCGATCGCGACTCGCGTTCCTGCGCGACGGCGACCTCTGGCTGTGGACGCGCGAGGCCCGGGGGGCGGCGCCGGTGAAGCTCACCGACATCGGCGTCGCCGGCATCGGCACCGCAGGCAATGGCACCTACCGCCGCGCCGACCGCGAAGTGGGCACCGGGGTGTGGGGCGCCGACTGGCCGCCGTTCGCGTGGTCGCCCGACGGACGCCGCCTCGTGTTCCACGCCAGCGATCGCCGGCACATCCGCCGCGTGCCGTTCCCGTCGTATCTCGGCAAGGAGACGACGCCGAACGAGCTGCGCCGTGGCTATCCCGGCGACGAGAACGAGCGGCGCACGCTGCACGTCGTGGACGTGGCCACGCGCGTCGTCACCGATCTCGGCCTGCCCGAGCCCGGACGCCGTGCGGTCAGCGATTTCTCGTTCGCGCCGGACGGCCGCCTGCTCGTCGATCACGTGAGCGACACCGGCGCCGAGCGCTGGGTCTACGTGATGGCGCCAGGCGCGACGACGCTGCGCCTCGTGTGGCACGACCGCCGCGACTCGCGGATCTACCCGTCGTACGTCGCCCGCTGGCACTGGGACGGGCGTCGCATCCTGCTGGTGGCGGATCTCGAGGACCACGATCGCCTCTACGCGATCGATCCCGACGCGGCGTCACCCACGCCCACGCCGCTCACGCCGGCCGCGTGGGACGTGGCGGGCGAGCGCGGCGCCGCCATCGTGCAGGTGGTGCCGGCGGCGAAGGCCGTGTTCTTCACCGGCGCGGGCCAGAACCCGTACGAGCGTCATGTGTATCGGCTCGCGGACGGCGACGCGGCGCCGGTACGGCTCACGAGCGCGGCCGGCGTCCACGTGCCGGTGGTATCACCCGACGGCCGGACGCTGGCCTCGATCTGGTCCGACGACATCACGCCGCCCGAGTTGCTCCTCGGCGCGGTGGCGCCGACCGCGACGCTGGCGCGCGTCACCACGTCGCCGCCGGCGGAGTTCAGCGCGCAGCGGTGGGTGCGTCCGCGCTACGAGACGTTCACGAACGCCGTCGACGGATTCACGGTGCACGCGCGGATTCTCGAGCCGGCGAACCTCGATCGCACGAGGCGGCACCCCGTGCTGTTCGGTCCCGTGTACTCGAACACCGTGCGCAACCGGTGGGGCGGCCTGAACGGCACGGTGCAGCAGTACCTCGTGCAGCGTGGCTTCATCGTGGTGCAGGTGGACGTGCGCGGCAGCGTCGGCTACGGTCGCGCCTTCCGCGAGGCGTTCCTGATGGACTACGGCGGCCGCGATCTCGACGATCTCGCCGCCGTCGTGAACGGCCTCGGCGCGCGTCCGTACGTGGACCGTGCCCGGATGGGCATCTTCGGCAGCAGCTACGGCGGCCTGCTCAGCGTGTACTCGCTGCTGAAGCGCCCCGAGCTCTTCGCCGTGGGCGTCGCCGGCGCCCCGGCCACCGACCCGTTCGCGTTCGGTACCGACGACGTCGCCATCACGCGCGCGCCCGACACGCACCCCGAGGCGTTCGTGCGCGGCTCGGCGCACCGGCTCGGCGCCGACTACCGCGGCCACCTGCTCGTCATCCACGGGCTGATGGACGACGTGGTGCCGGTGCGCACCACCATGGCCCTGATCGAGCGGCTGATCCTGCTGGGCAAGGACGTCGACATCGCGACGGCCCCGCTCGCCACGCACGCGTGGTCGAGCCGCGAGCCGTACGCGATCTATTTCTTCAGGAAGCTCACGGAGTATTTCGAGCGTCTCCTCGGCGACGGTATCCGGCCTTGAATCACTAGAGCGAGTGCATTCGGCGAAAGGCTCGATCAGTCCCCTGGAACGCGTGGCCGGCCTCTGGGCGGTCCCACTGTCTTCCGCATCACCGCGTATCTGTAGTTCAGAGCCACTGCGTCATTGAGGCTTTGGGCTAGACGCTCAAACTCAAGGAGCTCGTAGTCAGCTTTCGCAACATTCTTTTCTGCTGACGAGCGGTTCGTTGTTCTCAGCGTCTCAAACTTCTCGAGTAGCGATCGAGAGGGCGCACTCGGCCAACGCTTGGCAATGGCCTCGTGGTAGAGGAAGTAGTAGAGCACTATCATGCCTTGAGGGCGCAGAAGCCGGTCCTCGCTGCCGAAGACGGCCGCCATCTTGTCCAGGACCCTGAGACATCGCTTCTTCAGCGCATCCTCGGACCCTTTGTACGACTTCACGAACTCATCCAAATGGATCTTCTTCGTGTCGCGTAGTCGGCGGTAGTGCTCGAAATAGAGGAACTTCGTAGCTAGTTCGTAGTGGCGATAGCGCTTGTTGTCGAACGGCAGACGGTCAGAGAAGAACGGGTGTGTGACGATCTCCCGAACGATTGGCGGAAGCACTCCACCAAAGGCGTTCCGTTTCTCGGCTGCGTTGAGCGGGACCGCTTCATTGAGTCGCGAAAACATGTCCTCGATCAGGTCGACGTCCGCGGTCCGGATAGTGACGATCGGCAGAACAAATCCGTCGAGTCTGGCCTTTAGGTCAGGATGGGCCTTCGCCAGATCCTGATACGTAGCGCCACCGAGCTCTCGATCGGGATCATCAAATAGGGCAAAATCGTTCGACAGTCCGAAGCGCCCTTCGATGAACTCAAAGATGCTATGGAGCCGCTGTTTGCCGTCAACGATCGCGTAATTTCGCTTTCGACCTCCGACAGAACGCGGTGGGAAGAACTCATGGAAGTAAAGCTTGGGGATGTCGAACCCGTTCAAGATCGAGTCAATGAGCAGCTGTCGTTTAGGGAGCGGCCAGACGTCGCCGAGCCGTTGGTAGGGAGGGTCGAACCAGATCCCGTCTCTGGTCGAGTAGACGTAAAGCACTGAGC
>JAXLRB010000015.1:0-100729 GCA_046331325.1 Vicinamibacterales bacterium | reverse complement strand
GAGCAGCACGGCGTCGTCGGCGGTGAACCCCGAGAGCGTGGCGGTGAACGTCTGATCGGCGCCACGCGGCACCTTGCCCGATCCCGGCGTGAGCGCGATCCGATACGGCGCGGCCGCTTCGAGGTCCTGCGACCAGGAGTACATCGCGCTCAGGCCCTGGCGCAGATACGCCGGACCGAAGGCGAAGATGGCGACGGCGACGGCCAACGCCGCGGCGGCCATCGCGGCGTAGCGGCGCACCAGCGGTTGTTCCACGCGGCGGCCGGCTTCCACCTCGTGGCAGCGCGCGATCGCTTCCTCCACCAGCTTCGCCACCAGCGCGGGCGAATGCTCCGGCGAGGCCCCGCGCCGCTCGGCGCTCATCGCGCTCAGCAGCAGGTTGTTCAGCGACGGCTCGTGCTCTTCGAGGTACAGGGCCACCTGTTCGTCGGTGACGGTCGTGAGCAGCGGCCGCACCACCCACCAGCCGATCGCGGCGGCGATGGCGGCGAGCGTGACGACGCGGAAGGTGAGGATGGCGGAGGGCGAGAAGCGCAGGGCTTCGAGCGCGATGCCGGCGCCGATCAGGATGACCACGCCGGCCACCAGCGCCCGCAGCAGGCCGCGCACCAGCAGCTTGCGCCGCCAGCCGAGGCGAATCGTGCGGAGGACTCCGGCCACCTCGCCCGGCGCGCCGTGCGGTGATTCGTGCAGCATCTCGTCTCCCGTCCCGCGCCCCGCCGGGCGCTACGCCGTGCCGCCCGACAGGCGGCTCGCCATCACGGTTTCGCCGATGAGGAGCAGCATACCCGCGAGCAGCAGATACCACCACAGCCGCTGCGACTGCTCGGCCACCTCGTCGCGCGGCGGCCCTTCGCCCACGGCCGAGGTGGTGCCATTGCCGTTCGTGCCGGTCAAACCGGCCGAGACCGTGGCCGGCTCCAGGCTCGCCAGGTCCGACTCCGACAGGTCGACGTTGGCCGCCACCATCAGGCTGGCGGTGTCGCGCGAGGCGTCGCGCACGTCGTAGAAGCCGGGCGCCGTCACCTCGAAGGCGTCGCCGCGGGCGGCTTCGAGCGCCGCGCGTGTGCCGTCGGGGCTCACCACCACCCGCGTGCCGCCGCCGGGCTCGGGATCGGGACGCACCACCTGGCCCACCGTGACCGACGCCGGCCGTGGATCGTAGCCGGCCAGCGTGCGCAGGGCCTGGTGCACGAACGGCAGGAACACCGGCTTCAGCGCCAGGTCGTTCCATGACAGATCGAACGTCGAGAGGAACGCCACCACCTGGCCGCGTCCGGTCTTCTGCGCCACCACGGCCGGCTGCCCGTCGTCGAATCGCGCCAGCACCTCGGCCGACTTCGCCGGCGTGATGCGGCGATAGCCGTAGACCTGCACCGACGAGAAGTCGCCGCTGCGGGCGGCGCGGAACGGCGCGAAGATGGCGTGTCCGAGTTCCACGGCGCCGAGGCGTCCGGTGTCGCCGCGGGTGCGATCCACCGGGGCGCCAAGCGTCCCGGGGAAGATGGCCTGCGCCGGCCATGACGCGCGGCTGCCGGTGGCGACGAGCACGCCGCCGCCGCGTTCCACGAACGCGGTCAGCGCCGCCGCCGCCGCGTCGCCGATCGGCGCGTCCTGCACGATGACGGCCTGCACCTTGTCGAGCACGCCCGCGCCGAGCGCGTCGGGCGCGATCGTGGTGACGTCGAATCGTGGCGACTCGCCGATGGCCAGCGCGCGCGTGAGATACATCGCGTCGGCGGCGCGGCCCGACTCGACGACCAGCACTCGGATCGGCGCCGTCGGTGTGAGCACGGCGTAGTAGGCGTTGTCGATGGCGAGCACCGTGTCGTTCACGCGCACCGCGACGCGCATCGGCGCCGGCGTGAGCGTGATCGGGGCGAAGGTGGCCGAGGCCGAGGCCTGCGGCGCCACGGTGACCGTGGCCTGCTCGAGCGCGCGGCCGTTGACCTCGATCGCCAGCGTGACGCCGGCGGCCGTGTCGACGCCGCGGTTGGTGACGCCGGCGGTGATGACGGCGCGTTCCTGGCCCTCGAAGCGCTCGCGCTTCACCGAGATCGGCGTGATGGCGAGGTTCTTCGTGTCGGTGTCGGTCACCGGCACCGTGGTGAGCGTGACGCCGGCCGGCAGGCGATCGTCGTCGGTGGCCGCCCACGCGCTCTTCTGGAAGTCGCTGATCAGCACGACCTCCTTGCGCGGCCGTGTGGATTCGGCCAGCACCGAGCCGGCCACCTTCACGGCCGGCGCGAAGCGCGTGGCCTCGGGGCCCGGCGTCGCCGCGGCGAGGGCGGCGTCGAGGCGGGCGCGATCGTCCACCGACTGCAGCGCGATCTCGGCGGTGCTGCCGAAGAAGACGAGCGAGGCGCGGTCGCCCGGCGCGAGCGAGTCGAGCACGCCGCGCGCCGCCGTCTGGGCGCGCGTCCAGCGATCGCCGTAGCCCATGCTGTACGAGCGATCCACGAGCAGCACGACTTCACGCGCGCCGCCGGTCAGCGCGGTGGCGCCCACGCGCAGGAACGGCCGCGTGAAGGCGGCGACCACCAGCGCCAGCGCCGCCAGGCGCATCGCCAGCAACGCCCAGTTGCGAATCTTGCGCCGCCGTACCGACTCGTACGGCACCTTGCGCACGAACATCAGCGAGGGAAAACGCACGACGGTGTTCTTCTCGCGCTGGATCAGGTGGATCAGCACGGGCACCGCGAGGGCGGCGAGGCCGGTGAGGAAGAGCGGCGCGAGCAGGCCCATCGTGGCGTTACCGGACGCGCGTCGTCCGTTCCCGGAACGACAGGTAGTCGTACAGCGCGAAGTCGAGCGGCCGCGCCGTGTCGAGCAGGCGGTAATCGACGCCGCGCTCGTTGGCCTTGGTGGCCAGCGTCTCGATGTGCGCCTTCACCAGGGCCTGGTACTTCTCGCGGAACGACTCGGGCACCACCGGCAGCTGCTCGCCGGTCTCCAGATCCTCGAACGCGGAGGCGTCGGTGAACGGGAACTCGAGCTCGGTGGAATCGAGCACGTGAAAGACGATGACGTCGTGACCGCGGAAACGCAGTGGCGCCAGGGCGTCGAAGATGGCCTCGGGCTCGTCGTACAGATCCGAGATGAGCACGATGGCGCCGCGGCGGCCGAAGTGCTCGGCGAGGCGGCGCAGCGGCGTCGACAGCTGCCCCTGGCGTGTCGCCTTCACGCGATCGAGCGTGTGCAGCACGACGTCGAGGTGCTTGGCCGAGGGCGGCACGTGGTCGACGATCTCGTGGTCGAAGGTCACGAGGCCCACGCGATCGCGCTGCCGGTGCACGAGATACGTCAGGCAGGCGGCGAGCGTGCGCGCGTAGTCGAGCTTGGTGATGCGCGGACCGTAGGCCATCGACGCCGACACGTCGAGCAGGGCCACGAAGTTCATGTTCGAGTCGGCCTCGAACTCCTTCACGTAGTACTTGTCGGTGCGCGCGAAGACCCGCCAGTCGACGCGCCGGATGTCGTCGCCCGGCACGTAGCCGCGATGCTCCGCGAAGTCGACCGACGTGCCGTAGGCCGGCGACTTGTGCAGGCCGTTGATCACGCCATCGACCACCGATCGAGCCACGAGCTCGAGGTTGCCGATGCGCGCCAGCACCGTCGGGTCGACGAACTGCGCGCCGGGAATGGCGCCGCCGAGCTGCATCGTCACATCCCCGAGCGCGGCGTCGGCACGGTCTCGAGCAGCCGATCGATGATCATGTCGGACGTCATGCCTTCCGACTGCGCGTGGAAGTTGACGAGGATGCGGTGGCGCAGCACGGGATGCGCCAGCGCCTTGATGTCGTCGAACGTGACGTGGTACCGGCCGCTCGTGAGCGCCCGCGCCTTGGCCGACAGCACGAGGAACTGCGCCGCGCGCACCGAGGCGCCGAACGACACCCACTTCTTCACCAGCTCGCCGGCGGTGTCGCCCTTCGGGCGGCTGGCACGCACGAGCGCTAGCGCGTAGCGCATCACCGGTTCGGCCACCGGCACGCGGCGCACCAGGCGCTTGAACGCGATCAGGTCCTCGCCGTTCACTGTCCGCTCGAACTGCGGATCGACGATCGCCGTGGTGGTGCGCACGACCTCGTATTCCTCGTCCTCGGGCGGGTGGTGGATGACGATGTGGAACATGAAGCGGTCGAGCTGCGCTTCGGGCAGGGGATAGGTGCCCTCGAGCTCAATCGGATTCTGCGTCGCGAACACGTAGAACGGCTCTTCGAGCGTGTAGGTGCGGCCCTGGATGGTGACGCGGTGTTCCTGCATCGCCTCGAGCAGCGCCGACTGCGTCTTCGGCGGCGTGCGGTTGATCTCGTCGGCCAGCAGGATGTTGGTGAAGATCGGCCCGGGCGAGAACACCATCTGCCGCCGGCCGGTCGCCGGGTCTTCCTGGATGATGTCGGTGCCGGTGATGTCGGACGGCATCAGGTCGGGCGTGAACTGGATGCGGTTGAACTTCAGGTCGACCACCCGCGCCAGCGTGTGGATGAGCAGCGTCTTCGCCAGGCCGGGCACGCCGATGATCAGGCTGTTGCCGCCCACGAACAGCGTGAGCAGCACCTGCTGCAGCACCTCGTCCTGGCCGATGATGAGCTTCCGCAGCTCCTGCCGGATGCGGTCCTGCCCGTGCTTCATCCGGTCGGCCAGCGCGATGTCGTCCGGCGCGCTCAGATCCACCTGCATGTTCGCTGCGTCCACGAAGCCTCCCTGCGATCGCTAATGCGTCATCCCGTACACGATGTAGTTGACGCCGAACTTGTACGCCTCGTTCGAGAGGTCCACGGGCACCCAGCCGGTGTCGGAGAACTCCCAGTATTCGCCGATGTCGTTGTTGTAGTTCGCCACCAGCTGCAGCCGCTTCGACGGGTCGTTGCCCTCGTGCACCCCGTAGAACGTCGGCGTGAGCCCGCCATAGGGCGAGACGAAGCGCCGCGGGTCGATCTCGTAGAAGACATGGAAAATCGGCTCGTCGGGCGTCAACTGCACCAGCGGCTGACTGGGCAGCACGCGCTTCATCTGCTGCTCGAAGTTGTACCAGTGTTCCTGCCGGAAGTCGTCGAAGATCACGAAGCCGCCCTTGGCGAGATAGGCGCGCAGGCCTTCCACCTCGGCGTCGCTCATGCTCCAGAATCCCGGCTCGGACATGTAGGCGACGGGATAGTTCGGCAGATCCGGGTCGTCGAGCGTGAGGATGGCGCTCTCGTCGAGATGCGGCTTGAGATTGGTGATCTCGGCCAGGATCTTCATCACGTGCCGATCCGAGCGCGGGTAGTCGTGCGCCCACGGCGGCTCGCGGCGGAAGCCGCGGACGCCGCCGGCACGCTGCGGCATCGTGTAACGCAGGCGCACGAACGCGAAGCGGCCGTCGTACGGCACGTGCACGTTCGACTCGTAGTCGGTGTCGGGCGTCAGACGGCGGCGTTCCTGCTCGCCACGAAAAGGCGACTGCGCGCCCAGCGCCGCCACGGCGAGGCCCGACAGGGCGGTCGCCGCCACCAGCGCGCTCACCGGGACGAGGCGACGGCTACGAGAGGCCGACGGCACGCCGGTACCCCCATTCCGCGCTGAGCAGGCCGACGAGCAACAGCAGCACGAGCGGCGACTGCCACAGCTCGCGCTCTTCCACCGAGGTGATGCCGCGACCGGTGTACTTCACGTCCTCGAGCAGCTGGTCCGCTGTCTCGGGCGTGTAGGCGCGGCCGCCGGTGGCATCGGCGAGGCGCTGCAGCGCCGGCATCTGCCGGGTGGCCTCCGAGAACTCGGCGTCGCCGGGACCGGCGTTGACGTGCGTGGTGGTGCGGCCGAGCGACGTGTCGCCGCGAATCGCGTCCACCGTGATCTCGTGCCAGCCGGCGATCGATGTCGGCAGCGTGCCCGTGTAGAGGCCGTCGCGCTGGCCGGTCCACGTGAGCGGCGCCGAGGCGGTGGTGCCGTCGGGCGCGGTGACCGTGGCGGTGACCACCGCGTCGTTCACGGCGACGAACGAGGCATCGGCGATCTCGGCGCTGAGCGCGATCGGCTCGCCGGGTTCGACGCGGTCGCTGGCGGTCGTGACATCGACGTTGTCGGGCACGCCGTCGATGAGCCAGCGCAGCCACTGCCGCGTGAAGGTCTCGTGCGTCTGGTCCTCGACCGGGATGCTGGCGTGCATCTGCCACAGCCACGAGTCCTGGGGCGTGAACGCCGCCGACTTGCCGCGGCCGAAACGCTGGAACGCCAGCACCGGGCGCTCGGTGCGGCCCTCGCCCGAGGCGAGGAGCGTCGTGGCGCCGGCCTTCACCGAGTCGACGGTGTTCACCGTGGTCAGGCCCGGCAGCTCGGTCCACCGCGTGGCCGACGCGGCTTCCGTGGCGCCGATCTGCGAGACGGCGTGGGCGGCCCCGGCGCGCGTGGGGCGCACCGTGAGCGGCGTAGCGGCCGGCTGCGATGGCGGCGTCATCTTCACGAGGTTCACCGGCAGGGCGTCGCCGAGCGCCGTGCCGGCGTAGCCGCCTTCGCTGAACGAACGCGGCCCGCCCAGCATCATCAGGCCGCCCCCGCGGCGATCCACGAACTCGGTGAGCATGGCGAGCTGGTCGCCGGTGAAGGCCGCCGCCTCGATGCTGCCGAGCACGATCCCGCGGTACTTGAACAGCTCGTCGCGCGTCTTCGGGAAGCCGCCAAGGAGCTCGTCGGGATCGTCGACCTCGAGGCGCAGGTACTTGTTGTCGGCGGTGCGCTGCAGCACCACGAGCTGCAGCTGCTTGTCGTCCGTGACCGCGCGACGCAGGAACTTCATCTCGAAGCGCGGTTCGCCTTCGAAGTAGAGGATCTTCTCCTTGCGATCGCGCACGTCGATGAGCGCCTCGCGCGTGTTGTTCTCGGCCAGCAGCTCGCCCGGCTGCGGCGCGACGCGGAACGTGAACACGCGCGGCCCGGGATCCACCGCCGAGAAGCGCACGCGCACGGTCACCGGCTGGCCGTCGGCGCCGGCCGTGAAGCCCTGACTGCCGGCGAGGGCGCCGCCGTCGAGCACGTCGAGCGTGAGCGCCTGACCGGCGAAGCCCTGCGCGGTGACGACCGCGTCGAGCAGCAGCGTGGTGCCGGCCAGCACACTGCGTGGCGCGGTGATGCGGCCGACCTGGATGTCCTTCTCGGCGCGGTCGCGCCCGACGCCGATCGCGAACACCGGCACGCCGGCGGCGCGCAGCGCGGTCAGTGCCGGATCCACCGCGTCGCCCGAGGTGTCGGCGCCGTCGCTCACCACCACGAGCCCGGCCAGCGGCACGCCCGAGAGCTGCTGGCGCGCCTGCTCGAGCGCGGCGGCGATCTTCGTGTGCGTGCCCTGGAAGGTGAGGTCGGCGCCGGCCGGCGCCGGACGCACGCCGCTCGAGAAGCGCAGCGTGCGCACCGAGAAGCGCTCGGCGAGGCCGCGGCGCAGGCCCTTCGCCGGATCACCGAACTGCTCGACCAGGTACGACGAGCGCGGCTGGCCGTTCAGGTCGGCGATCGCCATGCTGCGCGAGTCGTCGAGCAGCACGGCCACCACGTTCTGGTGCGGGACGGCAGCGCGCAGCACGAGCATGGGGCGCAGCAGGCAGACGAGCAGCAGGCCGATGAGGGCGGTGCGCAGCGCGGCGAGCACCACGCGGTCGCGGTTGGTCAGCCGGCGGGACGCCTGACGATACGTGACCACGGTGGCCGCCACCGCCACCACGGCGACGAGCGCCGCCAGGGCCGCGCCGGATGGAGGCGCGAACCTGAGGTCGCCCTGGCCCAGCACGGACCAGCGGACGCCGAGGAGCAGCTGAGAAAGCGAGTCGATCACTGGGCCAACCGCGCGGTGAGGGCTGGCCCGTCGCCGGCCCGTGACGGGGATTCTATTCCCGTTCGACGCCACCGCAACGGTTCTGGTCTCGGACGGGCTGCGATACGATGCGCCCGTATCCTTCCGGAGGATGGGCATGATGCGGCGACTCACGACGGTGGCGGTGGTGATGGCAGTGGGGGCCGGGGTGTGGGCGTGGACCGCGCCGACCGCGGCACAAGCGCCGGCGGCCGACCTGGTGCTGGTGAACGGCAAGGTGATCACCGTCGACGCCCGCGACAGCACGGCTGAGGCGGTGGCCATCACCGGCGGCCGCATCGTCGCCGTGGGCGGCACCGCCGACATTCGCGCGCGCGCCGGCGCCGCCACGCAGGTGATCGATCTCGGCGGCCGGGCGGTGACGCCGGGACTCATCGACACTCACGTGCACTTCACCGAGGTCGACGCGCTCTTCAGCATCGACCTGAGCGACATCGCGATCAGGAACATGAACGACGTGCTCGCCCGCGTGGCCGCGCAGGTGGCCAAGGCCAAGCCGGGCGAGTGGGTGCTCGGCGACGGCTGGGACGAGGGCAAGCTGGCCGAGAAGCGCCACATCACCGCCGCCGATCTCGACAAGGTGGCGCCGAACAACCCGGTGTGGCTGGGCCACACCACCGGCCACTACGGCGTCGGCAACTCATACGCGCTGAAGATCGCCGAGATCCGCAAGGGCACGCCCGATCCGCCGGCCGGCACGATCGTGCACGATGCCAGTGGCGCCCCCAATGGCGTGGTGCTCGAGGCGGCGCAGCGGCTCATCACGCGCCACGTGCCGGAATTCACGCGGGCGCAGCAGAAGGCCGGCATCGCGAAGATCATCGAGGACTTCAACGCCGAAGGCATGACGGCGGCGAAGGATCCCGGCATCGGCCCGCTGAAGTGGGAGCTCTACAACGAGCTGCTCAAGGAAGGGAAGCTCACGGTGCGCGTCTTCGCGCTGTGGTCGGGCGCCCGCAAGCTCGAGGACGCGCCGGCGGTACTGGGGCGCGTCAACGCCAATCCGCGGCCGCCGGCCTCGCTCGGCGACGGCATGCTGCTCTCGGGCGGCGTGAAGATGTACATGGACGGCAGCGGCGGCGCCCGCACCGCCTGGATGCACGACGACTGGAACAAGAACCTCACCGACACCGACACCGGCAACCACGGCTATCCGTCGACGCCGCCCGACCAGTATCGGAAGATCGTCACCGACCTGCACAACGCCGGCGTGCACGTCAGCACGCACGCCATCGGCGATCAGGCCATCGACTGGGTGGTCGACACCTACGCGATGGCCCTCGCAGCCAAGCCCACGAAGAACCTGCGCCACGGCATCATCCACGGCAACACGCCGACCGACCACGCCAACGACGTGATGGCGCGGCTGCAGCGCGACTACGAGGCCGGCTATCCGGAGGCCTCGGCGTCGTTCATGTGGTGGATCGGCGACAACTACGCCGGCAACTTCGGGCCGTCACGCAACCCGCGCATGAAGCCCTTCAAGACCTGGCTCGCCAGGGGCATCCACTGGGCCGGCGGGTCCGACTACGCCGTCACGCCCTTCGCCGCCCGCTACGGGCTGTGGGCGTCGGTGGCCCGCGAGACGCTCAACGGCACCTACGGCAAGACGCCGTTCGGCCTCGACGAATCGGTCGACATCCACACGGCGCTGAAGTCGTACACGATCTGGGCGGCGCACCAGATCTTCCTCGACGATCGCATCGGCTCGATCGAGGTGGGGAAGGACGCCGACCTCGCGGTGTGGGACCGCGATCCGTACACGGTGCCGACCGCGTCGATCAAGGACATGAAGGCCGAGCTCACGCTCGTGAAGGGCAAGGCGGTGTTCCGCGGCCCGGCGTTCCCGACCGCGGCGCGCGGCCGATGAGCGACGGCGACGCCACGCCGCCGGCCGCCCCCCCGTCGCCGGCGGCGCCCGATGCCGCCATTCCCATCGCCCGCCGCCTGGCGGCGAGCCCGGTGTTCTTTCCGCTGTGGCTGCGCGGGCGTCCCGGGCCGGACGCGCGGATGCCCATGGTGGGCTGGTTCGATCCGGGACAGCTCGTCTCCACCGGCCTGAAGAGCCTGGTGTCGCTGCTCGTCGGCGAGCAGAGCGATCGGCGCATCGTGCAGGCCCTGGCGTCGCGGCGGCAGGAGTACTACGACCACGCCGTCCACTACCGCGATCACGCGCGCGGCCCGCAGCCGCTGAAGGAATCGCCGCGATCGGAGCTGTGGATCGACTTCGTGTGCGACACCGGCGACGGCTGGAACTCCACCTACGCGGTGGCCTACGCGGCGGCGCAGCCGACGCTGCGCGTGCGGGATGGCGCGACCACCCACGACCTGCCGCGCGGCGACGTGCTGGTGTTCGGCGGCGACGAGGTGTATCCCACGCCCAGCCGTGAGGAGTACCAGCGGCGGCTCGTGGCGCCCTACACCGCCGCCTTCGGCGATGACGCGCCGGCGGAGCGTCCGCATCTCTACGCGGTGCCCGGCAACCACGACTGGTACGACGGCCTGTCGGCGTTCACGCGCCTGTTCTGCTCCGACATCGGCGGGCGTCGCCTGGCCGGCTGGTGGACCCGCCAGCGCCGCAGCTACTTCGTGCTCAAGCTGCCGCACCGGTGGTGGATGGTGGCGAGCGACGGCCAGCTGCAGAGCGACCTGGACGTGCCGCAGATGGAGCACTTCCGCGAGCTGGCCGAGCGCTACATGCAGCCCGGCGACAAGGTGATCCTGTGCCTGTCGCTGCCGGTGTGGGTCTACGCGCAGAAGTACCGCAACATGGGCCGCGTCTTCGACGAGACCGACCTGATCTACCTGCGCGAAGAGGTCTTCGCCAAGCGCGGCGTCGACGTGAAGGTCTACCTCACCGGCGATCTGCACCACTACCGCCGCCACGAAGAGACGCGCGCCTCGGCCGGCGCGGCCGAGCCGGTGCAGAAGATCACGGCGGGTGGCGGCGGCGCGTTCCTGCACCCGACGCACGAGGAAGACGTGTCGGTGCTGCGCGAGGAGCCGATCACCGACGATGTCGCCGCGCGCACGTTCGAGGCGAAGACGGTGTATCCATCGACGGCGCAGTCGGCGCGGCTGGCGTGGGGCAACCTCGGGTTCCTCTTCGAACCTGCGCTTCGGCGTGGTGCCGGCCACGATCTACCTGATGACGGCGTGGCTCGCTGGCGCCGCCGCCGGCGACGTGGCACCGAGCAACCCGTGGCAGGCGCTCACCGCCATGCGTGCAGGCCTTCAGCACGCATCCGGGTCTCGCCATGTGGTGCGGCGCGATCGTGCTCGGCTTTCTCGCCTTCACCGACACGCACAGCCGCGTCTACCGCGTGCTCGGCGGGTTGCTCCACGCCGGCGCATCTGTCGGCCACGTTCTACCTGGGCTGGGGCACGCTCGACCTCGCGACCCGGCGGGCTGCACACGCACGGCGTCGTGCGTGCGGCGCTGGCCGGCGCCGGCACCTTCGCCGGCGGCTGGATCGCCGGCTCGGTGCTGATGGGCCTGCATCGCTGATCTCGGTGAACGTCTTCGGCCGGCACAGCGAAGAAGCGTTCAGCGCCCTGCGCATCGAGGATTGCAAGCACTCCTCCGTCTGCACGTCGGCGCGGACGGCAGGCTCACCATCTGGCCGATCCGCGTCGAGCCTGTGCCGCGCCGCTGGCGCGACCGCGCTGCCGGCGACGCCACGCCGTCGCGCATCGTGCCCGACGAGCCGCTCACCGCCGAGCTGATCGAGCTGCCGATCCTGCCGGCTAGCGGCGCGTCCGCGGCGCCGTCGTCAGCACTCGATCACGTTCACCGCGAGGCCGCCGCGGGCGGTCTCCTTGTACTTCGTCTTCATGTCGGCGCCGGTCTCGCGCATCGTCTTGATGACCTTGTCGAGCGAGACGTAGTGCGTGCCGTCGCCGCGCAGCGCCATGCGCGCGGCGTTGATCGCTTTCACCGAGGCGATGGCGTTGCGCTCGATGCAGGGGATCTGCACCAGTCCGCCCACCGGGTCGCAGGTCAGCCCGAGATGATGCTCCATGCCGATCTCGGCCGCGTTCTCGACCTGCGCCGGATCGCCGCCGAGCACGGCGCACAAGGCGCCGGCGGCCATCGAGCACGCCACCCCCACTTCGCCCTGGCACCCCACCTCGGCGCCGGAGATCGAGGCGTTCTCCTTGTAGAGGATGCCGATGGCGGCGGCGGTGAGCAGGAAGTCGACCACGCCGGAGTCGGTGGCGCCCGGCACGAACCGCGCGTAGTAGTGCAGCACGGCCGGCACGATGCCGGCGGCGCCGTTGGTCGGCGCCGTCACCACGCGTCCGCCGGCGGCGTTCTCTTCGTTCACCGCCAGCGCGAACAGGTTGACCCAATCGAGCACCACCAGGGGATCGGCGGGCGTCTGACCCGCGGCGAGCAACTGGCGATGCAGGCCGGCGGCGCGGCGCTTCACGCGGAAGCCGCCGGGCAACTCGCCGTCGGTGGCGCAGCCGCGCGTCACGCACGCCTGCATCACCTGCCAGATGCGCAGCAGCCCGGCGTCGATGTCGGCCTCCGCGCGCCAGTGTTTTTCGTTGGCCCGCATGACCTGGGCGATCGACCAGCCCTCGCGCGCGCACACGCCCAGCAGCTCGTCGCCGGTGCGGAACGGATACGGCAGCACCGTCGTGTCCGGCGCGATGCGCTTCTGCGCGGTGCCGTCGGCGGCGACGTCCTCGCTGACGACGAAGCCGCCCCCCACGGAGTAGAAGACGCGCGCCGCGATCTCGGCGCCGATGGCGTCGAAGGCGCGGAAGCGCAGGCCGTTGGCGTGCATCGGCAGGCTCTCGCGCTTGTTGAACACGAGATCCGCGGACTCGTCGAAGGCCACGGCGTGGCGGCCGAGCAACGTCAGTCGGCGATCGGCGCGGATGGCCGCGAGATACGACGGAATTCGATCGACATCGACGGTATCGGGCTCGTGGCCGGCCAGGCCGAGCAGTACCGCGGTGTCGCTGCCGTGCCCCTTGCCCGTGGCGCCGAGCGAGCCGTACAGCTCGGCGTGCACGCGCGCCACCTGCGGCAGGCGGCCTTCGTTGGCGAGGCGCCCCGCGAAGAGTCGCGCCGCCCGCATCGGCCCGACGGTGTGCGAGCTCGACGGCCCGATGCCGATCTTGAAGAGGTCGAACGCGCTGACGGCCACGGGATCAGGCCTGCACGCGCCAGAAGCGCATCTCGAGCGACACGCGCGTCTGGTCGGTCTGCTGGTTGAACGCGCCGCCGTGGATCAGATACGGCGAGAACACCAGCACCTCGTTCGGTCCCGGGCTGGGGCGCTCGAGCGTGAGCGGGTACGCGGCGCCGACCACCGACGGCACGGTGAAGGTCATGCCGTTCACGGTGGCCCCGGCGGCCGTGCGCTCGATCTCGGATTCCTTCCAGCGGTGCGATCCGGCCACCAGCGGCAGCGACGATCGCGGCGTGCTGCCGGCGAATGGCACGTAGATGTTCACGGCGTGACGCAGGCGATCGAGCCACACGTCGCGATGCGGCGGGTTGTTGTCGCGGCTGCGCGGCCGCACCACGCGGTAGCAGAAGTGCTCGGGGAATTGCGTGTGCGGCGGCGTCGTCGAGACGCGCACGCCGAGGATCTCGCTGACGCGCTGGCTGATGGCGTCCACCGGCACGCCCAGCTCGGCGACCGCATGGCACCACGGCCCCTGCGCGCTGACGCGGGCGTGCGCCTCGTCGGTCGTCACCACCTCGTGGTAGCGAGCGAGGGTGAAGTCGTCGGGCACCGCGAGTCCGGCGGCGGCGATACGGCCGGCCAGCGCGAGGCGGATGCCGTCGGCCAGGCGCGCGTACTCGTCGGGCATCAGGAACGGCGCGACGGTGAATCCGCGGTCGGCCCACGGACGCCCGGCGGTGAGGTCGTCGTCGCCGTCGAGCAGCACCTGCGGCGGGCCCACCGTGACGTCGCCTTCCACCGTGAACGTGACGGGCTCGCCGTCGTAGTCGAGCGTGATCTGCCGCGTGGCCATCCGCACGATCTTACGTCGTGCGCGGCCGTACAGACGAAGGGCCGGCCCTCGCGGACCGGCCCTCCACCGTCTGTCCCCGTTCCCCCAACAGGGGCGGACGGTCCTTACGGCTTGATGAAGTTGGCCTGGATGCTGGTGTTCGCACCCACCGCCAGCGTGCAGGTGTTGCCGTTGGCCGTGCAGGCGCCGGTCCAGCTCGCGAACTGGAAGCCGGGGTCGGCCACCGCGGTCAGCGTGACCGAGGTGTTGTTGGCGACCGTCGCCGAGCAGGTGCGGCCGCAGTTGATGCCGCCGACGTTGCTCGTGATGAGGCCCTTGCCGCCGTTGGCCTTCACCGACAGGGTGCGGTTCGTGGTGGTCGTGCCGCCACCGCCGCCGCCGGTCGCGCCGCCACCACCGCCACCGCCGCCCGTCGCGGGAATCACGGTGAAGGTCGCGCCGACGTTGTTGATGCCGTTGGCGGTGACGGTGCAGGTGCCGGTGCCGGCGCAGGCGCCGTTCCAGCCGCTGAACGAGTAGCCGCTGGCCGCCTTCGCGGTGAGCGTGACGACCGTGCCAGCCGCGTAGGTGGTGGCGCACTTGCTGCCGCACGAGATGCTCTTGTCGGCGGCGTCGACGCTGCCGAGGCCGACCTTCGTCACCACCACCGAGTCGGGCGTCACGTTGGCGGCCGTCATCTGCACCGAGATCATCTCGCCGATTTCGGTCGGGTCAGGCGCGTTGCAAAGGCCGTCGAGGCAGATCGCCTCGTTGGTGATCGGGTCGTAATTGCCCGTGTAGTTCCACAGCTCGATGCGGCGCACGATGGCGCGCGTGGTCGGCGAGATGACCGACTGGTGGCGGTGGCGCTTGCGGCGGCCGTTGCCGCCGGCGACCGGCTCGTCCTGCAGGATCTGGTAGTTCGACTCGAGCTGTGCCGGATCCATCGGCACCGCGGCCGGGTTGTCGGCCATCAGCTCTTCGACCGTCAGCGGGCGCTGCAGTTCCATGAGGAAGCTGCGCTCCCACTGGGCGTTGCCGAAGCGGTTCGGCGCCTCGGCGGGCTCCGGCGCGTCGACGTCGGCGATGAGCTGGGGCGGATCGGCCGCGCGGGCGGCCGGCTGCACCACGTAGTTGGCGTAGGGCACCGCGGTCGGCGGGTCCATCGCGCGGAGCTGACCGGCCGGCAGGGCCGGGTCTTCACACAGCCAGCGCGAGGTGACCTTCGCGGGGCTGGCGGTGGTCCAGCTGCCGAAGTGCTCGCAGCCGCCGTCCTGGTAGGTGGCGGGTACCCACGAATAGCACTGGCCCGAGAACCAGGACACGGTGTGCTGCAGGGTGCGGGTGGCCCACTGACCCGAGTTGGCGTCGAAGGGGCTTTCCCAGTGGATCTTCGTGCCCGTGGCCGTCGCCGTGATCGTCGGCGTGCCGTAGCGGGTGGCCGTGAAGCCGTAGGGCACATCGGCCGGCGTGACGCCGTCGATGTCGATGTCGAACCCGTGGCACACGCGGCCCGTGTCGTTCGAGATGTCGAAGTTGCTCAGCTGACCGTAGATGATGGCCGACTGCGCCTGGCTCGTCGACGGCGCACACACCAGGGCCCCGATGGCCAGCCCCCAATGGGCGTGGCGCCGCAGGGCGTTGCTGATAGCAGACAGGTTCATGCGATGTCTCTCCTACTCACGCGGCCCCCCGTTTCGAATGCTCCAAGGGGGTGAAACACGAGCACCGGCGGACCGCGAGTCCGGCGCACACAGGACTGAGAGAGCTCGACCATGGCCGTTGGAACAGCTTTCTCGTTGACCAACTTGACCAACGGTCGGACGGCGTGCGACCGTGAGGCATGGCGCGCACGTTGAACCTCTACGAAGCGAAGACCCGGCTCTCCACGCTGGTGGATCAGGCCGCGGCGGGCGAGGAGATCGTCATCGCCAAGGCCGGGAAGCCGCTGGCGAAGCTGGTGCCGTTGCGCGCGACCTCGGGTCGCCGGCCCGGCAGGACGAAGGCCGCGACCTGGATCGGCGACGACTTCGACGCGCCGCTGCCCGACGCACTCGTGGCCGCCTTCGAGGGCCGCGAGTGAGACTGCTGCTCGACACCCACACCGTGCTCTGGTGGCAGGTGGACGACCCGCGCCTGTCGGTCCGGGCTCGCGAGGCGATTGCCACGGCCGACCTCGTGTGGGTCAGCGCCGCCTCGGCGTGGGAGGTGGCGATCAAGACGGCGCTGGGGCGCCTGCGGCTCGCCGAGCCGTTCGCGGTCACGGTGGCGGCCGACGATTTCTCGGAGCTGCCAGTCACCATGGCGCACGCGGCCCGACTGCAGGAACTCCCGGCCCATCACGCCGATCCGTTCGATCGGATGCTGGTGGCGCAGGCGCTGGTGGAAGGCGCGACGCTCGTCAGCCGCGACACCGCGCTCGGCGCCTACGGCGTGCCCGTGTTGTGGTGAGGCGTCGCCTCAGCGCGCGCCGGTCCGGCCGAGCGCGAGGTAGGCGGCCACGCTCGTGACCAGGCCAGCCAACGTGGCGCCCACCGGCACCAGTGCGTAGACGCCGATGCCCAGCGCCCACGCCACGACGCCCGGCCAGCGCACGCCGGCGTGGGAGCCGCGCGCGTCGTAGAGAGCGTCGACGCTCACCGCCCGCGGACGCAGGAGGAAGTGCGCCACCATCACGCCGCCCACCGGCACGAGCACCGATCCCACCACGGTCATGAAGCCGGCGAAGCGATCGAGCCAGCCGCCGGTGAGACCGAGCGTCGTTCCCACGAGGCCCACGATCCACACGGCGGCGCGATCGGGCACGGCCGGCATCACGCTGCGCCAGGCGAGCGACGACAGGTAGATGTTCACGAAGTTGGTGGTGATGGTCGCCAGCGTGATGAGCAGCGCCGCGAGCAGCCCGGCGTCGGCCGTCGCGAGCATCGCGCCCGGATCGGCGCTGCCGGCCTGTTGCGCGAGTCGCCACCCCATCGGCATGAGCCAGATCGCGGTGAGCGCCAGACCGAGGAACACGGCGCGGGCGCTGGTGCGGCCGCTCGCGGTGAAGCGCGAGTAGTCGGCGAACATCAGCAGCCACGACACCTGGTAGCCCACCACCACGTCGAAGAGCGTCGCGAGGGATGGCGCGACGGCGGCGTCGCCCGCGAGCACGGGAGGCGCGGGCAGACGCAGCACCGTCCACGTGATGGCGAGCCCGGCCGCCGCCATCAGCGGCACCGCCACACGATCGGCGAGACGCACGGCCTGTGGACCCGCGGCGACGACCGCCGTCGACACGACGCCGACCACGATCGCCCACGCGCGCTCGTCGAGGCCGAGCGGCGTCATGCGCGCCAGCACCGACGCCGCGATCACGTTGTTCACCGCGATCCACGCGAAGTTGGTGACGAAGAGCACCCCGGCCACGAGGCGCGCGCCTCTGAATCCCAGCGGATCGCGCGCCGCCACCATCGACGGCACGCCGAGCCGCGAGCCCACCGGCGCCAGCGCGGCGACGAGCGCCGCGCCCAGGCACGCACCGGCCACGACCACCGCGAGCATGCGTTCGGGCGCGAGCCCTGAGCCGAGCGACGCACCCACCTGCATCGTCGTGGCGACGATGTTGGCTGCCGCGAAGAGCAGGAACAGATCCCAGCCCGACTGGGTCCGTGCCTCGACGGGCACCGGCGAGAGATCGGCGGCCTGCACGGGCGTCGTGTGCGCTAGACGACGTTGTGTTCGCCGCCGGCGTGGCCGGCCGCGAAACGCTCGAAGTGGAACGGCGTGAGATCGAACCGCGGATCGCGGCCGAGCAGTACCTCGGCCAGGATGCGTCCAGCCGCCGGCGCCTGCTGGAAGCCGTGGCCGCTGAAGCCGGCGATGGCGTGGAAGCCGTCGAGGCCGCACGGGCCGATCACCGGGTTGTGGTCGGGCGTCATCTCGTAGAGGCCGGCCCACGCGTGCGAGATCGCCGCGTCGCCGAGCGCCGGCAGGCGGCGCATCGCCACCTCCGTCACCGCCGGCAGGAAGTCCCACTTCACGCTGGTGTCGAAGCCCGGACGTTCCGACGGATCGCCCATGCCGAACAGCATACCGGCGCCCTCGCGATGGAAGTAGAACGTGGTGTCGAAGTCGATCACCATCAGGCGCGACGACGGTGTCTGTCCGGCGAAGCGCGCATCGTCCCAGCTGGCGCCGGCCTCGGGCTGCGCGATGAAGATGTGCCGCCGCTCGGGCACGACCGGCAGCGTGACGCCGGCGAGCGCCGCCACCTGGCCGGCCCACGGGCCGGCGGCGTTCACCACCGTGCGGCAGCTGATGTCGCCGCGGCTCGTGCGCACGCGGCTCACGCGTCCGCCCTCGACCTCGATGCCGGTGACCTCGGTGTCGCGCAGCACGGTGAGGCCGCGCGCCTGCGCCGCCTTCGCGAAGCCCATGGTGACGCCGTTCGGATCGGTGATGCCGTCCTTCGCGCAGAACGTCGCGGCCAGCACGCCGGTCGCGTCGAGGCCGGGCGTCATCGCCGCGGCCTCCGCGCCCGTGAGCCACGCCACGTCGAGGCCGAGCGAGCGCTGCAGCGCGACGCTCTGCTCGAAGGCGGCGACGGATCCGGGCGACGACAGCAGGAACAGGTAGCCGTCCTGCCAGAAGTCGATGGGGGAGCCGATCTCGTCCTCGAATCGCTCGAAGAGCGCGATCGACTCGCGCGACAGCGCGATGTTGGCCGGGTCCGAGAACTGGTGGCGCACGCCGCCGGCGTTGCGTCCGGTCGAGCCGGTGCCGAGCTGCGCGTCGCGCTCCACGAGCACCACCGAGAGGCCGGGTTCGCGCGTGAGGTAGTAGGCGGTGGCGGCGCCCATGCAGCCGCCCCCGATGATGACGATGTCCGCCGTCTGCATCCGCGCCGATCGTACACCGCCGCGCGGCGTCGCGGGCGCGCTTACAATGCCGGCATGCTTCGACGCCTCACGCTCGCCCTCGCGCTCGTCGTCTGTGTCCTTCCGCTGGCCGGCCGCGCCCAGGCGCCGGCCGTGCGGGTGCTGCGGCCCGCGCGCGTCTACGACGGCGCGGCGATGCACGACGGCTGGGTCGTCGTCGTGCGCGGCAAGTCGATCGAGGCGGCGGGACCGGCCTCGTCGGTCACGGTGCCGCCTGGCGCCGAGGTGGTGGCGCTGCCGGCGCTCACGTTGATGCCCGGCATCGTCGAGGGGCACTCGCACCTGCTGCTGCACCCGTACAACGAGGTGACGTGGAACGACCAGGTGCTGCGCGAGTCGGTGGCGTATCGCGTCGCGCGCGCCACGGTGAGCGCGAAAGACACGCTGATGGCCGGCATCACCACGGTGCGCGACATGGGCACCGAGGGCGCTGGCTACGCCGACATCGGCCTGAAGAAGTCGATCGAGGACGGCGTCATCCCCGGACCGCGCATGCTCACGTCCGGTCCGGCGATGGTGGCCACGGGCTCCTACGGCCCGAAGGGCTTCGCGTCGGAAGTCACCGTGCCGCAGGGCGCGGAAGAGGCGGACGGCGTCGAGGGCGTCACGCACGTGGCGCGGCGTCAGATCGGCCATGGCATCGACTTCGTGAAGGTCTACGCCGACTACCGCTGGGGCCCGAACGGCGAGTCGCTGCCGACGTTCAGCGTGGAGGAGATCGCCGCCATCGTCGCCACGGCGAAGAGCAGCGGCCGCTACGTGGCCGCGCACGCCGGCACGGCCGAGGGGATGCGCCGCGCCATCCTGGGCGGCGTCGAGACGATCGACCACGGCGATGCCGGCACGCCCGAGATCTGGCAGCTGATGAAGGAGAAGGGCGTCACCTTCTGCCCGACGCTCGCCGCCGGCGACGCCACCGCGCAGTACGCCGGCTGGAAGAAGGGCAGCGACCCCGAACCGCAGCGGCTCGTGACCAAGCGGGCGTCGTTCCAGGCGGCGATGAAGGCCGGCGTGAAGCTGTGCTTCGGCGGCGACGTGGGCGTCTTCCCGCACGGCGACAACCTCCGCGAGCTCGAGATGATGGTGGCCGCCGGCCTGCCGGCCGTCGACGCGGTGCGCATCGCCACGTCGGGCAACGCCACCACCTTCCACATCGGCGACAAGGTGGGCAGTGTGAAGGCCGGCCTGTTCGCGGATCTGATCGCCGTCGACGGCGACCCGACGGCCGACGTCGCCGCGCTGCGCAAGGTGCGCTTCGTGATGAAGGACGGCAACGTCTACAAGCGTCCGTAGCCGGGGACAGGTCCCTTACGAGAACGGTAAGGGGCCTGTCCCCCGGGCGGGGATGGGTTGCCACGAAGGATGGGCCGGCATACTCTGACGGGCGCATGAGCACCGCATCCAAGCCCGAACCGCCCATCGACCCGTGGACCCGCCAGGACATGATGGTCGTGGCCGGCGCGTTCGGCCTCGCCGCCGTCCTGGCCGCCGCCGCGGCGACCCTCAACGCCCCGAAGATCCAGTCGCTGGTCGGGTTGCTCGTCATCCTCGCGCTGGCCTACTCGGCCTCGACCAACAAGCGGTCGATCGATCGGCGCACGGTGGCCTGGGGCCTGAGCCTGCAGATCGTCTTCGCGCTGATCGTGCTGAAGACCACGCCGGGACAGGAGCTCTTCCAGACGCTGGGGCAGGGCATCAACCGCCTGCTCGACTTCGCCAACGTCGGCGCCTCGTTCGTGTTCGGGCCCCTCGGCAACAAGGAGGCGTGGCCGAAGATCATGACCACGGTGCTCGGCGCCGAAGGCGCGCAGTACGGCGTGATCTTCGCGTTCCAGGTACTGCCGACGATCATCTACATCGCGGCGCTTTTCGCCATCCTCTACTACCTTGGCGTGATGCAGTTCGTGGTGCGGCTCTTCGCCATCGCCATGCGCCGCTTCATGAAGGCCAGCGGTGCCGAAGCGCTGAACGTGGCGGCCAGCATTTTCATGGGCCAGACCGAGGCGCCGCTCACGATTCGCCCCTACCTGCCGGCGATGACGCGCTCCGAGCTCATGACGGTGATGACGTCGGGCATGGCGCACATCTCGGGCGGCATCATGGCCGCCTACATCCTGTTCGGCATCGAGGCGCGGCATCTCCTCACCGCCGTGATCATGACGGCGCCCGGCACGCTGATGATGGCCAAGATCTTCGTCCCCGAGATCGAGCAGCCGAAGACGATGGGCACCGTGAAGCTCGACGTCGAGAAGACCGACGTGAACATCATCGACGCCGCCGGCCGTGGCACCGCGGAAGGCCTGCACCTGGCGCTGAACGTCGGCGCCATGCTGATCTCGTTCCTGGCGCTGGTGGCGGCGCTGAACGCCGCGCTCGGCCTCGTGGGCCTGAGCCTGCAGCAGATTCTCGGCTGGGCCTTCGCGCCGCTGGCGTGGAGCATGGGCGTGCCGTGGCACGATGCCACCACCGTGGGCAACCTGCTCGGCACGCGCATGGTGCTGAACGAGTTCGTGGCGTACTCGCAGCTCGGGCCGCTGAAGGCCACGCTGGATCCGCGTTCGTTCACGATCGCGACCTTCGCGCTGTGCGGCTTCGCCAACTTCAGCTCGATCGGCATCCAGATCGGCGGCATCGGCGCGCTGGCCCCGAATCGCCGCCACGACCTGGCGCGGCTCGGCATTCGCGCGATGCTGGCCGGCACGCTGGCCAACTTCGTCACCGCCACCATCGCCGGCTTCCTGCTGTAGTCTGCCGACGTGACCGCGTCGCTGCTGCTCCTGCTCGTCTATTCGGCGGCCATCATCGGCCTCGGCCTGTGGATCGGCCGCAAGGTGCGTACGGCCGAGGGCTTCTTCGTGGCCGGGCGTTCGCTCGGCCCCGGGCTGCTGTTCTCGACGATGCTCGCCGCGAACATCGGCGCCGGCTCCACGGTGGGCGCCACCGGCCTCGGCTATCGCGACGGCCTGGCCGCCTGGTGGTGGGTGGGCTCGGCGGCGATTGGCTCCGTGGTGCTGGCGTTCTGGATCGGGCCAGCCATTCATCGCATCACGGTGCGACACAACCTGCGCACGGTGGGCGACTACCTCGAGCATCGCTACGGCCCCAGCGTGCGCCTGCTGATCGGCCTGCTGCTGTGGGTGGGTGCGCTCTTCATCCTCGCCGGTCAGCTCATCGCGCTGTCGTGGATCCTCGGCGTCGTCGCCGGCGTGCCGAAGCTGTGGGGCTGCATCATCGGCGGCGTCGTGGTCACGACGTACTTCGCGGCCGGCGGCCTGCTCACGTCGGCGTGGGTGAACATGGTGCAGCTGGCGGTCAAGCTCGTCGGCCTCGCGATCGCGCTGCCGTTCGCGCTGTCGGCGGCGGGCGGCTGGGACGCGATCACCGCGCTGCAGCCCACCGCGACGTACTGGGATCTGGCGCGGGGCGGCGCGTCGGGCTGGATCTACATCGCCATGCTGGCGCCGGCGTTCGTCGTGTCTCCCGGCCTGCTGCAGAAGGTCTACGGCGCGAAGGACGCGCACGCGGTGCGCTGGGGCGTGGGCTTGAACGCGCTGGGCCTCTTCCTCTACGCCATCGTGCCGGTGGTGATGGGCATGATCGCGCGGGCGCAGTTCCCGACGCTGACCTCGCAGGAACTGGCGTTGCCGACGCTGCTGATGCAGGGCGTGCCGCCGGCCATCGGCAGCCTTGGTCTCGCGGCGGTCTTCTCGGCCGAGATCAGTGCCGCCGACGCGGTGCTGTTCATGCTGACGACCTCAGTGGCGCGCGATCTCTACGCGCGCTTCATCCAGCCGTCGGCCGACGAGGCGCGGCAGCTGCTGGTGGCGCGCGTCACCGCGGTGCTGCTCGGCGCGGTGGCGGTGATGCTGGCGATGACGGCGGAGTCGGTGATCGCGGCGCTGAGCATCTTCTACACGCTGATGGGCGTGGGCCTCTTCGTGCCGATCCTGGCCGGCCTGTTCGTGCCGCGCGCCACGACCAGCGGCGCCCTCGCCGCCACGCTGATGGGCATTGCCGCGGTGCTGGCGGTGCAGACCTTCGGGAATCCCGGGCCGGCGTGGATGACGCCGGCGATGTACGGCCTGCTCATGTCGGTGGTGGCGATGGCGGTGTCGCTCGCGGTGCTGCCAGCGCCGAACCGCACCGCGGACTGAAGTCGCGGCACCGCGTGCGATAATCCGCGCGCCATGCTGGTGCCGACGTCCGACTTTCTCCATCTCCACAACATCATCCATCTCGCGGGCGGCGGGCAGACGCCGTTCCTCGCGCGCGCGCAGGCGGCGCTCGATCGCTTCGCGCAGGCGAAGGGGCGCGGACTCGCCGGCCAGCGTAGCAACGACGCGGTGCGCGCGAGCGTGGCGGGGAAGGTGGCGTCGATGCTGGGCGCGTCGCCGGACGACATCGGCTTCCCCTCGAGCGTGGCGCACGGCGTGAGCCTCATCGCCGATGGCATCGACTGGCGCGACGGCGACAACGTGGTGATGGAGCGCTGGGAGTTCCCGTCGCTCATGAATCCGTTCCTCGCGCAGCGCCGTCGCGGCGTGGAGGTGCGGACGGTGACGCCCGAGCCGGGCACGATGCGGGCGCCGCTGGCGCGCTTCGCCGAGGCCATCGACGCGAAGACGCGCGTGGTGGCGGTGAGCCACGTGTCGTATCTCACCGGCGAGCGCCACGATCTCGAGGCCTACGCGGCGTTGGCGAAGAAGGTGGGCGCGCTGTTCGTGGTGGATGCGTCGCATGCGCTCGGCTCGGTGCCGGTGCATGCGCCAGTGGCCGATCTGCTGGTGGGCTGCTGCTACAAGTACCTGCTCGACATCCACGTCGCGGCGATCGCCTACTGGAACCGCGCACGGATTCCGGACTGGCGGCCCGCGCTCACCGGCTGGCATTCGGTGGACTGGCGTCCGCCGTTCGAGACGCCGGGCGACGTGGCGACGAAAGCCACGGGCCAGGCGTTCGAGCCCGGCAATCCGGCCTACGCGTCGCTCTACGTGCTCGACGAGTCACTCGGCTACCTGCAGCAGGTGGGGCTCGACCGCGTCTTCGCGCACACACTGGCGATGTCGGGCGAACTGCGCGTCCGCCTCGTGGCGCACGGCCTGCCGGTGATCACGCCGGAGCCGGCCGCCGAGCGCGCCGGCAGCGTGGCGTTCCTGGCCGACGAGCCGCATGCGATCCGGCGTCGGCTCGAAGACGAGGGCGTGCTGGTGACGGGCGAGCTCGGGCGCGTCCGCGCGTCGGTGCATCTCTACACGAGCGAGGACGACGTGCGGCGCGGCGCTGATGCGATCGCGCAGGCTGTCGCGGCGCGTTGAGCCGCTGGTCGAACCGGTACCATCCACTCGCCAGCCGCGGTCGTGCGCCACTGGTCGGGACGGCGGTATCCGATCGCCGGCGACTCTGAGCGCGGCGCGAACGGATCCGACACTCGCACCGGGAGTGCGGGTGTCGCCTGGGCAGGGGATGGGGGCCCCCTAAGTGTTCGTACAGGCTCAAGCCGCCGGGAGGTGCGAGTGACCGCCGTGCGAAGCGGAGCCGGCGATTGGATGCCGCCGTCCCGGCCAGTGGCTCCGGCGGCGTCTGCTACTCACCTGAACGACGCCGAGAGATCGACGCGGAACTGTCTGGGCGCGCCGAAGTGGGTGCCGCTGAAGGGATTGCCGAAGTTGAAGGCGTAGCGGCGATTGAACGCGTTCAGCACGCTGGCGCCGAGCGAGAGCTGGGCGCGGCCGGCGCGGAGCAGGCGCGCGGAGGCGGTGACGTCCACCACGAGGCGCGGCTTCACGCGGCCACGCTCGACGTCGATCAGGTCCGCGCCTGGACGCTCCAGCAGATTCGCGAGATCGGCGTCGTCGAGTTCGCCCACTTCGAGCGGCGTGCCGCTGGCGTAGCGGGCTTGCGCCGACGCCGACCAGCGCCCGACCGGCTGTACCCAGCTGATCGTCGCCGCGCCGACGTGCCGCTGATCGTGGTCCGGTGTGAACGTCACGCCCGGGCCGAGCGCGTCGATGTCGTCCTCGAGGAACAGGCCGCCGTTGATCGGCCCCTCCTGTTCCACCTTCGACAGCGTGTAGCTGGCCGACCCCGACCAGCCGCGCCGGGAGGGCAGCGTGAGCCGCACGTCGAGGCCGCGCGCCGTGCCCCTCGCCACGCTGTTCGGGAAGACGATGGTGGTGCCGAAGAACACGTTGGGATCGGCGTAGTTCTTCACGCGACGATGCCAGGCGTCCACATCCAGGCGCAGCCCCGCAGGTAGACGCTGGTCCCAGCCCAGTTCCCAGGCGCTGGTGCGTTCCGGCTCGATCGCGGCGCCGCCCGACTCGCGATCGTCATCGGTCGCGAACGGCGACAGCGCGCGCGCCGCCTCAGACGAGGCAAGCAGCAGATGTTCGGCCTGTGGCGGCTGGAAGAAGCGGTTGAACGACAGTCGCATCGAGGCGGCCAGGCCGGGTAGCTCGAGACCGGCGCCGAGGCGCGGACTCCACTGCGAGGCCGGAACCAGCAACTCCGTGCGGTCGTAGCGCAGACCGGTCTCCAGCGACAGCGGGCCGAATCTCACGCGATCCTGTGCGAAGGCCGACCACTGCGTCCTCGCCGCCTGGTCGCTGAACACGAACGGATGCTGCGTCGTGAAGGCGCGCGCGACCTCCGAGAGATCGTCGGCGTCCCGGTCGGTGACGGCGAAGGCGAAGTCTTCGTGCAGCGACAATCGGGCGGCCTCGCCTCCGGCCGTGAGGTCGTGGCGGCCGACGCGACGGTTCATCGACGCCAGGAGGCCCTGGCGGTTGTGACGGCGCGTGGACGACGCGCGGAGCGGTGTGTCGTCGTCAGAGGGCAGGAGGCGTGCATCGACGCGGCGGGCGTAGCCGCCGACCTGTATGGCGCTCCGGCCAACTGCCTGTTGCCACGCGACGGAGCCGGCGCGCTGTGTGATCCGCTGGCGTTGATCCTGACCGGCCTCGTCCTGCTCGTTGCCGTGCGGTCGTCGAAACGTGATCGGCCCAAACGCGCCAGCCCGGTGATCTGACCGCTGCGCGGCAAGGCGGATCGCAGACGCAGCGACCCCGCGGCCACGCCGCCCACGTTGTGCAGGTTGTCGGGATGCACCGGATCGAGGAAGCGCGTCGAACGCTCGGCGGCCGTCGACGCGAAGATGTCGAAGCCCGTTCGCAGCGGGCCGCCTGTCGACATCACCGTGCTGCCGAGCGCGCTGCTGCCGGCGCCGGCCTGCACGTCGCCCTGCCAGCGCTGCGGCGCGGGCGGCGAATCCACCAACACCACGGCGCCCGACTTCAGGCCGTACTGGGCCGGCGTGTGGCCCGTGGCCACCGTGACGGTGCCGGCGGCGGCCAGCGACGGCGGTAGGCCGAACGTGACGTCGAGACGGTCGTACACAGGAACGCCATCCTCGACGTACAGCACGCCATCGTCGACGCCGCGCACGTGCAGGAGGCCGTTGTCCTCGTCCGCCCACCCCGGGGCCGCGGCGAGCGCCTGCGGCAGCGCCCGGCTCTGCAGGCGCAGCGGACGGCTTGCGAGTTCCCGCGCACTCGATTGCACCGCCGAGAGGTTCACCGGCAGCGCCTCGCCCACGACAGTGAAGTCGTCCATGATCGAGTAGAGGCTCACCGTGATGTCGACAGGCAAGCCCGGGCCGACGTCGATGGTCGCTTGCGAGCTGACGAGGCTTCCGACGCGCACATCGATGAAGTAGCGGCCAGGAGCCACGTCGGGAAACGTGAATCGGCCGGCGCCGTCCGCTGTGGTCGTGGCGACGACATCGCCATTCGCCCTCAAGGCGACCGGAAGGCCCGTGACGACCTGTCCGGGACCGAGCTGCACGTGGCCGGCGACGGTATAGCGGACGGGCTGCGCCCCGGCCGGCTCACCGACCGCCAGCAGCGTGAGTGCGGCACAAGTCGCGAGCAGGCGGATCGTCATCGCTCAGTGCTTC
Source organism: Vicinamibacterales bacterium (assembly GCA_046331325.1). GTDB lineage: Bacteria > Acidobacteriota > Vicinamibacteria > Vicinamibacterales > UBA2999 > CADEFD01. The sequence goes on along the minus strand of JAXLRB010000015.1, from coordinate 74,031 downwards.
TCGAACTTGTAGACGACGCCGTTGCGCATCACGAAGCGCACCCGCTGCAGCGCGGTGATGTCGGTGAGGGGGTTGCCTTCCACCGCCACGAGATCGGCGGCGAGGCCGGGGTAGATGGCGCCGGTCTCCATCTGCAGGTTCATCGACTCGGCCGACTTCGACGTCAGGATGGTGATGGCGTCCATGGGCGCCTGGCCCGACTTCACGCGCTCGACGATCTCGCGCATGTTCTGTCCATGCGCGCCGGCGGTGGCGTCGGTGCCCATCGTCATCTTCAGGCCCTTCGTCTTCAGCGCGGCCGAGAACATGGCGTCCTTCATGCCCAGCGCCTTCTCCATCGACGCGAAGCCTTCCTCGGTGTAGTTGCCGATGCCGAGGTACTTCGTCTTGTTCTCGAGGTAGTTCTGGGTGACCAGGCCGATGTTCGGATCGAACCACACGCCCTTCTCGGCCAGGAAGGCCAGCGCCTCGGGCGTGGCGAGGCCGCCGTGTTCCACCACGGTGCAGCCGGCGCGGGCGGCGCGCATCATCGCCTCGGGCGCGTGCGCGTGCACCATGGTGCGAATCCCCACGGTGCGCGCCTCGCCGCACAGCGCGTCGAGCTGTTCCTGCGACAAGGTCGGCGTGCCGCCGTCGCGGATGCTGGCCGACGCGAAGATCTTCACGAGGTCGGCGCCGTCGGCCTTGAACTTCCGCACCAGTCCGCGCATCTCGGCGGGCGTCAGCTTCGGGTTCGCGATCTGGCCGAGCGAGCTGAGCAGGCGCGGACCGGGCAGCACGCCGCGGTTGATGGCGTCGCGCAGCGCCTTGTCCGCCGGCGCGCCCACGCTCTGGATCGTGGTGAAGCCGGCCATCATCGTGACCCACGCGTTCTCGGCGGCGTAGAGCACGGCCTGATCGGCCGGCTCGGGGCCCGACTGGAAGCGGTTGCTGGCGTCGAAGTGCCAGCCGATGTGGACGTGCGTGTCGATGAAGCCGGGCAGCAGCGTGAGGCCGGCGAGATCGTAGGTGGGTGTGCCCGACGCCTGGCCCAGCACGCGGATCTTGCCGTCCTTCACGGTGACCATCGCGTCGGTGCGCTGGCCGCCGCGGCCGTCGATGAGCAGCGGAGCGCGCACGGTGATGGTGTCGGTTTGCGCGCCGAGTGGACGCGAGGCCACGAAGGCGATGACGAGGGCGGCAAGGACGAAGGCAGCGCGGCGGATCATGGGCAACTCCCGGTCCGCGCATTCTACGCGAGCGCGGAGACGTGGCGTGACAGGCGTGCGGATACACTCGTCCGTGGAGGCTGGGATGACACGTCGGAGCATCGGGTGGGGCATGGTGGTGACGCTGGCGCTGGCGGCGCCGGCGACGGCGCAGGAAACGCAGGCGGAGCGCGAGGCGGCCAAGGGCGTGCTGCAGAAGATGGGCGCGCTGGAACAGTCGATCGACGTGCCCACGCTGGTGAAGACGCTGCGGGCGCCCAACGCCAAGCGCGACGCGGTGGCCGCCCGTGCCAAGGCGCTGCTCGACACCGAGCTGCTGAAGCTCTCCGACGACATCTGCACGCATCCCGAGATCGGCTACAAGGAGACGCGCTCGGCGCAGAAGCTCACCGAGACGCTGAAGGCGCACGGCTTCAGCGTGGAGATGGGCGGCGGCGGCTTCGCCACGGCGTTCACCGCGCGCTACAAGGGCGGGCAGGGCGGCAAGCCGAACATGGGCGTCATCGTCGAGTACGACGCGCTGCGCGGCACCCAGGGCGCCTTCCACGGCGACCAGCACTGCTCGCAGGGCCCGATTGGCATCGCCGCCGCCGTGGCGCTGGCCGAGTTCCTCGAGAAGGAACGCCTGCCCGGCACGGTCACCGTATTCGGCACGCCCGCGGAGGAACTGCTCGAGCCGTCGGCCAAGACGGTGATGCACAAGGCCAACGTGTTCTACGGCATGGACGTCATCGTGCGCAGCCACGCCAGCATGAACACGTCGCGGCCGGCGCCGGGCTTCGGCACCTGCTGCCTGAACATCGACGGCGTGAAGTACACGTTCACCGGGGCGCCGGCACACCAGATGACGGCGTGGAACGGGCGCAATGCACTCACGGCCGTGATGAAGATGTTCGAGAACGTCGACGCCGTGCGCGCCAACATCCGGCCCGAGGCGCGCATCCAGGGCATCATCACCGAGGGTGGCGCGGCGCCGAACGTGGTGCCCGATCGCACGCAGGCGGACTTCTACATCCGCTATCCCGACGAGGTGTACCTGAAGCAGGTGCGCGAGTTCGTCGACAACGCCGCGAAGGCGGCGGCGCTGGCCACCGGCACCAAGGTGAAGATCGACAACTACGGCAGCAACCGCGACGGCATCTCGGTGGCGTCGCTGGCCGAGCTCGGCTTCGCCTACATGAAGCAGTACGGCGGCGGGAAGGTGCTCGACGAGCCGGGCAAGCCGCAGGGCTTCGAGGAAAGCGGCAGCGTGTCGCGCGACGTCCCCGGCATCGGCTTCAGCGCCTACACGTCGGACTGGCCGAACCACACCTACGAGATGGAGCAGGACAACCTGAAGCCGGTGGGCCACAACGGCTTCACCGTGCAGGCGCAGGCGATGGCGTCGCTGCTCTTCGACTTCGCCACCAACGAGAGCTACCGCACCGTCGTGAAGAAGGAATTCGACGGCATCAAGGGGCTGTTCGGCGAGTACCTGCAGGCGCTCGAGAAGACCTACCAGGTGCCGGTGGTGCCCGACCCGAAAGACTAGCGCACGTCAGACGAGCCGGGCCGCGATGAGTAGGCCCGGCAACGTCAGGATCACGTCCACCACGAGCGGGCCGACGTCCGGCACGGCCAGCAGCGCCGGTCGCAGGCCCGCCGCGCAGAGCGCCACCGCGCTCAGCGCCAGACCCGGACGACCTTCCAGCATCGCGACCACGCCGGCCAGCGCCGCGACGCCGAGCGCCATCGCCGTCGCGCGCGAGACACCGACGAGCGCCGGCACGCTCGGCACGCCGGCGGCGCGATCGATCGCCGCGTCCTTCAGGTCGCACAGCAGGCACCCGGCGACGAACAGCAGGAAGATCGGCAGCGCCACCGGCTCGACCAGGCCTCGCCAGCCGAGCCACGACGCCTCGCCCGACGGCAGCACGATGCCGCACCACGTCCACACGAGCGGCACGATCAGCGTCTTGCCGAGCGGCAGACGCTTCACGCTCGGATAGAGCGTGGCGGCCAGAGCCGCGATCACCACCACCGCGGCCGAGGCCACGGGCAGCACCGGCAGCAGCAGCCCGCCGAGCACGGTGGCGATGGCCGTGACGGCCACGAGCAGGCGGCGCATCCAGCGCGGCTCGTCGGGCCCGGCGTCGGCGATGCGATCGAGGCTGTAGGCGGCGACGATGCCCAGCAGCAGCACGGCCACGCCCACGGGATCCCAGGGGCGTCCGGTGGCGCGGCGCACGACCACCGCGATCGACCAGCCGAGCGCGGCCGGCCACCAGATGTGCAGCAGGCGGAGGAGCGGGCGGACGCGGAGGTGGGACGGCACCTCCCGGTATGGTAGCGGGGGGGGCCCGGGCCGCCCGCCAGCCGGACTAGAAGCGGTAGCGCGCGCTGATGCGGAACACGCGCGCCGCCGGAATCGGATTGGCCGAGGCCGCGTCGATGCCGCCGGTCGAGAGCGGCTTGTCGTAGTTCGGCCCGTTGGTGGTCACGCGACGCAGCACGACGCTGGTGTTGAAGAGGTTGAAGCAGTCGACGAACGTCTCGAAGGTGTGCGTCTTGAACACTGAGAACGTCTTCGAGGCGCGCAGGTCGGCCAGCTTCACCCAGTCGTAGCGGCCGGCCTGGCCTTCCACGGTCACGTTCACCAGGGCATTGAGCGCGTTGCGCACCTGCACGACGCGATCGAAGTAGGCGCCCTGCTGCGCCGTGAAGGTCGACGCCAGCAGCATCCGCCACGGCAGCTCCACGGTGCCGCTGGCGCGGAAGCCCTGATGCGTTTCCGGCAGCGCCCACGTGCCTTTGGTGTCGGTGCCGAGCACCACGCCGTAGAGCGCTTCGTTCGGATTGCGCGGGTTGATGTTCTTCGCGTTGCGGCGATCGATCGTGTACGACGCCAGGAACGACCAGCGGTTGGTGAGCGCCTTGTTGAAGGTGGTCTCGAGCGCGGTGTAGCGATCGTCGCCTTCGCCGGGCGCGGCGTTCACGAAGAGCGATTTCACCTGGCCGAAGCCCGGGTAGGTGCGCGGCACCGACCACACCTCGATCACCTTGTCGTCGGCCGTGCCGGTGATGTTGTCGCGGCCGGGATCGATGCCGGTGGCGCGGTCGGTGAAGGCCTCGTACGGCTGCGCCAGGTTCAGTTCCTTGTTGCCGCGGAAGTCGCGCTTGCGCACGACGTTCACGCGCAGCGACGAGCTGCTGCTGATCCCGAAGTCGACGCCGGCCGTGTACTCGTCCATGTACTCGCCCTTGAGCGAGGGATCGAGGCGGCTGTCGCGGCTCTGGCCGGTGATGCCGGTGAGGTTGGCGGCGACCGGCGTGTAGGGAATGGTGCCGTCCCAGCGCGTGTAGGTCGAGACCAGCGTGTTGGCGGGATTCACCTGGCTGGCCACGGGACCCGCGGCCGCGGTGACGCCCGAGCCGGCGGCGGAGTAGCGGCCGTAGCTCGCTTTGAGTGCCACGCGACCGTTGCCCGAGATGTCGTAGACCGCCGAGATGCGTGGCGACCACGCGCTGTAGGTCGGGTAGTCGTGGTTCTCGGGATAGATGCGCGCGGTGGCGAACGGCCCGGTGCCCGGGTTGCCCTGTTCGGGCAGCCACGAGGCGTAGCGGTCGTAGCGCACGCCGACGTTCAGCGTGAGGCGCTTCCACAGCGTCATGCTGTCGTTGGCGTACCACGAGTTGTAGAGCACGCCGGCGTTGGTGTCGTTCGGGTACTCGAACACCTGCACCGAATCGGGATGCAGGAACGGATTGGTTTCACCGGGCAGGCTTCGATACTGGTAGATCTGCTGGTTCGGGTAGCCGTAGGTCTCGACGTGGTTGGTGCTGTGATAGCCGAGCACACCCGACTTGACCTCGTGGTTGGTGCTCCCGAAGGTGCGATACCACGACCACGTGCCGTTCCAGCCGTAGCGCGCCGGCTCACGGCGCAGCGTGAGGAAGGCGCCTCGCGTCTGGGTGGTGGTGAGGTCGACGCGACGCACGTCCTCGGTCCACGCCTTGTCGGGCCACCAGTAGCCGGAGCGGTTCACGCCGGCGTCGAACGTCATGCTCTGGCTCATCACGCGGGTGAGCTTCAGCGCCGGGCCGATCGCCGTCCATGCGATCTGGTTCTGCGTGGCCTCGCGCGGCAGGAAGGCGCTGGCATTGCGGTACGGCTGCCACTTGCGGTTGAACTGCTGCGTGAGCTCGATCTTGTTGTTCTTCGAGGCCTGCCAGGTGAGCTTCAGCGTGGGGTTGTCGAGGCGGGTGAAGTACTCCACCTGCTCGTTGGTCTTGGTGTCGATGAAGCCGGGAATGAGCAGGCCCGAGTAGTTGTAGCCGTAGGCGCCGTAGAACCACAGCCGATCGCGCAGGATCGGGCCACCGAGGTCGAGGCTCACGTCGTTGTAGCGCGTGAACTTGTTGTTGCCTGGATCGAAGCCCTGCTTGCGCAGCGCGTCGGTGACGTTGTTGCCCTGGAAGGCGCCGTCCTGCCACGCGCCCAGGTAGTTGCCGTGGAACTGGTTACCGCCCGACTTGATGATGAAGCTGAGCGTGACGCCCGGGCTCTGCGCCTCGGCGCCCTTGGCGGCGCCCGACACCTGCACCTGGTCGTAGGTGTTGTAGTCGCCGAAGAACTGATCCCACACCACGCCGTCGAACTTGATCAGCTCGCCGCCGGTACGGCCGTACGACCGGGCGCCGGTCGTCGTGGAGCCGCCCACGGTGTTGCCGCCCACGTCGAACTGCGTCGGCGTGAGGCCGGGTACCAGGCGCGCCAGGCCGCGGATGCCGCGCCCGTACGGCAGGTTCTCCATCTGCTCGTCGGTCCAGTTCACGGCCACTTCCGACGACTGCAGGTCGATGGTGGGCGTGGAGCTCGTGACGGTGACCGATTCCTCGAGCGTGTCGAGCTGCAGCGGGCCATTCACCGTGGCGGTGGCGTTGGGCCGCACCAGGATGCCTTCGAGGGCCAGCTTCTTGAACGATGGCAGCTCGAACGACACCGTGTAAGTGCCGGGCGGCAGCGCCGTGAAGCGATACGTGCCGGCGGCATCGGTGACTGCCGTGCGGGCGCCGCCGATCATCGCCGGGCTCGTGATGCTCACCGTGACGCCGGGCAGCATGGCGCCGCTCGAGTCCTGCGCGCGGCCCGTGATGGTGCCCGTGATCGACTGGGCGATCGCGTCAGGGGCGAGGCCCGAGACGAGACACGACGTGAGTATTCCGAGAACGAGCAGACGCCAGCGCATACCGCAGCCCCCTTTCCCGTGCCGATGGCCCCGTGGCCGATGTGGATGTGCGGCGTAGGGTAGCAGGAACGGCGGCGGCGTCAAGCGCCGGCACGCGATCTTTTCGTGCAGCCCCTCGCGCTCAGGGCGCGACGAGGCGCTGGAATTCGGGCGACGCCTTCAACGGCGCGAACACCGGATCGGCGGCGGCCTGCGCCTTCCACTGCTTCGGCTGCCGCCGAATCGCCATGCCCAGCTGCTCGAGCGCCTTCGGCGCGTCGCCCGCCTGCGCGTAGCGCTGGGCGAGCGCGTACATCAGGTTCTCGGCCCGCGGGTTGATGGCGAGCGCCTTCTGCATCTCGGCGATCGCTTCCTGGTGACGGCCCTCCTTCGCCAGCGTCGCGGCGCGATCGGTGAGCTTCTGCGGCACGCCGAGCGTCATGTCGAGCAGGCGGCGCAGCTCCTTGAACGGGTTCTCCGAGTCGTCGACGCGCACGTCGACGATGCGCTCGACGGTGGAATCCGATCCGGGCGGGATCGGCTTCACCACCAGCAGGCCGGCCGACTGCATGCCGCGCGTGTCGCCGCCCTTCGACTGGCCGGCATCGAGCGCGTCCATCAGCCGCTCGGCCATGGAGCCGCGGCCGGCGCGGTAAGCGGCGGCCATCGCCTTCACCACCTCTTCACTCGCCAGCGTGTTGCCCTGCACGGAGAAGTTCTCGCCCGTGACGTGCCCGGCGTAGCCGCCGAGGTGCACGAGATCCTTCGGGTCGTTGTTGCGATCGATCACGCGCTTGCCGGTGTAGACGGCCGAGCAGCCCTTCGCGTCGATCACCGCCACCTGACGCGTATCGCGGCCCGGGTCCTCGTCGGTGATGCGCTTCACGACCTCGGCCGGCGACAGGCCCTGCTCGAGCAGCGCGATCGCCTTCGGCCCGTAGAGGCGGTTGGCCGACGCCTGGGTGGCCACGGCGCCCACGCCCGCCTTGGCGTACGGGACGGCAGCGCCGGCGCCGAAGGCGCGCGACTGCACGCCGACGCCGAACTCGCCGGTGGCGGGATCGAACGCGATGATCGAGAACGTACCGAACCACGGATCGGGGCCCTCGCCCGGCGCGGTGGCGCGCGGAGCGGCGGACGCGGCCAGGGCGGCGACGGCGGCGGCGAGCAGGGCGATGCGGAGACGATTCATGCGCGGGGACCTCGCGGCGCATTCTACGCGAACGCCTGGGTGCCGGCGCCGCCGGAGCGGCGATACCTTGCACCCCGGCTGTGTCCGTGATTACCATCGCGGCTCGCCGGCCCGCGTGACGAGGCGCCGGCGTTTCCCGTTGTGGAGGTTCTGGTGAGACGTCTATTCCTCGCAGTCGGCCTCGTGGCGCTCGCCATGGCCCCCGTGTCCACGCAGCAGGCGCCGTCGACGGTGCCCGAGCTGCCCTTCGAGTCGGTGCCGAATCCGCTGCAGCTGCCCAACGATCTCCACTTCGGCGAGATCGGCGGCGTGGCCATGAACTCGAAGCGGCACGTCTTCGTGTTCTCGCGCGGCAACGTCACCGGCGCCGCCTACATGGCGCAGGCGGCCCAGCTGCTCGAGTTCGACGAGAACGGCAAGTTCCTGCGCGAGATCGGCAAGAACAACTTCGCGCTGGCCTACGCGCACGCCGTCCGCATCGACAAGCAGGACAACATCTGGATCGTCGACAAGGGGTCGAACATGATCGTCAAGTTCAACCCCCAGGGCCGCGTGGAGTGGCTCTTCGGCCGTCGCGGCGAGTCGTCGCACTTCGACGCGCCGCCCGACTACGCCTCGCAGCTGGCGCTCGTGCTGCAGCGCGCCGGCGTGGCCGTGAACATCGCGGCCAACAACAACCCGCGCAACCCGGTGCCGGTGCACCGCGACAACGTCTTCAACCAGCCCACCGACGTGGCGTGGGACTCGAAGGGCAACTCGTAAGCTTCAGCGATGGCTACGTCAACTCGCGCGTCGCCAAGGTGAACGCCCGCGGCGAATGGGTCGCCAGCTGGGGCTCGCTCGGCAGCGGCCCGGGGCAGTTCGACACCCCGCACGGCGTGGCCGTGTCGCCGAAGGACGAGGTCTACGTGGCCGATCGCGGCAACCGCCGCATCCAGGTGTTCGACACCGAGGGCAAGTACCTCCGCGAGTTCACCATCGACGTGCCCGTCGACACGACGCGCGGCAAGATCGTCTACGGCGCCGAGACGCCCAACGCCAAGACCGGATCGCAGGCGCCCGGCGCGCCCGATGCACTGTGCATGACGCCGGGCCCGAACCCGGTGCTCTTCGTCGGCGACCTGTATCCGAGCCGCATCTACAAGGTGTCGCTCGACGGCAAGGTGCTCGGTGTCTACGGACAGCCCGGCCGCAACCTCGGCGAGTTCGGCTGGATCCACGCCATCGCGTGCCCGTCGGAAGACGAAATCTGGGTGGGTGAGCTGATCAACTGGCGTGTGCAGAAGCTGGTGACCAAGGGCAAAGGCGGTACGACCCGCAAGTAGTTCGTCGTTCCACCGCGGGGATCTGGCGCCAGCGGCGCCGGATCCCCGTATGCTTCTAGGGCATGTCGTCCGGCACGTCTCCCGCGGCCTCCCGCGTCCGCTGGTGGTTCGCTCCCGCCCTGTGCCTTTTCGCCACGGCGTGTGGACTCGCTGCCGCCGAGGTGATCGTGCGCGTCGTCCCGACCGCGCGGGCCGTGCGGTTCGACCTGCGCTGGGCGCTCGAGCGCGACATGACGCGGGGGTGGCACAACGCACCCGGCGCCGGCCGCCAGTTCACCTCGCCCGAGTACTCGCACGACGTCAGCTACAACGCCGAGAGCTATCGCGGGGCGCTGGTGCCGCACGCACGGACGCCCGGTGTGCATCGCGTGGTGATGCTCGGCGACTCGTTCACCGACGGCTTCTCGGTACCGCTCGAGGCCCGCGTGAGCGCGCGGCTCGATGCGCGCCTCGCGGCGGCGGGCCTGCCGACCGATACCGTCGCGCTCGGCACGAGCGGTTACGGCACCGATCAGGAGATGCTGTGGCTGCGCGACGCGGGCTGGGACTATCGCCCCGACGTGGTCGTGGTGATGTTCTATCAGAACGACGTCTGGGAAGTGGGTGAACGCCGGCCCGACGGCGCGCCGAAGCCGACCTTCCACCTCGAGGGCGGACGTCTCGCGGAGCAGCCGCTCACGCCATCGGAACTCGTGCCCGCGCCGCGCCCGAAAGGCGTCGAGGCCTGGCTGGACAGCCATTCCCAGGCCTACGCGTTGGCCAAGGCCACGATGAAGAACTCGCCGCGCCTGCGGGCGCTGGGCGAACGGCTCGGGTTGCTGTATCCCGTCGACCCGATGTGGGCGCTGCACGCCGGGGTGCAGGGGGATCTGCAGGTGTTCGCACGACATCCCGCGGCCACGATCGACGACCGGTGGCGGCTCGTCGGCGCCCTGCTCGCCGCCATGCGCGACGACTGCGCCGCGCACGGTGTGCCGCTGGTCGTCTTCCATGTGCCAGCGCGCATCGCCGTCGAACACGATGAGTGGACGCGCGCCTCGCGCACGCTGGGGCTGCCCGAGGCCGAGTGGGATCCGGCCGAGGTCGATCGGCGCCTGGCGTCGCTTTGCGACGAACACGGCCTGCGCTGCGTCGAGCCGCACGACGCGTTCGTCCGCGCCGCGGCCTCGACCGCGTTGTACTACCGCATCGACGCGCACTGGAACGCCGCCGGCCACGACCTGGCGGCGGCCGTGCTGGCCGAGCGCCTGCGGGCGCTGTGGGCCGCGGCCACGGGTGCGTCCTGAGCCGTCGCGCACGGCCGGACCGGACGGATCTTTCTCCACGGTAAAGCTGGTGGTGCCGGCGGTCACGGCACAATCGTCGACGTGCCGGCACCAGACGTCCTCGCGCCCGATTCGCGCGGCACCCGACGCACGGCCCCGCTCGCGCTCGCGTTGCTGCTCCTCGTCGTCTCGACCGGCGCCGGCGTCGCCGCGGTGATGCAGCGCACGGGCGGGCCGTTCATCTACGCGCTCGACGACGCCTACATCCACATGTCGATGGCCGCGAGCCTGGCGCGCCACGGCGTGTGGGGCTGCACGCCCGAGCGATTCTCGGCGGCGTCGTCGTCGCCGCTGTGGACGGCGGTGCTCGGCCTCGCGTACTTCATCTCCGGCGTGCACGACTGGACGCCGCTCGTGCTGAACCTGCTGGCCGCGCTGGCGGCCTTGTGGGTGGCCGATGCCTGGCTGCGGCAGGCCGGCGCTGGGGTGTGGACACGGCTGGCGGCGCTCGTCGGGCTCGTGCTCGTGGTGCCGCTGCCGTCGATGATGCTCTTCGGCATGGAGCACGTGCTGCACGTGGCGCTCACACTGGCGTTCGCGTGGCAGGCGGTGTCGGTGCTGACGGCCGACGACCTCGGCGCGGATCCACGCGTGACGACGCGGCTCTCGTGGCTGGCGGCGCTGCTGGCCTCGTCGCGGTACGAGGGGCTGTTCCTCGTGCTGCTCTTCTGCCTCGGCTCGGCGGCGCGCGGCCAGTGGCGGCGGGCGTTCGTCGTGGGCCTCTGGTCGCTTGCGCCGATTGTCGCGCTGGGCCTCGTGTCGATGGCGAGTGGCTCGCTCTTCCTGCCGAACTCGGTGATCCTCAAGGCCGGCGGCGACTCCGCGTCGTTCCAGGCGCTGCTGTTCAAGCCGCTGGCGCCGGATCTGACCGTCCTCGCCGGCAGCCGTGCGCTGGCGACGCTCGTGGCCGGCGGACTGTTGCTGGCAGTGGTGAGCGTCGCACGCGCGCGCAGGCTGTGGTCGGCTCGCGTGCTGGCGCCGCTCGTCGTCGCCGGCATGGTGCTGCTGCACGTCCACTACGCGTTGTCGAGCACGTTCTGGGTGTATCGCTACGACGCGTATCTGCTCGGCGCCGGTCTCGTCGGTCTGGCGGTGTCGTTGGTCGAGGCCGGCAGTGACCTGGTCGTTGCCGTGGTGGTGATGGCGGTGGCGGCGCAGCTCAGCGGCAATCTGCGTGCGGCCGCCTTCCCGGCCGTGGAGGTGGAATCGGCGCAGTCGACGTTCCGCGAGCACGTGCGCCTCGCCGAGTTCGTGCGTCACGTGATGCCCGGAGAAACCGTGCTCGTGAACGACGTGGGCGCGATGGGCTACTTCTCGGCCGCGCACATGTTCGACATCTTCGGGCTGTGCGACATCGAGCCGGTGCGTTTCCGCCGCGAGGGCCGCTACGACGCGCCCGATGTCGACTCGTGGACGCTGCCGCTCGATCCCACCGTCGCCATCGTGCAACTGAGCTGGGGCTGGGTGGACAAGCACCTGCCGGCCACGTGGATCAAGGTGGCCGAGCTCGATCTGCTGCGCGAGGGCCGATTGGTCGGCATCTTCGCGACACGTCGGGACGGCCGCGACGTGCCGTTCCTGCGGGCCGCGATCGAAGGCTACTTCCGCCCGCTGGAACCGCAGGGCTACCGCCTGCGGATCTACTAGCCGTGCGCGCTCAGCGCGGCGCCTGCCCGGCGGCGCGGAACAGCTCGTCGGCCGACGACAGGATGATGTTGCGCAGACGCTCGGGGTAGTTCGCGGGCGCCGTGGCCAGGAAGCGGCGCACCTCGCCGGCGGTGTCGCCGCTGCTGTAGCCGCCGAGCGTCGAGTCCATCCAGCGCTTCGGGAAGAAGATGTCGCCGGTCTTCTGGATCTCCCACAACAGATCGAGACTGGGCCGCACGTACTTCGCCGACTGTGCGGCGCGCAGCGGATGGTGGAAGTAGTCAAGGCCGTCGAGCACCCACGGCTCGCGGCGGCGGTTGGCCACGTCCTTCAACGACTGGAACCAGCGATCGCGCACCGCCGCATCGCCCGACAGCGCCGGCATGATGAACTGGAAGCGCGCCTTGCGGTCGGGGTTGTCGATGCGGGCGAGCTGCTGGTCGAGGATCTCGCTCGCGCGTGGCACGTCGCGCACGGCCAGCTCCATGGCCAGCGCCGCGCAGTCGGCCTCGGCGAAGGGCAGGCCGGGCACCGTCTCGGTCTTCTCCCACACGCGCGTGAGCCAGGCGAGGGTGTCGGGCGTGAGCGCCACGCGGCGCAGCGTGCCGAACCAGGCGGACTTCTGACCCGCCGTGGTGGCGCGATCGAGACCGGCGCGCAGCGTCTGTTCCACGCCGGCGGCGCGGCTCGTGCGATCCGCGGGCGCGAGGAAGCGCCACCACGCGGCGCTCATGTAGCCGAGGATGCGGGCGCGATTCTGCTCGTCGGGCTCGCCGGCGACGGCGGTCATCGCCGTATCGACGAAGCGGCCGGCCGGCACGGCGCGATCGAGCAGGGCGTCCCACAGCGTGACCCACGCGGCGCCGCGGGTGAGCACGTCGGGGATCTCGCCGATGTGCGTCGCCAGGTAGTCGCGCGACGTCGCGTCGAGCACGAAGCCGCCATAGGCCCAGCCGCCGCCGTTCGGCAGCACGTAGGTGGGGGCGGGCAAGCCTGCCGCCTCGGTCACCACCGTGCGGGTGCCCGTGAGCGCGACGTCGATGGTGCGAGGACCCGACGGCAGGGACAGCGTCACCTTCAGCGTCTGCGGCCACACGCGGCCCTTCTTCTGCGGGTCGGACTGCGTGAAGGCCAGCGCGGCGATCTTGCCGTCCTTCAGTGTCAGTTCGGTGGTCACCGTCGGGCGGCCTGCCGATTCCACCCACACCTTGCTCCACGCCGCGAGGTCGGCCGGCGTGCGCCGATCGAGTACCTCGATGAGATCGGTCCAGGTGGCGTTGGCGAACTTGTGCGCGCCAAGGTATTCGCGCAGGCCGTCGCGGAACGACGTCTCGCCGAGCAGCGCCTCGAGGTGGCGCATCATCACCGGCGCCTTCTGGTAGATGATCGCGCCGTAGAGCGAGCCGGCCTCGTTGAGGTTGTCGAGCGGCTGGCGGATGGGATTCGCGCCGGCGGTGCGATCCACCTCGTAGGCCGCGGGGTAGTGCGCGTAGAGGAAGCGCAGCTCGTGGTTCACCTCGGGGAACGACGGGTTCACGATCTTGGCGGCCATGAAGTTGGCGAACACCTCCTTCATCCACACGTCGTTGAACCAGCGCATCGTCACCAGATCGCCGAACCACATGTGCGCCGTCTCGTGCGAGATCACCGAGGCACGGCCGAGGTACTGGTTCTGCGTCGCCGACTCGTCGAGCAGCAGGCTCGAGGCGTTGTAGAGGATCTTGCCGGCGTGTTCCATCCCGCCGAACTGGAACGCCGGAATCGCCACGAAGTCGAACTTGCCGAAGGCGTACGGAATGCCGGTGTACTCCTCCATGTAGCGGATGGCGCGGTCGTGCAGATCGAAGAGCGCGTCGGTGTTGCGCGCCACCTTCGCGGCATCGGTCTCGCGGTGATAGAAGTGGAAGGTGCGGCCGTTGCGCGTGCCCTCCACCACCTTGAAGTCGCCGACGACGAACGAGAACAGGTAGGTCGGCAGCGGCTCGGTTTCCGCGAACGACGTGGTGACGGTCGACCGCTGCCCGGCGATGCCCTCCATCAGGTCGATACGTCCGGCGCGTGACGCGGCGCCGTTGCTCACCGCCACCCAGTCGCCGGGATAGGTGAGCGTCAGCGACCAGCGCGCCTTGAGATCCGGCTGATCGAACACCGGCAGCGCCAGGTGCGCGCGCGCCGGCACGAAGAGCGCGTAGAGGAAATCGGGGTTGCGGTTGAGCGAGGCGTCGCCCGCGGCGAAGTCGATGTCGACATCCATCACCGCGTCGGGGCCGAGACGGACCGGCAGCGTGAAGTGGTCGGTGGTGAACGTGGGCGCCACGTCCTCGCCGTTCACGCGCACGTGCCGCACGTTGGGCTGTCCGGGCGCGAAGTCGAACGTGACCGTGCGCGATCCATCGACGACGCGGAAGCGCGCGTTCATCGTGCCGGTGAGCGGCGCCTTCGGATCGCGCGGCACCGTCAGCGTGAGGCGATAGCGCAGGTCGCGGATCGCCGTCGCGCGCGCCGTCGCCAGCGTGAGCGGGATCCCGGGGCCCGGCCCCGGCCCGGCCCCGGGGGGCGGCGTCTGGGCGGCCGCGGATCCGGCAACGGTGAGCAGCATCAGGCAGGCGGCAGCGATCGGGCCGTGCGACATGGCAGGAATTGTAACGGTGCTGCCGCTGGCGCTTCGCCGGAAGTCTGGCCCCGCCTTGAAAGGGGACAGGTCGGGGCCGGGTCCACACCCGGCCCCGAGCGCTTCCGAGCGCTACTCGATGCGCAGCGCGATGGTCGGGCTGACGCGCGTAGCGCGCAGCGCGGGCACGAGGCTGGCGGCGGCGGCGACCGCGACGAGCACCAGTGGCACGGCGGTGAACGTGACGCCATCGAGCGGCGTGACCTCATAGAGCACGCTCGCCATGTAGCGTGTGCCGGCGGCGGCGAGCAGCACGCCGCAGACGACGCCGGCCAGCGCCAGCGTGAGTCCCTGCCGCAGCACCATGCGCAGCACCTGGCCGCGCCCGGCGCCGATGGCGAGGCGGATGCCGATCTCGTGCGTGCGGCGCGCCACCACGAACGACAGCACGCCGTAGAGTCCCACCACGGCCAGCACGAGCGCGGTGCCGGCGAACATGCCGAGCAACGTGCCGGTGAGGCGCGGCGTGGCGAGCGCCGCGGCGACCACCTCCTGCATCGTGCGCACGGACGCCACCGGCAGGTTCGATCGAGCCGTCGTGACGGCCCGCGCACCTGGTCCGGCCAGCGCCTCGTCGCCCGGGTGCGCAGCACCAGGAACGCGCCGTGGACGACGTTGCCCGCCGTGAGCGTGACCACCGCCCGTACGGCGCGTAGAATCTCTCCTTCGGCGCCGTGGTGACGCCGTTGTGCCGTTCGTCGGCGACGATGCCGACCACGACGGCCCATGGCCGATCGGCGGCGCTGCCGATGCGCACCTGTCCGCCCACCGCGCGCCCATCCGCCAGTAGGCGCGCGCCATCGTCTCGTTCACCACCAGCACCGGTTGCGCGGCGGCGGTGTCGGCGGCGGTGAAGGCGCGTCCGTCGAGTACGCGTACGCCCATCGCCTCGAACGCGCCATCGCTGACGATCTGCCAGTCGCCCTTGGCGTTGCGGCCCGGCTGTTCCTCGTAGCCCTTCTCGACGTCCACGCCCAGTCGCCGATCGTCGTCGCCAGCGGCAGCGCGCGGACGAGCCCCGCGGCCGTCACTCCTGGCAGGCCGCGGAGGTCGTCGATGACGCGACGATACGCATCGGTGACCCGCTCGGACGTGGCGTAGCGCGTGGCCGGCAGCGACAGGCGCAGCGTCAGCACCTGATCGGGCGCGAAGCCGAGCGGGATCCGTCCCAGAGCGCCGAGCGTGCGGCCCATCAATGCCGCGCCCACCACCAGCACGACCGCCAGCGTCACTTCGGTGACCACGAGCAGGCCGCGCAGGCGGTGCCGGGCGGCGCCGCCGGTCGATCGCGGCGAGCCCCTGCGCAACGTGGTGACGACGTCGCCGCGCTGGGCGCGAATCGCCGGCACGACGCCGATGAGCAGCGTCGTCAGCACGGCCAGGGCGGTTGTGAATGCGACCACCGCGAGATCGAGCCGCACGGGGGCGAGCGGCGGCAGACTCGTGGGATCGAGCGCGAGCAGCACGCGGACGCCGACCGACGCCAGCGCCAGGCCGAACGCCGCGCCGGTCAGCGCCAGCACCAGTCCTTCGGCGATCAGCTGTCGCACGAGGCGGTCGCTCGTCGCGCCGAGCGCGCTGCGCACCGCGATTTCGCGCGCCCGGCTGTCGCCCCGCACGAGCAGCAGGTTGGTGACGTTCGCGCAGGCCACGAGCAGCAGGCAGGCGACGGCGCCGCTCAGCAGCCACATCGCCGGCGCGATCCCGCCGCGCACCTCGTCGTCGAGTCCCACCGCGAACGCGCTGAACCGCATGTTGGGGTGATACAGCCCCTGCGCGGTCATCGCCGCGGTGAGGCGCTGCAGCTCAGCGGAGACGCCCGCGGCCGTCGCGCCTGGCGTCAGCACCCCGGCGGCGCATAGTTGCAGCGGAGCAGCGCTCGGCGCGCGCGGGATCGATCTGCAGGGGCCGCCACAGTGCTGTCGGATCGGCGGCGTCCTCGGTGAAGTCGGTGGGCAGCCGGAATCCCGCCGGCATCACGCCCACGACTTCCACAGGCGTGTCGTCGATCTGCAGCCGCCGGCCGACGATGCCGGCGTCGCCGCCGTAGCGCGCCTGCCACAGCGCGTACCCGAGCACGACGACCGGGGCGGGCGCTCGGGCACGTCGTCCGCCGCCGTGAAATCGCGGCCCAGCAGTGGGCGCGTTCCCAGCGTCGTGAAGGTGTTCGCGGTCACGCGTCCGGCCACGAGGCGCACGGGCTCGCCGTCGCCGGTGACGTTGACCGGGGTCGTGTCCCAGGCAGCGATGTCGCGCAGCGTCGTCGCGTCGCGCCGGTAGTCGAGCACTTCCTGATCCGACAGCCAGGTCTTGTCGAAGTTGACCCACCGGCTCCAGAGCAGCACCCGCGTGTCGGGGCGGTCGTACGGCAGCGGCGCCAGCACCACCGCCTTCACCACGGCGAAGAGCGCCGACGTCGCGCCGAGGCCGAGCGCCAGCGTCAGCACCGCCGCCACCGAGACGCCCGGCGTGCGCACGAGTCCCCGCCACGCGCCGATGAGATCGTGCCGCAGTCCGTCCATCGTCATGTCCGCCTCCGGCGATTGGACGGGATCGCCGGTCGCAGGGTTGTCGACGCGCCGGTTACTCGCTGCGCAGCGCGAGCGCCGGCGCGGTGCCGGCGGCGCGACGGGCTGGCAGGTAGCCCGCGCCCGCGCCCACGACGGCCAGCAGTGCCGCGCGGCGCTGGCGAGCGACGGCGGATCGAGCGGTATGCGTCAAGCCGAAGAGCTGGCTCTCGGCGGCGCGGCCGACGAGATACGCGCCTGGCAGTCCGAGCACGATGCCGCCGATCGTCAGCGCGGCCACCTCGCGCAGCACCAGGCCCACCACGTCGCCGCGTTCGGCGCCGAGCGCGATGCGGATGCCGATCTCGCGGGTGCGGCGGGCCACGGTGTAGCTCATCACGCCGCACAGACCCACCGCCGCGAGCACCGTCGCCAGCGCGCCGAAGAGCAGCGACAGCCACGCCAGCATGCGCTCGACGCCGAGCGAGCGGTTCACGGTGGCCGCGAGCGTCGTGAGCTGCTGCAGCGGCAGCCCGCGGTCGATCTCGCGCACGACGTCGCGCACGCGCGCCGTCACCGCCGCCGCCGCGGCATCGGTGGTGCGCACGTACAGCGTGACCTGGGCGAGCGACGCCGACTGCTGGTACGGCGTGTACACCACGCGCGGCATGCCGCCGAGCGGACGGCGGAAGCCGGCGTCGTCGGGGCCGTTCTCGCCAGGACGCACCTGCGAGTAGGCGGTGTCCTTCACCACGCCGACGATCTCCATCCGCGCCGGATCGCCATCCGACGCGAACCCGAAGCGCCGCCCGATCGGATTCTCGTCGCCGAAGAAATAGCGGGCGAACGTCTCGTTCACGATGGCCACCGGCGGCGCGCCGTCGACATCGCGCGCCGAGAAGGGACGGCCCTGCCGCACCGGAATGCCGAGCGTCTCGAAGAAGCGCGGACCGATCTCGAGCGTCCACGGGTTCATGTCCTCGCTCTGCTGCGCGTCGTAGCCCTGCACGCGCACGGTGCGCTGCGACGAGTTGCCGGTGAGTACGGGTTGATCCGCCAGCGCCACCGATCGCACGCCGGGCTCGGCCGCGAGGGCCTCCTCGAGACGCGCGAAGAGCTGTCGGATCGCGGTCTGCGAGTAGCCGCTCAGCGAGGGATCCACCGAGAAGGTGACGATGTTGGCGGTGTCGAATCCCGGCCCGAGGCCCTGCAGATTCACCAGGCTGCGCACGAACAGGCCGGCGCCGGCCACCAGCAGCGTCGACAGCGCCACCTGCGCCACCACCAGGCCGCGCCGCAGCCGCGCGTGCTGCACGCCGCCCCCGCTGGCCGCCGTCTCTTCCTTCAGCGCGCGATGCATGTCGACCGCGGCGCCGCGCAGGGCCGGCGCCAGACCGAACACCACCACGGTGAGGGCGGTGGCCGCCAGCGTGAAGCCGGCGACGCGCCAGTCGGGTGTCGTCGCGAGCGCGTGGGCGCTCGCGTCCACTGGCAGGACGGCGAGCAGGCCGTCGCCCATCCAGATCGCCAGCAGCGCGCCGACGGCGCCGCCCAGCGCGGCGACGACCGCGCTTTCCACCAGCGTCTGCTGCACCAGCCGCCAGCGGCTGGCGCCGACGGCCGCGCGCACGCTCATCTCGCGCTGGCGGCCGGTGGCGCGGGCCAGCATCAGGTTGGCGACGTTGGCGCAGGCGATGAGCAGCACCACGCCCACCATGCCCATCAGCACCAGCACGGGCGTGCCCAGTGCGCCGCGCATCTCGGAGAGGCCGCGCGAGGCGTCGTGCAGCACGAGCGACTTGGCGGCGAAGCGCTCGCGGAACTGCGCCGACGCCTGCGCGAATCGCGCTTCCGACACCAGCTCGCCGGCGTTGATCTGGCGGTACCGCACGTCGAGCGCGGCCTTGGCGGCGGCCGCCGTCACGCCCGGCTTCAGCACGCCGACGACGTGCAGCCAGCGGAAGCGCCGGTCGGTGACCGGCGGCGAGGTCGGCTGCATCTGCACCTTCATCGTCAGCGGCACGTAGATCGCCGGCTGCGTGTCGGCCAGCACGCCGGTGAAGCCCGCCGGCGCCACGCCGACGATGGTCATCGCCGTCGCGTTGACGACGATCGTGCGGCCGACCACGTGCGGATCGGCCTGGAAGCGCCGCCGCCAGTACGCGTCACCCAGCACTGCCACCGGATGCGCGCCAGGCGTGACGTCGTCGGCCGGCGTCAGCAGGCGCCCGACGGCCGGCTGCACGGCAAGGGCCTCGAACAGGTTGCCCGACACCAGCTCCGCGTTGACGCGTTCGGCGTCGTCGTCGCCGGCCCTCAGCGACACGGCGGCCGGGCCGCGCGCGACCAGTGCGGCGAGCACCGACGACTCCTGCTGCAGGTCGCGGAACATCGGATACGAGAAGGCGCGGTCGGCCTCCGTCATGCCCATGAACGGCCCGGGGCCGTCGAGCTGCACGAGCGCGCGGGCCGACGCCACGTCGAGGCGGCGAAGCACGATCTGATCGAGCAGGGTGAAGATGGCGGTGTTGGCGCCGATGCCGAGTGCCAGCGTGGCCACGACCACGGCCGTGAAGCCGGGCGTGCGGTACAGGCCGCGCCACGCGTACCGAAGGTCCTGCAGCAGCTGGTCCATGGGGTGCTCGTTCCGGCGTCACTGCCAATTCGTTGCCACGGACGCGGCGGCGCCGCGGGCGTCAGATGTGTCGAGAATGCCCGGATTCCTGCGACTGGCGTTTCGTCCGGGCCGCGACCTGTCCGCTGGTGGGACGAGCGCTGTGCGGCGCCAGCCACCACGGTCGACCGTTGGCGCCGATGCCAGCGCCGATCAGAAGCCGCGGCCGGGCACCGGCACCTGCGCCAGCGCGGTGAGCGCCACGACGAGGCCGGCGAACTCGACCAGCGTGCGACGGTCGGTGTCGTCCGGCGCGGGACGCCACACCGCCCACCACGATGCCAGGCCCACGAGCAGCAGCGTGCCTTCACCGGTGGCCAGGAAGGCGGCGGTGACGAGCAACGCGATCATCCCGCGTCCGCGCCGCGACAGCGCGTGCATCCCGCGCGCGCCGTCGAGCTGCCACACCGGCGTCAGGTTGAAGAGATTGATGACGGCGCCGGCGTGGGTGAGCGCGGCGAAGAGCGGGTGGGCCGTGAGCTGGAAGAGCGCGTAGGTGGCGAGCGTGGCGCCGAGGCCCCAGATGGGCCCCGCCAATCCCACGCGCGCGTCCTCGCGCGGGCTGGCCGGATACTGATCCATGCGCACGACGGCGCCGAGGCCGGGAATGAACATCGGCGCGCTGGCCTTGATGCCGAGCCGCACCAGCGCCGCCACGTGCCCCATCTCGTGGACGTAGATCTGCAGGACGAAGCCGAGCGCGAACTTCCAGCCCCAGATCGTCCAGTAGACGCCCATCGCCGCCAGCATCGAGAGCAGCGTGCCCGCCTGCGTGAATCCGGTGAGCAGCAGCTTGCCCTTCGTGAGTATCAGGACCACGACGAACTTGAACTTCCAGAGCATCGCGCCGAAGACGCCGAGCGGCGCCAGCCACTTCGGCATCGGCCCGGCGGTGGCGGTCGGGGTCGCGTCGCGGGTGAGGGCGTCGACCTTGGCGCGGATCGTCGCCACCTGCGGCGCGTCGCCCGGCAGCAGGTCGAGCGCGCTGCGCCACGCGATCACCGCCTCGCCGGCGCGGCCGTCGCGTTCGTACGCCTCGGCCTCGGCCGCCAGCCGCGTCAGCGTGTCGGCGTGCACGAGGCGTCCACACGCCGGGCACTGCCTGAGCGCCGGCGCGAGCTCGGCGCCGCAGCGGGCGCAGCGCGGCGTCGGCGCGAGCAGGTCAGACACCGGGCACCGGCGGTGGCAGGGGCGGCGTAGCGGGCGCCGGCGTCTGCAGGCGGAACGGCCCCTCGATGGCGAGCGGCACGGCGGCGTTCAGCTTCCACGCCTGCCACAGGCCGAACGAGATGATCAGCACTTCGATGATGTTCTCGGCGCCTTGCAGGAACGGCGCCGCCATCGCCAGGCCGAAGAGGAACGCGAAGCCGAGCAGCACGCCGCCGGCCGAAATCGGCGCGTCGCTCTCGGGCGACTCCGCCCGGCGTGTGGCCGCCGCGGCTGGATCGCCGCGGGTCGCCGACGCCCCAGGCGTCACCTGGCCGACGGCCTGTGCGTCGTCGTGTGACGTCGCCATCTGGATGATGTCGGGCACGAAGTTCGCCGTGATCCAGAAGTACGTGAGCGCGACGGCGAGCACCTGGAAACCGCGGCCGCCGCGTCCCCCCGACCCGCGACGCACGCCGAGGCCCACGAAGTGGCCGATGCCGATGGCGATGAGGCCGATCTCGAGCGAGGCGAACCGGCGAATCGCCCACCACACGATCGCGCCCAGGAGCCCGGGCACCGCGCTCAGGCCGATCGCGCGGGCCACGCCCATCGCGCCCGCCGAGCCGCCGTGATGCGCGGCGAGGGTGTGCGGGCAGTCGCGACACGCCACCTGGCCGTTCAGCGTGTAGTACTCGCCGGCGAGTGGCCGGCCGCAGTAGCTGCACGTCGTGAACGCCGGCGCGTCCGCGGTGTCGAACGACAGGGTCGATGGGGCATCGGTCATCGGGGGCTCCGTGACGCGCGTGCCGGTGGAGGGCCCGGGACGCCGGTGCGGGCTACTGGCGCATCCAGGCGCCGAGGCGGCGCAGGCCTTCGGTGATGCGATCGGGCGTCGTCACCATCGGGCCGTACGAAATCCGCACGCCGTTGGCGATGGAGGCGCCGAAGCCGCGGCCGGGCACGACCAGCACACCGGTGGCCTTCAGGGCCTCGGGGACGAACTCGTCGGCATTGCGGCCGACGTCCATCACCGTGTAGAGGCCGCCCGACGGCGTGAGGCGGCGGCGGCCGATGTGCGTGTCGATCGCCGCGAGCGTCACCCGTGCCGCCTCGCGGTAGAGCGCGTTGGCGTGATCCACGTAGGCGCGCAGCGAGCCGTCGTCGATCGCCCTCGTGAGATAGCGCGCCATCGTCATCTGCTCGAGCGTGTCGGGGCAGAGGATGCTGCACTGCAGCACACGCTCGAGGCCGTCGATCACGGCCGGCGCCGCCTCGATCCAGCCGAGACGACGGCCCAGCCCGCGCGCCCACTTCGAGTTCGAGTGGATGCCGATGACGTTCGCGTGCTCGGCCGGCGACCAGGCGTAATACGCCGGCGTCGCCTCGAAGTACTGACACTTGTAGGCGAAGTCTATGGCCAGCCACGCGCCGGCGGCGGCCGTGCGTTCGAGCATCAGCTCGGCAAGGGCCTGCGGTACGACCTGGCTCGTGGGGTTGTCGGGGGCGCCGAAGAGCACGAGCTTCGGCTTGTGCTGGTCGAAGAGCCGCGTGAAGTCGCGCGCGACGCCCTCGGGATCGCTCACCGGCCGATACGTCCACGTGGCCGGATCCAGCACCGGCAGCCGCACGATCCGCAGGTTCGGCGCGACAAACGCCAGCTGCCCCTCGTAGTTCGCGTAGGTCGGATCGAGCAGCATCACCGTGTCGCCCGGATCGAGCAGCGTGGTGAACAGGTCCTTCGTGAGCTGCGTGCTGCCCATACCGAGGGCGATGTGTTCCGGGCCGAGGCCGCGCACGCCGAAGAGGTGCGCTTCGAAGCGCGCGATCTGCTCGCGGCAGCCGAGGTCGCCGAGCGTGGCCGTGTAGGCGCCGCTCTGGTGGAACGTGACCGGATCGCTCACCACGTCCACGTAGGCCTGCCGGAACGCCTCGGGCGCCTCGTGGTTCACCCAGCCGCCGCCGAACGAGATGACGTCGGCCGGATCCAGGCCCATCGCCAGGATGTTGGCCCGCTCGGCCATCTTCATGATCTGGCGGATCGGCGACGGCGAGTGCAGCTGCGCCTGCACGAGCGCGGAGAGCGCGGTGGCGGTGGTGGAGCCCATGGCCGCCATTCTAGTGCGACCCCGGCGGGACGGCGCGTCGCTCAGCGTGTGGCGGAGGCCGCCGCCAGGCGCTCGCGCCAGACGTCCTCGCGCGCGAAGATGCGGATCGGCGGGTTCACGAACGTGGCCGGCCGGCGGTCGAACCACGGCGGCGTCTGGATCGTCGCGGCGAGGCGGTAGCCGAGGCGCCCGTCCATCAGGGCGGCGAAGTCGTCGTCGGCCAGGCCGTCTTCGTGCGCGTGCTCGTAGTCCTCGAGCGGCATCGAGACGAACCACTCGGGGCGCTCGGCGCCCGACGCCAGCGCCTCGCGCTTGACGAACTTCAAGGTGGCGCCCGCCGGCACGCGCGGCCGCTGATCCGGGCCATCGACGTGGCCGAGCGTGTCGCCGGGCCGCATCGTCGACGCCAGCCAGGCGGTGGCGAGATCGCGCGAGTCGTGCAGCATCTGCCAGGTGAGATCGGCCGTGCGCGCCGCCGCCACCGCGAGGATCGCGATCGTGGCCGCACGCAGCGTCAGGCGGGCCGCGCCGGCGCCCGCGTGCCAGGCGCGCGCCAGCAGGTCGGCCGCCGGAAAGGCGAGCACGTACCCCACCGGCAGCAGGAAACGCAGCAGCGCGAACCGCACCGGCAGGATCACGAACGCGATGACGGTCACCGCCGGAATCAGCCACACCGCCAGGCGGCGGTCGCGATGCAGCCACTGCACGCTGCCCGCGAGCGCGACGGCGAGCAGCGGCGCGCCGAAGGTGTCGACGAACTGCCAGCCGAGTTCGCGCGCGAAGGCCAGGTGGCCGTCGGCGGTCCACGGATAGCGGTTGTAGAAGTGCGGATTACCCGAGCCGTGCGTCACGTACTGGAAGTGCAGCACGAAGCGGCTCGGCCGCAGCACCAGGCCGCTCGCCACCGCGTACAGCGCCGCGGCCGACACCAGGGCGATCGCCGGGCCGCCGAGCGCCGTGCCCCACGATGCGCCTGCCGCCCGGGCGTCGCGCACGTGCCACCACGCGGCCAGCAGCCCCAGCGGCAGGAATGCCGCGTACGACGCGTCCTTCGACCCGGCCGAGAGCGCCGCGAAGATGGCCAGCGCCAGCAGCCGGCCACGTGTCGTCTCGCCCCGCAGGCAGCGGGCGAACACGAGCAGGCCGCAGGCGAGCCAGAACAGCGCGCCCATGTCGACGTTGCTGGTGCGCGCGTAGTACGCCATCGGGTAGAGGAGCCCGACGGTGAGCGCGGCCCAGCGGCCGAGGCGCACATCGCGCAGCACCGTGCCGGTCTTCCACGCCGCCACCACCACGCCGGCCGCCATGAGCAGGCTGGGCAGCCGGGCCGCGATCGTGAGCACGGGCAGCGCGACATCGGGACGCGTGAAGCCGTACGGGAAGTTCGGGTCGGGCGTGCCGAGGAGGCCCGTCACGTAGAACAGCGCGTACACCGGCGCCACCAGCACCAGCTGGACGAGATAGTGGAACAGCGGGTACTGCGGATTGAAGTACGGATGGCGCGCCAGCAGCACGCCGTAGACCTCGTTCACCGCGCCCACCGGTCCGATCTCGTCGGTGCCCCAGACCAGGGCGTGGCCGCGCACGCCGGCCGGCGCGCCCCACCAGAGCCCCACGGCGTAGACGGCGACGGCCACGGCGTAGATGGCCAGCGCCTCGCCCGACGGGCGGACGACCAGACGGCGGAGGCGAGCGATCATCGGGGCGCGCGCGACGGCTGTGGCCGCCACCAGGCCATCACGCCGGTGATCGCCTGCAGCACGTACGCCGCCGACCCGATGGCGTAGATCACCTTGATGGCCACGGGGAACCCGCCGGCCGTGTGCAGGCGCGACACCACCGTGCGCACGATCGCGATCGCCTCGGGCGGCGGGTACTCGCGGAAGACGCCGCGGCCGACCGCCGTCGCCGCGAGCATCACCGTGATCGGCAGCGTGAGGATGCCGCTCAGGTTGTGGAGGTCGTAGCCGAATCGCCACCAGCCGCGATCGGTGCGCAGGCGGAGCGGCTGCGGCGGCCACCAGAGCCACAGGCCGGTACCCTGCAGCACGATCGCGACGACCGACACCCAGAACATCAGCCACTTGCCGAACTCGCCGCCGAGGAACGCCTGGTGGAACTCCGCGATCGGATCGCCCCACGCCGGGCCGAGGTCGACCAGCAGCACGACGCCGGTGGCGCCGACCATCAGCTGCAGCGGCGCGGTGGCCAGTCCCAGCCAGCGATGCACGAGCAGCAGGGCCCGACGAACGGTCATACGCGGATCGATTGTGGCACAGCGGACGCTCAGCGCCGAGGTCCGGCGATGCGGCCGACGCGCTCGATCGCCTCGGCGTACCACTGCGTCCACGCGTCGAGGACGTCGGAGGGTGCAGCCGTACGCCGTTCCGTGTCGAGACGGGCGTCGCGCGCCGTCGCCAGCAGGGCGCGCAGCGGCGCGACGTCGGTGGCGTCGGCGGCGGCGACGAACATCGCTGTCGTCGCCACGATCGTCGCCACGTGGCCGAGCGCCGGCACGCTCACCTTGTCGATGGTGTCGAGATTCGTGTGGTAGTAGCGATCGGTGAAGTGCCAGTTGAGCAGCGCCGGCACGCCGGCCTTCGTGAACGACGTGTGATCGCTGCCGCCCTCGTAGGGATTGGTGCGCACCACCCACCCGGTGTCGCGGGCGCGGCGCAGCGCGACGGCGAGGTGCAGGTCGTTCAGGAACGTGCCCCGCAGCAGCGCGCGATCGACGTCGCTGGCGCCCCACTCGGTGTGCGGGTCCGAGGGGCGCGCCCAGAACGCCGTGGGATCGGGGCCCTTCTCGATGAGGAACGTGCCGCCGGTCTTCGTCGTGTCCTCGCCGGTCATGTCGAGCGACATCATGGCGAGCACGCGCGACACGCGGCCGGCGTCGGCGGCGATCCAGGCATCGCTGGCGCGGATCTCGTCGCCGAAGAGGAACGTCAATGTCCGGGCCGGCGGCGGCAGCGCGCCGGCGGCAATGGCCCGCTGGAGCGCGATGGCCGCGGCCGCCAGCGATCCGCAGCCGCTGGCGTTGTCGTTCGCGCCCGGCTCCTGCACGTGCGCCACGAGCACCACGCGCTCGTCGGGCCAGCGCGCGCCCGGGATCTCGGCGACGAGCGTGCGCACGGGACGCTTGTGGAAGACGGTGTCGGCGGTCACATGGACGCGCGTGGCGCCGGCGGCCAGGCGCGCCCGCAGGCGCTGCGCCGCCCGCGGCGTCGCCTTGAAGCCGAACGACGGCGTGTCTGGCGCGTAGGGAATCGCGCCCCACTGCAGCACGTCCGGAGTCTCGGCGGGGCGCGTGTAGTCGGCGATCTGCGTCGAGATCACACCGGCGGCGCCGCGCGCCTTCACGGCCTGGTTCCACACCGCGCCGATCGGCCCATCGGCCAGCACGACCGCACCGGCGATCGATTTGCCGGCGTAGTGTTCGGCCGCGGTGCCCGGGCCCACGTCGACCAGCGGCGCCAGCACGCCGCCGGCGGGCGTGGCCACCGAGTTGATGGCGAGCGGCACGCGGTCCTGCGCCTTCGACAGCACCACCTCGCCGTCGGCGCGGTCGAGGCGGACGACGGCGTCGCGCATCTCCCAGCCCTGACTGCTCGACTCGATCGTCTCGTAGTGCGTGGCGAGGCCGCCGGCGCGCAGGCGCTGGTCGATCCAGTCGAGCGACTGGTCGAAGGCGGGATTCCCGGCCAGCCGCCACAGCGGCGCGATCCTCGACGTGAGGTCGAAGGCGAGGTCGCGATCGACGCGCGGGCTCACCGCCTGGTAAATCGTCTCGACCCGCGACGGCAGCGCTCGATCGAGCGGCGGCAGGTGCGGCGGCACCGACTGCGCGGCCGCCGGAACGGCCAGCGTCATGAGCAGCGTGCAGGTCGCGAATCGCATGTCGGCATCATAGACCGCGCGATGCACGACCTATAATCCGCCGGTGATGACCGACGACACCCGCCGCCGTTTCCTGACGCACTTCGCCGGCACCAGTCTTGGCGCCACCCTCGCCCCCGGCGTGCTGTGGGCCCGCATGCAGGACGCCCAGGCCGACCGCCTCACCACCGCGATGGTCGTCGACGCCCTGAAGGTCGCCGGCATCGAGGTGGCCGAGGCCGACGCCAAGGCGCTCACCGACAGCGCCAACACCGCGCTCTTCCGGCTCGACGAGCAGCGCGCCGTCACCATCCCGAACGACGTCTCGCCGCCGTACCACTTCAGCCCGATCGTGCCCGGCATGACGGTGTCGCGCGCGGCGTCGCCGTGGGTGATGAGCGCGGCCCCGAAGGTGACGCGTCCGGCGAATCTCGAGGACGTCGCGTTCTGGCCGGTGCGCCATCTCGCCGAGCTGGTGCGGACCAGGCAGGTGACGTCGGTCGAGCTCACGAAGATGTACCTGGGCCGGCTGCACCGCCACAACGCCGTGCTGAACAACGTGGTCACGTTCCTCGACGATCACGGGCTGGCGGAAGCCGCGGCGGCCGACAAGGAGATCGCTGCCGGGAAGTACCGCGGGCCGCTGCACGGCATCCCGTGGGGCTGCAAAGACATCATCACGGTGAAAGGCTTCAAGACCACCTGGGGCTCACCGGCGTTCGTCGATCAGCAGTTCGACTACGACGCCTCGATCGTGGAGATGCTGCGCGACGCCGGCGCCGTGCTGATCGCCAAACTGGCGACGGGCGAACTCGCGGCCGGCGACAACTGGTTCGGCGGCCAGACGAAGAGCCCGTGGGATCCCACGCAGGGCTCGAGCGGCTCGTCGGCCGGTCCGGCCTCGGCGACGGCCGCGGGCGGCGTGGCCTTCGCGATCGGCAGCGAGACGAGCGGTTCGATCCTCAGCCCCTCGGGACGCTGCGGCGTCATCGGGCTGCGGCCCACGTTCGGCCGCGTGAGCCGGCACGGCGCCATGGCGCTGTCGTGGACGCAGGATCGTCTCGGCCCCTTCGCGCGCTACGCCGAAGACTGCGCGCTGGTGATGCGGGCGATCGCGAAGCCCGACGGTCGCGACATGAGCGTGAGCGACGTGCCGTTCACGTGGAACGCCAACCTCGATGTGAAGACGCTGAAGGTCGGCATCCTGCAGGCGTCGTTCGACGAGCTCACGGAGCCGGCGGCGAAGGCGAATGCCGCGGCGACGCTCGACGCGCTGAAGGCGCTCGGCGTGAAGCAGTTCCTGCCGATCGACGTGCCCGAGTTCTCGCCCGACGCCAGCGCCATCGATGTCGAGATGGCGGCCTACTTCGACGCGCATCGCCGATCGGGCCGCATGGCCAGGGCGCGCGGCGGCACGCGCCCCACGGCCTTCCTCACCACCGCCGTCGACTTCCTGCAGGCGCAGCGCCAGCGCATGATGATGATGGAGCAGCTGGCGAAGGCCACCGCGCACGTGGACCTCTACGTCGTGGCGTCGAACAGCATCGGCCGCGGCGGTCCCGGCGGGCGTCCGCCTGGAGCCGGGGGCGGCGGCCCGCGGCCGGGACCGCGACGTCCGCAGGGGCCGACGCAGCGCCACTTCTCGCAGGCCAACCTCGCCGGCTATCCCGCGGTGAACGTGCCGAACGGCTTCGCGGAGGCGACGCCCACGAGCATCGTGTTCTACGCGCAGCCGTTCCGCGAGGCGGCGCTGCTGGCGCTGGCGAAGGCGTATCAGGATCGGGCGCAGTTCCACACGAAGCGTCCGTCGCTCACGTGAGCGCCGGCGCCACGCCGGCCGTGCACGCGCTGCGCAAACACGGCCTGGCGTTCACCGAACACGAGTATCGCTACGAGCACAAGGGCGGCACGGCGGTGTCGTCGCGCGAGCTGGGCGTCGACGAGCACCACGTGGTGAAGACACTGGTGATGGAGGACGAGACGAAGGCGCCGCTCATCATCCTGATGCACGGCGATCGGGAGGTGTCGACGAAGAACCTGGCGCGACAGACCGGCCGCAAGGTGGTGAAGCCGTGCGCGCCCGACGTGGCCGAGCGCCACACCGGCTACCAGGTGGGCGGCACCTCGCCGTTCGGCACGCGCAGGGCGCTGCCGATCTACATCGAGCGCACGATTCTCGACCTCGGTCGGATCTACCTGAACGGCGGCCGCCGCGGGTTCCTCGTGTCGCTCGATCCGAAGGCCGCGGCGACCGCGCTCGGCGCCACGCCAGTGGACGTCGCCGTCGAGCCGTAGCCGGCTACTTGCGGTTGGTGGCCACGTGCAGCATCTGGCCGGCCTTCGGACGCCACGGCAGCTGCAGGTAGGTGCGCACGATCAGCGGCAGGAACGGCGGCGTGTACTTCAGCGTCGACTTCATGTTCACCGGCAGGAAGCGCGGCTGCATCTCGAAGAGCGGGAAGCCCGCCATCTCGAGCAGATCGCGCAGCCCGTTGTGCGTGAAGATCTGGATGTGCGTGAAGTCGTCGAAGTAGGTCGGCGCGCAGTAGGTGAAGTTCGGCTGCAGCAGGATCAGCCGGCCGTTCGGCACCAGCACCCGTTTCATCTCGCGCAGCGTCGCGAAGGTGTCCTCGCGCGACAGGTGCTCCAGCAGGTTGCTGGCGAACGCCACCTCGAAGCTGTCGGGCGCGAACGCCGAGAGGTCGGTGCAGCTGCCGACGTGCGTCGTCACGCCAGGCGCCGCGTATTCACTGACGCGTTCGAACAGATCGACCGCGTGGCGCTCGCGGGCATCGACGTAGTTGATGAAGTCGCAGTAGCCGGCGCCGACGTCGAGCACGCGGGCCCCGGCCGGGATGTAGCGTCCCTGGATGTAGCGCACCACTTCCGGCCACACGAGGGCGCGCCGCGGGTCGTGGACGAAGCGCGAATGGAAGTAGTCGCGCTTGTACTGCTCGTTGAGATCGGGCGTGGTGGCCATGGGGATCAGTGCCGGGTGGCGAGGTTCGGAAACAGCCGTTTGGCGAGCGGCCGGAAGTCGAGCACCGGGAAGCCGGCGTGCTCGGCCGTGCGCATGAAGAGCAGATCGCGCGGCACGTCGTAGAGCGGAGCGCCGCGTGAGCCGCGCGGGTGCGCCACGCGGTCGCGTGCGTACTGCGCGGCGTCGAGGACCGAGACGTCCCAGGCCGAGCCGTCGGCGCGCGGGGCGACGCGATAGGCCTTCGCCACCGCGGCGGCGGCCGGCGCCTGCGCATACGCGAAGAACGCGAGGGGCGATCCGCCGTACTGCTGGCCGGGCACCTCGGGCTCGATGTCCTTCGGGAACAGCGTGGACAGGTCGTCGGTGTGCGCGTAGGCGCTCGCCGCCGACACGTCGTAGCCGTGCACCTGGCTGACGTCGATGCGCTGGCCGATCTCGCGGGAGGCGGTGTAGATCCCGGACTCGATCGGCCACGAGAGATACAACGACACCACCGTGAGTGCCGCGGCGACGGGCGGGAACCAGGCGCCCCGTGCCGCGCCCGTGCCGAGCTCGCTGCGCCAGAACACCAGCAGCGCGAGCACCATCGACGGCACGAAGTAGTGCAGGCTGTAGTACGCCATCACGTAGTAGAGGGCGAAGCTCAGCGCGAAGAGCAGCGCCATCGCATCCAGCGCGGGCACGCGGCGGCGCAGCGACGGCAGCGCGAGCACCGGGTAGAGGCCGGCCGGCACCAGCACGAAGAGCAGCCGGCGGACGTCGCTGATTTCGAGCGTCGCGAACTTCTTCAGCAGGTCGAGCAGGCCATGCTCGCCGCCGGGCGCCGGCGCGCCGGCCCACTGCAGGATGACGCCCAGTATCGCGACCGCCACGAGACCCGCGACCACGGCCACCGCCTGCACCACGACGGCGCCGCGCATGCGGCGATCCACGAGCCAGCGGGCGCCCAGCCAGAACACGCACATCGCCGCCCACGCCTGCGAACACGTGGCGCCGAGCACGGTCGTCGCCAGCATGGCGCTCGGTCGATCCTCGAGCGACGCGGTGAGCAGGCTCATCAGCAACACGAGGAACAGGGTGTCCTGCGTGGCCGGCAGCGCGATGTCGGCGCAGTAGGGGTCGTAGGTCGCGCTGTAGGCCAGCACCACCGCGTACACCGACAGGCTCGCCATGACGAGCCAGGCGTCGACGGCGCGCGGCCGTCGGCCGCCCACCGACGCCGCGGTCAGCAGCGCCGGGCCCAGCACGCCCAGGTACAACAGGAACGGCAGGCGCACGGCCGCTTCGGTCTGGCCGAAGAGGCGCAGGAACCAGGCGCCCGGATACGTGAAGAGCACCGAGTTCATGCCGGGGAACCCCGACACGCCGCCGTACTCGGGACCGAAGAAGGCCACCGCGTGCCGCAGCAGCAGGCGCGTGGCCTCGAAGGTGTGCGCGCCATCGCCGTTGAAGGCTTCGAAGACGAACTTCGGCGCCATCGCCACGAGCAGGATCCACGGGCCGACGAGGAACGGCAGCGTGACCGGCCACCACCGTTCGGTGTCGTGCCAGGGCGCCGTGTCGGGGCGGCTCCACGCCAGCGTGGCGCAGAGGCTGGCCAGGGCGGCGACCAGCACCGCGAACGTCGCGCCTTCGAGAGGCGCGCCCAGCGCGGCCTCCACGCCCTCCACGGCGCCGCTGACCAGGACGATGCTGATGGCGAGCCCGCCGGCGAGCCAGTGCCCGGGCGTCGATGGCCGCGCCCACACCGCGCTCACGATGAGCCCGGGCGTGAGCACGAGCCAGGCCGTGCCGGCCACGGCCGCCGGCAACGCCGCGAGGATCAGCGTCGGCGCCAGGCGCACGAGATCGAGCGGCGTCGTCGCCGAGGTGATCGACGGCCCCAGCGCCGCGAGGCGCGCTATCACCGCCGGTGCGGTGGCGGCCAGGGCCGCGGCGATCCACGACGAGGCCACCAGCAGGGCCACCGTGCGACGCGATCCCGACGCGCCGGTCATGCCGCCACCAGCGCGGCGGCGCGCGCCGCGTTCGCCATCAGCGTGAACGTCAGGTTCTTCGCCGGCAGGAACGGGAACGTGGCGCCGTCGACGATGTGCAGGTTCGGATAATCGCGGCTCGTGCACGCGACGTCGGTCGTGAACGGCGCCGCCGTGGTGGTCATCGGCAGCGTGCCGGCGTAATGCACGCTGGCGCCCATCGGCCGCACGTGC
This sequence comes from Vicinamibacterales bacterium, assembly GCA_046331325.1. Taxonomy (GTDB): domain Bacteria; phylum Acidobacteriota; class Vicinamibacteria; order Vicinamibacterales; family UBA2999; genus CADEFD01. The sequence continues at coordinate 41,952 of JAXLRB010000015.1, read as the reverse complement.
ACCATGCCCGGCGGCACCACGCAGTTCAGACGCCACAGGGCGCGGCGCACGCGCGTGAGCGACGCCGCGATGCGTCCCGGCTCGTCGGCCGGCGCGGCGTAGCGCAGCACCAGGTTGCCGGCGGCATCGAGGGCCACCGTGTTCTCGTCGCGACGGGAGTCGTGGAAGTTCAGGTTCACGAGGCCGAGCGCGCCGTGCACGGCGCGCATCATCGCCGTCGACGCCCCGAGGTCGAACGGCAACCGCTGGATGATCGGGTGCAGCAGCGCCGTCTTCAGCGTCGTGATCTGGCCGTGCACGTAGGTGCGGCCGTCGCCGGTGTCGAGGCCCATCCCGAGCATGTGGTACTGGTAGGTGTCGGCCGAGAACGGCCGGCCCAGCAGGCCGAGGTTCAGGAACGGCACGAGCACCTGTCGATTGTCCATCAGGCCCGGCAGGGCGACCCGTGTGCCCGTCTCCTCGGCGTGCGTCGACAGGAAGATCCGTGTCGACAGCAGGGCGCCGGCGGCCAGGGCCAGGCGGTCGCAGGCGATCGTCACCATCGCGCCGCCGCCCACGGGACGCGCCACCACGGCCTGGATGCGGCGTCCCGCGCCCACCACCAGGTGGCGCACTTCGAGGCCGTCGAGGTACTCGAAGTCGGGGAAGGCCCGCAGGCGCGCGAGCGTCTGCGACGGCGTGTAGATGGCGCGCCGCGGGCATCCCCAGAGGCAGCGTCCCGAGTAGGTGCAGGCCTCGCGGCCGTCGCGGGCCTGCGTGAGCGTGGCCACGCGCGTCCGCCCCACGAACACGCCCTGCGCGTTGAGCCGCGCGCGCTCCCGTCCGTAGGCCGCCATCAGCGTCTCGGAATGGGCGTCGAGGCGCAGGCCCGGCAGCAGGTGATCGTGCACGGGGAAGAAGCGGCTGAGGTCGTCGACGTCGCCGCTCACGCCGATGCGCCCGGCGACCTCGCTGTAGTGCGGGCCGATCTCGGCGTAGCCGAACGGAAAGGCGTCGAGCTCGGCATCGTTCAGCGGATAGCAGCCGCCGGTCCACGCTTCGGCCAGGCCGCCGCGCGCGAACGAGTAGAGCGGATCGAAGCCCGTGCCCGTCGAGGCGAAGCCGTCGACGCTGTCGAACACGTAGTCCTTGCTCGGCGGCAGGCCGTAGTACTCGCCCGGCGTGCCGGGCAGCAGCACGCTGTCGAAATCGCGGCCGAGGAAGTACGCCGCCGGATCGGGCAGGGTGTCCTTCAGGCCGTTGAGCGAGGCGTCTGGCGCGGCCATCGGCGGCGCCTGCCGCCCCACGTCGATCATCGTCACGGCGTAGCCGCGTTCGAGCAGCGACTGCGCGAAGTGCACGCCCGAGGCGCCCGAGCCGACGATGTGGATGCGCGGCCTCACGCGCGCACCGGACCGCGCGCCGTCAGGCGCAGCGGCAGGAACAGGAGCAGACCCAGGGCGGCGACGGCCGCGGCGGCGAGTCCGCGTCCGGCCAGTGCCAGGAGGGTCGCCGGCAGGCTGGCGGCCAGCGGCGCGTCGACGGCGCGGTAGTGCGGCGGTGTCGTCTCGAGCAGGGCCAGCAGCAGCACCAGCTTGCGCCGCAGCAGCCCGGCCGGATCGAGCAGCCGCGCGTGCGCGTCGGCGAGGCGCGCGACGAGCGGGCCGCGTCGCGCGACCGCCACGAGACGCTGGTCGAAGGCGGTAACGGCGCGGAAGCGCGGCGAGACGGCGTGCGCGCGCACGTAGGCGTCGACGACCGTGGGCGCCGGTGCCACGCCGAGGACGTGCCGGGTGAACACGGCGCACTCGGCGGCGAGGACGTCCGGCGGATCGACCGGCGCGAGCGCGTGCGTCGCCGGCGCGACGGCGAGCATCGCGTCGAGCGGCACCAGCGTGTGCGCGCGGCCCGCGGTCCACGGGTGCGGCGTCGCCGCGCCGCTGTGGAGGAACGACGAGAACTGCCCGGCCGAGACCGGCAGCACGGCGCCCAAGCCGAGCGCTTCGCCGACGCGCAGCGGCGTGAGCACCAGCCATGGCGGCAGGTGCAGCACCGGGCCGCGGCCGCGTCCCGCCGCCTCGCGCATCCGCACCAGCAGCGCTTCCACGGCGAGCGCCTCGGGGCCGCCGAGATCGACGGTCTCGCCGTCGAACCGATCCGCCTCCACCAGGTCGGCGAGTGCCTGCGCGACGTCGTCGACGTGCACGGGTTGCAGGGGCGTGCGTCCGGACCCGACGACCGGCACGAACGGCGCGAGGGCGAGCCCGGCGAGGCCGCGCTGCACGGGCGAGCCCGGACCGAAGATAGCGGTGGGGCGCACGATGGTGGTGCGCAGACCCGACGTCCGCACCACGGCTTCGGCGTCGCGCTTGGCGCGGCCGTACGGATAGTCGCGCAGGTCGGCGAAGCCCGCGGCGATCGAGCTGACGAAGAGCAGACACGGCACGCCGGCGCGGCGGCACGCCTCGACGATCGCGCGCGTGCCCTCGAGATTCACGGCGGCATGTTCGGCGGCGCTGGCCTTGCCGGTGGTGGCGGCCAGGTGCAGCACGGCGTCGACGCCGCGACAGACGGAGGCGAGCGTGTCGACGTCGCGGACGTCGGCGGCCACGGTGGCCGCCATTCCGCCCTCGGCGGGGCGTCGCGACACGGCCACCACATGGTGTCCGCGGGCGACGAGCCGCGGCACCAGCCGTGCGCCGACGAACCCCGTGGCGCCCGTGACGACGAGGTTCACGGCCGCCGCACCAGGACGGTCACGGTCGCTGCGGCTCCGCCGACACGGCGGCGACCAGTTCCTCGACGACGTACATGGGGCGCGGCTTCACCTCGTTGAACACGCGGCCGAGGTACTCGCCGAGGATGCCGAGGCAGATGAGCTGCACGCTGCCCATGAAGAGCATCGCCACCATGATGCCGGCCCAGCCCTCGATGGTGTGGCCGAGGAAGCGCATGATCAGCACGTAGAAGAGATACATCACCGCGAGCAGCGCGGCGATGTAGCCCATCCACGTCGCCAGGCGCAGCGGCACCGTCGAGAACGACGTGATGCCGTCGAGGGCGAAGCGGATCATCTTCCGGTACGGGTACTTCGTCTCGCCGGCCTCGCGCTTGTCGCGGTTGTAGAGCACGCCGGTCTGCTTGAAGCCGATCCAGCTCACCAGGCCGCGCACGAAGCGGTCTTTCTCGCGCAGCCGCGAGAGCTCGTTCACCGCCCGCCGGCTCATCAGCCGGAAATCGCCGACGTCGGTCGGGATCTGGATGTTGGTGAGGCGGGTGAGCAGGCGGTAGAAGAGCGCCGCCGTCGCCAGCTTCATCGTGCTCTCGCCCTCGCGCGTCTCGCGCACGCCGTAGACCACGTCGAAGCCGGCGCGCCACTGGTCGACCATGCGGCCGACCACTTCGGGCGGATCCTGGAGGTCGGCGTCGATGACCACCACGCAGTCGCCGCGGGCGTGATCGACGCCGGCGGTGATGGCGATCTGGTGGCCGAAGTTGCGCGAGAACTTCACCACGCGCACATGGGGATCGCGGGCCGCCCGCGCCGACAGCTGCGCGAACGAGTCGTCGCGGCTGCCGTCGTCGACGAACACCAGCTCGTAGTCGACGCCGGGGATCGCCGCGAAGGCGGCCGACGCGCGTTCGAGGAACGCCGGCAGCACCGCCGACTCGTTGAACACCGGCACGACCACCGAGAGCAGCGGCAGCGTCGAAGGGACGGCGTGGTTCGACACGAGTGTCAGGGGATGAGGCCGCGGCTGTGTGCGCAGCCCGGCCGTTCGACTATCGCAGATAGATCACGCGTCTGGCAATGCACCGCCGCCCATCCCCGGCAGGCTCACCGCGAGGACGTGAGACGGTGGGCAATTCGTGAAGCCGGCGTCGCCGGTTACTCGCGGGCCGCCACCTTGGCCCACGTGTCCTTCAGCGACACCGTGCGGTTGTACACCGGCGCCTCGGGCCGGGTGTCGGGGTCGGCCGCGAAGTAGCCGAGCCGCTCGAACTGGTAGCGCGTTCCGGCCGGCGCTGCCCTCAGCATCGGCTCGAGCTTGCAGCCGCGCAGGATCTCGAGGCTCGCCGGATTCAGCAGATCGAGGAACGTCTGCCCGGCCTTCTCGGCCGCCGACTCGGGGTTCTCGGCGGTGAAGAGCCGATCGTAGAGGCGCACTTCCGCGTCGACCGCGTGCGCGGCCGACACCCAGTGCAGCGTCGCCTTCACCTTGCGGCCGTCGGGGGCGTCGCCGCCGCGCGTCGCCGGATCGTAGGTGCAGCGCAGCTCGACGATCTCGCCGGCGGCGTCCTTCACGGCCTCCTGGCAGGTGACGAGATACGCGTTGCGCAGGCGCACTTCACGACCGGGCGCCAGGCGGAAGAACTTCTTCGGCGGCTCTTCCATGAAGTCGTCGCGCTCGATGTAGAGCTCGCGCGAGAACTCGACGTCGCGGGTGCCGGCCGACGGGTCTTCGGGGTTGTTCACCACCGCCAGCGTCTCGACCTGGTCCGCGGGGTAGTTGGTGAGGACGATCTTCAAGGGCCGCAGCACGGCCATGGCGCGCGGCGCCCGCTTGTTCAGGTCCTCGCGCACGCAGTGTTCGAGCAGCCCCAGGTCGATGACGTTCTCTTTCTTCGCCACGCCGACGCGGGCGCAGAAGTCGCGGATCGACTCGGCGGTGTAGCCGCGACGGCGCAGACCCGAGATCGTGGGCATGCGCGGATCGTCCCAGCCCGCCACGTGCTTCTGGGCGACGAGCTGCAGCAGCTTGCGCTTGCTCATCACCGTGTAGTTCAGGTTGAGGCGCGCGAACTCGATCTGGCGGGGCGTGTGCTCGGCCTGGCATTCGCGCACCACCCAGTCGTACAGCGGACGGTGGGCCTCGTACTCGAGCGTGCAGAGCGAGTGGGTGACGCCCTCGTACGCGTCCGACAGCGGATGCGCGTAGTCGTACATCGGGTAGATGCACCAGGTGTTGCCGGTGCGGTGGTGCTCGGCGTGGCGGATCCGGTACAGCGCCGGGTCGCGCATGTTGATGTTCGGCGACGCCATGTCGATCTTCGCGCGCAGCACGTGCGTGCCGTCCGCGAACTCGCCAGCCCGCATGCGGCGGAAGAGATCCAGGTTCTCGTCGACGCTGCGGGTGCGGTACGGCGAGTCCTTGCCGGGCTCGGTCAGCGTGCCGCGGTACTCGCGCATCTCGTCGGCGCTGAGCGAGTCGACGTAGGCCTTGCCGCGGCGGATCAGGCCTTCGGCGTCCTGGTACAGGCGCTCGTAGTAATCGGAGGCGTAGAACTCGCGGTCGTGCCAGTCGAAGCCGAGCCAGCGGACGTCGTCCTTGATCGAGTCGACGTACTCGACGTCTTCCTTCACCGGGTTGGTGTCGTCGAAGCGCAGGTTGCACTGGCCGCCGTACTCGTCGGCGACGCCGAAGTCGACGCAGATGGCCTTGGCGTGACCGATGTGCAGGTAGCCGTTGGGTTCGGGCGGGAAGCGCGTGACGACGGCGCTGCCGGCGGCACGGTCGGCGGCCACGATTTCGCGGATGAAGTCGAGCGAGGCGGACGGAGACTCGGTCGCCCCACCCTCGGGGCGGCCATCGGTATTCGACATGATGTGAGGCAGTGTACTAGCCGCCAGCCCCGAGCCGCCAGCCGCCGGGCTACTTCGCGCAGGCCGGACCGGAGAGTGTCGCCAGCAGGATCAGCGGATTGCGGCCCTTGCGCGTGAACCCGTACTCGGTGCCGCGCGGCACCACCGCGAAGCTGCCCGCCGCGATCTGCACGTCGCGGCCGTCGAGCTTCAGCGTGCCGTCGCCGCCCACCACGTAGAGCATCAGCTCGGCGTTCTCGTGCTTGCGTCCCTGCCACGGATCGCGCACCTGCCACAGCCACGACTGGGCGCCGGCGCTGCAGCCGACGAGCGACTCCTTCTGCGGTTCCTTGCTCGAGATGAAGTTGCGCTCGATGTAGTCGAGCAGCGAGATCGTCGACGGCTTGCCGGCCGGCAGGTCCGGCACGAAGGCCGGGGGCGCGGGCTTCGGCGGCTCCGGTGCTGGCGGAGGTGGCGGCGGCGCGGGCGCCGCGTTCAAGGTGGCGTCGGCCACCGGCGGCGGGGTACCGGCCCGCCAGGTCACTTCCTTCTCGAACGGGATGTAGCCCTCTTTCTCGAAGTGGAGGCGATACGTGCCGGCGCGCAGGCCGAGCAGCCGCACCTGGCCGGCCGGCGTGGTGGTGCCCTCGCGATCCAGCGGGCCCTTGGCCGTCACCTTCACGTCGGCGATCCCGGCGCCCGACGCGTCGGTGACCGAGACGGTGAGCACGGCCGTGGCCGTGGACGGTGCCGCGGGCCGCGGCCGCGGCGCCGCCGGGGCCGGCTGGGCCGGCGCGGGTTGGGCGGGAGCCGGCGTCTGCGCGGCGCTTCCGGCAGCGAGTCCGACCACGAGCGTCGCAGCGGCGAGCAATCTCATACCGCCCATCCTATCCACGACGCCCACGGGCCGCCACCCCTTCGTGCCCACGAGCTGCCGGGATGGGCGGTCTCACCGGCGACGCGCCGCTGTTCCAGCATGGTCCCCTGGTGTACTGTCGAGCCTGCACGAACCGTGCGCCCATCGCCGTCGCTGGGAGTTGCGTTCGTCGTCCCGGAGTTCGTCCCCCAGGCGTTGCCGCGCATAGACTCGCGGCATGTCGACTCGCCGCGCCGCGCCCGCCGCGCTGCTCGTGATCGTGCTGGCCGTGGTGCCCCTGTCCGCGGCCGCGCAGTCCCGCACCCGTGATCAGTGGATCGCCCTGGCGCGTGGCGGCTTCGTGGTGCCCGGCGGCACGTCCGCGGCCGGGCTGCTGGACGAGATGGCGCCGCTGCTGGCGTCACCCGATCCGGTGCTGCGCGACGAGGTGGCGTTCGGCGCGGCCGAGCGGTGGATCCTGCGGGATCGTGTCGTCGCGCCCGACGAGTTGCGGCCGCTCATCGCGCGGTGGAGCGGCGCTCTGGATACCGGCCTCGGGGCCAGCGGCGACGATCGCATCTACGGGCGATCGTTCGCGGCGCTCTGTCTCTCGATCGTGGCGGCGCGCGACGTCGCCACGCCGTTCCTCGAGTCGTCCGACGCGCGGGCGCTCATCGATCGGCTCTTCGACTATCTCGCGCGCGAGCGCGATCTGCGTGGCTTCGACGCCACCGGCGGCTGGATGCACGCGATCGCGCACACGGCGGATGCGTTGAAGTTCCTGGCGCGTGGACGCCACTGGGCGTCCACGGACCTGCCGCGGTTGCTGGCGTTGATGTCGGCGAAGGCCGGGGAAGCGGAGGGCGTATTCCAGTGGGGCGAGGCGCAGCGTATCGGCTTCGCGCTGGCCGCGGCCGTGCGTCGAGACGACGCCGACACCGCGGCGGTGGAGCGCTGGGTGGCTGATCTGGAAACGGAATTCCGCGCGCTCTGGGCGCGCGGACCCGTGGTGGCGCCGCGTGACTTCGCGCGTGTCGAGAACCGGCTGCAGATCCTGCGTGGGCTGCACACGGCGCTCGCCATGGACGCGGCGCCGACGCCGAACGGCGAGGCCGCACGCCGGGCGGCGATTGCCGCCCTGGCGCGCATGCGGTGACTTCCGACCCGCTAGCCGCTAGCCCTGTCCCTTCTTCGCCTTGGGGAAGATCTTCTTCTTGCCGCTCGTGCCTTTGTAGTCGTTGAGGCCACAGAACGCCGTGACCTTGTAGCCGTGACCTTCGAGTATGGCGGCCGCACGGGCCGCTCGTCCGCCGCCGTTTCAAGCGGTGATGATCGCCTTGTCTTTCGGGATCTCGGCGAGCCGCGCCTCGATCTGGCCGAGCGGGATGTTCACGTAGCCGTCGAACGTGCCGAGCTCTTCGAGTTCCTTCGGCTCCCGCACGTCGAGGAAGAAGACGGCGCCTTTCTCGACCAGCGCGAAGACGTCGTCCGAGTCCATGCGCGGGGCCTGCGGCGGAGCCGGCGTCTGCGCGGGAGTCTGGGCGTGTGCCATCGCGGTGACCAAGAGGGCGCCGCACAGCGACACGAGCACTCGTCGCATGACCGCGTACCTCCGCGCGCATTGTAACGGCGGGCCCGCGTCGCGCCAACCCGCGCCTGCCGAGTCGGCCGGGCGACTATAATCCGCGCCGACGCCGGGCCGCGCGTGGCGGCGGGCGAAGCGAGGGCGAGATGACGACGATGCGAACGGCAGGCGTGCTGGTGGCGGGACTGGTGCTGGGCGTGGCAGCGACGCTGGCGGCGCAGAACGCGGCGGGCGCCAGCCGGCGTGAGCCGCAGTTCGAGAACGCCACCGCGAAGGCGTGGAAGAGCATCATCATGCCGAAGCAGCCGCTGAGCTTCCATCGCCACGATCACTCGCGGGCGATCATCGCGCTCACCGACTCGACGCTCGACCTGGTGCAGCCGTCTGGCGCGAAGACCCAGAACGTGTGGCAGGCGGGGAAGGCCTACTGGTACGGGCCCGACGCGCCGGGCACGACGCACGCGGACGTGAACAACACGGACAAGCCCATCGAGGTGATCGTCGTCGAGCTGCAGCAGCCCTGACGCAATCAGGGCCCGGCGGGCCGGTTGAACATGGCCCGGTCGCTCCAGCGGGCGAAGCCGGCGGCGCTGGTGCAGATCCACACGCCGTCGATTTCACCGCAGCGCACGCGATCGCCGCCCGTGGCCGCGATGACGGGCGCCGCCTGCGGTGTCACCACGTAGAGCGTGTCGTCGGCCAGCGACGCCGTCTCGATCTGACGCGTCAGTGCCTCGCAGTAGCTGGCGCGAGCGCGCTCATCCCGACGCGCCACCACCCCGGCGTTGATCGTCAGCCCGTGATCGGCCGACAGGCCGATGGCGGCCTCGTACGGGACCGGTGTGTCGCCGCACTGCGGCGGCGGCACGAGCGCGAGGTGCGCGTAGGCCGGCGCCACTTCCCGCCAACGCGGATCGTCGAACGGGTTCAGCCAGGCGTGGAACGACGGATCGTGGGCCACGTCTCGCCGGAACCGATGCGCGCCGTGCAGATCCACGGCCTGCACGACCACTGCGAGGGTCAGCACGCTGGCCGCCGCACGTGAGGGCAGCGCGCGCGCCACGGTCACGATGGCCCACGTGAGTCCGAGATACACGAGCGGCCACACGAAACGGCCCGACGAACGGAAGAGCGCCAGCGGCGCCGTCCATGCGCCATCGAGGTTCACGAGCGTGCGCGATCCGAGCGTGACCACGGGGCTCACCGCGAACGCCGTCATCACCAGGCACGTCGCCAGCAGCCACGGCGTGACCACGGACCGCGCGCGCGTGGCACGCCCGCGCGGGTGCATCACGATGGCGGCCAGGAAGATCAGCAGCACGCCGAGGCCGAGATACTGGAACCCTTCGTAGGGCTGGCCCGGCGTGGCCGACGGCAGGTTCGGCAGCACCGCCGACCAGCCTTCGGGCGAGATGAACGCCAGCAGGTTCATCGAGTAGTAGCCGAGGCCGCCGGCAGCGAGCGACCGTTCGCCCGTGAGCAGGAAGAGGCCCGACAGCCACCAGCCGGCGAGCGTGGCGCCGAGGGCCGTGGCCAGCGCCGCGAGACGGCGCCCGACGGGCACGCCGCTGTCGCCCGACGCCGTAGCGCCGGCGAGCACGCCGAGCACCATCGCCGCGAGATACGGCTGCACGAGCCCGGCCACGAGTCCGAGGGCCGCCCAGCCCGGCCACATGAAGCGGCGCGACGGCGGCCGTGTGACGACGAGCAGCGCCCACAGGATCAGGAAGTGCGCGCACAGCGCCGCATGGCCGACGCGGATGAGCAGCGTGGGCATCAGCACGAAGAGCAGCGCGCCGAGGAACTGCACCCATGCCGATGCCGCGAATCGCCCGACCAGTCGCGCGCCGAGCGCGCCTTGCAGCGCGAAGCAGGCGAGCAGCCACGATCCGAGGTACTGCGTGTGCGCGGGGAGCCACGCCGAGAATGGCTTCAGCAGATACGCGACGAGCGGGATCGAATCGGTGAGGCCGATCGAGGTGCCGAGCGGCGCGTAGTAGCCATGCACGGCGCCCGGCGGCCAGTGCCACGGCTCGATCCGGAAGTAGTGCCAGCCGAAGTAGTGCGGCACCCAGTCGCCCTTGCGCAGCCAGTCGATCGATGTCGGATCGAGGATGCCGGCGCCGGCGATCCACGCGAAGAAGGCGGCGCCGGCGAGACCGCCGGCGATGGCGGCGCGTCGATCGCCGTTGCGAAGATCCTGCGCGCTCGTCACCGCGGTGAGTCTATCGCAGCGGTGCGCGTGATAGATTCCTTGCCGTGGCTGTCGATGCGCTGCTGCAGGACTGGGACCCGCGCCTGAAGGCGCTCATCGGCGACGCCAGCCCGCGCGCCGGTGAACGGCTGCAGGCGCTGGCGCTGCGCACGATCGATCCGGCGGTGCGCGCCGCCACCTCCGCGCACCTCGCGCACCTCACGTCGGCCGATCGCGCCGACGTGGCCACGATGTGCCGCGACCGCCTCACGGCGTTGCTGCGCGCGGTGCAGCGCGGCGAGCGCACCGTGCCGATCGCCGATCTCGACGCCTTCGCCAGGGCCAGCGCCGACGGCATGTGCCGCGACTACCTGCGCCGCACGCGGCCGCTGCAGGCGCGGGTCGGCAACCGGATCCGCCTGCTGGCCACGCGCGGCCAGGGCGTGCTGGGCTGGACGACGCCGAAGGGGCAGCAGGTGCTCGGGCTGCCGGCGTGGTCCGACAAGATGCCAGCGGAGTCGCCGTATCCGTGGGCCGGGCGTCCCAAGGAATGGTGGGGCCGCAGCCACGCCGCCCTCGACGGGCCGGCGCTCACGCCCACCGTGATCCGCCTGCTCGAACTCACCGGCGCACCGCTCGTGGCCGATGCCGCCGCCGCCGTGCTGCTCGACATCACCGGCACGACCGACGCCGGTCCGCGCATCGACGCCAGTCCCGAGGGCGACGAGCCGGAGCTGGCCGTGCTCGACGCCGGCGTCGGCGCCGATCACCTGGCCATCGCCCGCCGCTATCTCGATCGCGCCTGGCGCGAGCTGTTCGACATGCCGGCGCACATGCGCGCCTCATTGCTGCTCAGCCTGCGCGATCACCACGGCGCCGCCCTGCTGCCGGTGTTCCACTGCGCCGGCGTCACGCCGCTGCGCCTGGTGGCCGAGGCCCTGGCCATGAAGCCGGACGAAGCCGCCGCCATCTGGGCGCACCTGCCGTGGGACGATCGCGCCATCGGCCGGCGGCTCGGCCTTACTGGCCTGCAGGTGCTGAACGCCCGCACGGCGGCGCGCTCGCGGATGCTGAAGCACATGTCGCTCGGGGACGTGCGATGACCGGCGGCGAGCATCTCTCGCTCGATCAGGTGCGTGCCTACGTGCGTGGCGCGCTGCACCCATCCACGCTCGTCGCCACCGACGATCACTCGAAGACCTGCGCGTCGTGCCGGGCGGCCCTGGCCCGCGAGTCCGACGCGTCGTTCGGCGCCGAGGCCTTCGGACGCGCGCTGGCCGCGCCCAGGCCGCGCGCGGAAAGCCCGCACCTGGCGTTCGATCACCTGCGCGGCGCGGTGGAAGGCACGTTGTCGGCGATCGATCGCGAGTGGGTCGATCAGCACGTCGCGCTGTGCCCGATGTGCGCCGAGGAACTGCGCGATCTCGAGCGCTACGCGGTGACGCTGCCGGGACGTCCGGCGGCACCGGCGTTCGCCGACGCGGCGGGTCCGGCCGCGCCGCCGTCGTCGCACGGCACGCTGGCGAGTCCTTACGAGGGCCGGCCTGCGGTGACCCGCACTCGCGCCCTCGACGACACGCCCGACGAACCGCCGGCGCGCTACGGCGAGACGCCCAAAGCGGCGCTGCCGTTGTGGATCAAGGTGGCGGCCGCGGTGTCGCTGCTCGCCCTCGCGCAGCTCTGGGCCTGCTGAGGCCTCACGCCCGCGGCGGCCGCGGCACGAACGCGGCGGTGCGGCGCACGTAGTCGGCGTAGGCGGGCTTGGCGGCGAGCAGCGCCGGCTCCAGCATGGCCACGCCCGATACCCGCACCAGCAGCCAGGTCATGAGGGCCGGGCTCACGACGGTGATCCACCCGCCGCGTACGTCGGCGGCGACGCACCACAGTCCCCACCACACCACGGCTTCGCCGAAGTAGTTCGGATGCCGCGAGTAGCGCCACAGGCCCACGTCGCACACGGCGCCGCGCGGCGCCGTGGCCTTGAAGCGACGCAGCTGCGCGTCCGCAGTGGCCTCGAACCAGAGTCCACCGATCGCCAGCACCACGCCGAGCACGTCGAGCGGACCGGGGAACGACGCCGCGCCGGCCACGGCGGCGCCGAGCGGCCACGACACGATCCACGCCACGGTGGCCTGCAGCAGGAACACCTTCACCCAGCTGAACCACCACCACGACCGGCCGTGCTGGACGCGCCACGTCGCGTAGCGCGGATCCTCGCCGTGGCCGATGTTGCGGCGGCCGATGTGCCAGGCGAGTCGCAGCGCCCACGCCGTCACGAGCAGGCCCACGACGGCAGCGCGCGGAGACAGCGACGGCTGGCGCCACGCGTACACGGCCCAGGCCAGCAGGAACGCCGGCCCCCACCACATGTCGACGATGCTGGCGTTCTTCAGGGGCAGCGACGCCAGCCACAGCAGCGTGAACGCCGCCACGAGCGCCAGCCAGACGCCGAGCGCGCCCGGCACCACGACGGCGGGAGACGGCAGCAGGCCCACGGCTCTGTGAGACGCGGCCATCCCGGCGGCGGGTTCAGGGTGGGCCTACCGGCCGTAACGCGAACTGAGGAACGCTACCAGGGCCGGCTTCTCGGCAGCCGACACCTTCGCGCCCCAGCGCACCATCTTGTCGACCTCGCGGCCCCAGCCGGCGGCGTCGAGGTGCTGCTGCTCGACGAAGCCGTCGTCGTGGCAGGTGCGGCAGGCTTCCTTGTGCACGGCCTCGCCGGCGGCGACCAGTTGCGGATCGTGGCTGGCGGTCGGACGCACGCCGAACTCGCGTACTAGGTACCCGAGCAGCGCGGCGCGTTCCTCGGCGGTGAGGCGCGCGCCCCAGCGCTCCATCTTCGTGATCTCGCGATCCCAGCCGCCCTGCGCGAGCCGCTGCGACACGATCAGATCCGCGCCGTGGCAGCCGAGGCACTTCGCGGTGGCCACCTCGCTGCCGGCGCTGACCGGCAGGGCCGGGGCCTGGCCCTGCGCGCGCGCCGCCGTGACGCCCGCGAGCCACCCCGCGGCGACGAGCGCCGTGACGAACGCGACGCGGCTCATCCCGTCACCTCGACGCGGATGCGATCGGGCGCGTTCCAGAGATAGCCGGACGGATTCCACGCCGGCTCGATCGGCTGCGCCATGCCTTTCGCGTCGGTGGCGCGCGAGAGGATGGTGACCGTCTCGGCCTTGTCGGCGCGGAACGTGTACTCGAAGCGCCGCCACGCGAACTTCACGGCCTGGCCGGTGAGGCGCGCCGGTTGCCAGGTGGCGCCCTGATCGACCGACACGTCGACGCGCGCGATGTCGGTCTCGCCGGCCCACGCGAATCCGCCCACCGTGATCGGCCCGCGCGGCAGCGACGCGCCGTCGAGCGGGGTCGTGATGAGCGACTTCACGACGAGACCGGTGAGCGGCGCCATGTCCTTCGCGTCCACGGCCGATCCCGGGGCGACGCGCTTCGTGGGATAGCGATAGCCGCTCTGCACCCAGAAGCCGTCGAATTCCTTCGTCGCCACCGTGAGGCGCGACAGCCACTTCACCGAGTAGGCGCCTTCCCAGCCGGGCACGATTAGGCGCAGCGGCGCGCCGTGCACCTGGGGAATGGGCTGGCCGTTCATCGCGAACGCCACGATGGTCCCCGGGTCGAGCGCCTTCGCTATCGGCACCTGTCGCACGAACGGCGGCTGCGTGCCGAACGGGCGATCGGCGCCGGCCATCCAGACGTGCGTGGCGGCCTTCGACGCGCCAGCCTTCGCCAGCAGGTCCGACAGCTTCACGCCGGTCCAGGTGGACGTGCCCACGGCGCCCTTGCGCCACTGGATGCCGGCCACCGGCGGATCGAAGAACGCACGGCCGTTGCCGGCGCACTCGAGCGTGACGGTCACCGTCGTCGACGGCATCTGGCGCAGCTCGGCGACCGACAGCGTCACCGGCGTGCCCACCTCGCCGTCGACGCCGAGCCGCCACGCCGCCGCATCGGTCTCGGCCGGCACCGGCATGTGGCAGCGGACGTAGAACGCGTCGAGCGGCGTGAGGAACGAGTCGAGCAGCGCGACGGGCGTCTCGAAATCCGGCGGACGCGTCGACAGCGCCCGCAGCTCCCGCGCGCTTGCCGGGCAAGGTCTGCGCCAGCAGGGTGTCCAGGTCGCAGGGCGACGAAACCGGCGCCGAGCTGCGCGCGCGTCAGCAGCAGGCGTCGCGACAGGCGTGGCTGGTGGATGGGCATGCGGAAGTATACGGGGCGCCGCGCTACTGACGCGGGCGCGGATAACTGCCGGCCGACGATCTCAGCAGTTTGAGGAACACGTCGGTGTTCTCGAAGACACCGGTGAACTGCCACGCGCCGGGGCCGTCGGCCGACAGCGGCACGTCGCTGGCCGTGTGCCCGGCGATCGCCACCGGGTTCGCGCGCGTGTCGTCGGGGCAGCCGTCGGCCGCGAGACAGCCGGTGGCGCCGTTCTCGATCGTGCCCGGCACCGGAAAGCCCGGGTACGTCTTTCCGTCGGTGCCCTTGTTGTCGGAATCGGCGGCCGTGCCGTCGCGCCGCGGGTTGGCGACGGCGATCCTGCTGGCCGGATCGACCACCGTGCCCACCTGCGCGAGCCGGTTCGAGATCCAGTTCTCGTTGCGATCGGGACCGGCGGCGAAGCCGATCAGCAGCTTCTTCGTGGGATCGGGATTCACCGGGTAGCCATCCGGGCCCACCGTGTAGTTGGTGAAGAAGTTCAGCGTCTGTGCCGGCTCGAAGCGGAACGTCGCCGCGTAGTCGCGCACCGACTTGCCGATCACCGACGGCGCGTAGCGCTCGTTGCCGACGCCGATGATGGCGAAGCCGCCGCTCTCGTGGTCGGCGGTCACGATGACCAGCGTGTCGTTGGCGGGATCGGCGTCGGTGTTGGTGCCCTTCGCGAAGTCGAGGGCCACCTGCACGGCCTGGTCGAACTCGATGGTGTCCCAGATGGTGCGGTCGGCTTCCGACTCGTGCTCCTGCTTGTCGATCGAGGCGCCCTCGATCATCAGGTAGAAGCCCTTCGGCGAGGTGGCGGTGAGCGTCTTCAGCGCCAGCGACGCCATCTCGGGCAGCATCGGCTGATCGCGCAGGTCCTTGTTCCGCTCGAGCGCCAGCTCGTCGCTGTACTTGCCGGCGCCGACCTTGTCGAACGCCACCGACATGTGCCGCGGATGGAACAGGCCCAGCACCGCCTTCGGCGGCGCGCCGTCGAGCTTCGCCTTGAGCTCGGTGCGCGTGTGGATCACGTCGTAGCCGTCCTTCGCGTAGGCCTGTTCGAGATCGCGACCGTCCTTGCGGGTGCCGCCCTTCGACGGCGGCGTGAAATAGGTGCCGCCGCCGCCGAGCAGCACGGTGACCCCGTTGGTGGCCCGCTCGTCGTAGAAGTGCGACGCGATGTCCCAGTAGGCGTCGCGGAACGACGTGTGCACCGCGTTGCCGGCCGGCGTGGCGTCGATCACCGCCGCCGTGGTGACGAGGCCGACGTTGAAGCCGCGGCCGCGCGTGCGCTTCAGCAGCTCGCCGATGTACTCGACGCGCGGGTTGTCGAAGTGATCGGCGGTGTTGTCGGGATAGACGCCGACGTGGTTGTTGTTGGCCTTGTGGCCGGTGGCGTACGACGACATGCCGGGCGCCGAATCCGTGATGGTGGCGTTGAGCGACGACGTCATCACCATCCCGGTCACCGGCAGGGTGTCCATGGCCAGCGGGCCGTTGGTCTTGCCGAGCGTCTGGCCCTTCGAGACGATGCGCGCCGCCGTGCGCGCGGCGATGCCCATGCCGTCGCCCACCAGCACGATCACGTTCTTCGCCG
Source organism: Vicinamibacterales bacterium (assembly GCA_046331325.1). GTDB lineage: Bacteria > Acidobacteriota > Vicinamibacteria > Vicinamibacterales > UBA2999 > CADEFD01. The sequence continues at coordinate 25,942 of JAXLRB010000015.1, read as the reverse complement.
CATGCTGTCCGGCGCGCGCCGTCTGCCACGCGCCCACCTCGTAGCTCGCGGTGAGGGTGGCGCCGTCGGCCGTGCGCGCCGTCACCTCGTGACGGCCGGCGGTGGTGAAGCTGAGCCCGCGCACCAGCAGATTCGTCGACAGCGCCGGCGCCGGAGCGGCCGGCTGGGCGCTGGCGTCGATCGCGGTGCCGGTGCCGCCGAAGCCGAGCTCGCCGTTGCTGCCCGGCGCCAGGATGTTGCGTCCGCTGACGTCGCGCCCGTCGAGCAGCACCGTGAGGCCGCGCGGCGCTGTCGCATCGCCGGTGGCTTCGACCCGCAGATCGAAACGCTGCCCGAGGGCGAAGGTCGCGCCCGACGGCGGCATGATCCGCAGCCGCGTGTCGGCGGCGGCCGGACCGGCGGTGAGGAGCGCGACGACGAGAGCGGGAACGGCGAGCCGGAACGCGTGCATCCGGGGATGCTAGCACGCGCGTTCGCGGGCGCCGGTGACGCCGCGATGACGGCACTCGCGGGCGTCGTCTAGCCGGCGAGCTGGTCGAGCAGAGGCCGCCAGCGACGTCGCGAGACGTCGAGCGCCAGGCCGTTCGAGAGCAGCACCACGCCGGTGCCGTCGGTGTGCGGCCGCGCTTCCTTGATGGCATCGAGATGGACGACGACCGTGCGCGACACCTGGAAGAAGCGCGACGGGTCGAGCCGCCGCACGAGCTGCGCCAGCGTGGGCTGCATCAGCAGCTGCTCGGTGGCGGTGTGCAGGCGCGTCTGGCCGTCCTCGAAGCTGAACGCAAGCACGTCGGCGGCCGGCACGACGAGGTAGCGGGCGCCGCGGCGGGCGAGAAAGCGCGACGGCGGGCCGGCGGGCAGATCGGACGGCTGCGACGGCTCGTCGGCGTCGTCGGTGGCCGGCGCGGCGGTGGGCGCGGCGGTGGACGTCGAGGCGACGGCCACGCGCGACAGCGCCGAGTCGAGACGCGCGCGCGTGACCGGCTTCAGCAGGTAGTCGGTGGCCTTCAGCTCGAAGGCGTCGACGGCGTGCTGATCGAACGCCGTGCAGAAGATCACGCACGGCCGGCCGGGCGTGAGCGACGCCGCCACCTCGAGGCCGGTGCAGCCCGGCATCTGGATGTCGAGGAAGATCACGTCAGGCGCCAGCTCCTGCACGCGCTCGAGCGCCTGCACGCCGTCCTCGGCCTCGCCGACGATGGTCGTGTCGCCGCGCTCCACGAGCATCTGGCGCAGCCGGGCGCGCGCCGGCGCCTCGTCGTCGACGAGCAGCACGCGCAGGCTCACGGCAGTCTCCCGAGGATGCACACGGTCACGTCGTCCTGTCCCTGATCGGCGCCACGATGCCGGCGCACCGCGTCGATGATCGCGGCGGCCAGCGCGGGCGCGCCGTGGCGATATCGTGCCACGAGGTCCGGGATCGCGGACAGATCCCACTCGTCGCCGGCGGCATCGCGCGCCTCGGTGACGCCGTCGCTCACGACGACCAGCGTGTCGCCGGGGGCCAGCGTGTGGACGTGGACTGGGAAGCGTCCCACCTCCATCAGGCCGACCGCCGGCGCGGTGGGCTCGAGGCGCGCCACCTCACGACCGTCGGCGTCGACGACGAGTGCCGCGGGATGCCCCGCGTTGACGTAGTCGACGCGGCCCGTCGAAGGATCGAGCACCGCGTGGATCAGGGTGGCGTAGCGCGAGCCTTCGGTGGACGCGAGCACGTCACGGTTCAGCGAGCCGACGAGCGCATCGAGATCTCGCACGTCACGGCCCACGGCCGATTCCCAGCGCGCCTGCACGCTCGACGCGATGAGACCGGCGGCCATGCCCTTGCCGGCGACGTCACCCAGTACCAGCGCCACGCGATCGCCGGCCCGCCGCACGTCGTAGAAATCCCCGCCGACGGCCCGGGCCGGCAGCGTGCCGGCGCCGATCGCGTAGCCCGGCACGTCGGGCAGCACGCGCGGCAGCAGGTGTGCCTGCGCCCGCGAGGCGTCGTGCCACTCGCGGTCGACGGCGCGACGGGCGTCGAGCTTGGCGCGCAGGCGGTCGAGCGTGGCCCGCAGACGCTCGCGCGTCACCGGCTTCAGCAGGTAATCGGCGGCGTCGTACTGGAAGGCGTCGATGGCGAAGCGCTCGTAGGCGGTGGCGAAGACCACGAGCGGCCTCGGCTCGGGCAGCGACGCCGCGAGATCGGTGCCGCGTTCCACCGGCATCTCGATGTCGAGGAAGGCGACGTCGGGAGCGTGCGTGGCCACCGCGGCGCGGGCCGTATCGGCGTCCGCGGCTTCGGCGACGACGGTGACGCCGCCGACCTCGTCGAGCAGGGCCCGCAGGCGCGCGCGTGCCGGCGCCTCGTCGTCGACCAGCACCACGCGGATCATGCGCGCGCGGCCTCGGCCGCCGCCGCGCGAGGTTCGGGCGACACGACGGGCAGCTCCACCCGCGCGATGGTCACGCCGCGCCCGTCGTCGCGCGTCAACGTGAAGGACGCGGCGTCGCCGAAATGCCCGCGCAGCCGATCGCGCACGTTGCGCAGCCCGAACTGCTCGCCGTCACGGCGGGCGCGGGCGAACGCGTCCGCCGTGTGCTGCGGGCCCGGGCCGTTGTCGGTCACCGTCACCGTGAGCCGCGCGCCGTCGGTGGTCGCCTGGATCGCCAGCGTGCCCGTGCCGCGCCGCTGGGCGATGCCGTGCTTCACCGCGTTCTCGACCAGCGTGTGCACGATCATCGCCGGCACCAGCGCGCGGCGGGCCTCGGCATCGGCGTCGATCGTGTACGTGAGGCGATCGCCGAAGCGCGCCTCTTCCACGTCGAGATAGGCCGTCGCGAACGCCAGCTCCTGGTCGAGCGGCGTCCACTCGCTGTCGGATCGGCGCAGCGTGTGGCGGAACACCTCCGACAGCTGCTCCACGGCGCGATCGGCGCGCGCCGGGTTGCTGTGGATCAGCGACGCCACGGTGTTCAGCGCGTTGAAGAGGAAGTGCGGGTTGATCTGCGCGCGCAGCGCCTTCAGTTCCGACTGACTCGACTGCACGCGCAGTTCCTGCTCGAGCAGATCCTGTTCCTGCCGCCGCTGCTGCAGGCGGACGTTCTCGACGAGATAGGTGACGACGGTGCCGAGCGATCGCAGCAGCGTCAGGTCTTCGCTGAGCAGCGTGCGCTCGCCGTGCACGTTCGGCACGATCACCCACAGGCTGGGGTCGGCCACGCTGCCATCGATGCGGAACGCGGTGCGCGCGTCATCGGGAGGCACGTTGTCGGCGGTGAGCCGCACGGTGACGCCCAGCACCTCCTTCAGGCTGTGCTCGGCTGCCGCGATCAGCGTCGGCTCGTCGGTGGCCGTCTGCAGCGACGACAGCACGGTGGTGACCGCGGTGACCGGCGTGTAGTGGCGGCCGAACCACGCGCGATCGAGTCGCTGGCTGAGCGCGCGCGACAGCCGCGGCGCCGCCATCATCAGCGGCACCGCCGCCAGCGCGAAGAGCCAGGGGCGCGAGCCGTCGGCCGGCAGCCCGTCGAGAATCGGCAGCGCCACGACGTAGTAGGCGCCGAGCGCCGCCAGCGTCGCCAGCAGCATGGCGCCGCGCTTCACCAGCAGATCGTAGAACTCGAAGCGGTTCTCGTAATACGTGGTCGCCGACAGGAAGAGCAGCGGCGTCACGCTCATCAGCTTGCCGAAGGTGCCGAAGGAGATGCTGGCGGTCGAGAAGAACGCCGGCACGAAGTTCATCAGCGCCAGCGTCACGAACAGCCCGTTCAGTACGCGGCGCAGGCGGTGGCCGTCGGTGCTGTACTCGCGGCGCGGCTTGCGCGCCATCACCAGCGACGCGTAGGCGCCCGACATCGTGAAGGTGGCGGCGATGGCGATGCCGATCCATACGTCCGCGTTCGGCACCGTCCACCAGCGGAAGACGATGCCGAGCGTGGACGCGAGACACACCACCCCGATCACGTATCCCGCGGCGAGCACCCGCCGCGCCCAGGTCTTCGCCGGCCCGTCGGGCCACACGGCGCAGTGGGCCTCCTGATACATCGTGTGCATGATGAGCGGCGGGAAGCCGAACACCAGCAGCAGCTGCAGCAGGTCGAGCCAGCCGCGCGACGAGGCGTTGGTGGCCAGGTCGATGAACTGATCCAGGCCGAGCACCACGAACCACGCCGCCGACCACGCGAAGAGCGCCACGCTGGCCGCGTCCATCTGTCCGGTCTCGCCGGCGCGGCGGAGGCGGTTGGTCCAGATCGGTTGCGCCTGCCGCATCGACAGCGTCAGCGCCGAGCCGTAGGCGAAGGCGCCGAGCGTGTAGACGAGCAGGAACGCGATGTCGATGGCGATGGCCATGCGGGCTTGCCTGAGGATACGTCGCCAGGTGGGCAGCCGGTCGCCGGTCCTCGTCGAGTGGCCCGGCGTGCGGCGCGGACGGCGGGGAGAGTCCGCCGACCGGTGCCTGTCCCCCACTCGCTGCGCTTGGGACGGTCGAGGTGTGGCCGCTGCAGTCCCGCCTCCGCAGACCGTCAGATGGCTTGCGGGGGCGAGTGTCGGCGGCAGCGTGGCCCCTGAAACCCCACGCGGACTTCGGCGCCTCCTCGCCACCTGACGTCTGTCGCGTGCGCGGTCTGCTCCGGAGGGACCGCAGCGGCCACACCTCGACCGCTCCATGCCGACGACGTCGCTGCGCATGCAGCGGTCGCTATGGCCGGCGGACCGTCTGACCGAACGCCCGGGCACGGCGCCTGACCTGGCCGAACAGCGCCTCCTCCTGGCCCGGGAACCACATGCTGGTGGGCTGGGCGGGATATGGAATCGAGAAACCGAGGTATGGGCCTGGAGCGGGTTCCCAGATCCATGGACGATCCGCTGGCAGTTCGCGCAGCTGCGCGAGCAGCGGCTCGACGCCCGTGAGCCATGCGTGCGTAACGAAGAATGTCGGCGCGTCGCCGGGGTTGCGTGGCGGTTGCACTCGGATGTCCGCCGGGTGCCGTGCGGTCCAGCGGCTGCTCGCCCACCGGTCCTGGTCGCGCCGGTTGATGAACCTGGAGGAGATCCGCGTCGCCTCGGCCTCGGACAGCCTCCACGATGGGTTCTCTTCGAGCGCATTCGCGATCGCCTCGATGGCCGCGTTGGCCCAGTCGCGTCCGTCGCTGTCCTCCGCGTGGGTGGCCGCCGGCGCCGACCACCGAAGATGCCAGGCGTCGAGCGCGTCGAGCAGTGCAGCCTTCGACGCGGCGCTTCCGTGGCGGGCGAGCGCCTCCGCGGCGTCGATGGCATGCGCAGCTGGGCCCGGAGCAAGGCGGCGAATCGCGGCGCGCTCGACGGTTGCAGACCAGTAACGCGTGCCCGTTGCGCCAAGCACGCCGTCCGTGCTGCACGGCTCTCCCCATTCATACGGAGCGAACGACACGTCGTCGAGATGTCGAACGGCCGCGTCCGGCGCGACGCGAAACAGATAGGCGAGCAGGATCGGGCCGACGGGGCAGGTGCCGGCGAGCGGTGACGCGGCCAGCACGGCGTTCACGCGCGCCTGCGCACGCGCCGTTGCGAAGCGCTCGACCAGCGACGCTGCACGCTCCAGGTCCTCCGGCGTCGCCGCGGCTTCGAGCCGAGCGGCCAGTGCCGCGTCCAGCGTCGCGCTCGGTGATACCGCGAGTCCGGGCAGGCCGTTGGCGCCGAGCCGCGACTCCGGCAGTCTGATCTCCCGCCGCGCGAAGTGATCCGCGGCCTGTGGTTCAAGACGCCGCCACATCGCCCACGCGATGTCCTGCACGCCGCCTTCGGCGCGGCTGGCCGCGAGCCGCCGCCACATCGGCAGGAACGAGGGGTCGGTGAACTCACGCCAGGCCGACTGGTAGACGAGAAGCCGGCGTTGTCCGCTGGCGGGCAAGGCCTCGACAGCGCGCGAGACCTGCGGTGCGAACGCGGGGAAGCCAGCCGCCGGTAGTTCCCAGCGCACCCGCTCGAACTGGTTGGGCAACGACGAAAGTCGGCCCATTTCGGCCGCCAGAGCATCAGCGAGACGTCCAGCATCGGCCAGCGCGCGCAGTCGCCGTACCGAGTGCGTGCGCAGGCGCGCCGCGACAGCAGACCTCGCCGGAGCGACACCTCGGGCCGGCGCGGCGTCGAGGGCGGCAAGCGTCCACAAGAACCTCCAGTCGATGGGCCGGTTCACTTCGTCGAGTTGCTCGAGCATTCGAGAGACGGCGTAGCGTTGGTGCTCCGCCGACACGGCGACCGAGGTCAGAGCGTCGCCGGGGGCTCGCGCGGCGATGTCGATCGCGCCGTCGGTGCCCAGCAACGCGAGCGTGCCGATGGCCGCTCCCCGTCGCCGGACGTCACCGGATTCGAGATCGGCCCGTGCTCGTGCGAGCGTGACCGCCTCCCACGCCGCGTCACGCGCCACGATGTCGATCGTGAGGATGTTCGACAGTCGCGGCGGCGTGCCATAGCTCTGAGGCGTGTCGAACCGGCTGCGCACGTAGAAACGGTAGCGCCCGGGCGTCGTGAACCGCACGTCGGCCGTGAGCTCCATGCTGTCCTGCACGAGTTGCGGGAAGAACTCGAGGTCGGGCACATCCATGATGCCCAGGGCGTCGTAGTTGGCGACGCGGCCGCCATAGGCGCCTCCGATGACGCCGCACTCCCAGTCTCCCTGCCGCGCGCCCGGAGGCGAGCTGACGGGCGTGGTCACGTCCGTGCGGTCGAGCACCACCTGCAAACCGGCTCCAGGGCACCCCTGATCGACGACGCCGACATTGCCCAGCGGCAGGAATTCGACGCGCAGAGGAATCGGTTCGCCGATTCGGTAGGTCGTGCGGCCCCTTAGGAACGTCAGGTAGATCGGATCGACGCCCGTCATTGCGGCGAGCTCGCGCGCGCGGCGCTGCTCGAACGCATCCTGCGCCGACGCCGGGCGCATGGCGATCAGAATGAAGAGGGCGCTGGCGGCGATGGCGCGGCGCATGGCGTCTAGGTCTTTGACACCATATCGGCAGCGACGGCGCCGGACGCCGCGGCGAGTGACGCCGTTACTGCACGTCGATGCGCAGCTCGTTCGACACCGCGCCCGTGCCGCCGTAGTTCGCGCCCCGCAGGCGGACGTAGTAGGTGCCGGCGGGTACGCCGGTGGCGCGGAACGACGAGGTCGTGCCAAGGTCGATCGTGCCGAGGTTCGCCTGGCCTGGTCCCGAGCCGATCTCGAGCACGTAGCGCGTGACGGCAGGCGAGGCCAGGGGCAGCGTCCAGGTGAGGTCGACGCGCCCTCCAGCCACGGCCGCGCCGAGGGCGGGCGCCAGCGGCGCATACGACACCACGACTTCGCCGATGAACGGCACGTTCCAGGTGGTCAAGCCCGACGCGATGTCGACCTCGCGGAGGTTGCCCGTCGCCGGCAGACCGAGACGGGCCGGGCGGAAGTCGATGACGTGCATCCGCGTGTTGTCGGGGCTGATCTGGACGCCGCGCGTCACGCCGCCCATGTTGTCGAACCGCCGGGCGGCGATGTCGAAGAGGTACAACCCGAACGACGGCGTCGGGGCGCTGGGCGTGACGCGACAGACGAGGATCAGTTTCGAGCGGTCGGACGAGGCACCCGCGAGCGTCGAGATGCAGCCTGCCGGTGCGGTGATGCTGTCGACGACGGCGCCCGTGGTCGTGTCGCGAAGCTCGACGGGCGCGTTGGCGGTATCGGCCAGGAGGTACACCGCGGCACCGTCGGCGGTGCTGCTCATGGTCTGCGATCCCGCCGGCATGACCGTGCGGCGTCGCACCGCGCCGGTGACGGCGCCGGCGACGACGAGCTCGCCGGATTCGCAGCGCGCCAGCAGGGTGGCGCCGTCGGCCGTGATGTCGACCTGGTGTGTCGAACGGTTCGGGCACAGGTCGAAGGCGTGAAGACCTCCGAGGTCGAGCCGGGTGGCGACGCCGACGAAGGCGCCGGAGGGCAGCGTCTGCATCGACGTCAGGCCGAAGAACGCGAGGTCGCGCGGGTGGGCGCGCCGCGGCTGGAAGTCGGAGACGACGTCGAGGAACGCCCGGGTCTCGGTGTCGACGACGCGCAGCACCGTGGCGTCGGTTGAGCTGGGCCGGGAAATGACGAAGCGGCCGTCGCTGCTCGTCAAAGCGTGAGCAGGTCGCCGAAGCCGACCGGCATCTGCCAGAGCATCGACGCCGACGGCACATCCCAGGCCTCCGTGCGTTGCGGCGTGGTGGCCGTCGGTGTGGGGCTGAGCAGTACACGCTGCGCGAACGCGTCGGCCGCCGCCAGCGGCAGCGCGGCGACGAGGCACAGAAGGGCGAGGGCACGGACGCGGATCGCCACGGGCGGCATGGCGCCGACGATACCGCGCCTGCCCCCGATCCACAATCAGCGGACGTGCTGCCGCCCGACGTTCTCGTGCATCTGCGTTCCCGCCTGCCGGCCGCGCCGGTCACGCGCTTCGCCCCGGCTCCCACCGGCTTCCTGCATCTCGGCCATGTGGTGAACGCGATCCACGTGTGGGGTGTCGCGCGAGCGCTCGGCGGGCGAGTGCTGTTGCGGGTCGAGGACCACGATCGCCAGCGGTGCCGTCCTGAGTACGAGGCGGCGCTGCTCGACGATCTCGACTGGCTCGGCTTCGCGCCCGACGTGTATCCCACCACCGCGTTCCGCGCGGGAACGTGTGAGGGCCGTCAGTCGGATCGCGACGCCCACTATCGCCGCGCCGTAGAGCACCTGCGGACGCAGAGCGTCGTGTACGGCTGCGCATGCACGCGGCGCGAGATCGAGGCCGCGGGCGGCGGCCCGATGGCCGAGGAACTACGCTATCCCGGCACCTGCCGCGATCGCGGCCTGCCGCTCGACGACGCGCACGGCTGGCGCGTGCGCCTGCCCGATACACTAGTGACCTTTGACGACGCGCGGCATGGCGCCACCACGCAGACGCCGGCGGCGCAGTGCGGAGACCTGCTGCTCCGCGATCGGCTTGGCAACTGGACGTATCAGTTCGCCGTCACCGTGGACGACATCGCGCACGGCATCGACCTCGTCGTGCGCGGCGACGATCTCTTCACCTCGACGGGCCGTCAGCTCCAGTTCGCGCGCCTGCTGGGCCGCGACACGCCGCCGGTGTTCCTGCACCACGCGCTGGTGATGAAGTCGCCGACGCAGAAGCTCAGCAAGTCCGATGGCGACACCGGCGTGCGCGATTTGCGTGCCGCCGGCTGGTCCGCCGCGCGCGTCATCGGCCACGCCGCGCATCTCGCCGGGCTCGTCGCGTCGGGTCATGACATCGACGCAGTGGATGTCGGCGACCTCTTCCGTCGCTGACACCCGATTCGGCGCACGTGACCTCAGCGACGCCGCGGCGTGTCAGACCCGATGGCGAGCGGTGCTTCCGGCGTGGTGTCTCTTGCTGCGGAACTCTGAGCAACGGCGCGTGGCCCACCACGCGTGTTCGCATCCGCGCCGAGCGAAGGTGGAGCGGCAAGAGATACCACGTCGGGAGCGCCGCGATCGGGCGAAGCGCTGCGACGTGACACGGGATGTCGCGGTGCCGCGGTGCTGCGGTGCCGCAGCTCACCCGCGAGAGCTAGTGCGTCGAGGTGACGATCTGCCCCGGCCGCGCCGTGGTCTGCGCGCCGCGCGTCACCACGGGCACGCCGTTCACGAGCACGTCGCTGAGTCCATCGGGATACTGATGCGGCTTGTCGTAGGTGGCGCGGTCGGTCACCGTCGCCTCGTCGAACACCACGAGGTCGGCCACGAAGCCTTCCGCCACCGTGCCGCGCGTCGTGAAGCCGAACTGCGACGCCGGCAGCGACGTCATCTTGCGCACGGCCTCCTCGAGCGAGATCACGTGCTTCTCGCGCACGTAGAGGCCCAATGCGCGCACCGCGTTGCCGTAGCCGCGCGGATGCGGCACGCCCTGGCCCAGCGTGTTCAGGCCGCTGTCGCTGGCGATCGCCACCATCGGGTGCTTCAGGATGCGCGTGATGTCGTCGTCGCCCATGAAGGCGTAGACCATCGAGGCGCCGCCGGCGCGCAGCATCGCGCGCATGGTCTCGAACTGCGCGTCCAGTTCCTTCGAGCCCTTCAGCTTCTGCGCCACCTCGGGAATCGTCAGGCCGTTCAGCGTCGTGTCGGCGGGGTAGCTGGCGATGCGCGCGAACGAGTAGTTCTCGAGGCCGCGCTCGCGGATCAGCTTCCGCATCTCTTCCTTGATGCGCAGCCATGTCTTCTGGTCGTCCAGGCGCTTGTTGATCTCGGGCTGGCCGCCCTCGAGTACCCACGACGGGAAGCGGATGCCGAGGTTCGAGCTGGCGGCGTCGTAGAGGTACTGGTCCGCCATCACGCGCATGCCTTTGGCGCGCGCCGCGTCGATCATCGCCAGCGCCTTCGCGCTCGCGCCCCACCGGCTCGGCGCGTCGACCTTCAGGTGCGACACCTGCACCGCCATGCCGGCCTTCTCGCCGATCAGCAGCGTCTCGGCCACGGCCGCCTCGAGTTCGGTGCCCTCGTTGCGCATGTGCGAGGCGTAGACGCCGCCGCTCTTCGCCGCCACCTTCGCCAGGGCCACGATCTCGTCGGTCTCCGCGTAGGTGCCCGGCACGTACTGCAGGCCGGTGGAGAAGCCCACCGCGCCATCCGCCATCGCCTTCGCCACCAGCGCTTCCATGCTCGACAGCTCGTCGGCCGTGGGTGCGCGGCGCGCCGTGCCCATTACCGCCTCGCGCACCGAGTTGTGGCCCACGAAGGTGGCGAAGTTGATCGCCGTGCCCGTCGTGCGGATCTTCCCGAACGCGCCGGCCACGTCGGTGGGCGAGCTGCCGCAGTTGCCCGCGATCACGGTCGTGACGCCCATCCGCGCGAAGTGCTCGGCCGCGGGATGATCCGCCAGCTCGTCCGCGTGCGTGTGCACGTCGATGAAGCCGGGCGCCACGATGCGGCCGGTGGCGTCGATCACGGTCGGCGCGGTCGCGCCGCTGAGCTGGCCCACGGCGGCGATGCGTCCCGCGCGGATGCCCACGTCGGCCCGCTGCCGCGGCGCGCCGGTGCCGTCCACCACCGTGCCACCACGCACGAGCACGTCGAACGCGGCGGGTTGCGCGGCCGGCCGGGCGACGATCGACGACGCCAGCGCGGTGGTGACGAGGGCAGCGGGCACGAGCAGACGGAAACGGTGCATGACGTGGCGAGTATACCGGCGCGGCGTCCGGTGACCGTGACCGTCCCGCGTGACATCCCGTGACCGTGACAGACCCCGTTACAATTGGAGCATCGTGTCCGTGGCCCTCACCGCGCCCTCGTTGCGCCCGCTGCAGCGCCACCGTACGAACCCGGGTGAGCTCGGCGAAGACAGCGGCGTGTCGGTGATCGACCTGGTGCAGCCGCAGGGGCCGTCGATGCTCACGGTCTATCGCACCTCGAAAGACGACGTGCAGGATCGCCAGGTCTACCTCTACGTCGACGGCGAGGACTGGGCGACGATCTTCTACGGGAAGGAAGTCACCCGCGAGATCGCGCCGGGCCGTCACGTGCTGAAGGCGAACAACACGCTGGTGCGCACGTCGGTCGAGTTCGACGTGAAGCCGGGCGAACACGTCCGTTTCCAGTGCATCAACAAGCCGCACTGGACCGCCATGATGTTCATGGCCTTCCTGGGCGCCGCCTTCCTCGCCGTGCGCCTGGAACGCCTGCCCGCCGACGGCCAATAGCCCCCGCCTTGGGTCTGCCGCCCGGCCGTGGCAGAATGCCGGCATGATGCGCCTCCGCCTGGCCGTGCTTCTGCTCGTCTCGGTGTTCGCTGCCGCCTGCGCCACCATGGAGCCGCCGCGCATCCAGGTGCAGCGCCTGGGCCGGCCGCAGATGGGCCTCACCGGCGCCACCATCGACGTCACGTTCGACGTGCGCAACCCCAACGACTACCCGGTCACCATCGATCGGGTGCGCTACGACCTCTTCTTCAACGGCGTGCGCGTCGGCGACGGCTTCATCACGCAGCGTGTGGACCTGGGCCCGCTCGACAGCGCCCGCATGTCGTCGCGCTTCGACCTGAACTACCTGCGCGTGCCCGGCGCGGTGCGCCGCATCATGGAACGCGACCGCGTCGACGCCCGCGCTCGCGGACGTTTTTACATGCGCCGCAACGGCGGCCGCGAGCGGCGCGTGAACTTCAGCTCCGAGGCCTCGCTCGACTTCGACCGCGGCCCGCGTCCGTAGTCATCGGCCGCCCAGGCCCGGGGCCGAGGGCGCCGCCGATCCGTTGACGCCCTGCAGCGGTGACGCGTCACGGACCTGACCCTCCGGCCCGTCCGAGCGCGAATCGGGCACCCGACTGACAAGAAACGTAATCCCCGTGTGCCGAAATTAGGCACGGTTTCGAGCCCCCACGCGCCGGACCCCACCGCAATTCCTCGCGGATTCGACGGTTAGCCGCGCCCCAGCCGAACTGGCTCGGCCCTTGCTCTACGGGGGGCATGCGTGCCTTTCACCGTTCCGAACGCGGGTTCTCGCTCATCGAGACCCTCGTCGTGGCCGCCCTGGCGATGGTCCTGATGGGGGTCGCCGTCGTGCAGATCCGTACAGCCCGCGCCACCATGGTCGCCGACAACGCCATGCGCCTGGTGATGAACGAGCTAGCGCGTGGTCGCGACCAGGCCATCCAGCAGCGCCGCAACATCCAGCTCACCTTCGTGGGCGTCAACGAGATGCGGCTCACGCGCCTCGAGATTCCCACCGGCAGCACGATGGTGCACCGCACCATCATGGAGGGCAACCTCCGCTTCGCCCTGCCGGCCGGCACGCCCGACACGACCGACGGCTTCGGCGCCGGCAGCGCCCTCGACTTCGACGGCAACGGCACCGTCATCTTCAACAGCGAAGGGATGCTCGTCGACAGCACGGGCACCATCATCAACGGCACCATCTTCCTGGCCGCGCCGAACGATCAGTACGCGACGCGCGCGGTCACCATCCTCGGCTCGACCGGCCGCGTGCGCGGCTTCCGGCGGCTGAATACCACGTGGGGGCGGGTGTAGTCATGCGGACGGACGTGCGATCGGAATCCGGGTTCTCCCTCGTCGAGACGCTGGTCTCGATGCTGGTGCTCACCGTGGGCGTGCTGGGCCTGAGCCAGGCGTTCGTGAGCGGCGTGCAGAAGTCGGTCAGCTCGCCCTACGAGGTGCTGGCCACGCAGAAGGCGGCCGAGGCCATCGAGAGCGTGTTCGCGGCCCGCGACTCGCACACCATCGCGTGGGCGCAGATGAAGAACGTGGCCGACGGCGGCGTCTTCCTCGGCACCGCCACGCCGATGAAGACCGCCGGCAACGACGGCGTGCTCAACACCGCCGACGACGGCGCGGTCGAGAGCTTCACGTTCCCCGGGCCCGACGGGCTCGTCGGCACCGGGGACGACAAGACGCTCACCCTGAACGGCTTCACCCGGCAGATCCAGATCGTGGAGCTGTCGGGCTTCCTGCGCCAGATCACCGTCACCATCACCTATCCCGCCTCTGGCCAGACCAAGACCTACGCGGTCACGGCGCTGATTTCCCAGTACGCGTGAGGACGGCATCATGACCTCGCTTCGCTCGTCCCGCGGTTTCGCGCTCTCGGAGTTCCTGGTCGCCTCGGTGCTGACCATGGCGGTGATCGGCATCGCCATCAAGACGTTCGACGACGCGCTGAAGATCAACGACGCCACCCTGAAGCTGACCGACGCCGGCCAGAACATGCGCTCGGGCGTGAACCTGATGATGCGCGACCTGCTGCAGGCCGGCCGCGACATCCCGACGGGCGGCATCCCGCTGCCGTCGGGCCTCGGGTCCAGCGTCGTGCAGCGGCCCAGCCCGACCGGGTTCTCCTACGCGTTCAACAACACCACGCTGACGACCCTCGGTGCGGTCACCACCGGCAACAACCTCGGCGCCACGGTGGCCGGGCGTCAGACCGACATGATCACGATCCTGATGGGCGACCCGTTCCTGCCGTCGTCGGCGGTGGCCAGCGCCTACACCAACCCGACCACCGCCGGGTTCGTGGTGAAGCCCAGCACCTACTCCGGTACGCCGGCGCTCCCGAAGCTCGCGGCCGACGGGTCGAGCATGACGATGGGCAACCAGACCAACTGGTTCCTCGGCGACCTGGCCAACGGCGTGGCGCCGATCAAGACCGGCGACATCATCCTCTTCAAGGGCGCCACCGGCAGCTGCATGCAGGTGGTGACGAGCGTCAGCGGCAGCACGGTGAACTTCGCCAGCGGCGACCCGTTCAACATGAACCAGCGCGTCGCCGACAACGGCTCGATCACCGACCTGCTCGGCACCGACCTGTCGATCCAGCGGATTCTGATGATCAGCTACTTCGTGCAGGAGACGACGCCCGGTGAACCGCGCCTGATGCGCGCGGTGAACATGTCGCCGGCGCAGGCGCTGGCCGGCGTGGTCGAAGACCTGCAGCTCACCTACGACCTGGTCGACGGCACCACCAACCCGGTGAACATCAACGACGTGCCGTACACCGTCAGCGGCTCCACCTTCACGTCCAGCCAGATCCGCAAGGTGAACCTGCGCGTCGGCGTCCGCTCGGAAGAGAAGTCGCGGTCGACCAAGGACTACATGCGCCACTACATCACCACGGTGGCGAGTCTCCGCAACCTGGCCTACGTGCCTGAATACAAGTAGCCCCATGAGGACTCCAGTCATGTCCGCCCAGCGTTCGATCCTCTCGACGGCCGGAGAGCGCGGCATCGCGCTGATGACCACCATCCTGATGATGGTGCTCATGTCGGCCCTGCTCGTCGGCTTCACGTCGGCCGTGATGAGCGACCAGAGCTACCGCGCCATCGACCGCGACCGCGCCCGCGCCTTCTACGGTGCGCAGTCGGGCATCGAGAAGCTCAACGCCGACCTCGCCCGGCTCTTCATCAACCAGGTGGGTCCGAGCGACGCCACCGTGATCGGTCTCGGCGCGCCGGCCAACCGCCCGACCATCCCGAACGTCACGTTCGTCGACGTCGGCACCAGCCCGGCCTACTCGGTCACGCCGATGGGCGCCGCCTCGTCGGGCATCATCTCGTCGGGCGCCTACGAGGGCCTGATGGCCCTGAAGCGGCAGTTCCAGCTCGACGCCACGGCGCGCGCCGTCGACGGCGGTGAAGTGCACCTGAAGCGCGTCGTCGAGGCGGTGGCGATTCCGGTGTTCCAGTTCGGCATCTTCTCGGACGTCGACCTGGCGTTCAACGCCGCCGACGCGTTCGACTTCGGCGGCCGCGTCCACACCAACAAGAACCTCTATCTCGCCGAAGGCTCCGGCAACACGCTGGTGCTGCGCGACAAGGTCACCGCCGTCGGTCAGATCGTGCGCCAGGTGCTCTCCAACGGCGTCACCATCTCCGCCGCCGGGCAGACCGGCACGGTGAACATGACGCAGGCCAACACCACCGGGCCCTTCCGCGCGCTGGCGGCGACCGAAGGCAGTGTCGTGGCGGGTCCGACCTCCGCGCTGACCACCGGCCCTCCGTCGTGGTCCACGATCTCGCTCAGCACCTACGTCGGGAAGATCCGCAACGGCCTGACCGGCGTCACGCCGCTCAACCTCGACCTGGTCGCCGCCAATGGCGCCAACATCGACCTCATCCGCCGTCCGCCGAGCACCGAGACGCTGTCGTCGGCGATCTTCGCCGAGCGCTACTTCAAGAAGGTCAGCGTCCGCATCCTGCTGTCGGACACGGCGCTCGACATCACGTCGCTGCCCAGCGTGTCGGCGGGCGCCCCGGTGGCGCTCGACGGCGACTGGTCGACGGCGCCGCCCGCCGGCTACGTGCTCGGTGCGAACAAGCCGGCCGTGGCGCGCAGCGACGGCCGCTACGCCGACAGCCCGTCGGGCAGCATCAACTCGAGCGTGAACGCGGCGGTGGCGGTGAACACCACCAACAGCGCCACGATCCCGATCAACCCGACGATGCCGGATTACTTCAAGCTGCCGACGCTGTCGATGACCGTCAGCGGCACGAACTACACGGTGACGTGCACCGGCAAGACGCCGAACACCTTCACCGGCTGCACGCGCTCGCCGAACACCGGCACCGTCAGCGTGCCGGTGAACACGGCGATCAGCGGCGTGACCCGCACCGTCGACGCGCGCACGGTGTCGACCACCCTTGCGGCCGTGACCTGGAACTCGGGCGCCACCGTTACGCTCACGACGACCGGCGCGGCCACGGTGTTCCCGACGATGCCGTTCTCGGTGAACACGTTCTTCATCCGCGACAAGCACATCCAGGTGACCTGCACCGGCTACTCGACGGCGCCGGCCTTCACCGGCTGCAACGTGCCGGTGGCGCTGGCCACCGGCGACAAGATCGAGACCGGTTACCTGTCGAACGCCGGCACCGGCACGATCGGCGGCTTCCTCAAGGTCGAGATCCAGACCTCGGACAACGTGTGGCAGGACGTCACCGCCGAGTGGCTCAGCTACGGCATCGCCGGTCCGAATCTGGGCGGTCGCCCGTGCATGGCCGCCGCCAGCACCGCCATCATCCGCTTCCAGCGCTATCGCGACAACAACGAGCCGTCGACGCTGGCCTCGTGCACCTACGCCGGATCGACGGCCTCCACCGACTACTGGCCGAACGTGCTGTTCGACGTGCGTGAGGCGCTGTCGCGCGATGCCGCGCCCACCGGGCACAACAACCGCGTGATGCTCGGCGGCCTGATGCACTACGTCGAGCTCGACGCCAAGAACCTCTCGGCGTGGTTCGCCCGCACGGGCAGCTACGCCGCGGGCACCGGCAACCTGGCGATGCGCGAAGGCGGATCGGCCACCGGCGGCTACTCGGTGTACTTCTCCGATCGCCGCAGCAACCGCAACAGCTCGAACCAGGAGACCGGCGAGTACGGCTGGGAAGACATCATCAACCCGTCCAGCGCCACCGGCGCCCCCGACGGCGCGCTGAACACCGGCGAAGACGTGAACGCCAATGGCGTGCTCGACGTTTACGGGCAGTTCCCGAGCTACAACGGCGCCTACAACACCGTGCCGCCCGGCGCCATCGCGCCGCTCGACAGCACGGCGCGTCCGCTCAGCCTCATCTCGGGCGGCCAGGCGCGGGTGAACCGCTCGGTGCTGTTCCGTCGCGCCCTCAAGGTGATGAACGGCAGCATCGGCAACCTGATTGCGCCCGGCCTCACGATCGCGGCCGAGAACCCGGTGTACCTGCAGGGCGACTGGAACGCCAGCACCGGCGCCGGCTGGACGGGGGCGAGCGTGGCGACGTCGATCGCGGCCGACACCGTGGTGGCGCTGTCGAACAACTGGAGCGACATCAACTCGTTCGGCAATCCGACCGTGATGAACCCGTACGACATCACCGGCCGCCGCCGCAGCTCGACCACCTACTACCGCGTGGCGCTCATCTCGGGCAAGGGCACCATCTTCCCGGCCGGCACCGTGGGCGGCACCTTCGGCACCGACGGTGGCGCCCACAACTTCATCCGCTACATCGAGGGCGACGCCCTCGCCACCGACCTCGTCTACTACATGGGCTCGATGGTGAACTTCTACTACACGCGGCAGAACCTGATGCCGCACAAGTGCTGCAACAACATCATCTACGGCGTGCCGAACAGAAACTACACGTTCGACATCAACTTCCTCGACCCGACGAAGCTGCCGCCGCTCACGCCGGCGTTCCGCGACATCAACGCCCTGGGCTTCTCGCAGGAAACGAGACCCGGGAAGTAACCTAGGACGCGAGCCACGGCCTCCGTTCGCGACAGCGAACGGCAAACGGGCCGGATGTCCGTGGGGGACATCCGGCCCGTGCTCTGTACCGGCACCGCGATCAGATCAATCGATCAGGCGATGCCCGCATCCGATCGCCCGATCACCACATCATCCGATCACGAGATCACGCCGATCGCGTGATCTACGCCCACTTGTATCCGTGCGTGGTGAGCGGCAGCGATCGCACGCGATCGCCGGTGATCGTGAAGATGGCGTTGCACACCGCCGGCAGGATCGGCGGCAGCGCCGGTTCGCCAAGACCCGTGGGCGGGTTGTCGGTCGTCTCGAAATGCACGTCGATGGCCGGCGGCGCCTGGCGCATCCGGATCAGCGGGTAGTTCGGGAAGTTCGACTGGACCACGCGGCCCCGTTCGATGGTGATGGCCTGCGCCATCAGCTGGCTCAGGCCGTCGATGACGCACCCCTGCGCCTGGTTCTCGGCGTTGCTCGGGTTGATGATCTGGCGGCCGATGTCGCCGACCACCCACACTTTGTGCACGGTGACCGCCTTGTCGGCGCTCACGCTCACCTCGGCCACGTGCGCGAAGTAGCCGCGGTGGCTGTAGTAGAACGCCACGCCCTGCGCCCGTCCCTTCGGCAGCGACGTCTTGCCCCAGCCGCTTCGCTCGGCCACGCGCTGCAGTACCGTCCTCATGCGCGACGCGTCGAAGCCGTCGTTCACGACACCGGCCGGCAGGCTGCGCGGCGCCGACAGGAGATCCAGGCGGAACTGCACCGGGTCCTTGCCGGCGGCATGCGCCAGCTCGTCGAGGAACGACTGGTACACGAACGCCACCGCGTTGCTGCGCGGCGCCCGCATGGCGCCGGTGGGCACGCCGCACGGCTGCAGCGTCGCGCCGAGATGCCACGCCGGCAGGAAGCCCGCGGGAAACTCGGTGCCGGGCATGTTGGCCGAGGGCGCGAACGTCTCGCCCTCGCCATACCCGGAGTAATGGCCAGACCACGCGGTGATGCGGCCCTGCGCGTCGAGGCCGCCGACCAGCCGGTGGAAGCCGCCGGGACGATAGAAGTCGTGGCGCATGTCGTCTTCGCGCGTCCACTGCAGCTTCACCGGCGCGCCGACGACACGCGCGATCCACGCGGCTTCCACCGCGTAGTCGTTGGTGAGCCGGCGGCCGAAGCCGCCGCCAGCACGGAGCAGGTGGGTGGTCACCTTCCCCGGTGCGATGCCGAGCGTCTGCGCGACGGCCTGACGGCCGCGTTCCGGCGTCTGGCTGGGCGACCACAGCTCGATGGCGCCGTCTTTCCACTGCGCCACGCAGTTCTGCGGCTCGAGTGGCGCGTGCGCCACGAACGGGTAGCTGTAGGTGGCCTCGATGCGTTTCGCCGACGCCTTCAACGCCGCCTCGGTGTCGCCAAGGCGGCTCAGCGTGAACGCCGGGCCCTTCGCGAAGTGCTGGTCGGCATTGGCCTGGAAGCTCGCGGAGCTCTGCGCCGCGGTGGGGCCCTCGTTCCACGTGACCTTCAGCGCGTCGCGGGCCGTCTTGGCCTGCCAGTAGCTGTCGGCGACGATGGCGACGCCGCCCGAGAGATCCGTGTTCGGGCCCTTCGGCTCGACCACGAACGCGTGACGGACTCCGGGCATCGTCTTGAGCTGATCGACGTTGGCGTTGGCCACCGTGCCGCCGAACACCGGGCACTTCTCGTACACCGCCCACAACATGCCGGGCAGGGTGAAGTCGATGCTGAACACGGGCTGGCCGGTGACGATCTCCTTCACCCCGACGGCGCGCACCGGCGTGCCGATGATGCGGTAGTCCTTCGGGTCCTTCAGCGCGACCGAGCGCGCGTCCGGCACCGGCAGGCTCGCGGCCAGCGACGCCAGCTCGCCGTAGCCGAGCGAGCGGTTCGTCGCCGCATGGTGCACGCGGCCCGAGCGCGTCGTGCACTCGCCGGCCGGCACCTTCCAGGTCTGCGCGGCAGCCTGCAGCATCAGGCGCCGACCGACGGCGCCGGCGCGGCGCAGCGGATCCCAGTTGGTGGGCGTGGCCGTGCTGCCGCCGGCGTTCTGGCGACCGTATCTCTCTTCGTCGAGATCGGCCTGCTCGAGACGAATCGCCGCCCAGTCGACGTCGAACTCGTCGGCGAGGATCATCGGCAGCATGGTCTTGATGCCCTGGCCGACCTCGGGGTTCTTGGCCACGATCGTGACGACGCCGTCGGGCGTTACGCGGATGAACGCGTTCGGCGAGAACTCGCCGGCGACGCTCGCGGCCTCGGCCGCGTCGGCGAACGGGTCGAGAGACGTGGAGATCAGCAGGCCGCCGCCGGCGAGGCCGGCGACCTTGAGGAACTGGCGGCGGGCGAGTGCGGTGGGTGCCATCGTCGCCTCCTATTCCTGGCCCTGCGGCGCCGCCGCGGTGCTGGTGGGCGTCATCGCCGCGGCCTTGTGGATGGCCTGACGAATCCGCAGATATGTGGCGCAGCGGCAGAGGTTGCCGTTCATCGCCTGGTCGATGTCAGCATCGGTGGGCGAGGGCTTCTGCGCCAGCAGCGCCGCCGCCGACATGATCTGCCCGGCCTGGCAGTAGCCGCACTGCGGCACGTCCACCTCGACCCAGGCCTTCTGCAGGGGATGCGATCCGTCGGGCGAGAGCCCTTCGATGGTCGTCACCTTCGCGCCGTTGAGCGACGAGGCGCGGGTCTGGCACGAGCGCACGGCGCGGCCGTTCACGTGCACCGTGCACGCGCCGCAGGCGCCGGCGCCGCACCCGAATTTGGTGCCGCGCAGCGACAGCACGTCGCGCAGCACCCAGAGCAGTGGCATGTCGCCGGGCACGTCGACCGTGCGCGGCGCACCATTCACCGAGAACGTGATGGGCATGGACTCGATTGAACCGAAGGCCGCCGCCTGGCGCAAGGGGCGTGACGACAATTTACAACCGCGTGAACCGGCGGCGCGGGAAATCCGTCCCTACCGTGGACGCGCGGCCTGTGCACCTCCGGAGCCCGCCTGCGTAGTGATCGGACGGGAGACCTCGCGTGCTGCATGACGTGCTCGGAGACGTGAAGACCTCGCTGCGGCAGCTCGGCCGCACGCCCTCGTTCACCATCGCGGCGGTGATCGTGCTGGCGCTGGGCATCGGCCTGAACGCGGCGGTGTTCGGCCTGGCGCACACGCTGGCCTTCGCGGGCCGGCCGTTCGCCGATCCCGCGGCCGTCGTGCAGATCTACTCGCGCCACGCCACCGAGCCCGATTCGTATCGCGCCTTCTCGCATGGCGCCTACGAGGTGCTCGACGCCCGCCACGACGTGTTCAGCGGCGTGCTGGCCCACACGATGGGCACGGTGGGCGTGCGAACGTCGGCCACCGGCGAGCCGCGCCGCACCTTCGCCGGGTTCGTCTCGGCCAACTACTTCGACGTGCTCGGCGTGCCGATGGCGCAGGGGCGCGCGTTCACCGCGGCGGAAGGGCGTCCCGGCGCCGGCGCCTCCGTGGCCATCGCCACGAACGGCTTCTGGCAGCGCACCGGACGTCCCGCCGATCTGGTCGGCTCGATCGTCTACGTGAACGGTCAGCCGCTCACCATCGTCGGCGTCACGCCGCCGGGCTTCACTGGCACGATGATGGTGTTCGGCCCCGAACTGCTGCTGCCGCTCGGCGCCTTCGACGCGCTGCGCACCGAGTCGTTCGAGAACACGCAGGAGCCGCTGGCCAGCGCCACCATCTTCCCTCTGTTCCTCGTGGGACGGTTGCAGCCGGGCCTCACCGCCGCCAGCGCGTCGAGGCGACTCGCCGCCGCCGAACAGGCCATGGCCGAGGCGTTCCCGGCGCAGTATCGCGATCGCCGTCTGTCGGTGGCGCCGCTGCCGCGCTTCGGCACCAGCACCAACCCGATGGACGAGCGCGTCCTCACCACGGTGGCGCTCGTGTTCCTCGGCCTCACCGGCGCGGTGCTGCTGATCGTGTGCCTGAACCTGGCGTCGGTGCTCGTCGCGCGCGGGGAAACGCGGCGGCGCGAGTTCGCGATCCGGCTCGCGCTCGGCGGCGGCCGCGCCCGCATCATCCGGCAGATCCTGGTGGAGGCGCTGCTGGTCGGCGCGGTGGCGTCGGTGGGCGGCGTCGCCATCGGCGTGCCGGCGGTGAATGCCTTCATCGCCACCGTGCTGTCGCGAGTGCCCATCGCGCTCGTGGTCGACACCGGCGCCTCGGGCATGGTGGCGGCCGGCGCCTTTGGCTTCGGCATCCTCGCCGCCGTGCTCTTCGCGATCGGTCCGGCGCTGACGCACTCGCGCGACCGCCAGTTCGTAGATCTCAAGCATCAGCTCGGCGACAGCGCGCCCACGCGCCGTCGCTGGATCAAGTCGCCGCTGGTCACCGCGCAAGTGGCGTTGTCGCTGGCGCTGCTCGTGGCCGCCGGGCTCTTCGTGCGCCTCGCGCAGGACGGCACGTCGATCGAGAGCGGCCTGGCGGCGTCGAGCACGGTGCTTGCCGACGTGGACGCGTCGCTCGCCGGCTACGATCAGGCACGTGCATTGCCGCTCTACGCGGCGCTCGAGTCGCGCCTGGCGGCGCTGCCCGGCGTGCAGACGGCGGCGATTGGTGTGACCGTGCCGTTCGGCGCGGTGAATCTCGGAGAGGACGTCCGCCGCGCCGGCACGCGTCCCGCGCCGGGCGATCGTCCGGCCACGCCCGAGGCCGGCCGCCGCTTCCCCGCGAAGTGGAACGCGGTGGGTGCCGGCTATCCCGAGGCGATGGGCCTGACGTTGCGGCGGGGACGGCTGTTCACCGAGGCCGAGGCGCAGCGGCCGGGCGCGCCGCCCGTGGCGCTGGTCGACGACATCGTCGCGACGCAGCTGTGGCCCGACGGCGATGCGCTCGGACAGTTCATCCACATCGGCGACGACCCGCCGGCGGAGTCGGGACAGGCGCCGACCGCCGTGCAGATCGTGGGCATCGTGTCGTCGCAGGTGACCAACGTCTTCCCGTCGGCGACCGAAGGCACGGTGTTCGTGCCGTTCGCGCAGGGCTACCGCAGTGGCGTCCACTTCCACGTGGCGCCGCGCGACGGCGCGGGCGGCGACCTCGTGGCCCAGGTGCGGCGCGAGATCGCGGCGATGGCGCCAGGGGTGCCGGTGTTCGGCGTGACCACCTACGGCGCGCATCTCACGTCGTCGATCGAGTTCTGGGGGCTGCGCGCGCTGGCCTCGGTGATGGTGAGCATCGGCATCTTCGCCGCCGCGATCGCGCTGGTGGGCGTGTATGGCGCCAAGTCGTACGCGGTGGCGCGGCGGGCCCGCGAGATCGGCGTGCGGCTGGCCGTGGGGGCCACGCCGGCCCGCGTGCGCGCACAGGTGCTGGGCGAGGCGCTGCGTATCGGCGGCACCGGAGTGGCGCTGGGCCTGCTGCTGGGGCTGGGCGTCGGGCGCGTGCTGGGCGCCGTGTTCGTCGACATCGCGTCCTTCGACGCGTGGGTGTTCGCGGTGCCGGCCGCGGCGCTGATCGCGGCGTGCGCCGTGGCGGCGTGGGCGCCGGCCAGTCGGGCCTCGCGTCTCGACCCGTCCGAGGTGCTGCGAGCGGAGTAGCCGGGAGGCGAAGATAGGAGTTGATCTTTCGCTTTTTGTTCGCGTAGAGTCTCCAGACCGATTGCACCACCTGTCGGCCGCCTCGGCGGCCTGTCCCCTGGAGATTCCAATGACCCCAGAACTCGCGCAGTTCCTCACCGAACAGCTCACCAGCCTGATGCAGGGCGAATTCCCGGCCACGTGCAAGGTGCTGGCGGCCGTGAAAGACACCACCCGCGACTACCGTCCCGATGCCAGGTCACGGTCGGCGTGGGAACTCGCCACCCATCTGGCCACCGCCGACGTGTGGTTCCTCGACTCGATCCACACCGGCACCTTCGCGTGGGACGACGCCGCCGTGAAGCAGCGCGAGAGCCAGTTCGCCAACGTGGCCGACATCGTCGCGTATTACGAGAAGACGTTCCCCGAGAAGATCGCCGCCATCAAGGCGATGGCGCCGGCCGAACTGGCGAAGAAGATCTCGTTCTTCGGCATGATGGAGATGCCGGCCGCGTCGTTCCTCGGCATGGCCAACAACCACAGCATCCATCACCGCGGCCAGCTCGCGGCCTACCTGCGCGCCATGGGGTCGAAGGTGCCCGCGATCTACGGCGGCAGCGCCGACGAGCCCATGCTGGCGTCGTAGCACCGGGCGAGGGGAGGCGGCGCCCGCCGCCTCCTCGCTCAGCGCGGCGCGTACACCGTGGTCGAGGGGTGATACACGCGCCAGTCGAACCAGTAGTCCGACAGGTGCGGCACGCGCTCGAGGAGGGCGCCGGCCAGCGGACCGGCGATGGCGCGGCCGGTGAAGTCGAACGCCGAGCCGGTGACGGCGTCGATGAACGTGGCCGGCGTGGTGTCGTTTCGGCGCACGAGCTGCACGGGCGTGCCGTTCACCGTGGCGGCGAAGACGCGCACCGACTGGGCGTCGCCGGCATCGAGGATGGCGATCGGCGTGCCCCCGACGTCGTCGAGCACCACGCCGGCGCTGGCGACGACGCCTTTGGGATAGGCACGCGACTCGCCGCCGCGTTCCACGCCGACGACCAGCTCGCGCGGCGGCAGCGGATCGCCGTCGCGCACCGGCGTCACCACCGGCGACTTCGCGGTGCGCGTTTCCCAGTCGCGCGAGATGCGCGAGCCCTGCGCGTCGAGGGCGAGCACGCGCGAGGCGGGATGTTCCCGACGCCAGATCGCGAACGACACCTCGTCGTGCAGCACCGGTGTGAGACGCCGTCCCTTCAGGGGACCCGAAATCGCCTCGCCGGTCACCTGCTGCCACCACGAGCCGGTGTCCAGATCCTCCATCAGGAAGTTCTGGTTGTTGATGCCGATCAGGCGGAAGCTGAGCGTCCGCCCGTCCACCTCACGCCCCCACACCAGACCGGTGTGACACAGCGTTCAATACGTGGCCACGATCGGCACGTCGCCGAGCGTGGCGTTCACCAGGTGGTGGTAGCCGATGCGGGTGATGGGGAAGGCGAGGGCGTCGGCGCCGCGAGCCACGCCGATCACCGGCTCGTCGGGTTCGACGTCCGTCGCCGCGGACGCCGTGACGAACCGCGGATCGGGGAACGGCCGGAACATCCACTCGAAGCGGTTCTGCCGCGCGAACCACGCCATGGCGGTGACGGCGCCCACGGCCAGCACCAGCGACACGACACGCAACGCGCGTCGCGCGCTCGACGCCGCCGGCTGCTTCACCAGCACCACCGCGGCCGCCGCGACCAGCAGCCACGCCGCCACGGTGAGCCGCGGCGACAGCACCCGCAGCTGCCACGACAGCGCGACCGCCTCCGGTGTCTGCGGCGCCATCGGCCGGATCAGCCACACCGGCAGGCCCACCACCACGGCCGACACCAGCAGCGCACCGAGCACGACGGCCCAGTTGAGGCGGGTGCGGCTCATCGCGTGGACGGGCCGGGGACGACGCAGCGGAACCCGATGGTGGGCTGCGCCGTATCGGGCGCGGTGAAGTTGCGGTAGTAGACCGTGCCGAGACGCGTCTCGGTGTCGGCCCAGCTGCCGCCGCGAATCACCTTGTAGCGGCCGGTCGCCGGGCCGGTGGGCGACTGCACCGGCGACTCGGCGTAGTACATCAGGTCGTACCAGTCCGCCGTCCATTCCCACACGTTGCCCGACATGTCGTAGAGCCCATACGCGTTCGGCGCGTACGAGCCCACGGGCTTCGGGCCGGTGCTGGCGCCACTGCGCGCGCGCGTCGATGCCGGCGCGCTCGCCCCGGGGCCGGTGGTGGCCGGGTCGCTGTAGTCGTTGCCCCACGGGTAGTCGAGGTCGGCCGCGCCGCCGCGCGCGGCGTACTCCCATTCGGCCTCGGTGGGCAGCCGTCCGCCCTGCGCGGCGCAGTACTTCGCCGCGTCGTGCCAGCTGACGTTGTAGACCGGCAGGCGTGCCTTGTCGCCGGGCGGCGTCGGTCCGCCCCAGTGGAATGGCGGCTCGACCTTCGATGCGGGACTCGCGACGAACGCCGCGTAGTCGGCGTTGGTCACTTCGTAGACGTCCATCGAGAAGGCGTTGAGGTGCACGCGGTGCACCGGACGATCGTCGAAGCGCTCGCGCACCTGCCAGCCGATCTCGTCCATGAGCCACAGGCGCGTGCGGCCCATCCAGAACTCGCCGGCGGGAATCGACGCACGGCTCGC
>JAXLRB010000014.1:0-108017 GCA_046331325.1 Vicinamibacterales bacterium | reverse complement strand
TTCCACCGGGCAGCTCGGCACGGTGAACTCGTCGCGCCGCTTCAAGGAGGACATCCAGGACATGGGCGAGGCGAGCAGCGGGCTCATGCGGCTGCGCCCGGTGACCTACCGCTACTCGAAGGCCTACGCCGATGGCAGCAAGCCGATCGACTACGGCCTGATCGCCGAGGAGGTCGCCGAGATCTATCCCGATCTCGTGGTGAAGACGGCCGACGGCCAGATCGAGACGGTGCAGTACCAGAAGGTGAACGCGATGCTGCTGAACGAGGTGCAGAAGCAGCACCGCGAGGCGGCCGCGCAGCGCGACGTCCTGGCGGAGCAGCGCGCGGTGATCGCGGCGCAGCAGCAGGCGCTCGACGAGCTGAAGGCGCGCCTCGCCGCGCTCGAACGCACGCTGGCCGCCCTTCAGCGCTGAGCGCCCGTACTGGGCATCGACGGGCCGCCGGGACGATCCGGCGGCTCGTCGCGTTTCAGGCGTCTCGCAGATGGGTCGTATCCAGACGAGTCGCGCGGCAGATGGGGTGTTCGTGGTACGCTGTGCGGATTGCCAACCGGCGCGCAGCAGCCGCGGGCGACAGTGCCTAGCCGCTAGCCGTGGCCCCTGGCCGCTGAAATTCCCATGGGTGTCTTCCTCGATACGCTCCCGATGTCCGGCATCGTGCGCATCCGCGACATGATGTACACGGTCAAGAATCCGTTCCGCCTCGATCAGGGCGACGTCAGCTTCGACGCGCCCGAGACCTTCAAGCAGGGGATGCGCAAGGGCATCGAGGAGAACCACACGCACTATCTCCCGACGCTCGGCCTGCCGCGCCTGCGCCAGCTGATCGCCGAGAAGCTGCGGACCAAGAACGGCATTCCGGTCGAGAGCGACGACGACGTCATCGTCAGCAACGGCGGCACGCACGGCATCTACTGCGCGCTGCACGCGGTGCTCGAGCCGGGCGACGAGGTGATCTGCCCCGATCCGCTGTGGCCGCCGTCACTGGCCATCGTGCGCTCGGCGCACGCCGTGCCGGTGCAGGTGCCGGTGCGTGAATCGCTCGGCTTCCGCTGGGATCTCGACGAGCTCGAGAAGGCGATCACGCCGAAGACCAAGGCCATCTACATCAACTCGCCCACCAACCCGAGCGGCGGCGCGCTGACCCGGGCCGACCTCGAGCGCATCGCCGAGATGGCGAAGGCGCGCAACCTGTGGGTGTTCTCGGACGAAGCCTACGAAGACGTGCTCTTCAGCGGCGAGCACGTGAGCATCGCCTCGCTGCCCGGGATGTACGAACGCACCATCCCGATCTACACGATGAGCAAGACCTACGCGGTCACCGGCGTGCGCGTGGGCTACATCGCGATCAAGGACAAGGCCATGCGCGCCCGCGCGGCGAAGGTGGCCCTCTACACGGCCAGCAACGTCTGCTCGATCGCGCAGTACGGCGCCATCGGCGCGCTGGAAGGCCCGCAGGACTGCATCGAGGAGTTCAAGACGGAGCTGAAGATCCGCCGCGACCTCTTCTACGCCGGCCTGAAGGACGTCACCAAGGGCGCGCTGTCGGGCAACCCGCCGAACGGCGCGTTCTACGCGTTCGTGAAGATCGATCCGGCGTGGGCGGCCAGCAAGGGTCTCGACAAGGGCGAGTCGCTGTCGTGGACGGTGGTCGAATACATCATCAAGCACAGCCGCGTCGGCTGCGTGCCCGGGCTCGACTTCGGCCCGGCGAGCGAAGGCTACATCCGCTTCTGCACGTGCCGCGACCGCAAGGAACTCACCGGCGCGCTCGAGTCGATGCGCAGCGTGTTCGCGTAAGCCACACGCGCACGGGTCCATCACGACGCCCTCCGTCGCCCCGCGCGGCGGAGGGCGTTCGTGTGTTCAGCGCGTGTCCCCGTGCGGGCGCTGTGTCACAATCGGCCGAGCGGGGCGGCGCCCCTCGACGTGGCCGAAATACTCAGCGCACCTCCGGCCGATGGCAGCGTCACCACGGCGGGCCGCGGCCGGATCCTCTTCATCGACCTCGCCCGCGCCGTCGCGGTCCTGCTGATGGTGCAGGGCCACACGATCGACGCGCTGCTGGCCGCCGACTACCGCACCTCCCTCCAGTACAACGCCTGGCTCTACCTGCGCGGCCTCACGTCGTGCACGTTCCTGTTCCTCTCGGGCGCCGCGTTCAGCCTCACCGCGCTGAAGCATTGGGAAGACCAGGGCCATTTCTCGACGCGGTCGTTCAAGCGTGTGCGCCGGCTGGCGTTCTTCCTCGCCCTCGGCTACTTCATCCGCTTCCCGATGGGCCGCTTCGTCGATCTGCAGTACGCGAACGCGGAACGCTGGCGGTCGTTCTTCGCGGTGGACGTGCTGCAGAACGTGGCGGTCACGCTGCTCGGCCTGCAGGTGCTGATCGGTCTGTCGCGCACACCTCGCCGGTTCGCCGTCGTGTGCGGCACGCTCGCGGCGGTGCTCGTGGGCCTGACACCGGTGATGCACGACATCGACTGGACCGGCCGCGTGCCGTTGCTGCTGTCGTCGTACTTCTCGTACGCCACGGGATCGAACTTCCCGCTCTTCCCGTGGGCCGGCTTCACGCTGCTCGGCGCGGTGTTCGGCGTGACCGCGGCGCCGTGGGCCAGGCGCGAGAACCTGCGCCTGCTGGCCCGCGGCCTGTTCCTCGCTGGTGCGGTGCTGGCGGTGGGCGCCGGCGTGCTCGGCGAGTTCGGCTGGTTCGAGTACGGCTCGCACGACTGGTGGCGATCGAGCCCGCTGTCGTTCGTGCAGCGATTCGGATCCGTGCTGCTGCTGCTCTCGGTGATTGGCGCCATCGGCCACTACGTCACGCGGCTCACGCCGCCGCTGCAGGGCCTGGCCGAGGAATCGCTGCTCGTCTACGCCGTGCACGTGGCGCTGCTCTACGGCTCGCACTGGACCGCCGGCCTCGGCCCCACGCTGGGTCCGCAGCCGCCGCGCGTGGTGCTGATGTGGGCGGTGGTGATGATCCTCGCCATGACGCTCATGGCGCCTGCGTGGAACAACATCGAGCGCCCGGGCACCCGCGGCTCGCCGCCGTGCCGGGCCACCGCTGTCGTCGGCCTGCTGTACTGATTTTTCTGAGCCGCAACGGGCGTCCTCGACCCGGCCAGCGCGGAGATCCTCCGCTTAGGAAGTGTCCCGTCCTCGCGGGCCATTCGGAGGAGTCGGTGTTCCGCGCTCGGAGTCGCGATATCGACCCTGCTGGTCGCTTCGTTCACGCCCGCCCTGCTGGGCGCGCAACCCTCGATCCGTGCTGCGCGTCGTGCGGTTCGACGGCATCGCCCCGGCCGGTGCCGCGGGCGCCTGCAGCGCGGTATTGGCCGTATTCGACGCGCCCACGGCGTCGGCACTGTGGGAAGAGACGCAGATCGTGCAGGTGGACGCCACCGGGTTACAGCGTGCTGCTCGGCGCCGGCCGTGCCGACGGCCTGCCGCCGGCCGCCCTCGCCAGCAGCGAGCCTCGCTGGCTCGAGTGCGCTTCGAGGGCGGAGTGACGTCGGCGCGCGCGTTGCTGACGAGCGTGCCCTACGCCCTGCGGGCCTCGGACGCCGACACCTTGGCGGCTCCGCCGGCCTCGGCTTTCCCAGGTGCCGCGGCGCCGGGGCGCGAGGGCGCGGCGTCTGCCGGCGCCTCGTCCGCCACGGTGAGCGCCACGACGCCGCTCGTGAACACCGGCACCACCGGCTTCATCGGCAAGTTCGCCAACACGATCGACCTGACCAGCTCCGCGATGTTCGACAGCGTTGCCGGATCGGTACCGGCACGACCTCGCCCTCGACACCGTGCACGCGCGGTTCAGCGACAACACCGGCACGGTCACCGGTTACGGTGCAGAACCCGACTGGCCCGCGTCGCATCTTCGGCATGCTGTTCTACGACCAGAACGGCAACCTCGGGCAGTTCCGGCTTCAACAACAGCACCCACGAGTACTGCATCAACAACATCGCGTCGGGCGGCACCATCAACTTCATGCTGGGAGGATCGCGCTTCTTCGTGGTCAGCCATCGGCATCAACACGTCGCCGCGACGCGTCGACAACCAACGGGTTCGTGCGGTCGAGCTCGACCTGGTGTTCTCGCCCAACACGAGCCTGCACGCCGGCATGACGGCGCCTCGACAACCCGGTGCTGAACTGGGCCTCAACGACGGCCGTGCGGGCACGAATGTCCGTGGCACGCACGGCGGATTCCTGCGCACGACGGCCTGCGGGGCGGCGGCGAGCTGGCGTGGTGGGCACAAGGAAGGGCACGGGCGTGGAAACCGTGCAGTTCGCCATCACCCAGGACCGGCATCCTGCAGGTGCCGAGCCTGCGGACGACGGCGTTGTCGAGTGGCACGCTGGCCGTCTACACCGACGTCAACGGCAACACCGGCTTCCCCGGCCTCGTCGCGCCGCTTCAAGGAAGACATCGAGGACATGGGCGACAAGGTAACGCCCTGATGTGGCCTGGCCGGTCACGTATCACTACAAGCGCGACGTCGGCGGCCTGACCAGCGAGGCGCCGCGGGCGCTCGTACATGGCCTCATCGCCGAGGTGCGTCGAGGTCTACCCTCGACGCGGTGGCGACGACGCCCAGCGGCGAGGTGCAGACCGTGCAGTACAACAAGATCAACGCCATGCTGCTGAACGAGGTGCAGAAGCAAGTACCGCCGCATCGAGGAGCTCACCGAGCGGCTGCCGCGCTCGAGAAGCTGCTCGCCTCGGCGCCGAAGTAGCTCGAACGGAGGCGGCGGGCGCCGCCAGCGCCGTCGCCTCTTCTGCACCACGGAGGGGCACCTCCGCACGGCTGAGGCTGTGCGAACATGGAGGGGCGTCTCGCATGGCCTCCTCCTCCGGCGACGACCTCACCCACCTGCTGCACGAGTGGTCCTCGGGCCAGTCGGACGCCCTGCCGCGCCTGATGGAGCTCGTGTACCCCGAGCTGCACCGCATCGCCGCGCGGCACCTCAGTCGCGAGCGTAGCGGCCACACGCTGCAGCCGACCGCGCTCGTGAGCGAAGCCTACATGCGCCTCGCCCAGGGGCAGCCCGGCAAGCAGTGGAACGACCGCACCCATTTCTTCGCCGTCGCGGCCCGCGTCGTGCGCGCCGTGCTGGTGGATCACGCGCGGGCCCGCGGCGCGGTGAAGCGCGGCGACGGCGCCGTCGGCGTCGAGCTGGCCGACGACCATGTCAGCGTGGGCGCGCTGCCGGTCGACCTGCTCGATCTCGATCGCGCGCTGGTGGAACTCGAGGCCATGGATCCGATGCAGAGCCGCATCGTCGAGATGCGCTACTTCGCCGGCCTCTCGATCGACGAAACGGCAGAGGCGCTCGGCACCTCGCCCTCCACGGTCAAGCGCGGCTGGCTCGCCGCGAAGACGTGGATCCGCCGCCGTCTCGACGGCGATCTCGCCACGCCGTAGGCGCGCCTCGGCCTGACCCGAATGCCCGGGCGTCTACGCTTACGGACACAGGGCACCGGCGTGCCGACCCTCCGCATTCCATGACTCCCGAGCGCTGGGCCCGCGTCACCGAGCTGTTCGAGCAGGCCACCGCCCGGCCGGCGGCCGAGCGCGCCACGTGGCTGGCGACGGCCTGCGACGACGCCGAGCTGCGCGCCGAAGTCGAGGCGATGCTCGCCGCGTACGACACCGACCCGGCGTTCCTCGAGCAGCCGACCGACATGGCCGCCGCGATGGAGGAGGCCGTGGCCGATGTGCTCGTCGGCCGCCGCCTGGGCGCCTACCGGCTGGTCCGCGAGATCGGCCGCGGCGGCATGGGTGTCGTGTACGAGGCGCAGCGCGACGACGCCGAGTTCGATCGCCGCGCCGCCGTGAAGGTGCTGCCGGTGTGGCGGTCGGCCACGCTCGGCGAACGATTCCGCTTCGAGCGCCGGGTGCTGGCCGGGCTCGACCATCCGGGCATCGCCAGGCTCATCGACGCCGGCGCCACCGACGACGGCGTGCCGTACTGCGTGATGGAGTTCGTCGACGGCGCGCCGATCGACGCCTGGTGCCGCGATCACGCCGCGCCGCTCGCCGACCGTCTGGCGCTCTTCGAACGCGTGTGCGACGCGGTGGCCTACGCCCACCGCAACCTCGTCGTGCATCGCGACCTGAAGCCGTCGAACATCCTGGTCACCGCCGACGGCGCCCCGAAGCTGCTCGACTTCGGCATCGCGACGCTGATCGACGCCGAAGCCGGCACCAGCGTGGGGGTCACGCGCACCGGCTTCACGAGCTTCACGCCGGAGTTCGCGAGTCCCGAGCAGTTCCGCGGCGAGAAGGTGACGACGGCGAGCGACGTCTATTCGCTGGGCGTGCTGCTGTTCCTGCTGTGCACGGGACGCCGGCCGTACGAACTGGCCGGACGATCGCCGATCGACGCCATGCGCGTCGTGTGCGACGACGACCCGCCGAAGGCCAGCTCGGTCGCCGACGCCGCGACGCGGCCGGCCCTGCGCGGCGATCTCGACACGATCATCGCCAAGGCGCTGCGCAAGTCGCCCGCCGACCGCTACGCCACGGTGGCCGCGCTGGCCGCCGATCTGCGCGCCTCGCGCGAGCACCGGCCGATCGCCGCCGCGCCGGCCACCGCGATGTACGTGCTGCGCCGCTACGTGCGGCGCCATTCGCTGGTGGTGGGCGGCGCGCTGGCGTTGCTCGTCGCCATCGTCGCCGGCGCGGCAGCCACGGCGTGGCAGGCCCGTCGCGCCACGGCGCGCTTCAACGAGGTGCGAGCGCTCGCCAACGCGGTGGTCGGCCCGATCTACGATGCCGTCGCGAAGGTGCCGGGCTCGACCGAGGCGCGCCAGGTGGTGGTGAAGGAGGCGCTCACGTATCTCGACCGGCTCTCGGCCGAGGCCGCCGACGACGTCGCGTTGAAGGAAGAACTGGCCGTCGCCTACCGGAAGATTGGCGACGTGCAGGGCAACATGTTTTATGCGAACCTCGGCGACCGCGCCGGCGCGAAGGCCAGCTACGACAAGGCGCTCGCCTTGCGCACCTCGGTGCTGGCGGCGCGGCCCGGCAGCGTCGAGGCGCGCGTCTCGCTGGCTCATGCGCAGATCAGCCTCGGCGATCTGGCGCTCAGCGAGAATCGCTGGACCGACGCCATCGCCTGGTACGATCGCGGCATCGCCACGGTGGGCGAGGTGACGGCGGATTCCTCCGACGACGAGTTCGGCGCCGCGTCCAAGGGGCTCGACCGCCGCGGCATCGCGCTGAACTGGGCCGGTCGCCGCACCGACGCGCTCAAGTCATTCGACGACGAGATCGCGCTGCTGCAGAAGTCGCGCACGGTAACCCCGTTCGTGCACAGCGGGCTGCTGAGCGCCTATGGCAACTCGGGCGACGTCTACTTCTACGCCGAGAACTACGAGCAGGCCTACGAGCGTTTCACGAAGGCCGCGGATCTGGCGCGCGAGCTGCACGCCAGGGTGAACACCGCCGAAACGCGACGGAACCTGCATCTCACGGTGACGCGCGTGGCCTACGCGCTGCAGGAGCTAAAACGGCTCGACGAGGCGATCGTCGCGGTGCAGGAGTCGATCGCGCTGCAGCGCGAGATGGCCGCCGGCGACGACCGCAACGTGCGGCTGCAGTTCGATCTGGCCGCCTCGCTGCAGGGTCTCGCCACCATCAGCCTGCAGCGCGGCGACACCGACACCGCCGCCCGCGTGATCCGCGAATCGCTCGATCTCTACGCGAAGACCCTCGCCGCCAGCCCGTCGTCGCAGGAGCAGATCTTCAACATCGCCCAGACGTGGGCGTGGCGGGGCCGGATCGACATGGAGCGGCACCATACCGACGACGCCATCGAGGCCCTGCGAACGGCCGCGGAGATGGCGGCGCGTCCCGGTGTCAGCGATCGCAAGCCGCAGGATCGCTTCGAGATCCTGTCGTGGCTCGCCGACGCGCTGGTGGCGCAGGGTGGAGCCGCGGCGCGGCGCGAGGCCCGGACGCTCTACCAGCAGGCGCGCGATGGCGTGGCGCCGATCGCCGCGGCGCCCGACGCGTCCACCCAGGTGGCGACGCTGCTGGCCGACATCGAGCGCAAGCTCGCGGCTATCGCCCGATGACCATGGACGCCGCGCGCTGGTCTCGCGTGACCGATCTGTTCGAACAGGCCACGGCGCAGCCGCCCGCCGAGCGCGCGGCGTGGCTGACCGCGGCCTGCGACGACGCCGAGGTCCGCGCCGAGGTCGAGGCGATGCTCGCGGCGTACGACACCGACCCCGAGTTCCTCGAGCGTCCGGGCGACGTGGCCGGCGCCATGGAAGACGCGGTGGCCGATGCGCTGATCGGCCGACGGCTCGGCGCCTACCGCCTGGTGAGGCAGATCGGTCGCGGCGGCATGGGTGTCGTCTACGAGGCACACCGCGACGACCAGGAGTTCGATCGCCGCGCCGCCGTGAAGGTGCTGCCGGTGTGGCGCTCGGCCAGCTTCGGCGAGCGCTTCCGGTTCGAGCGCCGCGTGCTGGCGGGCCTCGACCACCCGGGCATCGCGCGACTGATCGACGCCGGCACGACACCTGACGGCGTCACCTACGTCGTGCTCGAGTTCGTGGATGGACAGCCCGTGACCGCGTGGTGCGATGCCCATGCGCTCTCCATCGCCGACCGGGTCGGGTTGGCCGGGCGCATCTGCGAGGCGGTGACGTACGCGCACCAGCGCCTCGTCATCCATCGCGATCTGAAACCGGCCAACATCCTCGTCACGGCGGACGGCCAGCCCAAGCTGCTCGACTTCGGCATCGCCGCCCTCGCTGCCGACGATGGCGCCAGCCGCGGCACCACGCGCACGGGTCAGCACAGTTTCACCCCCGAGTTCGCGAGTCCCGAGCAGGTGCGCGGTGAACGGGTGACCACGGCGACCGACGTCTACTCGCTGGGCGTGCTGTTCTACCGAATGCTCACCGGACGGGCGCCGTACGACCTGCAGGGCCTCTCCCCGCTGCAGGTGATCCAGACGATCTGCGACGTCGAACCGCCGCGGCCGAGCACCGTCGCGGAGGAGGACGCGGGCCGCACGCTGCGCGGCGATCTCGATGCGGTGGTGATGAAGGCGCTGCAGAAGCACGCCGGGGATCGCTACGCCTCGGTCGCCGAGTTCGCCGCCGACCTGCGGGCGTGGCGCACCGGGCATCCGGTCGCCGCGGCGCCGTCTTCGACGGCGTACCGCCTCCGCCGATTCGTCAGCCGGCACCGCAGGGCGGTGGCGGCCGGCATCGCCGTCGTCGTGGCCCTCGCCGGTGGTGGCGCGGCCACGGCGTGGCAGGCGCACGTCGCCCAGGTCGAGCGCGACAAGGCGCAGAACCGCTTCCGGCAGGTCGAGGAGTTCTCGCGGTCGCTGCTCTTCGACGTCAACGAGGCACTGGCCCGCGTGCCGGGCAGCACCGAGCCGAGACGGCTGCTGCTCGAACGCGCGGTGCAGTTCCTCGACGGCCTGGCCGCCGACGCCGACAACGACGCGGCGATGAAACTGGAGCTGGCCGAGGGCTACCGACGGCTCGGCGGGATCCAGGGCGGCACCGAAGGCGCCAACGTCGGCGATCGGCGCGCGGCGGCCGAGAGCTTCGGCAAGGCCACGCGCCTGGCGGAAGAGGTCGTCGCCGAGCGGCCCGGCGAGGTCGACGCGATGGTGCTGGCGATGGGCGCGCAGTTCGGCCGCCTCACCGTCGCCGGCCGCATCGATGCCACCGACGAACGTGACGCCGCCGCACGGCGCCATCGCGAGCTGCTGGCCACCCTCGAGCGGATCACGCCGAGGAATGGGCGGCTCATGCGGGCCATCGCCGAGGGCTACGCCGACGAAGGCACGTTCCTCGAGGCCGACGGTCGCTACGCCGACGCCGAGCAGGCCCTGACGACGGCGCTGCCGCTCTACGAGCAGCTGTCGGCCAGCGCGCCGTCCGCCGCGATTCGCGATCGCCACGCGTTCGTCTTGAAGCGGCTCGGGGCGGTGGCGCAGATGCTGAAGCGCGGCGAGGACGCGGTACGGCGGTACCGCGAAGCGCTGGCGCTGGACGAGCAGGCGCTGGCCGAACGCCCGGGCGACCCCGGAGTGCAGTACGCCGTCACCGTGACGCTGTCAAACCTCGGCGGCGCGCTGACCTTCGTGGGACGGCCCGACGAAAGCCTGGCGCCGTGGCGGCGCGCGCTCGAGATGCGCCGCGCGATCGTGGCCGCGGATCCGCGCGATCTGCGCGCCGTCGAGGGACTGGGCATGATGCTCAGCCGCTTCTCGTCGCTCGCCTACCGCGAGAAGCGCTTCGCCGACTCGGCCGCCTACAACCGCGAGAAGGTGCGGCTGTTCGCCGAAGTCGAGTCGCGCGAGGGGCGCAACGCGAGGAACACCTCGCAGCGGGCGTTGAGCTGGCTGGAGCTGGCGATGGCCCTCGTGGCCCAGGTCGACGGCGGCGCCGATCCGCGGGCCCGCGCGACGCTGCTCGCCGAAGCGCGCGAGGCGGTGCGTCGGGCCCCGGCCGCCGACTACACGCTCACCATGTCGTTCTCGGACGTGCCGATCGCGACGTTCCGCCAGATCCGATCGCAGATGGCCGCCCGCCTGGGTGTGAGCGACGGAGGCCCGACGCCGTGACGCCCGAACGGTGGGCCACGGTGACGGCGCTCTTCGAAGCGGCCAGCGCGCAGCCGCCGGCCTCGCGCGCCGCGTGGCTCGATGCCCACTGCGACGACCAGGAGGTGCGGAGCGAGGTCGAGGCGATGCTCGCCGCCTTCGACACCGATCCGGAGTTCCTCGAGCATCCGCCCGATGCGACGGGCGCGATGGAAGACGCCGTCGCGGACGCGCTGATCGGCCGCCGCCTCGGCGCCTACCGGCTCGTGCGACAGATCGGGCGCGGCGGCATGGGTGTCGTGTACGAAGCGCAGCGCGACGACCAGGAGTTCGATCGCCGGGCCGCCATCAAGGTGTTGCCGGTGTGGCGCTCCGCGACATTCGGCGAGCGCTTCCGATTCGAGCGGCGGGTGCTGGCGGGCCTCGACCATCCCGGCATCGCGCGCCTGATCGACGCCGGCACGACACCTGACGGTGTCACCTACGTCGTCCTCGAGTTCGTCGACGGGCAGCCGGTGACGACCTGGTGCGACGCGCACGGGTTGTCGATCGCGGATCGCGTCACGCTCGCTGAACGGATCTGCGAGGCGGTCACGTACGCGCATCAGCGCCTGGTCATCCACCGCGATCTCAAGCCGGCCAACATCCTCGTCACCGCCGACGGGCAGCCCAAGCTGCTCGACTTCGGCATCGCCGCGCTCGCCGACGACGAGGGGGCGAGCCGCGGCACGACGCGGACGGGACAGCACAGCTTCACGCCCGAGTTCGCGAGTCCCGAGCAGGTACGCGGCGAACGCGTCACCACCGCCACCGACGTCTACTCGCTCGGCGTGCTCTTCTACCTGATGCTGTCGGGCCGGTCTCCCTACGACCTGCGGGGCCTCTCGCCGCTGCAGGTGATCCAGACGATCTGCGACGTCGAACCGGCGGCGCCGAGTGCCGGCGCCCGCCCCGAGGCACGCCGCGCCCTGCGCGGGGATCTCGACGCCGTGCTGCTGAAGGCGTTGCAGAAGCACGCCGGCGATCGCTACACCTCGGTGGCCGAGTTCGCGGCGGACCTGCGGGCCTGGCGCACCGGGCATCCGGTGGCCGCGGCGCCGGCCTCGACGGCGTATCGCGTCCGCCGCTTCGTGAGCCGGCATCGCACGGCTGTGGCCGCGGGCGCGGCGGTGGTGCTGGCGCTCGCCGGCGGCGGCGCCGCCACGGCGTGGCAGGCGCACATCGCCCAGATCGAGCGCGACAAGGCCCAGAACCGCTTCACGCAGATTCAGGAGTTCTCGCGTTCACTGCTCTTCGACGTGCACGACGCGCTGCGCAACGTGCCCGGGGCCACCGAGGCGCGTCGCCTGCTGCTCGATCGCGCGGTGCAGTTCCTCGACGGGCTGGCGAGCGACGCCAGCGGCGATGCCACCCTGAAGCGCGAGCTCGCCGCCGGGTATCAGCAACTCGCCTACGTGCAGGGCAACCAGTTCAGCGAGAACGTCGGCGACACGGCGGGTGCGATCGTCAGCCTGCACAAGGCTGTCCGCTACATCGACGAGCTGCACCTCGACGATCCGGCCGACACCCGGTTGCTCACGCTCGCCGTGCACATCCATTTCGACCTGGCGGCGGTGCTCACCGAGCGCGACGATCCCGAGGCGGCCGACGCCGCGGCCGTGCACGCGGCGCTCGTCAACGAGCTCGAGACGCGGCACGGGAACGACCCGGCCACGGTCGCCATCGTGGCCGAGGGCTACTCCGATGTCGGCCGGCTGCGGGTCGACGGCGGCGACATCCCGGGCGGCCGGCGCGCCTTCGAACGGTCCGTGGCGCTGTACGACTCGCTGCCGGCCGGCGAGCGGCCGCTCAACGTCGTGCGCGGCAACGCGTTCGCGCTGAAGCGGCTGGGCGGCGTGCTGATGCGGGCGGAGGACTACGCCGCCAGCGAACGCCGCTACCTGCAGGCGCTGGCGTTCGACGAAGAGGCCTTGCGGCGCGACGATCGCCCGACGACGCGCTACGACATCACCTTCACCATGTCGGACCTGGCGCTGGTGCAGGCCAAGCGTGAGCACTGGGACGACGCCGAGGCGATGTGGCGGCGCGCGCTGGCGATACGTCAGAAGTCGCTGGACGATGATCCAAAGAACGTACGTGCCCTGTCGGGTGTGGCCACACTCTATGGGCGGTTGGGCCTCAGCGCCGCGGCGCAGGGCGACCACGCGTCGTCCGTGGAGCGGTACCACGCAGAGGTCGCCCTGCGCGAACGGCTCATTGCATCGAGCGGTCGCCTGCCAGGGCGCGTCTCGGAGCTCGGCTGGGCGAAACTGCGCCTCGCCGAGGCGCTGCTGCGCCGCGCTGATGCCGAGGCCACGAGTCGAGCCCGGCCGCAGTGGATCGCCGAGGCCCGTCAGCTCGTGGCCGGCGTGCGCCGCACCGACGGCAAGCCCCCTGTGCCGGCGGGCAACGAGCCCGACTTCGTCGAGATCTACGATCGGTTGCGAGCCCGGCTGGCCGGCGCGTGACGGCGGCTGGGACGGCCGGCCGGGACGAGCGGTGTCGCGTCGCCCGATTCCGGCACTACGATGCGTGAGCCGCGCCTCTCGCGCCCATCCCAGGAGGATCCGATGCCCGTTCGCCGCCGCCTGTTCGTCCTCGCCTGTCTCGTCGCCGCCGCCACCTTCACCGCCGCCGCGCAGAAGCGCGCCGGTCTGATGGGCGATCTCATCGGCGACGTGTCAGACGTCGAGAGCAAGATCGTCGGCCTCGCCAAGGCGATGCCGGAATCGTCGTATGCGTGGCGGCCCATGCCGGGCGTGCGGTCGGTGGGCGAGGTCCTGGTGCACGTGGCCGCCGACAACTACTTCATGCCGGCAGCCGTCGGCATCGCCCCGCCGGCGTCGAGCGGCATCTCGGGCACCGACTACAAGACGGCCGTGGCGTTCGAGCAGAAGACGCGCACGCGCGCCGAGATCATCGCCGAGGTGGAGCAGTCGTTCGCGTTCCTGAAGAAGGCGATGAGCGACACGCCGGATGCGAAGCTCGACGGCGCCATCAAGGTGTTCGGCCGCGACAGCAGCCTGCGCAGCACGTGGGTGAGCACCACGACGCACCTGCACGAACACCTGGGCCAGATGATCGCTTACGCGCGCAGCAACAAGGTCGTCCCGCCCTGGAGCAAGTAGCGCTACACGCCGAACTGCCTGAGATGGTGGTCGGTGTGCTTGTGGATCAGCACACCCCAGTCGTCACGCGTCATCGCGCCGAACGCGGGATGCGTGGCGGCCAGCGTGGCGCGGCGTGGCAGCGCGTCGAAGAGCGACTGCAGCGCCTGCTGTTCGTGCTGTAGGTCCGCGGTGCTGCAACGGGCGAGTAGTTCTGGCGCCGTGGGCGCGCCCTTCGGCATTGGCAGCTTGTGGATCACGAGGTAGCGGACCGGCGCCCACTTCAGGATCTTCGGCGCCTTGGCCTGCACGGGCAGGTCGCCAAGGGCCATGCGCGCCGAGTCGGCCAGGTGCGCCAGCATGGCCGCGGCGTTGAAGGTGCCCCACTTCGCGGTGTGGTCGGGCGTGATCATCCACGCGCGGCGCACCAGGTCGCCGCGGTCGGTGTCGTTCCAGATGCTGGGCATGCGCGCATCCTACTCCTGTCGAGGGCGCGCGCGTCGAGGGGGGAGGGCGGTCCGGCGAGGGGCGGCCGGACCGCGGGCACCGCGCGGGTGTTACTTGCTGCCGACCGCCTGCACCGACAGGGCGATCTTCACGTCGTCGCCCACCAGGAAGCCGCCGGCTTCGAGCGCCGCGTTCCAGTTCAGGCCGAAGTCCTTGCGGTTGATCGTGACCTCGCCCTCGAACGCGATGCGCTCGTTGCCCCACGGGTCGCCCGCGGTGCCGAGGAAGGTCACGGGGATGGTGATGGCCTTCGTGACGCCGCGCATCGTCAGGTCGCCGGTGACCGCGTAGTCGTTGCCGCCCTTGGCGTCGATCTTCGTCGAGACGAAGGTGATGGTCGGGTACTTCTCCACCGCGAAGAAGTCGTCGCTGCGCAGGTGCGCGTCGCGATCGGGCGTGCTGGTGTCGATGCTCTTGGCCTCGATCTCGAACTTCACCTTCGACGCCGCCGGCTGATCGGCGTTGAACTCGATGGAGCCGCCGAAGTCGTCGAAGCGGCCGCGGACCTTCGTGATCAGGTGGCGCACCTGGAAAGCGGCCTCGGAGTGCGTCTTGTCGATGGCGAACGTGCGGACGGCGGTGGCGGTGCTCATGTCAGGCTCCTGGATGATTGGTGTTGCGTGTGATAGTTGTGACGTTACTCGTGACAACAAGTATTAGGACGCGCGAGGCTGGTTGAGGTTTCACGGGTCAGCCGTCCTGGCGCATCAGGGCAAGCGTGTCGACCAGCGCGTGCAGCCGGTCGGGGGGGATGTGGGCAAGGCGCTGGCGATGCCAGTTGCGCACCGCCAGGTCGAGCTGGCCAACGAGCTCGAGGCCCTTGGGGGTGATGAACGTTCCCACCAGGCGGCGGTCAGTGGCCGAGCGTTGCCGGGCGATGAGCTGCAGATCTTCCATGCGATCGAGCAGGCGCGTCACATCGGGCACCGGAGTGACGAGCCGATCGCCCAGTTCGTGGCGGCACAGACCGTCGGGGCCGGCGCCGCGCAGAATCCGCAGCACGTTGTATTGCGTGGGGGTGAGGCCATGGGGCCGCAACATCTGGGCAATGGCCCGGTCGAGCAGCGCGGCGGTGCGGGCGATGGCCACGTGCGCCTCCTCCTCGACGTCCGCGTAAGGACGCGCCTGCTTCAGTTCGTCCTGCAGCGCCGTAGCCATGTCCAAACATTAATCGTCATGACGACTATTGTCAAGCACTGGCGTCGATCAGGCGCGGGGAGCTACTTCAGGTGGCGGCCGCCGTCGACCCGCACCGTCTCGCCGGTGATGAAGTCGGTCTGGCAGAGGAAGGCGACCGTGCGGGCGATCTCGGCCTCGCCGCCCCAGCGGCCGAGCGGGGTGGCCTGCTCCACGGCCGCGACCTCCGCCGCCGAGGTGCCGGGCGGCGGGACGATCGGTCCGGGCGCGATGGCGTTCACGAGAATCTGGTACGGCGCCAGCTCGAGGGCCAGCGCTTCGGTGATCGCCTTCACGCCGGCCTTGGCGACGTAGTACGGCACGAAGCCTTCGTAGCGCGGACGCCCGCTGGCCGCCACCCAGTCGCTGAAGTGCACGATGCGGCCGCCGCCCACGGCGCGCAGGTGCGGCACGGCGGCCAGTGCCACGAGATACGCGGATCGCAGGTCGGTCGCGAGCTGGCGATCCCACGCGTCGGCGTCGAGCGCATCGAGCGGCACCGCCGCGTACACCGACGCCATGTTGACGACGAGATCGAGACGGCCGAAGGCAGCCGCCGCCGCGTCGACCGCGGCGCGGCAGTCCGCGGCCGAGGTCAGGTCGGCGCGCACGGTGTGCGCGCGGCGCCCCAGCGCGCGCACCGCCGCGGCGGCGCGGTCGGCCGCGTCCGACGACGAGCGGTACGACAGCGCGACGTCGACGCCCAGCCCGGCCAGGGTGGTCGCGATCGCCTCGCCCATGCGGGCGCCGCCCGTGATGATCGCCGCGCGTCCGTGCAGGTCCACGTTGCCGCCTCCTCCCGCATGGTAGCCGGTCGCGCTATCCTCGACGCGTGCTCCGCCGTCGGCTCCGTGGATTCGCGCTCGTGCTGCTGTTCGTGGCGCTGGCGATGGCGCGCGCCCGCGCGCTCACCGCCAACATCGATCGCGAGATGCTCGACGACGCGCTGCTCTTCGGCCGGCAGGCCGACAAAGTGGAACGGCAGGCGTTCCACGACGGCTATCAGCGCGTTCTGAAAGACAGCACCGTGCGCCGCATCTCGATCGTGAGCGAGTACCGGCGCGTGGTGCTGACGCTCGAAGAGAAGATGCGCCTGCTCGACCGGAACTACGGCCAGCGGCAGATGACGCAGATGCTGGTGCCGTGGCGCGGCCTGGTCGAGGTGATCGTGGAGCTGCAGTTCCACCCGCAGAACACCTTCCTCGGGGTGCCGCTCTACGACGTGCTGCTGGTGCCGCTCGACGGCCAGTCAGCGGGCCAGCCCATCGTGCCCGAGGCGAACGACCGGCGCCCGCACTTCGGCGCCTACTGGGATCCGCCGCCGATGGGCTCGCCGTGGTGGCCCTTCCCGCCCGCCAACGCGCCCGTGCTCGGGCGCTCCGAGTCGGTCACCGGCGGCTGGCTGCAGGCGCGCTTCGACGGAAAGCTGCTGGCCACGGGCCGCTTCGACGTGGTGGTGAAAGACGGCGCCGCCACCCTCGGCAGTGCGCAGTTCGACATGGGGGCGATCAAGTAGGCGCGGGTCCCACCCGCTATACTGGCAGTCCGTGGCTCGCCGGCGCCCACTGTCGCCATCGCAGTTCCTGGCCTTCAGCTTTCTGGGCATCATCCTCGCGGGCGGGGTGCTGCTG
Source organism: Vicinamibacterales bacterium (assembly GCA_046331325.1). Taxonomy (GTDB): domain Bacteria; phylum Acidobacteriota; class Vicinamibacteria; order Vicinamibacterales; family UBA2999; genus CADEFD01. The sequence goes on along the minus strand of JAXLRB010000014.1, from coordinate 90,976 downwards.
TCGCTGCCCTTCTCGGCGGCGCCCGGCCGGTCGGTCTCGATCCTCAACGCGTTCTTCACCTCGGTCTCGGCCGTCTGCGTCACCGGCCTGGTGGTGATCGACACACCCGTGGACCTCTCGGTCTTCGGCCAGGTGGTCGTGATGCTGCTGATCCAGGCCGGCGGCCTGGGCTACATGACCCTGAGCACGGTGTTCGCCGCGGCGCTGGGCCGCTCGGTGACGCTGCAGGAACGCATCACGCTGCAGGAAGCGTTGAACGCGCAGGACATGGAAGGCCTGGTGCGCTTCGCGCGCACGGTGCTGCGCCTCACGCTGGCGTTCGAGCTCGGCGGCGCGCTGATCCTGGCGCTGAACTGGTGGCCCTCGCTCGGCCTCGGGCGCGCGTTGTGGTTCGGCCTCTTCCACGCGGTGTCGGCGTTCAACAACGCCGGCTTCGCCCTGTGGAGCGACAACCTCTCGTCGTGGAAGGGCGACATCGTCGTCAACGCGGTGATCACCGGGCTCATCATTTCCGGCGGCCTCGGCTTCTTCGTGTGGGCGGAACTGCTGAAGGGCCGCAGGCACGAGCTCAAGCGGTCGGTGCACACCCGGCTCGTGCTCACGGCCACGGCGGCGCTGCTCGTCGGCGGCACGCTGGCGATTCTCGCGCTGGAGTGGTTCAATCCGGCGACGCTGGCGCCGCTGTCACTGAAGGACAAGCTGCTCACCGCGTGGTTCCAGTCGGTGACCGCGCGCACCGCCGGCTTCAACACCATCGACATCGGCGCCATGACGGTGCCGTCGCTCTTCGTGCTGATGGCGCTGATGTTCATCGGCGCCTCGCCCGGCGGCACCGGCGGCGGCGTGAAGACCTCCACGTTCGCGATCACGTTGGCCGCCCTGTGGGCGACCGTGCGCGGCGAAGACGACACGGTGGTGTTCAAACGCCGGCTGGCGCCGGAGCTCGTGGCCAAGGCGTTCTTCGTCTCGCTGATCGCGTTCGTGGCGATGAACGGCGTGGCCTGGCTGCTGCTGGTCACGGAAGGCCGCGATCTGCTGAAGACGCTGTTCGAAACCGCGTCGGCGTTCGGCACGGTGGGCCTCTCGATGGGCGAGCACGGCGCGCCGGTATCGCTTTCGGCGTTCTTCTCGCCAATCGGCAAGGTGCTCGTGATGGCCATGATGTTCATCGGCCGCCTCGGGCCGCTCACGCTCGCCATCGCGGTGGCACGGCGCGGCAACGCGCACGCGAAGATCCGGTATCCGGAAGGCAAGATTCTCGTCGGGTGATCACATGGCCAAACGCACCTTCGCAGTCATCGGGCTCGGCCGCTTCGGCGCCGCCATGGCCACCACGCTCTCGCAGCTCGGCCACGAGGTGATCGGCATCGACGGCAGCGACGATCGCGTGAACGCGCTGGCCGATCAGGTGTCGCAGACCATGAAGCTCGACGCCACTGACGAGCGGGCGCTGCGCGCATCGGGCATCCAGGACGTGGACGTCGCCGTGGTCTCGATCGGCGAGAACATCGAAGCCAGCCTGCTCGTGGTGACGCTGGTGAAGGAACTGGGCATCGAGAACATCGTGGCCAAGGCGGTGTCGCCCCTGCACGGTCGCATCCTCGAGAAGCTGGGCGTCACGCGCGTGGTCTTCCCCGAGCGCGAAATGGCGATGCGCATCGCCCACAGCCTGGTCATCCCGAACGTGCTCGACTACATCGAGCTCTCGGGCGACTTCTCGATCGTGGAAGTGCCGGCGCCGCCCGAGTTCCACGGCAAGACGCTGCGCGACATCGGCCTGCGGGCGCGGTTCGGCCTGACCACCATCGCCATCAAGCGGGTGTCGAAGACCGGCGACGGCGACTTCACCACCGTGTCGCCGGGCCCCGACGACATCGTGCAGAACGGCGATGTGCTGGCCCTGCTGGGCAGCAACGAGCGGCTGGGACAGCTCGAGAAGATGATGAAGTCGGCTCGGGCCACCTAGGCCGACTGCCACGCGCGGGGGCCCGTGGGGGGCACGCCCTCCCTTACGAAGTCCGAAAGGAATTTCGACCGGCGTAAGCCCACCGCGGAGGTTCTCGCGGTTTTCCGGGCGATTCCGCGACGTTTTGACGCACCCCGTATGGCCTGATTCCTGCGAAGTGCGCCGTGTCTGCCGCCGGTGTGTTTTCACGCGCCGTAGCCGGCGGCAAAGGAGCTTCCCATGCGACGAATGGTCAAGTACGCGGTGGCCGCCCTGGCGGTGGTTGCCGCCACGAGCGGACAGGCCCAGGCCCAGACGGTGCGCCTGACGGCGGTGCTCTCGGGCGCGAACGAAACCCCCGGGGTGCTCACCGGTGCGACCGGCACGGCCGAGGTGTTCGTGAACATGGCCACCCAGGACGTCACCTACGAGATCGAGATCTTCAACCTGCCCAGCGGCACCACCGCCGGCCACTTCCACGTGGGCGGCCCCGGGCTGGCCGGCCCGGTGGTGGTCGATCTGGCGCCCACGGTGAACGTCTCGAACGACTTCTCGCTGAAGGGCAAGGCCACGGCGGCCTCGCTGCGCGCCCGCCCCGAGCAGGGCATCCGCACGTGGGAAGACTTCATCCAGTCGCTCATCGGCGGCCAGGCCTACGTGAACATCCACAGCGCGGTGAACCCCGGCGGCGAGATCCGCGGGCAGCTCACCGTGGCCCCCTAGTTCACGGCGTTTCCACGACGACCGGCGGTGTCCGCACCCACGTGCGGGCCCGCCGGTTTCGCATGTACGAGGGTCTCCGGCCGAGCGGCTATACTTTCTGCGGATGAAGCTCAGCGTCGTCATGCCCTGCTACAACGAGCGGGCCACGATTCGCGAGATCGTGGGTCGCGTGCAGGCGGTGGATCTGGGCGGGGTCGAGCTCGAGATCGTGATCGTCGACGACGGCTCGAAGGACGGCACCCGCGACATCCTCGCGACGATGGACGGCACCGGCGGCGTGCGCGTGCTGCTGCAGCCGGTGAACCAGGGCAAGGGCGCGGCGGTGGCGCGCGGCTTCCGCGAGGCCGCCGGCGACATCGTCATCATCCAGGACGCCGACCTCGAATACGACCCGCGCGAGTATCCGCTGCTGCTGCGGCCGATTCTCGAGGGCAAGGCCGACGTGGTGTACGGCTCGCGCTTCCTCGGCGCGCAGGGCGGCCATCGCGTGCTCTACTTCTGGCACTCGGTGGGCAACAAGCTGCTCACGCTGCTCTCGAACGCCATCACCGACCTGAACCTCACCGACATGGAGACCTGCTACAAGGTCTTCAAGCGCGACATCGCCCGTCGCCTCGACGTGCAGTCGCGCGACTTCGGCATCGAGCCCGAGATCACGTGCAAGGTGGCCCGCATGCGGGCGCGCGTGTTCGAGGTGCCGATCTCGTACAACGGCCGCACCTACGAAGAAGGCAAGAAGATCGGCCTGAAGGACGCCTTCAAGGCGGTCTACACGCTGATTCGCTTCGCGCGCTGGGACCCTCCGCCCGCCGCGTAAGCCACACCCGCGCTGGAGGGCGCATGGCGATCTCGAAGGCGGCGCTCGTCTTGGCGATCGGACTGTGCGCGTCCGCGTGCGGCGGAGCGGGGTCGTCGCCGACGACGCCGACCAGTTCGGGACCGTCCGGCAGCTACTCGTCGGTGACAGCCAGCGTGAGTCCGCCGGTGCTGCCGGCCGGCGACACGGCGTTCGCGTCACTGGAAGGACGAACCACGCAAGGCGGGCTCGCGATCGTGTCGGTGCCGGTGTCTCGCTGGACGAGCTCCAACCCGTCGGTCGCCACCGTGACCAACACGGGTAACGTCACGGCGGTGGCGCCGGGCACAGCCGCACTGACTGCCACGTTCGATGGCGGCAGCCAGGCGGCGACCGTCGCCGTGTTCGGCGATCGCGACATCGAAGGCCTGACGGTGACGTGCGGCGACATCCCGCCGGGCGTCCAGGGTGTGTTCTGCACCGTTGCCGCCCGCACTCGGCTTGGCAGCGGGCCGGTGAAAGCCACATGGAGATCGTCCCGTCCGGACGTGGGATCACTGGCGACAGATGGGTCGACGCCGTCGGTCGCGATCGTCGTTCAGCGTGAGACGCCGGGACAGACCGTGATCACCGCGACGTACGGCACGTTCTCGGCGACTGCGACGATCGAGGTCAGGCCATGAGTCAGCCTGACTTCGGGCTTTCGGTGACCCGCCAGGAGTTGATTCAGTATACGGCTCTGACGTATATTGCGATTGCCAGATGCTGACGTTCATCGAGACGAAGCTCTTCACGTCGCTGGTGGGGCAGTACTTCTCCGACGACGAATATGCAGAGCTTCAGCTGGCGCTGACGGAGCGGCCCGAAGCCGGTGATGTCATCCGCGGCTCCGGCGGCGTACGCAAGCTGCGATGGGGCGTGGCCGGGCGCGGTAAGCGTGGCGGTGTGCGGGTGATCTACTACCTCAGGACGCGGCAGGGCGAGATCTGGATGCTGACGCTCTACGCGAAGAACGAGGTCGAGAGCATCCCGGGTCACGTCTTGAAGAAGATCAAGGAGGAGATCGATGGCGGCGCCTAAGCGCAACGTCGGCAAGGAAATCCTGGACGGGCTTCGTCAGCTCAAGCGAGGCGACCACGGACGGGTGACCACTGTGCCATCCGTGGCGTCCATTCGTGAAGGCACGGGGCTGTCTCAGCCGCGATTCGCCGAGCTGCTCGGGGTTTCGGTGCGCACGCTACAAGAATGGGAGCAGGGCCGTCGCGCACCGTCTGGCGCGGCGCGGACGCTGCTGCTCATCGCCGCCAGGAATCCTCGCGCACTGGTGGACGTCGCCTAGAGGACGTCACCCAGGAGCGGCTCGTCCGTGAGGAGCATGCGTATCGCCATCGCGGTGACCGGAGTGCTGCTCTTGCGACTCGCCTCGCTCTCCGCGCAGCCGGTCACGCCCTGTTCACCAGCGGCGCCGCGAGACACGGACCTCGCCGTGTATCGCGCGGCCCTCGCCCACCCAAGTGTTCTCGACGGCGCGTCGAAGAAGCGCGGGCTGGTCGTGGTGCGCGAGATGTCGCCCGAACGCTCGCGCTTCACGCCCTCCGGACGGAGCGACGAGTATCTCCGACGGTCACTGCGCGAACCTGATCCAGCGCTCATCGCGGCCTTTCGGTGCGCGGCCACGGAGCGTGGCGCCGTGCCAGAGGCCTTGGGCCACGAACGCAACGTGCAGCTCGTGTCCGACGATGAACTGAGCCGGACACTCGAGCGACCGGACAGTGACTACTGGCGGGAGTTCGGTCGCCGCTACCCGCGCGCAGCCGGTCTCGTTCGCCTGTCGCCGGTCGCCTACTCCGCCGACGGCACGGCCGCGATGGTGCACGTCACCTTCGCGGGAGGACTCTTGAACGCGCACGGTTAGGCCGTGGTGCTGCGCTTCGTCAACGGCGCGTGGTACGTCGTGGGCTATGTCCACACGTGGGAATCGTAGCGATGCCACCAGGCAGTCAGACGAGCCGCCCCGCGCGAACGCTATACTTAGCGGTTCCATGACGCTGTCGGTCGTCATTCCCTGCTACAACGAACGCGCCACGATCCAGCAGATCGTGTCGCGCGTGCAGCGCGTCGATCTCGGCGGCATGGCGCGCGAGATCCTGATCGTCGACGACGGATCGAAGGACGGCACGCGCGACATCCTCGCGACCATGGACGGCGTGGGCGGCGTGCGCGTGCTGCTGCAGCCCTTCAACCAGGGCAAGGGCGCGGCGGTGGCGCGAGGCTTCCGCGAGGCCAGCGGCGACTTCATCATCATCCAGGACGCCGACCTCGAATACGACCCGGACGAGTACCCCACGCTACTGGCGCCGATTCTCGACGGCCGTGCCGACGTGGTCTACGGCTCGCGCTTCCTCGGTCACAAGCACGGGCACCGTGTGCTCTATTTCTGGCACTCGATGGGCAACCGCCTGCTCACGCTGCTTTCGAACTGCGTGACGGATCTGAATCTCACCGACATGGAGACCTGCTACAAGGTCTTCGTGCGGGATGTGGCCCAGCGTCTCGATCTGCAGTCGAGAGACTTCGGCATCGAGCCCGAGATCACGTGCAAGGTGGCCCGGATGCGGGCGCGCGTGTTCGAGGTGCCGATCTCGTACAACGGCCGCACCTACGAAGAAGGCAAGAAGATCGGCTTGAAGGACGCCTTCAAGGCCGTCTACACGCTGCTGCGGTTCGCGCGCTGGGAAGCCCCGGCCGACGACGTGGGCGCGCGTACGCTGCGCCGCATGGCCGGTCTGCAGGCCTACAACAAGTGGCTGCACGACCGCTTCGATGCCTTCCTCGGCAAGCGCGTGCTGGAGGTGGGCTCGGGCGTCGGCAACCAGACCCGCTACTTCGCCGACCGCGAACGCGTGGTCGCGTCGGACATCGAAGCGCACTACCTGCGCGAGCTGCGACGCCGCTTCGAGGACAAGGCGCACGTGCGCGTGGCCTCGTTTCACTTTCCGCTGTCGGACGCGGATCGCGCCGATCTGCAGGGCGAGCGCATCGACTCGATCGTGTGCATGAACGTGCTCGAGCACATCGAGCACGATCGCGAGACGCTCACCGACTTCGCGTCGGTGCTGCAGCCCGGCGGCCGCATGGTGCTGCTGGTGCCGGCGATGCCGGCGCTGTACGGCACGCTTGACAAGGCGCTGCTGCACTTCCGCCGCTACGACAAGGACGGGCTGGCGAAGCTGGTCACCGACTGCGGGTTCGAGGTGCAGCAGATCCGCTTCCTGAACCGGCTCGGCGTGGCCGGCTGGTGGCTGAACTCGCGCGTACTGAGGCGTCGTGTGCTGCCGAAGGGCCAGCTCGCGGCGTTCAAGTGGCTGATGCCGCTCCTGAAGCGCGAGGAACAACACCCGCCCAGCTTCGGCATGTCGCTGCTGGTGCTGGCGACGAAGCGCTGATCCACCACCATGACCGCGCGTCCTCCCTCGCGCTTCATGGGCCCGGCCGTCGTCGCCGGCTATCTCGCGGTCACGCTGTGGTTCTCGTGGCCGCTCGTCACGCACCTCACCACGTCGCTCGCTGGCGACTGGGGCGATGCCGTCTTCACCACCTGGGTGATGACGTGGGTGTCGCAGCATCTGCTGGCGATCCTGCACGGCGACACGGGCGCGTGGGCGGCGATGTGGCAGGCGCCGATCTTCGCGCCCGACGCCAACACGCTCACCTACTCGGAACACTTCATCGGCCAGACGCTGCAGGCGCTGCCAATCTTCGCGGTGGTGCAGCAGCCGCTGCTCGCCTTCAACGTGCTGTGGATCGCCACGTTCGCGCTGGCCGGCGTGGCGGCGCATCGGCTGGCGCACGCGTGGTCTGGCAGCCAACTCGCCGGGGTGGTGGCCGGCGTGACCTGCATGTTCACCGACTTCCGCCTGGCGTTCTCGATCTCGCACCTGCACACGCTGTCGGTGCACTGGTGGCTGTTCGGGTTGTGGGGGCTGGATCGCTTCGCCGCCACGTCGTCGGGATGGGCACTGGCCAGCGCCACCGTGTCGCTGACGCTGCTGCACCTCTCGTCGAACTACCTGATGGCCTACTGCGCGCCGTTCACCGCCGCGTTCGCGGTGTGGACGCTGTGGCGGCACGACCGCCTGCGCGACGTGCGGGCCTGGATCGGCGTGGCCGGGGCGGGTGCCATGTCCATCGTGCTGGTGCTGCCGGTGGTGCTGCGCTACCTCGCCACCCGCGACGCGCTGAACCTGACGCGCTCGCTCGAGGTGATCGCCGAGAACTCGTCGTCACTCGCCACCTATCGCGCGGCCGCGTGGTCGATCGTGCCGCTCGTGTGCCTCGCGATCGCGGGCATCGCCGCGCCAGACGCCGTGCTGCCTCGCGTCTCGCGACGCGCGCGCGTCGCACTCGCGGCGCTGGCGTGTGCCGCGTTCGCGCTGTCGTTCGGACCGGTGATGCAGTTCGACAGCGTCCGGATCCCCGGGCCATATCGGCTGCTGCTCGACTACGTGCCCGGCTTCGCGGGTCTGCGGGTGGCGCAACGCTTCGAGGTGATCGCGATGGCGCTGACGTCGCTGCTCGGCGGACTCGGCGCCGCGTGGCTCGGCCGGCATCGCGTGGGCCTCGTCGTGGCGCTCGGCTTGACGGCGCTGGCCGTGCAGCCGGCGCGCACGAGCCCGTTCGTGATGGACCGCGTGATCGGCACCATCGGCCCGCCGCCTCCGCCGCCGTATCTGCGCCCCTCGGCCGACGCGCCCGCGATCTATCGCCTGGCGCGCACGCTGCCCGGGAACGCCGTGCTGATCGAGCTGCCGTTCGGCGACATCGGCTACGACATCCGCTACACCTACTTCACGCTGGCGCATGGGCATCGCATCGTGAACGGCTACAGCGGCATCTTCACACCGACGTACCTGCAGCGGGCGGCGGTGCTGTCGCAGCCGTTCGTGAATCCTGATCTGACGTGGCTGGCCTTACAGGCGGGCACGCACGTGGTGGTGCACACGGCCGGATTCCCCGGAGACGCGGCCGGGCAGCTGCGCGCGGGATTGCAGGCCCGCGGCGCCCGCGAAGTCGGCAACGCCGACGGCGCGTGGATCTACGAGCTGCCGAAGGCCCCGACCGCTACGCGCTGACCACGAGCGGCACGCGCACCGTGCGCTGCAGGCGCTCCGCGAACCACGTCACGCCTTCGTGGACGAGGTCGATGTCGATCTCGTAGGCGCCCGGCTCGGTGGGCGCTTCCACCAGCAGCTCGACCACCCGCTCGGCACCCGGGTGCAGGTCGCCGCCGATGCCCGTGCGCGCGTTGTCGTAGCGACGCATGCGGGTCACCGGCGGCCCGTCGCCCGCGGCGAGCGTGTGGTAGCAGAGGTGCACCGGAATCTGGCTCACCTCGCTCCACGTGCGCCGCGACAGGTTGCGCACCCGCACCGGCAGCCGCATCGTGGCGCCGGGTGCGAGGCGCAGGCCCCCGGGTTCCGTCAGCGTGAGCTCGGACTGGTAGAACGGCTCGAAGATCTCGTCGCGCGCCTCGGCCAGCGAGATGCGGCGCTGCCGTTCCTTCGGCACGCGCTCGTAGATGCCGAGGAACGCCTGGCCCGCCGCGCACTCGCGCAACTCGAAGCCGTGTGCGACGAGCACCACGTGCCATTCCTCGAGGCGATGGACGTTCTCGTTGATGCCGGCCTCGATCTGCGAGGCGCCGAAGGCATCGTAGACGGCCTGCAGGAACCAGTACGGCTCCACGAATCCCAGCTTGCCGCCGGGCTTCACCATGCGCGCGATGTTGGCGATGAGCGGCTCGAGGCGGTGCGTGTGGTGCAGCGCGTTGAACGCGGTGACGCCGTCGAACGCGCCGTCGGCGAACGCCGCCAGGTGCATGTCCATGTTGGCCACCGCGAAGTGCACGCCTTCCTCGCGGAACACCTTCGAGGCCACCAGATGGTGATTGATGTCGATGCCCACCGGACGCCAGCCACGCCGCGCCAGCCGCGACGTCGACCACGTGAGGTCGGCGCCGATGTCGAGCACGCGGCTGCCGGCGGGCAGGCCCAGCCGGTCGACCACGTAGTCGAACGCCTTGCCGAACATCGAGACGTTGCGGAAGTACTCGTTCTCGCGATAGAAGGCCGAGCCGTCGTCGTACGGCAGCGACATGAACGCGGTGCGCAACGGGCACGGGCCGGCCAGCATGGCCGGCAGCGAGAACTCGGTGGAGCCGGGCGCCAGCTCGGGCCGGGCGCCCACCTCGAGCTCGAGCACGGCCTGCCGCTCGCGCTCGATCGCGGGATCTTCACCGGCGTCGCGAATCTGCGGCACGCCGTCGACGATCGGCATCTCGCGTCCGCACGCGGTGCAGGCGAGGCTGGCGGGCGTGGCCGCGATCGATCCGCCACAGCCCGGGCAGCGCAGCAGCGTGGCAAGGTCGGTCAGGATCGGATCAACGGAGGCGTCGGACATCGCCCGTGATTATCGTTCGGAGTCGCCGTACATGAAAACGGCCGGTGAGGTCTGCACCTCACCGGCCGCTGTCCGTTTCGTGTCGGGGTCTGGGCTTACGCCAGCACCTTGATGACCACGCGGCGGTTCTGCGAGCGGTTCGCGCGGGTCTTGTTGTCCTGCACCGGCTTCTCTTCGCCGAAGCTGATGGCGTTCATCTTGTGCAGCGGCACCTGGTGCTGCTCGTAGAGATAACGCTTCACGGCTTCCGCGCGCTCGAGGCCGAGGCGCTCGTTGTAGGCGGCGTCGCCGACGTTGTCGGTGTGGCCTTCGATCTCCACCCAGATGGCCGACTTCTGCGCCTTGATCTGGGAGACCATCTGGTCGAGCGCGGCCTTCGCTTCATCCGACAGCTTCGCCTGGCCGCTCTTGAACTTGGCCTGGTCGTCGGTCAGCACGGTTTCGAAGATCAGCTTGCGAGTCGAGGCTTCGACGGCTTCGGCCTTGGCGGTCGCCTGCTTGCCGACCTCCATCGCCTGGTTGCCGGTCTGCTGGGCCGCGGCCGCGTTCTTGTCGGCCGTCTGGGCGGCCTGGCCGGCCTGCGCCGCCTTGGTGTCGACCTCGGTGATGCGGCCCTCGGCGACGCGCACGCGTTCCTGCGTCTCCTCGAGCGACTTGCCGAGCGTGGTGACCTTGTCGTTCACCTGGCCCACTTCGGTCCGCACGAACTTCTTCGTCGCGCACGCCGGAGCCACGGCAAGGGTCACGGCAAAGCAGCTCACTACGAACATTGACTTCTTCATCTCAGTCCTCCCGGGACGCCGCCCGTCTTCGATTTGCCCGCCGACTGTTCCAGGGTCGACGAACACCCGTCAGTTGCTTCGTTCACGCCCGCCGGCGACATATCCGCCGCGGGCTCGAACCGTCAGGTTCTTCTTCGTGGTGCGAATCTCAATCGGATGCCACCCGGCACCCGTCCCCGGCTCGAACGCGATCAAATACTGCTGACGCAGCTCGCGCACGACCTGCCGGGCCACCTTGCTCGTATCCGAGGGCGTGCTGGCGTAGAACAGCTCGCCTCCCGTCCACGCGGCAAGTTCTCTGATGGTGCCGACCGTGGCTGGCACCTCTGCCTGGGGACGCCCGTTGGCGTCGGGATTGTCGATGGGCAGCACCACCGCGATGACGTAGACCGGCACGTCGATCTCGCTGGCGATGGCCGAGACCTCGGCGGGCGTCATGCGGCTCGCCGTGTCGATCCCATCGGTGAGCACCACGATGGCGCGGCGCTTGTTGGCGCGTTCAGAGATGCGCTTCGCCGTGTCGGCGATGGCATCGTGCAGCGAAGTGGCCCCGAACGGATCGACCTCCCCCAGCGCACCTTGCAGGGCACGCGTATCGACCGTAAACGGGGCCACCTCGTGCAGCCGGCTGTCAAAAGCAAACAGCGCGGCTTCGTCGCGGCCGTGCTCCAACCAGCTGAGCACATGGTTGGCCGCAAACTTGGCGGCAAGCGATCTGGACGCCACGTCCATGCTGCCGCTGACATCGAACAGGATCGCCACGCTGATCGGCATGGCTTCCGTCCGGAAGTCGGTGATGGGGCGGCGCACGCCGCGATCCAGCACCTCGAAATCCTGCGCGGTCAGATCCGCCACCGACCGTCCGCGCCGATCGCGAACGGTCGCACTGACGGTCACCAGGTCGACCCCGGCGCGGAACACCGCGTCGGAAGACGGCTCCTGGTTCGGCTTCGCGGTCGTGGTCTGACCGTAAACCGGACCCGCCAGCAGGGCGACGAGGGAGGCAATCACTGCCCGCTGCATGCCCCTCCCAATAACAACCCCTGTGCCAAGTCTGCTAACCGTTGAATCAGAACAACTTAGCCGATTCAGACCCCTCTGGGACGGCGGCTGGAACGAGGTGGAAGCGGTAGTTCTTACATTGACCATGTAAAGAGGTGCACTTTGGTCGAGCTGGACGGCGTTCACGAACTGCACAAGACGGCACATCGCACCCGTCTTCTCGGCGGAATGAACTCTGAGGAACAGGGCCAGCCCGACGGTGCCGTGCCCGGGCCATCCGCGGGTGCAGGGGCGGGGCGGCCCGGCGGGCGGGGCGCCGGCGGCTGCTAAGATCGCGGGCGGCATGTCCACCCAGGTGTCGTCGTCCATCCGCGCCGCCCAGCGCGTCCACCGGTTCACCTACGCCATCCGGCAGGTCGTCGCCGAGGCGAAGAAGGTCGAGGCCACCGGACGCTCGGTGCGCTACCTCAACATCGGCGACCCGAACCAGTTCGGCTTCCTGACGCCGCCGCACCTCATCGAGGCGGTAGCCAGGGCGATGCGCGACGGCCACAACGGCTACACGGCGTCGGTGGGCATCGCGTCGGCCCGCGAGGCGGCCGCCGCCGACTTCAGCGCGCGCGGCGTGCCGGTCTCTGCCGACCGGGTGCTGATCACGTCGGGCACCTCGGAAGGCATCGAGCTCGCGCTCACCGCCATCGTCGACGAGGGCGAGGACGTGCTGGTGCCGTCGCCCACCTACCCGCTCTACACCGCGGTGCTGGCGAAGATCGGCGCCAACCCGGTCTACTACCGCACCGATCCGGCGCGCGGCTGGCTGCCGGATCTCGATCACCTGAAGGGCGCCGTCACCGCGAAGACGCGCGCGCTCGTGCTGATCGATCCGAACAACCCCACCGGGGCGATCTACCCCGAGGCCATCCGCAAGCAGCTCATCGAGTTCGCGATCGATCGCAACCTCGTGATCCTCGCCGACGAGGTCTACGGCGATCTCGGCTTCGCCGGATCGGTGCCGGCGCTCGGCGCGCTGGCGCCCGACGCGCCGATCATCAGCTACTCGTCGCTCTCGAAGGCGTACCTCGCGCCCGGCTGGCGCGCCGGCTGGATGGCCGTGGGTTCGACGCCGCGGCTCGACGAGGCGCTGGCCGCCATCAAGAAGCTGGCCGACGGCCGCCTGTGCAGCCCCGGTCCGATGCAGTACGCGGTGACGGCCGCGCTCACCGGCGATCGCTCGCATCAGCGCGTGTTCCAGCAACAACTCAAGCTGCGCGCGGAACTCACCACGCAGCGCTTCAACGCCATGCCCGGCATGAACGTGGTGGCGCCGCAGGCGGCGTTCTACGCCATGCCGCAGGTGGCGCTGCCGCCGGGCAAGACCGACGAAGACTTCGTCTACGGGCTGCTGCGCGCCAAGGGCATCCTGGTCGTGCACGGATCGGGCTTCGGCCTGCCGGCCGATGGCGGCTACTTCCGCGTGGTGTTCCTCGCGTCACCCGACGAGCTCACTGCCATCTACGACGACGTCGCCGATTACGCGCGCGAGTTCGCGCGCGGCTAGCTGCTGGTGCCCGCCTTCCTGCGGCGTCGCGGAACCGAGACGCTGATCGCGGCGATCGCCTTCGTGGCGATCACCGTGCTGATGACGTGGCCGATCGCGCGCGGGCTCGCGCACGACGTGCCCGCCGACCTCGGCGACTCGCTGCTGAACATGTGGATCATGGCGTGGGACGCCGAGGCGTTCGTGGCCATGGCGGCGGGCACGATGTCGTTCGCGCAGTTCTGGAACGGCAACATCTTCCATCCCGCGCCGCTCACGGTCACCTTCTCGGAACACCTGATCCCGCAGGCGTTGCAGGGGCTGCCGTTCTACATGGCCACCGGCAACATCGTGCTCGCCTACAACGTGGTGTTCCTCGCCACGTTCGCGCTGTCGGGCCTCGGCATGTTCCTGTTCGTGCGCGAGCTCACCGGCAGCGCGCGCGTCGGCTTCGTGGCCGGTCTCTTCTTCGCGTTCGTGCCGTACCGCTGGGGGCAGTTCCCGCACATCCAGACGATCTCGTCGCAGTGGATGCCGTTCGCGCTCTACGGCCTGCGCCGCTACTTCGATCGCGGCAGCCTGGCGGCGCTCGCCGGGGGCGTGCTGGCCTTCGTGGCGCAGGGGCTCTCGACGGGCTACTACCTCTTCTACTTCGCGCCGGTGTTCGGCGGCTACGCGTTGTGGGAGATGGCGGTGCGCGGCCGTCTGCGCGATCTGCGCACGTGGATCACGATGGCCGTCGCCGGCGCGGCGGCGGTGGCGCTGATGCTGCCGTTCCTGCTGCCGTACCAGCAGGCGAAGGCCACGCAGGGCTTCACCCGTCCGTACGAGGAAGTGCTGAGTTTCTCGGCGGATCTCTACGCCTACGTCAACGCGCCGCCGCAGGTGCGGGCGTGGGGGCCGATCCTCAACAAGTACCCGCAGCCCGAGGGCGACCTGTTCCCCGGCGCCGTGCCGATCCTGCTGGCGATCGTGGCGATCGCGTCGTGGCTCGTGCGGGCACGGGTGGTCTCACGAGGCGCGGCCATGGGCACGTCGGCGAAGACCGAGCGCGCGGCGTGGTGGCTGCTCGCGCTGACGGCGCTGCTCGTCCTGGCAGCGGTGGTCATCGCGATCACGGGCGGCGCGATGATCGATCTGGGCGTCTTCACGCTGCGCGCGACCAACGTGCGGCGCGCCCTCACGATCGCGGGCGCGCTCTTCGCCGTGGGCTGGTACCTGTCGCCGCGCTGGCGGATCGCCGCGCGTCAGACGCCGGCCGACCTCACGCTGTTCTTCGTGCTCGGCATCGCGTTCGCCGTGGTGATGTCGCTCGGACCGGCGCCGCGGGCCGCCGGCGTGCGGCTCTCGGGTCTGGAGATGTACTCGTTCTTCTTCGACTACGTGCCGGGCTTCGAGGGCCTGCGCACGCCGGCCCGCTTCGCGATGGTGGCGGCGGCACTGCTGGCGCCGCTGGCCGGCCTGGCGCTGGCGCCGATCGCGCGCTGGCGCATGGGCACGGCGGTGCTGGCGCTCGTCGGCGTCACGTTCCTGGCCGAGACCTACGCGGCGCCGATGGCCGAGAACGTGAACTGGGACACGGGTCCGCGGTACGCGATGCCGTGGGGCGCGGTGACCACGCTCAACGAAGGTCCGCTCGCCTACCGTCACCTGCTGGCGATGCCGGCCGACACCGTGGTGATGGAGCTGCCCTTCGGCGACCAGGCGTGGGATCTCCGCTACGTGTACTACGCCGGCCTGCACGGCAAGCGCATCCTCAACGGCTACAGCGGCTACTTCCCCGAGGGCTACCGGTCGCGGGCGGCGCGTCTGTCGAACCTGTGGAGCGATCGCGACGCCGCCTGGCAGGCGATCGTCACCTCGGGCGCGACGCACCTGCTGCTGCACGTGAACGCGTTCCACCCGCCGGAAGGCCGCGCCGTGGCCAACTGGCTCGAGAACCAGGGCGCGCGGGCCACGGTCGGGTTCGACGACGGCGATCTGCTCTACGTGCTGCCACGGCACTGACCGCCAGGCCGGCGCGACGGCCGTGGTAGGCTGCGAGTCACTTCCGCCCTCCGCCTCGATGTATCCCGTTCAGCTCGCCCTGTTCGGCGCCGAAGCGCTCGTGATGGCGCTGCTCGTCTTCGGCGCATTCCGCAATCGCGCGCAGTTCGGCCGCAGCCCGCTTTTCGTCGTGCTCGGCGGCGGCCTGTGCCTCGCGGCCTTCGTGCCGTGGCAGGTGGAGGTGGCGCCCGGCTGGACGCTGCAGCCGGCGTCGGCGGTGCTGGTGGGCGCGGCCTTCGCGGCGGTGCTGCTCGTCTACGTCGTGGAAGGCGCGCGGCAGATGCGCGTGGTCGTGCAGGCGCTGGCGCTCGGCAACGCCGGCCTCACGCTGCTGGCCCTCATCATCGGCCAGCACCTGCGCATCCAGGGCGCGCAGGTGCCGGTGACGCTGTCATCGGAGCTGCTGCTGCGCGAGGCGCTGCTGGCGCTGATCCGCGCCTTGGCGTTGGGCGTCCTGCTGGTCGCGCTGGTGCTGGTCTACGAGTTCGTCAGCCGGTGGATTCGCGCGCTGTGGCCCCGCACGCTGCTCGCGCTGGGCGCGGCGGCCCTGGTCGACGCGATCATCTTCACCGGAATCAGCGAGTGGGGACGGCCGGCGCTGGCGCACCAGATGCTGGCGCAGATCGTCGCCGGGCTGGTCGCCGCCGCCGTGCAGTCGGTGCTGATCTGGGGCTACGTCACGCAGGTGGAGCCGACCCTCGCCGACAGCACCGGCACCGGCGACGTGTCTGGCGTGCTGCACGAGCTCTCGTACCGGCAGCTCTACGAGCAGGCGAAATCGCGCCTCACGCGCGACGCTCTCACCGGCGTCCACAACCGCGGCTACTTCGACGAGACCTTCGCCCGGGCCGTCGCCCATGCCGTGCGCTATCACGAGCACCTCAGCGTGCTCATCGCCGACGCCGACCACTTCAAGACGATCAACGACCGTCACAGTCATCTGGTCGGCGACGAGGTGCTGAAGCGCTTCGCCGGCACGCTGGTCGACGTGGCGCGCGCGTCTGACGTGGTGTGCCGCTACGGCGGCGACGAGTTCGTGGTGGTGCTGCCCAACACGCCGCTCGCCAGCGCGCAGGCGTTCGCGCAGCGCTTCCAGCGCAAGCTGCGCGACCGGGCGATCGCGCCTGGCACCGGCCTGCCGTCGATCCCGCTCTCGGCGACGATCGGCGTCGCGTCGCTGGTGGAGGACGGCACCGGCGGCTCACCCGACGACCTGCTGCGCCTCGCCGACAACCGGCTCTACGTGGGCAAGCGGGCCGGACGCGATCGCGTCGTGTGGCAGGACCTGCCGGTGTCGTCGACGACCTAGCGACCGCGGCTCACGCACTCAGCGGCGCGCGGCGTCCCACTCGCGCAGCTTCTGCCAGAAGCTCTCTTCGCTGCCGGCCGGAGCCATGGCCCAGCCGTCGGCGAGCGAGTCGGGCACCGAGAAGTTCGCCCGTCGATCGCCCAGCTCCACGGCCTGCATGCCCTGCAGCATGCGGATCGCGAACGCGCGCACGGCCACATGCCGCCCGGCCACGCGATCGTAGAGCCGCTCGAACGGCCGCACCAGGTGCTCGGCGGCCGACTGCAGCGCCTCCTCGAGGCGAGGCGATGGCACGCCGAGGAAATCGGCGACATCCGCCGGCAGGAACTCGCGGATGAGCCCGGGCGGTACCGAGCGCAGCGGCGCCGGCACGTTGGTGTCCATCATGTCGAGCAGGGCTGCCGTCATCTCGCGCCCTTCGTCCGAGGGCGCCACCTGGCGGCGTTCGATCGTGCGCGTGAGCCACTCGGTGCCCTCGACCGTCGTCGGGATCAGCGCCGGTTCGATGCCCATCACCTGGCCCACGTGCATCCATGTGGCGGTGTAGGCGGCCTGATCGGCCGGGTCGAGCGGCACGCCGAGCGTCTCGAGGCCCTCGAGAATCAGCCACGAGAACGTCATGAGCGTGCCGAGCAGGTCCTCCTGGTTGATCGGCAGCCCGAGCTCATCGAGGTTCCAGGGACGCGACGGATCGTGCTGCACGAGGTGCCGCACGGCGGCGTGCATCAGGCGCACCTTCTGCGCGGTACGCAGGCCGCGGCCGGTGGGCCCGAGGCCGCCCGGCGACATCACGTCGATGATCATCTGCGCCGTCTCGAACAGGCGCCGCGTCGGGCGCTTCGCGAGGTACGCGGTGCGATGCAGCACCTGCACGCCCTTCCGCGCCGAATACGACGACGGCAACGACGAGCAGCACAGCACCATCAGGATCTCGGGGCCGTGCACGGCGAACACGCGTTCGCCGGCCGCGATCGTCGCGGCATCGCGCACGTCGGGCACGTCGGTGGCCACGAGATACGCGCGCAGGTCGGCGGGCAGCGCCTCGGGCACGAACGCGTCGTCCATCACGAGCGACGCCATCAGCCCGCGGACGGCGTCCACGCCGCCATCGGCGAAGAGCGACGCCACCACGGCGTCGGCCGGTGGATCCCCACGACGTCGCGCCGCATCGAGCACGGCATCGGACCATCGGGCACTGAAGTCGGCGGTCGTCGCGGTCATGGCGCCGCTATGATACCGGGCATGCCCGCCACCACGATCGATGGCGTCGTCGACCAGCTCGAAGACGCGATCGCGACCTGCATTCGTACCGAGTCGCGCCTCGGCTACTTCGCCGCGCTGTACAAGCGCATGACCCTGGCGGTGAAGGCCGGCATCGCGCGTGGCGCCTTCCAGGACGCCGCCCGCATCGAGGCGCTCGACGTCGCCTTCGCGAATCGCTACCTGACGACGCGCACGCAGTACTTCGCCGGTGAATCACCGGGCGTGTCGTGGCTGCAGGCCTACGACGCCGCCACGAGCGATGCCCACATCGTGTTGCAGCACCTGCTGGTGGGCATCAACCCGCACATCATGATCGACCTCGGCGTCGCCGCCGCGCGCACCTGCCCGGGCGACCAGCTGGCCGGCCTGGCCACCGACTTCGCCACCATCAACAACGTCATCTTCAGCCTGATGCCGGTGGTCGACCGCGAGCTCGACGCGCTGTCGCCGGAAACCGCGGTGATCGATCGCGAGTTCGGCAAGATCAAAGACGCCCTGATCTTCGACGCGATGGAAAAGGGCCGCACCTCCGCGTGGGACTTCGCGCAGTCGCTGGCCTATCTCACGCCCGAGCAGCAGGCCTCGCGCATCGGCGCCCGCGACATGGAAGCGCGACTGCTCGGCGATGTGATCCTCGCGGGGAATCCGATCATCGCGCTGGTGCGCCACAAGGAATCGCAGGACGTCGTGGCGAACATCCGCCAGCTCGACGCCCCCGCCAGCTAGTCAGCGGCGGGTGCGGAATTCCTCGAACCAGTTCTGCACGACGGTGATGCGCGGGCGCGCCTTGGCGCGATCGATGTCGCGCACGGCCACGAACCACTCGCCCTTCGACGACGGCCAGTAGCCATCGGTGAGGCGCAGGCTGGCCGTGCTCTCGCTGAAGAGCGGCGACGGCTTGCCGGGCGGCAGCCGGTAATCGGCCGTGAACGGCACCACCATCAGCCGGCCGGCGGCGTCCACGTAGTAGAGCTCGCGTCCCGCGGGATTCCACTTCGGCTCGGCGCCGCTGTCGGGTGAGATCTGCCAGCGGCCCGACGCGTCGGGGAAGGTGGTGAGGAACACGTCCGGACGTCCCGTGGCCGAGGTGGCGAACGCCAGCAGCTTGCCGTCGGGCGAGACCTGCGGGTGATACTCGAACGACTCGGTGCGGGCCAGCAGCCTGGGCGCCTGGTTCGACCCGACCGCGGTGAGCCAGATGTCGGTGCGCGTCGCCGGATCGAGGAGCACGTGCACGAGCCGCTTCCCGTCCGGCGCGAACGACGCCATCGAGGCGCGCGGCGCGATGATCGTGGCCGTGCCGCTGCCGTCGGCGTTGCGGATGCACGTGCCGCCTTCGCGACTCGTCGCGCCGCAGCTGTCGATCACCTGATCGCCCGTGGGCGACCACGCCGGATCGCCACGCGAGCCATCGACGGTGAGCTGATTGGCGCGGCCGGTGGCGATGTCGTAGATCCAGATGTCGTCGTGCTGCGGCCCCTGCAGCGTGACGGCCACGCGCGTGTCGTCGGGCGAGAGCGCCGGCTGCTTGATCCCGCGCACCGGATCGCCGATGTCGCGCACGAGCGCACCGCTGCGGTCGACGATGCTGAGCCGCTGCAGACCCCACTGCTCGTCGGTCACGAACACGAGCGTGCCGTCAGCCGCGAGCGTGGGCCGCAGCCCGGCGGACGCCACGAGAAACGGATCGCCGGTGGCGACGAGCGTGGCCGGATCGACGGGCACCGCCCAGATCCCCGGGTTGCGATCCACGCGCTGGTAGAGCAGGTGGCCGGTGCTCGAGTACACGGCGTGGCGCAGCACCTGCGGCAGCGGTCCAAACAAGCGGCGGCGCTGGCCCTTCTCGAGTACGTCAATCGCGAACCCGTTGTTGAGGTGCGTGATGAAGAGCACGCCGCGCGCTTCGGGCAACGTGACGACGTCGTGGAAGTCGCGTTCGCCTTCTTCCAGCGACAGCACGAGCCGCCCGTCGCCGCCGCGCGCCGGCACCTGGAACATCGGCCCGTTGCCGGTCGTGAACGTGAGCGTGCCGTCGGGTCCCCAGGCGATCGATCCCGCTTCGACGAAGTTGCCGGCGCCCGTGGTCACCGTCACCGGTTGCCCGGTGGCGCTGGCGAGACGCTTCACCTGCGCGCCCACCGCGAACACCAGTGACTCGCCGTCGGGCGACCACGACGGCGCCACGGCGCCGTCGGTGCCGTCGAGGGCGCGCGACTCGAGCTGACTCAGCTCGCGCACCCACAGCTTGCCGTCGCGCGGATAGACGATGCGGCGGCCGTCGGGCGAGATGGCCACGCCCGCGCCGGGACCTGATTCGCCCACGTAGGTGCCGGGCATCAGGCCCAGGCCATCGACGTTCACCTCGAACTTGCGCAGCGCGCCGCCGCCGCCAGCGCCCGTCCACCAGCGAGGCAGCAACAGCACCGCGGCGGTGATGGCCACCGCCCCCGCCACCCACCAGATCGCGCGGCTGGCCCGCTGCGCGGCCGGCGCCGGCGCCGGTCCCGACAGCGCGGGACTCGACCCGCTGCCGGTGTCGTCCACCTGCACGTCGGCCAGATCGCGCAGACGATGCCGCGCGTCTTTCTGCAGGCAGCGCTCGAGCAGCGAGCGCACGCCGACGGGCGTGTCGGGCGGCAGCTCGGTGTAGGCGGGCTCGTCCTGCAGGATCGCCGTGATCGTGTCGACCTCGGTGGCGCGCAGGAACGGCGGCCGGCCGGTGAGCATCTCGTAGAGCGTGCAGCCGAAGGCCCAGATGTCGGTGCGGCGATCGAAGGCGTGCCCGCGCAGCTGCTCGGGGCTCATGTAGCGCACGGTGCCGAGCCGCGCGCCGGTGCGCGTGTCGACCCCCGCGCCGGTGGATTCATGCGATGAGCCCGCGGCCTTCGCGAGGCCGAAGTCGAGCACCTTCACCGCGCCGTCAGGCCGGATGCGCACGTTGCCCGGCTTCAGATCGCGGTGCACGACGCCCTGGTCGTGCGCGAAGCTGAGCGCGGCGGCGATGCCCTTCGCGATGCGTACCGCCTCGGCGACACCGATCGGTCCGCGCCGGCAGCGATCGGCGAGCGTCTCGCCTTCCACCAGCTCCATCACGATCGCCGCGTTGCCCTGCCACGACTCGATGCCGAACACCGTGGCGATGCCCGGGTGGTTCAGCGACGCGAGGATCAGCGCCTCGCGTTCGAGGCGCGCCGGCAGGTCGGGATCGCTGACGTGCGCGGCGAGCAGCACCTTGATGGCGACGAACCGCTGCAGCCGCGCGTCCCATGCGCGGTACACCTCGCCCATGCCGCCCGCGCCAAGGCTGTCGCGGATCTCGTACGGACCGATGGTCGTACCAGGAGGAAGGGGCATTGGCGTTCGAACGATTATAGGCGTCGTTCGAACGCGGCCCGCCGCTCCCGGATGCGGCGCGCGACTAGACCGCGGCGAGGCGGCGCGAGCCGAGGGCGAAGCAGGCGGCGCCGATGGCCACGAGGATCGCGCACGGCACCAGCATCTCGGCGAACGAGAACTGCCGCCACATCGCGCCCTCGAAGGCGCGAATGGCCCAGCGCACCGGACTCACGACACCCGCCGCCACCATCCAGCCCGGCAGGATGAACTGCGGGATCATGCCGCCGCCGATCATCGAGAGCGGCATCATGAACGCCCACGCGGTGCCCGAGGCCGCCTGCTCGGTGTCGCCAAGCGTGGCCACGAGCATCATCAGGCCGCAGAACGCCAGCGTGATCGACAGCGACGCCATCGCCAGCAGCGGCCACGACGACGGCCGAACGCCGAACACGCCTACGCCGAGCATCAGCAGCAGGCCCCACCACCAGCATCGACACGAAGCAGGCGAGCGCCTTGCCGCCGAGGATCGAGTGATCTGGTCAGCGGCGCCATCTCCAGGCGCAGGAACGTGCCGCGCGTGCGCTCGGTCACCAGGCTGATGCCGAACGACATCATGCAGCCGATGAGGCCCCACAGCATGCCTTGAGGGAACGTGATCTCGAAGGCGTTCTCGGGACCGCGGCGCTCGCGCGCGACATCAGACTGACCTTCAGCGGCTGCCAGGCGTTGCCCTCGCCGGCGGTGCCGGCGGTGCCACCCACCGGCGTGTGCACGAACGTCTGCAGCTCGCCGAGAAGCGTGAGCTCGGGCGGTGCGCCGGGCGGCCGGCCAGCGCTTTCTTCATCGCGGTGTCGGCCATCGACGTCATGGCCCTGTGTCGTTGAACATGCGTTGCATGTCCTCGGCCGCGGCCTTCATCAGCAGGCCCTCGATCATCGCCGACTCGGCGGCCCGCGACGGATCGTGGCCCACTTCGATCTCGCGCGGCGTGCCGTAGAAGATGCGCTGCGAGCGCTCGCCGAAGCCCTTGCGGATCACGAGGAACGCGGCCAGGCGTCCCTGGCGCACCGCGGTTTCGGCGTCGGCGCGCGGCATGGCGGTGAGCTCGAAGTCGCCCGACGCCCGCAGCCGCTCCGTGAAGGCACGCGACTCGTCGGTGGCGTCGTCGTCCACCAGCGCCACGGCGATGGCGCGCGGCGTGCCGTTCGACGTGCCGCTGAACGCGTAGCCGAAGAGCACGGCGACGATCACCGGCCAGATCAGCGTGAAGAAGAAGCCGCTGCGGCTGGCGACCAGCAGGCGCAGATCCTTGACGGCGAGGGCGACGATGCGGCGCATGGCTAGTCTCGCAGGCTGCGGCCGGTGAGCTGCAGGAAGACGTCTTCCAGCGTGGGCCGCTCCACGTGGAAGTCGGTGACGGTGGTGCTGGCGGCGAGCGCGGTGAGCGTCTCGAGCGGACGGGTGGTGGGCATCCGCGTCTCGCCATCGGACGTGGTGGCGATGAGCACCGGCGGACCGGCATGCGCGGCCAGCAGCTCGTCGAGCGTGCCGAGCGCGAGCAGCCGCCCCTGATCGACGATGGCGATGCGATCGCAGAGCCGCACGGCCTCTTCCATGTAGTGCGTGGTGTAGACCACGGTGCGGCCGTCGCGCCGCAGCGCCTCGATGTTGTCGAAGAGCGCGTTGCGCGACTGCGGATCGACGCCCACCGTGGGCTCGTCGAGCAGCAGCAGCTCCGGGTCGTGCACCAGCGCGGCCGCCAGGTTCAGTCGACGCTTCATGCCGCCGGAATAGGTGGCCACGGCGTCGTTCGCGCGCGGCGCGAGGCCACGAAGTCGAGGGGCCCAGCGCACCCGATTGTCGAGCCCGGCGCCGTAGAGGTCGTAGATGGCGCCGAAGAAGCGCAGGTTGGCCTGGCCGGAGAGGGCGTCGTAGAGGGCCAGCGCCTGCGGCGCCACGCCGATGCGGGCCCGGTCCGCGGTCCGTCGCGGGTCGCCGTCGCCGTCGAGGCGCACCGTGCCGCTGTCCGGCACGATCACACCCGCCGCCATCGCCACCGTGGTGCTCTTGCCGGCGTTCGGCCCGAGCAGGCCTTGCACCTCGCCGCGCCGGACGTGCAGCGACAGGCCGTCCACCGCCGTCCGCGTCCCATATCGCTTCCGAACCTGATCGAAGGTGAGCATGACGACGGTAGAGACGGGCGCGCGCCGGCGTTCGCTCCGATCCGCCGACCGGTCGATCCCGCGTCGAGCGGCGCGAGCAGGGCCTCAGCGGCTCGAGCCCCCGTTCCCTGTTCCCCGTCCCCGGCTGTCTCTATACTGTCCGTGCATGTCCCGACCCGATCCGCTGGCTTTCCTGAACGACGAACTGGCCGCGCTGAAAGCGCAGGCCTCCACCGATCGCTGCGCGTCCTCGAAGGCGAGGCGATGGCGCACGCGACCTACGACCACCGGTCGGTGGTCAACCTGTCGTCGAACAACTACCCGGCCTCACCACGCATCCGAAGCTGCGCCAGGCCGCCCTCGACGCCGTGCGCGAGTTCGGCGTGGGGTCGGGCGCGGTGCGCACCATCTCGGGCACGATGGCCATGCACGTCGAGCTCGAACGGCGCCTCGCGGTGTTCAAGAACGTCGAGGCGGTGGTCGTCTTCCAGAGCGGCTTCGCCGCCAACGCCGGCACCGTCTCTGCGGTGCTGACGAAGGACGACGTCATCATCAGCGACTCGCTGAACCACGCCAGCATCATCGACGGCTGCCGGCTCAGCAAGGCGCCGATCAAGGTGTTCCCGCACAAGGACGTCGACGCCGCCCGCGCCATCCTGAAAGAGCTGCCGGCGAGCCAGCGCAAGCTGCTCATCACCGACGGCGTCTTCTCGATGGACGGCGACCTCGGACCCCTGCCGGCGCTGTGCGATCTGGCCGACGAGTTCGGCTGCATCATGATGGTCGACGACGCGCACGCCAGCGGCGTCTTCGGTCGCCAGGGCCGCGGCACGGTGGACCACTTCGGCTGCCACGGACGCGTCGACATCCAGGTGGGCACGCTGTCGAAGGCCATCGGCGTGCTCGGCGGCTACGTGGCCGGCACCGCCGCGCTCATCGACTTCCTGCACCATCGCGCGCGTCCGTTCCTGTTCTCGACGTCCCATCCGCCGGCCGTCACTGCCGCCTGCATCGCCGCGCTCGACGTGCTCGAGACCGAGCCGCAGTGGATGGAGCAGCTCTGGGCGAATACGCGCTTCTTCCAGGCCGGTCTGAAGGGCCTCGGCTTCAACACCGGCCACAGCGAGAGCCCGATCACGCCGGTGATCGTCGGCGAGGCGTCGCTGGCCGCGACGATGTCCGACAAGCTGTTCGCGCAGGGCGTGTTCGCGCAGAGCATCGGCTTCCCCACCGTGGCGAAGGGCCAGGCGCGGCTGCGCACGATCGTCTCGGCGACGCACACGCGCGATGATCTGCAGTACGCGCTCGACACGTTCGGCAAGGTCGGCCGCGAACTCGGCGTGATCTAGGGACGGGCCATGCGCATCGCCGACATGCACTGGCAGCAGGTCGAGGCATACCTGCAGCACGACGACCGCGCCATCCTGCCGCTCGGCAGCACCGAGCAGCACAGCTTCTTGCGCCTCACCGTCGATTGCGTGCTGCCCGAACGCGTGGCGCTGGACGCCGCCGAGCCACTCGGTGTGCCCGTGTTCCCGGTGCTGCCCTACGGCGTCACGCCGTACTTCCGTGAGTTCCCGGGCACGGTGTCGCTGAAGGTCGAGACCCACCTGCGCGTCGTGAGCGACGTGCTCGACAGCCTGGCGCACACGGGCTTCCGCCGCATCCTCGTCGTGAACGGCCACGGCGGCAACAACGCCGTACAGCCGTTCGCGCAGGAATGGGCGGCGGCGCATCCGGGCTGCCGCGTGGTCTTCCACAACTGGTGGAACGCGCCCAAGACGTGGGCGAAGGTGCAGGCCATCGACCCGGTGGCGTCGCATGGCTCGTGGATGGAGAACTTCCCGTGGACGCGCCTGCCCGGCGTCGAGATGCCGGCCGGCGGCCGCGACATGGTCGACATGGCGCGCGTGCGCGCGCTCGATCCGGTGGCGCTGAAGCGCTACCTCGGCGATGGCAACTTCGGCGGCCGCTACCAGCGGTCCGACGACGAGATGCTGGCCCTGTGGGCCGTGGCCGTTGAGGAAACGCGGGCGCTGCTCACTGGCGACTGGGGCGGCGCGGCCTGACCTTGTAGTAGCCTCTCCCCCGCATGCGGACGCTGGTGTGGGGCGCGGGAGCGATTGGCGGCACGCTTGGCGCGTATCTCGCCCGCTCGGGCCACGACGTGACGTTCGTGGACACGGTGGCCGAGCACGTCGACGCCATCAACCGCGACGGCCTGCGCATCACCGGGCCGATCGAGACGTTCACCGTGCGCACCTCCGCGCACACGCCGCGGTCGATCGCCGGCACATGGCCCGAGATCGTCCTCGCCACGAAGGCGCATCACACCGACGCGGCCGTCCGCGCTCTGGCGCCGCATCTGGCGGCCGACGGCTACGTGGTATCGGCGCAGAACGGCCTGAACGAGATCGCGATCGCCGACGTGGTGGGCGCGGCGCGCACCGTTGGTTCGTTCGTGAACTTCGGGGCCGACTACCTCGAGCCGGGCGTCGTGCACTTCGGTGGGCGCGGCGCCGTGGTCGTCGGTGAGATCGACGGCCGCATGACGCCGCGCGTCGAGGCCATCCGCGACGCGTGGCGGTCGCTCGACGCACGCGCCATCGCCACCCCGAACATCTGGGGCTACCTGTGGGGTAAGGAAGCGTACGGCGCGATGCTCTTCGCCACCGCACTTACCAACCGCTCGATCGCTGATGCCCTGGCCGAGCCGCGCTGGCGGCCCGTGTACGTGGCCTTCGCGCGCGAGATGCTCGCGGTGGCGGCGGCGCGAACGGTGACGCCCGAGGCGTTCGACGGCTTCGATCCGCACGCCTACGCCCCGTCGGCGCCCGCGGGTGCGGCCGAGGCGTCGCTCGACGCCCTGGTCGCCCACAACCGGCGCTCGGCGAAGACGCATAGCGGCGTGTGGCGCGATCTGGCCGTGCGGAAGCGACCCACGGAGATCGACGCGCAGCTCGGCGTGGCGGTGTCGCTCGGCGACGACGCCGGCGTGCCCACCCCGCTCACCACGCGCCTCGTGTCGCTGATCCACGAGATCGAGCGTGGCGATCGGGCGCAGGGCGATGAAGCCTTCGACGCGCTGGCCGCACTGGCGTCGCGCACCCACCAGGATCCGTTGGCATGACCATCGACTTCACCGGGCGCACGGCGCTCGTCACCGGCGCCGCGCACGGGTTCGGCCGCGCCATCGCCAGAGCCTTTGCATCGCGCGGCGCGCACGTCTGGGCCTGCGACGTCGTCGCCGACGAGCTCGCCGAGACCGAGGCGCTCTGTCGCGCCGACGGCGGCCGCTGCGACGCCCGTGTGGTCGACGTGCGGGATCGCGCGGCGATCGACGCGTGCGTGGCCGAGGCCACGGCCGGCGGCTCGCCCGTCGACGTCCTCGTGAACAACGCCGGCGGCGTGCTGGGCCAGGTGGGGCGGCCGCTGGAGGCGATCACGCCGGCCGAGTGGCAGGCCATCTTCGACGTCAACGTCAGCGGCGCGTTCTACTGCGCGCAGGCCGTGGCGCCGGGCATGAAGGCCGCGCGGCGCGGGCGCATCGTGAACATCTCGAGCGGCGCCGGCCTGGGCATCAGCCTCACGGGCATCCAGGCCTACGCCTCGGCGAAGGCCGCGCAGATCGGCCTCACGCGTCAGCTCGCGCACGAGCTGGGCCCGTGGGGCATCACGGTGAACAACATCGCGCCAGGCTTCGTGCGATCGAACCCGACGACCGAGCGGCAGTGGCAGTCGTACGGTGAGGAGGGTCAGCGTCAGCTGATCGAGCGCATCGCGCTGAAGCGCCTCGGCTCGCCCGACGACATCGCCCACGGCGTGCTGTTCTTCGCCTCGGATCACGCCGGCTGGATCACCGGCCAGGTGCTCTCGATCGACGGCGGCAAGTGATGGCGCTCGACCACGTGCTCGCGCATCTGGCGGCGTCGCACGACGACGTCCTGGCGTCGCTCGTCGCGTTCGCGGCGATTCCGAGTGTCAGCACGGATCCCGCGCACGCCGGAGACGTGCAGCGCGCGGCGCACTGGGTGGCCGATCGTCTGCGCGAGGCCGGCCCGTTCGCCGTCGAGACGTGGCCCACGGCGGGACACCCAGTGGTCTATGCCGAATGGCTCGGCGCGCCCGGACGCCCCACCGTGCTCGTGTACGGCCACTACGACGTGCAGCCGCCGGATCCGCTGGAGAAATGGCAGAGTCCGCCTTTCGTGCCCACCATGCGCGACGGACGTCTCTATGCGCGCGGCGTCTCCGACGACAAGGGCCCGATGCTGCAACCGATCGCAGCGGCACGGGCGTTCTTCGCGGTGGACGGCGCCCTGCCGGTGAACCTGAAGTGCCTCTTCGAAGGCGAGGAGGAAGTGGGCAGCGCCCATCTCGAAGACGTGGTGCGGGCGCACGCCGCGCGTCTTGGCGCCGACGTCGTGGTGTCGGCCGACGGCGCCATGTGGCGCGTGAACGAGCCGTCGATCACGATTGCCTGTCGCGGCCTCTGCGGCCTCGAGCTGACGCTCACCGGCGCCGCCAAGGATCTGCACTCGGGCCGGCACGGCGGCGGCGTGGCCAATCCGCTGCACGGGCTCGCCGCGCTCGTGGCCTCGCTGCACGACCACGATGGCCGGGTGACGGTGTCCGGCTTCTACGACGAGGTGCGCGACCTCGCGCCCGCTGAGCGCGCCGCCATCGCCGCGCTGCCCTTCGACGAACGCGCCTATCTCGATCAGGTCGGAGCGCCGGCCGCGGTGGGCGAGGCCGGCTACACGACGCTCGAGCGCCAGTGGACGCGACCGACCCTCGAAGTGAATGGCCTGTGGGGCGGGTACCAAGGACCTGGCCAGAAGACCGTGATCCCGTCGGAGGCGCACGCGAAGATCACCTGTCGACTCGTGCCCGATCAGGATCCGGCAGTGGTGCTCGATCGCGTGGTTCGTCACCTCGAGGCGCACGTGCCCGCGGGCACCACCCTCACCGTGCGCCCGTCGGACCACGGATCGCCGGCGGCCGCCATCGCCGCCGATCACCGGGCCGTGCACCTGGCCGCCGCCGCGCTGCAGGCCACCTACGGCGTGACGCCGCTCGTGGTGCGCATGGGCGGCACCGTGCCCATCGCCGAGCTGTTCCAGCGCCTGCTCGGCCTGCCCACCGTGTTCTTCTCGTTCTCGACCGCCGACGAAGACTTCCACGCCCCCAACGAGTTCTTCCGCCTGCACCGCCTGCGTGAGGGCCTCGAGGCGTGGGCGCGCTACCTCACCCTGCTCGCGGAGGTCCGCGGATGACGCCAGATGAATCCCCCGACCGCGACACCGCCACACCGGCCGGCTTCTCGGATGCCGAGGCCCGCGTCGAAGCGCACAGCGCGTCGCTGAAGAAGGAACTCGGCGTGCGCGATCTCGCGCTCACGCAGATTCTCTTCATCGTCGGCCTCACGTGGATTGGCGTCGCCGGCAAGCTGGGGCCGTCGCACGTCGTGTTCTGGCTGCTCGCGCTGCTGCTCTTCTATCTGCCGTCCACGGCGGTGGTGATCTATCTGAATCGCCTGATGCCGCTCGAAGGCGGGCTCTATCAGTGGGCGAAACTCGGCTTCAACCAGACGATCGGCTTCCTGCTGGCCTGGAACCTGTGGCTCTACGTGATCGTGTTCACGTCGGAGATCGGCCTCCAGGCGGCCACCTACCTGTCGTACGCGATCGGTCCCTCGGCGTCGTGGATGGCCGGCACCGGCTGGTTCGTGACGCTGGTGTCGGCGGCGCTGCTCGGCCTGATGGTGGTGACCTCGACGCTGGGCCTCTCGGTGGGCAAGTGGGTGCACAACACCGGCGGCGTCTTCATGATCACCATCTTCTCGGCGATCGTGCTGCTGCCGCTCATCGGCCTGGCTGCCGGCACCCTCGGCGAATATCACCCGTTCCGCACGTCGATGCCCGAGCTCTCGCTCTACAACCTGAACATCCTCGGCAAGATGGGCTTCGGCGCGCTCGGCGGCTTCGAGTACATGGCGATCCTGGCGGGCGAGACGAGGTCGCCGGCGCGATCGGTGACGCGATCCGTGTTCATCGCCGCGCCGGTGATCGCGCTCATCTTCGTGCTGGGCACGAGCACGGTCGTGGCGTTCGTGCCGAACGAGCAGATCGATCTCATCGGGCCGATCGCGCAGGTGTTGCGCGTGGGCTACGGACCTTTCGGTATCGCCACGCCGCTCGTGACCGCGGCGATTCTGATGACGCTGGCGATGCGGGTGGGCCAGGCGAGCGTCGCGTTCACGGCCGTGACGCGTCTGCCGATGGTGGCCGGCTGGGACCGCATGCTGCCCGACTGGTTCAGCCGCCTGCATCCGGTCTACAAGACGCCGGTGAACTCGATTCGCCTGGTCGGCGCGACGTCGTTCGCGATCGCGGCGCTGAGTCTCGTGGGTGTCGGCCATGCCGAGGCGTTCCAGCTGCTCTTCAACGCCAGCGGCATCTTCTACGCGCTCTGCTACGTCGTGATGTTCGCGATTCCGCTCTTCGGCCTGCGCGACGTGCGGCCGCGGCCGCCGCTGTGGCTGCGGGTGGCGTCGGCCTCGGGCCTGGCGATGACGGTGCTCTACGTGGTGCTGTCGGTGTTCCCGATCATCAAGGTCGGGAGCGTGACGACATTCGCCCTGAAGATCGTGCTCACCATCGTCGTGATGAACCTGGTGGGCGTCGGCATTCTCGTGGCGGCGCGTCGCCGCGCGTGATGGCGACCGACCCGTCCGGCCGTTTTTCGGGCCGGATACGGTACGATTTCAGGCGACGATCCCCCTCGGAGGCAGGCATGTCGAAGATCGCAACTCTCGGAGCGCTCGCCCTGGCGGCGGGCCTGGTGACCGCCCCGGCGCTCGAGGCACAGAATCCCGTGCCGCCGGTGAAGCCGGGCCTGTGGGAAACGAAGATGTCGCAGCTCGACGCCAACGGCAAGGAAGTGCCGGCGCCGGGCATGGAGGCCTTCGCGAAGATGTCACCGGCCGCCCGGGCGCAGATGGCCGACGCCATGAAGGCGCGCGGCGTGCAGATGCCCGACGAGCACGG
Organism: Vicinamibacterales bacterium; assembly: GCA_046331325.1. Taxonomy (GTDB): domain Bacteria; phylum Acidobacteriota; class Vicinamibacteria; order Vicinamibacterales; family UBA2999; genus CADEFD01. The sequence goes on along the minus strand of JAXLRB010000014.1, from coordinate 60,567 downwards.
CGCCATGAAGGCCTGCCTCACGAAGGACAGCCTCGATTCCGGCGCCTGGCAGCAGGTGGCGAACGAGGCCGGCTGCACCACGAACTACTCGCAGCGGTCGGGCACGATGTGGAAGTGGCACACCAGCTGCTCGTCGATCAAGAGCGAATCGGAGGGCGAGATGACGTTCACCGGCTCCGAGGCCTACCGCACCACGATGCGCACCACCGCCACGGTGGCCGGCAAGACCACCACCACGACGCGCATCGTCGAGGGCAAGTGGCTGGGCGCGAACTGCGGCGACATCAAGCCCCTGGCGGCGCCGCGCCGGCCGGGCCAGGACTGACGACGTCTCGCCGGGCCGGCCCCGACGCGGAACCGCGCGTCGGCTGAGCCCGTAGTACTGGAGGCGATGCCCCCCATGTCCCGGGCGCGGGAATTCTTCGCCGCGTATACGCAGGACCTGACCAGCGACGAGCTGGGCAAGGTGTTCACGCGCGACGCGCCGGAGGCCTACCGGTTCTTCACGCGCGGCATCGACAGCAAGGCCTTCCGGGCGCTGCCCTGGCACACCCGGGCGCTGAAGTGGACGCAGGCGTTCTTCATGGCGTTCACGATGCGCATGTCGCCGGCGCGGCGCGCCGTGTACGGCGTGGCGCTGGTGAGCGCCGCCATCGGCGTGCTGAAGCTCTTCCGCGGCCTGAGCGTGTTCGGCGTGCCGATCGTGGTGCCGCCGTTCTGGTTCCGCGTCGGCGTGCCCACGCTGGACTTCCAGCCGGGCACCAACTGGCTCATCTTCGCGTTCGCGCTGATGAACCTGATCGTGCTGCTCGAGGTGTTCGATCGCCTGTCGCTGAAGCGCGATCTGGAAGTGGCGCGCGAGATCCAGCTGGCCATGCTGCCCGACGGCACGTGGGCGTCGCCCGGCGTCGAGGCCAGCGGCCTCACGCGTCCGGCCAACACCGTCGGCGGCGACTTCTACGACATCCTGCCGCAGGACGACGGCCGCGTGATCGTCGCGCTCGGCGACGTGGCCGGCAAGGCCAGCCCCGCGGCGCTGCTGATGGCGCTCTTCCTCGCCATGCTGCGCACACTGGTCGACGATCACCGGGCGCCGGCCGAACTCGTGCGCCGCCTCAACGTGCAGGTGTCGAAGCACGCGCCGCCGTCGCGCTTCATCACGCTGTTCCTGGGCCTCTTCGACCCGGCCACCGGCGAACTCGAGTTCGTGAATGCCGGCCAGACGCCGCCGCTGCTGCTGCGCGCCGGCGGCAGCGTGGAACGCCTGCAGACCGGTGGCGTCGCGCTGGCGATGTTCGAGGGCTCGACCTACGAATCGGGCCACGCGCGCCTCGACCCGGGCGACGCGCTCATCATGTACAGCGACGGCATCACCGAGGCGGAATCGCCGGCCGGCGTGATGTTCGACGAAGGCGGCCTCGAAGCCGCCGTACGCGCCACGCCCGGCGTGGCCGCCGCGGTGCTGAGCCGCGCCGTCTTCCGCGCCGTGGATCACCATCGCCAGGGGGAACGGCTCGCCGACGACCTGACGGTGCTGGTGCTGAGCCGTCCGGTGGTGCCGCCGGTGCCGCCCGCGCCGCCGGTCACGCCGTCCGTCCCAATCGTGCAGAACGTGTAGCCGGTCCGCCCGGATCTGGCGTCTAATCCCTTCATGAGCCGGGCCTGCCTGCTGGCCGCGGCGCTGGTGCTGTGGGCCCTGCCCGCGTTCGCCCAGCCTGCCGCGCCAGACCCCGACGAGCTGCTCATCGCCCGCCTGCTGCAACGCATCGAGACCGCGCTCGCGGCCAACGATCGCGCGGCGTGGCTGTCGCTCATCTCGGTGAACGCCGATGCCGGCGCCGCCGGCGAGTTCTTCGACGCCACGGTGCCGCGCGCCGTCACCCGCGCCGTGGTCCACGAACGGGATCGCCATGCGCTCGATGGCGCACTGCCGGGCGACGGCTATCAGCTGGTCGTCGAGGTGTTCCTCGAAAGCGGACCGCGCGGGCAGCTCGGCACCTGGCGCCTCGACATCAAGCGGCCGTCGGGCGCCGGCGCCGACGAGCTCGGCGAGACGCCCTGGCGCGTGCTGGCGCAGGAGCGGCTGTCGCAGGTCGACACGCTGCACCGCCTCGCCATCAACCCGCAGCGGATGTTCCAGGCGCGCGACTTCGTGCTGACCTCGGTCGACTACGAGTTGAAGCTCACGACGGGATCGGTGTTCGTGGCCGACACGACCGAGGGCGTCACCGCGGCGGTGCTGATCGGCGACGGTTTGATGACGTTCCATCCCGCGCCGAAGACCGAGCAGGGCCAGGTGCGGCTCTTCTCGGGCGAGGACAAGGTCGAGAGCCGCTTCGACACCGCGTTCGTGCGCGTGAACCCGTTCGACTTCGAGCCGCTGCTCTCGGCCGGCACGCTCACGGCGGCGCCCACCGACGGGCGCCAGCTGGCCCGCGCCCGCGAGATCTTCGACGAGGAGGTCGCCAAGTCGTTCAGCCTCGATCTGAGCGATCTGAGCCGCGACACCTGGTCGATCCTGCCGCAGCCGGGCGACGTCATCGCCGAGGTACGCACGCGGCGCTACCGCACGCTCACCTACGCGCGCGCCGCCGGCGAAGCCGAAGACGTCACGTTCTTCACCCGCGAGAAGAAGAAGAACATCTCGGTCTACGCCTCGCCACAGAAGCTCGCCAGCCGCGGCGCCTTCTACGACGAGGACGACCTCACCGAGTACGACATCCTCGATCACCAGATCGACCTCGAGGTGTTTCCCGATCGCGACTGGATCGTCGGCACGTCGACGATCAAACTGCGGGTGAAAGCGTTCGTGCTCGGCGCCTTGAACCTGAAGCTGGCCGAGACGCTGACGGTGTCGTCGATCACCAGCAAGGAGCTGGGCCGGTTGCTGTTCCTGCGCGTGCGCAACCAGTCGGCGATCGTCGTCAACCTGCCGACGCCGGTGGCGCGCGACTACGAGCTCACGCTCACCGTGCAGTACCAGGGACGCATGGAGCGGCAGAAGATCGACGCCGAGTCGATCGATCTCCAGGAATCGCGGCCGGTGCTGCGTCCCGAAGACTCGCCGATCATCGCCGCCGAGCCGAACTGGCTGTTCAGCAACCGCGCCGCGTGGTATCCGCAGTCGCCGGTGACCGACTACGCCACCGTCTCCATGCGGGTGGCAGTGCCGGCCGAGTTCCTGGTGGCGGCGTCGGGCATGCCCGACTCGGCCGAACCGGCGCCGTTGCCGCCGCTGCCGGGCGGTCCGCCGCGTCGCCTGTTCTCGTACACGAGCACGTATCCTGTGCGCTACCTGGGCGTGGTCGTGAGCCGCATGACGCGCGTCGACGCCGCGACCGTGGCCCTCGACATCGTGCCGCCTCCGGCCGCGCCGGCGCCGAAGTCCATCTCGATCAAGGAGCTGTTCGCCGCGCCGAAGGCCGCCGCGATCGGCACGCGCAACACCATCGAGCTGGCCACCATGGGCAACCGTCGTCAGGAAGGTCGCGCCCGCGATGCGCTGCCGGCGGCCGCCGACATCCTGCGCTTCTATGCGTCGCTCATGGGCGACGTGCCCTACCCGTCGTTCACGATCGCGATGCTCGAAAGCGAGCTGCCCGGCGGTCACAGCCCGCCGTTCTTCGCCGTGCTGAACAACCCGCTGCCGGCGGCGCCCTTCGTGTGGCGCAACGATCCGGCGGTGTTCACCGACTTCCCCGAGTTCGTGATGGCGCACGAGATCGCGCATCAGTGGTGGGGCCAGGCGGTGGGCTGGAAGAACTACCACGAGCAGTGGATCAGCGAGGGCTTCGCGCAGTACTTCGCGACGCTCTACGCCCGCGAAAGGCGGGGCGACGCCACCTACCGCTCGGCGATCCGCAACCTGCGCCGCTGGTCGCAGGCGCAGTCGGATCAGGGGCCGATCGCGCTCGGCTACCGCCTTGGCCACATCAAGGGCGAGTCGCGCGTGTTCCGCGCGCTCGTTTACAACAAGGGCGCGGCGGTGCTGCACATGTTGCGGCGCTTCATCGGCGACGAGGCCTTCCTGAAGGGGCTTCGCGGCTTCTACGGCGAGTTCCGTTTCAAGAAGGCCGGCACCGACGACCTGCGCCTGGCGATGGAAAAGGCCAGCGGCCAGTCGCTCGAGCGCTTCTTCGAGCGCTGGGTGCTCGACTCGACGCTGCCGCGCGTGCGCTACGCGGCCACCATCCAGAGCGGCGCGGTGGATATCGCCTACGACCAGGCCGGCGACGTCTTCGATGTGCCAGTGACGGTCACGCTGCACTACGCCGACGGCACGAGCGAGGACCAGGTGGCGCGCTTCACCGAGGCGTCGGGCACCGTCACGCTACGGGCCCGGGCGGCGGTGCGCGCCGTGGAGCTGAATCGCGACGAGCTCGCGCTCGGCACGTTCGATCGCCGCTGACGGCGGCGGTCAGGATCCGCCGGCGAACTTGTAGAAGCCGGCGATCGCCTCGACGGCGGCGCGAATCGCCTGCTGCCCTTCGCGTCGATCGTTCGCGCCCACCGACTGCGCGCGACCCGTCGGCGATCCGTCGAGCGTGAACAGGTAGTCGCGGAAATCGACGCCGTCGGCCACGTAGAGACGGCGGCCGTTGTCGCTGATCCAGCCATAGACGCTGCCGTAGCTCGACGCCACCAGGTTGCCGTCGGCCGTGCGCGCCGCCGCCGGTTGATCCTTCGGCCGAAAGAGCGGCTGCCCGAACATCGGTGCCGGCGGCGTCGGGCGCCGGCCGAGCATCTCGTACAGCGTCGGCGTGATGTCGGTGGTGAAGCCGAGCGCCTTCGGATCGGCGGTGTGGGTGGCGAGATACCACGACGGCACGTGCATCACGAGCGGCACCTGCAGGATCTCCGGGAACAGCGTGTAGGCATGACCCCAGCGGCCTTCTTCGCCGAGCGAGTCGCCGTGATCGGCGGTGAGGATGACGACGCTGTCGTCGTACAGGCCCGCCGATTTCAGGCCGTCGACGAACCGGCCGAAGCAGCCGTCGATGCGCTTGAGGCGCGAGGCATAGGGCGCGTAGAACGGCGCGTAGGTGCCGTCGTCGATCGGCTTCGCGCCCTCGCGCGTGATCGCCGAGATGTGGATGTCCTGCGGCAGCGCCCACGTGAAGGTGGGCGGACCGTTCTTCATGCCGGGCAGGCGCGGCAGCAGCTCCTGCACCGTCTCGCAGAAACGGAAGTCCTTCACCGCGCGGGTGGCGTCGAGCGGCGGCCCTTCGTCCACGTGCGGCACGGTGACGTCGACGATGTTGTCGCGCGACATCCAGCGTGTGTAACGCTGGTCGGCCAGCAGCTTGTGCAACGAGTTCATCGGCGCGAACGGCTGCACGTATTGCTTGTGCAGGATCATGCCGCCGACCCAGATCGACGGCACCGACAGCCCGGTGGCGCCGTAGCGGGTCATCACCCGCTCGAAGGCGATGTTCTCGGCGGCGAAGCGGCCGATGTTCGGCGTGAACGTGACCGCGTCGTTGAACGGCGACAGGTAGTCGCGACGCAGGCTGTCGACCACGAACAGGAAGATGTGCGGACGCTTCGGCGCCAGCGTGCCGTCGAGCGGCGCCAGCGTGATGTCCACCGGCCCCACGTTCACGTCGCGGCCGAGGTTCGTGTTGCGCTGCAGGAACGGATAGAACGTGGGATCCGACGGCGTCGGCGGACGCAGCGCCTCGCGCAGCATGCGATACGACGGATCCACCACGGCCCAGCGTTCGGCGGCGGATCCCGACGCGAGTCCGGGCGCCGGCACGAGCATCTGGTGCGCGACCAGCAGCACGAGGCTGAGCGCGAACGCGAGGCCCGCCGTGGGCCTCGTGAGACCCGGCCGGAGCAGCGCCAGCGCGCCGCCCACGCCCACCAGCCACGTGAGCAGCGCGCCGATGCGCGCCAGCACGAAGTTCCAGTCCATCACGCCCGATGCCGCCGCGAAGCCGCTCGCCACGCCACCGACCAGCACGAGCCACGTCACGAGCGGCACGGCCACGCCGGGCCGGTGCATCCAGCCTGGCACGAACGCCGAGAGCGCCACCTGCACGCCGTCGTCGATGGGCGCGCGCCCGTGACGCCCGCGGGCCACGAGGCCCAGCGCCAGCACGAACGCCAGTGACGCCGCGGCCACGGTGCGGCTGCCCGCCGACACCGACAGCGTCGGCAGGATGATGCCGACGGCGAGTTCCTCGAAGATGGCGACGACCACGATCGCCGTGAGCCAGAACTCGCGCCGCGCCGACTCGCGTCCGCGCGCCGCCGCCGTGCCGCGGACGCCGGTGACGACGAGGAAGATGCCGGCCGCGAACACGCCGTGCAGCAGCAGGCTGGCAACCACGCCACCGGCGAGCGCATCGGCCGCGCCAGCGACCTGCGCGCGCGAGGCGTAGACGAACGAGACGAAGATCGCGGTGGCGGTCAGCGCCAGGAAGTCGGCGCCGGTGCGGTCGCCGGCCGTGGTCTCGGGCCAGGCGGGACCGGCGGCGAGATCCGCGACGGCGATGCCGAGCGGAATGATCAGGCTGACGAGACACGCGGCCACGGCCCAGGTGTTGGGCTGCAGGCGCGCGAGCGGCGGCGCCAGCGGCAGGCCGATCGCCGCGAGAGCGGCGATGCCGATGGTGATGCGCGCGACGGTGCGAGAACGCGCGTCGTCGAGCCGCGACGCGAGTCCGAGCCACGTCACTGGCAGCAGCGCCAGCGCGATCCATCGATGCACCTCGGCGAACTCGACCAGTCCGGGCACGAGGCGCGGCGCGATGAACTGCTCGTAGGCGAACGGCACCGACGACAGGAAGCCGAACGCCGCGCTGGCCAGCCAGAACACGGTGACGATCAGGCGTGCGAGGGACGCGAGCGTGATCACGACGCTCCCTTGGTGCGCTGCAGCCACACGTCGACGTCGCGCCGCGCCGGATCGAGCTTCGTCACCATCTCGAAGCGCTTGCGCGCCTCGGCCGGATGGCCTTCCGAGAACTCGAGGATGCCGAGCACGAGGTGCACGTCGCCGTAGTTCGGGCTGAGGCGCGCCGCCTTCTCGAGCGCCTGCCGAGCTTCCGCGCGTTTGCCGAGCCGTTGGTTGGCGATGCCCACCATGAGCAGCACGTCGGCGTTGTCGGGATTGACCGGCAGCGAGACACGAATGACATCCAGCGCCTCGGCGTTCTTCCCTTCGCGCAGCAGCATGCCGGCCAGCGAGACGCGCGTGTCGACGTGCGGCGGCTCGACTTTCAGCGCGTCGAGATACGCCTGCTTCGCGTCGGCCGGCCGGTTGGCGCGCTCGTAGGCGCGGCCGAGGAAGTAGTTGAGCTCGCCGCTCATCGGATCGAAGTCGCGGCAACGCACCGAGGCGTCGAGCGACTTCTCCTTGTCTCCCGAGCGCCAGTAGGCCTCGGCCACGGCGGGACAGGCATCCTGCGGCGTCGGCGACACGCGCAGGAAGCGTTCCCACGCCGACGCTTCATCGCCCGCCTTGTCGAGGCCGGCGTAGATCTTCGCGAGGCGCTCGGCGAACACCTGCTGGTTCGGGAACTTCTCGACCAGCATGGTGGTCGGCTGCAGCGCGGCGTCCCAGTTGCGTTTGTCGAAGGCGTCGCGGCTCAGGGTGAGCAGCTTCTCGACGTCGTCGTCGCCCGTCTTGACGGGCACCGCGCGCGGCGTCAGCGTCCAGCCGAAGATGGCGAGGACGAGCGCGGCGAGCAGGGCGCGGGATTCCGGCGGCATGTCACTTCGGCGCGGTGCGATCGAGCCACGCCTGCACGTCGGCGCGGCGGCCCGGATCGGCGAGGAACGCCGCCTCGAAGTGGCCGCGCGCCGCCGGGATGTGGTCCTCGGAGTACTCGAGGATGCCGAGCGCGAGGCGCACATCGAAGTACTCGGGCGACAACTTGCCGGCGAGCTCGAGGTACTTGCGCGCCTCCACGCGGTGCCCGGCGCGCTGCTCGGCGAGCCCGGCGACGAGCGCCGCCTCGACGTGCGTGGGTACCTGCGCCAGCACGGCGGCGGCGCCGTCGCGCGCGGCGGTGAGCGCGTTCTCGTGCAGGTTCACGCGCGCCAGCGACACGCGCGGCTCGTACCCTGGCGGCGCCATGGCGATCGCGCGCGTGTAGGTCTCGCGGGCGTGGCCGAAATCGCCCGCCCACTCGTAGCCGAGGCCCAGGTAATAGACCAGCAGCGCGCTCTGCGGATCCGCCGCGAGGCAGCGCGTGAACGCGCCGATCGCCTCTTCGTACTGGCCGAGTCCGCGATACGCCTTGCCCAGCGCGGGACACGCCTGCGACGGCCGCGGCGACACGGTCATGAAGCGTTCCCACTGCGCCACTTCGTCGGCGGATCGATGCAGGCGGTTGTAGATGGTGGCGAGACGCGCGAGGTACGCCGGACGTTCGCCGAAGCGCTGCACGAGCGCGAGCGTGCCGGCCAGCGCGTCATCCCACTGCTCGGCGTCCACGGCGCGAATCGCCGCGGCGTCGGCGGTGCGTTCGTCCGTCGAGATCGCCACGCCGTCGATCGGCGTGCGGGCCACGTCGGGCACCTGCGCGGCAACCGGCGCCGCCAGCGCGGTGAGGGCGACGAGCAGCGCGGCAGATGTGAATCCGCGCATCAGAAGAACACCGACAGCGACGCGCCGAACGAGTGCTGCCACAGCGTGCTGCGCGTCGCTCGCTCCTGCCGGCTGGTCGACGCATTCAGCGCGCCGACGTAACGGCCGAAGCGGATCTCGGCGTTGGCGCGGAAGGTGTCGGCGTTCAGCTGCGCGAGCTCGGCGGCGTCGCCGATCTCCTCGCGGCTGTAGCCGCGGCTGTAGCCGGCACCGAGGAAGCTCTCGCCGTCGCCCTTGATGTAGCGGCGCACCACGGCGTGGTACGAGATCGAGTCTTCCGGGCCCTCGAAGTCGGGAATCGCGAACGCCTTGCCGGTGAGCATCCAGTTGCCGACGTACTTCGTGAGCGTGCCGACGTAGATGTCGGTGGTCGAGGTGAAGCCAAGGCGCCGCATGCCGATCGACGCCTCCATGCCGTGTCCGATCGACTGATACAGATCGGCCGCCATGCGGTAGTTCGGGTAGAGGATGTCGTCCTTCGACATGCCGAACGACGCGAAGCCGTAGGTGCCGGGGCGGATCGTGGGGTAGAACTCCACCTCGACCATCGAATCGCTGAGCCCGAAGCGCTCGGCTCGCGACACCCGGCCGATGACGCTGCCGGCCGGCGTCTGCCGGTTCAGCGACGCCTGGTATTCGCCCCAGGGCTCGCGGTCGTCCGAGAAACGGTCGCCGCCGTAGCCCACCGTGAGGCTCCACGGCCGCAGGCGGGCGTCGAGCTTGGTGCGCAGCGCTCGGGCCTGCACGTGACCGGGCTGGCGGGCCAGCAGGGCCAGCACCACCGCCCGCGCCTCGCGGTACCGGCCGAGGCCGTCGAGGGCCCGGGCCTCCTGCATGAACCACTCGGTGTCGTAGGGCCGCTGGGTGCGGGCCGTCTCGGCCAGCTGCCGGAGCTCTTCGTAGCTGCCGGTCCACCAGGCCACGTTGGCCAGGGCCACCCGGGCGTCGTTGTAGGTCGGCGACTGGTCGAGCACCCGGCGGAGCTCGGTGCGGGCTTCGTCGTACTTGCCGTCCCAAGAGAGCACCACGCCGAGCAGCAGCCGGGCATCGGCGTCCCGTGGATAGTCGGCCAGGTGCGTCTCGAGCATCGACACGGCCTCGGTGCGGCGCCCGGCGATGGCGGCGCTGCGCGCCTGCGATCGCACGTCACCGGCCGGCTGGGCCGACACCTGACGGTCCGGCCCGGCGACCAGCGCCAGCACCAGCAGAACCGCGCACCGCCGCCCGCCGAAGAGACGAATCCTCACACTGGGAATTTCGGTCAGGCGCCACCGCGACTTCAGCCAGACGGCGCCGCCGCGACCGGGTTCGTCATCGGAACCCGATCTCGTTCGTCCTCAGACACTTCCAGCCGGCCGAGTGCCCGGAATCGTGTGCAATCGCGTGGTATGATGCCCGACGCCATGGAACAGGTGACGCTGACGATCGACGGGAAGCAGCTCTCGGTGCCGAAGGGCACCACGGTGCTGCAGGCGGCCATCGCCGCCGGTATCCAGGTGCCGTACTACTGCTACCACCCGGGCCTGGGTGTCGACGCCTCGTGCCGCGTCTGCCTGGTGAAGATCGAGAAGATGCCGAAGCTGCAGACGTCGTGCTCGACGCCGGTGGCCGAAGGCATGGTGGTGCACACGAAAGACGCGGAAAGCACGGAAGCGCGCGCCGGCGTCTTCGAGTTCCTGCTCATCAACCACCCGCTCGACTGCCCGGTGTGCGACAAGGGCGGCGAGTGCCCGCTGCAGGACTTCTCGTACGAGTTCGGCAACGTCACCAGCCGCATGGACTTCCCGCGGCGCACGTTCGACGGCGAGGGCGTGAAGGCCGACATCGACTTCGGCCCGACGCTGATGCTGAACCGCAACCGCTGCATCATGTGCACGCGCTGCGCGCGGTTCATGGAAGAAGTCGACGGCGACGCGCAGATCGGCGTGATCAATCGCGGCAACGGCAGCGAGATCGCGACGTTCAACGAGCAGGGCGTGCACTCGATCCTCTCGGGCAATCTCATGGACGTCTGCCCGGTGGGCGCGATCACCACCAAGCAGTACCGCTTCCGCTCGCGTCCGTGGGACAACCCGAACGCCATCGACACCATCTGCACCGGCTGCTCGAAGGGCTGCAGCACCACCGGCTGGCTGCGCGCCAAGCCCGAATGGGCCAAGGGCTCGCGCCTCGTGCGCACCACGCCGCGCTTCAATCCGCAGGTGAACGGCTACTGGATGTGCGACATCGGCCGCTTCCAGTACGGCTGGGTGGAAGGCGAGAATCGGCTGCGTAAACCGTCGCTGAAGGGCAAGGACGGCGCCGCGCAAACCGCCACGTGGAAGGATGCGCTGTCGCGCGTGCGCGATCTGCTGAACGCGGCCGGCCGTCGTGATCCGGCGTCGGTGCGCTTCCTCGTCTCGGCGCACGCCAGCCTCGAAGAGTTGTATCTCGTGAAGCGCCTCGCCACCGAGCTCAAGGGCGACGCCGGTCCCGCGCACGTCGCCGTGTCGTGGCGCCGCTCCGCGAAGACGCAGCCGAAGGCCACGAAGTTCGTGGTGCCGGCCACCGACGCGCCGAACGTGAACGGCGCGCGCGATCTCGGCCTGGGCGTGGGCGCCGGCAACGACGGCGCCGCCGATCTCTCGGGTCTGCGCGCGGCGGTCGACGCCGGCGCGGTGGAACTGCTCTACGTGGTGGATCCGGGTCCGGCCGAGTCGCTCGGCGACGTGTCGTGGGTGATCGACGCGCGCGCCGCCGGCCGCATCAAGGCGCTGGTGTACCAGGGCGTGCTGGCCGGTCCGCTGGCCTCGGCGGCCGACGTCGTGCTGCCCGGCGCGGCGTGGGTCGAGAAGGACGGCATCTTCACGAACGACCAGGGCATGGTGCAGGCGGCCTCGAAGGCGCTCGTCACTCCTGGCGATGCGGTGGAAGACTGGCAGATCCTCACGAGCGTGGGGGCGGCGCTGGGCCTGCCCTTCGCCTACGAGACGAGCGCGGCCGTGCGCGCGGACCTGGCCACGGCGCTCGCTGGCAACGCGGCCTACGCCGATGTCGCCGGCAAGGTGTTCAATCGTCCGGTCAGCGCCGAGACGTGGCTGCAGGCGTCGAATCCGTCCGAGCGCTGGAAGTGGGACGTGATGTACCAGGACCTGCCGCCCGTGAAGGGGCACAACGTGCAGATGGAACACGCGGCCAAGCCGTCTGTGATTCCGCTGCGACTCGTCACCGAAGAACTCGGACGCGCGTCGGACTAGACCGGCCGGTCCGCTCGGGATTCCATGCGACTGCCTGCCGCGCGCTGGACGGTGCTCGCGGTGGCCATCGTGGCCGCCGCCGGTTGTTGTTACTGGGCGGCGACGCTCGAGCGCACGGCGCTCGATCAGCGTCGCGCGCTCGCCACGTCGACGTCCGATGCGCGGGCGCTGCAAGGCGCGCTGTCGGATGCGCGACGGGCGCTGGCCGCCATGGCGTCGCCCGGCCAGGCCGCGGTGAGCTGGAGCCGCCAGGCCGTGGCCTCGATCGAGACCGCGCGCGGCAAGCTCACCGCGCTCTCGACCGCTGATGGCGGCGCGCCATTGCGCGCCCAGAGCGAACGCCTCGACAAGCTGGTGGAAGCCGAAGCGCGCCTGCACGAGTACGCCGTGGGCGGACGCGCGCTGATGGCGAGCGACGTCGCGTTCGGCGAGGCGCTGCCGCACGTCGACGCGATCGATCAGCAGGTCGGCGACGCGCTGGCGGCGATGATCACCCGCGCCGACACCAACATCGCCGCGACGCGCGATCGGCAGATCCTGGCGTTCGCCGGCGCCCTCGGCGCCCTGGGTATCGCCGCGGTGTTGCTCACGCCGCTGCCGCGTCGCCGCGACGACGTCGTGGCAGGCGATGCCGCGGCCGACGACGTGCCGAGCACCGCCGAGCTGGCGCTGCACACGGCGCCGGCGCCCGCGCCGATGCCGACCTCCGTGCCCGAAGCGCGCGTCATCGAGAAGGCGCGCGTGGATCTCACGCCGCTGGCCGCCGCGTGCGAAGCGCTGGCGCGCGTCTCGGACGGCGCCAGGCTGCCGGGCGTGCTCGATGCCGTGCGTCCCACGCTCGGCGCGCGCGGACTCGCCGTGTGGCTGGCCGACGCCGCGGACGACACGCTCAGCGTCGCGGCGGCGTCGAATACGACCCGCGCGTGGTCGAGCGCTTCCCGGTGCTGAGCACCTCGACATTACGCCCACCTCGCAGGCGTTCGCGAAGGTGGCGCCGGTACGCACGCCACCCCGCACGACGCAGCCGGCCGCGGTGGCCGTGCCCATCGTCGGCGCGCGCGGCACGACCGGCGTGCTGTCGTTCGAGATGGCGAACGGCCGCGACGCCTCGACCGACGTGGTCGCCGCGGCCACGATCGTCGCCGCGCAGCTGGCGTCGCTGCTCGAGCCGGCGCCCGCCGCGACGGACGCGGCCGACGTGCCCGACATCGCGCCGCCCGCCGCCGCCGAGGCGTAGTCGCCCTTCAGGCGCACCGAGGCGCTGGGGATGTCGCGGCCCGCCCCGACGCCCGGAACGCTACGCCGGGCGCATGCCGCGGACGGGCGTGCGCGGGCGCGGCGCCTCGATGGTCGCCTTCACCGTCGAGGCCTTCTTGTCGCGCACGATGTCAAGCGTGACCACGCCGTCGTCCTTCACGTCGGCCAGCGCCTCCATGAGATCGCCGGTGTCCTTCACGGCCGTGCCGTTCGCCTTCGTGATGACGTCGCCGGCCTTGAGCCCGGCCTTCGACGCCGGCGAGTCGGCGGTCACGCCGGCCACGAGCACGCCGCCGTCCTTCGCGCCGAAGTACTGCGCGAGCTGATCCCCCAGCGGCTGCACCTGCGCGCCGAGGCGGCCGCGGCCCATTGCATTGGGCACGCCGTCGAAGCGGCGCTCGAAGTTGAGGAGCGGCTCGAGGCGCTGCGGCAGGTCGCGCAGTCCGCGTTCCACTTCACGCTCGATGTCGAGCTCGAGCCCGGGCTCGACGCGGCGATCGAAGCTGGCCACGCGATCGGATTCAGGCGTGATGTCGAGCGTGCGGCGATCGCTGCCGCGCTGCACCACCATCTTCACCGTGCGTCCCGATGGCGTTTCTTGTACGAGGCGCGTGAGCTGCCGCGTCGATCGTACGCGCTCGCCGTCGAACTCCACGACGCGATCGCCCTGCTTCACGCCGGCCTTCGCGGCCGGACTCTGCTCGTCGACGCGATCGATCGTCACGCCGGCATCCGCCGTGCCCTCGGGATCGCTCACCATCACGCCGATCTGGCTGCCGCGTCCGTCGAGACGAATCACCTGCCGGTCGCCCGGCATCACGAACACCTGCCGCTCCCCGCGGCGATCGCGATCGCGATCCCGATCGGCCCGCTCGCGGCGTTCCTGCGTCCCCGTCTGTGCGGTCATCGCGTCGTCGGACGCGTGCGCCGCCAGCGCGGCCACACCCGTGCCGATGGCCGCGGTGAGCGCGCCGGCGTACAGGGCCATGCGCATCCCCTTCATGTCGTTGCTCCTTGTGACGTAGGCCGGCCGGAGGCTTCCGGGCGGCGCTGCCGGCCTGAGCCGGCTTCCATGGCGGTCAGACGCCGGGTGACCGCGGACGGTCGGACCCCGCCTTCGCTCGGGGGGACGAGAACGGGGTCGAGCTACGGCGAGGGACGAAGTCTCGCCGAAGCCCGGCCTGGGGGAACAGGCCGGGCGAAGGCGGACCGATATACTGCCCGAAGCCATGGACAAGAAGGCCTCCATCCTCGACCGGGCCGCCCGCGACGGCGTGAAGTTCCTGCGCCTGCAGTTCACCGACATCCTCGGGGTGGTGAAGAACGTCGAAGTGCCCGACCGGCAGTTCGCCCATGCGCTCGACGGCCAGGTGCTCTTCGACGGCTCGTCCATCGAGGGCTTCGTGCGGATCGAAGAGTCGGACATGTACCTGAAGCCCGACCTCGACACCTTCCAGGTGCTGCCGTGGCCCGACCCCAGCGGGGCGAAGGTGGCCGGCATCACCTGCGACATCGCCAATCCCGACGGCTCGCCCTTCGAGGGCTGCCCGCGCAGCACGCTCAAGCGCGCCATCGCCAAGGCCCGGGCGGCGGGGTTCCGCATGCTCGCCGGCCCGGAGGCGGAGTTCTTCCTGTTCCAGCGGCGCGACGGCAGCCCGACCACGCTCACCCACGACACCGCCGGCTACTTCGACCTGGCGCCGGTGGATCAGGGCGAGGACGTGCGGCGCGAGATCGTGCTGGCGCTCGAGCAGATGGGGTTCACCGTGGAAGGCGCGCACCACGAGGTGGCGCCCGGTCAGCACGAAGTGGACTTCCGCTACGACGACGTGCTGCGCACGGCCGACAACATCAGCACGTTCCGCTTCGTGGTGAAGAACGTGGCGCTGCGCAACGGGCTGCACGCCACGTTCATGCCCAAGCCGATCTACGGCGTGAACGGATCGGGCATGCACACGCACCAGTCGCTGCTGCGCGGCGACGACAACGCCTTCTTCGACGCCTCGCGCGAGTTCCAGTTGAGTGAGACGTGCATGCACTACATCGGCGGCCTGCTGCGCCACGCGCGGGCCTACTGCGCGGTGACGAACCCGCTCGTGAACTCGTACAAGCGGCTGGTGCCCGGCCACGAAGCGCCGACCGCCGTGGCCTGGTCTGAACGCAACCGCAGCCCCCTCGTGCGCGTGCCCGCCGCCCGCGGCGAGGCGACCCGTGTGGAGCTGCGCCTGCCGGATCCGTCGTGCAATCCCTACCTGGCCCTCGCGGTGATGCTGCGGGCCGGCCTCGACGGCGTCGAGCAGCAACTCGACCCCGGTCCGCCGGTGAGCAAGAACATCTCGAAGATGAGCCACCGCGAGCGGCGGCATCTGCGCATCGATGACCTGCCGGCCACCCTGGCCGAGGCCCTCGACGAGTTCGAGAAGAGCGACCTCGTGCGCGACGCCCTCGGCGACCACATCACCGAGCACTTCCTGGCCGCCAAGCGCGACGAGTGGGACGAGTACATCCGCTTCGTCTCGCCGTGGGAACGCGACCGCTACCTGGGCGTCTACTGACGCCGTCGTGCCCGCGGTCATCGGGCGAGGTCAGCGCGTCCGTCCTCAAGGACGGTCGCTCGCGTCGGCCCGCGAGCGCGGACGTCGACGTGGATCACCGAAAACCCCTGTAATTCCAGCAAATCTCGCGACGCGTGCGACACGAGGCGATCCCGGCACGCCTCTTGATATGTAGACCGTCGAGCGCGGCGGATCACCGGGATGCTGACAATCAGGCAGGCGCTGGCATCGAAGCATCCCGGCCGTTGTTTCACGATCCGTTGCGCTCGTTCCGTCTTCGCGCATCCCGCGCGGTGACGTTTCCCGGGGAGGTCGACGTGCGTCTTCGTCCCAACATCGTGTGGCGGGTCTCGGCCGTGGCGCTCGCCGCCACACTCGCCGGTGCATGCGCCTCGGTGCCCGGGCGTCCCGCCATCCAGCAGGTGCTGCAGCAGCCCGGGCGGTTCGCGGATCACTCCGTGACGATCGCCGGCACCGTCACCACCTCGTGGGGCGTGCCGATGGTGGGCCTGAACGTCTACCGTGTCGACGACGGCACCGGCGAGATCACCGTCGTCTCGACCGATCGCCGGGTGCCCGGCCGCGGGGCCCGCGTGGAAGTCCGAGGACGTGTGGAGGACGTGGCCGTGCTGGGCGGACGCCCGCTCGGCCTGCACCTCCGGGAGCAGCACGTCAGATATCGCTAATCGACTGTCGGCACGGCACTTGGCGGCACCACCACCCTCCCGCCGCCAGGGCGCCGGCCGATGGTCCACCCGTGCCGGGTCGGCCCCCCATCCCTGGGCCGGCCCGGCTTTTTCATGTCCTGACACGCGCCCGGCCCCCGGCTGACAGGCGTTTGTGAAATCAGGTACAATCTCTCGGTTGTGGAAGCGCTCGCACATCCTTCGCCGTGGGTCGAACTGCTGAACGGACTGCTCGGTCCGTTGGGCGTGCACGTGCCCGACTACCTGTTCTACTGCGCGCTGATCGTCCTGTTCCTCGCGGGCATCGGACTGTTCATCAAGTCGCGCCTGAGCATCGACAACCCGGGCACGCTGCAGATCGTGCTCGAGGACATCGTCGGCTTCATCGTCGACACCCTCGAGAACATGATGCCCCACAAGGGCAAGCAGTTCCTGCCGCTGGTCGGCACGGTGTTCATCTTCATCCTGCTCGGCAACCTGATGGGCCAGATCCCCACGCTGGGCTCGCCCACGAGCAACGTGAACGTGCCGTTCGCGCTGGCCATCGTCGTGTGGCTCTACTACCACATCGAGGGCATCAAGGCGCAGGGCGTGGCCAGCTACTTCCTGCACTTCGCGTTCCCTCCGGGCGTGCCGAAGGCGATGGCGCCGCTGATGCTGCCGATCGAGCTCATCAGCCACAGCTCGCGCGTGATGTCGCTCACGCTGCGTCTCTTCGGCAACATCTTCGGTGAGCACCTCGTGGTGCTCATCATCGGCAGCATCGTGCCGTTCCTGGCGCCGCTGCCCATTCAGGCGCTGGGCCTCATCGTCGGTCCGCTGCAGGCGTTCATCTTCATGACGCTCACGGCGATCTATCTGGCGGCGGCGACCGCGGTCGACGAGCACCACTAGCTCGCGGCTGGCGGCCAGGGGTTAGCGCCCAAGGACGACCATCACACGCCGCCATGGACTTCGGTTCTGGCGGCGTTCGTGTGTACGACTGCACGTGGTCCGAGGCGGGCATGAGCCCGTGCGTAGCGTCCTGCCGTTCGTACACGTGAGGGCCCTTGCGTGACGCCGCTCGTCGCGCGGTAGGATGCCTCACCTTCCCGCCATGGACACCGACCGCTGGCAACGCCTCGAGGCCGCCTTCCTCGCCGTGGCCGATCTGCCTCCGGGGCCGGATCGCGAGGCCCGGGTGACGGCGCTCTGCGAGGGCGACGCGGCGCTGGCCGCCGAGGTCGCGGCGCTGCTCGACGAAGAAGAGCGCCTGAGCGATGCCGACGCCTCCCGCGATCCGCATCTCGGCCTGCGCCTCGGCGCCTACGAGGTGGTGCGGCTGGTGGCGCGCGGGGGCATGGCCACCGTGTACGAAGGCCGCCGCGCCGATGGCGCCTTCGACCAGCGCGTCGCCATCAAGATCATGGACGTGCGCCTGCACGACGAGGCGCTGCTGGCGCAGTTCAAGGCCGAACGGCAGATCCTCGCGGCGTTGGAGCATCCCGGCCTGACGCGCCTCTTCGACGGCGGCCTCACCGGCCTGGGCGAGCCGTACCTGGTGATGGAGTTCGTCGATGGGCAGCCCATCGATCGCCACTGCGACACGCACCGGCTGGCGCTGGCCGATCGCGTGGCGCTCATGCGGGCGGTGTGCGACGGCGTGTCGTTCGCGCATCGCGCGCTGGTGCTGCACCGCGACCTGAAGCCGTCGAACATCCTCGTGACGACCGACGGCCACGTGAAGGTCGTGGACTTCGGCACGGCCACGCTGCTGCAGCCCGAGCGCCTCGCCACCACGTCGGCCGCGCCGCTCACGCCGGCCTACGCGAGCCCCGAGCAGCTCACGGGACGCCCGGTCGGCACCGCGAGCGATCAGTACAGCCTCGGCCTCGTGCTGTTCGAGCTGCTCACCGGCGCACCGCCGTTCGGCGATCGCCCCTCGCTGCTGGCGGCGATCGAACGCGCCATGGCCGGCACCACCACCATGTCACCGTCTGCCGCCGTCACCGAAGCCGCCGCGACGGCGCGGCAGTCGTCGGTGACACGCCTGCGACGCGTGCTCTCGCAGGATCTCGGCACCATCGTCGGCAAGGCCGCCGCGCCCGACCCGGCCGCGCGCTATGCCAGCGTGCAGCACTTCGCCGACGATCTCGCGCGGTGGTCGCGCGGCGAGCCCATCGACGCGCGTCCGCCGTCGATCGCGTATCGCACGACGCGCTTCGTGCAGCGCCACTGGGCGGCGTCGCTGGTGGCGGCCACGCTGTCGGTCGGCCTGGCGGTGGCGACGATCGTGTCGGTGCGCTCCGCCACAGAGGCGCGGGCGCAGGCGATGCGGGCGGACGCGCAGAACCGGCGCGCCACCGAGGTCACGCGATTCCTCACGCGCATGCTGTCGTCGGCCGATCCCGGCGAGCTTGGCAAGGACGTCACCGTGCGCGAGGTGCTGCAGCGCGCGTCGGCCGACGCCGCCAGCCTCGACGCTACGCCCGAACTGGCCGCCGAGGTGCGGTCGGTGATGGGACAGACCTTCCGATCCCTTGGCGACTTCGCCGCCGGCGAAGAGCAGGCGCGCCTGGCGGTGGCCGCCAACCGGCGGGCCACGCCCGCCGGCAACGAAGAAACCGTACGGCTGCTCACGCTGCTCAGCCATCTGCAGGAGTCGGCCGGGCATCTGGACGACGCCACACGCAGCCTCGACGAGGCCGGTGCGCTGCTGCCGCGATTGCCTGGCGCCTCCGCGAGTCTGCGATTCGAGTATCTGAGTGAGCGCGGGCGGGTGCTGGTATCGCAGGGCGCGTTCCGAGACGCCCTGCAGGTGGACGAGGATGCCCTGCGGCTCGCGCGGGCCACGCCGCTGGCCGCCGAAGCACGTACGAGGGCCGCGGCGGATCTCGCGCTCGTGCTCACGAATCTGGGCCGTCACGCCGAGGCTGTGGCGCTCTACACGGAATCGGTGGAGCAGGCGCGGTTGGCGTTCGGCCCGCGTTCGGTGCAGGTCGCCGACCGGCTCTCACCCTACGCGAGCGCGCTGTGGTACGCGGGTGAACGCGAGCGGGCGCTCGGCGTCTACCAGAAGGCGCTCGATCTGCGGCGCGAGACGCAGGGACCCGAGCATCCCGACTACGCCTTCACGCTCGCCAACTACGCCGATTCGCTGGTGTGGTTCGGCCAGTACGAGCGGGCCGCGGCCATGGCACGTGAGATCCTCGCGCTCCGGGGGAAGACGCTCGACGACGCGCATCCGATGGTGGCGTTCTCGATGTCGCTGCTCGGCCGATGCCTCGGTCCGCTGGGCCAGCTCGCCGAAGCGGAGCGCTGGCTGCGCGACAGCTACGCGTTGCGGCAGCGGACGCTGCCGAAGGGTCACTGGCTGCTGGCCTCGAGTCGCAGCACGCTGGCCGCGCATCTGGTCCTGGCGAAGCGATTCAGCGAAGCCGAGGCCCTGCTGCTGCCTGCCGAGCGCGAACTCACGGCGGCCCTGGGCGACGACGCGCCAACCGTGGCGGACGCCCGCCGGCGTCTGGTCGACCTTTACACCGCGTGGCAGCGACCCTCCGACGCCACGATGTGGCAGGCGAAGCTGCCCGAGCCGACGGCAACCCGCTAGTCGTTCGCCTCGTCGGCGTCGATGCCGTCGATTCGCAGGCGGCGCGACAGCCAGGCCCGGGCCAGGCGAAAATCCCGCTTGGCGGTGGCCAGCGAGATGTCGAGCAACTCGGCGGCCTCGGCGCGGCCACATCCGAGGAACACGCAGAGCTGGACGAGTTCGGCCTTGCGGGCGTCGAACGCCGCGAGCTCGTCGAGCGCCCGATCGAGATCCAGCAGGAAGGCCGGGCTGGCATCCACGAGCTGCAGTTCCTCGGTGAGCGGCACGCGCACGCGATCGGCGCCGCGCTTGTCGGCCTTCTGGCCGCGGATGTGGTCGATGAGGATGTGGCGCATGGCGCCCGACGCGAACCCGAAGAACGCACGCCGGTTCGGGAAGTTCGCGCGCTCCTGCTTCAGCAGGCGCACGTAGAGATCGTGCACCAGCATCGTCGCCTGAATCGTGCTGCCGCGGCCGCCGCGCATGTAGCGTGAGGCCATGGCGTGCAGCTCGGGATAGACGTCGGAGACGAGGCGGTCGAGCGAGCCGGGGTCGCCGGCGTGCCACTGCTGCAGCAGCTGCGTGAGGTGACCGGGGGCCGTGGAACCGTCGCTCATACGGTGGCGCCCATGGTACGCCGACTCGCCCGATCGGCCGCAGCGCCCGCACGACGAAACGGCCCCGGGGGGCGAGCCCCGGGGCCGTCACGCATCCGCGTAGCGACGAATCAGGGCGTGACGCTGAACACGCTGACGCGTCGCGGCGATCCGTTCACGAAGCCGAGGGCGACGGTGTTCCCGTCGGCGGCGATCGCCACCCCGGCGTTGCGGATGCCGTTCGCCGTCTTCACGTCGCCGCCAATCTGCGTCCAGGCGCCGGCCGACAGACGGTAGACCTTGGCGAGGCTGAAGCTCGCGGCACTGCCGATGAGCCGCTGCCCGTCGTCCGAGAACCCGATCGCCTCGCCCAGCCGCTGGCCGCCCACGCCGAGCATGTCGTTGCCGAGCTGCGTCCAGGTGCCACCAGCGAGTTCGAAGACCCGCAACTTGCCCGAGGGGGCTCCGCCAGCGGCCACGCCGCCTTCGTCGTCGGACGGTGCCGCCACCGCGAGGCGCGTGCCGTTGGCCGAGAGCGCCAGCGCGTCCCCGAAGTTGTCCGCGATCTGCTCGCCTTGCAGCAGGTTGCCCAACGGCGTCCAGTTACCGGCACTCAGACGGTACACCTGGACGGTGCCGGCACGAGAGAGTCCAGCCGCGGATGGGAACGACGCGGCGATCGTGGAGCCGTCCGCCGAGATGTCGACCGACGTACCGAACTGGTTGCTGCCCTGCAGCGTCGAGCCGAGCGCGTTCCACGTGCCGCCCGAGTACTCGTAGACACGCACGCGGCCGGTCACGGTGTTCACGCCGGGGGCGCCCACCACCACGCGGCTGCCGTCGCCCGACAGCGCCACGCTGTAGCCCGCGCCCCAGCTGTTGCCGCCGCCATCGAGGTCGCTGCCCACCTGCGTCCACGTCGATCCGATGAGGTCGTAAATCCGCACGTGTCCGGCGGCAGGCGCCACGCCGTCGTTCAGGTAGGCCCCGACGGCGATGCGGGTGCCGGCGGCGTTGATGTCGACGGCGGCGCCGGCGCGATCGTCGGCAGCTTCACCGAGGATATCGCCGCCAAGTTGGACCCACGTCGAACCGGAGCGTTCATAGACGCGCGTCGTGCCGTTGGCCGTCGATTGGGCGCCCACCACGACTCGCTGCCCGTTGGCCGACAGGGCCACACGGTATCCGAAGTTGCCGTCGGGGCTGGTGATGTCGGGGCCAATCTGCGTGATGGGCGGCGGCGGACCGTTCAGCGGCAGCGTCACGGTGATCGCGTTGGACGCCGGGCTCGTGCCCACCGCGTTCACAGCTGCGATCTGCAACACGTAGGTGCCATTCGGCACGTTGGGGAACGACACCGAGGTACCGGTGAGAGGCACGCTTGCGATCACCGCCCCGCCGGTGGTGAGCGCCGTCAGCACGTACGACGTCGGGACGCCGCCGCCCCCCGGCGTCCACGCGAGGTTCAGGGTGTTGCCGCTCGGTCCGACCGGCTGGAGCAGCGTCGGCGCACCCGGCGCGGCCGGCCCGGCCACGGTGAGCACCGCCTCGTTGGTCGGCGCGCTCACGCCGCCGGCATTCTGCGCCACGACGCGGATGTAGAAGGTGCCGGCCGGCACGCCCGGCACGACCGCGCTCGTCGACGTGCCTGGCAGCGGCAGCGTGGCGATGGGCAGGGCGAAGCCCGGCGTCAGGCCGGCGGCGAGCAGATAGGTCTGCACCGCCCCGCCCGACGACGGCGGGTTCCACGTGAAGGTGGCGGTGTTCCCGGAGGCGCCGGCGACAAGTCCGGACGGTGGCCCCGGCGGGGCGGGCACGGTCGGGAGCACCACCGTCACGGACCCCGATTCGGCGCCGGCGCCACCGGCGTTCGACGCCTGGACGCTAATCACGAAGGTGCCGTTGGGTCCGACCGCCGCAAACGACGTGACGTTCCCCAGCGGAATGCCCGTAAGTACCGGACCACCCGGCGCCGTGCGCACCACGAGCGTGTACGCGGTGGGCGCGCCGCCGCTTGATGGCGCGGACCAGCTCAGGTTGAGCGTGTTGCCGCTGACGACGGCCTGCAGGTTCGTGGGTGCGCCGGGCGCCACCTGCGCCATGGCCGGCGTGGCGACGAGGCCGAGGCAGGCGGCGAGGATCAGGAGGGCGGACAGGCGAGAGCGTCGCTGGGTCATCACAGGAGCGTCCTTTCGATGGGCTCACTCCTACGAACGGCAACGCGCCCGCCGCGGGCTCATGCCGGGCCGACCGGGCGCGGCTATGCTATCGGCCATGCGATTCCGGGCCTCGACGTTCGTCGCGCTCGCCGCCGTGTGCGCGCTTTCGATCGCGCCGCTCGCCGCGCGGCAGACCAACCGCATCGACACGGTGACGCCGCTGGCGCCCGACCTCGCGGCGTATGGATCCACACCGGTCGGCGTGCGCACGGTGAACGCGGTGGATCGCCAGCGCGTGGACGTGTTGCAGACGAAACCCGGCGGCGCCACCGTGCGCGCGGATCGGCCGCTGGTGTTCGAGGTCTGGTATCCCGCGACGCTCGCACCGGGTCAGACGCCCGGCGGCGACTACCGCACGATCGCCCGCGATCCGGCGATGCCCGTCGTGCTGCACGGCCGGGCCGTTCGGGACGCCGCGCCAGCCGCGGCGGGCGCGCCGTATCCGCTCATCGTCATCTCGCATGGCTACCCCGGCAACCGGCTGCTCATGAGCCACCTGGGCGAAAACCTGGCGAGCAAGGGCTACGTGGTCGCGTCGATCGATCACACCGACAGCACCTACCCCGAGATCAAGGCGTTCTCGAGCACGCTCTACAACCGCGCGATCGATCAGCGCTTCGCGATCGACGAGATGGCGAGGCTGGGCGCGAAGGGCTCGGGGCACGCGCTCGCCGGCCTCGTCGACGCGTCGCGCACGGTGGTGATCGGCTACTCGATGGGCGGCTACGGCGTAGTGAATCTCGTGGGCGGCGGCTATCGGCGCGAAGCCGCGTCGTTCCCCGGCGCGCCGCCGAACCAGCTGCTGCTCGATCGCGCGGCGGGCACGCCGGCCTACGAGGCCACGCGCGATCCGCGCGTGAAAGCCGCGGTGGCGATCGGCCCGTGGGGCATGCACGTCGGCTACTGGGACGCCGCGGGTCTGGCTGGCATCAGCGTGCCGATGCTGTTCGTGGCCGGCAGCGTCGACTCGGTGTCGGGCTACGAAAAAGGTACGCGCGCCATCTTCGAGCACGCCGTGCACAGCAACCGCTACCTGCTCACGTTCCAGGGCGCGAATCACAACGCCGCGGCGCCGATTCCGGCGCCGGCCGAGGCCTACGCGTATTCCGAGGCGCTGAAGTCGTATCCGTTCGAGCACTACGCCGACGCCGTGTGGGACACGGTGCGCATGAACAACGTCCTGCAGCACTTCGTCACGGCCTGGGTGGACCTGCACCTGAAGGGCGATGCGGCGAAGCAGGCGTTCTTCGACGTCGTGCCCAACGGCCGCGACGCGGTGTGGGCCACGGATCGGGACGGGAATCCGCAACCGACGCACAACTACTGGAAGGGCTTCAAACGCGGCACGGCAACGGGCCTGAGCCTCGAACACCTCGCCGCGGAGCCGCGTCGATGAGCACGTCGAGTCGGGCGGCCCTGTCGCACATCCCGATCTTCCGCCAGCTCGACGACGCCGGCCGCGCCGACCTGGAAGCGCGCCTCACCCGTCGCGCGGTGCCGGCCGGCGAGCCGGTGTTCTGGTTCGGCGACGACGGCGACACGCTCTACGTGGTCGACACCGGCACGGTGGAAGTGACGGCCCCCGACACCGAAGGGCGCCACGTGCTGCTCGACACACTCGGCCCGGGCGGCATCTTCGGCGAGCTGTCGCTCTTCGACGGCGGCCCGCGAAGCGCCACGGTGCGCGCTCGCACCGACACGGTGCTGCTCGAACTGCATCGCGAGGCGTTCCACGATTTCCTGCGCGCGCGTCCCGACGTGGCCATCGACGTGCTGCACGTGCTCGGCGCCCGGCAGCGCGCCAGCACGGCGGCGATTCGTGGACTGAAGAACGCCAACAGCGTCATCGCCGAGCAGACCACGCGCTGGCAGCGCGTGAGCGACGTAGTCGCCACCGTGGCGGCCAGCCATCAGTTCACGATCGCGCACCTCTCGTGGTTCGGCGGCTGGATCCTCGTGAACATCCTGGCGTCGGCGGGCCTGCTGCCGCACGCGCTGGGCTTCGATCCGTTCCCGTTCGGGCTGCTGACGCTGATCGTGAGCCTCGAGGCGATCTTCCTCTCGATCTTCGTGCTGGTCAGCCAGAACCGGCAGTCGGAACGCGATCGGATCCGCACCGATCTCGACTACCAGGTGAACGTGAAGGCGCACGTCGAGATCGTGGGCATCGTGGAGCGCCTGGAACGCATCGAGCGCGCTATCGAGCGCCTGCCCGGCGCCGCCGGCACACCGCCGGCGTCCTAGGCCAGGATGCGGACGACGACGGCCGTCTGGTCGTCGTTCTGCACGGCGTTGCGGCGGAACGCCGACATCGTCTCGAAGATCTTCGCCACGATCTCGCTGGCCGGGCGATCGCGGTGCGTGCGCACGATGTCGATGATCGGCCCGGCGCCGAGTTCGAGGCCCTCTTCGTTGAACGTCTCGAAGATGCCGTCCGAGCAGAACACGAACACGTCGCCGGCGTGCGCCGGCAGCACGATCTCGTCGTAGCTGGTCGTGCCGAACGAGCCGAGCGGCACGCCCGGCATCTCGATCTGCTGGCACGAGCTGCCATCGGCCGAGCAGCGGATCGGGTACGGCAGTCCGGAGTTGGCCATCGTCACGACGTGATGACGCAGGTCGAACACCGCGTAGCAGAGCGTGCAGTAGTACTCCTCGAGCTGCCGCTCGTGCAGGATGCGGTTGATCACCGTCAGCATCGCGCCCGGGCCGGTCTGCTCGCGGGTGAAGCGCTTGCGGAAGGTCCGCGCGCGCACCACCTCGCCGGCGAACACCGAGTAGAGCGCCGCCGGCACACCCTTCCCCGACACGTCGCCCACGGCCACCACGAGCTGGTTGGGCTCCGGCGCCAGGAACTCGTAGAGGTCGCCGCCGAGTTCGCGCGCGGCGTCGAAGTGCCACGCCACGTCGACCGAGCGCAGCCGCTTCGGCAGTTCCTTCGGCAGCAGCGCCATCTGGACGCGCTGCGCGAACCGCACTTCCTTCTCGAGGCGCATCTCGTTGGCGCGCAGCTCTTCCCAGAGGCGCGCGTTCTCGATGGCCACCGCGGCCTGCGAGGCCAGCGGCGTGAGCAGCTCCACGTGGCGCTGCGAAAACGCGTTCAGCTCAGGGCTCTCGAGATCGAAGGCGCCGATGCACTTGTCTTTCACCATCAGCGGCACGACCAGCTCGGATCGCGCGTCGGGCACGGCGTTGATGTAGCGCGCGTCGGTCGACACGTCGGGCACGAGCACCACTTCCTTGTGCTGGACCGCGTAACCAAGCAAGCCCTCGCCGACCTTCATCGCCGAGGTGTCGGCGCCCTCGCCGTAGCGAATCGCCACCTTGAACTCGATGAGCCCGGTGGACTCGTTCACGAGCGCGATGCCGAACGTGCGGTAGGCGATCACGCGCTTCACGTGGTGCGCCACGCGCGTGAGCAGCTCGTCGAGGTCGAGGATGCCGCTCATCTCGCGGCCCACCTCGGCCAGCGTGGCCATGGTGTCGCTGTATTCCTTCTCGGACTCGAACAGCCGCGCGTTCACGATCGCCTGGGCGACGTGCGCGCCGAAGGCCCGCAGCATCGCCTCGTCGGTGTCGTCGAAGGCGTTGCGCTCGTTGCTCAGCAGGTTCAGCGCGCCGATGGCGCGGCCCTTGTGCCGCAGCGGCACCACCAGCGTCGACTTCACGCCCGGCACGATCGAGATGTAGCGCGGATCCGCCGTGACGTCGCCCACCAGCACCGACCGCTGTTCCTGCACCGCCGTGCCCACCGTGCCCTCGCCGAGCGACAGCCGCACCTGACGCGCTGCTTCCTCGGGATAACCCTCCGCGTAGGCGATGCGCAGCATCTGCGTCTGCTCGTCGAGCAGGTACATCGAGAACACGCCGAAGGGCGTGAGCTGGGCGATGAGGCGCGGTATCTGCGGCAGCAGCTCGTCGAGATCGAGCACGCCGCTCACCTCGCGGCTGAGCGCGAAGAGCGTGGCGAGTCGATCCTGGTCGGACGGACGGAGCGGACGGTTCGGGGAATCGTGGTTCGAATCGGACGTGGTCATTGGCGGGATGCGGGCGGCTCGCCGGACACGTACCGGGTGACCCAGTCGTGGATCCGGTTCAGGCGATCCTGCAGATGATAGTACTCGGTGAACCCGTGTCCTTCACGGGGATAGAACACCAGCTCGGTGGTCTTGCCGCGATCCTTGAGGCCGCGGAAGAGCTCCTGGGCCTGGCCCACCGGCACGCGTTCGTCACTCGCACCGTGCAGGATCAGCGTCGGCGTGGTGACGTTGTCGATGTGGGTCATGGCCGAGCGGTTCATGTAGAGCGGCAGCGTCTCCTTGTTGGCGATGCCGCCGAAGTAGCCCTGCAGCACGTTGGGGATGTCGTTGGTGCCGTACATGCTCCACATGTTGGTGAGCCCGGCGCCGACCATCGCCGCCTTGTAGCGTGTCGTCTGCGTGATGGTCCACGCCGTCATGTAGCCGCCGTAGCTCCAGCCGATGTGCGCCAGCTTGTCCTTGTCGGCGATGCCGCGGGCGATGAGGGCGTCGACGCCCGAGTCGATGTCCTTGAAGTCGCCACCACCCCAGTCGGCCACGTTGGCGCGCAGGAACTTCTCGCCGTAGTTCGTGCTGCCGCGCGGGTTCGGATAGAACACCGCCCAGCCCTGGCCGGCCCAGAGCTGTCCGCCCTCGAGACCGCCCACGCGGTAGTTGTCCACGTAGGCGCCGGCCGGTCCGCCGTGCGCGACCACGAGCAGCGGATAGCGCTTTGCCGGATCGTAGCCAACCGGCTTCAGCAGCACGCCTTCCACCTCCGTGCCGTCGCGGCCCTTCCACGTGATGACTTCCGAGGCGCCGAGGGCGAACTGCGCGGCCTGCGGATTCACCTCCGACACCTTCGTGAAGGTGGCGAACGACGCATCGGCGACGTGCACGTCGGGCGGCGCGGTGGAGGAATCGAGCACCACCGCGACCCTGGTGCCGTCGGCGCTGAACGAGCCGAGCTGCAGCGTGCGGTGCGTGGTGAGCTGGGTGGCGCGCCCGCTGGCGACGTCGAGGCTCCAGATGTCGTTCCACGCGCGCGTGCCGGCCGCGAACAGAATGCGAGAGCCGTCGGCCGACCACTGGGGATCACCCGGATCGACCGTCAGTTTACCGGTGACATCGCGCGTCGCCTTCGTGGTCGTGTCGTAGACCATCACGTGCTGCTGGCCCACGGTGCCCTTCGGCGTGCCGTCGGCGATCGCGGGCGCGGTGACCGGCGTCGCGAGATACGCGATCAGGCGGCCGTCGGGCGAGAACCGGGGGTTGGTGTCGGGCCCGAAGTTGGTGCTGATCTTCTCGACGGTTCTGGCGTTCACGTCGGCGACGTAGACGTCGCGCCGTCCATCGCGGAGGAGCGCGGAGGCTCCTGCCGCGAAGGCGACGTGCGTGTTGTCCTTCGACCACGAGAGCGCGCCCTGGATCGTGAAGGCCTCGCCGCTCGTGACACGCGAGGCCGTGCGCGTCTCGACGTCCACCACCCACAGGTGCACGTTCGCCGCGGGCCGCTCGAACGGACGCTCGTCGTCGCGGCGTTCCACCGCCGATTTGTCGTCGGCCGCCGCGGCGTCGGCCACCGTGTAGGCGAGGCGGCGGCTGTCGGGCGACCACGCGTACGCCAGCACGTTCTCGGCGGCGTCGGTGAGGGCCCGCGCCTCGCCGCCATCCGCCCGCATCACCCACACCTGAGCCTTCGCGTCCTTGCCGCGCGCGGCCACGAAGCTCATGAAGCGCCCGTCGGTCGACCAGCCGGGCAGCGTCTCGCCCCGCTCGCCGAACGTGATCTGTCGCGCCGGCGTGGACGCATCGGCCGGGGCCCGCCAGATGGCCGTGCGCGGATCTTTCTTGCCGCCGCCGCTGTCGACCCACTGGCGCACCGTGAAGAGCACGGCGCGGCCGTCGGGCGACATCGCCGGGGCGTTTCCTACGACGCGCAGGCCGAGCACGTCGTCCACGGTGACGGGGCGGGTCTGGGCGCTGGCGCCGGCCGAGGCCAGCTGCGCCGCGAGGCACAGGGCGAAGATGCGCATGGGAGGCTCCGGCGCGGTGAGACGAGGCCCGCGCGGCAAGCCGGCAGTATAGCCCCCGGCCCGACCGGCGTGGGATACTACGACTTCCGTGGAAACGCTGGCGCTTCCCCTGAATCACGCGGACATCGTCCGCATCCTGCCGCACCGCTATCCGTTCCTGCTGGTCGACCGGATCACGGCGTTCGAGACCGATACGCGCATCGTCGGCATCAAGAACATCACGGCGACGGAAACCTACCTGTCGCCGCCCGACGCCCGCGGCCGGCGGGCCCTGCCCAACACAATCCTCACCGAGATCATGGCGCAGGTGGGCGGCATCCTGATCCTGGTGAAGCCCGAGAACGAAGGCCGCCTCGTCTATTTCCGCGGCATCGAACGCATCCGGTTCTATGGCGCCGCGGAGCCCGGCGACACGGTCGAGGTGGAGGTGAAGGTGGTGCGCCTGCGCAAGCAGATGGGTGTGCTGACCGGATACGCGCGTGTGGGCGACCGCCTGCTCGGCAAGGGCACGATGACCTTCGCGCTGGGTCCGAAGGCCGACGGCAGCGAGGGCGCCGCGGAGTAGCCCGCGTCGCGTCCGCCGGGCCGCCTACGGCGCGCCCGGGGGCGGCTTCCGGATCTGCTCGGCCGTATTGACTCCGAAGACGCGGAGGTCCGAGTACGTGGCCGTGCCCACGCCCAGCTCCGACGGCGAGCGAAACGTCTCGTCCATGCGTTGAGGCACACGGACCGCCACGCGCGGATGAGCCACGAACTCCACGACGGTGGTCGCCGTCGACGTCGTGTCTCCCAGCACCACTTCGCTCCGCACCACCGCACCACTTCCGGGCTCTACCCACACGCGTCCGCGCGCCGGCAGGTCCCGGCCCGCGGTGCCGCGAACGATGGTCGGCGTGCCCACTTCTTCGAACCGGAACACGCGGACGCGTTCTCCGCGGATCGTCGCGTCTTTCGGCGACGACAGGGTGATGTGACCGGCACCCGCCGTCAGGTAGGCGAACACCAGGTCGGGCACGTTGGTGGTGCGGGGCACGCTGCCGAGATTGAAGCGGGCGCCCTCCGCGGCGATGCGGCGCAGATCGTCGAGCCGGCCCGGCGCGTTCGATTCGAGCAGACGCAGCAGACGATCCTCGCGATCCCGCACCTTGCGGCCATCGACTTCGTACACGTCGCGAAACCAGATCGTCTCGCGGCCGCCGGCCAGCCGCAGCGACAGCACGTCGGATTTCAGCTCGGTGGTGCGGGGCGTGGCGCGGCGTGCCGTGAGGCTCTGCTCGTAGCGCTCGTGCGCCACCACCGACTGCATCGTGTCGACGTAGCGGGTGGCATAGCCGCGGATCCGCGACACGACCGCCGCGTCGGCATCGCTCAGCGGCGACTGGAGCGCCGACGGCGCGCTGGCCAGCGCCACCAGCGACGCCGCCACCAAGGCAGTCAGCACACGCGCGGTTGGGGGTCGCGGCATCGGCGTCTGCGCTCCATCCACGCCCGCGCCATCAGCGCGGCTTGCGCGGCTCCACGATCGGGAACGCCGGGTCGAGGTCGTCGAAGAACGAGAACAACTCGACGAGCCGGGGCGCCGCGCCCGACACGGTGAGCTCGCCGGTGGCCCGCGCGTCGTCGATGGTTCGGCGGCGCAGCACCACGGCGTTGAACGCGGCGCGCGTCGTCACCACGGAGACATCGGCGGTCGCCGCCGCCCGCCCGTCCACGTGTGTCAGCGCGGCATGATCGAGCGTCGACACCAGGGTCTCGTTGGTGTCGGTGAAGCGCCAGTTGACCACCAGACGCGCCTCGCCCGCACGCGGGCCGTTGAGCGTCGTGCCCAGATAGTCGAACACGAGCGGCGCCGGCATCGCGGCGATGAACTCGGCGTCGATCGCCTGGCGCGGACGCTGTGCCGGCACGCCGTTGCGCAACTCCTGCGCGCCGAGCAGGTACGAGTTGCGCCAGGTGGCCGACTCGGCAAGATAACCGAGCTGCTCGAACGCGTCGGCGGCCAGCGCGCGCGCCTCGGCGTTGCCCGGGTCGGCGTAGACCACCTGCTCCATCACCTGCGCCACCCAGCGGTACTGCCCCTGCGCGAAGTCGGCGCGCGCCCGCGCGATGACCGCCGCCGCGCCGCCCATGTACTCGACGGCCTTCGTCGCCTGCTCCACCGGGGGCAGTTCGTTCAGCGTGGCGGGATTGCCGTCGTACCAGCCGATGTACTTCTGGTACACGGCCTTCGAATCGTGCGACAACGTGCCGTAGTAGCCGCGCGCCGCCCAGGTCTGCTCGAGGCTGCGAGGCAGGCGCAGCTGCTCGGCGATCTCGGTGGGCATCAGGCCCTGGTTCATCATCCGCACCGTCTGGTCGTGGATGTACTTGTAGAGGTCGCGCTGTTCCTCGAGGTGCCGGACGACGCGGGCGTGCCCCCACACGGGCCAGTGATGCTGCGCGATGACCACCTCGGCCTCGGCGCCGAACCGCTCCAGCAGATCGCCGATGTACTTCGACCAGCCTTTCGCGTCGCGCACCTCGGTGCCCCGAATCGGCAGCAGGTTGTGCAGTGTGTGCGTGGCGTTCTCGGCGGCGTCGATCACCTTGTGGCGCGGGAAATACAGGTGCATTTCGGCCGGCGCTTCCGACGCCGGCGCGAGATGGAAGGTGATGGGCACGCCGTCGATCTCCATCGTCTGCACGGGCTGATCGATCGACTGTGTCGGCGCGAGAATCGACCGCCCGGGCACGCCGCGCGAGTCGATCTTGCCGAGGCCGGCGTCGACGTTGCCCTGCGCGTCGCGCGGCAACGGCGCCCCGAACTGGTATTGGGCGCGGCGACCCATGGCGTTGCCGGCGATGATCGACTCCGATACCGAGGCCTCGAAGAAACCGGCCGGCGCGATCACCCTCGTGCGCCCGGCCGCGACGTCGGCCTCGGACGCCACGCCTTTCGCGCCGCCGTAGTGGTCGCTGTGGCTGTGCGTGTAGATCACGGCCACGACGGGCTTCGCCGGGCGGTGCGCGAGGTAGAGGTCGAGGGCGGCCTTCGCCGCGCCCACCGTCGACAGCGGATCGATCACGATGAGCCCGCGCTGCCCCTCCACGATGGTCATGTTCGCGAGCGAGAAGCCACGCACCTGGTAGATGCCATCGACCACCTTGAAGAGCCCGTGGATCGCGTTCAGCTGGGCCAGGCGCCAGAGGCTCGGATTCACCGTGTCGGGCGCGTCACCCGCGAGGAACGCGTAGCGGTCGGGAGCCGAACCGGCCGGGGTGGTGGCGACGAAGCCGCGCATCGCGTCGTCGAAGTCCTGCCGATCGACGAATGGCAGCTCCGTGCGGACCCGCCGGTTCGCCGCCGCGACGCCGGGCTCGGCGGGCTTGCGCGTCTGCGCCCGCAAGGCGGGGGCGGCCACCGTGAGGGCCATCGTCAGGGCGACGAGCGTGCGTCTCGCGTGCATCTGCTGCCTCCGAAGGGGATCCGGGGCCGGCCCGCGGGCCCGGCCCGCCCGCTCTGCGCGGACGAAAGAGGGCGCCGGGCGATCAGGCGTCGCGGGCGCCGCGGTAGAGCACGCGTCCCAGCCGACGGTGCCAGCCGGTGAACGCCGGGTCGGTGCCGACGTCGCTCATGGCCTGCTTCACCTGGAAGAGCCGGGCGTCGAGTTCGTCGACCGCCGAGAGGATGAACGCCTCCACGCTCTTCGGCTCCACCGGCGCGCCACGCTCTTTGGCGCCGTGGTGCGACGCCACCAGGTGCTCGAGCTCGGCCCGCAGGTCGTCGGGGAAGCCACTGATGCCGCGCGCCGTGTCGCGCACCATGACGATGCCGAGGGCGATGTGCCCCACCAGGTTGCCGTCGCGGGTGTAGCTGATGGCGCCGTTGTCGTAGGCGAGCTCCTGCAGCTTGCCGATGTCGTGGATGATGGCGCCCGCCACCAGCAGGTCTTCGCGCGCCCCGTAGTGGGCGGCCACCTGGCGGCCGATCGTCGCCATCGACAGGATGTGCTCGAGCAGCCCGCCGCGGTAGGCGTGGTGAATGGACTGTGCGGCCGGCCAGTCGCGCAGGGCCGTCTCGTGGTCCTGCAGCAGGCGGCGCAGGAACACCTGCAGATGACGGTCGGCGATCGCGTCCACGAGCGCCATCAGGTCGGCCCACATCTCGGCCGACGGGCGTGGCGCGCTCGGCACGCACTCGTCCTCGCGGAAGCCCTGGGCGGCGTCCTGGGCCGGATTCACACGCCGGATCCCGCTGACCACCAGTTGCAGCTCGCCGTTGTGCAGGCCGGTGCGGCCTTCGGCGCGGACGAACTCGCCGATTTCAAATTCGTGCTTGAAGCGGTCGACCGCGTCGAACAGCCGGCCGGCCACCTGACCCGAGGCGTCCTGAAGCACCAGCGCCAGGTACTCGCCGCTCTTGCCGACGCGCACGTCCTTGCGGGTGCACAGGTAGAAGCTCCAGCCGGTCTTGTCCGGCTCGAGATGCGATATCCGGGGAAGGCGGCTGCTCACGTCCGTGAGCGTACATCACGTGCGATTGGCGCGGACGGCGAGGTAAAGTAGCGGGCAATGCGAACGCCCTTTCGCTACGCCGTGACGGCGGTGGCGCTCGCGGCCTGCACCGGCGCCGCGCTGCTCGCCCGTCAGTCCTCGCCACGTCCCGCCCCCGCGGCCCCCGCCGCGTCGTCGAAAGCCACCGCGCCCGGACAGGGGCCGCTGCCACCGCTCAACATGACCGGCTACGCGCTGGCGCGTCCGGCCGGCATCACGAAGACGGTGTACGAGTTCGTCGCCCGGCACCCCGACGTGTCGCGCTACGTGCCGTGCTTCTGCGGCTGCGAACACGACGGCCACAAGAGCAACGAGTCGTGCTTCGTGGCCGCGCGCGACACCAATGGCAACGTCACGCAGTGGGACACGCACGGCTTCGGCTGCGCGGTGTGCGTCGATGTCGCCCGCGAGACGATGCAGCTGTACAACTCGGGCGCCGACGTGCAGAGCATCCGCACGGCGATCGAGAAGAAGTGGGCGCCGCAGTACCCGAGCAAGACGCCCACGCCGCAGCCGCCGGCGAAGAAGAAGTGACGCCGGGCGCCGTGGTGGACGATCGCGCAGCGGCGTTCGCGCGCCTCTTCGAGGCGGTGCACGAAGGCGTGTACATCGGCCTCGTGCACGGCACCACCACCACGACGCTGGCGGCCAATCCGCACCTGAAGCTGGTGCTCGGCTATCCGCCGGAGACCTACGACCGCGACGTGCGTCCGTTCGACGGCACCCGCTTCGTCGACCCGCAGGCGCGGCAGACCTTTCTCGAGCGCCTGTCGAACGCCGGCGCGGTCAGCAATCACCTGCTGCGGCTGCGGAAGGCCGACGGCACGCAGGTGTGGATCGAGGTGACGGCCACGGCCGAGGCCCCCGACGCCACCGGCGCCATGCGCATCGAGGCGCTGGTGCGCGACGTGAGCGAGCGCAAGCAGCTCGAGGTGCAGTCGCGCGACCTCTACTACCAGCTGCTGCAAACCGAGAAGATGGCGGCGCTGGGCCAGACGATCTCGGGCGTGGCGCACGAGCTGAACAACCCGCTGGCGACGATTCTGTCGTGGGCCGAGCGGCTCTCGGAGCACGTCGAAGCCGGCGATCCGATGAAGCGCGGGCTCGACGTGATCCTGAGCGAGTCGGAACGCGCCGCGCGCATCGTCCGCAACCTGCTCACCTTCGCACGCAAGCGGCAGAGCACGCGCGCGCTGGTCGATCTGAACGAGATCATCAAGGAGACGCTGAGTCTGCGCGCCTACGAGCAGCGCATCACCAATATCTCGGTGATCTCGGCGCTGGCAGCCGGGCTGCCGGCCGTGTTCGCCGACGGCCACCAGGTGAAGCAGGTGCTGCTGAACCTGCTGATGAACGCCGAACAGGCGATGCTCGGCGCGCACGGCCGCGGCACTATCGTGATCCGCACCTGGCACGACAGCGCGAAACAGGTCGTCGTGATGGAAGTGAACGACGACGGCCCCGGCGTGCCGGAAGACGTGCAGGGCAAGATCTTCGATCCGTTCTTCACCACGAAGGAAGTGGGCAAGGGCACGGGTCTCGGCCTCACCGTGGCCTACGCCATCGTGCAGGAGCACGGCGGCCGCATCCGCCTCGAGTCGAAATCGGGGGGCGGCGCCTCGTTCTTCGTCGACTTCCCGGTGTCACCGACCAAGCCGGTCACGCCGCCGCGTCACGTGCCGGCGCCGCCGGTCGCCGTGGCGCCCGTACGCGACAACGCGCCCCGCGATGTGTGCAAGGGCGCGCGCGTGCTGGTGGTGGAAGACGAACCGGCGCTGGCGAGCGCCGTGAAAGAGGCGTTCATCGACGCCGGCTTCGTGGTCGATCGGGCCGGCGACGGCGAGGAAGGCCTCGCGCGCGTCGCCGAAAACCACTACGACCTGATCGTCTGCGATCTGAAGATGCCGCGCGTGGACGGCATCCGGTTCTACAGGGCCATGACGGCGGCCACGCCGGCGCTGGCCCGCCGCGTGATCTTCGTGACCGGCGACGTGGCCGGCACCGACGCCGAACGCTTCCTCGAAGAAAGCGGCTGCCGGTGGCTCTCGAAGCCCTTCCGGCTCGGCGACTTGCTGCGCGCGGCGCGCGAAGCGCTGGCGTAGTCGATCACCACCGCGCGTCCCTCGACGCGCTCGACCACCTCGGGCGCCACCACGGTATCGGACTGGGGCAGCGTGGCCTTGGCCATCTTCGGGCGGTGCTCGAAGGCCACGACGGCCTGGCGCAGCGCTTCCATCGACGCCATCGGCGTGGCGTCCGGACCGAGGGCCTCGCGCAGGCGGCGCAGCGCGCGGGCGTGCAGCTGCGACACGCGCGATTCGTTCACGCCGAGCTCGGCGCCGATCTCCTTCATCGTGACTTCGCCGTAGTAATAGAGGGCGATGACGCGGCGTTCGCGCGGCGGCAGCGAGCCGATGGCGCCGCGCACGCGATCCTGAACTTCCTTGCGCTCGTAGGCGGCGTCGGGACGCTCGGACTCGACCGGCACCATCACCTGCGGCAGCTGCGATTCGTCGATGTTGTCGGCGCACGAGAGCGGCGACGTCTGCTCGATGGTGTTGATGCGGACGATGACCTTGCCGAGGCGCTCTTCGTCGGAGCCCACCGCGGCCGCCAGGTCGGCCAGCGACGGCTCGTGACCGAGCGTGAGGCGCAGCTTCTCGCGGGCCGCCTCGAGCTCGCGACGCACGCGGCGCACGCCGCGGGGCCAGGCGTCCTTGCGCAGGGCGTCGATCATGGCGCCCCGCACGCGACGTTCAGCGAACGTCTCGAACTTGATGCCGCGCGATTCCTCGAACCGCTTGGCCGCGTCGATCAGGCCGATGACGCCGTCCTGCACCAGATCGCCCAGGTCGATCGAGTGGGGCATGGTGGCGGCCACGCGTCGCGCCAGCGCTTCCACGAAGGGGATGCCAGCTTCGACTCGGGGGTTGATCTGCTCGGCGGTCTGGTCGGCGGTCATGGGACTTGGG
This sequence comes from Vicinamibacterales bacterium, assembly GCA_046331325.1. Taxonomy (GTDB): domain Bacteria; phylum Acidobacteriota; class Vicinamibacteria; order Vicinamibacterales; family UBA2999; genus CADEFD01. The sequence goes on along the minus strand of JAXLRB010000014.1, from coordinate 24,291 downwards.
CTCCTGGTGTCCGCAAAGTGTCGGACGCCTGCCGCTACTTGCATTGGCGATGCCAGATCCGCGCAGACCTGCCTGTGTTGCACTCCGAACCACGAAATTTGTTACTAAGTGACTGATATTTAATGGCTTACGGATTCGTCGTGAAACCGCGTGCACAGGGGCGAAGACGTACGAAAGGGCCTCGATTCCGCCAAGACGATGACGGTTCGGGCCCTTTGACGCCAAGTCGATGACGACTCAGCCGCGACGAATTTTGTGTGGGGATGACGAGGAATGACGGGGGAGGGTCAGCTTTCCGACACCTGGCGGATGGCCCGAGCGGTGGCCATCGCCTCGAGAGCCGCGTTCACGACGTGCGTGGCACGGCCCTTCTGGGTGGGATCGGCAAGCTTCGCCTCCAGCAGCTCCGCGTTCGCTAGCACGATACCGAGCTGGTTGCTGAGCTGGTGGAACAGGCCGCGCAGGTCGTCTTCGGAAAGCGCCTGTGGGCCTGTTTCCAGGGGGAGGGTCGACGGGTTCACGTGCACGTCCGGAACTGAACCGTCGAGGGTGGTTAAGCCGCGGGGCTCGAGCCAGCGCGCGCGCTGCCGTCGGGCTGGCGCCACAGCGTATCGACGAAGATACGGATGCTGCCGCCCGCCGTGCGGACGTATTCCACCTTGCCGGCCGCGATCCAGTTGTAGATGGTTCGACGGCTGACACCCACGAGCTCGCACGCCTTCATGATGCTGATGGTCTGACGTTCCACAGGTCAGTTCTCCTTCAAAGGCTGGTATCGGACCGTCAGCGGTGGAGATTAGGGCAGGGCTGTGCCAGCCCGGTCAGGATTTGGAGGTTGACGGTCTTTGGCGTGCCTGTCAGAGTGTTGACGCCCCCGCTTCCCCAGGCATCCGTGGCTGAACCCAATCACATTCTGCTCGTCGACGACGAGGACGCCCTTCGCACGGTCATGGCCGAACGGCTGGCCGATGCCGGCTACGTCGTGACCGAAGCCGCCTCGGGTGAACAGGCCCTCGAGAAGCTCGAGCGCTTCGCATTCGACGTGCTGATCTCCGATCTGCGCCTGCCCGGCATCGACGGCCGCGAGGTGCTCGCGGAAGCGCTGCGTCGCTACCCCGGTATCATCGGCATCGTCGTCACCGGCTACGGCACGGTGAAGGACGCGGTGGACGCCATCAAGCGCGGCGCGTCCGACTTCATCAGCAAGCCCTTCCAGTTCGAAGAGCTGGCGCACGTGCTGGAATCTGCGCTCGAGCAGCGGCGCCTGCGATCGGAAAATGCGTACCTGCGTCAGCAGCTCGAGCAGCGCGACGGGTTGCCGGGCGTGGTCGGACGCAGCGCGCCGATGCGCGCGCTCACCCAGATGATCGAAACCGTGGCGCCGAGCGGCGCCACCGTGCTCATCACTGGCGAGACGGGCACCGGCAAGGAAGTGGTGGCGCGCGCGATCCATCAGTCGAGCCAGCGTCGCAATCAACGCTTCGTCGCGCTCAACTGCAGCGCCATTCCCGAGAACCTGCTCGAAGCCGAGCTCTTCGGTCATGCGCGTGGCGCGTTCACGAGCGCGGTGGCGGCGCGGCAGGGCCGCATCGAGCAGGCCGATCGCGGCACGCTGTTCCTCGACGAAGTGGGCACCATGGGGATGCCGCTGCAGCAGAAGCTGCTGCGCGTGCTGCAGGAACGCGAGTTCGAACGGCTCGGCGAAAACCGCACGATCAAGGTCGACGTGCGCGTGCTGGCGGCGACCAACTCCGATCTCGCGAAGATGGTGCAGGACGGATCGTTCCGCGAGGATCTCTACTACCGCCTCAACGTGATCCCGGTGACGCTGCCGGCGCTGCGCGATCGCAAGGAAGACGTGCCGCTGCTCGTGCAGCACTTCATCCGCAAGGTGATGAACCGCGACGGCCAGGCGAACGCGCCGGAAGTGCTCGTGTCGCAGGACGCGATGCGCCGCCTGATGGCCTACGCGTGGCCCGGCAACGTGCGGCAGCTCGAGAACGCGGTGGAACGCGCCCTCATCCTGCGCGGCGCGCGTCCGCAGATCGACGTGCAGGATCTGCCGCCGGAAGTGCAGTCGGTGGCGGTGGAATCCGCGCCGTCGCTGGAGCTGCCCGACGACGGCGTCGATCTGCCGTCGCTGGTCTCGCGCATCGAGCGCGACCTCATCGCCCGCGCGCTCACGCGCTCGTCGGGCAACCGCGCCGACGCGGCGCGCATGCTGGGCCTGAAGCGCACGACGCTGGTCGAGAAGCTCAAGCGCATGCCCGAGTTGAACAGCCAGAACTGAGTGGGCGTCCACGCCCGCCGACGGGACGGAATTCCCGGATAGGATCGAGAGATGCCACCCCGTTACGCGTACTGGACCATTCTCGTGGACGGGGGCCCCACGGCCTTTCGCGCCGCCGAGCCCGACGAACTGCTGCCGACGCTGAAGCGCCTGCAGGTGAAGCAGCCCGACGCGGTGCTCAAGTGGTTCGAGAAGGGCCGGCTGTGGGACTCGCGCGACGACGCCCGCGACAAGCTGTCGGCCGGCTACACGGTGGGCAAGGACGGCGAGCTGGTGCCGCCGGCCGAAGGCGAGAAGCGCACGAAGAGCTGGCGCCCGGGCGGCGATCACAAGGATCCGCGCGAGAAGTACCAGCTGGCGAAGAAAGCCAAGTGGCAGGCGTTCAAGAAGATGGTGCGGTCGCGTCCCGGTCACGGGCCGAAGACCGCCAAGGAAGACGTCTTCGAGCCGTTCGACAACGACGCGCCGATCAACGCGGGCGGTGACGACGCGTTCGAGCCGCGCACGGTCGAGCCCGAGGTTCCCGGCACCGACGACGCGGCGTTCGACGAGGCGTTCGAGAACGCGAAGCACGACGGCGAGAACGACGGCGGCGACGACGCCCCGCGTGCGAGCCGCACCGACTGGCGCGGCCGTCCGAAGCCCGAAGGCGACGCGCCTCGGCCACGTGGGAGCTGGAGCGATCGGCCGAAGCCGGGGGGATTCCGCCGCGACGACGATCGGCCGCGTGGACCGAAGCCGGCCTGGCGCGACAAGCCGCAGGGCGAGTGGCGCGGCAAGCCTGCCGGTGGATCGCGTCCGGGCTGGAAGCCGCGGCCCGAGGGCGACCGTCCGCCGCGGACCTTCGATCGCGACGGTGATCGGCCGCGCGGGCCCAAGCCCGAATGGCGCGATCGGCCCAAGACCTTCGACCGCGGCGGCGACCGACCGCGTGGACCCAAGCCCGAGTGGCGCGATCGCGGCACCGGTGGGTTCGATCGCGGCGGAGATCGCCCGCGTGGGCCGAAACCCGAGTGGCGTGATCGGCCCAAGACCTTCGATCGCGGCGACGACCGGCCGCGCGGGCCCAAGCCCGAGTGGCGCGACCGTGGGACCGGCGGCTTCGATCGCGGCGCCGAGCGCCCGCGCGGCCCCAAGCCCGAGTGGCGCGATCGGCCCAAGACCTTCGATCGCGGGGACGACCGGCCGCGGGGACCCAAGCCCGAGTGGCGCGACCGTGGAACTGGCGGCTTCGATCGCGGTGGCGATCGCCCGCGCGGCCCCAAGCCCGAATGGCGCGATCGTGGCACCGGCGGCTTCGATCGTGGTGGCGATCGACCGCGCGGACCCAAGTCGTTCGATCGCGACAACGACCGGCCGCGTGGCCCGAAGCCAACTGGCGGCGGATTCAAGCGCGGTCCGCGGCCGGGCGGCGGCGGCTTCGGGCCGAAGGGCCGCTCCGGTCCGCCGAAGCGCAAGCCGTAGCTCCGGGGGCGGGATGGTCGCGCACGTCGTGCTCTTCACGCCGAAGGCGTCGATGACGCTCGCCGAGCGCGACGCCTTCGTCACGACGCTCGAGACGGCGCTGGCAGGCATCCCGCAGATCACGCGGGCCACCGTCGGTCGCCGTCTCGTGCTGGGCCGGCCCTACGACGCGATCACGCCGCCGTACGACTACGTCGCGGTGATCGAGTTCGCGTCGGGCGCCGACCTGGCGGCGTATCTCGATCACCCGGCGCACGACGCCCTGGCAAAGCAGTTCTATCTGCACGCCGAGCGAGCGGCCGCGTACGACGTCGACATGGTCGACGGCAGCGACGCGCGGAAATTGCTGGCGTAGCGTCAGGCCGGCGGCGCGGCGGACCCGCGTCGTGCGTCGTGGGCCATTGACGTCAGCGCCGCTCCGCGGCCGCGATGTGCTCGAACAGCAGGCGATTGGTGAGCGCGGCGTGCGTGATCGGCAGGCCGTGCGACGCGTCGGGCACCTCGACGTAGCGCGCCCCGGGCAGCGCCTCGGCCAGCGCGCGACCGGCCGACGGCGGAGCGATCGGATCGTGCGTGGCCGTCACGACCAGCGTGGGCATCCCTGTCAGCGTCGCCAACCGCGACGTGAGATCCGCGGCGCGCAGCGCGCGCAGCTGCTCCGCGGCGATCGGCGGCTGATCGGCGAGGTCGTGACCGAAGAGCGCGCTGACCTCGGCCGCGATCGCGCCATCGGGCGTCATCGCCGGCGGCAACACCAGTCGCAGGAACCCGCGCTGGCGCATTCGCCGCGTGCCCACGCGGGTGCGCATCCCCAGCCACGCCATGCGCGCGCTGAGCGGCGCGACGAACCGCCCCGCCGGAAACGTGCAGAGCAACGACAGGCTGCGGACACGCCCGCGAGTCTCCAGGGCGACTTGCTGCGCCACGATCCCGCCGAGTGAATGGCCGACGACGTGCGCGGTGGACCAGTCGGCCGCATCCATCACCGCGAGGGCATCGCGCGCCATCTGCTCGACGCTGATCGGACGGTTCGCGGGCACGCTGAGACCGGCGCCGCGATTGTCGAACCAGACGCAGTCGCACCGATCGGCCAGGCCATCGGTCTGCGGCCGCCAGCCGCCGCCCGGCGCGCCCACGCCCTGGATGAACAGCACCGGAATACCGCGGCCGGCACGCCACCACGCCAGCGAGCCGTCGTCGACGAGCGCGCGCGAAGTCGGGACGGACATCGGTGGCGCGCCTACGACTTCCCGAACAGCCGCTTGATCGTGCGCACGACGCCGCCGCGCTTCTCGCGATCCATCTGCACGAGCTCGTCGAGTGCCTCGCCGGTGGACGCCTTCACCGACACGTGATGTCGGGCCACGCCCGGACCCAGCGCGTCGAGTGGCCCCGGCCACACGAGCAGAGCCCGCGCCGATGACTGCGTGGCCACGTCGAGGCAGTTCTCCGGCCGGTCGTCGATCACGGCGTCGAGGTCGAGCGCGGTGGCGACGAGGCCCCGCGATCCTTTCACGACGTACACGCTCGGATGCCGGAAGCCTTTCGACACCAGCCACTGCTGGCTCTGCACCTGCGTCGTGTGTCCGGCGGCCGTGGGCCGCGTGGTGATGAAGAGCACGTCCCACCGGCGTTCGTCAGCGAGCTGCTGGATGCGGGCCACGAGACCGTCCTGCATTTCCGGCAGCGTCGTCCAGAAGTCGCGGATCTTCAGAACGTGCGTCCACAGACGATCGAGCTCCGCCGGGGTCAGGCCGAGGTCGCCCAGCGTGGGCCGCTCGATCGGCAGGGCGCCATCGGCGTCGGGCGGCGGCTCGTCGGGTTCGGGCTCCTGCAGCTTGCGGAACTTCTTCTTCGCGATGTCGTGCATCGCGCGCGACAGATCGGCGACGGTGCCGTCGAGATCGATGGCGACGCGCAGGCCCATGGACGCGTCAGGGCCCGGCGAGCGCCGCGTCGTCGTCGACGAGATCGTCCACGGCGGCGCCTCGCGGCCCGAACGACTCGGGGACGCGGAAGAAACGATCGACCAGCTCGCGCACGGCGTCGATCGTGGGCGCGGCGTTGACGGCGATGCGCAGGTGCGATCCACCGTCGAGGCCTTTCGTGTACCACGTGCAGAGCGCGCGCACCTTGTTCACCACCCAGCGCTCGCGGCTCTTCGCTCGCGGGTCGGACACCGTCTCGATCTGACCGGGCGCCACGTGACGGAAGCCCTCGCGTTCGCGGGCCCGATCGTCGAGCAGCAGATCGATGTAGTCGAGCAGGAACCGCGCGCGTTCTTCCGGGGTGACGACGCGAGGCGCGCGGCCCGCCAGCAGGTCGGTGGCCTGCGCGAGGATCCACGGATTGCGCAGCACGCCACGGCCCACGAACACCCCGCTCACGCCGTGATGCAGACGCTCGACGATCTGCTGGGGCTCGATGCAATCGCCCGAACCGAAGACGGGGATGCGCACGCGACGCGCGACGTCGGCCACGAAGTCCCAGTCGGCCGTGCCGGTGTAACTCTGTTTGGCGGTACGGCCGTGCACGGTGATCGCGGCCGCGCCGGCCTGCTCCACGCGCTCGGCCACGTCGGCGGCATTGGTCTGGGTGTCGTCCCAGCCCTTGCGCATCTTCACCGTGACGGGAATCTTCACGGCCTTCGTCATCGCGCCGACGATGGCGGCCGCGTGCGCCGGATCCTTCATCAGACTGCAGCCGGCCTGGTGCTTCGCGATCTTCGGCACCGGGCAGCCCATGTTGATGTCGACCACGTCCGCGCCCATGCCCTCGACGACGCGCGCGGCCTCGGCCATGCGATCGGGATCGCCGCCGAAGATCTGGATCGAGACCGGGCGTTCCTCCTCGGTGTACTCGGCGTACTCGAGCGTGCGGTCGATGCCGCGCACCAGGCCTTCACTGCTGACCATCTCGCTCACCACGAGCCCGCAGCCGCCGTGGCGCTTCACCAGGCGGCGGAAGGCCGTGTCGGTCATGCCGGCCATGGGCGACACGACGAGCGGCGAGGCGAGTTCGATCGGGCCGATCTTCATGGGTGAATAGCCCGATCATAGCAGCCGCTGCGAGCCGCGGGGGCGACGCACGGCACGCCATTCCATGCAGCAGCGCCCTGTGCCGGCAGGCGGATCGGTATGATGCAGACACGTGCCGCTGCCGCTCACCGCCCCGCAACTCGACCGTTATCTCGCGCGCATCCGCTATCAGGGGCCGCGCGACGTGTCGCTGCGCACGCTGCGCGACCTGCATCGCGCGCACCTGTTCGCGATTCCCTACGAGAACCTCGACATCCATCTCGGCGTGCCGATGACGCTCGACGCCGAGGCCATGTTCACGAAGCTCGTCGACGAGTGCCGTGGCGGCTGGTGCTACGAGATGAACGGCGTGTTCGGTCGCGTGCTGGCGACGCTCGGGTTCGACGTGCGGTACGTATCGGGCGCGGTCGGCCGCGAGGCGCGCGGGTGGCGGGCGCAGGGCAACCACCTGGTGCTGATCGTCACGCTCGACCGGCGCTGGATTGCCGACGTGGGTTTCGGCGACGGCTTCCTCACGCCGCTGCCCCTCGAAGCCGGCGGCTATCGTCAGGACTTCCTGGACTACAAGGTGTCGCGCGACGGCCCGCGGTGGCGCGTGCACAACCACGCGTTCGGCGGCGCCGACGGCTTCGACTTCACGCTCACCGAGCGCACGCTCGACGACTTCTCCGCGCAGTGCCACGAGTTGCAGACGTCGCCGGCCTCGCCGTTCGTCGCCACCACGGTCCTCGAGCGCTTCGAACAGGGCGGCATCGTGATCCTGCGCGGCGCGCAGCTGCGCGAGATTCGCGCGAGCGGCGTCGTCGATCGCGAGGTGCGCGATGCCGACGAGTACGTCGGGCTGCTGCGTGATCGTTTCGGCCTGACGATCGCCGACGCGGCGTCGCTGTGGCCGCGCGTCCGGCAGCAGCACGAGGCCTGGCTGGCGCGCACGGCCGCGGCGACCGCCGCTTCGCGCGGCTGATCGCGACCGTTACGACGCGCGCTTGCGCAGGATCATGTGGGTGGCGCGTTCGCCCGGCACGGTCTCGACCACGTCGTAACCGAGGGCGTGGAGATCGAGGCCCGCGAAGAGCGGCTCGCCCTGTCCCATCAGCACCGGCCGGACCGCCAGATGGAGATCGTCGACGAGCCCCGCCCGCAGGTACTGACGCACGGTGGACGGCCCGCCGCCGATACGGACGTCCTTGCCGTTGGCCGCCTCGCGTGCGCGCGCGAGCGCCGCGTCGATGCCGTCGGTGACGAAGTGGAAGGTGGTGCCGCCCTGCATCACGAGCGGCGGCCGCGGATGATGCGTGAGCACGAAGACCGGCACGTGATACGGCGGTTCGTCGCCCCACCAGCCGCGCCACGACTCGTCGGGCCACGGCCCGCGCACCGGACCGAACATGTGGCGCCCGAGGATCCACGCGCCCATGTTGTCGAACGAACGCGTCACGAAGCCGTCGTCCACGCCGGTCTCGCCGCTGGCCTCGCTGCCGGGCTGGCCGTGCATCGCGTTGAAGGAACGGGTGGGAAACACCCAGGCCATCAGCTCGGGTCCGCGCACGCCGAGCGGGTGCTCGAGCGCCTGATTGGGACCGGCAGAAAAACCGTCGAGCGAGACGGAGAACGCGAGCACGCGAACGCGTGACATACCCGACTACTGACCTGGCTTGTCGGTCTTCGCGGCGTCAGCCGTGGCCTGCGCCTTCACGCCGGCGTCGTAGGCCTTCTTCACTTCGTCGTTCTTCCACTCGATGATCGCCTGCGTGCGCAGGCGCTCGAGGTACTTGCTGAACTCGCCCTTGCGCTTGCCTTCGAACACCGCCTCCGATACCTGCTCGCGCGCTTCCTCGAGCGTCTTCTGCGTGCCGTCGGTGCGTTCCTCGACCTTCAGGATCTGGTAGCCGCGCGTCGTGCGCAGCACGCGCGTGAGCTGGCCCGCCTTGAGCGGCTGCAGTTCCTTCTGCAGCTCGGGGCTGATGTCGGTCCACGGAATCTCGCCCAGCAGGCCGCCGTTCGCCTTCGACGACGAGTCGCTGGCGTCGGCCGCCATGCGCGGGAAGGGCTCGCCCGCCTGCAGGCGCTTCAGCACGGCGTCAGCCTTGGTGCGCGCTTCCTCGTCGACGGCCACGTTGGTGCCGCCATCGGCCGTCGTGGGCACCTGGATCAGGATCTCGCGCAGGGTCACGTGCGGCGTGGTGGCGAACTGGTCCTTGTGCGACTCGTAGTACGCCTTCACTTCCTCGTCGTTCACGCTGATCTTGCCCATCACCTCGGTCTGCTGCACCCGCGAGACGAGCATCTGCTTCTCGAGCTGACGCCGCAGGTCGAGCATGGTCATGCCCTCGCCCTTCAGCGCCTCCTGGAACTGCTCCTCGGTCTCGATCTTGTTTTCCTTGCGGATGTTCTCGACGATGCTCTTGAACTGCTCGTCGCCCATCGTGTAGCCGAGCTCCTTGCCGCGCTGCAGCAGCAGCAGCTCGTCGACGGCGTCGACGATCACCTGCGGCGTCACCTCGGTGAGCAGCTTGGCCAGGCCCTCGTCGTTGCCGCGCAGGTTCTGCAGCTCGGGACGCGTGCGCAGGGCCGCGATCTGGCGCTGCTCGAGGTCGGTCTTGGTGATGATCTCGCCGTTCACCTTCACCAGGATCTGCTCGACGATGTCGGCCGCGCCGAGCGGGGCGCAGAGGCCGGCGGCCAGAACGAGCGCGAGTGCAGTCGTGCGCAGGTGCGTCATAAGGTCTCTCTACTCTACTCGTCTGTGAGCGCTTCGAGCACGCTGAGCACGCGCTCCAGCAGCCCGGCGTCGGACTTGGCGTCGGCCGGCGGCGCCTTCAGAATCTCGGCCTTCGAGAACCCCGCCGTCACTTCCCCGGCGGTGGCGCGGGCCGTCCACCAGGCCCGGCTGGTGCGCTTCGCCGACCGTGCCTGCTCGTTCCGAAGGTCGAGTTTCAGCGCGCCCGGCGGCACCAGTTGCAGCTCGGGCCGCTGCCGCACCAGGTTCACGAGGCGCGGCAGGTCCACCTTGGTCTTGTCCCTGAACTTGTAGACGACGAGCGAGCCCTCCCGGTCGATGGATTCGAGACCGAGCCGGTCGGCCCCCACCCGGACGCGGCCGTAGTCGGCCAGGTTCAGCACCGCCGGCGGCGGCGCCCCGTAGCGGTCACCGATCTCGTCGAGGATCGCCTGAATCTCGTTTTCCGTGCGGGCCGACGCCATGCGGCGGTAGAACGACAGCCGCTGGTTCATGTCGGGCACGTAGGTCTCGGGCAGGCGGAAGTCGACCTTCAGGTTCACCGTGGCGCGGACGTCGTCGTCGAGGTCCTCGCCCTTCAGCTCCTTCACGGTCTCTTCGAGCAGCTTCATGTACATCTCGAAGCCCACCGTGTCGATCTGGCCGCTCTGCTGTCCGCCGAGCAGATTGCCGGCGCCGCGGATCTCGAGGTCGAGCGCGGCGATGCGGAAGCCGCTGCCCAGATCACTGAACTCCTTGATCGCCGCCAGGCGCTTCTTGGCCACCGGCGACAGCGACTCCTCCGGCGGGATGAGCATGAAGGCGTAGGCGGCGCGATCGCTGCGGCCGACGCGGCCGCGCAGCTGGTAGAGCTGCGACAGGCCGTAGCGATCGGCGCGATTCACCACGATCGTGTTGGCGTTGGGGATGTCGAGGCCGTTCTCGACGATGGTGGTCGAGAGCAGCACGTCGTACTTGTGCGCCATGAAGTCGAGCATGGTGCGCTCGAGCGTCTGCTCGCCCATCTGCCCGTGGCCGACGACGATGCGCGCCTCGGGCACGAGGCGCTGCAGCAGGTTGGCCATCGAGTAGATCGACTCGACGCGGTTGTGCACGAAGTACACCTGGCCGCCGCGCGCCAGTTCCGTGCGCAGCGCCCGCTGAATCACGTTGGCGTCGAACTTCACGACGTGCGTCTGGATCGACAGGCGATCCTTCGGCGGCGTCTCGATCACCGACATGTCGCGGATGCCCACGAGCGACATGTTCAGCGTGCGCGGAATCGGCGTGGCGGTGAGCGTCAGCACGTCGACCTTGCGCCGCATCTGCTTGATGCGTTCCTTGTGCGCCACGCCGAAGCGCTGTTCCTCGTCGACGATGAGCAGGCCGAGATCGCGGAACACGACGTCCTTCGAGAGCAGGCGGTGCGTGCCGACGAGGATGTCGAGGTGTCCGCCGGCGAGCTGCTGCAGCACCGCCGTCTGTTCCTGTTTCGTGCGGAAGCGCGACACCATGTCGACGCGCACCGGAAACGACGCGAAACGCGACTTCAGGGTCTCGTGGTGCTGGAACGCCAGCACCGTGGTCGGCGCGAGGATGGCCACCTGCTTGCCGTCCATCACCGCCTTGAACGCCGCGCGCAGCGCCACTTCCGTCTTGCCGTAGCCGACGTCGCCGCACAGCAGGCGATCCATCGGCATCGACGATTCCATGTCGCGCTTGATGTCGGCGACGGCGGTGGCCTGGTCGGCGGTGAGATCGTACGGGAACGCGCCCTCGAATTCTTCCTGCCAGTGCGTGTCGGGCGAGAAGGCGTGACCCGGTACCGCCTTGCGCGCGGCGTAGAGCTTCAGCAGCTCTTCGGCCATGGCGCGCATGGCCTTCTTCACCTTGGTCTTCGCCTTCGCCCAGGTGGTGCCGCCCAGGCGATCGAGCGCCGGACGGCTGCCGCCGGTGTATTTCTGGATCAGGTCGAGGCGCTCGACCGGCACGAACAGCTTGTCGTCGCCGTGATAGCGCAGCTCGAGGAACTCGTGCGCGCTGTCGCCGACGCCGATCTGCTTCAGCCCGACGAACTCGCCGATGCCGTTGTCGACGTGCACGATGAGATCGCCGACCTTCAGATCGCGCAGGTCCGAGAGGAACGCCGCCGTCGCCGATCGCTTGCGGCCCTGGCTGCCGCGCTGCCGGTCGTCGTCGAAAAGATCGGTCTCGGCGTAGATCGTCACGCCGCCGCGCGTGAACCGCACGCCGTTCGAGAGCCCGCCCACCGTGACCAGCACGGCGCCGGTGCTCAGCTCACTCGTGCGGCTCGCCGATTCGGCGCGGATGTCGTAGTCGCGCAGCATCTCGAGCGTGCGCTCGGCGCGGCCGGTCGTGTGCGCCACGAACACGATTGTCTCGTCGGCGGCGCGGCGCTCGCGCAGCTCGGCGATCCAGTCGGGGATGCGGCCGCGGAAGTGCGCGATCGGCTGCGTGGGCACGTGCGCGAGGCCCGAGCCGTCGGCGAGGTCGAGTGACGAGAGCGCCGTGGCCTTCGCCAGGCGCGCGGCGATGTCGTCGGCGGTGGCGAAGAGCGCCTGCGGGGCCATGAGGCCCGCCGGGGCGTTCGATCGCGTGCGCGCTTCCTCGAAACTCGTCTCGACCTGCGTCCACGTCTTCTCGATCGCGGCGACGACCTCGTCGGCTTCCGAGACGAAGAGCCGAGCCGACGATCGTGCCGTGAGGTAGTCGAACACCGTCGCGGCGCGCTGCAGATCGACGGGCAGCTCGGAGGGCCCGCTCGACTCGCGCACGGGTACGACCATGAACTGATCGAGCGTCTCGACGGATCGTTGAGTGTCGGGATCGAACCGGCGAATCGACTCGACCATGTCGCCGATGAACTCGATGCGGATCGGCCAGAGTTCGTTCGGCGGGTAGACGTCGAGAATGCCGCCGCGCAGCGTGAACTCGCCGTGCTGTTCCACCGGATCGTGACGGTCGTAGCCGCCGTCGGTGAGCAACGCCGCCAGGCTTTGCGGGTCCACCTCGCCGCCGGTGCGGACGCCGAGCGAACGAGCCACCAGCGCGGACGGATCGGGCAGGCGCGGCAGCAACGCCGTGGCGCTCGTCACCACGACCCGCGCATGGCCGCTCGCCAGGGCCAGCAGCGCCCGGGCGCGCGCCGACGAGACCCGCATGTGCGGCGCCAGTGCCCGGTAGGGGTCGACCTGCAGCGAGGGCAGGGGCAGTACGGCCCCCGCCATGGCGGCGTCGCTGGCCGATTCGAGCGCCCCCAGGAAGAAGCGCACGTCGCCCACGACGGCATCGAGTTCGGCGTCCGTCGGCACGACCAGAACGACCGGCGCGGATGACAGCTCATGCGCCGCAGCCGCCGTGGCCAGCGCCTTGGCCTGCAGGGTGAGACCGTGCACACCCGGTCCGCGGCCAGACAGGCCCTCGCGGACCGTCAAGCTTTTGAACAACGAGCGGAGGGCAAGCGATGCAGACATGACGTACATGGCCGATTCCCCTCACGAACGCGCGGAGGGGGCTGCCGGCAAACCCCTATTGTCCTACGGCCCGCGGTCGAACAAAAACCGCCGGATCAGTAACGAATTGGTGATCGCGCCGGTCCAACAGCACGGGAAGAGACGCCCAGAAGCACGCTGGCTGGCTTTTTGCTCAAAGAAAATCGCCGGCGAGGCCCGTCCCCGTGGCCGGACGCCTCAGCCGTGTGTTTCCGAAAGCGAGTATGTGCAAGACCTTCGAGCTCCGACGCGGCGGCAGCCAGCTTGGCGGGCTGCTGATGGTGTTGGCGCTCCTGGGGGGCGCCCCCTCACTGGCCCACGGTCAGACCTCGCCAGAAGCGCCAGGACAACTGAACGTCGACGACGTGTCCGGCAACTACGTGACGCTCACGTGGGACCCGCCGGCCAACGACACGCCGGAGGCCTACGTCGTCGAGGGGGGATTCGCGCCCGATGACGTCGCCGGTAGCCTCTCGCTGGGCCCCGACGTCACCTCGGTGACGCTGCCTCTGCCGTCGGGCGTCTACTTCATCCGGACCTACGCCGTCGTCGACGGTCAGCGCAGTCAGCCCTCGAACGAGGTGCAGGTGGCGGTGGCCATGCCCACGCCGCCGGCAACGCCCGACAACTTCACCGCCGTCGCCGTCGGCAACGGCGTGTCGCTCACCTGGCGGCGCAGCTACAACGGCGGCACCCCCACGGGCGTGCTGCTGGATGTGGCAGGTCCGGTGGGCGGCACGATTCCCCTGGGCGATACCGGCGAGTTCCGCGTGCTGGGCGTGCCAGATGGGGTGTACTCGCTGCAGATTCGCGCCGTGAACGGCGCCGGAGCCAGCGCCAGTACCGCGCCGCTGATCCTGACGCTGCCCGGCCCGCTGCCGGTCGTGACCACCGCGCCCGCGACTTCGCCGGCGGATCCGACGCTGCCGGTTCGCTACGAGCGGTTCGCCACGCCCCGCCTGGCGGAACTGCGCTCGCGCGAACACCTCGACGCCGTCATCGCCGGGGCTTCCACGGAGTTCGAGGCGATCCTGCGGCTGCGCGACTGGGTCGCGGCGCAGTTTCCGCACACCATGCCGGAACCGTATCCCGCGTGGGACGCCATGGTGGTGCTCGACGAAATTCGCGCCGGACACACCGGCGGCTTCTGCGCGCAGTTCTCGCAGGTGCTGTTGCAGTCGCTGGCGGCGCTCGGCGTGCCGGCACGCTATGTCGAGATCGGCATGCGCGACAACCCGATCAACCACTTCCCGATCGAGGTCTGGTCCAACGACTTCGACAAGTGGGTGTTGATCGACGCCGATTTCATCCTGCACTACGAACGCAATGGCGTGCCGCTCAGCGCCGCCGAAGTGCACGACGCCTATGTGTCCGGCCAGACCGGCACGGTGACGATCGTCGAGGGCGTGCGCGCGCCGGGGCATCCCGCACCAGCCGACATGCCCGAACGCACCTTCGAGCTCTACTACTACCTGCGCTATGCGCTGAAGGCCGACCACGTGTTCGCGCCGTACGAAGCCGCGTTCGATCGCCTGAACGACGCGATCGAGTTCACCGACACGCGCACCGTGCCGTGGGAGCAGAGTCCCTATACCTCCCCGTACGCGGCCAACGAGGTGCTGGCCCTGCAGTCCACGTCGAGCCAGGCGATGGTGGACGCTCCGATCAATCAGCTGTGGGTCACGCCTCGCGTCAGCGACGCGGGCGTGGTCTCGGTCGACCTGGCGACCAACATGCCCTCGGTGGCCTACGCCCAGTACCGCGTGATCGACGCACAGGGTGTGGCCGGGCCCTGGCAGAAGGTCGTCGCGCAGACGTTCGTGTGGCGCGTGCACGCCGGTGATCGCGTGCTGGAGATGCGCGCGGTCAACAACCGCGATGTCGCCGGGCCGGTCTCGGCGGTGAGTCTCGTCACGCCATAGCGTGCAAGGCTGAAATCCGGCCGCGCGGGTAGGATTCTTGCAACGCCCGCGCGCGTGACCCACGCTACTTTCCCGCGATTCCCGCGTCGCTTCTGGATGGGCGCGCTGCTGCTGGCCGTGGTCGTCCTCGGCCGCACCGGCGATGCCCAGACGCCCGTCGTGCCGGCGCTGTTCGGCGCGCCTGCGGACGCCCGAGTGCCAGCGGCCATGGCCGGCGCGATCGACACCGTGCAGTCGCGCGCCGTCGCGGTGAACACGGCGGCGCTCGCCGCGAGCACCATCGACATCGCGCTCACCGGAGGGCGCGTGGTGCGCGCGGTGCTCGATCGACGCGAGTCGAGCGTGGTCGGCACCGCCACCTGGGCCGGACACGTCGAGGGCGAGCCGTTGAGCAGCGTCACCCTGGTGACGAACGGCGGGATCCTGCAGGGCTCGGTGCGTCTGCTCGATGGCAGCTACTCGATCGAACCGGCCGGCGGCGGACCGCAGCACGTGGTGCGCCTGGTCGACACGACGCAGTTCGTCGACGATCTCGGCCCGATCGTGCCGCCCGCACCCGACGCGGCGTCCCTGGCGGCAGCCGCCGCGCCCGCGGTGGCCAACGACGACGGCAGCACCTTCGACGTGCTGGTCATGTACACGCCCGCGGCGGTCACGGCGGCCGGCGGCACGCCGACCGACGTGCAGACGCGCATCGCCCTCGGCGTCTCCGAGACCAACACCGCCTACGCCAACAGCGGCATCACGCCACGGCTGCGCCTGGTGGGCGCCGAGCAGACGAACTACACCGAGTCGGGCAATCTCAGCACCGACCTCGACCGCTTCCGCAACGCGGCCGACGGGTTCATGGACGAAGTGCACACGCGGCGCGACGCGTTGGGCGCCGACCTCGTGGTGCTGGTCGTCGGGTCCACGGCGGGCGGCGCCTGCGGCGTCGGGTACGTGATGACGGCGCTGACGAACGCGTTCGCCAGCAACGCCTTCAGCGTCTCGGCGTACCCGTGCATCAGCCCGAACTACACGTTCGCGCACGAGCTCGGCCACAACATGGGATCGGCGCACGCGCCCGAGGACGGCAGCGGCCAGGCGTCGCTGTATCCCTACTCGTTCGGCTACAAGAACCCGTCGAACCTGTTCCGTACGATCATGGCGTACGACTGCCCGAGCAGCTGCCCGCGCATCCTGTACTTCTCCAACCCGAACGTGAACTACAACAGCGCGCCGACGGGCACGGCGCTGCAGCACGACAACGCGCGCTCGATCAACAGCGCCGCGCTCACGATCGCGAACTGGCGGCAGGCCGCCAGCACCGGCGCCCCGCCGACGATCACCGCGATCGCCAACGTGACGATCGACGAAGACACCGCCACGAGTCCCATTGCCTTCACGGTGAACGACGCCGAGACGCCGGCCGCGAACCTGACGGTCACGGCGACCTCGTCGAACACGCAGCTCGTGGCCAACACGGGCGCGGCGTTGAACCTCGCGGGCACCGGCGGCGCCCGCACGCTCACCGTCACGCCGGCGGCGAACAAGTCGGGCACGACGACGATCACGGTCACGGTGAGCGACGGCTCGCAGTCGGCGAGCCGGGCGTTCACCCTCACGGTGAACGCGGTGAACGACGCGCCGACGCTCACCCGCACGCCGGCCTCGGGCACGATCGCCAATGGCCTCGTGGCTCACACCACCGTCACCATCACCGACATCGACACCGCCGGCAGCAACCTGACGCTCACTGGCTCGTCGTCGAACCCGACGCTGCTGCCCAACACGAACATCGCGGTCACGCCCACCAACACCACCGCCACGTCGCGTACCTTCGACGTCGCGATGACACCGGCCGCCGGTCAGGCAGGCACCGCGACCGTCACGCTCGACGGTTCCGACGGCGCCGCGCCGGTGTCGGCAACCTACACGCTCACGGTCACCATTCCGGTTCCGCCGACCATCAGCGCCATCGGCCCGCAATCGGTGGCGGAAGACGGCGTCGTCGACATTCCCGTGTCGGTGAACGACGCCGACACGCCGCTCCTCGACCTCGTCGTCACGGCCACCTCATCGAACACCACGCTGGTGCCGGCGTCGGCGATGAGCGTGAGCGGCACGACGGGCACGCGCTCGCTGCGAATCGTGCCGGTGGCGAACGCGTCGGGCACCTCCACGATCACGGTCACGGTGAACGATGGCCTGGCCACCGCGCAGACGTCGTTCGTGCTGACGGTGACGGCCGTCGACGACCCGCCGGCGTACGCGCCGGGAGCCCCCGTGGCGATTTCGACGGTGATCTCGACGCCCACCACCTTCGCCGTGACGATCACCGACATCGACACCGCGGGAGCGAGCCTCACGCTGACGGGCACGTCGAGCAACGTGGCTCTGCTGGCGAACGCCGGCATCTCGATCGCGCCGACGTCGGCGACCGCCTCGAGCCGCACGTTCGATGTCACGGTTTCGCCGGTGGCCGGGGCCACCGGCACGGCCGTGCTCGCGCTCGTGGCCCGCGATGGCACGTCGCCAGTGGGCCGGACGGTGCAGCTCTCGGTCACCGCCAGCCCGGCGGCGCCGGATGCCCCGACGACGCTCACCGCTTCGGCCAACGCGCTCACGCTGAATCTCTCGTGGACGCCCGCCACCACCGGCAGCACCCCGGCGACGTACTCGGTCGAGGTCGGTAACGCGCCAGGCGCGACGCAGCTCGTGCAGAGCACGGCGTCGACCTCACTCAGTGTGGCGCTGCCCACGGGCGGCACGTACTACGCGCGGGTGAAGGCGGTGAACGTCTATGGCACAAGCGTCGCCTCGCCCGAGGTGTCGGTCACGGTGGCCGCGCCGAATCCGAAGCCGGGCGCACCGCAGTCGCTGGCGGCCACGTTCAGCGGGCGCACGGTCGGCATCACGTGGGCGGCACCGCTCACGGGCGATCCGGTCACCAACTACATCCTGGAGGTTGGTTCAGCGCCCGGCCTCGCCAACATCGTCGTGGTGCCGGTAGGCGCCGCAACGAGTTTCGCGGCCGCGGGCGTGCCTGACGGGGTGTTCTGGATTCGCGTGCGCGGCGCGAACGGATCGGGCACGGGCCCGGCGTCGGCCGATCTCGCGCTGGTGATGAACGGCGGCACCGGCTGCGTCGGCCTGCCCTTCGCGCCGGTGTTCCGCACGCCCGTCGTGTCGGGCTCGACGGCGTCGTTCTCGTGGGACGCGCCGACGGCCGGCGCGACGCCGGTGAGCTACGTGCTCTTCGCCGGCTCGGCGCCGGGTCGGTCGGACCTGGCCGCGATCGATCTCGGGTCGGCGGCCACGACCTTCGCGGCCACGGCGCCGGCCGGCACGTACTTCCTGCGCGTCGCGGCGCGCGGGGCGTGCGGAGTCGGCCCGGTATCGAACGACGCGACCATGACCATCGCGCCCGGCGGCGTCGTGCCCACACAGCCCACGGGGCTCGCGGGCACCGTCAGTGGCGGCATCGTCTCGCTGCAGTGGACGGCGCCGGCCTCGGGCGCGGCACCGACCAGCTATGTCGTCGAGGTGGGCTCGGCGTCTGGTATCTCGAACATCCTGGTGCTGAACACCGGCAACGTGGCCACGGCGATCAGCGGTCCGGTGCCGCGCGGGCGCTACTTCATCCGCATTCGCACCCGGGCCGGCACGCTCGTGAGCCCGGCGTCGAACGAGGTGATGATCGACGTGCCGTAAGGCGCGGCTACTTCGCGCCCTTCACCGCCACGGCCACCAGTTCGATCTCGGCCGTGCCGCGGTTGTGCACGACGAACGCCTGCGTGCCGTCGACGCGCGCGAAGGCGCCGGGCCCGTTCAACGGGCTCCACGACGGGCCGTCGACCGCGGCGGTGCCCGGCGTCTGCATCACGATCACCACGACGCCCCCGTGAGCTGGTACCGGCATCGACTTGCCCGGTGCGATCACGAGACGTTCGGCGCGATACCAGCGATTCTCGAGCTCCG
The DNA here is from genome assembly GCA_046331325.1 of Vicinamibacterales bacterium. Taxonomy (GTDB): domain Bacteria; phylum Acidobacteriota; class Vicinamibacteria; order Vicinamibacterales; family UBA2999; genus CADEFD01. Next base: position 5,383 of record JAXLRB010000014.1, on the reverse strand, counting down.
GTTTCCCGGCGGCGGGCGCCGCACCGGCCGTGGTGTCGCCGGGCGTCATGTTGGCAATCCCGATCAGGCGGAAGAGCGTCGCCCCGATGTTGTTGACCCGGTGCGTCTGTCCCTTGTCGAGATAGTTGGCCGGGGCGGTGACGCGTCCGGGCCGCGCCGGGGCGGGTGCCGCGTCGGCCGCCGGTGCCGCGCCGCCGCCGGTCCAGTCCTCGCCCAGGTTCTGGTTCCGCGTTCGCGAGCTCGCGATCGGCACGTAGAGCATCGCGGAATCGTGCCGGTGGTACAGCGTCGTCTCGCCCGGTGGAATCTGGATGTCGACGATGCGAAGCGCCGGCGTGTCGACCACCAGGTGATGCCGCGGTTCCTGGAACACGGGCACCACTTTCTCCTCGCCGGTCGCCGTCTGGGCGCGAGCCGACGCAGAAGCGCCCGCCACGAGTCCGATCACCAGCATCACGCCCACTGCCCGCATGCACGTCCTCCCGCGAGAAACGACGGCAAGGCTACCAGAAACGGCAGCGGCGGAACCGTCTATTCTCTGGAGCCTGGCGCACGATGACGGGCCGCTGGAGGCGCGATGTCGAGAATCACCTTGCTGATGACGCTCGCTGGCTGGCTCGCCGTCGCGGCGACGGCGGACGCCCAGCGGCCCTGGGTCGAGGCCAAGGGCCCGAACGTGACGGTGGTGTCCGACGCCGGCGCTGGGCGAGCCCGCGACCTGGTCTGGCAGTTCGAGCAGGTGCGCGAAGCCATGGCCCGCGTGTTCCCCTGGGTGCGGCTGCGGATGGCCAGGCCGCTGGTGGTGCTCGCCGCCCGCAACGAGGCCACGATGCGCCTGCTGACCCCGGGCGACTTCGAGGGCCGGCCCCGCATCTACTCCAGCGTCAGCACGGGTGGCGCCGATCGCTACTTCATCGCGCTGCGCAGCGACTTCACGACCGAGGATCGCGAGGGCGTGAACCCCTACGAGTCGGCGTACTGGAGCTTTGGCGCCACGGCCTTCGGCGAGACCTCCGGTGCCCTTCCGACGTGGCTGCGGCGCGGGATGGCGTCGGTGGTCTCGAACACGTTGGTGCGCAAGGACGAGATCCAGCTCGGACGGATCATCGAGCAGCACGTCGCCACGTTGCGTTCGCGGCCGCGGATGTCGCTGAACGAGGTGGTCAGCCTCGTGGATGGCGGCGACTCGCGGCTGAAGAACGGCGACTTCCTGGCGTCGCACTCGGCGCACGCGTGGGCGCTCGTGCACTTCCTGGTGTGGGCCAACGACGGCGCCTATCAGGAGGGGCTCGACCGCTACATCAAGGGCGTGCTGCGCGGGGCGGATCCGGTGAAGAGCCTGGCCTCGACGCTGGGTGACGTCTCGCGCCTGGAAACCGCGTTCAACGTCTACATCAATCGCGATATCTTCCCGTTCACGAAGTTCCTGACGTCCGCGAAGCTGCGGCGCGAGGCCTTCCCGGTGCGCGACGTGCCACCGGTGGAGATGGCCCTGCTGCGCGCCGCGCATCACGTGGCGCACGAGCGTCCGGCCGACGCCAAAGCCGCGCTCGCCGAGGCGCAGCAGTTGCAGCCGGGAGTCGGCGACGAGGTGGCTGCGCTCATCGCCGATCGCGAAGGCCGCAACGACGACGTGCGCGCGGCGCTGGGACGCGCGGTGGATCAGCCGTTCGCCACGTGGTGGGCGCCGTATCGCCTGGCCACGCTCGAGTCGCCCACTGGACAGAGCGGATTCCGTCGCGTTCGCGACCTGCTCGTCACCGCCACGGGCCGCAATCCGAACGCCGACTGGGCGTGGGCGTACCTCGGGGTGGCGCATGCGGAGCTCGACGAGCGCGAGGCCGCGGTGCGCGCCATCGAGCAGGCGATCGACCTGGCGCCGGCGTCGAGCGCCGATCGCCGGCTGGCCGCCCGCGCCTACCTGCGGCTCGACATGCCGGCCGAGGCGCGTGCGTCTGCCGGGCTGGCCCGCGCGCTGGCGACGACGCCGGAGGAACGCGGCGTCGCGCAGGACATGCTGGCCGAGATCGCGCGTCGGCTCACCGCCGCGGCCGCTGATCCCGCGGATGGCGCCGACGCCACGGCAACGCCGCCACCGCCAGCCGTGGCCGCCTCCAGCGATCTGTCGCCGGCGCCGGTGGCCCGCCGTGGCGCGAACACCGTCGATCCGCCGCGCGAGTCGAGCGGAAGCGCCCGGCCGCTCGGGATCGTGATCAACGACTGCTTCCTCGATCCCGTCACGTGCAAAGCGGCGGTGCCGGTCGTCGAGCGGGAGTGTCGCGACCAGGCGTCGGCGAATGGTGGTGCCGCGTGTCGTGCGGTGGGCTACATGCTCGATGCCGGACTCGGCATGACGGCGCAGCCGGTGCGTGCGGCCGAGCTCTACACGATCGGCTGCGAGCGTCGCGACGAGATCTCGTGCGTGCGGCTCGCCACGCTGCGTTCGCTGGGGCGCGGCGTGCAGCGTGATCCACAAGCCGCACTCGCCGTGCTCGAGCCCTCGTGCGAACGTGGCACGCAGGAAGCGTGCTACCGCCTGGGCCTGCACCTCTCGGCCACCGGCATCGACGCCGACCGCGCGCAGGCCCGTGCGGTGCTCGATGCGAGCTGCAAAGCCGGATTCCAGGAGTCGTGCGTGGCCCTGAAGAAGCTGCCGCAGTAGGCGGAGACGGGTGCCAGCGCGCCTCGACGAAGCCTAGCGGCGGGCGCGGGCGAGGATGCTGGTGGTGGAGTAGCCGGGCGACAGCGCGACGCGCACGACGCGTCCGCCGCGCGCTTCCACCACGTCGCGGCCGACGATGTTGTCGGCGGCCCAGTCGGCGCCCTTCACGAGCACATCGGGCTGCACGGCGCTGACGATCGCGTGCGGCGTGTCTTCGTCGAACACGACGACCGCGTCGACCGCGGCCAGCGCCGCCAGCATCTCGGCGCGTTCACCCTCGGGCGTGACGGGGCGATCGGTACCCTTGTTCTGCGCGCGGACGGAGCGATCGGAGTTGACCGCCACGATCAGCACATCGCCTTCGCGCCTGGCGTCGGCGAGGTAGCGCGTGTGCCCGGGGTGCAGCAGATCGAAGACGCCGTTGGTGAACACCACGCGTCGCCCGGCGGCGCGCTGCTCGGCCGCCCACGCATCCGCACCGGCGTAGTCGGGCAGCACCGGCATCAGTCGGTGCTGTCGTCGCCGCGGCGGAAGCCGCTGCCGGGCGGGCGGAACGTCACGTCGCCGGTCACTTCCCACGTGTGGGGCGGCCGGTAGATGCCGACGTCCTTCTGCCGTGACTTCACGCGGATCGTGTAGAGCTGCCGGTGGTAGTCGTACGGGAAGCCGTCGAGCTTGTGCGCGGCGACGTCGAACTTGTAGGTGCCTTCGACGAGATCGAGACGATCGACCACGAAGCGCACTTCGCCTTCGCCGCTCAGGCGATCGGGTTCGAGCTCGTCGATGTTCGTGTTGGTACCGTAGCAGCACAGGCCGTCGGCGTTGAAGATGCCGACGCCGAACACGAAGTCGCGCGTGGGCTGATGCGCGCGGAAGGCGACCTTCAGCGTCAGCGGATCGCCGGTATGGAACACGTGGCTCGGCGTGCCATCGGCCTGCGTGATGGTCACGCTGGTGATCTCGATTTCGCGGGTGCCCCAGCGTCCCTCGGTGGCGGCGAACATGTTCGCCGGCGCCTCGCCGGTCTCGACGGGGTTGTGCGGCTGGGGCGTGGCCTCGTCGTGTGCCACCGGCGCTTCGGCCTGCGCGACGCGCGCCGCCTCTTCGCGGGCCAGCAACTGCTCTTCCGACTTCTCGACGTCGACGATGTAGGCGGTGACCGTCAGCTTCGGGTCACCTTCGCCATGCGTCTTGCCCTTGTCGAGCCACAGCGCCTGATCGCAGAACTTCTCGACCAGGTCGAGCGAGTGCGTCACCAGCAGGATGGTCTTGTTGCGGCGGCGGAACTCGGCGAACTTGTCGAGACACTTCACCGTGAAGCCCTGGTCGCCGACGGCGAGCACCTCGTCGACCAGCAGCACCTCGGGATCGACATGGATCGCCACGGCGAAGCCGAGCCGCATGTACATGCCCGACGAGTAGGTCTTCACCGGCGCGTCGATGAAGTCCTTCAGCTCGGCGAACTCGACGATCTCGTCGAAGCGCTTCTCGATCTCGCGTTTCGAGAGCCCGAGCATGATGCCGTTGATGAAGACGTTCTCGCGGCCGGAGATCTCGGGATGGAAGCCGGCGCCGAGCTCGATCAGCGCCGAGATGCGGCCGTCGACGGCCACCGTGCCGGTGGTGGGCCGGGTGATGCCGGCCACGCACTTCAACAGCGTGCTCTTGCCCGATCCATTGCGGCCGATCACCCCGTAGGTGCAGCCCTTCGGCACGCTGAACGACACCCCGCGCAGCGCCTCGAACGTCTCGTCGGGCTGCAGTTCACTCACGAGACTGCCCGAGAGCAGGGCCGACTTCAGGGTGGCGAACTGTTTCTTCCTGGCGTACTTCCGGTAGACCTTGGTGACGTTGACGGCGTCGATGGCGTTCTTCATCGGCTTAGACCTCTTCCGCGAACGAATCGCGCAGGCGGTCGAAGATGAAGTAGCCGGCGAGGAACACCGCCGTCGACACGGCCCCCATGGCCAGCAGCCACTTCCAGTGGCCGTGCGGACCCACGTGGAAGAGGACCTCCTGGTACGAGATCGCCAGGTGTGTCATCGGGTTGAGGTTCAGCACCTTCCGGTACGCCTCGGGCGCCATCTGCATCGAGTAGATGATGGGCGTCGAGAAGAACCAGAGCGTGAGCATGTTCGACAGGATGTCCTTGATGTCGCGGAAGTGCACCGTGAGCGCCGCGAGCAGCAGGGCGATGCCGGTGGTGAACAGGAACTGCACCAGCACGATCACCGGAAACCACAGCAGCTCGAGCGGGTCGAGCGGGCGCTGATAGTAGACGAGCAGCACGGCCAGGATCGGCAGGCCGAGCAGGAAGTGTGCGAGGTTCGCCAGCACCGACACGATCGGCAGCACCTCGGCCGGGAACAGCACCTTCTTGATCAGGTTGCCGCCGGAGATGAGGACGTTCGACGACTCGGTCAGCGACGAGCTGAACCACGTCCACGGCAGGATGCCGCAGAAGAAGAACAGGCCGTAGGGCTGGATGTCCGCGGGGTGCGTGCCCGGCATGATCACCGTGAACACGAACGTGTACACGGCCATCAGCAGCAGCGGATTGATGAACGACCAGAAGAAGCCGAGGACCGAGCCCCGATAGCGCGCCTTGAGGTCGCGCACCACGAGCGTCTGGATGAGCCCGCGGTACTTCGGCAGTGCGAGGAGGTTCTGGATCATCGAGAACGCGGCCCCGCCCTCAACGGGCGTGAGGCCGCGCCATCA
>JAXLRB010000013.1:0-108543 GCA_046331325.1 Vicinamibacterales bacterium | reverse complement strand
TCCACCCGGCGCTTCAGCTGCTCGCCCGCGAAGTGCACCGGGATCGTGGTGCGTCCACCGGCGGTACGCACGGCGCCCAGTGTGTAGCGGTCGGGATACTCCTGCGTGTCGGTGAACGGGTCGCCGTCGATGTCGGGCACCTCGTCGGGCGGCGCCGGCTTCGCGAAGTAGGCGTCCGCCGCCTTCTGCAACCGTGCCGACAGGAATGCCTTCTTCAACGCCACGCTCTCGCGCGTGAACGCCATCTCGTGGGTGAAGTGTGTGACGAGCAGCTCCTGCACGATCTCCGCGGGCGTCGTCGCCGCGGTCACGGCGCGCAGCGTGTACACCACGTTGTCGAGGCCGAGCTGCAGCGTGCCGTCGGGCGCGCGATGGAAGTCGAAGCCGGCATTCGTGCAGCTGATGCGCAGCGTGGCGTACGGGCCGGGGCCGAGGCCGAGCGTCTTCGCGGCGGCCTCCTGCGGCTCGGGCAGGTTGCCTTCGAACAGCCCTTCGGCGGCGCCGAACAGCCACTCGTATTTCGCGCCATCGCATTCGAGTGGATGCGGCGCCTCGAGTCGCGTGGCGCGGAAGCGGATCACGCGTCCGAGCAGCGCCGGATCGACGCGCATGCCCGGCGGCGCCCACGGCGCCACGCTGCCGTTCTCGATGCGCCACGCCTCGAGCGGATGCCAGGTGTCGGCCAGTGCGGGCCGTGCCGAGGTCAGCGTGCAGATCACGAGCGCGAGCGTCGCGCGCGCAGGCCATGTCGTCGTCATCGGAGTCCTCGCGGCATCATCATGCCTCTACCGCCACAGCGAATGCGTCACGAGCTGGCCGCCGGCATGATCGAGGATCACGAGCAGCGGCTCGCTCAGCTTGTCGGGGATCGGGGGGCGCGTCCCGACGAACACGGTGGTCCGTTCCCCCGGCAGGATCTGCTGCAACAGGAAACGATGCAGGCCGGTGTCGTGCGTCCACTGCACCTCGCCGCTGTCGACGACCACGCGGCTCACGAGCAGCGTGCTCGACGTGCCAGTGCCATCGCCCGACGTGTGCAGCATCAGCACGCTGTCGGGACCGGCCACGCGAATCGGCTCCGACGTCTGGCTCAGGCGCAGGAACGACGCATTGCGATACGCGGTGGTGGCCATGGGCGTCATCGTCGCGATGCGACGAAGGTCGCCCGGGTCGCTGGCTTCCGGCTCCAGCGTGCCGCGCACGAGCATCCGCGTATCGCGTGGCGTATCGGTGGCGCTCTCGACGGCGCGCAGCCACTGGCCCCGGCGGTACTCGCCGGCGAGATCCGCCTCGGACTGCAGGCCCAGCCACGCCGTGTTCGACACGCGCAGGCCGGCGGCCATGTAGAGCGTGAGCGGCGGATTCGACGACGGCCGGGGCAGGTTCATCGGCGGCACCCGCGCCGCGCGCAGCGACCCGGGATCGAGGGCGCGGGCGTCGCTGTGGTCGTCCGAGAGCATGTGCAGCCGGCCGTCCACGATGTCCATGCGGCGCGTGTCGTCGATCCAGCGCGCGTCGAGCCCGGGATTGGCGGCCTTCACGTCGTCCGCGGTGACGCGGCGGTACGTGCCCAGGTCCACACCGACGAGACCGTCCGCGTCGACCCACATCGTGCGGCCGTCGGTGCCGATCACGCGTGCCAGCGAATAGCCGCCGGCGCGCAGATCCGACTTCAGCTCGACGAGCTGCGGCGCCGACCCATCCAGCGGCACCAGCACCCGGCCGAGCGTGAAGCGCGGGGTCGACGAGTTGTGATTCAGGCTCGGTGTGTAGGGTTGCCGCGTGTCGATCAGCGAGGCCAGGTGGGCGTCGGTGCGGACCACCGGGCCAAACGGCACGCCGCTGACCGCCCGCACCACCAGCACGCGCGACTTCACCCACCAGGCGGCGCCGACGGCCAGCGCGATCGCCAGGCCCACCACGCCCACGCGTCCCTTGAGGCGCGCGTAGCGCCAGAACCACGCGGTGTCGTCTTCGACGACGACGCGACGCTGGTCGCCCGGCGCGGCCGCCACCGTGCGGATGACGCCGGCAGCGATGCCCGCCTCGGCCCCGCGCAGCAGGATGTCGCCCGACGCGCGGTCGATCTCGGCGGAGCAGGTGGGCGCCTTGAGGCGCAGCAGCTCGCCGGCCACGTAGTCGAGGATCTCGGCGCGGCGGCTCACCGCCCACGGATGCTGGACCAGCCACTCGCCGGCGCTGCCCATCGATACGATGGCGACGACGTCGCCGCCCCCGAACTCCCAGGAGCCGTCGATCGCGTGGCGGCCCTCGTGGTAGGTGACCTGCCCGGAGCGGCCGTTCTCCGTCACGCTGACGCTGCGAATCATGTCCACCACGCGTTCGCGGGGCTGGCGTGGCCCCGTCGTCGACGCGTGCAGACAAGCATAATGAGTCCCGCGTGCCCGACGCCCTTCCTCGTGAACAACGACAGGAGCTGGACCGCTTCCCGGCCGTCCTGCGCGCCCTCATCGACGCTGAACTCGCCGCCGGCAACACGATCGTCGAGATCGGGCACAGCCATCCGGCGCCGCCGGCCGGCGCCTACGTCAAGCTCGCCCGCAAGGTGGGCACGCGCCCACGCGCGTCAGGCGACGGACTTGATTTCTACGAGCGGAACGGCTCGCTGCACTCGGGTGAGTTCACCGACGACCGGCGGTTTTTCTGGGTGCTCGAACCACCGGATCCGCCGCCGCCCGAGCCCGACATGGACGCGATTCGCCGCGCCCTCGAGCCGAAGCCCGATCCGCTGGTGCAGCTCGCCATGCGCGAGGCCGGCTCGCTCGTGGCCGATGTCCCACGCCAGGACGAGCACGCCAGCCCGTCCCATGCCAGCACGCGCGACCGCGCCGTCGAGGCAGCCGTGCCGCGCGTCGGGCCCGAGGTGGTCGACGGACCCACGAACCGCACGTTCGTGCTGCACATCGGCGAGGCCCGTCCACCGCATGCGATCCGTGCGGTATGCGAGCGCGAGGTGATGACCCGATTCGTCGTCGATCCACGAGCCGACCGCCTCACGTGGCACGCCGAGGCCGACGTGAACGGCGCCCGGTGGACGCTCGCGTTGACGTTCGACGCCGCGCTCACGGACCACAACCTCTATACGCTCCGCGGCGAGGCATCGTGGGCGCACCTGCCGGCGATGCACCACGACTACGAGCGACGGTCGTCGACGAGCTGGTTCGCCCTGTGGACGCGCGCTTTCGGGTCGATCGCACGGCCCGCGGGAGCACCCGAATCATCCGAGCGTTACGAGACGCTGCGCGCGGCCGCGTTGGCGGACGACACCCGGCTCGAGTCGGTCGCGGCGGTGCAGCGGGCCATCGTGGATGCGATGAGGCGCGGCGGACGCTACGCCACGTCGCACAAGGAGGGCGGCACCCACATCACGTGGCAGCACGATCGCTTCGTGCGCTCCGACTACGGCGATGACCCGGCGCTCGAGACGTTCACCGACGAGACGGCGTTCCTCACCATGCTGTGGAACTTCGCGCGCTGGGATGCGACACGGCACGCGCGTGACGGCCGGCGACCCGATCTCGACACGTGGATCCTGATCCTGCGCCGCATGATCACGGACTAGTGTCGCGCGATGCGTCGCGGCGCCTTGTTACAATGGCGCTCTTGTGTCCGTGACGCCCGTGCTCTCGATCGCGGCTCGTATCGCCGAAGAACTCAACGTCCGTGTGCCGCAGGTCGACGCGGCCATCGCGCTCCTCGACGACAAGGCCACCGTCCCCTTCATCGCCCGTTATCGCAAGGAAGCCACCGGCGGCCTCGACGACACGCAGCTGCGCGCGCTCGAGGAACGACTGACCTACCTGCGCGAGATGGAGGATCGGCGCGCCGCGATCCTGAAGAGCGTCGAGGAGCAGGGCAAGCTCACGCCCGAGCTGGCCGCCGCGATCGCCGCCGCCACGACGAAGGCGCGCCTGGAAGATCTGTACCTGCCGTATCGGCAGAAGCGGCGCACCAAGGCGCAGATCGCGAAAGACGCCGGCCTCGAGCCGCTGGCGGACGCGCTGCTGCAGGATCCGACGCTCGACCCGAACACCACCGCCGCCGCCTACGTGAACGCCGAGCAGAACGTGCCGGACGCGGCCGCGGCGCTCGACGGCGCGCGCTGGATCCTGATGGAGCGCTTCGCCGAAGACGCCGAGCTGGTGGGCGCGTTCCGCACGCTTGTGTGGGAACGCGGCGAGTGGGCGTCCACCGTCGTGCCCGGCAAGGAAGTGGAGGGCGTGAAGTACTCCGACTACTTCAACGCCACCGAGCGCGTGAAGGACGTGCCGGCGCATCGCGTCCTGGCGCTGCTGCGCGCGCGCAAGGAAGGCATCCTGCGGCTGGCGATCGATCTGCCGTCGGACGGCGCGCCCGGACCCACCGAGCCCGAGCGCCGCATCGCCGCCCGCTTCGGCATCGAGTCGCGCGGCCGGGCCGCGGACGCGTGGCTGGCCACCGTCGTGCGCTACACCTGGAAGGTGAAGCTGCTCACGCACCTCGAGCTCGAGACCGAACAGCGGTTGCGCGAACAGGCCGAGCAGGAAGCGATTCGCGTGTTCGGCCGCAACCTGCACGACCTGCTGCTGGCGGCGCCGGCCGGTCAGCGCGTGACGATGGGCCTCGATCCGGGCATCCGCACCGGCGTGAAAGTGGCCGTCGTGGACGGCACGGGCAAGGTGCTCGACACCGCCACCGTGTACCCGCACGAGCCGCGCAAGGACTGGGCGGGCGCGCTGCGCACGCTCGGCCAGCTGGCGGCGAAGCACAAGGTGCAGCTCATCGCCATCGGCAACGGCACGGCGTCGCGCGAGACGGACAAGCTCGCCGCCGATCTGCTGGCGGCCCAGCCCGATCTCGCGCTCACGAAGGTGATGGTGTCGGAAGCCGGCGCGTCCGTCTACTCCGCGTCGGAACTCGCCGCGAAAGAGTTTCCCGATCTCGACGTGTCGCTGCGCGGCGCGGTGTCGATCGCGCGGCGGCTGCAGGATCCGCTGGCCGAGCTCGTGCGTATCGATCCGAAGGCCATCGGCGTGGGCCAGTACCAGCACGACGTCAGCCCGTTCCAGCTCGGCAAGACGCTCGACGCGGTGGTGGAAGACTGCGTGAACGCCGTCGGTGCCGACCTGAACACGGCGTCGGCGCCGCTGCTCACGCGGATCTCGGGGTTGTCCGAGACGCTGGCGAGCAACATCGTCGCCTTCCGCGACGCCAACGGCCCGTTCAGGAGCCGCCGCCAGCTGCTCGACGTGCCGCGCGTGGGCGAACGCACGTTCCAGCAGGCCGCCGGCTTCCTGCGCGTCGTGAACGGCGACAACCCGCTCGACGCCTCGGCCGTGCATCCCGAGGCCTATCCGGTGGTCGAGCGCATCGTGGCGCGCACCGGCCTCGCGGTGCCCGCGCTGATCGGCAAGTCGGCGGTGCTCAAGGGGCTGCGCCCCGACGACTTCGCCGACGCGCAGTTCGGCGTGCCCACGGTGAAGGACATCCTCGCCGAGCTCGACAAGCCGAATCGCGATCCGCGGCCCGAGTTCAAGACCGCGGCGTTCAAGGACGGCGTGCAGGCGCTCGGCGATCTCGTTCCCGGCATGCAGCTCGAAGGCGTCGTGACCAACGTCGCCAACTTCGGCGCCTTCGTCGACATCGGCGTGCACCAGGACGGCCTGGTGCACGTGTCGCAGCTCGCCGACCGTTTCGTGAAGGATCCGCGCGAGGTGGTGAAGGCTGGCGACATCGTGCAGGTGCGTGTGCTCGAGGTCGACGCCAACCGCAAGCGCATCGCTCTCACGATGCGGCGTGGCGAGGTGCGTCCGCCGCAGCCGCGCGGCGCGGAGTCGTCGGCGCCTCGCGGGCCGCGGCCGCCCCAGGGATCACGTCCGGCGCCGCCGTCGCGTCCGGCGCCCACGCCTTCGACCGCCCTGGCGGCGGCGTTCGCGAAGCTCACCGACAAGCGCTAGGCGTGCCGTCGGCGGGCGCGGGTTCGACTCAACGCGCCTCGGGATTGGCCACCCGGTCGAAGAGCCGCGACAGCCGCGTGCGCGCCTGAGCCAGCCACTCGTCGAGGTGGTCGTACATGTAGGCGTGCGCTTCGCCGGTGGCGTCGATGATCGGCCGCTCGGCCAGGTCCGCTTCGCGTGTCAGCGCCGCCTTGCGGGCCGGATCCTTCACGCGGGCGATTGTCCGGCGGATGTCGGAGAGCAGCGCGCGCGTCTCACGCAGGCCTTCGAACGCCTGGCGGCCCCGGGCCGCGAACTCGGGCCGTGGCGCACGCGCCCGCGGGCCGTGGCATTGCTGACACCGCGCCTCGAGCGCGGCGGGCGAGGGCCGCAATCCGGCGACCTCGCCGTGGCAGGTCGCGCAGTTGGGTACCTCCGGGTCGCCCGAGGTCAGCAGGTCGTAGTGGCGGCTCCTCTTGAACGCCGCGAACGGTCCCTGATGGCAGGTGCCGCAGGTGGCGGGCTCGTTCGAGCGGTACACCGGACTCGCCGGGTTCGTGCGGGCGAGGATGCCGCGATGCGCGACGAAGGGCTCGAACGAGCGCGGATCGCCGCCGTGGCACGTCTCGCAGCCGACCTTGTTGCGGCCGTGCGCCGAGAGATCCCATTCCGCAAGGTGCGTCGTCGACACCGACGACGGGTTCGCGAAGTGACAGTCGGCACACCGGCTGGCCGACTGCGCGTGCGCCACACACGTGCCGACGACCAGCCCCGCGACGATCTGGCAGACGATTCGGATGAGCTTCATGGCTCGACCGTACGCCCGGCGGCTCACCTCGATCCAATCGATAATTCGCCGCCCTCGCATAGGCGGCGTCTATGGGTGCGGGCGGCATCGAGATTCCGAACGTGACACCACGCTTTTATCTGTTGGTGTCGCGCCGGCCGCCGCCGCTATGGTGACGGCGGAGGTGGATCATGGGTCGTTCCGCATGGCTGTCCGCGTTCGCGCTTTCGGCGCTCGTCGTTGCGTCTCCGGCGGTCGCGCAGGTGGAGAGAGCGGGTGGCGGCGACGCGGCGGCGCCCGCTGGCGACACCGCGACGACCGTCTCGACGCGGCGGCTGGAGCGCATCGCCCGCCGCCTGCATCTGCCGAATCCGCTGCGCACGGCCGAAGCCAGTCACGTGGACTTCGCGGTGCGCGTCAGCGGCGACGAGCGGACGCGTCCCGTCGTCGAGCCGGGCGATCTCGCCATCGGGGCGCCGGTCTACGGGGCTCCCACGCACGACGAGATGCTCACGCGGATGACGCCGGCGCCGCTGCGCTCCACGGCGCCGTATCGCCGCCTGCGCCCGTCGGTGTCGATCGGGCGATGACGGGATCGAGGACGGGCGCGCCGGCGGGAACCGGTCAGGCCACCGCCGGCCGCGCCATCAGGCGCCGGCTCGCCGCCACGACGTAGCGTATGGCGATGCGCGGCAGGCCGACCGCCGGCGGCGGCACGTCGTAGCCGAGCTCCGCCAGCATGCCGTGCGCGTGCCGGTTGAACAGCGCCACGTCGGCGGGGTGCATCTCGCGCTTCCATGCGAACACCCGCTGGCGATAGGGCGCGGTATCGACGCCGTGGTGCAGCGCCCGCGTGTCGGCCGGGATCGCCGTCGCCGCGCCGCCCGCGTAGTCGAGCATCGCCGGCGCGTAGTCCTCGCCGATGAACGCGCAGCAGCGCCGCAGCTCGTGCTCGGGTTGCGTCACCAGGTGCTCGTAGCGCACTTCCATGTACTTCCGCGGACCGAGAACGGCGCCCACGCGGCGGGCGATGCGGACATGGGCGTCCCACCACTCGGCGGCGCCGACGACGTCGTTCGGTCCCCACGGCAGTTTCATCACCGACAGGGCCACGTCGCGGCCGTCGCGCACGATGTGGATGAACTGCGCGTCGGGGAACATCTCGTGCAGGACGTGGATGCGATCGAGGTAGTCGGACTTGTCGCCCCACCGCGCCTTGCCCTTCGCCGCCGCGTACTCGCCGTAGATCGCCGTGGCGACGCCGGCCACCGAGCGGTCGGCCACGGCATCGACGACGCGGTCGGTGGTGAAGGCGTGATCCCACCGCTGCACGTTGCGCTCGGAGAGCATGGCGTCGACCAGGCGGCGCAGGTTGGCGTCGTCGGTCAACGGCGCGAAGTCGCCGGCGCGCTCCTGATACGCCGTGAGAAAGCCGGACTCGTAGGGGATGGCCAGGCGCGGGTGATGCGTGAGCATCATCCGGAGCAGGGTGGTGCCGGATCGGCCGATGCCGACGATGAAGACGGGGGCAGCGCTCATGCCCTACGAATGCCATGGCGGCATGGCGAGGCGATGACTGCGATACGACGACCGCGCAACGTCGGTGCGCCGAGTCGCGTCAGAATGGCGCGTGCTGACTCCACAGACCCCGCTCTCCTCGCCCTTCGGCGCCCGGTCCACTGCGGCGGAGGTGCTCGCCGGCCGCGATCTCCGCGGCGTTCACGCCATCGTCACCGGCGGCTACTCCGGTCTCGGCCTCGAGACCGTGCGGGCGCTGGCCGGCGCCGGCGCCCACATCACGGTGCCGGTGCGCGACAGCGCCAAGGCCGAAGCCGCGCTCGCGCCCCTGCAGGGCACGGTGGGCGGCGCCATCGCCGTCGATCGCCTCGACCTCGCGGATCCGGCCACCGTCCAGGCGTTCGGCCAGCGCTATGTCGCCAGCGGCCGCCCACTGCACCTGCTCGTGAACAACGCCGCGATCATGGCGAACCCGCTGGCGCGCGACGCCGACGGCCACGAGAGTCAGTTCGCGACCAACCACCTGGGGCACTTCCGGCTGGTCGCGGCGCTGTGGCCGGCCCTCGTCGCGGCCGGCGGGGCGCGCGTGGTGCAGCTGTCGTCGATCGGGCACCGGCGCTCGCCGGTGGTGTTCGACGACATCGATTTCCTGCACCGTCCCTACGAGAAGTGGGCGGCCTATGGCCAGTCGAAAACCGCCAACAGCCTGTTCGCCATCGAGCTCGATCCCCGCGGCCAGGCACACGGCGTGCGCGCGTTCGCCGTGCATCCGGGCGGCATCATGACCGACCTGCAGCGCCACCTGCCGCGCGAGGAACAGATCGCCATGGGCTGGATGGACGAACACGGCACCCTCAACGCCGCCTTCAAGTCGCCGGCGCAGGGCGCCGCGACCAGTGTGTGGTGCGCCACCTCGCCGCAGCTCGACGGCATGGGCGGCGTCTACTGCGAGGACTGCAACATCGCCGCGATCGTGCCCGATGACCTCGCCTCGTGGACGGGTGTGCGCCAGTACGCCATCGATCCCGATGCCGCGCGCCGGTTGTGGACGGTGTCGGAGGCGATGACGGGCGTGACGTTCGCGGCGTAGCCGCGAACGCGTCTGGACGCGTCCGCGTCAGGGCGCCAGGGTCGTCGTCCAGCCGCCCTGCGCCGTGCCGACGATGAGGCACTCGTCGTCCGACCCCTCGTAGTGCCACTCGTCGGCCGGCACCACGAAGATGCCGCCCGCGGGGATGGCCACGGCGCGCGTGCGGTCGGCGACTCGTCCGCGGCCCAGACGCAGCGTGCCGCGCAGCACGACGACGTGGGCGGTGCGCGAGTGGCGGTGCACGGGCGCCCACACGCCGCCGGGCAGCCGGAACGCGTAGGTGAACACGTCCCGCGGATCATCACGCCGTCCGTGCAACACGGCGTACTTCGCGCCCGGCGGATCGTCGGGCTGCCAGTCGATCGTGTCGGGTGTCCAGATCAGGGGATCGGCGGGCCCGGCGCCGGGCGCGAGTCCCGCCTGCACCAGCATCGCCGCCCACGCGCGTCGGGTCATCATCGTGCCGACACGATAGGCGCGCCGACCCCTGCCGGCATTCCGCTGCGTGCGATCGAACCGGTGCGGCGGCGCCGTGACGGCCCCGCGGTAGCCCCGGCGCTCAGGGTGCGATCCGGATCTCGAGACTGCTGATGAACCACTGGCAGTCGCTGTAGCTGTGCAGCTCCATGTCGTTCGAGTAGGTGACATCCGTCGACTGCGCGCCGGCGGTGACGATCACCGTCTGACCCGCCTGCACGGGGCCGGTGGCGAACAGCTGCGCGAAGTAGTGCTGCCCGCCCGTGAGGATGTTGACCACCTGCGAGGTGTCGTCGCCGTCGCTTTCAAGACGCGTGTGCGCCATCGCCGCCACCGTGGGCGTGGGCACGTTCGGATGCAGCACGTCGACCATCAACGCGCTGGTGTGATCGCACCACGCGTCCGAGAAGCCGAATTCGTCCTCGATGTGAATGGCGTGGCCGTCGATGGTGCACTGGGCGTCGACCAGCACCTCGATCACGCCGGTGACCGGCGGCGTGAACGCCACGGCGATCTGCGACTCGCCGACCACCGACGCCAGATTCCAGTTGCCGGCATCGTCGAGGTCCATCGTGCACTGATTGCCGACGAGGCCCGACGGCGGATGCAGCTTCATCGTGCGGTGGGCGCGGAAGTCGCCGGTGGTCACGATGTCCTCGTGGAACAGGAAGCCGAAGAACGGTGGCTGGTAGAGGAACCAGCGATGCGGGTCGTTCGGATCCAGGCCGAGATCGGGAATCCTCTCGCCCCAGGGCAGTGGGAAGCGGTGCAGCGGCGACAGCGCGTCCCAGCGCCTGCGGTGCCGTCCGAGGTGATAGCCGGCGGCCTGCGCCTTCGTCTCGGTGGCGGCCTCGAGCTTCGCGGCGGCGCGATCGAGAACGGCGCGCACCTTCGCGCGGCTCGTGCCGAGGCGGCGGATCAGTCCGTCCACGGCACGCCGACCCTTGGCGCGCAGCTTCGCGCGATCGCGGGTGAGCCCGGCGGGCGGCTGCAGGGCGTCGCGGAGGGCGAGGCGCTCGCGCTGGAGATCCGCCTGGAACTGCGTGTGTGCCCGCGCGCCCACGAGATTGCGGAGCCGGCGCTCCACGTCCTCGACGAGCTGCTCGGCGTGCGCGGCTCGGGCCTCGGCGTCGCGTTGCCGGCGCTTCGCGCGCGTGGTGAGGGCACGGTCGAGGGTGGCGCGATCCGCCGCCGAGAGCGATGGCAGGAACGGCAGGTGGCTGTCGGAGCGATGGCTATGGGACATGCGGATTCCTCTCGTGACGGGGCGCCACGAGAGCACAGGCGACGTTCGGCCGTCGCGGCCCTCATACTGCGGGGGGCGCATGGTAGGGTTACGGCGTGACCCTGACCGTCCTCGACTGGATCATCATCGCGCTGGCGCTGCTGGTCTGCTTCGTGCCGGCGCTCTTCTTCGGGCGCCGCGCCGGCGAGAGCACTTCGGAGTTCTTCGCGTCGGGACGCGCCGTGCCGTGGTGGCTGGCGGGCCTGTCGATGGTGGCGACGACCTTCAGCAGCGACACGCCGAATCTCGTGACCGACATCGTGCGACGCGACGGCGTGGCCGGCAACTGGGTGTGGTGGGCCTTCGTGCTCACCGGCGTGTCGACGGTGTTCTTCTACGCGCGATTGTGGCGGCGATCCGGCGTGCTCACCGATCTCGAGTTCTACGAGATCCGCTATTCCGGCCGCGCGGCGTCGCTCGTCCGCGGCTTCCGCGCCATCTACCTGGGCCTGTTCTTCAACTGCATGATCATGGCCACGGTGAACCTGGCGGCCGTGAAGATCGCCAACATCCTGTTCGGCCTGCCGCGCTGGGAGACGCTGCTGGTCGTCGGCTCGCTGAACGTCGTGTTCGCGACCTACGCCGGTCTCTGGGGCGTGCTGGTCATCGACATGATCCAGTTCTTCATCAAGATGTCGGCCGTGATTGCGGCGGCGTACTTCGCCGTGACGTCACCGCAGATCGGCGGCCTTGGCCCGCTGATGGAGAAGCTGGCCACGCGACGTGGTCCGGGCGGCCTCGACTACACGAGCTTCCTGCCGGACTTCTCGAGCAACTGGGATCTGGCGATCGCCGTGTTCCTGATGCCGGTCGCGGTGCAGTGGTGGGCGGTGTGGTATCCCGGCGCCGAGCCCGGCGGCGGCAGCTACATCGCGCAGCGCATGCTGGCCTCGAAGTCGGAGAAGGACGCGCTGAAGGGCGTGCTTTTCTTCAACTTCGCGCACTACGTGCTGCGCGCGTGGCCATGGATCCTCGTGGCGCTGTGCTCGATCATCGTCTACCCCGAGCTGGCCGACATCCAGAAGGCCTTCCCGAATCTCGATCCCGGCCTGCTCGGCCACGACATCGCGTATCCGGCCATGCTGCGCTTCCTGCCGCAGGGGTTCGCGGGGCTCATGGTCGGCGGTCTCATCGCCGCCAACTCGTCGACGATCCTCACGCACCTGAACTGGGGCGCGTCGTATCTCGTGCACGACTTCTACCGCCGCTTCATCGCCACCGACGCCAGCGAGCAGCACTACGTGCGCGTGGGTCGCGTGGTGACGATCGGCCTGTTCCTGGCGTCGTCGGCCACCGTCTACCTGCTCGACACCGCCCGCGATGCCTTCGGGATGATCCTGCAGATCGGCGCCGGCACCGGGTTGCTGTATCTCGTGCGGTGGTTCTGGTGGCGCGTGAATGCCGCCGCCGAGATCGCCGCCATGACCAGCTCCGCGATCGTGTCGGTGGGGCTGCTGGTGGCCGCGAAGAACGGCACGCCGCTCAGCGCGCACGCGGGCCTGCTCGTCACGGTGCTGATCACGACGGTGTGCTGGGTGGCCGCGGCGTATCTCGGCCCAGAGACCGACCGGGCGACGCTCGTCGCCTTCTACCGCAAGGTGCGGCCGTTTGGTCCCGGCTGGGAAGCGATTCGCCGCGAGGCCGGTGTGGCCGCGCCGACGCGTGACGACGACAACATCCCGCGCGCGCTGCTTGGCTGGGCGGCCGGCTGCGCCACGATCTGGTCGGGCCTCTTCCTGATCGGATCGATGCTCTACGGCCGCTGGCCGCAGGCCGGCATGCTGGCGGTGGTGCTGGTCCTCGCTGGCTACACCTTGTTCTGGTCGCTCGGTCACCTCTGGGCCGACATGTCGGACCAGCCGGGGACGTAGGCCCGCCGGTTCGGAGCAGACCCTTCGGTTGCAGTCGGCGACGATTGCGAAAAACGGTTCAGCTAGACTTTTCCGGTGACTCTGCGCGCGTGCTCGTGGTGCCTCGTCGTCCTCGCTCTCGTTGCCATTGACGCCCGCGCCCAGACGCCGGCGTCGCCCTCGCCCCCCGGCACCCGCCGGCATCTCGTGGCCGCCGAGACGACCGGCACGATCGTGATCGACGGCGTGCTCGACGAGGCGGCGTGGGCCGCCGCTGAGACCGCCAACGGCTTCCTGCAGGGCGAGCCCGACACCGGCAAGCCGGCCACCGAAGACACCGACGTGCGCGTGCTCTTCGATCACGACACGCTCTACGTCGGCGCCTTCCTGCACGATCACGACGGCGCGAAGGCGGCCGTGCTCAACGACATCCGCAAGGACTTCGCCGCCGGTGAACAGGACACGTTCGAGGTGATCGTCGACACCTTCGGCGACCGCCGCAACGGCTTCATGTTCATGACCAACGTGGACGGCGCCCGCGCCGACCAGCAGGTGGCGAACGAGGGCCGCGAGGTGAACGCCAGCTGGGACGCCGTGTGGTTCGTGCGCACGGCGAAGCGCGCCGACGGCTGGACCGTCGAGATGGCGATCCCCTTCAAGTCGCTGCGCTTCACCGGCGGCACCGTGCAGCACTGGGGCATCAACTTCAGCCGCCGCCTCCGCCGCCGCAACGAGATCGACTACTGGTCGCCGGTGCCGCGCGCCTTCGCGTTGACGCGCGTGTCGCTGGCCGGCGATCTCGATCGCCTGCCGGCGCTCACGCCCGGTCGCAACCTGCGCATCAAGCCCTACGTACTCGGCCAGGCGGTGCGCGCGTCCGGCGTCACCGACTACACGAGCGACTTCAACGCCGGGGGCGACCTGAAGTACGGCGTCACGCCGGCGCTCACGCTCGACCTGACGCTGCTGCCCGACTTCGCGCAGGCCGAAGCCGACGAGCAGCAGGTGAACCTGACGCAGTTCAGCCAGTTCTTCCCAGAGAAGCGCGACTTCTTCCTCGAGAACTCCGGCACGTTCTACGTCGGCGACACCGCGCGCAACAACCGCGTCAACCCGTCGCCGACGCCCGACGAAGACCTGCTGCTGTTCCACAGCCGCCGCATCGGCCTGTCGAGCAAGGGCGCCGTGATCCCGATTCTCGGCGGCGGCCGCCTCACGGGGCAGGCGGCCGGCGTTGGGCTCGGCATCATCACCGTGCAGACGCGCGAGCACGACGGCCGGCCGGCCGAGAACTACACCGTGATGCGCGCCCGTCGCAATCTCGGGCGTGCCAGCGACGTGGGCGCCATCTTCATGTCGCACCAGACGATGGGGGGCTCCGACGCCTACAACCGCGTCTACGGCGCCGACGCCACGTTCCGCCTGATCAAGGCGATCGACTGGAACTCGTACGCCGTGCACACCGAGACGCCCGGCGTCACCAGCGGCGACAACGCCTGGCGTTCGTCCATCAACTGGGAGGGCACGTTCGCGCATTTCAAGGGCGGGGCGATGAGCCTCGGCGACCACTTCAACGACGAGCTCGGCTACTACCGCCGCACCGGCGTCGTGAAGTACTTCGTCGATACCGGCCTGCGGCCGCGGTCGGCGGCGCTGAAGGCGAAGGGGATCCGCGAGATCCACCCGCACATCACCTGGAACTACTTCGACGACCACGACGGCCGCATGGTGGCCAAGCGTCTGCACAGCGGCCTGTCGGTGTTCTTCAACACCGGCGGGTTCACCGAGTTGTCGGTGAATCCGGCCTACGAACGCATCGAGACGCCGTTCACGATCCACGCCGGCGACAAGCCGATTCCGGCCGGCGGCTACGGCTGGAACGAGTGGCAGTGGCGCATCAACACCGACCCGAGCCGCGCCGCCTCGGCCAACATCACGCTGATTCGCGGCGGCCTGTGGAGCGGCACGCAGCGCACGGTGAACGCCGCGGTCACGCTGCGCGCGGCGGCGAAGCTGCGCGCCACGATGGGCGTGTCGACCACCGATGCCACGCTCGACCTGCCGGCCATCCACTTCACCACCAGCCTGTGGACGCTGCGCGGCAACTACTCGTTCTCGCGCAACATGTACCTCGACTCGCTGCTGCAGTACGACCACGATCAGGACCGCTTCAACGCCAACGTGCGCTTCAACCTGATCCACCGGCCGCTCAGCGACCTCTACGTCGTCTACAACGAGCAGCGTGTCACCACGCCCGACATCAGCGTGCCGCCGGGGCGTGGCCTGATCGTGAAGTTCACCGAGATGCTGGCGTTCTGATCGCGTTGTCGCTCAGCGTGGCGACGGCACCCAGTAGCCGGGCCGCGCGCGTACGTCGCCACGCGCGTCGCTGATCGCCACCGACACCTCGTGCCAGCCTGGCGTACGTGGCCCGGTCGGCGCGTACGAGATCAGGTAGCGGCTGCGCAGCTCGTCGAGCACCGCGAGGAACCGCTCGCGCAGGCCGGCCCCCGACGACGCCATCCACAGGCGCCCGCCGCCGGCATCGACGGCGTCGCGCAGTGACCGCGGCGTCGAGGCGTTCACCGGGCTGATGCGGCTGAAGGCCTCGCGGGGATCGGTGGATGGCGGCGGCGCCGGCGGATCCACCGCGTGCAGCACCACCCCCGACCGCCGCACCACGTCGCGAATCTCGGACGCCGCCATCCAGCTGGACGTGTCGCGGCCATCGGTGAAGAGCAGCACGACCCGGCGGGTGTCGAGACGCGGCTCGAAGAGCTGGGTGGCGACGAAGAGCGCGTCGCGCCACGCCGTCGGCCCGCTCGCCGTGCCGCCGCCGAGCGCCCGGCGCACGCGATCGTGTTCCTGCGTCAGCGGCACGCGCACGTCCACCGACTCCGAGAACGTGATGAGGCCCACCTGGTCGGTGGGTTTCAGCGCGTTCACCAGGGCGCCGGCGGCATCGGCGAGCGTGCGCACGCCGGCGGTGCCGAGGCTGCTGCTGGTGTCGAAGACGAGCAGCAGGTGCAACGGCACTTCGTCGAACATCACGCGATCCACGGTCTGCGCGACGCCGTTGTCGCGCACGACGAAGTGGCGCGCCTCGAGTCCGGTGACGGGTGCGCCGTTGCGCGTGACCGACACGTCGACGGTGACCGTCTCGACCGAGGCGCGGAACACCGGCTCCTGCGCGGACAGGCCGGCCGCGGCGAGCGCCACGGCCGCGATCGCGACGGCGCCTAGCGCCAGACGGCGGCGCGCAGCCATGTCATGCCCTCCTGATCGAAGCGGCCGTTGCGGTATTCCCACCACTCGTCACTCACGTTGGCGCGACGGAAGGCGAGCCCTTCCTCGACGACCGCGCGAGCGCGTTCCGGACGGCCCTCGCGCTCCTCGAGCTGTGCCAGCGCCATCCACGAGCCCTGACGATCGATGGCGATCTCGACCGCCTCTTCGAGGTGCGTACGGGCGCGCGCGATATCGCGGAGGGCGGTGTCGACCGCTGACGAGAACAGCAGCCACAGGTAGCGGTCGCCGATGCTCAGCGTGGCGTCGCGCACGGTGTCGAGCTCGCGACGCGCGGCGTCGGGCTGATCGCGCCGGAACAGCACCCGCGCCAGGCGGATGCGCGCGATGGCGAGATCGGGCGCCAGCGCGGCCGCGGTGCGATATTCCTGCTCGGCGGCGGCGAGCAGGCGGGCGCGATCGCGGGTGGCCGCGGCGGCCCGGCGATTGACCAGACGCTCGCTGGCATCGTCGACGTCGAGGGCGAGCGAGCCGAGATCGTCGATGGCGCCCAGTGTCAGGCGCACGCGCGCGTCGTTCGGACGGTGGTCGAGCGCGAACGCGATCGCGAGGCGAGCCCGCACCGGATCGGTGCGCGCGAGGAACACGCTCGACGCCACGGCCGACCAGCGCGCCACGAAGTCGCCTTGCGCGCCGTTCTCCTTCGCGAGCGGCGTGAGAATGCGCTGGCCGAGGCGTACGTGGAAGAGGGCATCTTCCGCCGACGTCTCCACGGTGCGCACGGCCACTTCGAGCTGCAGCAGCGCGGCCGCCTGCATCACCGTCGGGGTGTCGAGGCGCGCCCGCGATACCGCGGTGTCGAACTCGCGGCGGCCCCAGTCGCGCGTCAGTCGTTCCACCGGTCCGAAGTCCCTGTGTTGCAGCGCCGTCACCGCGGCGTCGTAGCGGGACGTCAGCGCCGACGCGTCCTGCGCCGCGACGGGCGCGGGCCAGACGGCAAGCGCCGGAACCGCTGCCAGGGCCCATGCGATGAACCGGGAACGCACGGCCGCATCGTACGTCCGCCGCGAGGTCACCGCGCATACAATCGCCGCGTCGATGCGTCACGTCGTCCGCGTTTCGCTGCTGGTCCTGCTGGCGCTGGGCGGCGCCGTGCCGGTGGCGCTGGCCGGCCCCGACTTCACGAAGACGATCATCGCGATCGAGCCGTCGGCTCCGCGCGAGGCCGATCTCGTCACGTTCGTCGTCACCTTGCGGAACACCGGCCCAGACGACGCCGGCGCCGTCTACGTCACCTTGGACTGGCCGCTGATGGGCTTCTTCGTGGATGGCAGCGGCATCGACGGCGCGGAGATCGATCACGACGCGCGGCGTATCACGCTGTCGCAGGTGCCCTTGCCGGCTGGCGGCGAGCGGCGACTGGCGATTCGCGTGCTGGCGCCGCGCGACTCGGGCGGCGACGCTCTCAGTGTGGCGCTGCGCATGTCGCACTTCGACAGCGGCACCGACCACTACGATCGCGCGTCGGTCACGGTCGACACGCGGCTCGCCGAGCCTGGCGTGCCCATCGCGGGCGTGCGGGTGACGCGCGCCGGCATCGTGGTGCTGGTGGTGCTGGCGGCCGGTGTGCTGCTGTGGCTGACGCTGCGCGGCATGGCGGGCGGATCGTCAGCCGCCGCATCGGTGGGCGGCGCGTTCACGTCGATGCTGGCCTCGCGCATCGGTCCTGGCTCGGCGGCCGCCGCGATCACGATCGCCGTCGGCTTCTGGGTGCTGTTCGCGTCGATGGCGTGGCGCGACTACCAATCGCTGTCGTGGCCCGCGACGACGTGCACGATCCTCGGGGGGCGGCTGAGCGCACAGTCGACCACGCGGTCGAGCTCGAGCCCGGCCACCGGCACCCAGCGCGACGACACGAACTACGTGCCGGTGCTTGGCCTGCGCTACATGGTCGATGGTCGCGAGACCTATTCGTCGGGCTACGACACCGGCTCGCGCCTTGGCATCGGCGGTCGCGGTGGACGCGCCGAGGAACTGGCGCGGTGGGCCGTCGGCGCCACGACGCCGTGCTGGTACGCGCCGGCGGATCCACTCGACGTCGTCGTGCAGCGCGGGTTTGGCGGTGCGTATCTCTTCGCGCTGTTGCCAGTACCCGTGTTCTGGCTCGGTCTCATCGGCGCCCGCGCCGCCGTGTCGCGCACGCCGCGACGGCGCTAGAGTAGACGCACCATGTCCATCGCCACCCTCACGCGCGCGGCGGTCCTGCTCGTCCTGCTGACGGCTGCTGCACCTGGTCAGGCGCAGGAGTCGCGCACGTTCACCGGCGTCGTCATCGACGAGCTGTGCGCCGTGAACGGTCACGCCGCCATGCGCATGGGCCCCACCGATGCCGAGTGCGCGAAGGTGTGCGCCGAGGAACACGAGGCGCCGTTCGTGCTGCTCGACGGCTCGCGCGTCTATCAGCTGAGCGATCAGGCGAAGGCGCGCACGTTCGCCGGTGCGCGCGTGAAAGTGACGGGCGTGCTCGACGCGCAGGCCGACACGATCCGCGTGACGGCCATCACCGAGAACTAGGCTGTGGCGACCCGCCGCCGCTCGTCGTGGCGCAACAGCCACGCGAACCACGCCGCCGCGCACACGTCGTAGGCGCCGCAGAACGCCGGCCACCACGCCGGCATACCGGTGTTGTCCACCACGTGGCCGTGCACGGCATCGAAGACGCCGTGGGCCGCGAGCGCCGCCACCACGACCCACGGCGTCGAGCGGACGCCGACCAGCGCCGCGATGGTGAACACCGCCATGCCGGCCAGCTCAGTGGCGATCACGGGCATCGACCCGCCGATCACGGCGAACAGCACGTAGTACGACGCCACCACGATGGTGACCGTCGGATAGAAGGCGCGATCGCGGTCGAGTCCGGCGGCGCGCGCCATGACGGCGACCGCGATCGACAGGGCAGTTCCAATCAGTACAGGCATGACATCCTCGGCGGCCGTCGACGGCCGGTCAGCGTTCGAGCAGCACGGCGCGGGCCACTATCCAGGCGGCGCCGCCGTATCCCACGGTGGTGGCGGTGAAGCTCATCAGCATCACCGCGCCGAAGACCGACGCCGGCCGCTGCGGCAGGTCGGGCTTCAGGGCCAGCGCCAGGAACCCCAGCGGGTTGCCCACCGAGCCCGCGCACATCGCCGCGACCACCACGGCCGGCACCTCGAGGCCGAGCTGCCTCGAGGTGAGGAAGAAGACGAACAGAAGCCCGGTCATCATCAGGAAGTCGAGGTGGGCCTTCAGCAGGTATTGAGGGCTGGCGATCCACGACTTCAGACGCGACGACGACCGGGCTCCGGCCAGGCCCCACGCCAGCACCAGCGACAGCAGCATGCAGAGGCTGCCGGTGAAGGCGAGCAGGCCTGTGTGGAGGCGCATCACCGGCGCTCCGTCCGTCCGGCGTTCGTGGTGCAGGCCGGGCAGGTGCAGGTGTCGCCACAGGTGCAGTCCTCGGCGCACTGGCACGCGGCAGCCGCGGCGGCGGGCGGCTGACAGCCGCACGTGCATTCCGGCCCGGCGCACGTCGCGCACACGCAGATGGCCGGTTCGTTCGAGAGGTTCGCCTGGATCGTCATGGAGAGCTCCTTGGTTCGCGGGCCGACGGCATGTCGACCACGTCACGGAGTCTCGCATCCGGTCGCGCGCCCGGGCTTGGACGCACCGGCTGATGTCGTTGAACGGATCGGCTATTCCGCCCGCGCAGGACGCGGCGCGGCCGCCGACGCGGCCGACAGGGCGTTGAACGGCGAGGGGATCTCGATGAACTCTCCGCGCATCAACGCCGAGGGCGCCATGCCGACCATCTGATAGAAGGTGCGTGTCAGGTGAGCCGCGTCGGCGAAGTCGGCGGCGTGCGCCGCGGCCGCGATGGTGCGCTCCGACGCGACCGCCACCATCGCGCGCGTGAGCTTGCGCCACAGCATGTAGCGGCTGAACGGCAGCCCGAGCTGTTCCTTGAACAGGTGCGCGAATCGCGTCGGCGACAGGCAGGCGATGCTCGCGGCGTCGTCGAGCGCCATGCGCAGATCGTCCGACGACCGGATGGCCTCGACCACGGCCGTGACGCGGGCGTCGACGCGACGCGACGGCGCCAGACCCGGTCGGAGCGCCTGCACCAGTCCGCGAATCACCGCGGCCACATCGTCGACCTCGTCGGGCCGCTCCACGAACGCCCGCATGCCCGGCACGATGGCGTCGAGTCGTGCGTCCGGCACGGTCGTGATGTCGTCGCGCAGGGCCGCCGCGAGCCACGCGCCTTCGCTGGTCTCCGGATCGACGAACAGCATCACGCCGAGCGCGCCGTTGCAGTCGAACGAGTGCTCGGCGTCCGGGCGCACGATGATGCCGCGGCGCTCGAGCCACACCTCGCCTGCGCCGCTGATGGCCAGCAGTCCGTCGAGCGCGACCACCACCTGGATCGCGTGGTGTGAGTGCGTCGGCACGACGCCCTGGGCGCGAGCGGTCAGGAAGAAGCCGCCTTCCCACAGGTACCAGCGCGGCACCGTGAACCAGCGATACGGCTCCGCGCTCGGCGTGTACGGCAAGGCGGCATTCTACAGCCGCTGCGTTCAAGGACTTCGGCGTCTTCGTTCAATCGCCACCGGTGACCCGCTCGCTACGCTGCGAATCACGTCGCGGCACCGCCGTCGCGGCGATTCCACGGGAGACGACGATGACGATGACGAAGACGACGCGCGCGCTGCTGATGCTGCTGATCGCGACCGGCGTGCCAGCTCTGCAGGCGTGCAGCCACGCCATGATGATGCGGCGTACCGGCGCCACGCGTCCGGCGGCCAGCGAGTTCGGACTCGGCCCGCGCCCCTCGATTGACGGCCGCTACGTGGCCACGCTCGAGCCAGCCCAGCCGCTGCGCCCGCGTCAGATGCAGACGGTGCAGGTCGCCGTTCGCGACGCCGCGGGGCGTGCCGTCGACGATGCCGCGATCGCGATCGACGGCGGCATGCCCGAGCACGGGCACGGCCTGCCGACGCGTCCGCGCATGACCCGCGCGCTCGGCGACGGCCGCTACGAACTCGAGGGCGTGCGCTTCAACATGAGTGGGTGGTGGGAGTTCCGGCTCGCCATCACCAGCGCGGCCGGCGCCGACTCGGTCACCTTCCATCTCTCGCTCTGAGACGCCGCCATGACTCTTCGCACCTGCGTCGTGACCGCGCTCTCCGCGGGGATCGTCTGTGCCTCGCTCGTGTCGGTGATGGCGGGCCCTCGCCAGCGCTGGACCGCAGCGCAGCTCGAGGAACTGCGCTCGCTGTCGCTGCTCGCCCTCGACCCGCTGCCGCCCGATCCCACCAACCGCGTCGCCGATGATCCGGTCGCGGTCTCGCTCGGGCGCCGATTGTTCTTCGACACCCGGCTCAGCGCGAACGGACACGTGGCCTGCGGCACGTGTCACCAGCCCGAGCGCGGATTCCAGGACGGCCGTGCGCTCGCCGTCGGTATCGGAACCACGGCCCGTCGCGCCATGCCCCTCGCCGGCATGGCGCGAGCGCCCTTCCTCTTCTGGGACGGGCGCAAGGACAGCCTGTGGGCGCAGGCGCTCGGTCCGCTCGAAAGCGAGGTCGAGCACGGCGGCACGCGCGTACAGTACGCGCAAGTCATCGCCGCGCACTACCGGCGCGAATACGAGGCGCTCTTTGGCGCCCTGCCAGACCTGACGGGCGTGTTCGCGTCGCCGGAGCCGGAGGAAGCCATCGCTGCCTGGAAGACCCTGCACGAGGCGCTGTGGGACACCGTCACCGGCATCTTCGTCAACATCGGCAAGGCGATCGCGGCGTACGAACGAAGCATCGGATTCGGCCCGTCGCGATTCGACGCCTACGTCGCCGCGGTCATTTCCGGCGCCACCGGCGAGGGGCTGCTGACGGGCGAGGAGGTGGCGGGTCTGCGCCTTTTCACCGGCAAGGCCCATTGCACGCAGTGCCACAACGGCCCGCTGCTGACCAACAACGAGTTCCACAACACCGGCGTGCCGGCCAGGCCCGGCGCGGTGGTGGACCAGGGAAGGCTCGACGGCGCGGCTGCCGCGGCGCGAGACGAGTTCAACTGCCGCAGCCGCTGGAGCGACGCCCGTGAGCGCTGCGCCGAACTCGATTTCATGCTCACCGGCGACCACACCCAGGCGCGCGCCTACAAGGTGCCGTCCCTGCGCAACGTGGCGGACCGCCCGCCCTACATGCACGCCGGACAGTTCGACACGCTGGCGCAGGTGATCGATCACTACGATCGCGCACCGGCCGCCGTCCTGGGGCGCACCGAGCTGCATCCCCTGCGGCTCGCGCCGGTCGAGCGCCGTCAACTCGAGGCGTTCCTGCGCACGCTGAGCGGGCCGATCCTGAGCGCGGGAACCGAGGGCGTACAGGTGTCGCGATGACGCGGACGGTCGACGACGTCGTCGCGGGCACCGGCCGGGGGCTCTTCGTGGCGGCGGCCGACGCCCTGCGACGTGGCCGGCGCGTACTGGTGCTGCTGGCGTCGCGTGACACCCGCGTGGCCCGGCGCCTGCGCCGTCGTCTGCGCGACGTGGCGCTCGGCAGTGGCGGAGCGTGCGCGGTGGAGGCCGACGTCGATGTCGTGTGCGTGGACGGCCTCGATGGTGTAGAGGCCGTCGTCTACCGTCATCGCCGTTCGGGCCGCCTCGACGGGGTGAACGCCGGCGCATTCACCGCGTTGCCCGCACCGTGCGCAGCAGCATCACGCCAAGCACGATCATCCACAACGGCAACACCGCGTTGTTGATGGCGGCGATGGTGGCGACCAGCGGCGTGAGGTTGCGCAGCATCGCCAGCCATCCGAGCGCGCTGGCCGCCGTGCCCGCGACGGCGAGCCATCGGCGTCCGGGGCGCGCCCCGGCCACCGCCAGCGATGCCACCAGCAGGAAGCCGTTCAGGAACAGCTCGCCCGCGAATTCGCCGACGACGTTGCCCAGATACAGGTTCGCGGCGGCGAATCGCGCCGCGATGATCGTGCGCTCGGCGGCATCCGCAGAGGTCCAGGCGCCGGCCAGCCACCAGTGCAGCGTGGGCCAGCGCAGCAGGCCGGCCATCATCGACGCGGTGCTGAGCATCGCCAGCGGCACCGCGAGTCGCGCCAGTCGCGGCGTCGTCATGCGGGCCGCCTCGCGCACGCCGAGCGCGGTGGGCACGAGCAGCAGCGGAATCCATCCATAGATGAGCCAGACGCTCCATCCCGTGGGCCCCAGCGCCCGCAGCGCCGGCAGCACCTCATCCGCTGGTCGATCGAGCACGTCGGGATAACCAAAGGTGCTCGCGAGATAGCTGAACACGGCGATGAAGAGCGCCGTCGCAACGAGCAGTGCGAGGCCGCCCACGCGTATGCGCGTCCGATTGGTGTGAGTGTTCACGATAGACTCCCGGAAATGACTCGCGAGGCCACGCTGGCCGCGTCGCTGGTACACGATTTCCTCGCCTTCCTCGAACGCCAGGGCCATCCACGCGCGGATGTATGCCGCGCGGCCGGCATCGAGGCCGCTCGACTCGAGCAACCGAACGCCCGGGTGCCCGCCGCGTACATGGAGCGCCTGTGGCCGTTGGCCGAGCGGCTCACCGGCGACGCCGACGTGGGCCTGCATTCCGCCGAGTCGTACAACCCCGGCGCCCTCGGCATCGTCGGCTACGTCGTCTTGAGCTGTCGCACCGCGGGCGAGGCGCTCGATCGGCTCAGTCGCTACATCCCGCTTCTGAACGACGGGCAGACGGTCGGCATCGTCGACGACGGCGTCCGCACCACGTATCGCTTCAGCGCCGTGGCCGATCGCGACAGCTACCTGCATCGCGATCCGCGGCAGGCCGTCGAGACGCTGGCTGCCGGCATGGTGGTGACCCTGCAACGGCTCGCGGTCTCGCCCTGCCAGCCAGCCGAGGTGTGCTTCCGTCATCAGGCGCCTCCATCGATCGCCGAACAGATGCGAGTGTTCGGCCGTGTCCGATTCGGGCAGCGTGACGACGTGGTGGTCTACGACAACGCCACGCTGCGGATTCCGTTCATCTCCGCCGACCCTGCGTTGCTGGCGGTGTTCGAGGGCAATGCCGCCCGCACGCTGAGCGACCTGGCCGCGCGCGGCGGCGTGAGCGGGCGCGTGCTGGCCGTACTGGGCGCGCGGCTGAAGGGTGCGGTGCCGTCGCTCGCGGAAGTGGCGAGCGAGCTGGCGATGAGCGAGCGCGCCGTGCAGCGCAGCCTCACCGACGAGCAGACGTCGTACCGGCAACTGGTGGACGACGTGCGGAAGAACCTCGCCATCGAGCACCTGTCGCGTCCAGGCACGTCGGCGACGGACGTGGCGTTCCTGCTGGGCTTCTCGGAGCCGAGCGCATTCACCCGCGCCTTCCGCCGCTGGACCGGCACACCGCCCACGGCGTTCCGCGCCGTGAATGCGTAGCGCCTAGCGACCCCATTCCCAGCCGGCGTGCAGCGACGCGTTCGGCGCGTAGCGCGCCACCTCGTAGCTCGTCCCCTTGATCGACGTGCTGCCCGACGCCACGCGGTTCCGCGTGAACGCAGTGGTGGGGTAGACGTAGAAGTGTCGACCAGCGTGGAAGTAGTACCCCGCGGTCACGCCGACGCTCAGCGTGCGGAACGTGGTCTCGCCGGCCAGACGATCCGAGCGCAGCCGCCAGTTCTGGTTCAGCGCCACCACGCCCACCGCCGGGCCGCTCTTCATGGCGCCACGGAAGCGATACGTGGCCCGCGCCACCTGCAGCGACGTCACCGTGGCCTTCCACTTCGCGATGTCATAGGCGTCGTCGCCGCTCAGCAGGAACGACGGCACCGCGTAGCGGCCGATGCCCACCGCCACCTGCAGCCGGCTCGGCAGCGTCACGTTCACGATGCCCGAGTAGCCGGGCAGACCGTAGGCGAGCACGTCGGCCTCGGCGGCGACGGATCCGGTGGACGACTGCGCGACGGCCGGGGCGACGGACGCGAACAGGGCGATCAGGACGGCGGCGATGCGGACCATGTCGGGACTCTCCTCGTGCGCCGGAATCCGCGGCAGAAGGCCGCGCGATCAGGTGCCCGGTGAGAATCGCCGACGCGCGGGCACCGACGAATGACGCCACGCGCCAGTCGCTTGACCGCACGCGCCAGAGTGCCGGCTGAGCCGCAGGCTGGCCGATGTCCCAGGCGTGGAGATCGCCCGCTCGCTGCGCGACCCGGGCGCGTGGACGCGCCGATGAAGGCGCTGCTGGAGTGAACGCGCCGGTCGTTACGGCTTCGGCAGTGCCCCGTCCAGCTCGGCGTAGACACGCCCCAGCGCGCCGGCGACGTTCTCCTTGTAGCGATGCAGCCCGGCCATGGCGCCGAAACGCGACTGTGCCGGGGTATCCGCGGCAGGCACGCCAGCGTCGTGCAGGCGCCGTCCCTCGGCGATCACCGCTTCGATCGCCTCCCGATACGCCACCACGCCCTCCCGCGTCAGCACCGGCGACGCGTCCACGAGGCCGTGCGCGGGGACGAACGTATCGACATCGAGCGTCTCGGCCGCCTTCAGCATCGCCGCCCACTCGGTGGGGAAGCCGTTGGCCATCGAGGGGAAGATGCCGCTGATGTACGCCTCGCTCATGTAGACCACGCGCGCCTGCGGCACCAGCACCTCGAGATCGCCGCCCGTATGCGCCCGGCCGAGGAAGCGCACCACGACGGAACGGCCGCCGAGATCGATCGTGCGCGCGTGGTCCTCCGTCTCCGTGGGCACGACGACCGGCGGCGCGCCGGCCCGGCGCGACGGTGAGACGGACTGCGCCTTCAGCGCGGCCTGCGACGACGGATGCGCGACGAACGTCGCGGTGGCAGGGAAGGCCGAGTCGCCGCCGCGATGGTCGCCATGCTCCGAGCCGACCACCACGTAGCGGATCGGCCGCGGCGTCAGCGCCGCGATCGCGGCCACGAGCTCCGCGGTGTTCTCGGGCGTGCCTTGCCCGTCGGCGACGAGCACGGCGTCGGCGCCCACGACGACCAGGTTGTTCGCGGTGACGCCCGCCTTGGTCGGGTCGACGTGCTCGTAGAAGTAGACGCCGTCTGACAACCGTGTCATGCGCGGCAGCGGCGGCGCGGCGGCGCCAACGGACACGGCGGTTGCGGTGAGCACCACCAGCACTGCCCGGCGAAGACGGTTCATGGCCGCCATTCTAGGCTCGTCCACGGCGCTACCAGCGCGTTCGCGAATCTCGCGCGCCGGCGGGCGCCGGCTCTGGCACAATGCCCACGCATCGATTCGATGCCGCCTCCATGTCCACCTTCCGCCACCGCCTCCACGCCCGCGAGCTGCTCGTCGGCACGTTCCTGAAGACGCCGACCACGCACGCCACCGAGATCCTGGGCGACCTCGGGTTCGACTTCGTGGTCATCGACGAGGAGCACGCCCCCTTCGATCGCGCGCAGACCGACGTGCTGCTGCTGGCGGCGCGCGCCTCGCACATCGCCGGCGTGGTGCGCGTGCCGTCGGCCGACCCGGCGGGCCTGCTGTCGGTGCTCGACTGCGGCGCCGACGCGGTGCTGGTGCCGCATGTGGTCAGCGCCGACATGGCAAGGCGTGTCGTATCGGCCTGCCGCTATCGCGGCGGCTCGCGCGGCTTCTCCGCGTCAGCGCGGGCCGGACGCTACGGCGGACTCGGGATGTGGGAACACGTGGACAGGGCGGACGCGTCGGTCGCCGTCATCGCGATGATCGAGGATCCGGCAGCGGTGGAGCACATCGACGAGATCGTCGCGGTGGAGGGCCTCGACGCCGTGTTCATCGGGCGCGGCGACCTCTCCGTGTCGTACGGCGCCCCCGGCAAGGACGCACCGGTGATTCTCGATGCCGTGGCCCGCATCATGGCGGCCGCCGCCAGGGCCGGCAAGCCCGTGTGCCTGATGACCGACAGCCTGCCAGAAGCGAAGACCTTCGCGGAGGCCGGCGCCTCGGCGTTCATCGTGGCTTCCGATCAGGCCTTCATGCGCAAGGCCGCGCGGGCCGCGCTGGCCGAGTTCGCGACCCTGAAGAAGTAGAGGATTCCGTCGACATGTTCCACGCCAGCGATCCGCGGTCTCAACTGGCCCGCGCGTCTTCCCCGGCCGGCACGGCTTCGCAGTTCGCCGCCGCCAGCTACAACCGCTTCTACGCCGATCCGCCGCAGATCGAGACCGCCACCGAGAAGACGTGGCTGGCGCGCGGCGTGAACTTCGTGGTGGCGTATTCCGTGGTGCAGCCGGGCGCCGTGCTCGCGCGACCCGATCAGGTGGACGAGTACGCCGTGATCCTGCCAGACGAGGGCGGCTGCGGCGTCACCGTCGCCGCCGGCACCGAGACACTGGCCGTGGCGCCGTTCTCGATCGCGTTCGTGCCGCCGGGGCCGAGTCGCCTCGACGTCACCGCGGCCGGACGCGTGATTCGCGTGTTCTCGTCCGCGTCGGCGGATCTGAATGCCGCCTGCGGCAACGCCGCCGCGTTCGCCGGGCCGTCGCCGCACGTGAAGCCATTCCAGCCGTGGCCTCATCCAGCCACGTGGGCCATCCGAGCCTACTCGCTGAAGGTGGGCACGCAGTCGGGACGCTTCGGGCGCATCTTCCGCTGCTCCACGGTGATGATCAACTTCCTCGATCCGCGCATCGGCCTGCGCGACATCACGAAGCTCTCGCCGCATCATCACGACGACTTCGAGCAGGGGTCGCTGGTGATCGACGGCGGCTTCGTGCACGACATCCGCTGGCCGTGGGTGCCCGACATGCGCGCCTGGCGCGACGACGAGCACGAGCTGCTCGCCGCGCCGTCGCTCACCGTGATTCCGCCGCCGGCCGTGCACACGTCGCGATCGGTGCTGCCCGGCTTCAATCAGATGATCGACATCTTCTCGCCGCCGCGGGCCGACTTCTCGAAGCAGCCCGGCTGGGTGCTGAACGCCGACGACTACCCGGTGCCGGCCGATCCCGCCTGATCGCGCTCGCACGCTACCGGAGCTCCGCCATGACCGACGCCACCACCACTCACGATCCCGAGGTCGCGCGCCTGCTCGTCGGCGCCGTCGATCTGCACTGCCACAGCGGCCCCGCGGCCATGCCGCGCATCCTCGACCACCACGACGCGATGCTGGATGCCGCCGGCGCCGGCTTCCGCGCGCTGCTCTACAAGGACCACTACTACCTTGGCACGTCGCACGCGCGCATCCTCGAGAAGCTGTTTCCCGCGACGCACCTGAAGCTCTACTCGGGACTCGTGCTGAACAACGCCTCCGGCGGCTTCAACCCGCACGCCGTGGATCACTGCATCAAGCTCGGCGGGAAGATCGTGTGGCTGCCGACGCTGTCGGCGGCGAACCACATCGACGCCGTGAAGTCAGGGCACGCCGTCACGTTCCCGTCGCCGGCGAAGAAGATGATCCCGGCCATTCCACTGCAGGCGCTCGACGCCAACGGCCGGGTGATCGACCCGCTGAAGCAGATCCTGGATCTGATCGCGGCCGACGACATCATCCTCGCGGGCGGGCATCTCTCCGCGGCCGAGATGCTCGTGGTGTTCGCCGAAGCGCAGCGGCGCGGCGTGAAGAAGCTGCTGGTGAACCACCCGACGTACATCGTGCGGTGCTCCGACGACGACATCCGCGGGCTGCTCGAGTGCGGCGCGGTGATGGAGCACTCGATCTGCATGTTCGTCGAGGGCCGCTCGAAGAAATACACCGCCCAGGAACTCGATCGCCTGATCCGGCTCGTCGGCGTCGGGAAGACCGTGCTGTCGTCGGATCTGGGGCTGGTCGGATCACCGCGTCCGATCGACGGCTTCCGCACGATCGTGCGCGACCTGCTGAATCTCGGCTACGGCGAGGCCGACATCCGGGCGATGACCGGCGACAACGCCGCCCGCCTGCTCGACCTCGACCAGGCGGCGGCCTGACGTGGCCGTCACCTACGAGATGGTGAAGGAGGTGACCGCTCAGCTCTACGAGTGGTCGCTGAAGAGCATTCCGGCCAACTCGAAAGAGGCCCTGCGCCAGGCGCAACAGACCGAGCAGAACGCCAACGCGCGCCGCACGCTCACGTTCATGCTGCGCAGTGCCGAGGCGGCTGAAACGCAGGGCCGCTTCGTGTGCTCGGACGCCGGCGTGCCCACCTACTCGGTGAAGATCGGCTGCGGGGTCCGCTTCGAAGGCGACATCCGCCAGGCCATCGTGGACGGGTTCGATCATCTCGTGCGCACGATCGAGCCGCCGCTGCTTCAGTTCGTCACCGACCCGCTCACCAACGCCCGCAGCTACCGTGGCAAGGACATGCCGCTCGTGTCGTACGAACTGCTGGGCGACGTCGACTACGTCGACATCACCTGTTCGCCGAAGGCGCTCGGCTCGGGGCGGTGGGCCTCGGCCGAGATCTTCATCTCGCCGGATCTGCCGACGATCGAGCGCTACATCCTCGACTGCGTGTTGCGCGCCGGCGGCCAGCACTGTCCGCCGGTGGTCATCGGCGTGGGCATCGGCGGCAGCTTCGATCACGCGGCGCACATGGCCAAGGAAGCGACGCTGCGGCCGTTCGGGCAGCGCAGCGAGGATCCGGTGGTGGCCGACATGGAGTCGCGGCTGCTCGCCATCATCAACCAGACGGGCTTCGGTCCGATGGGCCTCGGCGGATCGACCACCGCGCTCGGCCTGCACATCAACCACGCCGCGGGCCATGGCTTCACGCCGGTAGCCGTCGAGTTCAACTGCTGGATCAATCGCCGCACGCGGGCGCGGCTGCACAACTCCGGCGTCGTGGAGCGCGTCGAGTGAGCGACGACTATCCGCGCCTGCAGCTGCCCCTCACGCCCGAGCGCGCGCGGGCGCTCACGCTGGGCGACGTGTATCTGCTCGACGGCGAGATGACCGTCACCGTGGGATTGCCCACGGTGAAGCGGCTGGTGGCGTTCGCCGAGGCGAATCAGGCGCCGCCGGTCGACATCCGCGGCGGCACGTTCATGCACATGGGCATCTGCTCGCGGCCCGGTCCCGACGGCGATCGCCTCGAGCCGCTCTACATCAACCCCACGACCAGCACACGGTTCGACGCGTTGATGCCGACGGTGATCCGTCACTTCGGCCTCACGGCCGTCGGTGGCAAGGGCGGGCTCGGCCGCGGCTGCGTGGACGCGATGCGCGAGGCGGGCTGCGTCTATTTCTCGGTCGTCGGCGGGGCGTCGGCGCTGCTGTCGCCGGGCATCGAGTCGATCGTCGAGACCGGCTGGGACGACTTCATCATGCAGTTCCGCCTGACACGCGTGCGTCTGTCGGGATTCGGTCCGGTCACCGTGGCGATCGACGCGCACGGCAACAGCCTCTACGAGCAGCTCGACGCCGCGGCCCGCGCGCGGGTCGCCGCCCTGCTGGCAGATCGCGGTCGACCGTGAAGGTCATCGAGATCACGCGTCCGGGCGGCCCTGAGGTGCTGGCGCTCGCCGATCGTCCGTCCCCGGCGTGCGGGCCAGACGACGTGGTGGTGCGCGTGAAGGCCGCCGGCGTGAACCGCCCCGACGTGCAGCAGCGGCGCGGTCTGTATCCGCCGCCGCCCGGCGCCACCGACCTGCCTGGCCTCGACATCGCCGGCTTGATCGAGCAGGTGGGGAGCCGCGTCTCCGCTTGGGCGGTGGGCGAGGCAGTATGCGCGCTGACGAACGGCGGCGGCTACGCCGAGTTCTGCGCGGTGCCCGCATTGCAGTGCCTGCCGATGCCCGAAGGCTTCGACTTCGCGCAAGCGGCGGCGTTGCCCGAGGTGTTCTTCACCGCGTGGAACAACGTGATCTGGCTCGGACGCCTCGCCGAGGGCGAGACGCTGCTCGTGCAGGGCGGCACGAGCGGCGTGGGCCTCGCTGCGATCCAGATCGCGAAGCAGCTGCGCGGTGCCCGCGTGGTGGCCACCGCCAGCACCGACGCGAAGCTCGAGGCGAGCCGCGCGATTGGCGCCGACGTGGCCGTGAACTATCGCGGCGACTGGGTGGCGGCGATCGAACAGGCAATCGGCCGGCACGCCGTCGACGTGGCGCTCGATGCCCAGGCCGGTCCGTACACGGCGATGCAGCTCGGGCTGCTGCGGGCCGACGGCCGGCTGGTGCTGATCGCCTCGCATCTGGGCGAGCTGAGCACGGTGAACGTGCGCGAGCTGGTGCGCCGGCGGCTCACGCTGACCGGATCCACCCTGCGGCCGCGCGACGCCGAGTACAAGGGACGTCTCGGTCGAGAGCTTGTCGCGCACGTGTGGCCCCTGCTGGCGAGTGGGCGCATGCGAATGCCGATCTGCGCGACGTTCGCGTTCGAGGACGTGCAGCGCGCGCACGCGCTGATGGATGCCGGCGACCAGCTCGGCAAGATCGTGTTGACCCTCTAGGAGCCCCATGGATCGATCGTTGACGCCGCAGCAGGAAGCGACCATGTCACGCATCGTGTGGCGCACGATGCCGCTGGTGATGCTCGTCTACCTGATGGCGGTGATCGATCGCGCCAACGTCGGCTTCGCCAAGCTGCAGATGGTGAAGGACCTCGGCATGTCCGAGACCACCTACGGCTTCGCCGCGTCGCTGTTCTTCGTCGGCTATCTGGTGTTCGAGGTGCCGTCGGCGCTGGCGCTGAACCGGTTCGGCGCGCGCCTGTGGCTCACCCGCATCTTGGTGTCGTGGGGCGCGGTGACGGTGGCGCTGGCCTTCACCACCTCGCACACGATGTTCACCGTGCTGCGCTTCCTGCTCGGCGTGGCCGAGGCCGGCGCCTATCCCGGCATCATCTTCTTTACCACGCTGTGGTTTCCGCAGGCGTACCGCGCACGGGTGATGGCCATCGTCACGCTGGGCAGCGCCTTCGGCAACATGTTCGGATCGCTGGTCTCCGGGCCGTTGCTGGACCTGAACGGCGCCCTCGGCCTGAAGGGCTGGCAGTGGATCTTCGTCGCCACCGGCGTGCCCGCGGTGCTGATCGGCATCGCCGTGTACCTGTTCCTCACCGACGAACCCGCCAAGGCCACGTTCCTCTCGGCCGACGAGAAGGCCTGGCTGCAGGAATCTCTGGCGCGCGAGAACACGGCGAAAGCCGATCACGGCTCGGTGTGGCAGGTGCTGTGGGACGTGCGCGTGTTGGGCCTGTCGCTGGTCTACACGCTAATCCTCACGGCGCTCTACGGCGTGATCTACTGGATTCCCACGGTGGTCCGCGCGTTCGGTGTGACCGGCACGCAGAACGGCCTGCTGAGCGCGCTGCCGTGGATGGTGGCCGCGGTGCTGCTGATGATCGTGCCCAGCCGGATCCGCAAACACGAGACCGCGCTGGCCAGCATGGTGGTGCTGTCGGTGGTGGGCGTCGTGGCGTTCCTCACGAGCACGATGGCGAACAACAACGCCCTGCGGCTGCTCGGCATGGTGATCGGCACGCCCTGTATCTCGCTGCTGCTCCCCAGTTTCTGGACGCTGCCGTCGCGCTTCCTGAGCGGCGCCCGCGCCGCCACCGGCATCGCCGCGATCTCGAGCTTCGCCAATCTCGGCGGCTTCGCGTCGCAGAACCTCATGCCGATGGTGGCCGAATGGGGCGGCTTCCCGGCGGCCGCGATGATCGTGCCCACGATCTGCCTGGCGCTGCTCGGCGCGTGGGTGACCGTGGCGGCGGTGAAGGCGCGGCCGATGCAGCCGGCGTCTGCCTGACGTATCCTCTCGCCCGAGGTGTCCATGAACTCCGTCCTCTCCCGCCGTTCTCTGCTGTCGTCCCTTGGCCTGGCCTCGCTGGCGGCGCCGTTCCTGTCGGGTGATGCCTTCGCCCAGGGCCGCTGCATGACCACGTTCGGTGCGCCGGAATGCGTGACGTCGTCGATTCCCGAGGTGTTCGCGTCCACCGGCTGGAAGACCGCCGCGCTCGACTCGGTGACCTTCGTGCTCGAGGACTACCGCAAGGAGGCAGCGTTCTACATCGCGCTCATGGGCTGGACGCTGCGAAGCGACGACGGCACGCAGGCGGTGCTCGACATGGGGCCATGGGGGACGGCGGTGATGAAGCAGGCCGGGCCGGGTGCGTTCGATGCGCTGAACGCGCAGCCGAACCGGCGCGGTGGCCCGGTGCGTGCGATGGTGAGCGGCTTCGGCTTCGCCATCACGCCGTGGAACGCGTCGGCGGTGGAGCAGGCGCTCAAGTCGCGTGGCCTGTCGCCGGTAGCCGAGCGCGGCGCCGGCGGCGCCGAAGGCTTCCTGGTGAAGGACCCCGACGGGTTCGAGCTGCGGATCACCAACGGCGCCGGCTATACGAAGCAGCGCGCCACGCCGGCCACGGCGAAGCTGAGCGAGCCGCTGCCGTTCGCGGCCACCGGCTGGAAGACCGTGTGGCTCGATCACTTCTCATTCAACGCCGCCGACTACAAGAAGAGCGCGTCGTTCTATCAGCAGCTGCTCGGCTGGTCGCCCACCTACGACGAAGGCAGCCAGCACGAGCTGATGATGGCCGACGCCGGCGACATCATCATCCGCGGCGGCAACGCGCTGGCGCCCGACGGCGGGAAGAACGGCGGCCGCGCCGGCGGCCCGCGCATCGATCACATCTCGTTCGGCATCTCGCCGTGGGACACCGACAAGGTGAAGGCGGCGCTCGAGCAGCGCGGGTTGAAGGTCACCGTCGACACGTCGAGCCGGCACAAGGGGCCCGACGGCACGTGGGTGCCCGACGAGATCCACACCGCGGCGTTCAAGAGCTACCACACCGACACGCCCAACGGGTACAACCTGCAGATCAGCTACGTGACGCACGACAACCGTCTGGCCCTGGCCAACGCGGTGAACCCGAAGAAGGTCTCGGGCGGCGGCCAGCGCTGAGCGGCGGCGCCGGTCGCGTCTACATCCCGGGCCATTGACACGCGATGGCGGATCGGGTGTAGGCTGCCTCTTCATGGTTGCATCTGCAACCAAAGGAGATCGTCCATGCCGATGCCACCCGGTGCCCGCGCCATCGCGTCGTTCGCGCTCGCCGCCATCCTGTATGCCGTGCCGATCGCCGCGCAGCCGGCCCAACCGCCCACCCTCCCGACCACCGTCGTGATGGTGAACCTGACGGTGAAGCCGGAGGTCGATCGGGCGGCGTTGGCGAAGGCGATGCCCAGCGAGATCCGCGAGACGGTGCAGGCCTATCTCGATGGCCGGATTCAGCAGTGGTTCGGCCGCAGCGACGGCCGCGGCGTGATGTTCCTGGTGAATGCGTCGACGGTTGCCGAAGCGCGCGCCCTCATGGACACCCTGCCGCTCGCCAAGGCCCACCTCGCCGATTTCGAGTACACGCCTCTCGGTCCGCTGGGCCCGATGCGCCTGCTGCTCGCTCAGCCGGAGAAGCCGCAGGGGCAGCGGTGACGTCGCGACGCCGGGTCACGGCCTCCGAGCCAGCCGCTCCAGTGGACCTGGGGTGTGCCTGCGCGTCGGCTCGCCGCCTGGCGCGGACGCTCACCCAGCTGTACGACCGCCGCCTGCGTGATGCGGGCGTCGAGGCGCCGCAGTTCGCGATCCTGGCGACGCTGCGCCAGGGGCCGATGAGCCAGACGCTGGTGGGGCGAATGCATGCACTCGACAAGGCCACCGTGTCGAGAAACCTCCGCGTGCTCGAGCGCCAGGGGTGGATCACGACCGCGGTGGGTGACGACTCCCGCACCAGGCAGGTCGCCCTCACGCCGGCCGGCCGGACGACGCTCGCCAAGGCGCGGGCGGAGTGGCAAGATGCGCAGGCCGAGCTGCAGTCGGCCATGACGAGCGCGCAATGGCGCGCGATGTTCGAGACGTTCCGGGCCGTCACGGCGGCCACGCAGAACCTGCAGCGTTCCGCCCGTCAGAGGAGACAGCCATGAAATCACTCGTCACGACCGCCGCCCTGTTGTCCGCCCTGCTCGCGATCAGCGTCATCCGCACCACCGCGCAGGCGCCGTCGCTGCAGGCGGAGCTGCTCAAGGACCTGACGAACCAGAAGGAGCAGATGGGCAAGATCGCGGACGCCATGCCGGAAGACAAGTTCGCCTTCAAGGCCACGCCGGCGCAGCGCAGCTACGGCGAGCAGATCATGCACGTGGCTGGGGCCAACGTGATGCTGTTCAAGGCGCTCGGCTCGAAGGCCGCCGCCCCGACCATGAACCCGAAGGCGACGGCGAAGGCCGAGATCCTCAAGGCCCTCGCGGATTCGTACGACTTCGGGATCGCCGCCGTGAAGGAGCAGACCGACGCGACGATGGTGCAGGCGGTGCAGGGACCGGCGTTCCTCGGCAGCTCCACCCGCGCCCGCGTCACCTACTTCGTCCTCAACCACGCCATGGACATCTACGGTCAGATGGCGGTGTACCTGCGGTTGAACGGCATCGTCCCGCCGGCCAGCCGCAACTCGATGTAATCACTCCCGAGGCTCGTCGTATGCGTGCGATCGTTCTGCTCTCCGTGTTGGTCGTGTCGGTGTCG
This sequence comes from Vicinamibacterales bacterium, assembly GCA_046331325.1. Classification (GTDB taxonomy): domain Bacteria; phylum Acidobacteriota; class Vicinamibacteria; order Vicinamibacterales; family UBA2999; genus CADEFD01. Next base: position 72,877 of record JAXLRB010000013.1, on the reverse strand, counting down.
TCGATGGCACCGGCGCCCTGGGCCGATGGCGTTCCGCTGCCCGAGGGCTACCAGAGCAACGCCGACACCCTGATCACGCACGCCTACGACGAGGCCTCGTTCTACATCGGCACGTCGCGCACGGCGAAGCGAGGCGCCTACACGAGCGGGTATCTCACACGGGTGCCCGAGGGCTTCCATGAGCCGTCCGACGCCGCGTGGAAGAAGTGGGAGCCGGTGCTGAAGGCGCAGGGCTGGACACTGAAGGGGCACGACGGCGACAGCTACACGTTGCAGCGTGTCGACGGCGGCGCCGAGGTGTGGCTCGACGTGGGCCTCGCCGAGTTCCAGGATCCGAAGCTGACCATGGTGCGCACCGGCGCAGCGCCCCGCACCCACGTCCTCGCCGCGCCGCCGGCCACGCCGCAGCCGGTCGCCGACACCGCCGAGTGGCCCTTCCTCACGGCAATGGCGGGTTCCACCCTCGAGAATGTCGCGACCGTCGACGAGCCGATGGACGTGACCTCCGGAAGCGAGAAAGAGCCGCACCTCGTCGGGCGCCGCTATCAGGTGCGGCAATACACGCCGCCGAAGTCGCTGTCGAAACTCGAGACGGAGCTCGTCTACACCGCGGCACTCACCAAGGCCGGCTGGACGGTGCTGCCGCGTGTGACCGGCGTGGCGGAAGGCGAAGGCGTCGTGCGCGCGCACTACGCCACCGGCACCCGCGATCTGTGGGTGGTGATCGGTCGTGCCGCCGACGACAGCAACACCGGCTTCGGCATCAGTCTGGCCGACGTCGGCGCCGACGACTGGACCGCCGCGCTGGCGAAAGACTGTCGACTTCCGCTCTACGGCGTGACATTCGATTTCGACAAGGCTACGCTGCGCGCGGAATCGGCGCCGCTGCTGCAGAAGGCGGCCAATGCGCTGACGGCGAACGCGAGCGTCGCGGTGGAGGTACAGGGCCACACCGACGACGTCGGCGACGACGCCTACAACGTGCGCCTGTCGGGGCAGCGGGCCGAGACGGTGCGCAGCTGGCTCGCCCAGCACGGCATCGCCGCCACCCGGCTCACCGCGAAGGGCTATGGCAAGACGCAGCCCGTGGTGGAGAACAGCTCCGACGCCAACCGCGCCCGCAACCGCCGCGTCGAGCTGCGCTGCAAGTAGGATGGCGGTCGTGGTGAAGCCGTTCGCCGTTGCAATGGCCCTCGTCTCGTTGGTCGCCTGCCAGCCTGCGCCGGCCCCGCCACCCGCGCCGGCCCCGCCACCCGTGCCAGCCGAGCCACCGCCATTGCCGGCGCTGACCGCGGAGAGCGCCTCGAACTTCGCGCAGATCACGCTGCGCTGCGTGGCCAAGGCGTATCCGAGCCAGCCGGGCTACGTGCTGAACGGCCCCGACGACGTGCAGCTGCCCGAGAGAGCGCATCCCGCGTTCTACGGCTGCTACGACTGGCACTCGTCGGTGCACGGCCACTGGATGCTGGCGCGCCTGCTGCGCCTGTTCCCGTCGATGCCCGAAGCGAAGGCCATCGTCACCGCGCTGGATCGCAATCTCAGCGCGAAGAACCTGGCGGTGGAGGCGGCGTATTTCAGCAAACCAGGCACCGCGGCGTTCGAGCGCATGTACGGCTGGGCGTGGGTGCTGAAGCTGGCCGAAGAGCTGCACCGCTCGTCGACACCTGAAGCGAAGCGGTGGGAGCAGGCGCTGCAGCCGCTCACCGACGCGCTCGTGAAGCGGTATCTCGACTTCCTGCCGAAGCAGACCTACGCGATCCGCACCGGGGTGCATCCGAACACCGCGTACGGGCTGATCTTCGCGCTCGACTACGCGACCACGTTCGGGCACACCGCGCTGAAGGATCTCGTGGTGTCGCGCAGCCGCGACTACTTCCTCAACGACACCGACTACCCGGCCAAGCTCGAGCCGAATGGCTCCGACTTCCTGTCGCCGGCGCTGGTCGAGGCGGACCTCATGCGAAAGGTGCTGCCGCCGGCTGAGTTCGCCACCTGGTTCGACGCCTACCTGCCGGCGATGCGCGACGGCCAGCCGAAGAACCTGCTGACCATCGCCGTGGTGACCGACCGCACCGATCCGCAGCTGGGCCATCTCGACGGTCTGAACCTGAGCCGCGCCTGGGCGATGCGGAACATCGCGTCGGCGCTGCCGACAGGCTCACGCGCCCGCGCGTTCCTCGCCGATGCCGCCCACACGCACGCCGTCGACGCGTTGCAGCACGTGGCCACCGGTCACTACGAAGGCGAGCACTGGCTGGCGTCGTTCGCCGTGTTCCTGCTGACGGAGACGCCGTAGTCGCAGGGGCTCAGAAGTCGCTCGACGCGCCGCCGCCGCCCGAGCGTCCGCCCGAGAACGTCGGCGGCTGCGGCTCGGGCACGTCGCGCACGTGCGCGGGTTGCACCGCGACTGACGCGAGACTGGCCAGCTGCATCGCACGCTCGTCGCTGTCCACGAGCGGCCGCGCCGTGTAGCCGTGCCGCTCGCCCTCGGAACCGGCGGCGAGCCAGCGGCGCAGCCACAGCGCAACCACCGCGAGCATCACGCCGAGCACCATCGGATCCCAGGGCTGGCGCGTCCAGCCGAGATACGTCTTGTTGGTGGCGAGTGACGCCAGCATCATCGCCATCGCCACGCGCAGCAGCCACGGATCGCGCTCGAGCACGGCGGCGCGTCCCACGGCGAACGGCAGCAGCCACGTGATCAGCCAGCAGGCCCAGCGAAAGGCCGGGCTCTCCATTTCCGCCAGCACCTCGCCTGTCAGCGCGACGTTCAACGCGAGGTAGGCGCCCGTGGCCGCGGCAGCCCGCAGCACCTCGGCGTCACACCGCGTGATGTCGTCGTCCGCCGTGTGGCGCCTCGTCTTCGCGTACGCGTAGCCACCCGCGAACACCAGCGCGGCGACCACGCGCGTCACGTCCATGCCGACGCTGTCGAACGCCATGGGCACGAGCGCGATCGCGCACAGTGACACCACGGCCGCGTACTGGAAGCCGAATCGTCGATACGTGTAGCCCGCCGCGAGCGCCGCCGCCGCCATGGCGCAGCCCCATGGGGCGCCGCCGTTGGCGCCGAACATCTCGCCGCCGAGCGCACCCGCGCTGGCGCCGAACAGTCCCACCGCGCCCATCGCCAGCGCCTCTTCCACGCCGTAGCGATACAGCCGATAGCGACGCACGAGCCACGACGCCGTGGCCATCGCGGCGACGCCGAGGACGGCCGTGGTGATCGTGATTGCGACCTCGGACGTGAGATCCGTCACCAGCATCACCAGGCCGATCGCGGCGGCCCCGGCGATCACCGTGAACGCGGCCAGCCCCAGACGCAGCATCGCGCCGGTGCGTCGAAGTCCGGTAACGAGATCGGCGCGAAGCGCGGCATCCTGCGTCGGCGTGATGTATCCCGCCTTCGTCCATGCACGCAGATCGCGACCGACGCGGACGCGTAATTCGTCGTCGACGGCGTAGAGTCTCATGGCTGCCGTCCCATTCGCCGCGACAGCACGACGAGGCCGGCGACCATGGCCACCGACGACACCACCACGTAGAAGAACGAGACCTCGACGCCGGGCGAATGCGGCAGGATCACGCGGCTGACGCACACATACCCGGCGAACGCGCCGTAGACCACGAAGCTGAAGTGTCTGGTGCGCGCGCCGCCGGCGACGCAGATCGCCGACGCCACCAGCGCGGCCGGCAGCCACGGCGTTACGTCGTCGTGCTCCAGCACGTTCCACGTCAACGTCGACAGCACCACGAGCGCGGCCACTCGCAGATACCCCTCGAGGAAGTGCCGCTTGAAGCCGGCCTGCCACGTGGCGCCGCCGATCGCCGCCACCACGAGTCCATACGTGAGCGCGAGGAGTCGCGTGGTGGTCCCATCGATCCACTCGAGGCGCGAGACGCGCACGCCGAACCAGCCACCGAGTGTGGCGATGCCGAGTGACAGCACGAAGCGGTTGTCGAAGCGATAGGCGGCCGCGAAGTAGACGACGGACGAGGCGAGCAGCAGCAGATCCCACTGCGCCTGCAGCGCCGGGAAGCGGTACTGCGCGTAGCCCAGTTCCACGCCCAGCACCAGGCACCCGAGGTACAGCACGTAGTCGAAGGCCAGCGACGGCGAGGCCACGCGCTCGCGCGAGAACGCGGGCGTCCTGGCGAACATCCAGGCGAAGCAGCCGACGACGAGGGCGGTGGCGGGGAGCAACAGGGCCAGGTCGCCCCACTGATCCGAATACGTGCGGGCCCTCCACGCCAGGCCGCCCGCGAAGGCCAGCACCCCGAGGTAGAGCAGGCCGTTCAGCTCGGCGAACAGCGAGACTCGGCGGCGCGACGCCAACGCGTCGAGGGTGTCGTGCTGGCGGCGCGTGAGTCGGCCGTCTGACACCCAGGCGTCGAGGTATTGGCGGGTCGATCGCACGCGGCTAATCTACCAGCCCCTTTCCGGAATGTCGGACGAGCGGTGTCCACGACACCGATCTGCACGTCGATGCACGGCCCGGCGCCGACCGACGTTCTCCCTCGGGCGTATCCGCATTTCCCTGCCTTGCCCGCGATGGGGCCACGGCGACCCGCGACGGCATGGCATGCGTCGTGCTGCCGACACCTCCGGACGTAGCCGAGCTTGTCGCTCTTGGGAGCCGTGCGTGCGGCCGATAGGCTGACACGCAGGTAGGAACACGATGTTCGAGACACTGAAAACACTGACGCGGGGCGCGGACGTCGAGACCATGAAGGCGGCCTCGGCGGAACTCATCAAGCTGGTCAAGTTCGCTCGCGAGAACAAGACCATGCTGGAGGCCGCCCTCAACCAGGTCGAGTCGCGCAGCTCCGGGCTGATGCAGACCGCCAAGTCGCTCGAGCGCGTCGAGAAGCGCGCCGTGGCCGCCGGCGGCCGCCTCGACGACCTCGACGAGCTGGTCAACACGCTGGTGTCTCGCGTGAAGACGTTCGAGGACGTGGGTCCCCGCATCGAGACCGTCACGAAGCAGGCCGACACCGTCGAAAGCAGCGTGATGCGCCTGCTGTCGCCCGACGGCGACCTGCAGCGCCTGCGCGAGTCGCTCGCCCGCCTCGAGGCCGAGGCCGCCGACAACCGCGCCGCCATCGACTCGCTGAAGAAGGAACGCAGCCAGGTCGACGAAGTGCGTGCCGAGCTGAAGGCCTCGCAGCAGACCGCCAGCGCCGCCACCGCCGAAGTGGCCCGCCTGCGCACCGAGGTCGACAGCCTGCGCGCGCTCACGCCCGAACTGCGCACCGAATACGATCGTCTGCGCGCCTCGGCCCGCGAGGAACGCGAGTACGCGGACACGGTCATGGCGGCCGTCACCGAGATCGAGAAGAAGATCGGCGCCCTCACCGCGCTCGACGAGCTCAGCAAGTCCACCGAGGAACGCCTCGGCGCGCTCAACAGCCTGTCGGAACACGTCTCGCTGAAGGTGAAGGCCCTCGAAGGCCAGCGCACCGTGGTCGAACGCGCCATCGTCGAGAGCAACCGCCTGAACGAGATGGTGTGGGCGATGGACGCCCAGATCGCCAAGGTGGCCGAGGGCGCCAAGCAGGTCACCCGCGCCGAGGAGCTCATCGAGCGCCTCGAGAAGCTGTCGGCCGACACCAGTGCCGAACTCGAAACCGGCGCCAAGACGAAGGACGATCTGGTTCGCGAGATCGCCCGGGCGCAGCGCGACAGCAAGGAGTTCACCGACTTCGCGCGCGCCTACCTGGAACGCATCGACCTGGCCCGCAAGGAGGCCGATGCTCTCGGCCTGCGCCTGACGTCGCTGCACACGGGCATGGGCGAGGTGGAGACGCGTCTCGATGGCGCCGCCGCCAAGGAACGCACCATCAGCGCGCTCGGCCAGCGACTCGACACGCTGGCGGCCCGCATCGACGACCTCGCCACGCAGTCCGACGACCTCGGGCGCAAGCACGAGAGCATCAAGGCGCTGGGTAGCCGACTCGAGAACGTGGAAGACCTGTCGAAGCGCACCACCGCGCAGATGGAGACGCTGGCGCGCGTGCGTCAGGACGTCGAGACGCTGCGCACCGAGTTCCACGAGCTGTCGAAGCTCGGCCAGGACCTGGCGAAGACGCGCGACTCGCTCATGAACGACCGCGTGTCGATGGAGATCGCGGCCGGCAAGCTGGCCGCGTTCCAGGTGGAGGTGCCCGGCATCGACCGCAAGCTCGACGCCGTCGCCGCGAAGTTCGCCGAGATCGACGCCGCCACCGCCAAGGCCACCCGCCTCGGCGAGGACGCCGCGGCCCTCGATCAGCAGATCTCGCGCCTCACCGCCCGTGCCGAGTTCGTCGACATGGTGCACGGCCGTGTGAACGAGCTGACCAACCTGGCGCTGAAGACCGAGCGTCAGCTGGAGGCGCAGCTGGCCCGCCGGAACGAACTCGATCAGATGAAGACCACCGCCGACGGTCTCGTCGGCATGGTGGTCGACGTGCAGCAGAAGCTCAGCGCGGTCACCGCCACGCAGGGGCAGCTGACGCCGCTCACCCGCCAGATCACCGGCCTCGAGCGCCGCATCGCCAAGGTGGCCGACGCCGTCACGCAGGTGCAGACCGCGGCTGCCGCCGTCGGCGAACAGGAGAAGCGTCTCGCCGTGATGCTCGACGACGGCCGGTCGCTCGCGGCCGATGTCGCCGCCCGCGGTCGCGACGTCCGCGGCCTGATGGACGAGGTGAAGCGCGCCGCCACCGTGAAGGACGAGCTCGCCGCCGAGCTCGGCCAGGTGCAGTCGCGCCAGCGCGAGGTGACCGCCGCCATCGACACCGCCGACGAGCAGATCAAGCGCGTGGAGTCGCTGCACGAGCAGTTCGAGGCCCGTCGCCTGCATCTGGTCACGGCCGAGAAGAGCATCGCCGCCGTCGAGGCGCGCGTCGACACGTTGAAGGACACGTCGGCCGAGGTCGAGCAGCAGATCCGCGCGGTGGTCAAGCGCGAGCAGATCGTCACCGCCGTGAAGGCGCAGGCCGAGGCCGTGCGCGACGTGGCGTCGCGCACCAAGGCCGACCTGGAGCAGGTGCTGGCGCAGCGCGGCGAAGTGGTGGCCCTGAAGCAGCAGATCGAGCAGCTGCTGGCGACCGCGTCGAAGGCCGACGAGAAGATCCGCCTCGTGGAAGATCGCAAGGCGATGGTCGAGACCGTGCAGGGCCAGACCAACACCATCATGAACATGATGGGCGACGTGCGCGTGACCCTCGAGACGCTCACCGAGCACAGCGCGGTGATGGACACTGTGGTGGACAAGGTGTCGCGCCTCGAGTTCGTCGTGCAGCAGGCGCAGAACACGCTGCACCTGTTGCAGCAGGAACGCGAGCTGGCCGAGCAGATCGATCGCGCGCGCCGGCAGCTGCGTCGCAACGACCAGAGCGACGACGGCTGGCGGACGGCCTCGTAGGTCGCCGCGTCTACCCGCGCAGCTCGGCGAAGCGGACGATCGCTTCGGACGCGGCCGACGCCGCGTCCGCCCACGTCGGCAGCAACGCGCCCTGAGCCAGGGCGCCGGCCGCGACTTCGGCGCGCCGCGCGTGGTCGCTCACGAGCGGCTCGAGTGCGGCGGCGAAGGCGTCGGCGTCGCCGATCGGCACGATCGATCCGCCGTCGAAGCCGATCAGCTCCGGGATGGCGCCGGCCATCGTGCTCACCACCGGGATGCCGCGCGCCAGTGCCTCGGCGACGGCCATGCCGTAGCCCTCGTGGCGGGTCGCCAGCACGAACACGTCCGCCTTCTGGAAGGCCTCTTCGAGCTTGCGGTCGTCGAGCTCGCCCGCCAGCGTCACTTCCTCGGTCAGCCCCGAGATCTCGAGCTGCTCGCGCAGCGCCGTCACGTACTCGGGCGCCACGGTGTCGCTGCCGACGCAGGTGAGGCGCCACGGCAGCAGTCGCAGTTCGGCCACGGCGTCGATCAGCACGTCCTGACCCTTGCGGGGCGTCAGGCTGCCCACGCACAGCAGCTCCACGGGGGTGGACCGTTTGGCGCCGGGCCGGCTGCGGCTGCCTTCCGACCGCGGCGCCCGGTCGGTGCCCGGCGTCACCACCGCGATGCGCTCGCGCGGCACGCCGTAGGCGGCGATGGCGCGCCCGATGCCGAAGCTCGAGGCCAGCAGCCCGCTGGCGGCACGCATCGCCCGGCCTTCCACGTCGAGCAGGGCTTCCACCGCGGCGGCGTCGAGCCCGGTCTCGGCGGCGAGCAGGTGGTGGACGATGCCCACGATGGTCATGCGATGCGCCACGCGCTCGATCTGCTCGGGGCACGCCCCGAGCACCAGGCCGTCGACGAGCACCGTCGCGTTGTCGCGCTGTTCCGCCAGGATCGCGTCGACCTGCTCGAGCGCGTCCTGGGACGGATGCGGGAAGCTCGCGTCGACCATCGTCACGTCGACCTTCCAGCCGAGCGTGCGCAGGCCCTGCACGAGCTGCCGATCGTAGCGATAGCGCCCGGAACAACGGGTGAGGCCGCCCGGCACGAGCAGGGTCAGCGCACGGGCGGGAGCGGCCGGCTCCAGCAGCGAGAGCAGATCTTCATCCGACATCGACAGACAGGCGTTCCGAGGGGGGAATCGACCGCCGCAGGGCGGGCTTGACCGGCTGGCCCCGCCGGTGGCGGTGCCGATCAGGGGCGCGACCGCCCTGCGTCATGTGGCGCAGATTAGCACGGTCGTCGCCGTCAACGACGCGTGGCGACGAGCCGCACCATGCCGCGCGGTCCGGCGTCGCGTCGCACGTCGAGCCCGGCGGCCTCCATGCGGGCGACGAGGCGCGGCACATCGAGCCGCAGTTTGCGGTAGTGGCTGACGCGCATGGTCCAGCCCTCCGGCGTTCGCTCGTGCAGGAGGTCGTGCACGGTGACGTGGGCCTCGGCGTACTCGAGGAAGCAGGTGAGCACGCGGGCCTCGTCGCTTCGCACGGGGATGAAGCGGCGATCGCCCTCGAGCGCCGTCGAGTAGTCGCGAAACGTCGCGACGAATCGCCCGCGTGGCGCGAGGGCCGACGCCACGGCGCCGAGGAGCGTCTCGACCGCGGCGACATCTGGCAGGTGCGTGAGCGTGTCGCCCATGCAGAGGATCAGGTCCGGCGGGTCGATCACATGACGTGGGAACGCGAGCAGGTCGTCGCACGCGGTCCGCACGGGCGTGTCGCCGCGCAGGGTGTCGAGTTCGCGCAGCAGCAGCGGAGACGAGTCGATCGCGATGACGTCCGCGCCCATCCGCGCCAGCGGGATTGCGTGCATGCCGAAGCCGGCGCCGAGGTCGAGGGCGTGCGTGCCCGCGCCCATCGGCACGTCGAGCGCCTGCAGCTCCGCCAGCCCCGCGGCCAGCGCGGTGTCAGCCCCGCCGGCCATCCAGAGATAGACCGGCCCCAGATGCTCCTCGTAGTGGTGCGCGGTGGTCGTCATGCCTCGCGGTCCAGCGTGGCGCCGTAGTTCTGCAGGTACTTCATGCCGGTGTCGCACATCACGGTCGCCACGACGGCGCCGGGACCCAGCGTGGAGGCGATGCGCAGGGCCGCCACCACGTTCGCGCCGGTGGACGTGCCCGCGAAGATCGCTTCTTCGCACGCCAGGCGAAAGGCCATGGCCCGTGCCTCGTCGGTGGACACGCGTTCGATGCCGTGCACGAGCGATGCGTCCCACAACGGCACGATGAATCCGGCGCCGACGCCGTCGATCCTGTGCGCGCCCGACGGCCCGCCCGACAACACCGCGGATTCCGCCGGCTCCACCGCGATGATACGCGCCGGTGAGCCCGACGCGCGCAGGCCTTCGGCGACACCCCGCAGCGACCCGGCGGTGCCCACGCTCTGCACGAACGCATCGAGGCGTCCGCCCGTCTGTGCCAGCAGCTCATCGGCGAGACGGCGGTAACCGCGGGTCTGATCGGCATTGCGGAGCTGGTCGGTCCAGAAGGCACCGGTGCGCGTGGCGATCGCCCGGGCCGCGTCGACCATCGCGTGCGTCAGCGCCGCGGTCATGCGGCCGCCGTCGCTCGGCACCACCTCGAGCCGCGCGCCGAGCAGGCGCATATGGTCGAGCTTCTCGCGCGCGAACGCGTCGGACGAGACGATGTGCAGCGGGTGGCCGAGTGCGGCGCACACGAAGGCCAGCGACACGCCGGTGCTGCCGCCCGTGTACTCGACCACCGCGCCGCCCGGCAGGAGCCGGCCGTCCCTGCGCGCGGCCTCGATCATCGCCAGCGCCATGCGGTCCTTCAGGCTGCCCGTGGGGTTGGTGCTTTCGATTTTCACGAGCACTCGCGCGTGACCGGCGGAGACGACCGCGCGCAGCGGCACCACTGGCGTGCCGCCGACGAGATCGAGCATCGACACCGGCGTGACGGCCGAGCCGGGCGAGGCGAGGGTGGGGAACGGCGGGAACTGAGGGGTCGGCATGGCGAAGGCTCCAGTGGAACGCAACTCCTCGGACGGTAGGGCCCGTCGCGCTCCGCGCCCAGTGGCGGGATCGCCATCTTTGCTATCGTTCTCGCCATGCGCGTACAGGTGCTGGCGCTCGACGACGTGTTCGATCTGGGGCTGGCGGCCGTGCTCGACGCTCTGCAGACGGCGAACGAACTCGCGCCCGCCGCCGGCCTCGACGCGCCGCCCTTCGACGTCCAGGTCGTCGGCATGCGCCGCCGCGTCCGCTCGGCGCAGGGATTCGCGGTGCCCGTCGTGACACCGGGCCGTCGCCGGCCCGACGTGCTGGTGGTGCCGGCGCTCGGCTTCAAGATGCCGGGCCCGCTCGTGCAGGCGCTGAATCGCCGGGACGTCGCGGACGCCGCATCGTTCATCGCCGCGGCCGGACGGGCGGGCGCGCGCCTGTGCGCGGCCTGCATCGGCACGTTCGTGCTGGCCGAGTCCGGCGCGCTCGACGGCCACGCCGCCACCACCACGTGGTGGCTGGCGCCGCTCTTCCGGCAGCGCTATCCCGCCGTGCAGCTCGAGGCATCGCGGATGGTGGTGCCGTCGGGCCGCGTGGTGACGGCGGGCGCCGCGCTGAGCCATATGGATCTCGCGCTGTGGCTGGTGCGATCGGTCAGTCCAGACCTGGCCACGCTCACGGCGCGCTACCTCGTGGTGGATGCGCGGCCGTCGCAGGCGGCCTACGCGATGAGCGATCATCTCGCGCACAGCGATCCGCTGGTGGAGCGTTTCGAACGCTGGGCGCGGCGGCATCTCGCCGAGCGCTTCTCGCTCGACGCGGCCGCCCGCGCATCCGGCACCAGCACCCGCACGCTGGCCCGCCGGCTCGCCCTGGTGCTCGGACGGTCGCCGCTCGCCTACGTGCAGGACCTGCGCGTCGAGCGCGCCGTGCACCTGCTGCGGACCACGGCCCAGAACGTCGATACGGTGGCCGCCGCCGTCGGGTATGCCGACGGCGTTACCCTGCGGACGCTGCTGCGCCGGCGCCAGCTCGGGGTGCGGGCCCTGCGCCAGGGCTCGCGGTAAACATTCGCCGCCGGCTCTCCGTCTCATCTCGTGATCGACGGCCCTGGCAGCCGTCGCGATGGGGGCGGCTTTCATGAAACGATGGCGCGCGGTGTTGCTCGGACTGACGGCCGTGATGCTGGTGCTCGCGACGGGCCTGGCGATGGCGCTGCGCTACGAGTCCGCGTGTCCACCCGCACCGGCCGCCGATTCCAGTCCGACGGCGATGCGGGCGCTGCTGCGTCGTTGCTATGGCGGCACCGACCGCCTGGCGATCGAACGCGTGCCGCGACCCGTGCTGGCCGATGACACCGTGCTCGTGCGGGTGCACGCGGCCGCCGTCAATCCGCTCGACTGGCACTACATGCGCGGCAAGCCGTATGTGATGCGCTTCGACTCGGGCCTCGGCGCGCCGAAGGACGCCAGCATGGGCGTCGACTTCGCCGGCACCGTGGAGGCGATCGGCAGGGCCGTCACCCGCTTCAAGGTGGGCGACCGGGTGTTCGGCGCCGGCGATGGTTCACTGGCGGACTACGTGGCCGTGCGCGAGAGCCGCACCGTCGTCACGATTCCCGACGGCATCGACTTCGCCGACGCCGCGGCCGTGCCGGTGGCGGCGATGACGGCCCTGCAGGCCGTGCGCGACAAGGCGCGCGTGACGCCCGGCCAGAAGCTGCTCGTCAATGGCGCCTCGGGTGGCGTCGGCACCTACGCCGTGCAGATCGCGAAGGCGCTCGGCGCCGAGGTGACCGGCGTGTGCAGCACGCGCAACGTCGACATGGTGCGATCGCTCGGCGCCGCGCATGTCGTCGACTACACGAAGGACGACTTCACGTTGGGCAGCGAGAAGTACGACGTGATCATCGACAACGTCGGCACCCATACCCTCAGCGAGTACCGCCGCGTGATGACGCCGAATGGCGTGCTCGTGGTGGTGGGCAGCGTCGATGACGGCGACTACTTCGGTCCGCTCACCACGCTCGTCAAGGCGAAGCTGGCCGGCACGTTTGGCAGCCAGCGCGTGGAGGCGTTCATCTCGTCGAGCAACGCCGCCGACCTGACGACGATGCGCGATCTGATGCAGCGCGGGCAGCTGCGCTCGGTGATCGACCGCAGCTACCCGTTTGCCCAGGCCGCCGACGCGATCGCCTACCTCGAGACCGGCCGCGCCCGCGGCAAGGTGGTCGTCGATCTGACGAAGTAGCTAGGCGCCGGCTTCGACGCCCTGCGGATTGCCGGTGAACTGGCTCTGGTACAGCGCCGCGTAGCGGCCGCCGGCGGCCACCAGCGCATCGTGCGTGCCCTTCTCGACGATGCGGCCGTGCTCCATCATCAGGATCACGTCGGCCTGGCGGATCGTCGACAGCCGGTGGGCGATGACGAACGTGGTGCGGCCGTGCATCAGCCGCGTCATCGCGTCCTGGATCATCACCTCGGTGCGGGTGTCGACGCTGCTCGTGGCCTCGTCGAGGATCAGGATCGCCGGGTCGGCGAGGAACGCGCGGGCGATGGTGAGCAGCTGCTTCTGCCCCTGCGACAGGTTGGTCGCTTCCTCGTTGATCAGCGTGCGGTAGTTCTCGGGCAGCGTGCGGATGAAGTGGTCCGCCTGCGCCGCCTTCGCCGCCTGCACGATGGCCTCGTCGGTGGCGCCCTCGCGGCCGTACGCGATGTTGTCGCGGATGGTGCCCGAGAAGAGCCAGGTGTCCTGCAGCACCATGCCGAAGGTGCGGCGCAGGCCGCCGCGCTGGAACTCGCGGATGTCGACGCCGTCGACCCGGATGCTGCCGGCGCTCACGTCGTAGAACCGCATCAGCAGGTTCACCAGCGTGGTCTTGCCGGCGCCGGTGGGTCCGACGATGGCTACCGTCTGCCCGGAGCTGACGGCGAGGTTCATGTCGTCGATCAGCGGCACGTCGGGCTTGTAGCTGAAGGCGACGCGATCGAACTGCACCTCGCCACGCGGCGCCATCGGCACCGGCGCGGTGGGCGCGTCGGCGGGCTCCTCCGGCTCGTCGAGCAGCTCGAAGACGCGTTCGGCCGAGGCGATGGTGAGCTGCACGGTGTTGGCGATGCTGCTCAGCTGCGAGATCGGCATCGAGAACTGGCGGCTGTACTGGATGAAGGCCTGGATGTCGCCGATGGCGATGGCGCGCCGCGTCACCAGGAAGCCGCCGATCACGGCCACCGCGACGTAGCCGAGGTTGCCGATGAACATCATCACCGGGAACATGATGCCGGTGACGAACTGCGCCCGCCACGCGCCCTCGTAGTACTGCGTGTTCAGATCCTGGAAGCGGGCGATGGCGCGGCCCTCGTGGCCGAAGGCGGTGACGATGGCGTGGCCGGCGTACATCTCGGCCACGTGGCCGTTGAGCGCGCCGAGCGCCTGCTGCTGACGCACGAAGTTGCCCTGCGAGCGCTTGGCGATGCGCGCCACGACGGCGACGCTCAGCGGCAGCGTCAGCACGACGACCAGCGTGAGGATCCAGCTGATCGTCAGCATCATCACGATGATGCCGAGCACCGACAGCACCGAGGTGATGAGCTGCGTGAGGTTCTGCTGCAGCGTGCTGCTGATGTTGTCGAGGTCGTTCACCGCGCGGCTCAGGATCTCGCCGTGGGTTCTCGAATCGAAGAACCGGAGCGGCAACCGGCTGAACTTCGCCTCCACGTCCTGCCGCAGCGCGTACACGGTGCGTTGCGCCACACCCGACATCAGGTACTGCTGCAGGTACTGGAAGAGCGCGCTGGCCACGTAGATGACGAGCAGCGTCTGGATGATGCCGCCCACCGCGCCGAAGTCGATGCCGGTGCCGCGGCCGAGCCGGCGCGACAGATAGCCCTCGAAGATTACCGTCGTGGCGCGTCCCATCAGCTTCGGGCCGACCACGCTGAACAGCGTGGAGATCACGCCGGCGGCCACCACGACGATGAGCGACGTGCGGTGCGGCGCCAGGTAACCGGTGAGCCGGCGCAGCGTGCCCTTGAAGTCCTTGGCCTTCTGCACCGGCACGCCGATGCCGTGCATCGGGCCTCGGCCGAAGGGGCTGGCCGGCGGCGCCGACCGCTGCATCGCCTTGCGTTCGGCGCTCATGCCACCTCCTCGCGCGAGGCCTGCGAGCGCGCGATCTGGCGATACACCTCGCATGAATGCATCAGCTCGGCGTGCGTGCCGATGCCGGCGACGTGGCCGTCGTCGAGCACGATGATGCGATCCGCCCCCATCACGGTGCCGATGCGTTGCGATACCAGGAACACGGTGGCGGCCGTCGTGTCGGCGCGCAGGGCCGCCCGCAGCCGGGCGTCGGTGGCGAAGTCGAGCGCCGAGAAGCTGTCGTCGAAGACGTAGATGTCCGCCCGGCGCACCAGCGCCCGGGCGATGGCGAGCCGCTGCTTCTGCCCGCCCGACAGGTTGGTGCCGCCCTGGGCCACTGGCGAGGCGTAACCCTCGGGCATGGCGTCGATGAACTCGGCCGCCTGGGCCACGCGGGCGGCGTGCCGCAGGTCGTCGTCCGTCGCCGATTCGTTGCCGAAGCGCAGGTTGCTCGCGATGGTGCCCGAGAAGAGCACCGTCCTCTGCGGCACGTAGCCGATGCGGGCCCGCAACTCCTGCTGCCGCAGCTCACGCACGTCCACGCCGTCGACCAGCACACGGCCGGCGTTGACGTCGTAGAAGCGCGGGATCAGGCCGGCCAGCGTCGACTTGCCCGAGCCCGTGCCGCCGATGATCGCGGTGACCTCGCCGGGCCGGGCCGTGAACGACACGCCAGAGAGCGCCGGCTCCTCGGCGCCCGGATACTGGAACGTGACGTCCTGGAACTCCACCAGGCCGCGCGTGGCGCCGAGCGGGCGCGGCTGCGCCGGATCGACCACATCGGGCGTGACGTCCAGCACCTCGTTGATGCGCACCGCCGACGCGGCGGCCCGCGGCACCGTGACGAACACCGCCGTCACCATGAACACCGCGAACAGGATCTGGATGGCGTACTGCAGCGACGCCATCATCGCGCCCACCTGCGTGTCACCGCTGTCGATCCGGCCGGCGCCCAGCCAGATGATCGACACGGAGGTGAGGTTCATCGTGAGGAACATCGCCGGCATCAGCAGTGCCACCAGGCGGTTCACGGCGATGGCCGTGCCGGTGACGTCTTCGTTGGCGGCGGCGAAGCGGCGGCTCTCGTGGGCGCCGCGATCGAAGGCGCGAATCACCCGCACGCCGGTGAGGCCTTCGTCGAGCACGAGGTTCAGGCGATCGATCTTCACCTGCATCTGCTGGAAGAGCGGCAGCGCCGACCGCATGATGAGGAAGAACACCAGCGACAGCACCGGGATCACCGTGATCAGCACCCGGGCCAGCCGTGCGTCCTGCGACAACGACAGAATCACGCCGCCGATCGCCATCATCGGCGCGGTGATCGCCATGCCGAGGATCATCAGCAGCACCTGCTGCACCTGCGTGGTGTCGTTGGTGGTGCGGGTGATGAGCGAGGCGGTGCTGAAGCGATCGAACTGGTGCACCGAGAAGTTGGCGACGCGGTCGAAGATGCGGTCGCGCACCACGCGGCCGAAGCCGGTGGCCACCTTCGCCGAGAAGAAGCTGGCGCCCACCGCGCAGGCGGTGCCGGCGACGGCCACGAGCAGCATCAGGCCGCCGATCTCGAGGATGTGGGTGGTATCGCCCGGCACGATGCCGTGGTCGACGATGTCGGCCATCAGCCGTGGCAGGTAGAGGTTGGCCAGCGACTGGGCGAGCGCCAGGGCCAGCACCGCGACGAGGGACGAGCGGAACGGGGCGACGAGCCGGAACAGCTTCAGCATGGACGGGGTAGAGCTGATCCTCTCACAGCCCTCGCTTGCGCCGTGGATCCACGGATGGAAGAATGCCGGGGTGTCGACCACTGCACCGGGGCGGGCACCGGGGCCGTCCGGTGACATGGACGAGGCAGTGCGCTGGCTGGCCCCGGGCTGCCTCGTGGCCGGCGTGCTGCTGGGCGTCGCGCTGCAGCTCACCAACGGCTTCCTGCAGCCCTCCGGCCTGGCACTCGTCACGGCCGCGCTCGCGGTCCTCCTGTTCGCCGTGGTGACGCCGCGATCGCCGCACTGGCGGGAGCGCGATCTGCGAATCGTCCAGGGACTGGCCGTCGCCGGTCTGCTCGTTCACGAGTACGCGCTCATCACGTCGCTGCCCGGGGTCTACACGCAGGCGGGACCGAACGCGCTGCGCACGTTTCAGATGGGGGTGCTCGTGCTGGCCGTGCTGGCGGCGCTGCTCGTGCTGCTGCCACGTACACGCATGGTGCTGCCGCTGGCCATCGGCTTGATCATGGCGCACGCCTTCCTCGGCCATTGGGTGATCCAGCATTCGCTGTCGCCGGGGATCGATGTGCATCTGTTCCAGCGCCACGGCGTCGCGGCGCTGCTGCAGGGACACAATCCGTACGCGATGACGTTCCCCGACATCTACAACCATTCGCTCTACTACGGGGAGGGTCTCTCGGTGGACGGCCGGCTGCAGTTCGGCTTTCCGTACTTTCCGTTGAGCCTCCTGGCGGCGGTGCCTGGCGAGGTGCTCGGCCACGATCCCCGCTACTCGCAACTCGCGGCGATGGAGATCACGGCATTGCTGATGGTGCTGGCGCGGCCGGGCGGATTGGGCGCGATCGCCGCGGCGCTCCACCTGACCACGCCGCGCATCTTCTACGTGCTCGAGCAGTCGTGGACCGAGCCGTTCGTCGTGCTGGGCGCCGCCGCGGTCGTGGTGGCCGCGTGCCGCGCGCCCCGGCTCACGCCGTGGCTGTTCGGCGCCTTCGTCGCGATCAAGCAGTACCTCGTGTTCGCGCTGCCGGCCGCGGTGCTGCTGGTACGCCGCGCCGACGGGCTCGGCGGCGTGGCGCGGTTCCTCGCCCGCGCGGCCCTGGTCGGCGCGGCCATCACCCTGCCGTTCGTGCTGTGGGATCCGTCGGCGTTCGTGAAGAGCGTCGTCACGTTGCAGATGTACCAGCCGTTCCGTCTCGACGCGCTCAGCTACCTGTCGTGGTGGGTCACGCTGGGACACCCGCAGCCGAGCACCGCGATTCCCTTCGTGCTGGCGAGCGCGGCGGCGGCGCTCGCGGTGTGGCGATCGCCGCGCACCGGCGCCGGGTTCGCGGCAGCGCTGGCGCTGACGTTCCTCGTGTTCTTCGCGTTCAACAAGCAGGCCTTCGCGAACTACTACTCGTTCGCGCTGGGCACGTCGTTCCTCGCGGTGGCAGCATGGCGGCCACCATTTCCGGACGGCGATCCGCCCCTGACGCCGTGATGGAGCGACCCACGACCCGCTGGGCCCTGGTGGCCGTGGCCGTCGCGATGGCCGTGCCGCTCCTGTGGCCGGGCGACGTCCCGTTCATCCACGACGAGCCGAAGCTGATGGTGCTCGCCGTCGACGCCAACGCCGCGGGACGTCTGGCGCCGCTCGGCCTGCTCGGCACGTTCGGCTTCACCTACGGACCGCTGCCGGTCTGGCTGTATCAGGGACTGCTGGCGACGACGCGCGATCTCGTCAGCGTGGCGTTCGCGCACACCGCGGTGCTCTCCGTGATCACCGGCGCCGCGCTGTGGATGCTCGCCCGCGCGCTCGGACTCTGGGCCGGCTTCGCCGCCGTGCCGCTGCTCACGCCCTACTTCTGGTTCTACGCCCGCGTGCTATGGGACAACACGCTGCTGCTGCCGTTGGCGGCGCTGGCCTACGCGGGTTATGCCGCGTTTCTCGCGCGTGGCAGTGCCACCGGCCTGCGCATGGCCGCGCTGGCGGTGCTGGCGGTGCCGCTGGTGCACCTGATGGGGCTGTCGCTCGTCGTGCCGCTCGTCCTGCACGCGCTCGTGGTGAAGTTCCATGAGGTGAGGCGCCACGCGGTGAGCCTGGCGGCGATCGGGCTGGCGATGGCGTGGCTGGCGTGGCCGTACTGGCGCTATCTGGCGGGACCGCGTCCCGACGTGCCCGGCTCACCCGTGAGCGTACTCGGCTGGATCTTTCCGCTGGCAGGGGCGCGCCTGCTCGGCAGCCAGGGACTCGACTACTTCTATGGCGCCGCGACGGTCGACGGCCCGGTGTTCGCGGCCACGGGCTGGCTGTCGATCGTGCCGTACCTGCTCGTGTGGGGCGGCATCGTCGTGGCGATCGCGATGACGCGCCAGGCCCGGCGCACCTCGACGTGGACGCCGCGCGCCCACATGGCGTCGATCGCCGTGGCCTCGCTGGCGATGCAGTCGGTGGTGCACGGACTGAGCGGCAAGTTCGAACATCCGCACTACCAGAACGGCACCTGGATCGCGACGGTGCTGCTGGCGTGGCTCGCCTTGGATGCGCTGGCGTCACGCGCTTCGACACGCCGGCTCGCCGTGGCTGTGACGGCGTTGGTGCTGGCGACCAACGCCGCCGCGCTGTCCACGCTGGCGTGGCGCATCCACGATGGGCACGGCGTGCGGAACGACCTCTACGGCCCGTCGCTCGCCGAGCAGCAGGTCGTCGCGCGGATCCTGGCGCCGCTCTCGCCCGACAGCCCGCTCGACACGCGTGTGGACCTCTGGATCCGTTTCCCGGACACCCTGGCCACGCTGCGGGCATTGCAGCCGGTGCCCGCGGGCGAACGTCCGCGCGCCAACGTGGTCCTCGACTATGCATCGACGGATCCACGACGCGCCGACGTGCGTGTGATCGTGCGCTAGGCCGCGCTCAGGCGCTGGTGCGATCCGCCAGCTCGTTGCGGCGCGTGCCGTCAGCGAGGATGAACTCGACGTCGGGCGTCGGCGTGGCCACCACGAAGATCTGGTACGAGAACAGCGTGCGGCTGACCGTGATGGCGAGCACGTTCAGCGCCGTGAGCGTGCGGCCGATGATGCCGTTCCCGAACACCTTCTGGAACGGCGCCGGCACGCCGCGCATCTCCTGGATGCGGAAGCCGGCGTCGGCCAGCAGATAGCGCAGCGTGCGGAAGGTGAAGAGCCGCGTGTGCGTGCGGTCGAGGATGCCGGCCTTGCCGTAGTTGAACTGACCGACCAGCAGTGCCAGGCGCGTGACCAGGAACGCGATGTTCGGCGTGGTGAGCACCACCGTGCGCGGGCTGTAGTCGAACTGCGCCCGCAGGCGTTCGAGGAAGCGTTCGGGATCCTTCAGGTGCTCGATCACGTCGAGCAGCAGCAGGTAGTCGTAGCCGCGCACGTCGAAACGCGGCGGATCGTCGAGATCCTGCGTGTACACCGTCACCGGCGACGCCTGCCCTGGCGCCGGCGCGAACTGGTCGACGACGGCCACGCGGCAACCCTTGCGCAGCAGCTCCTGCGCCATGCCGCCCGGCCCGGCGCCGATGTCGAGCACCGACGCGCCGGCCTTCACCGCGTCGAGGGCGTACTGGTGGCTGCTGGCGTAGCCGAGCTTCAGGTCGTAGTGGGCGTTCCCCTGGTCGTCGATCGGATCGAACTTCCGCTGATAGAGCAGCCCGGCGCGATGGGCGACGTTGCGGAGCGTCGCCATCATCACGTCCTTCGCGTACTTCATGCCGTTCACCCGGCAGATCTCGTCGCCGTAGTAGGTCGGAATCGGCAGCTCCACGATCCGCAGGCCGGCGTTCAGCAGCTGGATGATGATCTCGGTGTCGAAGTGGAAGACGTTCGAGTTGAGCCGGTAGCGGATGCGTCGCAGGGCCGCCACCGAGTAGACGCGGTAGCCGCTGTGGAATTCGGTGAGTGAGGTGCCGAGCAACAGGTTCTGCGTGGTGCTCAGGATGCGGTTGCCGACGAACTTGTAGAGCGGCATGCCGCCCTGCAGCGCGCCGAAGCGCGTCATCATGCGGCTGCCGAACACGGCGTCGGCGCGGCCCTCACGCAGCGGCGCCACCAGCGTCGGCAGCTCCTCGGGGGCGTACTGCCCGTCGCCGTGCACCATCGCGACGAAGTCGAAGCCCTCGCGGATGGCGAACGTGTAACCCACTTTCTGGTTGCCGCCGTAGCCCTGGTTGAACTCGTTGCGCAGCACCGTCATGCGGATGTGCGGGTGGGCGGCGCTGTAGGCGCGACCGATGGCGTGCGTACGATCCGTGGAGCCGTCGTCGACGACGAGGATCTCGCAGTCGTAGTCGTCGAAGACCGCGCGCGGAATCCGCTCGAGGACGGCTTTCAACGTGTCCTCGGCGAAATACGCGATCACGAAGACGAGCAGGCGTGGCTTGCGCGGCGCTGGCATGGCGGGCGGACGTGTCCCACGATAGTGGAGAACCGGGTCGGAAGTCGAAGCCCGAGCCGGCTCAGCGGATGGGTGCGGCGCCGGCGTGGAACGCCCGCCACGGCTCCGGCAGATGTGGCAGCGTGTCCCGCGCGATCTCGAGGATCGCGGTGCGCTCGTCGCGGTCCAGACGGACGCGTCCGTCCAGGCGGCGTGCGGCCAGTCAGCGCGTCGAGACGCGTGTGAGCAGACGGCTGCGCACGTCGTCCGGCGCGCCTCGAAGGTGGCGCTGTAGACGAGCGGGCTCAAGCGGTACTGCATCAGCCGCGAGCGCAGGTCGAAGGCGCAGGCAGCGGCCGCGCGTCCAGCGTGGCGGCCCCGCCGAGAACGTCGCCGCGAAGCCGAGGGCGAGGTGATGGGCGTCGGCCACGGCGCCTCGTCGAGGAACAGCAGGTAGCGGGCGACGTCGTCGATGCGACGGTGTGCCGCCGCGCCGTGGTCGGACGCGCGTCGCGATCGTGTTGCGCGATGCGCGCGCTTTCCAGCCGAGGCGCAGCAGCAGGTCGAGCCCATGCGTCTGGTGCTCGAGCATCATCAGCGCGACAGGATCGCTGGTGGTCGCGAGATACCGGGAGCCATCGACGCGACCGAGGCCGCGTCCGGCCCAGGCGCGAGCGCCGTCGGACGCGCGGATTGGCGGCGACCGCGTTGCCGCGATGCATGAGGCGCGACGGCAGACCGCTCAGGAACCAGCCGCCCCAGCGATCCGCGAACAGCGTGCGGTGGTCCGTCACGATCGCGCCATCGGCTTCCGGCGTGCCCGACGGCGACGGGAACACCGAGCTCACGAACAGCCCCGGCACGCCGATGGTCGCCACGCCGTGATGGCAGCGCAGGCAGACGTCGCGGCGGACGATCGGCGCATCGGCGCGCATCGGCCCGTCGACGACGTAGAAGCGCGCGCCGGCCCGCGGGTGCATCGTCGCCAGTTCGATCACCGAGCTGCCGGGCACCACGCCCACGGCGACCTCGTCGTTGAAGTAGACGGCGCGCGGCAGCTGCGGCGAGATGCGCGGGAACTGGAAGCTCGTCTTCGAGAAGACCAGCGTCTGCGAGTCGCGAGGCACGTCGAGCGCCTCGAGCAGCGACGGCAGAACGCCGAGCCGCGCGTCGACGTCGAAGCGGAGCGTTCCCGCGCGGATGCGCGCAGCGAGACGCGCCAGCGGATCGTCGGTCGCCGCCGGATCGTCGCGGACCGCCGGGTGATCGAGCGGCAGCGACTCTTCGTACCGCGGCAGCGGGCCGACGGTGGCCGTCTGGCCGGCCGCCGTGGACGAGGCTCCCGCCCGCGCGCCGTGCGCCAGCGTGCCGCCGGTCAGGGCCGCGAGCAGGGCGAGTGACGCGCTGACGCGCATCGGGCGCGCTACTGCTTCGGCGCGGACGTCTTCACGGCGTCGGCCTTCGGCATCACCGGTGCCGGCGCGCCGTGCGACAGCAGCAGCGCCATCGCCTCGGGCTGCTCGATCGGCAGGTGCGCGTTCACCTTCGGGCCGTTCGCCATGTCCGTCGGGTAGCCGAACTTGCTCTTCACGTCGAGCTTCGCGCCCTTCGCGATGAAGAGCTTCATCATCTCGAGATCGCCGCGATACGCCGCGCCGTGGATGGCCGTGAAGTGGTTGCGATCCTCGGCGTTCACGTCGAGGCCGAGCTCGAGGCAGTAGGCCGCGGCCTCCACCCACGCGCCATGCAGGTTGCGGTGGAAGTTGGCGCCCCAGCCCACGCCGGCGGCGACCAGCAGCGGCGTGGTGCCCTCGATCGACGGGATGTTCGGATCGGCGCCGCGTGACGCCAGCAGCTTCATCACCGGCACGTCGCTCGCCTGCGCGGCGCGCCAGAAGGCGGTGGCGCCGGCGGTGGTGATCCAGTGCTGGTCGTGCGTCAGTGAGCGGAACCACAGCTTCTTGCGCAGGCGCAGGTTGGGATCGGCGCCCTTGTCGAGCAGCGCGCGCATCAGCTCGATGTGCGTGGTCTTCTCCTGCCCGGTGATCGGATTCGGCGCCCAGCCGAGTGGCGCCCATTCGGCGTCGACCGCGGCGTACAGCGGCGCCAGGCCCGATTCATCGGCCAGGTTGGGATCGGCGCCGTGATCGAGCAGGTAACGCGCCACGTCGAAGTGGCCGTTGGATGTCGCCACGAGCATGACGCTGGTGCCGTCGCTGGCGCTCACGAGGTTCACGTCGGCGTGCGCGTCGACCAGCGCCTGCACCGCCGCCATGTGGCCCTGACGCGCGGCGTAATGCGCCGCGGTGAAGCCGCCCATGCTCGAGAGCGGGCCGCGGCCGGTGCGCGAGATCTGCTCGGGCGTCGGCGGCTTGATGACGTTGCCATCGTCGTCGTAGCGCGTCTTGGTGGCGAGCGAGACGACCTTCGAGCGCACGTTCACGTCGGCGCCGGCGGCGGCCAGCGCCGCGATGACGGCGCCGCGGTTCTCGGCCGCCGCGAACATCAACGCCGTCTGGCCGTTCTGCGACTCGCGCGCGTTCACGTCGGCGCCGGCGGCGACGAGCGCCTTCACGGTGTCGACGTTGCCACTGGCCGCCGCCAGCATCAGCGCGGTGGTGCCGGTGGACTTCGTGGCCTTCGCATCGGCGCCGGCGGCGAGCAGGGCCTGCACGATGGCGCTGTTGCCCGCGGTGGCGGCGAGGACCAGCGGCGTGATGCCGCCGAGGCGCGTGGTGGCCATGGGCCTGGCGCCCGCGGCCAGCAGCGCGCGTGTCATCTCGGCGTCGTCGGCCTGCGCCGCCCAGTGCAGCGCGGTCATGCCATCGCCCTGAGCGCCGTTCACATCGGCCTTCTCGCCGATCAGGCGGCGCACGGCGGCGAGATCGTCGCGGCTGGCGGCGTCGGCGAGGCGTGTGTCGCGCGCCGTGGCGCCCTGCGCCCAGGCGCTGGTGCTCAGGCTGGCGAGGGCGCAGGCGGCGACGAGCGTGCGCAGCGCGTTCGTTCGGGTCGTCATCGTCGGGCTCCCGCTCACAGCCCCACCACGTGGCCGGTGCTGTCGCCGATCTGCTCCACCTCCACGCCGAGCTTGTGCGCCAGCGTGAGCCACACGTTCGCCATCGGCGTGCCGGGTTTGGCGATGAGGTGCTGGTTGCCCTTCAGCTGGCCGTTCATGTGGCCGGCGAGGAACAGCGGGCAGCGCTTGTGCTCGTGGATGTTCGAGTCGCCCATCGGGCTGCCGTAGATGACCACCGTGTGATCCAGCAGGCTGCCGTCGCCGTCGGGCGTGTTCTTCAGTTTCTCGAGGAACGGCGCCACGTGGCCCACGTGCCACTTGTTCAGCTTCGCGAACTCGCGGATCGTGTCGGGATTCTGGCCGTGGTGCGACAGCGAGTGGAACGGCTGGTTGATGCCGCTGTCGGTGTAGACGCGGTTGCTGGCGTCGCGGCCCATCTTGAACGAGCTGACGCGGGTGATGTTCGCCATGAAGGCCAACGCCTGCAGGTCGAACATCAGCTGCACGTGGTCGGTGAACGAATCGGGCACGCCGAGCGGCGCTTCCGGCAGCGCCCGCACCTCGCCCTTGGCGTTGTACTGCTCGATGCGCTGGATGCGCTGCTCGACGGCGCGGATGTCGGCCAGGTACTCGTCGAGGCGATGCGTGTCGCTCGGGCCGAGGCCGCGGCGCAGCCGGCCGATGTCGCCGACGATCACGTCGAGGATGCTGCGGTCCATGCGCTGACGCGATCGCCGCTCCTCGGCGGTGGCGCCGTCGCCGAACAGCTTCTCGAACACCACGCGCGGATCGCGCTCCATCGGCAGCGGCCGGTTGGGCGCCGCCCAGCTGATCGTGTCGGCGTAGACGCAGGCGTAGCCGTAGCCGCAGGCGCCGGTGCCGTCGACGTTCTCGATGCACAGCTGAATCGACGGGATCGGCGTATCGGTGCCGTGCTGCTGCGCGTACAGCTGATCCAGCGAGATGCCGGCCAGCACGTCCGAGCCTTCCGTCAGCTTCGGCTTCGCCGCCGTGAGATAGACCGACGTGGAGCGGTTGTGGTCGCCGCCCTCTTCCGACAGCGTCGAGGCCGCGGCGTTGTCGAGGTCGGTGTTGGTGATGACGGTGAGGTGGTCGCGGAACTTCTCGAGCGGCGACAGCGTGTGCGTGAACTCGAAGTTCGCGCCTTCCTTCACCGGCGACCAGAAGTGCTGCTCGCCGCCCCACAGCGTGCTGCCGGCGTCGCCGTGCACCATCTCGATGGCGGCCATGCGGCTCTTGGCCGCCGCCGCCGATTTCGCGATCGGCGTCTGCGCGCCGACCATGGCATCGAGGAACGGCAGCGCCACCGTGGCGCCCATGCCGCGCAGCACCGTGCGTCGCGAGAGATGCGTCTTCGTGATGACCATCGATCGTGTCTCCCCGGAAATCAGTGCCGGGCCGCCGGCGGCGGCTCGCTGCTGGGCGCGGCGCCTTCCGCCGCGCGCATCTGGAACGGCGCGCTCTTCACGATGCCGAGGACGATCGACGCCATCCGGTAGTCGGACGCCGCGGCCTCGCGCTCGATGGCGCGCACGGTGGGCATGTCGGTGGGCAGCAGCACGCGGCCCAGGCCGTACATCAGCAGATCCTGCGTGAGCTTGCGGATGAAGAGATCCTGCTTGCGCAGCACCGCCGCGCGCAGTCCCAGCGGCCCGTCGAGCGGGCTGCCGTCGAAGAGCGTGGCCTTGGCATCGATGGCGGCGCCGCTGTCCTTGTCGCGCCAGAGCCCGACGACGTCGAAGTTCTCGAGCGAGAAGCCGATCGGGTCCATCATGCGATGGCAGGCCGCGCAGGTCGGGTTCTTGCGGTGATCTTCGAGGCGCGCCCGCACCGAGGCGTGCTGCACGTCGGCCGTGTTCTCTTTCAGCGGCGGCACGTTGGCCGGCGGCTTCGGCGGCGGCGTGCCGAGCAGCACGTCCATCACCCACTTGCCGCGCAGCACCGGCGACGTGCGGTTCGCGTACGACGTCGCGGCCAGCACGCTCGCCTGGCCCAGCACGCCGCGCCGGCGTTCATCGGTGATGGTGACGCGGCGGAAGCGGTTGCCGAGCACGCCGGGAATGCCGTAGTGCTTCGCCAGGCGGCCGTCGATGAACGTGTAGTCGGCCGTGAGCAGTTCGAGCGCCGGCCGATCGTCGCGCACGATGCTGTCGAAGAAGAGCTGCGTCTCCTTCGTCATCGACAGCATCAGGTTCTGGTCGTAGTCCGGATACTGGTAGCTGTCGGGCCGCAGGTCCTTCAGGTTCTGCAGGTGCAGCCAGTACGAGGCGAAGTTCTCGCTGAGCGCCGAGGCCCGCGGATCCGCCAGCATGCGCTTCACCTGGCGCTCGAGGGTGCGCGGCTCGTGCAGCGTGCCGGCAGTGGCCAGCGTGGTCAGCTCCGCGTCGGGCGTGCTGCTCCACAGGAAGAACGACAGCCGCGACGCCAGCTCCGCGTCGTTGATGCGATAGATGGCGCCCGGCGCCACGCCGGCCGGCGTGCGCTCGAAGCGGAAGATGAACTCCGGGCTCGTGAGCAGCGCCTGCACCGCGGTGCGGATGCCGCCTTCGAAGCCGCCCTCTTCACGGCCGAGGTGATAGAAGCGGACCAGGCCGGTGAGGTCGTTGCCGGTGACCGGACGGCGGAAGGCCTGCGACGCCAGGCGCCCGACGATCTCCCGCGCGCACGGCGTCTCCTCCGCCGTGGTCTTCGGCGTGCACGACAGGATGCGGGCGCGGCTCGCCGTGGTCGACACGCCGGTGGCGTCGTATGGGCCATCGATGGCGAGATCGCGCAGGTGAGGCAGCGACGTCAGGCCGGCGACGTCGGCGTTGCTCACGTCGACCAGACTCTGTTCGGGCGGCTGGACGACGTCGTCCACCGGGCCGTCGGCCTTCTGGATGAACGCCGCCGACACGCGATGCTGCCCGGCCTTCAGCTTGATCTTCGGCGTGCGCAGATCCTTCGTGAGTTTCAGCTTCGGATCCACGTCGAGCAACGCCACGCGCTCGCCGTTCACCGAGATCTCGATCTGCTGCGGGCCCTGGATTTCCGTTTCGCCGTAGAGGACGGCGAGCCCCGAGTAGTAGAAGCTGACGCGGAAGATGTACTCGCCGTCGGCCGGGAACGTGTGCAGCACCGACGTGCCGCCGCGCGTGCCGAACGGCGCGCCGTCGACGTGGCGGAGCTGCGAGACCACGCGCGGCACGGTGTAGGTGCTGACGCCGCGCGACTGCGTGGCGTCGCCCATGGCCAGCCGGCTGATGCGTCCGGCGGCGCGCACGTAGCCTTCGATCAGCGACTCCGACGTGGTGAGGACGTCGGAGATGTTGGCGTAGCCGCGGCTCATCTCGTCGGCCGGCAGCAGCTGCGAGACGTCGACCGTGAGGCCGAGCAGGTCGCGCACCGCGTTCGCGTACTCGGTGCGGTTCAGGCGATGCAACGCGGGGCGTCCGGGTGAGGGCGAGGCGGCGGCCGCCTTGTCGAGGCCGGACTCGAGCGCCACCGCGAAGGCGGTGAGCGCGGCATCGGTCGGCCGCTTCGGGCCGGGCGGCGGCATCATGCCGGCGCGGACCTTGAGGATCGCCTTCTCGAGCGCCTCGGCGTGGCGTTCGGGCTTCGCGAGGTCGACGCCCGTCCACGTGAACCCGCCAGACTTCACACGCTCGTTGTGGCACGAGGCGCAGTTGGCGTCGATGAAGGCGCGCTGACCCGCGACGGTGCTCACGTCGGACGCCGCCGTCGTGGGGGCGGGGCCCTGCGTGTGGGCCACGGTGGCGGCCGCGACGCTCAGCGCGGCAACGATCAGGGCTCGGGTCATGCGCCTCCCGCACACGGCGGGCGGTGGCTCGCCGGGGCGCCGATCCTAGCATGCGCGGGCGGCCGCGGATGCATCCAATTGTCTGATTGCGCAGGACTTCCGGGCGACGCCCGAGCCTGGACCCGGGCCGCCGTCGCTCATCGGGCCGGCGTCGGCGCCGGGCGTACCAACGTCACCGCGTCGCCCACGCGCACCTCGCCGCCGCGTACCACCTCGGCATTGAGCGCCAGGCGGCCGCCGAAACGGCGACCGATGTCCCTCAACACCTCGGGATCCCGCACGAGCGTGTCGGGATCCACGGTGGTCATCGGGCAGCGGCCGCGTCGCGAGTCCAGACGGATCACCGCCTCGCCGATGTGCAGCTCGGCGCCGGGCCAGTCCGCCTCGTCCATGCCGTCGACCCCGCCGATGACGATGTTCGGCCGCAGCCGGCGGACGTCGCGTCCGAACGCCTCGATGGCGCCGTCGGTGGCCACCAGCAGCGGCAACACGTCGAACCGCTCGGGTCCGTCGTAGGCCTCGAGCCACGCGTCGTCGCCGGCCGCCTGCTTCACGAGCGCCAGCGCCTCGGCGCTGTCCCACGGGTGGCCGTCGATCAAGGGGCGCTGGTCGGGGCCCAGCGTGCCGTGCAATCCGAGCAGGCGATAGTGCCGCCGCGACGTCCTGACGCCCTCGGGGCCGTAGACCTGCACGACACGATCGAAAGGCACCCCATCAGCCGCCAGCGTCGTCGTCGACAACCGCTCGCCGGCCAGGGTCTTCACTGGATACCGCCACAATCCCGCCACGTACAGGCGCATGGCCTGCCCTCGCGTGCGATCGTCCCCCCGGGGGGACCGATGCCCGCCGCCCCTTCAGATGGCCGCGGCAACGGGGGAGATACGCGCGATTCTCGCGACGCGGCGCTGCGGCTGCGCGGCGGCGAAATCCCGTGGACGGCTAGTCGGCGCGCAAGGCGGTCATCGGATCCACCCGCGTCGCCCGGCGCGCCGGCAGGTAGGCGGCGGCCGCCGCCACGCCAAGCATCAGCGACACGACAGCCACGAAGCTCGCCGGGTCGCTGGCCGTGACGTTGTAGAGCAGGCTCGAGATCAGGCGGGTGGCCACGGCGGCGCCGACGACGCCGAAGGCGATGCCCCACGCCGCCAGCCGCACACCCTGCCCGATCATCATCCGCCGCACGTCGGCGGGTTCGGCCCCGAGTGCCATGCGCACGCCGAATTCCTGTGTGCGCTGGCTGACGCTGTACGACAGCACCCCGTAGACGCCGACCACCGCGAGAACGAGCGCGAGCGCGCCGAAGGTGCCGAACATCTGGCCGAACAGCGCGAATTGCCAGAAGCCCTGCCGGCGAATCTCGTCCATCGAGCTCGCCGCGAACATCGGCATGGTGGGGTCGGCACCGCGGATCGCCTCACGGATGCGCGCGGTGAGCGCCGAGGGATCGCCGTCGGCCCGCACCATGACGCCGGTGTTCGGCGTCTCCTGATAGGGATACGGCACGAAGGCGGCGGGCGTGACCTCGCCGTAGCCGAGCCGTTCGATCATCACGTCGGGCACGACCCCGATCACCGTGAACCACGGCGCGTCGGGCAGCTCGCGCAGCCGGAAGCGCCGGCCCACCGGGTCGATCGCGCCGAGCGCGGCGGCGCCGGCCAGCTTGTCGTCGGCCAGGCGCGGCAGCGCGGGCTCGTCGGCCGGTCCGAAGAAACGTCGCGCCATGCTGACGTTGATCACCGCGACGGCCGATCGCGTCTCGGCCTCCTGCGCGGTGAAGGCGCGACCGCGCAGCGTGGGGATGCCGAGTACGTCGAAGTACTGGGCGGTGACGCCCGCGTAGAAGAGGCGCGGCTCCTTGCCCGGCTCGTAGGTACGGGCGGCCACCTCGATCGTGCCGATGTCGCCGCCGCCATCGAGCGGAATGAGATTGGACGCCGCCGCGGCTCTCACGCCGGGCATGCCCTGCAGCCGTCGCAGCACGTCGTTCACGCGGCGCGTCTTCGCGTCGACCGCCGTGTACGCGTCGCCGGGCATGTAGAAGCGCGCCGTCGTCACCGGCGCCGTGTCGAAGCCGGTGTCGGCGCGCTGCAGGTTGAGGAAGCTGCGGACGAAGAGCGCGGCGCCCACCAGTAGTACGAGCGCCACGGCAACTTCCGCCATGACCAGGGCATTCCGGGCGCGGTTGCGGGCGCCACCTTCGCCGGTGCGTCCGCCTTCGCGCAGGCCGGTGAGCAGGTCGCCCTTCGAGGCGTGGATGGCCGGCGCCAGGCCGAACACGAGGCCGGTCGCGGCGCTGATCGCGATCGTGTAGGCCACGGTCGCCGGATCGAGCTGGAAGTCGATGAGATACGGGACGTCGTTCACCGGCACACCGGCCCGCAAGGCGAGAATACCCACCCATGCCAGCGCCACGCCGAGCGGCGCGCTCGCGAGTCCGAGCAGCACGCTCTCGGTGAGCAGCTGGCGCACGACGCGGGCACGGCCGGCGCCGATGGCGGCGCGCACCGACATCTCGCGCGCGCGCGTGGTGGCCCGGGCGAGCAGCAGGTTGGCCACGTTGGCGCAGGCGATGAGCAGCACCAGGGTCACCGCGCCCATCGCCGCCAGCGTGGCCAGCCGCGGTTCGGCCGGCATGAAGAAGTCGCGCAGCGGATCGACCCGGATGCTCCAGCTGTCGTCGTGCCGGTAGGCCGCGCCCAGCCGCCGCGCGATGTCGGCGAGTTCGACGGTGGCATCGCGGCGGGTGCGGCCCGGTGCGATCCTCGCGAACACGTCGATGGTGCGGTCCTCGCGCGTCGCCGACTGCGACACCGGTGCGAGCGGAATCCATGCGACTTCGAGCGCGGGGAACTTCACCCGCGGCGGCAGCACGCCGATCACCGTGCGCATCTGCCCGTTGACCAGCAGGGCGCGGCCGACGACGGCCGGGTCGGCGTTGTACCGCCGGCGCCAGAGTTCGTCGCTGAGCAGCAGCACCGGCGCCGCGCCGGCGCGGTCGTCGTCGGCGCTGAAGTCGCGGCCGAGGACCGGCGTGATGCCGAGCATCGAGAAGAGCGGCCAGCTCACGGCCGCCCCGCGCACCCGCTCGGGCTCGTCGGTGTCGGAGAACGTCAGGCTGCGGTTGCTGACCCCCACGATGGGCGCGAAGGCGCGGCTCTGCGCCTGGTAGTCGACGAGATCCGGGTAGGCGGTGCCGGCGCGCTGGACCCCGGCCGCGGCGTTGGTGGCCTGGACGGTGACGAGTCGATCGGCGTCCGTGAACGGCAACGGCGTCAGGATCAGGCCATGCACGACGCTGAACATCGCGGCGTTGGCGCCGATGCCGAGCGCCAGGCAGACCACGGCGAGCCCGGACGCCAGCGGAGAGCGGACCAGACCGCGAAGCGCCAACCGGAGGTCGTAGAGAACGGCGTCCATACGAACCCAAGACGGCCGCCGGTGTCGCGAAGTTCCGGCCGCGCCGCGTCCGGGCGTAGTCTGGACGTATGAGCGCCCCTGCACCCGATGCCGATGTCCGCGGACCCGACGCCATCCAGACACGCAAGCGCGGCATCTGGCTGCTGAAGAATCCGTCGACCAACAAGGGCCTGGCGTTCACGCCCGATGAACGCGACCGTTTCGGGCTGCACGGCCTGCTGCCGCCCACCACGCAGTCGATCGCGCAGCAGGTGGCGCTCGAAATGGAGCACGTGCGCGCCAAGTCCGACGACCTCGAGAAGTACATCGGCCTGGCCGGATTGTTGCACCGAAACGAAGTGCTCTTCTATCGCGTGCTGGTCGAGCACCTGCAGGAGCTGATGCCCATCGTCTACACGCCCACGGTGGGCGCGGCGTGCCAGCGCTACAGCCACATCGTGCGCGACATGCGCGGCATCTGGCTCACGCCCGACGACGTCGACCGCATTCCCGAGCGGTTGCGCAACTACCCCTACCAGGACGTGCGGCTCATCGTCGTCACCGACAACGAGCGCATCCTCGGCCTCGGCGATCAGGGCGCCGGCGGCATGGGCATCCCGGTGGGCAAGCTCTCGCTCTACGTGGCCGGCGCCGGCATCCATCCGTCGAAGGTGCTGCCGATCAGCCTCGACGTCGGCACCAACAACCCGGCGCTGCTCGACGATCCGCTCTACATCGGCTACCGCGCCCGACGTCTGTCGGGCCAGGCGTACGACGACTTCATCGAGGCGTTCGTGGAAGGCGTGCGCACGGTGTTCCCGCGCGCGGTGCTGCAATGGGAGGACTTCCACAAGCGCAACGCGTTCCGCTTCCTGGCGCGGTATCGCGAACGGGTGCCGTCGTTCAACGACGACATCCAGGGCACGGCGGCCGTGGCGGTGGCCGCGGTGCTGGCAGCGCTGCGCGTGACGAAGACGCCGATCGAGCAGCAGCGCGTCGTGTTCATGGGCGCCGGCGAGGCCTGCACCGGCATCGCCGATCTGCTCGCCGCCGCGATGCGGGAGGCCGGCGCGTCGGCGGACACGATCCGCGCGTCGCGGTTCGCATTCGACAGTCGGGGCCTGCTCCGCGAGGGCGCAGAGTTCGACGACCCGCACAAGCAGGCGCTGGCGGCGCCGCGCGCCGTGCTGGCGCGCTACGGCCTCGACACCATCGAGGCGCCGACGCCGGAGGACGTCATTCGACGCGTGAAGCCGACGATCCTCATCGGCGCCAGCGCCACGCCCGGCACCTTCCGCCAGACGATGATCGAGGAGATGGCGCGGCACGTGGCACGCCCCATCGTGATGCCGCTATCGAACCCGACCAGCCGTGCGGAGTGTTCGGCACAGGAGGCGATTGCGTGGAGCGGCGGCCGCGCGCTCGTGGCCTCGGGCAGTCCGTTCGCCGATGTGCTGCACGACGGCGTACGGCACGTGATCGGGCAGGCGAACAACGTGTTCATCTTCCCCGGCGTCGGCATGGGGACGATCCTCTCGGGGCTGCGTGTGGTCGACGACGCGGTGTTCCTCGTAGCCGCGCGCACGCTGGCCGCGTGTGTGAGCGAGGCGCGACTGGCGCATGGCGCGCTGGTGCCCGATGTGTCGGAGCTGCGCACGGTGAGCGCCGCGGTGGCGGCGGCGGTGGTGCGACACGCCGGCGCGCAGGGACGTGATCGTGCGATGAGCGACGGCGAGGCCGAGCACGACGTGGCGCGCGCCACGTGGTATCCGGACTACGTGCCGATCGTGCCTGCCTGAGCTGGGGGAGCCTGGCGTCGTCGTGGCGGCTTCGGGCCGCCGCTTCCGATGTCCTGGGTGTGGGGCATTCCGCGCCACCGAGTTGTCCTCGCCCGACCGTCAGGAGCACGAACATGAACCAGGAATCCACGACCGATCGCCGCCACTTCCTCGGCAGGATGGCGAGTGCCGCCACCGTTGCCGGTCTGGCGATGAGCCCGTCGCCCAGCGCAGCCAGTGTGTCGAATGGCACCGACTGGATGCAGAGCGTCAAGGGCACGAAGCGCGCGCTGTTCGACTTCCCGCAGCACAAGAACGGCTTCCCGCTGCTCCACATCCTGAACTACCTGAACACCTACGCCGAGGCGTTCAAGGCGGCGCCGGGCACGGTGGGCGCCGTGGGCACGTTCTACGCGGTGGGGTCGCAGGCCAGCATCCCGCTCGGCTTCAACGACGCGATCTGGGCGAAGTACGAACTGGGCGCCTACGCGGGCCTGAAGGACGCGGCGGGGAAGCCCTACACGCGCAACGTGTTCCATCGTCCGACCGCGGCCGACGCGCATCTGCTCTCGCAGGTGCTCGGCACGCCGGCCATCGCCGCGCTCGGCGGCGCCATGCCGGCGCTGGGCATCGAGAGCCTGCAGCGCATGGGCACCACCTTCATCATGTGCAACAACGCGCTCGGCCTCTGGACGCTGGAGCTCGAGGCGCGCGGCAAGGGCACGGCGGCCGAGATCGATCGCGAGCTGCGCGCCAACCTGCTGCCGGGCGTCACGATCGTGCCGGCGATGGTGATTGCGATCGACGAGGCGCAGAAGGCCGGCATCACCTACAACCGCCAGTAGGCGACGGCGATGCCGACGCGATGCACACCGCGGTCGGGCGCGGGGGGCGGCACCCGCAGCCGGACGTCACCTGACGCTGGACGAAACCCGCTCCGCCGGTTTCCTGGATGCGCGCGCATGACCGCCGCCACTAGACTGGCGACGGCCCATGCCCGATTGGATCTGGCACGCTCGCGCGATCAGCGACGAGCCGCTGCTGTTCGTCGCCGACGGCGCGACCGTCCCGGCGGCCGCGCTGCTCTTCACGCCGACGAGCCGCGTGAGGCTCACGACGTCTGATCGCGCTGTCGTCTTCGTGGAAGACGAGGACTACACCGTGGACCGCGGGCGTCGGCGCCTCGAGCTCACGCCGGCGTCGCGCGTGCCCTTCGTCACGCGCGACCAGCTGGTGTCGGCGCAGCCCGACGGCGACGGCTTCATGCACGTGCGCGGCGACCCCGCGCGCTTCCTGCGCTGGGCGGAGGGCGATGTGTTCCATCGCCTGCAGGTGGCCGCCAGCTACGCGCACGCCGGCGACTGGCCGGGGCACGTGCCCGCATCAGGCGCGGCCGATCTGCCGGGCCTGTCGGTGCGGCTCGCTGCGGGGCTGCCGCTGACGGTCGCCGTCACGGGCGACAGCATCTCCGAGGGCTACAACGCCAGCGCGTTCGTGGACGCGGCGCCCAAGCAGCCGCCCTACGCGACGCTCGTCGCAACCGCGCTGCGGCTCGAGCATGGCTCGCCGATCGCGCTCCGCAACCTGGCGGTGGCGGGCACGACGTCGAGCGACGGGTGGGGCGTGGCCGATGACGTCGCGGCGACCGCACCGCATCTCGTGATCGTCGCCTTCGGCATGAACGACGCGGGCTACATGGATGCGGCCGAGTACCAGGCGAACGTGCGGCACATCGTCGCCACGGTTCGCCGCGGCGCGCCTGACGCGGAGTTCGTGCTGGTGGCGCCGATGCTGCCGCATCCCGACTGGCACTACGTCAAGGGCGCCCGGCTTCTCGAGTATCGCGACGCGCTCGCGGAGCTGTGCGGCGCGGGGGTGGTGCTCGCGGACGTCACGCGTCTCTGGGCGGACGTGCTCACGCGCAAGAGCGTCTACGACCTGACGGGGAATGGCATCAACCATCCGAACGACTTCGGGCACCGCCTCTACGCGCAGTGCATCCTCGCGCGGTTGTCCGCGTGAGCTTCGACCAGGAGCCTGGGCCATGCCGAACGATCCAGTCGGGTACGTCGTCGAGGGGTCCACGGTGCCGGTCGCGATCGCACCCGTGCCGACCTCGATTGCCGCCTTCATCGGGCGCGCCAGTCGCGGGCCGTGCGACCGCCCGATCGCGATTCGTGACGTCGGCGAGTTCGAGCGCGAGTTCGGCGGCCTCTGGGCCGCGAGCCCGCTCAGCAACGCCGTGCAGCACTTCTTCCAGAACGGCGGCCGGGAGGCGCTCGTGGTCCGCGTGCACCACGCGGCCGCCGCGGCGACGCTCACGCTGCCGTGCGGCCTCGCCCTGCGGGCGGCGAGCGAGGGCGCGTGGGGGGCGCAGCTGCGGGTGCGCGTCGACCACGACACGCGTCCGCTCGAACCGGGCGAGCCGGCCGACAGCCTGTTCCAGGTGACCATCAAGGACGCCGGGACTGGCGTCGTGGAGGTGTTCGCGGACGTCTCCACCGACCCCGGACACCCGCGGTTCATCACGCACGTGCTGAACGCGCAGTCGCGTCTGGTGCGGGTGACCGGCGAGGTGCCCGCCGTGCGTCCGCCCGCGAGCGACGCGCCATCGCCAGGCGGGGATCCCCTCGACGCCGCATGCACCACGCCGTTCGGCGCGGATGGCGACGACGGTCTCGCGATCACCGACGCGCAGATCGCCGATCCCGCGCTGGCGTCCGGCGGGCGGGGCCTGTGGGCGCTCGACGGCGCCGACCTGGTCAACCTGATCTGCGTCCCACCGCTCGCGCCCGGCGTCGACGTGTCCAGGGCGACGTGGGACACGGCCGTGGCGTACGCGCGCCGGCGGCGCGCGATGGTGATCGTGGACGCGCCGGCGTCGTGGACCATCGCCGCGAACGCGCACGACGGCGTGGACGGCGTCGTCACCCGCGACGCCAACGCCGCGCTCTACTTTCCGCGCGTGCTGATGGCGGATCCCCTGGATGCCACGCGCGTGGCGGCGGTCGCGCCGTGCGGCGCCATCGCCGGCATCATGGCGCGCACCGACAGTGCCCGCGGCGTGTGGAAGGCGCCGGCGGGCAGCGACGCCACGCTCGTCGGCGCGACTGGCCTGTCGCTGCCGATCACCGACGCCGAGAACAGCCAGCTGAATCCACTGGCCGTGAATTGCCTGCGCGTGTTCAACGGCCACGGCGTCGTGTGGGGCAGCCGCACGCTCATGGGCGCCGATGCGCTGGCGTCGGAATGGAAGTACGTACCGGTGCGTCGCCTCGCGCTGTTCATCGAAGAGAGCGTGGCGCGCGGCACGCGCTGGGCGACGTTCGAGCCGAACGAGGCGTCGCTCTGGACGCGGGTGCGACAGAGCGCCGAGATGTTCCTGCACGGGCTCTTCACGCAGGGCGCGCTGGCCGGCCGCACGCCGCGCGAGGCCTACGTGGTGCGCTGCGGTCTCGACACGATGACGCAGGACGATATCGACAACGGCCGCCTCGTCTGCGAGATCGGCATCGCACCGCTGAAGCCGGCCGAGTTCGTCATCATCCGCATCCAGCACACCGTGCAGGCGACCCAGGCGTAGCGCACCGGGCCACCCCGGGGCGCGGCTACGTGCCGGGCACGCCGGCCCGATCGATCGCGCCGGGAAAGAGCAGCTCGACGAGCGATTGCCGCGACCGCCGCGTGGCGTCGAAGCCGGTGGCGTGCTCGTAGCGCGCGATCACCGCCAGCGCATCCGGCAGCGACGCCTGGCGGATCGCCTCGAACTCCACGCAGCGAATCCGCCGGCCGGCGGCGGTGGCGACGTAGTGCACCACTTCGCAGTCGTCGAAGTCCCACACGTCGAGCGCCTTCACCAGCGCGCCTTCCCACACGACGCCCATGCGGGCGGCGAAGGCCTCGACCGCCGCGGCCTGATCGCCCCGATGGTGTCCGAGATCGAGATTGATCTCGTCGCGCACCTCCGGATCCGAGCGCAGCGACTTGATCGTCAACTGGTGCAGCTCGTGGTCGAAGCGATGCCGCAGGATGTAGTGCCGTGCGCGGCCGTCGCCGGTGAGGAAGTAGCGATCGCGCACTTCGATCGCGTGCTGCCGCAGCGGTCGCAGCGACTGCAGCGTCTCGCGGAACGCCGCCAGGTCGAAGCCGTCGTCGACGACGTACTTGTGCTCGATCTCGAGGAAGCGCATCACATCCACCACTTGAATCGGCCGAATCGTGCCACACGCGACCGCACGCGCGCCGGCCAGTCGTGCACCGACGCGGGCGTGACCCGCTCGTTGTCGGCATGCCCGGCGAGCTCGGCGAAGATCGCCCGCACGGGCCCCACCGCGCGGGGATCGCGGCTGGCCAGCATGGCCTCGGCCAGCCGGTCGTGCGCGGCGTCCTCGAAGTTGTAGCTGCCGAAGGCGGCCCAGGCGTCGTCGATGAGCACGAGCTTCGAGTGCTCGCCGTGCCGGTTCTCGAAGAGGTGCACGCCGGCGTCGAGCAGCCGCGGGTAGCTGGCGGCGGCGGCGATCCACGCCAGATCCGTCGCAGGCAGCGCGTCGCGGTGCGAGTGGAAGACCTCCACGCGCACGCCGCGCCGCGCCGCCCGCAGCACCGCGTCGAGCAGCGGCGGCGCGGGTTTGAAGTAGAAGCTCGTGACGCGCGCCGATGTGCGCGCCTCGTCGAGCATCGCGATCATGCGCGTGGTGATCGCGTTGTCGCCACGCCAGCCGAAGGGCCCCGACCAGCCCTGCGTGGCGTTGGGATCGCAGAGCCAGTAGTCGAGCTCGAGATCGGCTGGCGCGTCGGCGGTGTCGCGCGTGCTCTCCGCCAGCCGCGCGACGTGTGCCGGTGAGACCTCGCCGCCCAGGGCGCGCACGCTCTCGAGCAAATCCACCGCCACTGGCCCGCGCAGCGCCACCGAGTACTCGTTCCAGCCCTCGAACGACGACTTCGTGAGGTTGCTGCTGCCGATGATGGCCTCGCCCTGCTCGGAGACCTGAATCTTCACGTGCTGCCCACCGCCGAGCAGCCGCTGCGTCAGGTGTCGTGGCACGTACTCGGCGACGCGTCCGCCATCGGCGCGCAGGCCGTCGAGTTCACGCCGCAGTGCCGCGCGTTGTGCCGCCGTCATCAGCACGCCGCCGAGTCGTTGTCCGAACGCGTCGACCAGCAGCGACACCGCTACGCCACGCTGTTGCGCGCGGCGCAGCGCCGCCAGGATCTCCGCGCCGTAGGCGTCGTACTCGATGTAGAAGGTGGTGAGGTACAGGAACTCCCGGGCCGACTCGATCATCGCCAGCCGGCGCCGCCATTCGGCCGCGCGATCCCACAGCGGCTCGAGCGCCGTTGCTCGCGGCATCAGAGCCGGTAGCCGCCCGCGACGTCGATGTTCTGGCCGGTGACGTAGGAGGCGTCGAGCAGGTAGCGCATGGCCTGGGCGACGTCCTCGAGCGTGCCCGAGCGACCCATCGGCACCCACCGCGAGATCTCGTCGGGGGGCGGCAGGTCGACCGAGTTGTCGAGCTGACCGGGCGAGATCATGTTCACGCGGATCAGCCGCGGGGCATGGGCCGCCGCCAGCGACCGGGTGAGCGAGAGCAGGCCCGTCTTGCTCACGTAGTAGTCGGCGCCGCGGGTGTTGGCGCGAATGCCGTTCAGGCCGGCCATGCCGATGTTGATGATGCTGCCGCCGTTCGGCATCAGCGCGAGGGCGTGGTAGCAGCAGTAGTAGGCGCCCGACAGATTCGCGGCGATCGTCTCGTCCCACACGTCCGGGTCGAGTCGCGTCACGTCCTGCGGGTTGTAGTTGCCGACGTTGTTCACGAGCAGATCGACGTGCCCCTCGGCGCGGCCGATGCCCGCGAATGCCTCGGCCACGGCGTGCTTGTCGGCGATGTCGAGTTTGAGCGCGCGGGCCCGGCCACCGGCCGCGGCGATCTCGGCTTCGAGCGTGTGCGCGTCGGCGTCGGACGACCGGTAGACGATGACCACGTCGTAGCCGCGTGCGGCCAGCGACAGGCACAGGTGCCGGCCGAGACGACGCGCGCCGCCCGTGACCACCGCCACCGGACGATCGGCGGACGTGCTCATCGACGTCGCTCCACGCGCACGAAGGAGCATGCCGCGGCGGGCACCGCCGCCGGTTTCCGCACTTCCACGCGTACCGCGGTCGCGACCGGCACGTCGGAGAGCAGCTGTGCGGCGACGCGCTCGGCCATGGTCTCGATGAGCTGGAAGCCGGCCGCCTGCAGCAGCGTGGTCACGCTGCGCGCCACGCCGTCGTAGTCGACGGCATCGGCGATTGCATCGGACGCCGCCGGCGCCGCGAAGTCGTAGTCGAGTTCGATGTCGAGGAGGACCGTCTGCGTGGCGGCCCGCTCGTGCGGGTAGATGCCAACGATGCAGTCGACACGCAGGTCCTTGAGTCCGGTGGTGCCCGTCATGCCGC
Source organism: Vicinamibacterales bacterium (assembly GCA_046331325.1). Lineage (GTDB taxonomy): Bacteria > Acidobacteriota > Vicinamibacteria > Vicinamibacterales > UBA2999 > CADEFD01. The sequence goes on along the minus strand of JAXLRB010000013.1, from coordinate 33,798 downwards.
GTCCTTCCGTGCGATCCAGATCTGCTCGTCGGCCGTGGCCGCGTCGAACGGCGTGCCGTCGAAGCGCCCCAGGCACGCTTCCACCCGGAAGCCGGCGTCGGCCAGCAGCGTGGCCGCCTGCGCCGGCGTGATCCAGCTGAGCGACAACGTGCGATAGCGCCGCTCGGTCATCACGCCCTGATCGTCGAGCCGATCTTCCCAGGTGACGACGCGCATCGCCTGCGCGGTCTCGTCGACGAGCGAGGTGACCCACAGCAACGTGTCGCGTCCGTCAGCCGAGCGGTACTCGGCGCGCAGCTGCACGCGCCGCATGTCGGCGATCCGCTGCGGCGTCATGACGAAGTCGTCGAAGATGAAGCGGCCGCCCGGTCGCAGCTGCGAGTGGATGTGCCGCAAGGCGTCGCCCTTGGCGGCGAGCGTCGTGAGGTGGCCGAGGCTGTGATACGGCAGTGCGATGAGCGCCGCGGGCTCGGCCAGCTGGAAGTCGCGGAAGTCGGCCTGCAGCAGCGTGAGGCGATCGGCGACGCCGGCGCGGGTCGCGCGCTCGCGGCACAGGCGCAGCATCGCCGGCGAGAGGTCGACACCGGTCACCGCGCATCCCTCGAGGGCGGCCGCGACGGCGATGCGGCCGTCGCCGACGCCGAGTTCCACCACCGGACCGCCCGCGTCACGATACGCGGCGACGTAGAACGGCTGATTGGCGTCGGTCGACGCGGCGGTGCGGGTCCAGACGCCGTAGATGTCGGCGAAACGCTCGTATTCCAACGCGGCCATTATCGCCGGTAAGACGACGCGCCGGCCGGGCTGGATTCACCCCGCCATCGGCGTTGCTCAGAGCGTGAAGTCGAGGGCGATGGTCACCCGCACTCGCACCGGCTTGCCGTCGATGGTGCCGGGAGTGAAACGCCACTTGCGTGCCGCAGCGATGCCCTGGTCGTCGAGCCCGTAGGTGGCGTCGAGCGACTTGACGACGGTGACGGTGTCGACCGACCCGTCGGTGTCGACCACCGCGCGCAGCACGAGCTCGCCGTGGATGCGTGCCTTGCGCGCTGCCTTCGTGTACTTGGGCTTTTCCTGATGCACCGGACGCGGCGGCACCAGACGGGCATCCGTGCGCGGCTCCTGCGAGTCGGCGCCAGACGCCTGTTGAGCCGCTGACGTCCTGAAGGGCAGCGCCAGCCAGCCGCACGCTGCGGTGAGGCCCGTCAGGATCGCTCTTCGCGTAGCCGACCTCATGCGCACCTGGACGAGTCAGCATAGCGCACGGCCGCCTTCACGCGCGCGCGGGTTGCGGACCGCACCCTGCTCCGGTAGCATCGCGCGCCATGCACCACACCCGCCTTGCCGCCGCCGTCGTCCTGGCCGCGACGCTGCCCGCCTGCAGCGCCCCGCCGTCCACCCCGCCCCCCGCCGCCGCGCCGTTCGCGATCGTCGAAGCGACCATTCCGCAGATGCGCGAGGCGATGGAGCAGAAGCGGCTCACGTCGCATCAGCTCGTCGAGATGTACCTGGCGCGCATCGGCATGTATCAGCAGAAGCTGAAGGCCGCGGTGTACGTGAACGAGAACGCGCTCAAGGAAGCCGACGAGCGCGATCGCGAGCGCGCCGCCGGCAAGGTGCGTGGCCCGCTGCATGGCATTCCCATCGCGCTCAAGGACAACATCCACACGACGCACCTGCCCACGTCGGGCGGCGCACTGGCCTTCGACGGCTTCATCCCGCCCTACGAGGCGACGCTCACGAAGAACCTCACCGACGCCGGCGCCATCATCATCGCCAAGGCCGGGTTGTCGGAACTCGCCAACTTCGTCGCCGGCGCACCCACGCCGATGCCCGGCGACTACAACGCCGTCGGCGGGCAGGGCATGAATCCCTACGACCCGCGGCGCGATCCACGCGAGGCCACGGCCGATGGCCGCGGCGCGATGCCCACCGGCGGGTCCAGCAGCGGCATCGGCACGGCCGCGAATCTGTGGGCGGCCAACGTCGGCAGCGAGACGTCCGGCTCGATCCTGGGCCCGTCGAATCAGACGATGCTGGCCGCGGTGAAGCCCACCATTGGCCGCGTCAGCCGCTACGGCGTGATTCCGATCACGGCGGATCAGGACACGGCGGGCCCGATGGCGCGCACGGTGACGGATGCGGCGATCCTGCTCGGCGCGCTCGAAGGTGCCAGCCCCGATCCCAACGATGCCGCGACCACGACGTGCACGCCGCCGCCCAACCGCGACTACACCCAGTTCCTGAAGGCGGATGCGCTGAAGGGCGCGCGCATCGGCATCCCGCGCGCGTTCTACTACGACAAGGTCGTGTCGGGCGGCAGCAAGGAACCGCGCGGCGGGCTGAACGAGGCGCAGGCGAAGGCCATGGCCGAGGCCATCGCCGTGCTGAAGGCGCAGGGCGCCGAGATCGTCGACCCCGCCGACATCCCCAGCGTGATCGATCCCGATCCGGCGAAGAACCTGATCGGCTGGAACTTCTGCGCCGGTCTCAACGAGGCTAAGGGCAAGGACGCCAACTGCACCACGGTGGTGAAGTACGGCATGAAGCGCGACTTCAACAAGTGGCTGGCCACGCTGGGCCCGAACGCGCCGGTGAAGACGCTGACCGAGCTTCGCCAGTGGAATCTGGCGCACGAGAAGGGCGGCGCCATCAAGTACGGCCAGGCGCGGCTCGACATCTCGGACGAGATGGACGTCGAGAAGGACAAGGCGCGGTATCTCACCGATCAGGCGAAGGACTTCCTGCTCACGAAGACCAACGGCATCGACGCGGTGATGACCACGCACAAGCTCGACGCGATTCTGTTCCCGGGCGCCAGCGGCTCGGGCATCTCGGCGCGGCCCGGCTATCCCACCGTGCTCGTGCCGTTCGCGCAGATCCCGAACGCGCCGGATCCGCCGTTCCCGACGGGCTTCGACGCGAAGCCCGTCCCGTACGGCGTGAGCTTCGCGGGCATGGCGTGCAGTGAGCCGAAGCTGCTGGCGCTGGCCTACGCCTTCGAGCAGGCCACGAAGAAGCGGGTGCCGCCGGCCAGCGCGCCGTAGCGTTCGCGCGGTCAGCGCGCCTAGAACTTCGTGACGCTCGACCGCACCGTCGCGGGCGCGCCGGCGGTGAGATCCCCGGCCTTCACGCCGCGGAACGCGTTCTCTTCGGCGGCGCCGTCCGTGGCGGCTTTCGTCACCGCGGCGACGAGCGCGTCGTACGCCTTCGCGCTCGTGGCCGTGAGCCGCAGTTCGATGAGGCCATCGGACGCGATGGCGTTCACCGAGTTGCCGCCGGTGAGGTTCGTGATCTGGTAGCTGCCGGCGGGCAGAGCCTTCTGCAGCAGGATCACCGTGCGGGCGGCGGCGTGCAGGGCGCTGACTCGCCCATAGGCGCCGAAGCTGTGACCGCCCGGACCCTGGAACTCCACGCGGACGTTGCCGGTCTTCTGGGCGAACGCGGGCGTACTGGCGGCGGCGAGAACGAAGGCGAGCGTGAGAATCAGACGCTTCATGGTCGGCTGCTCCGAACTATCGAACGACGTCGCGCGTCCGCATGCCGATGGGGCCCACGGCCGGCGGCACCACCGTACCATCCGCGGCGTGGAAGCCCGACACGATCAGCGCCGCGGTGAGCACGCGGTGCATGCGCGCCACTTCGTTGGCGGGCGTGCCGCGGGTGCCCCATTCCCAGAAGGCGTGACCGCCGGCGCCGGCGGCCGATGACGCCAGCGTGAACTGATACGTGGGCACGCCCGTGTGCGCCGGCACGTTGTCGTTCAGGCTGCCCGAGCCGTCGCTGACCATCGGCGTGGTGAGCGCGCCCAGCTGGATGCCGGCCTGCAGCCCGGCGTGCACGGCGATGTTGTCGACGCTTTCGGCGACGTAGGCCGGCCGCAGGCCGAACCACATCATCTCGAGCGTGATGCCCTCGGCGCTGCCGTCCTTGCGCCCGTAGCGCGCGTTCTCGGCCGACACGCCGGCCTGGAAGGTGGGCTCGATGGCGTTGCGGATGTCCTCGAGCGGCTCCTTGCGCGTCGAGCGCATGTCGACCTCGAGCGAGCAGCTCGGCACGCCCATACCGGGACGAGGCGGCGGCTCGCAGCTGGCCCGGCCGACGGTGTAGGTGGTCTTCGGCGCGCTTGGGCCGCTCAGATCCGTCGGCGTCTTCAGGTCGGCGATCTTCGCGATCGCCGCCGCCATGGCCGCCGGCGCGCTCGGGCCGTTCGGGCGCGCGAAGGGCGCCTTGAACTTCATCTCGAAGCGATAGCTGCCGACGAAGTTCACGATGCCGCCGCCCTCGAGGCCGAAGTTGGCGACGATGTTGAGCGGGTTCGAGCCGTTGCCGGCCTTCTGATCGAAGCCGTAGAGCTGCTTCATGCCTGCCAGGTTGCCCTTGCCCTCTTCACCCGCGGTGCCGCAGATCCAGATGTCGTACACCGGACGGATTTTGTGCTTCTTCATCGCCGCCGCGAGCACGAAGGCGTTCGACGTGCTCGGCATCATGTCGCCGTAGCCCGGCACGTAGATGCGCACGCCGCCGTTGGCTTCGGCGTCCTTCGCGTCGGTGAAGATCCTGCTCGCCGTGGCGTACTTGTCGTTCTCGACGATGCGGCCGCGCGCGTCGAACGACAGCTCGTCGGGAATCGCCGCCAGTTCCTCGGGCGTGGCCACCACCGGCTTCGCGTAGGGCTGCAGCTTCAGGTGGTTGTTCGGGTCCGTCTTCGAGATCTCCTCGGGATTCACCACGTCGATGTGCCCTTCGACGAGCACCTTCGGGAACTGGCCCTTGTAGTTCTGGGCGCCCTGGCTGCCCGCGTACGAGCCCTTGATGACGACGCACGCGTTGTAGACGGGCAGGTTGTCGACGATGTTGGTGTCGCTGGCGGGGATGACGCCGTCGTCGCGCGTCATCACCTCGTCGGCCGAGAAACCCCACTCGTTCACGAGCCGGCGGTGGATCTCGGCGGCCTTCAGATGTTCCTGACGCGGTGGCGAGGGAATGCGCACCAGCTCGAGGAACTGATTCCAGCGGGCCTTGGCGGCCGCGTCGGTGCTCTGTTCCTTGATGAGGCCCAGCACCTGCGGGTCGTTGGCGATCTTCTCGGCCGCGGTGACGACCGACGGCGGAATCTTCGCCAGGGTGCCCGTGCGGCTGGGCGGGCCATCCTGCGCGGTGACCACCACGATGGTGGCGAGGCTGATCGCGGCCGAGGCGGCCAGGGCGCGTGCGAGACGAGTGCGGATCATCGAATCTCCGGCAGACAACGGGTGCGCCCCGATTGTACGGCTGGACCGCCCATTTTCGGCGCCGGGCGAGCCCAAGCGTCTTACGGGCAGTGCGTGTGTTCGGTGGGCGACTTGCCGGAGATCTCGTCGAGGCCTTCCTGCATGGTGAGCGCCATCGTGTTCTTCTTCTGCGCCTTCATGGCGTCGCGTGCCTTGATCAGGAAGGGCTCGGCGCTCTTGTCGCCGATCGTGCCCAGTGCGTACGCCGCGCGCTCCTGCACGTCGCTCACGGGATCCTCGAGCAGCGGCGCGATGTCGGGAATCGCCTCTTTCGCCGCGATCTTCTCGAGCGTCTGCAGCGCGGTGGCCCGCACCTTCGGGTCGGGATCCTTCAGCGCCTTGACGACGAGGGGCTGGTACTGCGCCTTGTAGCCGCAGGTGATGTAGCCGAGGATGAAGCCCGCGCCCTGCTGACGCTCGGCCGCGTTGGCCGACGCCAGTTTCTTCGCGCCGTCACCGAGCATCTTCTCGATGGTCTTCTTGTCGTAGCCCTGCCCGTACGTCACCGCCGTGGTGGCCACGGCGATGGCGACGGCGATCACGGAACCCCTCGACAGTGTCATGAGCTGCCTCCTCGCGACGATGCTGGTGTGCGGACGCGCAGGGAGCATAACGCAGCTCCCGGAAGGGATTACGACACCGCCGCGCTTGGGATACCGTCTAGGCCCATGAATCGACGCAACTTCCTCGGATACTCGGCCGCCGGCAGCGCCGGGTTCATCGCCGCCGGATGTTCCCCCGCGTCGGGGCCGGCCGAATCGACCACGCCCGCCGCCGCGCCGCGAGCCACCGGCAACGAGCCGTTCGAGCTCCACGAGGCCACGGTCGACAGCCTGCAGGAGGCGATGACGAGCGGACGCCTCACCGCCCGCGACATCACCGAGCGCTATCTTGCCAGGATCGACGCGCTCAACCGCCAGGGGCCCGAACTGCGCGCGATTATCGAAGTGAATCCCGACGCGCTCGAGATCGCGGATCGCCTCGACGGCGAACGCAAGGCCGGCAGGGTGCGCGGGCCGCTGCACGGGATTCCCATCGCGCTCAAGGACAACATCGACACCCACGACCGCATGACGACCACCGCGGGCTCGCTGGCGCTCGAAGGGTCCATTCCGCCGCAGGACTCGTTCGTCGCGCGGAAGCTGCGCGAGGCCGGCGCCGTGCTGCTCGCCAAGGCCAACATGAGCGAGTGGGCCTACTGGCGCGGCCTGAACGCGTCGAGTGGCTGGAGCGCGCGCGGCGGCCAGTGCCGGAATCCCTACGCGCTCGACCGCACGCCGTGCGGATCGAGTTCGGGATCGGGCGTGGCCACCGCGGCGAACCTCGCCGCGCTCACCGTCGGCACCGAGACCGGCGGCTCGATCATGTGCCCGGCGTCGATCAACGGTGTCGTCGGCGTCAAGCCCACCGTCGGCCTGTGGAGCCGCGCCGGCATCATCCCGATCTCGCACTCGCAGGATTCCGCCGGGCCGATGACGCGCACCGTGCGCGACGCGGCGATGCTGCTCGGTGCGGTGTGCGGTGTCGATCCGCGCGACGGCGCCACGGCCGCCAGCCAGGGGAAGTTCCACGCCGACTACACGACGTTCCTCGACCCGGCGGGGCTCAAGGGCGCGCGGCTCGGCATCGTCCGCAACATCCAGGGCTTCGACGCGCGGGTGATCGCGCTGTTCCAGGAGGCCATCGACGCGATGAAGGCGGCCGGCGCCGAGATCGTCGATCCGGCGAACCTGCCGAATCTCGACGCCGGCAGCGTGTTCCAGGACGCGCCCACCGTGGTGCTGAACTACGAGTTCAAGGCCAACATCAACACGTACTTCGCCAGCCTCGGCCCGACCGCGCGCGTGAAGTCGCTGACCGAGCTCATCGCCTTCAACGACGCGCACAAGGACCAGGAGATGCCGTTCTTCGGCCAGGAACGGCTGCACATCTCCGAGCAGACGTCCGGGCTCGACGCGCCCGAGTATCGCAGGGCACTGGCCGCTGTCCAACGCGCCACCCGCGCGGACGGCATCGACGCCCTGATGCAGCGGCACCGCCTCGACGCCATCGTCGCGCCGACGGCCGGCGCGGCCTGGCTCACCGATCACATCCGTGGCGACCGCTTCGACGGCGGCGACAGCGCCGGCACCGCGGCGATCGCCGGCTATCCGGACATCAGCGTGCCGATGGGCTTCGTGGGCGGTCTGCCGATCGGCGTCTCGTTCTTCGGGCGGGCGTGGAGCGAGCCGACGCTGCTGCGGATTGCCTACGCCTACGAGCAGGCCACGAAACGGCGCCAGCCGCCCACCTTCAAACCCACGCTTGGATGACCTCGACGGCGTAGAATCCCGGCCATGCGCAAACCCCAGGTGTTCGTGATCGCCGCCGCAACCACCCTGATCGCCGCCTGCTCCGCCCCGTCGACGCCGGCCGGCGGCAGCGCCTCGTCGGCGGCGACAGCGCCCGCGGCCACGGCCGCGCCGCCCACGACACCGGCGGACGTGCATGCCGCGGCCATCGTGATCGACACGCACGACGACACCACGCAGCGCTTGTTCTACGAGAAGGGCTTCGACATCGGCGCCCGTCACGACAACGGCAACATCGACATCCCGCGCATGCGCGAGGGCGGGCTCGACGCGTTGTTCTTCTCGATCTGGGTGCCGAGCAGCGTCACGGGCCCGATCGCGGTGAAGCGCGCGATGCAGCTCATCGATAGCGTGCACGAGGCCGTGCGCACGCACCCCAACGATCTGATGCTGGCGACGACGGCCGCCGACATCCGTGAAGCGGCGAAAGCGAAGAAGATCGCCGCCCTGATGGGCGTCGAGGGCGGCCACATGATCGACGACGATCTCGGGACCTTGCGCGACTTCTATCGGCTGGGCGTGCGCTACATGACGCTGACGCACTTCCAGAACAACAACTGGGCTGATTCGTCCACCGACAAACCGAAGCACAACGGCCTCACCGATTTCGGCAAGGACGTCGTACGCGAGATGAACCGGCTGGGCATGATGGTCGACATCTCACACGTCGCCGACAAGACGTTCGCCGACGTGATCGCGCTGGCGACGGCGCCCGTCATCGCGTCGCACTCGTCGGCGCGGGCGATCGACAAACACCCGCGCAACATGACCGACGACATGATGAAGGCGCTGGCCGCCAACGGCGGCGTCATTCAGATCAACTTCGAAGTGAGCTTCCTGTCGGAGGAGAACCGGGTGGCGCAGGAGAAAGGCGGCGGCGTCGTGGCCGCGCTCGACAAGATGTCGAAGCAGTGCAAGGGCGACGAGGCCTGCTCCACGCTCGAGACCGCGCGCATCACCCGCGAGGCGATGGAGAAGGGCACCCTGCCGAAGGTGTCGTGGGAGGCGATCGTCGACCACATCGACCATGCGGTGAAGGTGGCCGGTGTCGATCACGTCGGGCTGGGCTCGGACTTCGACGGCGCCACGATGCCGTTCGGCATGGAGGATGCGTCGAAGCTGCCGAAGCTCACCGAGGCGCTGCTGGCGAAGGGGTACTCGGCGGCCGACGTCACCAAGATTCTCGGCGGCAACCTGCTGCGCGTGATGGAACAGGTGGAGCAGGCGGCCGCCAGAGCGAAGTAACGCGTGACGCGCGGCGGCAGCGTCCCGACGCGCTGGCGTCGGGATCGGGCTTACTTGCCGTGGCTGGCCACCTGCGCCCGGATCTGGGCCACGGCCACCTTCGCCTTGATGTCCTGCTGCACCTTGCCCAGCTCCGCCCGGCCGTTGCGCGGATCGCCTTCCACGCCCTTCGCGGGGTTCGGTCCGGCGATCTTGTCCTTCCGGACCCATTCAGGCTTCACGTACAGGATCGCGGAGGTGTCCTCCACGCCTGCGTGGCCTTCCCCGGTCACTTTGTGGTCTTTCAGGTACTGCGAGAACTCGTCGCGCGACTTGAAGTAGAGGTCGTCGCAGTAGAACACCCGCGTGCCGGAGGCGCTCAACCTGGCATCGAGCGTCGCCGCCGTCTGCTTCAGCACGTCCTGCCCGCCGCCGTGGTCGCCAATGAGGATGATGTCGCGGAAGCCAGCGGTGGCGGCGCCCAGCGTGAGGTCGCGCAGCACCAGGCCGTAGGTCTCGTCGGTGAGGCCGCTGGTGCCGGGAAACGCGAACTGGCCTTCCTTCTTCGACGGGTCGCCCGCCGGTGTATACGGCAGCACCGGATAGACCAGCGCGTTGCCGAGTTCCCGCGCGATGCGCTCCGAGAGCGACCGCGCCACCGCGTTGTGTTTGCCGAAGGCCAGGTGCGGCCCGTTCTGTTCCCCGCCGCCGGTGTAGATGAGGGCGGTGGTCTTGCCGGCCTTCAGCGCGGCGGCCACTTCCTCCCAGGTCAGGTCCTCGATGAACACCGAGGTGGGCTGGGCGCCGGCGATCGGCGGAAGGGCGAGGAGGACGAGGAGGGCGGCGAGCGATGCGGGTTTCAGCACGGTGCCGGGAGTATAGCGGCAGTGCGCGGTCGCGCGCGGCTGGGCTAGGCTATCGCCATGACACGCGAACGCCGGGCCGTCGTGGCCCTTCTCGTCGGCGTGACGCTGGGCGTCGCCGTGGCCGCCGCGGGCAGTCACCGCGGCGTCACCGTGGCCGGCTGGCCGGTGTTCGCCCTGTGCGCGGGGCTGGCGTTCGCCATCAACTGGCTCGTGTTCGTGCCGTCGTATCTCCGGCAGACCGAGCACTTCTTCGATCTCACCGGCAGCCTCACCTACCTCACGCTGGTGGGCACGGCGCTGGTGCTCGGCGGCGGCCGCGATCCGCGCACGCTGCTGGTCGCAACGCTGGTCGTCGTGTGGGCGGGACGTCTGGGCAGCTTCCTGTTCACCCGCATTCGACACGATGGCCGCGACGGGCGCTTCGACGAGATCAAGCCGAGCCTGCCGCGCTTCCTGCTGACGTGGACGCTGCAGGCGGTGTGGGTGCTGATCACGGTGGGGCCCGCGCTGGCGGCGATGACCACGCGACAGCCGCGTCCGCTGGACCTGTTCGCCGCCGTGGGACTGACCGTGTGGGCGATCGGCTTCACGATCGAGGTCGTGGCCGATCGCCAGAAGCGCGCGTTCCGCCGCGATCCAGCCAACCATGGCCGCTTCATCACGACCGGCCTCTGGGCCTGGTCGCGGCATCCGAACTACTTCGGCGAGATCACGTTGTGGACAGGTGTCGCGCTGCTGGCGCTGCCGGTGCTCGGCGGCTGGCAGTACCTGACGCTGGTGTCGCCGCTCTTCGTCTACATGCTCCTCACGCGGCTGAGCGGCATTCCGCTGCTCGAGGCGCGCGCCGAGGAACGGTGGGGTGGCGATCCCGAGTACCGCGCCTACCGCGATCGCACGCCGCCGCTCTTTCCGCGGCCGCCGCGAGCGGCCTGATCGCGACCGGCCCGCGGGCCGCGAACGTCATTTGCCGGCCAGCTTCGTTTGCGCCGCCAGCACCGCCTGGAACATCCCCTCGGTGAGGTCCAGTTCCTTCACGTAGCCGGTGGGGTCGATGAACGGATTCGGGCCGCCGGCCGCGAGCCGTGCGTGCTTCTCGGCCATCTTGTACATCGCCGGGTGCGACGCCAGCGGCACGTCGCACGGCAACGCGCGCGACACCTTGAACGCGCGGCGGAACTCGTCGGCGATGGCCGGAGCCTCGGTGTTGTTCACGAGCTGGAAGCCGGGGTTCACGCCCAGGCTGCCGACGATGACCACATCGAGGACGCGGCCGCCGTCGGGGACCTTCAGCGTCCATGTCGTGCAACCGCGCGAGTGCCCCGGCGTGAGGTGCGCGACGAGCGTCGTGCCGCCCAGCGTGACGGTGTCGCCATCGTGAATCACGCGGTCGATGGGGTGCGGCTTCCCGCCCGGCTTCATGCGCTCCAGCGCCGGTACGTCCTCGGCCATCGCCACCACCTGCGCGCCGGTCAGCGCCTTCACGGCGGCGTCGCCTTCCATGTGATCGCCGTGGGCGTGACTGCCGAGCAGGATCTTGATGTCGGAGAACTTGAAGCCGAGCGCCTCCACCGACTTCTGGATCAGCGGCACGCTGCGCTCGTAGGAGCTGTTGATCAGAATCAGGCCTTGCGGCGTCGCGATGAGGTACGACGCCAGGCTGTTCGAACCGACGTAGTAGATGTTGCCGACGACACGATGCGGTGGAAACTGCGTGGTCTGGTCGTCGCGTCCGCCGAGATTGCGTTGCAGCAGCTGCTGCTGGTTCCACGTCTCGCCGTGCACGGTCACCACCGGCCAGCCGCCGGGCGGTTCGACGGCCGCGCCTTGCGCGCTGGCCGTGCGAGCGGCAAGCAGACCCAACACGCAGGCGAAGGCCGGACCAGAGAGACGGGCGCGCATGGCGGTAACCCTACTACGAACGGGTCGAGTCCGGCCGTTGTCGCCGAGGAAGCGCCGCGGCCCGGCGTGGGTGGTCACCTCAGAGCACGCGCGGACCGCTTGCCTTCCACCTCGGACGCCGAGCCGAGCGGAAATCCGCCATGGGTGTACGGGCCAGGGGCCGGCGCCCGGCGCCACGCCTCGAGGCTCTTCGCGTAGGATCCCGCGGCCGCCACGCCGTCCTGTCCGTCTCCCGCGCACGCGTAGCTCTCGGCCAGGGCGTAGTCGATGTCGAACACCTCAGGGTTGTCCGGCCGCAGCGGCTCCAGCCGTTGCGCGGCACGAGTGCAGTACTGCAGGGCCGCGGCGCGATCCCCCGACTGCAGGGCGACCTTCCCCAGCAGCGCCTCGGCCATGCTTCGGCTGATGGCGACCACGACGTTGGCCGGCGTCTCGGCGGCCGCCGCCTCGTAGGTCTTCAGTGACTCGAGCAGTCGATGTCTCGCGTCCGCGAGTCGCCCCGCCCGTCGCAACACCTCGGCACTCGAGACGCCGAAGAACGCGCGGCGCAGCCGCAGGTCGGCCGATCCGGTGGACTGCGCCAGGGCGCCGGCGTCGGCCGTTGCGCCATCCAGCAGGTCGAGGGCTTCTGTCGTGCGCCCGGCGACCCCGAGCGCACGCCCCAGGTCTCCCCGCGCCGACAGTTCATGCTCGGCCACATTGACGTCCCTGGGATTCACGGCCAGCCGTTGCCGCCACGCGGCGAGGTTGTCCTCGTAGACGCGCAGCGCGCCCTCGATCTGGCCGTCGACGAGCAGGAGCCCGGCGAGCTGGCTCTCCACGATCGCCAGGTTCGTGTGGGCGCTGCTGTTCGAAGGGTCCTGCGCGAGTTCCGCCAGCACCGGCCTGGCGCGCAGCAGCGCCGCGCGCATGCCCTCGATATCGGCCTGCTGGCTGGCGACGTCGGCCAGCTGCATGTCGATGATGGCCGCGTACTGCCGCAGCACGACGTCGTCCGGCGTCGCCTCCAGCAGGCGCGCGAAGTTCTCGCCGGCGCGTCGATAGAGGGTCGCCGCCTCGGCCAGGGTGCCCGCGCGCACATGGGCGTTGCCGCCGCTGTCGAGTTCGGCGAGGAACTGCTGATCCAGGGCCAGCTCCTTCCGCACCTGGGGATCGTCCGCCGCGTACGCGATCACCCCTTCGCTCACCGCCAGGGCCTGGCGGCCGGCCTGCAGGGCGCCGGCCACATCGCCGCGGGCGTTGGCGAGGAACAGCCCGAGCGTGCGCAGGATCCTCGCCAGCTTTCTTCCATCGTCCGCGTTCCGACCGGTGCGCTCGGCGATGGCCTGGCGGAGCGCCAGCGCCTGCCGGTAGTTGTGTTCGGCGGCGTCGAGTTCGCCGAGGTTGGCGCGGTTGGGGGCGCCCTGCACGTCGCCGATCCGCTCGTAGGCGAGCGCGATGTCGCGTTGCAGCTGGAGGTCGTCGGCCCGCTGGGCCGTCAGCCGATCGAGGTAGGTCATCGCCCGCTGCATGATCAGCTTGCGGGCGGGTGTGCTTCCCGGCAGGTCCGTGATCGCGGTGTCCACGTCGAAGATGACGACATCGGCCAGCTCGCGCACGTCGTTGAAGCGTCGCTCGGACGTGCGTCGCTGCCGCACGATCTCCACGAGGGCCGTGCTGCCGAGCACGAGCAGCACCGTGGCGGCGGCCAGTCCCCATCGGTGGCGGCCGATGAACTTGCGCGCGCGATACCACGTCGAGCCGCGCACGGCCAGCACCGGTTCGCCGGCCAGGAACCGTTGCGCATCCGCCGCGAACTGCTCGACCGAGGCGTAGCGTTCGCCGGGCGCCTTGCGAAGCGCTTTCCGCACGATGGCTTCGAGGTCGCGGGGCACGGCCGCGGGCGGGTCGTCGCCGGCCGCACGCGGGATCGACGCCATCCACGGCGGATCGACCTCGCAGATCTCCTGCGCCAGCGCGTGGGCATTCGCGCTGGTGTGGACGTACGGCGAGCGTCCGGTCAGCAGCCTGAACAGGAGCACGCCCAATGAGTAGACCTCGGACGCCGTCGTCACCGGTTCGCCGCGAATCTGCTCCGGGCTCGCATACGCCGGGGTGAGCCGCTGGGCCTGCGTGAGCTCGGTGCGCCCGGAATCCGCGAGCACGGCGGCGATGCCGAAGTCGAGGAGCTTCGGCTGCCCGTCGTGTGTCACGAGGATGTTGGCGGGCTTCAGATCGCGATGGATCACCAGGCGCTGATGGGCGTACGCGACGGCCTCCGCGACCTGCAGCAGCAGCGCCACGCGATCGCGAACACCCAGGTGCTGCTCGCGGCACCAGACGTCGATGGGCTGGCCATCGACCAGCTCCATCACGAAGTAGAGCGCGCCCTCCGGAGTCTCGCCAGCGTCGAGCAGGCGGGCGACGCCCGGGTGATCGAGCGACGCGAGCAGCCGGCGCTCGCGTCGGAAGCGATCCGCATCGGCCTCGCCCTGCCAGTCCGGCAGCACCTTGATCGCCACGCGGCGCGCGAAGTCGTCGTCGTCGCGAACGGCCTCGTAGACGATGCCCATGCCGCCCTGGCCGATCTTCCGGACCACACGGTACGCGCCGAAACGCTGACCGATCCGGCCGTCGAGGGTGGCGTCGACGAGCGGCGGCACGTCGGCCGGCGCTTCCAGGAAATCGGGCGCCGCTTCGTGCGCGGCCACCATCTCTTCCACGAGCTGCCGGATGTCGGGCGCCGGGCAGGCGTCGCGGAGCCAGGCGGCACGCTCGCCGGCGGGCCGGGCGCGGGCCTCGTCGAACAGCGCCTCCACTCGTGCCCACTCGTCGCGCGTCATACCCGGCCACCTCGACCGCTCCGACACGCTACTGCCGCGGAGCTCGAGGGTCAACCGGCCGCCGGGTCTTGCGATGGCCGGCCGGCCCGGGAGGGTCCGTCAGCTCTGCCATAATTCCGCCGGAGGGTCCACGCCATGCCGGACACGGCTTCGGACGAGATCACCCGGCTGCTCAACGACTGGGCCCGGGGCGATCGCGACGCGCTGCCGCCACTCATCGAGCGTGTCTACCCCGAGCTGAGGAAGATCGCCGCCAGCCGGCTGCGCAGCGAGCGTGACGGGCACACCCTGCAGCCCACGAGCCTGGTGCACGAAGCGTATCTCCGTCTGGCGCATCAACCCGACAAGGTCTGGCAGAACCGCACGCACTTCTATGCCGTGGCGGCCCGCGTCGTGCGCGCCGTGCTGATCGATCACGCGCGCGCCCGGCGCCGCGTGAAGCGTGGCGCGGGCGCCGTCAACGTGGAATGGACCGAGGCCGCCGGGTCGCTCCCGCCCCCGCCGGTGGACCTCCTCGATCTCGACGCCGCCCTCCAGGCGCTCGAGGCCATCGATCCGGAACGGGCCCGCATCGTCGAACTCCGGCACTTCGCCGGCCTGTCCATCGAGGAAACCGCCGAGGCGCTCGGCGTGTCGCCGTCCACCGTGAAACGCGGCTGGCTCGCCGCGAAGGCCTGGATCAAGCGGCGGCTGGACCACGGCGACAAGGTGCTATAACCACGGGGTTCAGAAAGGACCACCCACGATGCCGACCGATCTCACTCGACTGTTCTCCGATTTCGACCGCGGCGCGCTGTCGCGTCGGCAGCTGCTCGCCGCCCTCGGCTTCGCGGTGGCCGTGAACCCCGTGAATGCGTTCGCGCAGGGCCAGTGCGGCGGCGCCCGCAAGGGCTCGCCGGATTGCGACACGACGCCGGCGAAGCTGCCGTTCGCGGCCACCGGCTGGAAGACGACGCTGCTCGATCACTTCACCTGCCAGGTCGTGGACTACCCGAAGGAGGCGGCGTTCTACGCCGCGCTGATGAACTGGAAGATCCGCAGCGACGACGGCAAGCAGGCGGTGCTCGACATCGGCGACTGGGGGCGGACTCGTGCTGCGCGGCGGGTACGTCGCGCCTCCCGCGCCGCCGACGCCTCCGCCGGCCGCGGCGCCAGCGCCTGGCGCGGGCGGCGGCGCCGGACGTCCGCCGCAGGGTCCGCGTGCGCCGCGGAATGCCGCATTCGACGGCATGGCGTGGGGCATCGAGCCCTGGGACACGAAGACGGTGGAAGCGGAGCTGAAGAAGCGCGGGCTGTCACCCGTGGCCGATCACCACGGCGACTTCCAGAGCTTCCACGTGAAGGATCCCGACGGCTTCGCGCTGCAGCTGACCAACGGCAGCCGCAAGAACCGCCGCACCACGCCGGCCACGGGCAAGACGTCGGCGCCGGCGCCGTTCGAATCCACGTCGTGGACCACCGTGTGGCTCGATCACATCTCGTTCGAAGTGACGAACTACAAGGAGACGGCGGCCTTCTACCACGCGCTGCTCGGCTGGAAGCTCGGCGAGGACGAGGGCAGCCAGAACACGTGTGAGATCGGCGACGTCGGCGGGGTGATCATCCGGCGCGGCAATCGCGGTCCGGTCGATCCGGGCGCCCCGCGACGCGCCGGCATGGGCCACATCTCGTTCGGTATCACGCCGTTCGATCCCGACGCGGTGAAGGCCGAGCTGACCAAGCGCGGACTGAACGCCCGCGAAGACACTGGCGGCCGCGGCGACATCCACACCGCAGCGTACAAGAGCTACCACACGACCACGCCGAACGGCTTCGATCTGCAGATCAGCGCCACCACGCGCGCGACGCGCAACGACGCTTAGGCAACACCTCGGGTGGATGAGTCGATCGTCGAGGGCGATCGACTCATCCACGCGGCGCCTTCGTCGTGCCGATCCGCGCGGGCCGGGCGAGGGTTACGAGGCGGATGCATTCGCGGTACTGCGGTAGGCCCAGAATCGCGGCAGCGCGAAGCCGGTGGCGACGACGGCCGCCAGGCACACCAGCCCGCCCATCCAGATCGCCGCCGACACGCCCACCGCATCGGCCATGAAGCCGGCGCGCGCGTTGCCCACCAGCGGGCCGGTCAGGTAGCTGATCATCTCGATGCCCGCCAGGCGGCCGCGCAGCGCGTTGGGAATCGTCTCGTTCCAGATCGTGCCGCGGAAGACGCCGCTCACCATGTCGGCCGCGCCGGCGATGGCCAGGCACAGCAGCGCGGCGACGAGTCCGGGCGCGAAGCCGAGCGCCACGATGCCGAGCGCCCACACCGCGGCGGCCAGCACCACCGCGCGGCCGTGACGCCGCACGCGCCCGGTCCAGCCGCTGAACAGCCCGATCACGAGTGCGCCGGCCGACATCGCCGACAGCAGCCAGCCCACGGCCTCGGTGCGTCCATCGGCCGCCGCCATCGCCGGGAAGAGCGCGAGCGGGAACGCGAAGGCCATGGCGACGATGTCGACGATGTAGGTGCCCATCAGCTCAGGACGCGCCCAGGCGAAGCGCAGGCCTTCGACGAGGTCGGCCACGAGGTGCGGACGCTCGGCCGGGGCCGTCACGGGCGCGATGCGCGCGCGCGGGATCCGGGCGAGGAAGAACAGGGCGGCGATGAAGGTCGTCACGTCGAACAGATAGGCGCCCACCGCGCCCCAGCGCGCCAGCAGCAGTCCGGCGAGCGCCGGACCGCCCACCATGCCCACCGTGCCGCGTACCGACGACAGCGAGGCCACCGCGGCGTACTCTTCAGGCCGTGCCAGCTTCTGCGTCAGCGCCTCGAGCGCCGGCCGGTGGAAGCCGCTGGCGCCTTGCAGCACCGCCACCAGCCCGTAGATCGCCAGCGTACTGGGGGCGTTCCACGCGTTGACGAGCAGGCCCGTCACGCACAGCGCCATCAGCGCCTCGGAGCCGATCAGCAGCCGCCGCCGATCGACGCGGTCGGCCACCGCGCCGCCCAGCAGTCCGCACAGCAGCACCGGCACCAGCTGCACCAGGCCCAGCAGGCCGACCTGCGCGTTCGAGTGGGTGAGCTGGTAGAGCTGCCAGGGCACGGCCACGTAGCTGACCATCGTGCCGATGCCGGAGATGAACTGGCTGGCGAAGAGCCGGCGGAACGCCGCGTCGCGCCGCAGCGGCCCGATGTCGAGGATCATGCGACGCCAGCATACCAACGCCTCTTCGTGTTGGGCGTGACGGCGAAACGCGTCACACTAGCGTCCGCATGATCGAGCAGCCCATCGTCGTCTTCACCGACGGCGCGTCGAAGCGTAATCCCGGCCCCGGTGGATGGGGTGTCGTCGTCGTCACCCCCGATGGCCACGTGACGGAACTGGGTGGCGGCGCCGCCCTGACGACCAACAACAAGATGGAGCTCACCGGCGCCATCGAGGCGCTGACCTACGTGCGCCAGATGAGCGGCCGCCTGGCCGTCTACACGGATTCCACTTACGTGATCCAGGGCATCGAGCAGTGGGTGCACAACTGGAAGCGGCGCGGCTGGAAGACGGCCACCGGCGGCGAGGTGCTGAATCGCGATCTGTGGGAAGCGCTGCACGCGCTGGTGATGGCGCGGCCGCCGCGCTCGATCACGTGGCACTACGTGCGTGGCCACTCGGGCATCCCCGGCAACGAGCGCGTGGACGCGATCGCCGATGGCTTCGCGGTGACGGGACGCGTGCCGCTCTACGACGGTCCGCTCGTCGGCTACGGCATTCCGATTCTGGACATCCCCGACGACACCAGCCTGCCGACGCGCAGCAGCGGTACGGGCGGCGGTTCGTCCGCGGGGAAGTCGAAGGGGCCGGCCTACTCGTACCTGAGTGTGGTGGACGGCACACCCATGCGCCACAGCACGTGGGCCGACTGCGAGCGTCGCGTGAAGGGGCGTTCCGGGGCGCGCTTCAAGAAGGCGACCAGCGCCGCTGACGAAGTCGCGATCCTGAAGGCGTGGAACATCAATCCCGGCGCGCTGTGACGCCGCCCACCCGCCGAGGTGCGTCGGCGGGCGACGTCGCAGCGCGCGTGATCAGCGCCCGACCTACTTCAGGGTCGCCATCCACTCCTTGATCTGATCGACCGCCTGCGTGACCTTGTTCTCGAACGCTTCCTTGCCCAGCGCTTCGGTCGACGCGCGGCCGTCGCCGCTCACGCCGCTGGCCACGACGCGGGGCGCATCCGCGGCCGGCGCGGCGCCACGCCCGGCGCCGGGGGCGGGCGGCGCGGGCACGTAGCCCGGGCCCATCGTGACCGCGTACTTCAGCAGGTCGGTGCGCACCCAGTCCTTGCCCTTGCCGAGGTACATCATCTCGGACGTGTCGGGGATGCCGGCGTGTCCGCTCACCGGCAGGTTGCGCTTCTTCAGCATCTCGTCGAAGTCGCCCTGCGCCTTGGCGTAGACGTGGTCGGCGTAGAACACGTGCACCTTCCGCGCCGCCAGCTCGGGCGCGCGGTACTTCGCTTCGAGCTTCTTGGCCACATCGGCGTAGGTGTTCAGGCCGCCGCCGTGGTCGTTCAGGATGACCACGTTCGTGAAGCCGGTGGCGATGGCCTGCTCCACGATCTGCTCGGTGATCGCCGCCTGGATCTCGTTGGTCAGGCCGAGCGTGCCGGTCTGCTGATCGCTCGCGTTGTTCACCGAATACGGGATCACCGGCAGGACGATGGCGTTGCCGAGCCGCCGGGCGATCTCCTTGGCCGTTTCGCGCGCCATCAGCGTGTGACCGCCGTTGACGTTCTGCGGTCCGCGATGCTCGGTGCCGCCCGTGTAGTAGAGGGCCGTCGTCTTGCCCTGATGGTGGATGGCGTCGTAGACCTCGGTCCACGTCATCATGTCGAACTCGAGCAGCTCCTTCGGTCGCTGCGGCGAGACCCACTCCTTGGGCGGATCCATCGGCGGCTGCGCAGGCCCGCGCCCGCCCCGTCCTCCCTGGCCGCCCGGGGGCTGGCCCTGCGCGAACAGGAACGAACTCGACAGCAACAACAGGGCGGCGACACCGGTGGAACGCGTCATGGGCACCTCGAAAAGATGGACGAGGCGCTCATTCTAGACCAGCCCGGCGCGGCCCCGTCAGGCGGGTCCAGGGCCCGCTGGATCGCGCCCGTGCTCGCTCCGGCGGTCCCGGCGCTCCGCGGAAGGGCCCGCACTTTCACGCGAGATCCACGCGCCTGTGCGGCGTGCTTCCGGGCAAGGAAAGATTCGTTCGAAAGCCGAGAGAGTGGCTGGGTGTCTGGGACGAACTCCGCAACTGGATGGTGACGGCGGCGGCGTAGTCCTCGCGTGATCTCGCCGCCCGGCCCCCCTAGGCGCTCCGCGGTAGGGCCCGCACCTTCACGCGCGGACCTCGCGCCTGGGCGGCGTGCCACAGATCCCACTTGGCCTGGAGCCGCAGCCAGATCTCGGCGTCCCAACGGGTGAGTCCCTCGAGCAGCAGCGCCGTGTCGGCGCTCACCGCGCGGCGCCCCTTGACGATGGCGTTGAGCCGCTGGAAGGGAATGTTCATTCGGGCTGCGGCGTCGACCTGAGAGACGCCAAGCGGCTCGAGAAACTCCTTCAGCAGCATCTCTCCAGGGTGCGTCGGCGGGCGATTCGTCGGCAGCATGGTTGGACCTCAGTGGTAGTCGGTGCAGCGGACGTCGTGAGCGTCGTGGCCGTCGAACCGGAACACGACGCGATACTGGTCGTTGACGCGGACGGCGTGATACCCCGCCAGATTCCCCACGAGGGCATGGAGTCTGTTGCCCGGTGGAATCTTCAGGTCGTCCAGTCGCATGATGGCGTCAATCTGGTCGAGCTTGCGGCGCACCGCCGGCCAGACCTCCTGGGGAATGCGTCGCGCCGCCTTGCTGTTGACACCGTTCCAGATGTCCCGTGTCGTGTCGTCGCCCAGCGAGCGAATCACGCCT
This sequence comes from Vicinamibacterales bacterium, assembly GCA_046331325.1. Classification (GTDB taxonomy): domain Bacteria; phylum Acidobacteriota; class Vicinamibacteria; order Vicinamibacterales; family UBA2999; genus CADEFD01. Next base: position 13,426 of record JAXLRB010000013.1, on the reverse strand, counting down.
AGCATCATAGCACGGCTAGCGTGCTAGATCGCCCAGCGGGCGTGGCGACGGCCAATGCAAGGGCGGCCAGGCGGGCGACGCGGCGAACGCTCATGAATGGAGTATCGGCCACGGAGCGCTGCTTCTCGATGCTTCTCAGGCCGGCGCTTCGCCGGTCGCAGGATCGGCCGTCGCGAAGTGCCGCTTCGCGAACGCCCGACCCGAGCCTGTTTTCAGGTACCGCTCGAATCGCCCCGCGGTCTCGGCCTCTGCAAACTCGAACGCGACGACAACTGACCACGGCCGATGGTGGACGGTGACCCCGGACGGGCCCGAGTTGTGCCAAGCGAGTCGTCGTGTCACGTCACTCGTGAGACCGACGTAGTGGCGATCGGGATTCTTGTCGCTGCGGAGGATGTAGACGAAGCGTCGTGAGTCCATGCGCGCGGCGGCGCAGGTTCCGGGCCATGGTGCGGGGCCGCACAATTCGGCCGGATCTCACGATAGTGAACCCGCATGTCGCCGTTACGGCGACGGTCGGCAGGGCCCTCGTACGCAGATGCTGTTCGGAAGGGGGAGTCCGCCTTCGCTCGCTGCGCGAGCTTCGGCGAGACAGCCTTCGCCTGTGATCTGGTTCGCTTGGCGTGGGCGGCGGAGCCGCCTGGCCGAAGCTCACGCGAAGCGTGAGCGAAGGCTGGCTGGGACGTAGGGATTCGAACCCCAATAACCGCGTCCAGAGCGCGGTGTCCTACCGTTGAACGACGTCCCAGTAGGAAGGCCGCAGGCTCGTCCGCGGAACTCACGCGAACGGCCGTCGGAACCTCCGATTATAGGGCCCACCGGGCCATCCGGCAACCCCCAAAGCCCGGCCGTGGGGCGCGGGCGGTATCATGGACCCCCTCCGATGCCATCCGCCCCTGCCGGGGCCGCCGCCGGCGCGCCCGCTGTCACCAGCTACGCCCATCTCGACGCCCGTCAGCGCCTGGCCACCGTGGCCGGGCTGATGCTGACCCTGCTGCTGGCCGCGATGGACCAGACCATCGTCGGCACCGCCATGCCACGCGTGGTGGCGAGCCTCGACGGCTTCGACCGCTACCCGTGGGTCACCACGTCGTACCTGCTCACCTCCACCATCGCGGTGCCGGTGTTCGCCAAGCTCTCGGATCTGTACGGCCGCAAGTGGCTCTACCTCACCGGCCTCATCGTGTTCGTGGTGTCGTCGTGGTTGTGCGGCGCGTCGGGCAACGTGCCGATGCCGCTCGACGGCATGAACCAGCTGATTCTCTTCCGCGGCCTGCAGGGCGTGGGCGGCGGCGCGGTGATGGGCCTCACGTTCACGATCATCGGCGACCTGTTCGCGCCGGCGGAACGCGGGCGTTATCAGGGCATGTTCGGCGCGGTGTTCGGCCTGGCGTCGATCGTCGGGCCGCTGGCCGGCGGCTGGGTCACCGATCACCTGTCGTGGCGCTGGGCGTTCTACGTGAACGCGCCGCTCGGCATCCTCGCCGCCGTGGTGCTGTACCGCACGTTCCCCTTCGTGCCGCCGCACGCCAGCAGCAAGCGCATCGACTGGTTCGGCCTCGTCACGCTGGCCGGTTGGATCGTGCCGCTGCTGCTCGCGCTGAGCCGCGTGACCACGCTCGGCTGGGGCAATCCGATGGTGCAGGGGCTCAGCGTCACGGCGGTCGTGATGCTCGTGGCCTTCATCGCGATCGAGCGCCGCGCCGAGGAACCGCTGATGCCGCCGGCGCTCTTCGGCATCCGCACCATCGCGCTCGCCTCGTGCGGCGTGTTCGTGCTGGGCATGTCGATGTTCGGCATGTTCGTCTACCTGCCGCTTTACATGCAGGGCGTGCTGGGAATGTCGGCGGCGGCGTCGGGCATGCTGTTCGTGCCGATGATCTTCGCGATGATCTTCGCCAGCATGGGCTCGGGGCAGATCGTGTCGCGCACGGGCCGCTACAAGATCCTGGCGATCGCGGGCGCGGTGCTGGCCACGATCGGCATGGCGCTGCTGGCGCGGGTGGGATCGACCGGCAACGCCACCGCGATCCTGTGGTGCCTCGTGGTGGCCGGCTTCGGCTTCGGCGTGGCGCAGCCGGTGTACGCGCTGGTGGTGCAGAACGCCGCGCCGCGCGCGCAGCTCGGCGCCGCCACGGCCACCAGTCAGTTCTTCCGCTCGATCGGCAGCACCATCGGCGTCGCGTTCTTCGGCACGTTGCTGCTGGGGATGTACCACGGGCGGCTGCAGGCGAACCTGCCGGCCGACACGCCCGCCGAGATCCGGCAGGTGGTCGACAACCCGCTGCAGGCCAACGGCGAGCACGGCATCGTGGTGCAGGCGCGTCCACGCGTCGAGATTCCGCCCGCCGTGCAGGCCGTGGTGCGTGAGAGTCTCGCCGCCGGCATGCAGCGCGTCTTCGACCTCGCCTCGATGGTGATGGCGCTCTCGATCGTGCTCAACCTGCTGCTGCCCGAGGTGCCGTTGCGCGGACGCGCCGAACACGCCCCGCCGCCCGACCTGGCCTGATCCGGCCGTACGAAAAAAACACGCCGCAACGAATGCCGCTGCGACGTGTTCGCGAACGCCGGGGGGAGCCCGGCAGCCAACTGATGGAGAGGTGTGGACGCGGCGCTACGACTTCTTGCGGCGGCTGACCACGGCGGAGAGGCCGGCGAGCATCGTGCCCCAGATCACCAGGGCGCCGGGTTCGCTGAGGCCACTGACGGCGCGCGCCAGCATGCCGGCTTCGCGGGCATCGACGGGCATGGATTGCGTCGCCACGGCCAGCAGGGCCAGCACTACGGCGACTCCGAACGGACGGACCATGCCCCCACATAGAGCAATGGACGGGCCAACTCTCCGCGAGCGCCTTCCCGTGCAAATCCGGCCAGATCCCGCGGCTCGTCGCCACTGACATGACGTCGAAGGGCGGTCCGGTGCCAAACAAAGTCTGGCTGCGCCCAGCTTGCCCGCGCCTGCATCTGGCCTCACCGCGAGGCCACGGCCCTGGCGCGAGGCCGATCAGAGGGTCGCGATCAGCCGGTCGAGCCGCCCCAGCACCTCGTCGCGTCCGAGCAGGCGCAGCATCTCGAAGAGCCCCGGGCTCACGGTGCGGCCCGTGAGCGCCAGTCGCGTCGCGTGGATCAGCGCCCCCGCCTTCAGCCCGCGCTGTTCGGCCACCGCCCGCAGCGTCTGCTCGAGCGCGGCCTCGGTGAACGGATCCAGCACGGCGTAGGCGGTGCGCAGCGCGCCCAGGTGATCCGCAAGTCCAGGCGCGGCCAGGTGCTTCGCGCGGCCCTCGGCGTCGTAGTCGGTGGGCGCGACGAGGAATGGACGCGCACCGTCCACGTACTCGCCCAGCTTCTTCGCGCGCGGCCGTAGCAGCGCCAGCACGTCGCGGAACCACGCGGCGCGCGATCCAGCGAGATCGTCGGACCAGAGATTCGCGCGTTCGAACCACGGGCGCAGCGTGGAAACGAGCGTGTCGTCGGGCATCGCCAGCAGGTACTGGTGGTTGAACCAGTCGAGCTTCTCGGTGTTGAACACCGCGTTGCCGGTGCTGATGCCCTCGAGCGTGAAGCGCTCGACGAGTTGCGCCGTCGACATCACCTCGTCGTCGTTGCCCGGCGACCAGCCGAGCAGCGCCAGGAAGTTCACCATGGCGCCGGCCACGTAGCCCTGCCGCTCGTACTCGGTGACCGACGTGGCGCCGTGCCGCTTGCTGAGGCGCTTCTTGTCGGCGCCCATGATCAGCGGCACGTGCGCGAACTTCGGCACGGCCGCGCCGAACGCCTGGTACAGCAGCACCTGCTTCGGCGTGTTCGAGATGTGGTCGTCGCCGCGCACCACGTGGGTCATGCGCATGTCGATGTCGTCGACCACGACCGACAGGTGGTACGTGGGATAGGTGTCGCTGCGCAGCACCACGAAGTCTTCGATGTGCGCGTTGTCGAAGCGCACTTCGCCGTGTACGAGATCCGCGAACACGGTCTCGCCGGCCGGCACCAGGAAGCGGATGGCGTGCGGCTCGCCGGCGGTCAGGCGGCGCTGCACCTCGTCGGGCGGCACGGCCAGCGCGGCATCGCGGTCGTAGCGGCGTTCGTAGGTGCCGTCGGCCTCGGCAGCGGCGTCGCCGCGCTTCGAGGGGCCGCCGAAGTCGTAGTAAGCGCGCCCCATCGCCACGAGCTCGCGCGCCGCCTGCCGGTAGCGATCCAGGCGCTCGCTCTGGAAATACGGCGCGTGCGGGCCGCCCACCCCCGGACCCTCGTCCCAGTCGAGGCCGAGCCATGTCAGCCCGTCGAGGATGCCGGTGACCATGTCGGTCGACGAGCGCTCGACGTCGGTGTCCTCGATGCGCAGTACGAAGACGCCGCCGGTGCGGCGGGCGAACAGCCAGTTGAAGAGCGCGGTTCGGGCGCCGCCCACGTGCAGGTAGCCGGTGGGCGAGGGCGCGAAGCGCACGCGGGGAGCTGAGTCGGCAGGCGCGGTCATGGGCGACCCCTCAGGATACCGCGCCGCCCAGGCCGGGCTCGACGGCCCTCGGTGGTACGCCATCACTTGACTTCCTCGGGCCGCGGCGCATGATGTCCCGCATGTCCGCACCCGGGTTCCGCGTGAGGCGGCTCGACGACACCCTGCCCGGGGTGTCGAACACCGACGTACAGCTCGCCGTCGTGCTGGTGATCGCTGCCGGCATCGTTCTCTATGCGATCGGGCGTCCGTTCGTGTTCAACATGAACTCGCCCGACTTCAATCCGCTGATCGTGTTCTCGGCCGTGCTGCTGGCGGTCGCCGCGTTCTACGCCGTACGGGGTGTGCGGCGCAAGGCCGCCAGCAACCGCTTCGGCCAGACCTACATGGAGCTGCAGGGCGACGACGTGCTCGTTGGCGAGACGCTGCGCGGCCGCGTGTTCACGTCGCGTCCGCTGAAGGCCGACGACGGCTTTCGTTTCACCCTGCGGTGCATCGAGCGCAAGGGTGAGAGCTTCGATGAGACGCGGCGTCGCACCCAGGACGCCATCTTGTGGGAGGCCACGCAGACCGTGCGCAGCGGCGACTCGAGCGCCGGCGTGCCGGTGGAGATCCTGGTGCCGCCGGCGGCCATCGCCAACGCGAAGTTCGCGCGGCAGGACTGGTCGCTGATCGTCGAGGCCACCGTCGGCGGGTCGATGTTCATGGCGACGTTCATGGCGCCGGTGATCACCGGCCCCCGAGATCCGGACGACTACGACGACGATCGCGGCCTGCCGGACGAGGACGAGGACGACGGCGCAGAAGGTGCGAAGCCTGGCGCCTGAGACTCGTCAGGGCTTCTTCGCGGGCGTCGTCTTCGCCGACGATCCGCCGCCGAAGATCCGCTTGATGCCCCGGCCGAGGCTCTTCGCGCCGCGTGTCACCGGGTTGCCGCTCTGCGCGTTGGTCGACGACGCACCGGACGGCGTGGTGAGTGCCTTCGCCATGGCGGCGCCCGCGTTGCCCGCCAGCGCCTCGCCCAGGCCCAGGCTGACCTGCGCGATCTGCGTCTTGAGCTCGGCCGGCGTGGGCACGCGGCCGTCGAGCACCGCCGCCTGATCGTAGCCGGCGGCGCTGCGCACGAGCGGCGGCGCCTTCGCGAGGGCGCTCGTCGTGATGATCGTCTGGAAGGCCTGCGCCACACGCACCTCCCGGCGTTCGTCGGCGAGCACGCCACAGGCGGGTTCGACGATGTCGCTCACCCGCATCTGCCGCACCTGCGTCTCGAAATCGGCGCCGCCCGCCGGTGTGAACGGCGATCGGGGATTCGGCGCGTACTGCACGTCGGTGAGCCGCAGGTTGATCCGGCAGCGGTCGAGCGTGCCGCCGGTGCGCGCCATCATGACCTCGCCATCGACGCGTCCCGTGCGCGGCAGGATGGTGGCGTCGGGCGCCGCGAAGCGCGCGAACGACGCCGCGCCCACGTTCACGAGCTTGAAGGTGAGGTCGTACGACGGCGCCCAGGCGTCGCCCGCCCAGCGCGAGGGGTTCATCGTGCCGGCGATCGACACCTGGCCGTCGGCCGTCTGGCCCTCGAACCTGAAGGTCGCGGCGTTGGGGCGCTCGTCCACCGGCAGCTGCAGGTTCGACACCGACAGCGACACCTTCGTGAAGTCCATCGACGAGGTCCGCTGCTCCACCAGGCCGCCACCCGAGTCGCCGGGCAGATGTTCCACCCACGAAAGACTCAGGTCCTGCCCTTCGATCGAGGGGATGCGCCACCGCGCCAGCGCCGTCGACAGTGCCTCGAGCGATTCCACCTGCACGGCGTCCTCGGCGTTCCAGGCGCCGGACAGTGTGCGTTCGAGGTGCAGCGTGGCCCCGTCGACCACAATGCGGTGGAATACTTCCTCGGGCATCGTGCACGTCCGGCCGAACACCGCCGTCCAGCAGCCGGCGACGCGCGCGGCCCCGTTGGCGATCGCCCGCGACAGGCTCCAGTCGAACTCGACGCGGTTGGCGCGGAACAGGCGCTTCTCGCGATACGGGCCGCCGGTGGTGATCTCGACATCGCGGCCCACGAGCCTGATGTCCGAAAGCGACGTCTCCCATTCGCCCACCGTGAGATGCATGCCGTAGCCTTCGGCCAGCGTCTCGACCGCCGTCGACAGCACGTGCGGGATGTACTCGTAGCGGATGAGCGGCATGGTGACCGCCAGCGTCAGGATGGCGGCGCGGCGGCCGCCGAACCGACTCCACCAGCCGAGCGCCCGCTCGATCGTGCTCGGCGCCAGGTGCAGGTCCTGCAGGTCCTGCATCACCTGGTGCACGATCTCGGGCGGACCTCCACCGTGCGGGCCGTGGGGGTCCGGTGAAGTGGAGGGAGCCGGCGGCGGGGGAGCGCCGGGCAGCGTCATGCCGGACGGATTATGCGACGGGGCAGGTGCTGTCGCAAGCCGTCCGCTACCATCGGTCGATGTCATCGCTGCTCACGATTCGCCTGCGCCATCAGGGCCTGAAACCGGTCGTCCATAGCGCGCCCGAGGCGGTAGTGCGGACGCTCGGCGCCGTGCAGTCGCAGGACTACCTGGGAGCGGCGTGGGCGCTGGCGCTTCGCGCGAAGGGCGTGAATCTCGCGGACGTCGACCGCGCGCTCGCCGAGGGGCGCATCGTCCGCACGCACGTGCTGCGGCCCACGTGGCACTTCGTCGCGCCGCAAGACCTGCGCTGGATGCAGGCGCTGACCGGGCCGCGTGTGCGCCGGCTGATGCGTTCGTACGACGCGCGCCTCGAACTCGACGCGAAGCTGTACGCGAAGGCGAGGCGCGCGATCGCGAAGGCGCTCGAGCGCCAGGGTGCGATGACACGCGCGCAAGTGGCGACGGCCCTGGCGTCGGCGGGCATCGCCGCCACGGGACAGCGCCTGGCGCACGTGATGATGGACGCCGAACTCGACGCCGTCATCTGCAGCGGTCCCAGGCGCGGCGCGCAGATGACCTACGTGCTGGTGGATGCCATCGTGCCGCCGACGCCGGTGCTGACACACGATGAGGCGCTGGCCGCACTGGCGTCGCGCTACTTCGAGAGTCACGGTCCGGCCACCGCGCACGACTTCGCGTGGTGGTCGGGCCTCACGCTCGGGGACGCGCGTCGAGGCGTGGAAGCCGCGGGCGTCGGCGATCTGATGCTCGCCGCGCCGCCCTCCACCGACCGCGCCGCCGGCGGGCACTTCCTCGTCTCGAACTACGACGAGTACTTCATCGCGTATCGTCATCGCGATGCCGTGCTGGATCGCGCCCGCGCCAGGAACGTCGGCATCTGGACCACGGCCGAGTACCCGCATCAGATCGTGCTGCACGGACGCGTCGCCGGCAGCTGGCGTCGCGAAGTGACGCCGAAGCACGCCGTCATCACGCTGCGGTTCCACGAGACGCCCGCGCCCGCCGAGCAACGGGCGATCCACGCGATCGCCGATCGATTCGGCCGCTTTCTCGGCGTGCCCTGCGCCGTGAGACACTGAGCCCGCCATGGACGTGCGCATCTTCTCCAGTTCCGGCCGGCCCGGCGTGGGCCAGCGTCCCAAGCGCGAGGGGCAGCGGCCGCTGCTGCCGCAGCACGCGCGGCACTGTCCCGTGCTCGAGGGCGGCTCGGCGCTCGGCTTCCTCGTGTATCCGCCGCTCGAGCCGAACGAAGCCGCGCACATCTCGTACGACGGCGAGGGCCGCTATCTCGTCACGTATTTCCTGGCGCTGCCCGGTGGCAAGTGGGACAAGGTGTTCACGGTGGCGTTCCAGCTCGCCATGAGCGGCATCGGCGCGATCCGCGAAGAGGTGGAGTTCAAGAAGCCGCAGCTCACCGATCAGAACGCGGTGAACATGGCCAAGGCGTTCATCGTGCCCGAGGATCTCGGCACGCCGGCCGGCGCCATCTCGCTCGTGGGCGCGCACAACTTCCAGACGCCCGCCGGCTGGGACACGGTCTTCACGCCGATCTTCAACATGATCGAGCGTCCGGTGGCGCCCATGCTGATCATCCGCGTGGAAACCGACTGGTTCGCTCACCAGACCGAGTTCCGCTACGTGCTGCAGCCGGGTGAAGGCATGAGCCTGAGCCACACGCTGCCGATCGGCCAGGTGGTGTTCGTGCCGCGCGAAGAGATCAATCTCGTGGACGGCACCAACGCCGAGCAGCAGGCCTTCACGCAGTCGATCAAGGACTTCTTCCGCGAGAAGGCCAACCACAAGATGACCTCGCCCTACGGCCTCCAGTTCAGCCCGCACTACCTGCGCATGAGCCGCGCGGTGAAGGACGCGGAGAAGGCGGCGAAGGACGAGGGAAAGGACTGAGCGCCGCGGCGAGACCGGTGTTGGTGCCGAGAGCGTTTACTTGCCGCGATACGTCACGCGCCAGGTCTTCCCCTTCACGCTTTCCGTGATGTAGAGCTCGCCCTTCGGCCCGATCGCGATGCCGTCGGCGCGCGACACGGCGTCGGTCGGCGACATCAGCGGATCCTTGCCGGCGAAGCCATCCGCGAACACCTCGTACTTGCCGCTCGGCTGTCCCTTCGCGAAGGGCTGGTAGAGGATGTTGTAGCCCTGCATCGGCGCCGGCGCGCGGTTCCACGAGCCGTGCATCACCACGAACGCGCCGTCGCGGTAGTGCGAGGGCAGGTTCGGGTGGTCGAAGAACTGCAGGTCCACCGGCGCGGAGTGGGCGGGGAAGCCGGCGATCGGCTTCTCGTACTGCGCGCAGCGGCCCACCGTCTTGCCGTCGCCGCCGTACTCGGGCGCCAGGATCATCTGGTTCGTCTTGCCGTCGAGGAAGCAGTACGGCCAGCCGAACACCGCGCCTTCCTTGATCGCGAGCAGCGGCTCGAGCGGACGGTTCTGGTTGTCCTCGGGCGTGAAGAGATCCGGATACAGCGTGTCGAGCGAGTCGCGGCTGTTCATCGCGAGATACAGCGTGCCCTTGTGCCAGGCGATCGCCACGCCCTGACGCAGGCCGGTCGCATAGCGCTCCTTGGGCGAGAACTGCTGGCCCACGACATCGGCCTTGTACTTCCACACGCCGCCGGCGGTCTCGAGCTGCGGGCACGGGTCCACGCCCTTCGCACCGGGCTGTCGATCCGGCTGCGCGCAGGCGTTCGACGGCAGGCCCACGGTGACGAACAGGTTGCCCTTGTCGTCGAACGCAATGTCCTTGTCCTGGTGGCCGCGCTGATCGGGGAAGTTCGCCACCACGACTTCCGCCGGATCCTTCGGCACCAGCTGGCCCGGCGTCATCTTGAAGCGCTCCACCGAGCGTGTCGTTGCGTAATAGAGATAGCCGTTGTGCAGCACGATGCCGGTGGCGCCGTTGGTACCGAACTTCTCGCGCACCTCGAACTTGCCGTCGCCATCGGCGTCGCGCAGCCCCAGGATGTAGCCGGGCGGCAGCGGCCCGCCGGGCACGCGCACCCCGCGCTGGATCGCCACGTAGAGGTCGCCGTTCGGCGCCACCACGAGGTTGCGCGCGGCGCCGAGGTCGTCGGCCACCACCTGCGCGCAGAAGCCTGGCGCCAACGTCAGGCCGCCGTTGCCTGGATCGCAGCCCGGCGTCGCCGCCTGGCGTCCGTGCACGAGTGCGGAGGCGGCCAGCAGGCCGGCGAAGCCCAGAGTGGTGGCGAGTCGCGTGGACACGATGGTCGGCATGGCGCCGATGATACCGTGACGCCGCTGGGCTGACCGAAATTCGCCCGTCCGGGTCCGTCCCCCGAAGCGTACCGAGGAGGTGACGATGCCGATGATGCCGTTTCCCGACCTGCTCACCGTCGCCGGCGCCAGCCGTCGCCGTGGTGGGCCCACCGAGTATCGATTCCACGAGAGCGCGCGGCCATTCGTCGTGCCCGACGACGGAAGCGAGGTGGCGCGCCTGCTCGACTCGGCACTGCGCCGGAAGACGCCGGTGCGCGCATCCGTCGATCTCGCGCTCGGCCGCCTGGGCGAGCTGCGCCTGGCCACCGACGACGAGATCGCGGCGTTCGCCAAGGCGCGCCCGCCGCTCGACCGCCCGTCGAAGATCGCGCCCATCGACGTCGATCGCCTCGACCCGACCACCTTCAACGTCGTGGGCCATCACCTGAAGTGGCCGCCGTTCCGGCTGTGCACGAAGGTGATCCCGAACTACGCCAAGGCCAAGGAGATCTTCGACTACTGCGCGGGGCTGTCGTGCCATCTCGGCGGCACGCCGGCGACGCCGCCCTGCATCCCGTTCCAGTACGTGATCGATGGCTGCTACGCGCGCGCCCACCAGATGCGTCGCATCATCACCACGAAGTACCGCTATTGCTGCGAGAAGGTCTTCAGCTTCGCCACCGCGGGCACCGACACGCTGGCGGTGAAGGCCGACAAGTGGGGCGGCTGCTGCGTGCAGTGGTGGTATCACGTGGCGCCCCTCGTCCGCGTGCGCATGCGGCTGCGGCCGTATCCGCCGTACATCAAGCAGTCGCTCACCTTCGACCTGTCGATGGTGATCGACCCGGGCATGTTCGACAAACCGGTGCTGCTCAGCACGTGGCTCGCCGCGCAGCAGAACACCACGTGCGCGCCCACCGCCCACGTCACCAGCTACTCGATCCAGCCCGGGTCGGCCTATACGCCGTCCTACAACGGCGGGTTCTCGACCGACCCGGCGTACACGGCCACCGAGGCGACGTTGCTCGCCTACAAGACCCTGATCACATGTCCGTGACCTCCACCGTGGCGCGCGTGCGCGAGACGTCCACGCATGCGGACGTGATGCTGCACGCGTCGCCGCGGATCTTCCGCCTGGCGCGATCGCATCCGCGGTTCGACGTCCTGCTGCGCACGCTGCAGGACGCCACCGCCAGCGGCGCCATGCTCGTGGCAGAGGTCGACGACGCCGGCGCGGTCGTCGACGTGACCGCCTGAGCGACGTCTCGCCACCGCCGCGCCGGCCGGGTAGACTGATGGGCGCCTCCCGCCCATCGTCATGGCAGACCGCATCGGACTCATGGTGCACGCCGACTCCGGTCCTGGCGTGCTGCACCAGCTCACCGGCGTCATCGCGCGCGCCCATGGCGACATCGCGTCGGTGGAGATCGTCAACGCCGGCGCCGACGGATCGCGCACCTACTTCGAAGTGGATCTCGACACGCCGGCGGAGGCGCTCGTGGCCGAGCTGCGCGCGCTGCCGATCGTGCGCGACGTGCAGCACGTGGGCACGCTGCAGGCGATCTACGGCAAGCGGATCATCATCATGGGCGGCGGCGCGCAGGTGGGGCAGGTGGCCATCGGCGCGATCTCGGAGGCGGATCGCCACAACATCCGCGGCGAGCGCATCTCGGTCGACACGATCCCGCTGGTCGGCGAGCAGCCGCTGGCCGATGCCGTGCGCGCCGTGGCGCGGCTGCCGCGCGCGAAGGCGCTCGTGCTGGCCGGCGCGTTGATGGGCGGCGACATCGAGAAGGCGGTGCGCGAGGTGCGCGCGCAGGGCCTGCTGGTGGTCAGCCTGAACATGGCCGGCAGCGTGCCGGATGCCGCCGACCTCGTGGTCACCGATCCCGTGCAGGCCGGCGTGATGACGGTGATGGCCATCGCCGACACCGCCAAGTTCACGGTGGAACGACTGCAGCGGCGGGTGTTCTGACCATGCAGTATCTCGATCCCGCCACGCCGCGGCGGCTCGACGGCTGGCACAGCCCGACCACATCGATCGACATGCCGATCGTGCAGTACGGCCACGCCGGCGCGCCGTTGCTGCTCTTCCCCACGGCGGCGGCCGACTACCTCGAGAACGAGCGCTTCTTCCTCGTGAAGGCGATCGAGCCCTTCATCCTCGCCGGCCAGGTGCGGGTGTTCTCGATCGACAGCATCAACCGCTACGCGTGGATGGACCCGAAGGTGCCCGTGCCCGAGCAGGCGCGGCGTCAGGCGCTCTACGCCAGTTACGTCGAAGATGAGGTGGTGCCGTACATCCGTCGCGCGTGCGGCGACGACACCGTACGCATCGTCACGACCGGCGCCAGCTTCGGCGCGTTCCACGCCGCCAACAGCCTGTTCCGCCGGCCCGACCAGTTCCGCGGCGTCATCGCCATGAGCGGCTTCTACGATCTGGCGCCGTCGTATTTCAAGGGCTACAGCGACGACCACTGTTACTTCAACAACCCGTGCTGGTATCTGCGCGATCTCGTCGGCGAGCCGCTGCGCCGGCTGCAGGCCGATTGCCGCATCGTGGTCGCGAGTGGACGTGGCGCCTATGAGGCGCCGGCCGAGTCGGAGAAGCTGGCGGCGCTACTGCGCGACAAGGGGATTCCGCACCAGCTCGACCTGTGGGGCGTCGACGTGAACCACGACTGGCCGTGGTGGCGCCGCATGCTGCCGCATCACCTGCCCGCGTTCCTGTGACGCCGGCCGTCGTCCGGCTGCATTATTCTTGACCGTCTGGCCGCGCCGTCGCGGCCCGCTGTTGATGGAGTCAGCCACGATGTCGATCGCCCAGAGCCTGCTGCCCGAGTTCGATCACGAGTTCGCCACCCTGCGTAAGACGATCGAGCGCGTGCCCGACGACAAGATGGCGTACACGCCGCACGCCAAGTCGATGAACATGAGCCGTCTCGCCGGCCACCTCGCCGAGCTCCCGGGCTGGGTGAACGCCACGCTCGAACAGGACGAGCTCGACTTCGCCAAGATGGACTACAAGCCGCCGATGCCGGCCACGGCCGCCGAATGCGTCGCGGCCCTCGATGCCGCGGTGGCAAAGGCGCGTCCGGTGCTCGCCGCCGCCAGCGACGCCGACATGATGAAGCCGTGGACGCTCCGCCAGGGCGATCGCGTGATGTTCACGATGCCGAAGGTGGCGGTGCTCCGCAGCTTCGTGATGAACCACATGATCCATCACCGGGCTCAGCTCGGCGTCTACCTGCGCCTGAACGACGTGGCGGTGCCCGGCACGTACGGACCGTCGGCCGACGAAGGCACCATGTAGTGATGT
>JAXLRB010000012.1:0-109806 GCA_046331325.1 Vicinamibacterales bacterium | reverse complement strand
CGCATCCACTCGCCGGCTTCTACACGCGCACCGACGGCACGCTGGGCAGCTATGCCATCTGGCACGACCGCCTCGCGCCCGTGGCCGGACGTGTCCGTCAGGCTCGCTGGGGCCTGTTCGATCGCCTCGGACTGGTACCGTTCGACGAACAACAGACCGCGCACAGTGTGCTGATCCAGCCGCGCACGGAGTTCATCGTGCACCTGCCGCCGCGTCGCGTGAACGCGTGACACCTGCGGTAAGCTCAGCCTGCTCGGAGGCACCTCATGACCGACCGCACGCGCTTCGTTCGCATCACCGTCGTGTTGTTCTTCTTCGCCGCGATGGGCGGGCTGCGCATGATCGATCGTCCAGGCCTGCAGAACGTCCGGCCGGTGGACATCGTGCAGGTGCTGGGCACCGGCATGTGTCTCGGCGCCGGGCTCATGGCAGCCGGTGTCGCCGCGTCCGGTCGGCGTCAGGGCTGATGTCGGCTGGGTATCGCGAGGATCTCGCCTACATCCACGATGCCGGATTCGGGCAGCTCGCCGTGCACGCGGCGGGCGTCGCGGTGGACGCGTTGCGCGCCGCCGGACATCGCCGCGGGCTCGTGGTCGACCTGGGCTGCGGCAGCGGTGTCGCGGCGAAGGCGCTGTGCGAGGCGGGCTACGACGTGCTGGGCATCGACCTCTCGGCTGCGCTCGTCGACACGGCGCGCCGGCGCGTGCCTGCGGCCACCTTTCGGGTGGGCTCCTGTCTTTCGGCCGAGATTCCGCCGTGCGTGGCAGTGACAGCGATCGGGGAAGTGTTCAACTACGCGTTCGATCCCGCCAACGGCCCCGAGGCGCGCCAGGCGCTCTTCGACAGGGTGGGCCGCGCGCTCGCGCCCGGTGGCGTGTTCCTCTTCGACATGGCCGATCCGGATCGGGCCCCGGAGGGTCCCCAGCGCGTGGGCACCGCCGGCGACGACTGGGCGGTGCTGATGGAGGCGCACGCCAGCGCCGACCGCCGCGAGCTCACGCGTCGCATCACCACGTTCCGGCGGGTCGGCACGCTCTATCGCCGAGACGAGGAAACACACCGCCTGCACCTGGTGCCGCGCGCCGACGTGCACGACGGGCTGGAGCGGGCAGGATTCCGGGCCACGTCGGGTCACACGTACGGCGCGCTGTCGTTGCCGCCCGGCCTGGTGGCGTTCGTCGCGCGGCCGGCTGACGATGCAGGCGGTGTAACCTCTTGACGCCATGACTTCACCCTCGCGCGTCACGATTCACATGGTCGCCAGCCTCGACGGCTTCATCGCCCGCCGCGACGGCGGCGTCGACTGGCTCGAGACGGTGGATCGCTTCGAGGGCGGCGTGAAGATGACGCCCGAGCTCGTGAAGGACGTGCTGGCCTCGATCGACTGCTACGTGATGGGCTCGCACACCTACGAGCTGGCCCTGCAGTTCGAAGCCAAAGGGATGGGCTGGGTGTATGGCCGCACGCCGACGGTGGTGCTGACGTCGCGGGCGCTGACCAGCACGCGCGACACGGTCAGGTTCTTCGACGGCGACGTGGCTGAGCTGCTCATGCAGCTGCGCGCCACGCATCGTGGCATCTGGGTCGTGGGCGGTGGCGCCGTCTGCGGGGACGTGCTGCGCCGCGGACTCGCCGACGAGGTGCGATACTCGATTGTCCCGATCGCGATCGGCGACGGCGTGCCGTTCTTCGCCGGACTCGATCGCGACGTGCCGCTGCATCTCGTGGAGTCGACCGCCTACGTCAACGGCATGGTGGCGCTGCGCTACGAGGTGCGGCGTCCGGACGGCGCCTGATCCCGCATCGCATGGCGAAGACCGCGACGAAGAAGAATGCCGTGGAGAAGACCGCGCGGAAGACGGCTCCGAAGCGGGCTGCGGCCAAGGCGCCAGTACGCCTGTTGTCGGGCGGCAATCCGCAGATCGCGAAGGGCGACGGCGACGCCTCGGTGCAGGCCTACATCGCCGCGATGCCCGGCTGGAAGCGCGACGTGGGCCGCCGGCTCGACGCCCTCATCACCCGGGCCATTCCGCGGGTGACGAAGGCCGTGAAGTGGAACTCACCGTTCTACGGCCTGCCGGGACACGGCTGGCTGGTGTCGTATCACGTGTTCACGCACTACGTGAAGTTGACGTTCTTCAACGGCCGCGCCTTCACGCCGCCGGTGCCGGGTGGAAAGGCGAAGGACGCGCGCTGGATCGACATCCGCGAAGGCGGCTTCGACGAGCAGCAGCTGGTCGCGTGGATCAGGCAGGCCGCGGCGCTGCCAGGCTGGGGCAAGGCATAGACATCATCATGGCCAAGAGCGCACCCACCAACGGGAAGTCGCCGGCGGAGCTGATCGACGAGCGGATCGCGTCGTTCCCCGACTGGCGCGGGAAGACCCTGGCCGCGCTGCGCGCCATCATCACGGGCGCCGACACGAGCGTGGTCGAGGAATGGAAGTGGGGCGGGCCCGTGTGGTCGTCGGGCGGCATCATCTGTACCGGCGAGACCTACAAGGCCGCGGTGAAGCTCACCTTCGCGAAGGGCGCCTCGCTGAAAGACCCGTCGAGGCTCTTCAACTCCAGCCTCGAGGGCAATACGCGGCGCGCCATCGACGTGCGCGAAGGCGAGACGATCGACGCGAAGGCCCTGAAGGCGCTGGTGCGCGAGGCGATTGCGGTGAACGTCGGCGGCGTGAAGGCGCCAACGACGAAGGCGACATCGAAGAAAGCGCCGGCGAAGAAGGCCCGCTAGCGTTTCGGCGGACCGCCGGGGCGTGCACGTTCGTACTGCACGGGCCACGGCTGATCGGCGCCGAGCGTGTGCGCGGCGAGCAGCGGCCAGTGCGGCTGCCGCAGCATCTCGCGCGCCAGCAGCACCATGTCGGCGTCGCCGTTGGCCACAATGGCCTCGGCCTGTGCCGCGTCCGTGATGAGACCCACGCTGGCGGTCGCGATACCGGCGCCCTCGCGCACCTGTCGCGCGAACGGCACCTGATAGCCCGGCCCGATCGGGATGCGCACGCCGCCCACGAGCCCGCCGGTCGACACGTCCACGAGATCCACGCCGGCCGCCTTCAGCCACGTGGCGAGCTGCACCGAGTCGTCGCCCGTCCAGCCGCCCTCGGCCCAGTCCGTCGCCGAGATGCGCACCACGAGCGGCATGCCCTCGGGCATCACCTCGCGCAGCGCCGCGACGACCTCGAGCGTGAGGCGCGCGCGGTTCTCGATGGCGCCGCCGTACTGATCCGTGCGCTGGTTCGAGAGCGGCGACAGGAACTCGTGCAGCAGGTAGCCGTGCGCGGCGTGCACCTCGAGCACCTCGAAGCCGGCGGCGATGGCGCGCGCGGCGGCGTCGCGGAAGCCGCGCACCACGCGGCCGATGCCGTCGACCGACAGTGCGTTCGGCTGTGGGTAGTCGGGCGCGAACGCGATCGCGCTCGGCGCCATCACGTCGGCCCAGCCGCCATCGGCGGGCAGTACCGCGCCGGATCCGTCCCACGGCCGCTTGGTGCTCGCCTTGCGTCCGGCGTGCGCGAGCTGCATGCCGGGTACCGCGCCCTGCGCCCGAATGAATCGCGTGATGCGTTCCAGCATCGGCAACTGCGCGTCGTCCCAGATGCCCAGATCCTGCGGGCTGATGCGGCCCTCGGACACCACGGCCGTGGCCTCGGTGAAGACGAGCCCGGCGCCGCCCACGGCGAACTGACCGAGGTGTACGAGATGCCAGTCGGATGCGAACCCGTCGGTGGCCGAGTACTGGCACATCGGCGACACGCCGATGCGATTGCGCAGGGTGATGGCGCGGAGCTGGAGGGGCGAGAACAGGCGGGACATCGTTCCATCCTAGATGCCCGGCGGCCGGGTCCCGCGCACCCCGGCCAGGTGTCACCGACCAAACCGGCCGGATGATGCAGCTCCGGGCCGGATCGAGCGGCCGCCACGGACAACGTTCAACGGTGCCAGCGCCATGGTCCCCAAACGTCATGTCCCATTTCGATACGACAGGAAGTGCGCCTAGGCGCCGTGCTGCTGTTCGGCCTGATCTCGGTGGCGGCCGCCTGTGGCGGCGACAACGGCACCACGAGCCCCACGTCCTCCCGAGTTCGTCGACCACCACCACCGGTGGGTCGGCGACCGGAATCGTCGCGCTGCTCGTCCTGCTCTTCGCGATCCTCTATCTCGATCGTGTCTGCATCTCGGTGGCCGGGCCACGCATGCAGGCGGAGCTGGGCATCGACCCGGTGGGCTGGGGCTGGGTGACCGGCGTCTTCACGCTGGCCTATGCGATGTTCGAGATCCCCACCGGCGTGATGGGCGACCGCATCGGCGCGCGGCTGGTGCTGGCGCGCGTGGTGGCGTGGTGGTCGGCGTTCACGGCGTTCACCGGCGCGGTCACCGGGTTCCTGCCGCTGCTGGCGGTGCGCTTCTTCTTCGGCGCTGGCGAAGCAGGCGCCTTTCCGAACGCGTCGATCGTGGTGGCGAAGTGGTTCACCGCCGCGCAGCGCGCCACCATCTCGGGCGTGTGCCTGATGGCCGGGCAGGTGGGCGGGGCGCTGGCGCCGCTGCTCGTGCTGCCGATCCAGCAGCGCTGGGGCTGGCGCGCCTCGTTCGTGATCTTCGGCGGGGTGGGTCTGCTGTGGGTGGCGGCGTGGCTCTTCTACTATCGCGATACGCCTGATGACGCACCCGCGGACGCGGTCACCACACACGGCGAGGCCGGTCACGGCAGCCACACCAACTTCCCGTGGCGCCAGGCGTTTCGCTCGCGCACCGTGCTCGGCGTGCTGGTGCTGGCCTTCTGCTACATCTACGTCTACAACTTCTTCCAGACGTGGTTCCACACGTTCCTCGTGAAGGGCCGCGGCTTCGGCGAGGGCGCGCTCTTCCTGTCGGCGCTGCCGTACGTGGTGGCGACCGTGTCGAACTTCACGGGCGGCTGGACCAGCGACCGGCTCACGAAGCGCTGGGGCAACGCGCGCGGTCGGCGCATGGTGGGATTCGCGAGTCTGGCCGTGGCCGCGGCGTCGGTGGCGGCCGCCTATGTGACGCGCGACCCCTACTGTACTCTGGTGTGGCTCAGCCTCTGTTACGGCGCCATCACCTTCCAGCAGCCAGGTGTGTTCGGCGTGTGCCTCGACGTGGGGCAGCAGTGCGCCGGTGCGATGGTGGGGCTGATGAACACGTCGTCACAGACCGGCGGCTTCGTGGGCTCGGTGGTCTACGGCTACATCGTGGCCCGCGCCGGCAACTACGACGCGCCGTTCGTGCCGATGGCGATCGTGCTCGCGGTGGGCTCACTGGCGTGGCTGGTGGTCGACGCGTCCAAGCCGATCGAGACGGTGGCCGCGTGACGCCGTGAATCCCGCGCTGTTCGTCGCCGCGGTGGTGGGGGCTGCCTGGGGCATCATCGGCGCCGCGTGCGCCATGCCGTGGTTCCACGAGGCCGCGTGGGTGCCGGCGTGGTTCGGGCCCATCGCGGGTCTCGTGCTGGCGCAGGCGCAGACCCGGGTGGCGCCGTCGCGCTGGCCCGCCATCGTCGCCTTCGCGGTGATCGCGCTCACCGCGTTCGCGATCTGGATCGGCGCGGCTTCGCAGGTCGTGCTGGAACTGGCGCCGCTCGTGCACAACGCCATCACCGGCGAGGCGCTGCCCGTTGAGGGCGGTGTGTCTGGCGCGGTGGCGCGGGTGGTGGCCGCCGCGATGCGGACCGGCCTCGGTGTGTGGACGTCCGGCCTGGCGCTGGTGCTGACGCCGCTCGTCGTGCTGACGCTGGTGCTGCTGCGGCGCGCGGAGGGCGCCGTCGCAGCGGGCGGCTAGAACACCGTGTAGATGAACGGCGCCAGCGCCGAGCCCTGCGCGAAGACGAGCAGCGCGCCCACGGCGATCATGATGATGACAACCGGCAGCAGCCAGAACTTCTTGCGTTCCTTCATGAACGCCCAGAGCTCGTTGAGCAGGCCCATGCCGCTATTCTCCTTCAGAACGCGCTAGAACTGGCGCTCGAGGCTCGCCGAGCGGCGCTTGCCCTCGGGACGTGCCTGCCAGTACGAGCCGCCGTGCGCGGCGTGCTCGAGGGGATTGCCGCCCAGGGCGCGGCGGATGAAGCCGATCGGCGTCAGCACCACCAGGTACATGATGCCCATCACGATCGGCGTCGTGACCTTGGAGATGGCGTGGGCCAGGCCCATCCACGCGCGCTCGACCGGACCGAGCTGTGTGGGGATGACCAGGCCCGCCACCGCCAGGACGCTACCCAGCGTGGCGAACACCATCGTGGCGATGCCGCCGCCGCGCCACCAGCCGATGCCGGCGAGCACGAGGAACGCGGCGCCGACGGTGAGACCGAACTTGCGCCCCTCGGCGGCCGTCAGTCGAGCTGGAACTCGTCCTGCCACTTCGAGGTCTCCTTCCACTCGGGCTGGGCCGGCTTCTCGAGCACGAACGGCCCGAGCACCAGCACGTCGATGTGCGTGCGCATGAAGCAGCGATAGGCGTCTTCCGGCGTGCACACGATGGGCTCGCCGCGGACGTTGAACGAGGTGTTCACGATCACCGGGCAGCCGGTCTTCTGCTCGAACGCCTTGATGAGCGAGTAGTAGCGGCCGTTCACCTCGGGCGTCACCGTCTGCACGCGCGCCGAGTAGTCGATGTGCGTCACGGCCGGGATGTCGGATCGCGGCACGTTCAGCTTGTCGATGCCCCACAGCTCGTGCTGGGCCGCGGTGAGCGGGATGCGGCGGTTCGCCTGCACCGGCGCCACCAGCAGCATGTACGGCGAGTCGCTGTCGAGCTCGAAGAACTCGGCGCAGCGCTCCTTCAGCACCGACGGCGCGAAGGGCCGGAAGCCCTCGCGGAACTTGATCTTCAGGTTCATGTCGGCCTGCATCTTCGGGCTGCGGGCATCGCCGAGGATGCTGCGGCCGCCGAGCGAGCGCGGGCCGAATTCCATGCGGCCGTTGAACCAGCCGATGATCTTCTCGTCGGCCATGTGGCCGGCCACGGTGTCGAAGAGTTGCGGGTCGGGCACGCGCGTGTAGACCGCGTTCACCGACTTCAGGTAGGTCTCGATCTCGTCGGGCGTGAACTCGGGCCCCAGATACGAGCCCTGCATCGAGTCGCGGCCCGGCACCACCGTGCGCGGCTGGTTCAGGTACCGGTGGTGGATCAGCTGGGCCACGCCCAGCGCGCCGCCGGCATCGCCCGCCGCCGGCTGGATCCAGATCTCCTTGAACGGGCCCTCGCGCAGCAGACGGCCGTTGCCCACGCAGTTCAGCGCCACGCCGCCGGCCATGCACAGACGATCGAGGCCCGTGCGCTTGTGGGCCGTGCGCGCCATGCGCAGCATGACCTCCTCGCACACGGCCTGCACCGAGCGCGCGAGGTCCATTTCCTTCTGCGTGAGCTTCGACTCGGGCTCGCGCGGCGGACCGCCGAACAGCGTGTTGAACGCCTCGTTGGTCATGGTGAGACCGGCGAGGTAGTCGAAGTACTTCTGGTTCAGGCGGAACGAGCCGTCGTCCTTGAGATCCAGCAGTTCCTTCAGGATCAGGTCGACGTATTTCGGCTCGCCGTACGGCGCCAGGCCCATCACCTTGTACTCGCCCGAGTTCACCTTGAACCCGGTGTAGTAGGTGAAGGCCGAGTAGAGCAGGCCCAGTGAATCGGGCCAGTGCATCTCGTCGAGGATCTCGATGTCGTTGCCGTGGCCGGCGCCGATCGACGTCGTGGCCCATTCGCCCACGCCGTCCATGGTGAGGATGGCGGCGTCCTGGAACGGCGACGGGAAGAACGCGCTGGCCGCGTGCGACTCGTGGTGCTCGCTGTAGAGGACCGCCCCGGTGTAACCGAGCGCATCCTTCAGCTGCTTGTCGATGTAGAGCTTGTCCTTGATCCAGAGCGGGCCGGCGAGGCGGAACTGGGTGAAGCCGCGCGGCACGATGCCGAGGAAGGTCTCGAGGATGCGCTCGAACTTCAGCAGCGGCTTGTCGTAGAAGCCCACGTGCGTGAGCTGCTGAGCCGTGATGCCGGCCTGACGCAGGCAGAAATCCACCGCGTGCGTGGGAAACCGCTCGTCGGCCTTCTTGCGCGAGAAGCGCTCTTCCGAGGCGGCGGCGACGATCTGGCCGTTCTTCAGGAGGGCGGCGGCGCTGTCGTGGTAGAACGCCGACAGGCCGAGGATGTACTGGTCAGGCATCGAGCGGGTGGGCGGCCAGTGGCCAGTTGTTCATTGTACATCCCCGCCAATCAGGCTGAACACGGCTCCGTCGGCCTCCTCGTGGACCAAGCGCAGCCCTGTCGCCTCGTGCGCACGGGCCTGCAGTTCCGACCAGCGCTCGGGCGGGTACAGCGGCCGGTGCGCGATCACGTGGGTGACGCCCAGCGAGCGCAGCGCATCGAGGCTGGCGGCGTCGGGGAAGGTGTTCATGGCCCGGTAGACCTGGTCGTGCCGTTCGGGACGTGTGCCGCTGTAGCCGTGGATGGTCGGCCACCAGCCCACCGTCGAGTGCAGCATGGCGGCCGTCTCGAAGCGCTCGTAGGCGCCGGCGTTGGCGGCGCGCGGCACCGGCACCTCGGCCACGCGCTTGTCGCCAGGCTGCGCGGCGAGCCAGGCCACGATCGCCGGGCGCGGCATGGTGAACGGGTTGCCGGTGAACGGATGCGTGGAGTACTCGCCGAGCAGCAGCAGGATCAGCGTCGTCGTCGCCCCCAGCGCCACCCGCGGTGATCGGCCCCGCAGCAGGCGCTCGGTGCCGAATCCGGCCAGCACCGCCAGCGCGAGCGTAGTGAGCGTGATGAACCGCGACGACACGCGGATGAAGCTGAAGCCCGGCCACGCCCGCACCCACGGCCAGATCGCCAGCGGGCCGCCCACGAAGAACAGCACGCTCACGAACGCCAGCAGCGCGTAGCCCCACGCGTGCCGGCGTCGCGTGGTCTCCGCGTCGTCCGCCCGTCGCAGGTTCGCAGGCCACAGCGCCACGATCGCCAGGATCACCGCGAGATAGCCGGGAAAGAGAAACGCGTTGGCGAGGTCGTTCACCGGCCGGTCGGTGACGAGCGACAGCAGCCACTGGTGCACGTGCGTCGGCGAGGCGATGAAGCTCTCGGGCGCGATGTTCCACGCATCGAACGTGCGATCGAGCCCCACGTCCGCCCGCGCCCGTCGATACGGCAGGAGCAGCAGCGCCGCCGGCACGAGCAGCAGCGCGCCGGTGACGCCCACGTCGCGCAGGCGTCGGATGAGCGCTACTGGGGTGCCGCGCAACAGGTGATACGTCGCCAGCACCGCGATCGCCACCACGAGGAACACGGCGCCGTGTCCCGAGGTGAGCGCCTGCAGCGTGAAGAGGGCCAGCGCGATGCGGAGGTCGCGCGCGCGTCCGCCTTCGAGATAGGTGTGCAGGAAGGCGAGCGTGAACGGGATCCACTGCACCGTGTTCTGATGCAGCTGACTCATGCGGTAGAAGCGCGTGGGCGCGAACGCGAAGACCACGCCGCACACGAAGGCCGCCGGTGCGGCCATGCCCAGGCGGCGGCCCAGGACGTAGGCACCCACGCCACACAATGCGCAGGCCGACAGCAGCACGACGTTCAGTGCCAGCACGAGATCGCCGGTGGCCCAGATCACCGGCGCGGCGAACGGCAGGCTGCCGATGGCGTTCTCCGAATACGCGAGCGTGTTGGGCATCGGCGCGAAGATGTTCGCGTCGAAGATGTGGAGGGGCTGCGCCAGCAGCGCGTGCGTGTTCCAGCCGACGGTCCAGAGGAACAGGTGGGTGTCGGGGTTGTCGGTGACGACGCGGCTGGCGGGATGCAGCGACCACGGCGCCGCCATCACCACGGTGAGGACGGCGAAGGCCAGGACGACGAGCGCCCGCGACATCCCGATCAGGGTACTTCCAGATTGGCGCGGATGGCCGAGAAGAACAGCTGGGCCATGCGGGCGTATCCGGCTTCGTTCGGATGCAGGCCGTCGACGCCGATGAGCGTGTTCACGTCGGGCAGCATCAGGTTGTAGAGATCCACGAGCACCACGCCCTCGGCGGCGGCCATCGTGCGGACGGCGTCGTTGTACTGCAGCAGCAGACTCTGGTTCTGTGAGCGCTGTCGGCCGGAGATGCTGGGGACGAGCGTGGCCACGAATACCCGCACGCCGGCGGCCTTGGCCTCGCGCACCATCGTCACGAGGGCGTTGTAGCCGGCCAGCGCCCCGGTCGTGTTGCCGAGATCGTTGTGGCCGTCGAGGAGCAGGACGACCTCCGGCCGGTTGGCCGCCATCGCCGTGCGGAAGCGCGGCACCGCATCGGCCGTCGCCTCGCCAGGCCGGCCGGCGTTGACCACGGAGGGCGTCTGCGCGAGATACCGCGCATCGAGCAGGTTCTCGAGGACGGTGGGATACGCGGCGCTCGGCACCAGTACCTGCTTGAACACCGGCTC
Organism: Vicinamibacterales bacterium; assembly: GCA_046331325.1. GTDB lineage: Bacteria > Acidobacteriota > Vicinamibacteria > Vicinamibacterales > UBA2999 > CADEFD01. Next base: position 99,382 of record JAXLRB010000012.1, on the reverse strand, counting down.
GCCGGTGGCGAGCGAGGTGGTCACCGGCACGGTGACCTCGCCCGATGTGATGCTGTCGCCGAACGCCATGAACGACGTGCGCGACAGCCGCGGCGGCACGGTGACCGTCACCGCGAACGTGCAGCTCGCCGTGACCTGCACGGCGTCGCGCGCGGTGCAGGTGACCGTGGTGGTGCCGGGCGTGAAGAGCTGACCCGACAGTGGATTGCAGGTGACGCCCACGGGCGCCTGGCCGCCGGTGGCGACGGGCGTCGCGTAGTTCACCGCCACGCCAACCGTGGTGGGCGAGAGCACGCCGAAGGGCGACGGGCAGCTCACCGCGAGTGCGGCCGGCGGCGGAGGGGTGGGGCCGGTGGTGGAATCACCACCGCACGCGGCGGTCGCGGCGAGGGCCGCCACCACGGCGGCGAGCGAGAATATCTTCGAGAAATTCAGGCGTATCACGCGCGACTGCTGACCTGCAGCCGTCGATCATAGCAGCGCCGCCGGGCTCGCGGTCGAGCTGGAATCGGTCATGTAAAATTGCATCGGTTTCGGTCCTGGCCGAGCCTTCGGTCATGCCGTCTTCGCGCCTCGCCCGCCTCCTCGCGGCCCTGTACTGGTGTGCCGCCCTGACCTTCGCGTTCGCGGTGGGCGAGCAGTGGCGTTACGAGGACGGCCTTCGCCTTTCGGCGTGGCGCAATCCCACGTGGTCGGGACCGCCGGCCTACGTCGACCTCGACACCACCCTCTCGAACGACCTCATCGGCCGGAACCCCTTTCCGCTGTGGCCGGCGTTTTCGATCGAGTGGGCAGGCGATCTCGCCGTCGACGTGGCCGGCGACTACACCTTCGCACTGAATAGCGACGACGGCTCGACGCTGGAGGTCGACGGCGCGATGGTGGTCGACAACGGCGGCGAGCATCGCGCGCGCCGCGTCACCGGCGGCCTGCGTCTCGAACGCGGCCTCCACCCGATCCGCGTGCGCTACTTCCAGGCCGGCGGGCGCTCGACCCTGAGCGTGCTGTGGTCGAAAGACGGCGGGCCGTTCCAGCCGATGCCGGCGACGCAGCTCGTGCCGGAGCCGATGTCGTGCACCACCTACCAGCTGCGGCCGTGGCGCGCGCCGCTCGTCACGGCGGTGGCGCTGCTCTGCACGTTCGGCGTGTTCCTCGGCGTGTGGCCGTGGCTGCGGCGGCTGGCCGCGCTCGACGCCGCGTCGACGTTGGGACGCGCGCTCGTGACGCTCGAGTCGCCGCGCGCCGCCATGCTGCTCATCGCCGGCGTTGGTGTCGCGGTACGTCTCGCCATGATCGAGTCGACGCCGGCGGTGTTGTGGCCCGACTCGCACGTGTTCTACGTGACGGCGCAGGAGATCCTCCGCGGGCACTGGGCGAGCCACGATCCGTACCGCACGCTCGTCTATCCATGGATACTCGCGGCCGCCTTCGCGGGCGGCGAATCGCCGCTCGTGGGCACGCTCGTCATCGCCGCGCAGATGGCGATGGGCGTGGCGTCGGCGCTGCTGTTCTACACGGCGGCGCGGCGCGCGGTGACGCCGCTCATGGCGCTGGCAGCGGGCCTGCTCGCCGTCGTACACGCCACCCAGCTGTATTACGAAGCGGCGGTGCTCACCGAGGCGCTCTTCACGTTCACGCTCGCGATCACCGTCTGGCTCGCCGTGCGCACGATCGAGGCGCCGGCCTGGCCGCGCGCGGCGGCGCTCGGCCTCGCCACCGCCGTGCTCGTGCTGGTGCGGCCGGTGGCGCAGTGGTACGTGCTCGTGCCGATCGCGGTCTGCCTGCTGGCACGCGCGCCTCTCGCGCGCCGGATGATGGCGGTGGCCGCGCTGGTGGCGTGTTACGCGGCGCCGGTCGTGTGGTGGATGGGCGTGAACCAGCGCGAGTACGGGTTCTTCGGCATCGCGCTCGGGCGCGGCATGGGCCTCTACACGCGGGTGTTCGACATCGATCGGCTCGAGCCACCGCCGACGTCGTCCGAACCCGAGTTGCGCGAGCTGTTCGGCTTCGCGCGGCTCGAGGCGTGGAGCCCGAATCGAGTCCGCGACGAGCTCAACTACGTGCGCCGCTTCACGGCGGCCTCCGCCGACGACGCCATGTTCCGCTTCTCGATGGAGACCCTGCGCGCCCACCTGCCGTCGTTCGCGATCGGCACGGTGCGCCAGTGGCTGCAGCAACTCGCCGAGCCCTATAGCGGCGTGCGCTCGTGCCCGTCGGGCTTCGGCCGCTACCTGTGCAGCGGCCGCACCGACGAGGAGTCGCTGCGGCCGTTTCCCAACGAGCCGACGGCGCCGTCGCTGCTGCGCGCGATCACCGTACGCTACGTGGAGGACTGGCAACCGCCGATGAAACCCGTGGTGATGCTGGCCTTCGTGGGCGTGGTCGCCGTCGGCCTCGCGGCGCCGTGGGGGGCCAGTCTGCTGCTCGCCGGCACGGTGGCCTATCTGACACTGGTGCCGGCGATCACGCTGGCGCCGCAGGACCGCTTCCGCCTGCCGGTCGATCCGCTGATCTTCGCGTTTGCCTTCGCTGGGCTGGCCGCGCTCACCGCGTGGACGAGCGGGCTGGCCGACCGCGTCCGCGGCGATGCGCCGAACCCGCAGACGCCGCGCTAGCGCGCCGGCGGATGCTGAATGGTGTCGGCGAGCACGCGCGCCATCACCGCGTGCGCGGCGGCGTTCGGGTGCGCATCGAACAGGCTGGCGCCGGTGGTCATGTCGCCGAAATGCGGCTGCAGGTCGATGACCTCGATGCCGTAGTGCACCGGCAGCTCGACGCGTCCCACCGAGAGCCCGCCGCTCGTGAGCTGCACGCGCAGTGACACGTCACCCGACACCGCGCCGTCGAGCGTGAACGGCACCCTCACCGTGGTCCACGAGCCCTGCGTGAGCATGCTCGCCGGCACGTCGACGGCGGCGACTTCAGCCGCGTCGGGTCCGCGCGTGACCGACACACGCGCCACCGAGCCGCTGGCGGGCGCGTCGAGGCGCAGCTGCAGCGTGGCGGTGTAGGCGCCGTGCGCCAGGCGTACGCCCGGCGTGCGCGCGAGGTCGCCGGTGAGGCCACTGGCCGACAGCGCGCCGTCGCCGGTCGTGTCGAGCGTGCCGATTGCGTGCGTCATCTGTGCCGGAGCCACGGCCAGCGTCTGGCCCTCGGCGAGCGCGGTGACGCGTCGGCGCATGTCGGTGAGCGCCGTCTTCGGCACCGGCGGATACAGCAGCACGATCGTGCGCTGCGCGTAGCCGGTTGCGTACGTCGCCCACGTATGGAACGCCTGCGTGAACGCGCGCCAGCCGGGCGTGCCGTCGGCGTAGTCCTCTTCGAGGTACTGCACGTACGACCGGCCGCGCTGCGGCAGGTAGACGTCGAGCGCGAAGTCGAGCACGAAATAGAGATACGACCAGCGCTTCAGCGTGTCGTGGCCGCTCCAGCCGCGCCAGGCCCGCTGACTGACCGGCCGCGCGCTCTTCGACAGCTCGACGTCGTTGTTGTACCACTGGTAGACCACGATGTCGGGCGAGACGTCGCCGATCGCCGACGTGATGGTGGCGACGTGGCCGTCGATCTCCTTGCCGGGGCGCGCGAACACCGCCATGTCGTACTTCGGGCCCGACGCATTCAGCGTGTCGAGCAGCTTCGCGGGGTAGGTGTCGGTCCACGCCGGCACGCCCTGGCCCCACGTGATCGAGTCGCCCATCACCATGAGGCGCGTGACGCCCGGCGCCTTCGCGCCGCTCGCCGCCGGTCCGCGCAGTTCCCTGGCCGGGTCGAGATACGTGTACTCGAACTCGTGGCCGCCCGGTCCGCCCAGCGTGCGCCGGCCGCCGTCGCGATAGACGATGCGCAGCATCACCTCGCTGGCGACGATCGCGAGGCCCGTCGTGATGAGCGCCATCAGCAGCACGAGCTGCGCGGTGCGTTGCCAGGTGCGGCCGGCCGACATATCCGAACCATTATCGGTCAGGCCGCTGGTAAGCTGCGACGGCATGACCACGGGCGGCTCCCTCATCGAGCATCCGCGGCCGGCGTTCTCGACGGACGACGCCCGCCGGCTGCTGCGTACCCACTTCGGTCTCGACGGCACGCTCTCGCCGCTCGACAGCGAACGCGATCAGAACCTGCACGTGGTCTACGGCGCACGCGCGTACACGTTCAAGATCGTGAACGCCGCCGAGCCGCCGGAGGCGATGGCGTTCCAGACGGCGCTGCTGCGTCACGTCGAGGCATGCGCGCCGGATCTGCCGTTGCCGCGTGTCGTGCCGGCGCTCGACGGCGGCGACGTCGCGACCGCGATCGGCCCCACGGGCGAGACGCACGCGCTGCGCGTCGTGACTTATCTGCCGGGCACGCCGATGGCGAAGGTGGCCGCCTCGCCGGCGCTCGTGCATCAGCTCGGCCGCGCGCTCGGCCGCCTCGACGCCGCGCTCCAGAGCTTCGGGCATCCCGGCGCCTTCCGGCGATTCGACTGGCACATCGCCGAGGCGCCGCGCGCGCGGGCTCGCGTCGGACACGTGCGCGACGACGCGCGCCGGGCGTTGCTGGCCGGCGTCCTCGATCGCGTCGAGACGCACGTGCTGCCGGCGCTGCCGCGCCTGCGGCACTCGGTCATCCACAACGACGCCAACGACTGGAACGTGCTGATCGACGAGCCGGGGCGCGCGATCGCCGGCCTGATCGACATCGGCGACGCCGTGTTCGCGCCCACCGTGGCGGATCTCGCGGTGGCGGCGGCCTACGCGCTGCTCGGCGCCGGCGATCCGCTGGCGACGCTCGAGGCGATCGTGCGCGGCTGCCACGAGGCACTGCCACTCACGCCCGACGAACAGGCGCTGTTGCCCGATCTGATCGCGGCACGCCTGGCGATCAGCGTGTCGATCTCGGCGATGCGGCAGTCGACCAGTGACGATCCGTACCTGTTCGTCAGCGAGGCGCCGGCGTGGGATCGGCTGGCGTGGCTGGCGTCGGCCGATGGCGTGCGTGTGCCACAGGTCATCGCACGCGCCTGCGGATCGACGGCCCTGCCAGCGCGGCGTCTCACCGCGGAAGTGGCGGCGGCGCGGACGTCGCGCCTCGGGCCGAACGTGAAACTCAGCTATGCCGCGCCGCTCCACATCGTCCAGGGCGACGACGTGTGGCTCGTGGGAGCCGACGGACGCCGGTATCTCGACTGCTACAACAACGTGGCGCACGTCGGGCACGCGCACCCTCGTGTCGTGGCGGCGATGACGGCGCAGGCGTCGCGGCTCAACACCAACACGCGCTACCTGCACGAGAACGTCGTGGCCTACGCCGACCGCCTGCGCGCCACGCTGCCTCCGTCGCTCGACACGTTCTTCTTCGTGAACTCGGGCAGCGAGGCCAACGATCTCGCCCTGCGCCTCGTGCGCACGGCCACCGGACGGCGCGACATGGTGGTGCTCGATTGGGCGTACCACGGCCACACGCAGGCACTCATCGATATCAGCCCCTACAAGTACAAGCGCGCGGGCGGCGCCGGGCGGCCGCCGTTCGTGCACGAACTGCCGCTGCCGGAGCCCTATCGCGCCCCGGATGACTGGCCGGCCTTCGAGCACGGCGCCCGTTTCGGAGCCGCGGCGCGTCGTGACCTGGCCGCGCTCGCGACGGCCGGCGTGGCGCCGGCGGGATTCATCGCCGAGACGATTCCGAGCGTGGGCGGCCAGGTGTTCCTGCCCGACGACTACCTCGGCGAGGTCTACGCCGCCGTGCGGGCGATGGGCGGTCTGTGCATCGCCGACGAGGTGCAGGTGGGCTTCGGTCGCATCGGCACGCGCATGTGGGCGTTCGAGGCGCACGGCGTCGTGCCCGACGTGGTGACGATGGGCAAGCCGGCCGGCGCCGGACATCCGCTGGGGGTCGTCGTCGCCACGCGCGCCATCGCGAACGCGTTCGCCAACGGCATGGAGTACTTCAACACGTTCGGCGGCAACCCGGTGTCGATGGCGGTCGGGCTGGCCGTCCTGGACGTGATTGCCGATCAGGACCTGATGGCGAACGCGCGCGAGGAAGGCGCGTGGCTGCTCCACCAGTTCCGCGTGCTGGCCGATCGGCATCCGCGCATCGGCGACGTGCGCGGGCAGGGGCTGTTCTTCGGCCTCGAGATGGTGACCGACCGGCGCACGAAGCAGCACGACCTGGCGACGGCCGCGGCCGTGGTGCGGCACGCGCTCGAGCTCGGGGTGTTGATGGGCACCGACGGCCCGCTCGACAACGTGGTGAAGCTGCGTCCCCCGATGACGTTCACGCGCGCGCACTCGACCATGCTGGTCGACGTGCTGGCGCGCGCGCTGGAACGCGCCGGCGCCTGAGGCGGCGCGCCGGCTGCTACCAGCGGAACAGCTTGGTGAGCTTCACCACGAACGAGCGGTTCTCGAGGTCGGGGTAACCCGGCCGCGTGGTGGTGCGGCCGTCGCTGTAGACCACGAACAGCTCGCTGCCAGGCTGGTATTCCCAGCGGAAGCGCACGTTGGTGCTCATCGACTGCGTGCGCGACTGGAACTGCACCAGCGCCGCCACGAACATGCGCGGCGTGACCGTGTAGGTGAGGCGCGAGCCGAGCAGGTTCGAGTTGCCGTTGCCGTACGGGCCTTCCACGCGATTCCACGAGACCGTCGGCTCGGCGTTGAACTGCGGCGTGAACTCGACACGGCCGCGCCACGTGATCTCCGACAGCGTGCCGTCGTAGAAGCCGCCGTAGCCGAGCGTGACGCCGCCGCTGACGCGGCGCTGCAGGCCCATCGTGTACTGCACCTTGCCCTGGTTGAAGCGGTAGCCGCCCACCGGCACGGTGACGCCGCGCGCCACCTCGAACGGCGCCGCCAGCGCTTCGTAGGCCTGCGTCGCCTCGACGTTCAGGAAGTCGCCGTTGTTGAACTCGACGTTGAACGTGCCCTGGTATTCCTCGGTCTCGACTTGTCCGCTCAGCGAGCCGGTGATGTAGTCCGCGCTGCCCTGATACGTGAGCTTGCGCACGCCCTTCAGGCCCTTCGGCCGCGGGCTGAAGCGCGCCTGGGCGTAGTTGCGGCGGAAGGCCGTGCGCCGCATGAACCCGACCTCGGGCGAGAAGTCCTCGCCGACGAAGAGGTGTTCGTACTGCAGGCCGTAGCGGTCGGCGTTCCAGTCGACGCGACCGCGATAGCTCTGGTCGTTGCGGGTCTTCCCGTCGGTCTGCGTCTTCGCCCAGTAGGTGTTGATGAAGAGATCGCTCTTCAGGTTGAACTGCGCGTCGACGCCGCCGGCGTAGTTGTTCGGCGTGGCGCCCGACGACGGACGCCGGCTCGTGGCCACCAGGCCGATGCGGCTGCGGCTCAGGATGTCGCGGTTGACGCGCAGCACCGAGAAGTTCGTCATCGGCACCGACGCCGCGTTCACGTCGTCGGTTTCCATCGACAGCGCGCCGACCTGCCACGGGCCGCTGCGCCCGAGCACGCGTCCACCGGCGATGATCGGCACCACCGCGCCGTTCGAAAGACCGATCCGCCGGCTGTAGAAGAGAATCGGCGTGAGGTTGTTGCCGCCGCCGGGGCCGCCGAAGCCACCACCACCGCCGCCACCACCACCGCCCCCGCCGCCGCCACCACCCCCGCCGCCACCACCCCCGCCACCCACGCCGCCGAAGGCGAACGAGTCCTGGCCCTCGAGGAAGAAGTCGCGCTTCTCAGGGAAGAACAAGGAGAAGCGGGTGAGGTTCACCTGCGCGTCGTCGTCCTCGACCTGGGCGAAGTCGGTGTTGTAGCTGAAGTCGGCGACGAACTGCTGCGTGACGCCCCACTTGGCGTCGACGCCGAAGTTGGCGTCGCCCTTGTTGCTGTAGGGCGGCGTGGCGGTACGGTTGGTGAGCACCGAGCCGAGCGCGTACGGCTTGACGTCGAGGTTGATCGACTTGGCCGGCGGCTTCAGCCCGGTGAGCGATGCCGCGTCGGACAGCTTGTTGAGACCGCGTCGGCCCCACGAACGCGGCACCGGCACCAGGAACGAGATTTCGTTCTTCCAGCGCACCATGCGGCGCAGGTTCACGTTCCAGACCTCGCCGCCCTCCTTGAAGCGCATCGAGCGGAACGGGATGCGCATCTCGATGGTCCAGCCGCCGTCGAAGTCGTCGGCCTTGGCCATCCACAGGCCGTTCCAGTTCGAGCTCGGCTGCTCGTTGGTGGCGGCCCAGTCGAAGAGGCCGCCGAGGCGGTTGGCCGAGAAGCCGAAGCCGTTGCGGTGGTCGTTGAACGTGTCGAACAAGACCGCGAAGTGGTCGTTGTTGAACATGTTCGTCGAGTCGCGGCGCATTTCGCTCGCCACCCGTCGCGTCGGCTCCGACTCGTACATCTTCGCGGCGACGTAGACGTTGGCGTCGTCGTAGAAGATCCACGCCTCGGTCTTCTCGGTGGCCGGCTGTCCTTCGAGCGGTTCCTGCTGCACGAAATCCGAGAGCGGAGCGACCGTGTCGTAGATCGACTCGGTGAGCTTGCCGTCGAGCGTGAAGTCGCCGGTGAGCCGCGTGGCGTGCACGGTGGCGTGGCCGTTGGCGTCGCGCGTCATCACGATCGCGGGCTGGCCGGCGGCAGCGCCCGGGCTGGCGGCATCGGCGACGGACTGCGCGCCCGCGGTACCGGCGACGCATAGAACCAGCGCCGCCATCACCGTCAGGCGCCTCGCGAATGGACGAGGCGGGGACAACACGTTCACGGGAAGCTCCAATTGAAACACATGGGCTTCACCACAGCCAAACACAGCCCATTCGTCACGCGATGTCTCTCGACGCGCGACCTGCTTTCACGCAGGAAAGCCACGCGCGTCCGCCGTCGGAGCCGTACAAAGCCAACGGCCGGGTCGCCGTGAAGGCAACCCGGCCGCGGGAACCGGTGTCGGGGGGAGCCAGACGCCGGAACTAGTGGACGCGCTCGAAGTAGACGTTCGAAACGGCCTTCCAGTCCTCGACGAGGATCGACCAGAGGTGCTGGTCGTGCGCCTCGCCGTGACGCTGGAACGACTGCCGCAGCACGGCCTCACGGACGGCGCCAATCTTGGCCAGCGCGCCGTTGCCACGGCCGTTCTTCACGGCCGCCCGCGCCTCGAGCCGGCGGACGCCGATCTGCTCGAACGCGAAGTCCACCACCAGGCGGGCGCCGGCCGTGAAGAGGCCCGTGCCCCAGTAGGGCGAGCCCATCACGAAGCCCCACTCGGCGGTGTCGAACGACGCGTCGAGCTGGCGCACCTGGAAGATGCCCACGGCGGTGTCCATGCCGGCGGGCACGACGGCGAAGCAGGCGTAACGGCCCGCCGCCTGTTCATGACGCGTCCAGGCGATGAAGCGCCGGAAGCCGTCGACCGAGGTGGGGGGCGGCGAGATGAAGCGCGCCACTTCTTCGGTCGTGAGCAGTTCGCACAGCGACTCGGCGTCGCTGTCGCGCAGCTGGCGCAGGGTGACGGCGCCGGCCGTGAGCACCGGCAGCTGCTGCTGCCAGTTCGAGGAGGTCGTGTCGTGCGCCGCCGGGAACTCCGTGGCGGGCAGGGTCGCGTGCAGCGACTCCGAGAACGGCATCTTCTCCATTAGAAGCTGCCTCCCGTCGTCGTCGTGCTGGTGAGCGTCGAGGTCGTCGTCGTGGTGGTCGAGGTGACCACCGGCGCCGTGACCAGTTCGGGATTGGTGGCGGCGTCCCAGGCCGCGGCATCGAACAGCAGCAGGTCGCCGGTCTCGTCGCCGTAGCTGGCGTCGGCCGGTGCCGAGCTGCCCCACGAGCTGTCGGGATCCGTGCTTTCACCCCACACGATGTTCTCGCCCCAGACGATGTTCTCGCCCCAGACGATGTTCAGGCCCTCGGCCTCGCCCCACACGATGTTCAGGCCCGCCGACGTGCCGCGCGTGCCCCAGATGGTCTGCACGCAGTCGGCGCCGCCGCAGTCTTCGCCCCACACGATGTTCTTGGCTTCGCCCCAGACGATGTTTTCGCCCCAGACGATGTTGCTGCCCTGGGCCTGGCCCCACAGCGTCTTGTCTTCGCTCTCGCCCCAGACGATGTTCTCGCCCCAGACGATGTTGTTGCCCCAGAACATGTTGTTGCAGGTGTTGCCGGTGCAGTTCTCGCCCCACACGATGTTCTGGCCGGTCGAGGTGGCCTTGGCGCCCCACACCACGTTGGCGGCGTAGGCGTTGGCGTTCGGGGTGAGGATGCCGCCGCTGACCACGCGGGTGCCCCACACGAGCCGGCGGCTCCAGTTGCCCGACATCGGGTAGCGGCTGCCCGGACGGGCCGCGCGGAAGTACTGGGCCAGCGTGACGGCGCTGCGCGAGTCGAGGAAGCCGGCGCCCTGCGATAGGACGTCGACGCCCGACTTGGCCTGCGCGGTGTACTGCAGGATGGCCTTCACGAGGTTGGGCGTGAGGGCCGGGTTGGCTTGGAGCATCAGCGCCACCGTGCCCGAGACCGCCGGGGCGGCCATCGAGGTGCCGCTCAGCGTCATGTAGGGCTGGAACGGCGTGACGCGCGCGCCGGCGAGCAGCAGCTGCGGCTTCTCGACGTAGAGCTTGCTGTTCGGGCTGGCCAGCGACGCCACGGCGGTGCCGGGCGCGACGATGTCGGGCTTGGCGATGAAGTCGTGGGCCGTCGGGCCGCGCGAGCTGTAGGTCGCCACCTCGTCGTCGTTGCGGTCGAGGTTGCCCTTGCCGTCACCGGCGCCCACCGTGAGTACCCAGGGCGCGTTGCCGGGCGCCGTGATGGCGCCGTACTGCACCTCGCCGGCGGCGTTCTTGCCGATGTTGCCGGCCGCCGCCACCACCACGATGCCAGCGTCGACCGCGCGCTTGGCGGCGAGGGTCAGCGGGTCGGTGTTGAACGACTCGAAGACGCCGGCGCCGAGCGACATGTTGACGACGCGGATGTTGTAGGCCGCCTTGTTGGCCACCACCCAGTCGAGCGCCGCGATGATCGACGAGATGCGGCCCTTGCCGTCGCGGTCGAGCGCCTTCAGCGCAATCAGCGTCGCGCCGGGCGCGATGCCGGTGCGGGCTCCCTTGCTGTCGTAGCCGTTGCCGGCGATGATGCCGGCCACGTGCGTGCCGTGTCCCCAGTCGTCGTAGGCGGTGGTGCCGGTGCCGACGAAGTCGACGAACTTCACGACGCGCTGCGCGGTGCTGCCCGCGTAGCGCAGGTCGTCGTGGTTCGGCGTGACGCCCGAGTCGATGACGGCCACGCCGATGCCGGCGCCCGTGAGCCCGAGCAGCCGCTGCACCGCGAGGGCGCCCGTCGTCGCCGACGTGCGGCCCAGCAGCGTCTCGACCGGGCGGTCGTAGACGACGCGCTTGATCTGGCCCTTGGCGGCCAGACGGCGCAGCATGCGCTTGTTCATCCGCGTGGCGCGGCCGCGCATGCCCTTCAGCGTGCCCTTCGACCGGCCGCCTTCCGCCTGGATCAGCGCGTCGGCGTCCTTGTCGTCGTTGAATTCCACGATGACGGGCACATCCGCGTCGTCGTTGGCGACGTCGCGGAGCAGGGAGTCGAACTTCACTTCATCGCTGCGAACCGGCTTGAAGCGGCGCTGCGCCGCGGCCTCCGTCGTGGACAGGCCGACGAGCACGGCTGCCGCGAAGAGGGCCACGGTCGCACCACGGCGCCAGGCCGTCGAAGCGAACGGGGAGAGAGTGGTCATGCCCCCCGTATTCGCAAGGGCGCTGCCAGATCCGTCGCTGCGATCGACGGAATTGCGAGCGACGCGGATTTCGGGGCAAAACGCCGGGGTGTTGCACGCCGTGGCACGGCGAGTCGAAACGCGGCGACGGATCGAGGGCATATCCCGGCATTCGGCCGGTGTGCCGATGCGGAACAGCCCCCGCTGCACGGTCTCTGTAGACCATGCTTAAGTGATTGTCTGAGTGTGGTTTAGGAGGTCAGTGCCCCAGGAGGGCACACGGTGCGCAGAATCTGAACACGCCGAAGCGTGCAGACGTTATGAATTCTGCCACCCGGCGGTCGCGGCCAGCCTCGCGGCGGCCTTCGTGGTGAGCGTCGCCGGCGACCCGCCGGTGTGCAGGAACACCACCGTGTCGGTCGGCGCGAGCTCGCCCGAGCGCACGTGCGCGACCAGCGCCGCGAACGCCTTCGAGGTGTAGGCGAGGTCGAGCACGAGGGCCTCGGTGCGCGCGGCGAGCAGCAGCGCCTCGAGGCCGGCGTCGGAGGGAATGCCGTAGCCGTCGCCGATGAACGACTGGTCGGTGAAGAAGCGCGCCCCGGTCACCGAGTCGTCGAGGCCGATGAGCGCCGCCGCATCGCGCGCCGCCTTGCGGGCGCGCTCGATCTTCTCGGGCTCGCCGGCGCTCACCGCCACGCCGTGCAGCTCGTACGAGACGTTCAGCAGGTGGGCGCCGAGCGTCAGGCCGGCCTGCGTGCCGCGCGACCCGCTGGCGAAATAGAGGCGGCGTGGGGCGACGTCGAGCGCCGCCAGCTGCCGCGCCAGTTCGAGCGTGCCGGCGACGTAGCCGAGAGCGCCGGTGGGACTCGAGCCGCCGACGGGGATCACGTACGGGCGGCCGCCGCGCACGCGGTGCTCGTCGGCGATGCCCGCCACGACGGCCTCGTCCTGTCCCACCGCGAGCATCGGATCCACCGAGGGCACGAAGTGCACGCGGGCGTCGAAGAGGCGATCGAGCAGCAGGTTGCCCTCGATCGCGGGGGCGTCGTCGGTGGCGGTGAGCACGAGCTCGCAGCCGAGACCGCAGCGCCGGGCCGCCGCCGCCGTCATCCGCGCGTGGTTCGACTGCACGGCGCCGGTCGTGATGACGGTGGTGGCGCGTTCGGCCAGCGCCTCGCCCATCAGGAACTCGAGCTTGCGCGCCTTGTTGCCGCCGAGGCCGAGGCCGGTGAGATCGTCGCGCTTCACGAGGATGCGCGGGCACGCGGACCGGCCGCCGAGCGCCTCGCGCAGGCGTACGGCGTCCTCGAGCGGCGTCGGCTGCAGGGCGAGCGGCACGCGCGGGCGCGTGGCGAGGGCGGAGGCGAGGGCGTCGAAGGTCACGGGCGCGGCACCGCCGCGCCCGGATTATGCCACCGTGCGGTGCTCACGCGGACGATTCGCGCGCGCCAGGCACTCGATCGTCAAGGCCGGAATCGCCAGCAGCTGCGCCACGTGCACGGCGCCGCCGCGCGCGATCGCTTCCTTCGGCATGCCGAAGACGATGCACGACTCCTCGGCTTCGGCGATGGTCTCGGCGCCGGCCTTGCGCAGCGCCACCATGCCGTCGGCGCCGTCGGCGCCCATGCCGGTGAGCAGCAGGCCCACCACCGGCAGGCCGTTCAGCTTCGCGATCGACTCGAACATCACGTCGACCGCCGGCCGCTGGTGATGCACCTGCGGGCCCTGCGTCAGGCGCGTCCGCAGCTCGAGGCCGGCGCGATCGATCACCATGTGGAACCCGCCCGGCGCCACGTACGCGGTGCCGCGTTCGAGCACCTCGCCGCCGCGCGCCTCCACGACGTGCATGGGGCACACGGTGTTCAGCCGCTCGGCGAACGCCTTGGTGAAGCCCGCCGGCATGTGCTGCGTGATCACGATCGGCGGCACGTCGGCCGGCAGGCGCGTGAGGAACGCCTCGATGGCCTGCGTGCCTCCCGTCGACGCGCCGACGGCGATGAGGCCGCGGGCGTTCTTCGCCGAGCCGGCCAGCGGCGCCGCGGCGTGCGTGGGCGGCGTCGACACGCGGCGCGTGAGCACGATCGGCCGCTGGCGCAGGGCCCGGATGCGTTCGGCGACGCGCTCGGCCACCTGGCCCACTTCGGTCGGGCCGCCGGGCTTGGCGATGACGTCGATGGCGCCGATGCGCAGCGCCTCGACGCTGGCGGTCGAGCCGGTCTGGGTCAGCGAGCTCACCACGATCGCCGGCACCGGATGGTGCTCCATCAGCTTGCGCAGGAAGCTCAGGCCGTCCATGCGCGGCATCTCGATGTCGAGCGTCAGCACGTCGGGCTTGTGCTGCAGGATCATGTCGCGGGCCACGTACGGATCCGCGGCGCCGCCGACCACCTCGATGTCCTCGTGCTTGCGAAGCGCGTCGCCGAGCAGCTTCCGCACCACAGCGGAGTCGTCGACGATCAGCACCTTCGTACGGGCCGCCGACATCTCAGTGCCGTCCTTCCCCGCGGTGCAGCGTGACGATCACCGGGGCGTCGTTCACCAGCATGCCGAAGGCGTCGTCGGGCACGGCGGTGGTGGCCCGCACGTACTCGTGCACGCGCGGCGCCTCGAGATCGAAGCGGGCCTGGCCGTGCATGCGGGTGAGCCACAGCCCGCACGCCATGTTGGCGAACTCGCCGGTGAAATCGCTCACGTGCTGCGGCTCGAGCTCCGACGGATCGGCGCCGCTGAACGACGCGCACAGCTCCTCGGCCAGCGCCCTGGGCAGCGTCACCTCGGCGTCACCCTGGAAGGGCCCGCGGAAGCGCACCATCGCGGCGATCCACGGCTCGCCTTCGGGACGAGCGTCGAGAGTCACGGCGAGGGCGTCGGCCGAGCACGGCTCGGCGAAGGCGAACAGGCTGTCCTCGGCCACGTTGACGGCGGCGGCGCCGAGCGCCGCGCGCGCCTCACCGTCCAGCGGCAGCGGGAGTGAGCTCGGAGAGGACATCACGCATCACCTCGGGTCGAAAGGGTTTCTCCACGTACATCTTCACGCCCAGCCCGGCCACCTCGGTGCGTCGCGCCTCGGAGCCGTCGGTCGAGATGATGACGCGCACGATGTGGTTCCACTCGGGCCGCGCCTGCATGGCCCGCAGCAGCTCGGCGCCGTTCATCACCGGCATGTTGATGTCGGTGAACACGAAGCGCACGTCGTGGTGTTCGAGCTGCTCGAGCGCTTCCTCGCCGTTGGCGGCTTCGTAGATGGTGCCGAGCGGCAGACCGGCGACGCCCATGACGCGCTTGATCATCGTGCGCATCATCGTGGAGTCGTCCACGATCAGGACGTTCGGGGCGGCCGCGTCCGGCCTGGCTTCGGGGTGCATCGTCATCTCTCCTAGACCAACTGTTGCGCGTCGCGGCCGGTGCTCACTTCGACGCGGCCGTCGTCGGCGCTGATGCGCACGGTGCGCGGCACGTTGCCGCCGGTGGCTTCGGCGCGGATCATCACGCCGTTCTTCCACAGCAGGTTGCGGGCGGCGAGGATGTTGCGCTTGCCGACTTGCAGGTTCGACGGCGAGGCCGCCGTGGCGATCTCGGCGCCGCCGACCAGGCGCACCTCGGCGCGCTTCTTGTCGAGGCCGAGCTTGTAGGCCTCCTGGAACAGGGCCGGGATGCCGGTGTCGGCGAAGGTGCCCACCTGCTGACGGGCCCGCTCGGGGTTGATCTTCGAGTCGGCGAGCAGGAAATGGAGCAGGCCGGCGACGCGCACCTGCGGATCCCAGATGCACACGGCGATGCAGCTGCCGAGCGCGTGGGTCACGATCGATCCGCCGGGCTGGTCGGTGACGGCGAACTCGCCGATGCCGACGATCAGCTTGCCGGCGGTGCGCGGCATGAAGAGGGAGGCGGGCGCGGCCATCAGGCGGCCCTCCGCTGGAACGCCGCCGGCGCGATGGTGGTCAGGCCGTGGGAGATGCCGTTGAGGCTCTCGGAGTGGGCGATGAACAGGTAGCCGCCCGGCGCGAGGTGCCGTTCGAGCATGGCAACGACGCGCTGCTGGACGGCCTTGTCGAAGTAGATCATCACGTTGCGGCAGAAGATGAAGTCGAAGGCCTGGCCGAGCGACGACACCTCGAGCAGGTTGAGCTGCCGGAACTCCACCATGCGCCGCACGTCGGGATGCACGCGGGCCAGACCGGTCTGCGCGCCAAGGCCCTTCTGGAAGTACTTGTGCAGCAGCGGCCGCGGCACTTCCTGCATGCGCTCCAGCCGATAGACGCCCTGGCGCGCCGTCGCCAGCGCCTTGGTCGACATGTCCGAGGCCAGCATCTTCACGCGCGGCACGCCGGCTTCGAGCAGCGACATCAGAATCGTGTAGGGTTCCTCGCCGGTGGAGCAGGCGGCGCACCAGCCCTGCAGCTCGCGGCCCTGCTTGAAGGCCGCCGATGCCAGCACGCGCTCGACCAGCAGGTCGAAGTGCTTGGCTTCGCGGAAGAAGTGGGTGTGGTTGGTGGCGATCGAGTCGAGCAGCGTCACCAGCTCGGCGCCCGAGGCGTCGGCGGCCACCAGCTTCAGGTAGGCGCCGTACGACTCCAGCCCGAGGTGGCGCAGCCGCTTCTGCAGTCGCGACGTGATCAGCTCGCGCTTGCCCTCGTGCAGGACGATGCCGCTCTTCTCGTAGACGAGCTTCGCGATCGCGCGCAGCTCGCCGTCGGTGAGGCGGGGTGGTTCCTGGGGCGTCATGGGGCGGATGTCCGTCAGAAGCCGGCCTGCAGCGCCCGGTCGATGTCGACAGCATCTTGACCTGACCTTGGCGACACGGCCTTGATCGCATCGACCTGCACGCGGCCGCCGAGGTCAGGCGTCTCTTCAGGCTCGTCGGCGGCGATGTTCAGCACCTCGGCCACCGAGTCGACCACCACGCCGGTCATCACCGGGCGCTCTCGGCCATGGTGTCGACAACGACGATGCGAGTGCGGTCGTCGTAGTCCTTGGCCGGGAAGCCGCTGAGCTTGACCACCGAGATCACCTTGCCGCTGGTTGATGACGCCGCGGATGGCCGCCGGCACCTGCGGCGCCGGCATGTCGCGGTCTTGATGATCTCGCGCACCTTCAGCACGGAGAAGGCCGTACTCCTCGCCGGCGAGCGCGACGTCAGGAACGCACCGGCGACGCCTTCAGGCGGGGCAGGTCACGTCGGCGGCAGTGGCCAGCGGCTGCACTCATGGGTCGTTCTTCGTGTGGGGGTGAGGCGGCTCAGGCCGCGCGGCTCTCGTCGCTGGTGGTTCCGATGACGCCCGGCGCATCGAGGATGAGCCCGATGGCCGTCAGCGAGGATGGCGCCGCCGGAGACGCCACGCACGCCGACGAACTGCTCGCCGAGCGGCAGATCACGACTTCCTGCTTGCCGAGCAGCGCGTCGACGATCACTTCGGCGCAGCGGCCGTCGTCCTCGATGACGACGACGGTGGCCTCGCGCAGGTCGTGCACCGGGCTGTCGATGCCGAAGAGGTCGGCCAGGCGGATCAGCGGCAGCGGCAGGCTCTTCTGGATCATGCAGGGACGGCCTGCACCGCGTGCACCTGCTCGCGCGTGGGACGCAGCGACTCATGCGCGAAGGTGGGCAGCACGAATCGCTGCGCGCCGACCGAGAGCAGCTTGAGCCGTCGACGATGGCGAGCGTCAGCGGCAGCGATGAAGAAGTGCTGGCCCTGCGTGCTCTGGATCTCGATGCGGCCGCGCATCGCCTCGATGTTGCGGCAGGGCGACGTCCATGCCGACGCCGCGGCCGGAGATCTCGGTGACCTTCTCGGCGGTGGAGAAGCCCGGCCGGAAGATCAGCTGGTGGATCTCGGCGTGCGACAGCTCGTCGTGTTCGCCGATGAGCCCCTGCGCGATCGCCTTGCTGCGGATGCGCTCGGTGTTGAGGCCGCCGCCGTCGTCGGCGATGGCGATGACGATGTTGCCGCCCTGATGGAACGCACTCAGCGACAGCGTGCCCTGGGCCGGCTTGCCGGCGGCCAGCCGCGTCTCCGGCGACTCGAGGCCATGGTCCATCGAGTTGCGCACCATGTGCATCAGCGGGTCGTTGATCGACTCGATGACGCGGCGATCGAGCTCGGTGTCCTCGCCGCTCAGCGCCAGCTCCACCGGCTTGCCGTTCTTCTTGCTGAGGTCGCGGACCAGGCGCGCCATCTTCTGGAACGTCTGGCGGATCGGCAGCATGCGCATCGACATGGCGTTGCGCTGCAGGTCGCTGGTGATGCGGCGCAGCTGCGCCATGTTGCGCGTGAGGCGTTCGTCCACCGCCGTCTGCAGCAGCGGATCCTCCTGGATGATCGACTGCACGATCACCAGCTCGCCGACCATGTCGACGAGGTTGTCGAGCTTGCGGGTATCGACCTTCACCGACGCCTGGTCGTCGACGCGGCGGGCCTGCGCCGGCGGCGTGTCGTCGGCGCGATCCTGGAACGGACGCGCCGGCGGGGCTGCCACGGCCACGGGCGTCGGCGGTGGCGTGGCGACTGGCGCCACGACGGGCGGCGCCGCGGGCTCGGCCATCGCGAACACCGGCTCGTCGACGGCGGCAGCCGCCGCGACGGGCGCGGGCAAAGTCGCGATCGGCGTCGCCGGGGCCGCCTCGGGCACCGGCTCCACCGTCGCGGGTGGCGCGGGATCGCCGCTCAGGCGCGCGTCCACCGCGGCCATCAGGGCGAGACGCTCGGCTTCGAGATCGGTGCCGGGCTGGCCGCCCAGGCGCTGCTGCAGGTCGCGCAACAGCGACGTCACCACGTCGACCGAGCGGAGCACGAGGTCGAAGTCGTCGGGCCCCATCGCCAGCTGGCCCGATCGCGCCAGGTCGAGCAGGTTCTCGACCTTGTGCGCGAGTTCCTGCACGCGCGACACGCCGAGCGCGCCGGCGTTGCCCTTCACGGTGTGGAAGGGCCGGAAGACGTCGTTCAGCAGCTTGACGTCGGCCGGCGTGGCCTCGAGCTGCAGGACGTTGGCCTCGATCGAGCCGAGGTGATCCAGCGATTCCGCGAAAAACATCCCGGCGAGTTCGGCGTCACTCGCGAGAATCGCGAGGTCCTCCTCGACGCGGGCCGCGGCGGCGGCGGGATCGTAGGGCAGCGGGTGCATGGGCGGTCCAGGGGTCAGAACGATCCGAACGTGCCGGTGTCACCGAAGGGGATGGCCTCTTCCGCAGAGGACGCCGACGGCGACGGCTTCTGGGGAGTCATCGGCAGAACGCGCGCGGACTGGACTGCCGCCGCCGGCCGCGACGTCTGCGCGACCCGCGCCGCCGCCGGAGTGGCGACGCCATTGCGCGTGCCGGCACCGACCATGCGCTCCAGCTCGGCAATGGTCGCCGCCGAGGTCTCGGCCTGGGCGTTCAGCTCTTCGCTGGCCGCGGCGTTCTCTTCGGCGGTGGCCGCCGTGCTGAGCGTGACCTTCTCCATCTGCGAGATGGCGAGGGTGACCTGCTCGATGCCCTGCGCCTGCTCGCGGCTGGCGGCGTTCACGCTCTCGACGAGCTGGCGGGCGCCCGCCACGCTCGAGGTGATGCCCTGCATGGCCGCCTCGAGTTCGCCGACGCGCGAGGTGCCGGTGGTGGCGCTGGCCGTCGATTCCTCGATCAGCACGGCCGTGTCGCGCGCGGCCTGCGCCGAGCGCTGCGCCAGGTTCCGCACTTCGTCGGCGACCACCGCGAAGCCCATGCCGGCATCGCCGGCGCGCGCCGCTTCCACGGCGGCGTTCAGCGCCAGGATATTGGTCTGGAACGCGATCTCGTCGATCGTCTTGATGATCTTCGACACCTTGACACTCGACTCGCGGATGTCGCCCATCGAGCGCACCATCTGCTGCAGCGCGGCGTTCGATCCGCTGACCTGCTGGTTCACTTCGGCCATCAGCGCCGCCGCCTGGCTCGACGACTCGGCGTTCCTGCGCGTCATCGCCGCCATCTCCTCGAGCGACGCCGAGGTCTGCTCGAGCGACGCCGCCTGCTCGGTGGCGCCCTGCGACAGCGTCTGCGCCGACGACGACACCTGTTCGGAGGCCGACGACACCTGCCGCGCGCCTTCGGCCAGCACGTCCATGCGCGCGATCATCGGCGCGGAGATGCTGCGGGCCAGCCAGACGGCGACGCCGACGAGCAGCGCCAGGCACACGCCGAGGATGGTCAGCGTGCGGTTGCGCAGCGTGTGGACCTCGACCAGCGCCTCGTCGGTGTCGTCGGCGATGGCCGTGCCCCAGCCGAGGCCCGCGTAGCCGAGCGCGCCCTTCGATTTCGCGTAGCCGACGATGTGCCAGTCGCCTTCCTCGGGATCGGCTTCTTCGCCGTGCCCGTCCTTGCCGGCGGCCACCGCGGCGAGGCTGCCGGGCATCGCGCGCTTCACGCCCGATCCGGGCGGGGCGTAGTCGAACAGCACGTGACCCTCGCGGTTCACCAGCGTGACGCGGGCGCCGGTGAAGCCGTTGCCCGCGAGCGACGCCTGGGCCGACTTCACGATGTCCTCGACCAGCGAGAACGCGGCACGGTTGTGCCAGATGGCGATGACCTTCCCCTGCGCGTCGTGCACCGGTGCGGTGAAGGCGACGACGCGACCGCTGCCGCCGTAGACGCGTTTGGTGTCGGCATCGTCGAACACGTCGGTGACGGTGGTGCCGGTGAGCGGCGAGCCCTGCTGGGTGAGGAAGCGGCCGGCCAGCGCGTCCTTGAACCACGCCGCGTCGCCGTAGCGCTGACCGTAGATCCAGGCGGTGTCGATCGGCTTGCCGGCGGCGTCGCGGTCGTTCACCGCGACGACACGCCCGTCGAGATCGGTGACGATCGAGAGCGTGTAGATGCCGTAGAGCGCGACGTAGGTGTTGGCGACGCGGGCCACGGCGTTGGCGTCGGCGCCGGGCTTGTACCACGAGCCGCGATCGTACACGGCCTGGTTGACGCCGAACGCCTGCACGTCGCCGTAGCGCTCGAACAGGTTGCGATCGATGGTGTCGTTCAGCGCGGCGGCTTCCTGCGCGAACGACTTGCCGACGTCGCTCGTGAGCGTCGCGGACGACGTGCTGTAGGTCATCCAGGCGATGGCGATGGCCGGGACGAGGCCGCAGACGGCGAGGGCCGTCACCAGTTTCTGGCTGAGGGTCAGGGAGCGGAGGCGATGCATGTCGTGCCTTTCGCGATCAGTAGGTGAGGCTGGCCCCGGCGGTGACGATGGGGCGATTGTGGCGGCCGCTGTTGAAGACGCTGGCCGAGGACCCGAGGCGCATGAACTCGAGGCCGGCGTGCAGCTCGAGGGCGACGTGGGCGCCGGTGATGGTCACGGAAGGCACGGCGCCGGCCGAGGCGAACCCGAGCGTGCTCGACTCGGGGCTCTCGTAGTAGCCGCGCACCGAGAAGCCGGCGCGGGCCGGCAGGGCGACGCCCCACGTGGCGCGGCCCATGCGGCGCAGCGTGTGCGTCGGACGGACCGACAGCTCGAGGTAGCGCCCCGGGATCGTGCCGGCGTCGGCCTGGCCAGAGACCTCGGCGACGAAGAAGGCGCGCGGCGCCAGCGGCAGTCTGTGCGCGCTGTCGTCGAATTCCAGCGTCGCGCCCACTTCGTAGACGGTGCCGAACGCAGAGTTGGGACTGGTGATTGCGGTGGCGATGACGCCCGGGCTCCAGCGGCCCAGCGTCGCCGTCATGCTGGCGTAGTAGTCGGCTTCGTACCACGCGCTGCCGTGGCCCGCGGCGCCGGTGGGCCCGCTGTGGAAGCTGTCCCAGGTGCCGACGTTGGCGCGCAGCGCCGAGACGCGGCCGTCGCCGCGGTAGAGCGGCACCCGCACGTCGAGGAAGGCAGGCGCGACCAGGCCGTGATCCTCCTGGTAGATGCCGCGGAACATGTAGCTCGAGGTGGCGTCGAGGCCACTCGTGACGGTGATGCGCGGCGCCGGCGGCGGCACCGGCGGCGCGGGCTGCGCATCGACCGACGCGCTCGGCGCGGACTGGGCGAACGCGGACGTGGCGACGGCGACGACGATGGTGGCGAGCGTGGCGCGCAGGCCACGACGCGCGATGACGAGCCGGAACATGCAGACCTCCCGAGGGGCGGGCGGCCACACGTCGGGCCTTGGCGCGGAACGCCCCTCGAGGAGAGCAATCGCCCATCTCAACCATTCCTTGAGCGCATGAGCCGGACGGGCATTCAAGCGCGGCCGTGAACCGCCGATTGCGGGGGGACAAGGAGATTCCCCGCATGCGTCCACTTCGTCCGATCGCGCTCGCTCTCGGTGTGTTCGCCCTCGCGTCCGGCACGGCCGCGGCTCAGCAGACGTCGGCCCCGGAAGCACCTGAACTGGTGACGGATCGTCCCGACTTCACCGAGTCGAGCCAGACCATCGCGCGCGGCTGGTACCAGGTGGAGACCGGCGTGAGCTACGAAGGCGAGGGCACGGACGCCCGGGCCTTCACGGCGCCGGCGGCCCTCGTGCGCATCGGCCTCGGTCGGCACACCGAGCTGCGGCTCGGCGCCGACGGCTTCGTCTCCGAGAGCTTCGCCGGCGCCCGCAGCTCGGGCATGTCGGACGTCGAGGTCGGTTTCAAGACGCAGATCCTCTCGCAGGATCGCCACGGCATCGACTTCGCGATCCTGCCCATGGTGTCGCTGCCGACCGGCGCCGACGGCTTCTCGTCGGGCAGCGCCGATCCCACGGTGAAGTTCACCTGGGGCCGCGACCTGCCGGCCGGCTTCGGCGTGACCGGCAACGTCAACGTCTCCTCGTTCAAGGACGACGCCGGGCGCTGGGGCCAGCAGGCGCTGAGCGTGTCGTTCGGTCACGACCTGGCGGCCGGCTTCGGCGCCTACGCCGAGGTCTTCGGCTTCAACCGCCTGGCGCGCGGCGAGTCGAGCGCGTGGACCGTCAACGGCGGCGTCTCGCATCCCGTCGGCGCCAACATGCAGTTCGACATCGAAGCCGGCCACGGCGTGACCGCCGCGGCTCCCGACTGGTTCATCGGCGCCGGCTTCGCCGTGCGCTCGCCGTTCAGCCGCCGGCGCTAGGCGCGGCTCGAGGAGCATGACCCCACCATGCGGAAACTGATTCTGTTCACCGGCGCCGGACTCGCGGCGGTCGTGCTGCTGGCCGGCGTCGCCGTCTACACCGGCCTCGCGGCCAAGACCACCGTGGCCGAGGTCGATGGCCTCGGCCGGGTGCGCGACCAGACCGAGGAGATTCGCCTGAACATGATCGCGATGAGCAACGCGATGCGGGGCTATCTCCTCGACACCAAGAACACCGACGCGCTGAAGGAGAAGGATGCGGCCGACGACGGGCTCGTCGCCGCCGTCGACCGCCTCAAGAAGTCGACCACGGCGCCGGAGCTCATCGAGCTCGCCGACCAGATTGGCGCGCTCGACGAAGCCGAACTCGACCCGATGGAGGACAAGGTGCTCGAAGCGGCGCCGAAGAGCGCCGCCGAGGCCACCCGCCTCTACTTCGAGCAGTACATGCCGATCCGCGAACGCCAGATGGCGATCGTGGAGAAGCTCGACGCCAAGGCCGAGGAGATGTCCACCGCCCAGCTGGCGGCGGCCCAGGTGCGGACGTCGCGGTTGTCGATGATCGCGATTGGCGCGGGCGTCACCGTGGTGGCGCTGCTCGCCTGGTCGGTGTGGACCACCATCGTGGTTTCACGCAAGGTCACCGGCGCCAGCAGCACCCTCGGCGAGACCGCCGACGGCGTGCTGCGCACGGCCCGCGAGGTGGGGCGGGCATCGCAATCGCTGTCGCAGGGCGCCACCGAACAGGCGGCCTCGATCGAGGAGACCTCGGCCTCGATGGAGGAGATGGCCTCGATGACGCGCAAGAACGCCGAGAACACGCGCACGGCGGCCGGCCTCATGACCGACGTCGACTCGCGTGTGCAGGTGTCGAACCGCGCGCTCGAGGACATGGTGACCTCGATGCAGTCGATCCAGGACGCCAGCCAGCAGGTGGCGCGCATCATCAAGACGATCGACGAGATTGCGTTCCAGACCAACATCCTCGCCCTCAACGCCGCGGTGGAAGCGGCGCGTGCCGGCGAGGCCGGCATGGGCTTCGCGGTGGTGGCCGACGAAGTGCGGAAGCTGGCGCAGCGTTCGGCGCAGGCCGCGCGCGACACCGCCGGGCTCATCGACGCCTCGCTCGCCAAGACGCAGGCCGGGACGCGCACCGTGCAGCAGGTGGCCGACGCCATCGGCGCCATCACGGAAAGTGTCTCGCAGGTGAAGATGCTCGTCGACGAGGTGAGCGAGGCGAGCCAGCAGCAGGCGCAGGGCATCGACCAGGTGTCGCACGCGGTCTCGCAGATGGAGAAGGTCACGCAGACCACCGCGGCCACGGCCGAGGAGAGCGCGGCGGCGGGCGAGGAGCTCACGTCGCAGGCCGAACGCGCGCTGCAGCTGGTGTCGCAGTTGCAGGCGGTGGTGGGCGGCTCGGTCGTCGAGGCGGCGCCGCGGGCCGCGGTCGCCACGCCGGCCAAGACGCCGGCGCACGTCGCGACGGCGGCGCCGGGCAAGGTGGTGCGCATGCCGGCCAAGACCGTGTCGCCCGCCGAGGCGGCGATTCCGTTCGACGACGCCGACACGGGCACGTTCGGCTCGTTCTAGTCGATCGCTCCACAAGACGACGGCCGGCGCGAGACGCCGGCCGTTCGTCTCCGGGAGTGGCGTGCGCCAGAGGCGCGCGTCTACTCGAGCCAGACGCGGACGCGGTCGCCGTCGTCGTCCAGCGTCACGACGTCGCCGGGCGGGCCGCCGCGCGCGATCGTCTCCTCCGCGAGCTGCGCGAGCGACACGCCCCGGCGCGCCAGGCGGGCCTGGGCGTCGGCGGGCACGAGGTTCGCGAGATGCGCGACGGCCGCCGCCGGCATGCGAATCGACGCCACGGTGTCGCCGGCGCGGGTCACCAGCACGCGCAACGCCTCTGCCTGCAACGTCGGCCCTGACGCCTCGACCGCGTTGGCGGGTGGCGCGACGCTCGACGTGGCCACGGGCTCGGGCATCGCCCGCAGCGCCGCGTGCCAGTCGATTGGAGCGTCGAGCGCGCGCGTGTAGACCAGCAGGCCCTGGAACGCGCGGATCACGTAGAGCAGCGAGGCCGGGCCCGACGTGCGGAACGTCCATCGATCGTCGCCGAGGGCAACGGCGAGCCGGTCCGCCGGCTGCCACGCGCGGGCGTCGAAGGGGCCGCGCTGGTGGAATGGCGCGAACAGGATCCGCGTCACGTCGGCCAGGCGATGGCGCAGGCCGCTGGTCACCGCGGGCGGAAAGCCGAGGCCGGCCCACGCGTCGGCGACGGCGGATGAGGACAGGTCGTCACCGTGCGCCGCCAGCGTCCACAGGGCCCGTTGCTCGTGCGGCTCGATCGTTCGCGTACAGCCGAAGTCGATGAGGCCCACCGACGCCTCGTGGCCTCGCCTCGTGAAGCGCAGGTTGCCCGCGTGCGGATCGGCGTGTACTTCGCCCCACGCGAAGCAGCCGCGAAGGAACGTCTGCAGCAGCACCGTGGCGGCGGCCTCGCGGGCGGCTCGCGGCCAGCGCTTCGCCACGGCGATGCCCTCGCCGTCGATCCAGGTCATGGTGAGCACGCGCGGCGCACACAGGCGGTCGATCGGATCCGGCGTCTCGAGTCCCGGCACCTCGCGGCGGTAGCGCGCGAAGCGGCGCAGCGCGGCGGCCTCGGCGAAGTAGTCGAGCTCGGTCACGAGGGCGCGGCGCAGCTCGTCGCGATACGCGGGCAGGTCGAAACCGGTACGGCCCGCGAGCAGGGGCGAGGCGACGACGCCGAGCGCGGCGAGGTCCGCATCGACCGTGTCGGCGACGTCGGGGAACTGCACTTTCACCGCGACAGGGCGCCCGTCGCGCAGCACGGCGCGATGCACCTGGCCGATCGACGCGGCCGTGCCGCGATCGTCGATTCGCGCGAACACGTCGTCGAGGGGACGGCCGAGCGCGGCTTCGATCCAGGCGAGCGCGGTGGCGCCTTCGACCGCGCGGTGGTTCTCGGTGAGCCGGGTGTAGACGGTGTCGCCGGATTCGATCTCGGCCAGGCTGAGGATCTGGCCGATCTTCTGCGGCAGGCCGCGCAGGTCGCCGAGGCGCGACGCGACGAGCTGTCGCGCGGCGAGCGCGCCCTCGCCCGCGACGCGCGCGCGAGCCGCCTGCAGGCCGAGCGCGCCGAGGGCCAGCGAGCGGCGGGCGCGTGTGGCGACGGACACCGGAAGGACTCGCGGGACGCCCGGCATGCGGCCGGACGTCCCGCGGAACGGCGACGTGGAGCTGGCGACCAGGTCCTGCATGCCCGACGCGAGGTGGGCGAGCTGGTTGGAGGCCTTCTGCGTGTCGGTGGCGGCGTCGGCCGTGCCCTTGGCCGCCTGCGCCACCGCGGTGATGTTCTGCGCGATCTCCGAGACGCCCTTGGCCGCTTCGGCCACGTTGCGCGTGATCTCGTTGGTGGTCGCGGTCTGTTCCTCGACGGCGCTGGCGATGGTCGTCGAGATGTCGTTGATCTGGTTGATCACGGCGCTGATCTCGCCGATGGCCGAGACCGCGCCCTTGGTGTCGCCCTGGATCGCCTCGATCTTGCGGCCGATCTCCTCGGTGGCGCGGGCCGTTTCCTTGGCCAGCTCCTTCACCTCGTTGGCGACCACCGCGAAGCCCTTGCCGGCTTCGCCGGCGCGCGCCGCCTCGATGGTGGCGTTGAGCGCCAGCAGGTTGGTCTGCTGCGCGATCGAGGTGATCACCTTGATCACCTTGCCGATCTCGGCCGAGCTGTCGCCCAGCTTGTTGATCGTGGCGTTGGTGGTGTCGGCGACGCGCACGGCCTGCGTGGCCACGCGGGCGGCGTCGTTGGCGTTCTTGGCGATCTCGAGGATGCTGGCGCTCATCTCCTCGGTGCCGGTGGCGACGGTCTGCACGTTGCGGCTGATCTGCTCCGACGCCGCCGAGACGACGCTCGCCTGCGCGGCCGTTTCCGACGCGCCGCTGCCCATCATCTGGCTGAGCGCGGTGAGCTCTTCCGACGACGCGGCCAGCGTCTGCGCCGTCTGCGCGATCTCGGTCTGCAGCTCGTGCGCGCGGCGCTCGGTGGCCAGCTTCTCGGTGATCACCGCCCAGGTGACCATGGCGCCGACGTACTGCTGGTTGTTGTCGTAGATGGCGCTGACCAGCAGGTCGAGGCTCTCGGGCCCGACGTGGATCGTGGTCTGCACCGGCAGGTTCTTCGGGTCGGCGAGCAGCTGGCGCTGGTGCGCCGGGTTCTTGTGGAAGATGTCGATCGCCTGGCCGCGCATCTGCTCGACCTTCACCGGCAGGTGCTGCTCGAGCGTCTTCAGCGTGCGCGACGACGCCGGGTTCATGTACTGGATCTTCAGATCGCGGTCGCAGAACATGACGTTGATGGGCAGGTTCTCCATCATCGAGTTCACGCGGCTCATCTCGGCGTCGAGGCGCTTGCGGTTGCTCACGTCCTCCCAGCCGACCACGTAGCCGACGATGGCGCCGGCGGCGTTCTTCGCGGCGTTGATCGAGGTCTTCAGGGTGACGTTGCCGAAGGCGAACTCGGCCTCGTGCGGCAGCGACGCCGGGTTGCGGAGAATCGCCTCGATGCGGGCCGGATCGCGGTGGAAGCGGTGAATCGATCCGCCCAGCATCTCCTCGATGCGGACGCCGAACACCTTGAAGATCTCGGCTTCGATGCTCTTCAGCGTCTCGAGACTGCGCTGGTTGACGAACACGATCTCGAGATCGGTGTTGGCCACCATCAGGTTCGTGCGGGCGTCCTGCAGGGCGGCCTTCAGGGCGTCGTTGTTCTGCAGGAACGCGGCGGGGCCACGGGGAGTGAATGACGCCACGGCAGGGGCGGCGGCAGAACGTGCGGATGCCATCGAGCTCTCCTTCTTGAGGCGCGCCTGCGCCATACGGGCCGGGCGGGACGCGCCGGCGGACTTGCGGGCGCCGGCGGGGGCCGGCGCGGAATCGTTGACGATGTCGGACGCCAGCGGCGCCACGGCGGCGATCACTTCCTCGACGAGGCCCTTCGGCACGCCGACCTCGGCGAGCGCGGCGGCGAGGTGCCCGGCGACGGCGGCGAAGTGCGCGTGGCCGATCGCGAGGTGCGCGTGGGCCGCCTTCATGTCGCGGCCCTTGTAGACCTGCGGGCCCCCGAGGGCCTGGATGAAGAAGGCGTTCTGCCGGCCGCGCAGCCAGCGCATGTTCACGCCCTCGAAGAACGGCGCGAGCGTCTCGTCGGCGAGCACGCGCGCGTAGAACGCGTCGACGGCCGCCTTGATGGCGGGCACGCCGCCGAGACGTTCGAAGATCGTGGCAGACGGCAGGGCGCGGGCGGTGGCCATGGATTACTCGTTCGAAGCGGTGACGATGGCGGGGTGTTCGGGGGCGATGACGACCGCCTGCACCGGCGGCGGCGCGCCGGCGCCCGAGACGACGAACGCGGTGGCGTAGTTCAGACCGCGCATGACCAGGAACGTAAGGCCGAGCGCGATGTGCACGCGTCGCGAGGCGGGCCGGCCGGCGAGCAGCCGCCGTCCGAGCGAGAGCTGCGTCACGTAGAGCGCCAGCACGGCCAGCGAGATCGCCGCATGGAACCAGACGAGCGGGCGCGGGCCATCGACGACGGTCTCCACCGCGTGACGCGTGCCTTCGATGTAGAGCACGAGCGCCAGGTCGATGGCGAAGGCCGCGGTCATGAATCGCACGTGCACGGCGGGGTCGCGTCGATAGCGGAACCCGATCGCGATGAGCAGCAGCACCGCCGACGAGATGAGGTGTAGTGGCATGACGAATCCGAGCCGCTTCAACGCGACCGTTCGTCTCTACGAATCGGCGGGCCACGCGGCGGCTTGACCGCTCGAGGTGGCAAGCCGCGTGCCCTGGCGCGGCGACGGAGATGATCGCCGGGAGCGCTGTATTTGCAGGTGTTTAGCGCGATCGTGGCGAAGCGTCGCGGGCGCGATCGTGACGGTGGTCCGACGTGCCGGACGGGGGCGCGACCACCTCTTCAGTATTCGTCCGATAGGCCCAGCTGCTGGCGTCCGAGCCCCGCCGTGCGGATCAGTCCGATCATGTCGTCTGGCGGTGCCGTCTGGAACACGCGCCGCTGTCCGGTCGACGGCAGGCGGAAGGCGAGACGCCACGCGTGCAGCGCCTGTCGCGGGAAGCCGCGGGCGGCGCGGTCCACCGCGAGTTCGACCAGCCTCCGACGCGGCGCGCCGCCGTACGTCGGGTCGCCCACGATCGGCCAGCCGCGATCCGCGAGGTGTACACGGATCTGATGCGTGCGTCCGGTGCCGAGGCGGCAGCGCACGAGGCTCAGACCGCGGGCGTCGCCCGTCGATCGGGCCAGCACCTCGTACTCGGTCATCGACGGCGCGCCGGAGGTCGACACCATCATGCGGCGCCGGTCGAGCGGATCGCGTCCGAGCAAGCCGTCGAGCACGCCGCGATCGGGCGCCGGGCGCCCCCACACGACCGCCAGATAGTCCTTCTCGAACGACGTCGACGCCGCCTGCAGCGCGGCGTGCACGTCACCCGACTTGGCGACCAGCATCAGGCCCGACGTATCGCGATCGAGGCGCTGCACGAGACGCGGTGTCCAGCCGGTGTCGTCGGCGTGGCCGAGCAGCGCGTTCACCATCGTGCCGCCGCGTTGCCGCGACGTCGGATGCGCCACCATGCCGGCGGGCTTCACCACGACCAGCAGGTCGTCGTCTTCGTAGAGGATCGCGAGGCGCCGGGACTCGGCGAGCGGGGCGGGGCGTGGCGGACGCGGCGCGGCGGCGACGTCGACGATGTCGCCGGCGGCGAGCCGCTGGGCGGCCCGCGTGGCGGGCGCCCCGTTGATGCACACGCCGCCGTCGTCGATCAGCCGCTGGATCGCGGCGCGCGACAGTCCGAACCCGGCGGCGAGGTGCCGCCGGATGCACTGGTCGAGCCGCACGCCGCCGTCGCCGCGGTCGGCGACGAACGTCGTGCGTGGCGTGTCAGTCGCGATACGAGAGCAGCTCCACGTCGAACACGAGCATGCCCGAGGGCGCGCCGCCCTGGCCCTTGTAGGCGAGCTTCTCGGGGATCCAGAAGCGGGTCTTCTCGCCGACCACCATCAGCTGCACGCCTTCGGTCCAGCCCTCGATCACCTCGCTTAGGCCGAACGAGGCCGGCTGGCCGCGCATCACCGAGCTGTCGAACAGCTGGCCGTTGGTCTGCCAGCCCGAGTAGTGCACGGTGACGCGGCTCGACTTCCTCGGGTGCTCGGTGCCGGTGCCCTTCTTGATCACCTTGTAGGCCAGGCCCGAGGCGGTGCGCTGCGCGTCGGCCGGCACCGCGGCCACGTCCGACGGCGGCGTGGTGGGCGGCGGGAAGAACTCGATGAGCTCGATGTCGAACACCAGCATGCCGGCCGGGCGTCCGGGCTGGCCTTTGTAGGCGAGCGCTTCCGGGATCCACAGGCGCCGCTTCTCGCCGGCGGTCATCAGCTGCACACCCTCGCCCCAGCCCTTGATCACGCGGTCGAGCGGGAAGGTGTTGGGGGCGTTGCGGGCGTAGGAGCTGTCGAACATCTTGCCGTCGGTGGTCCAGCCCGTGTAGTGCACGGTGACCATGTCCGTGGCGCCCGGCTTCGTGGCTCCGGAGCCCTTGGTCAGCACCTTCGAGGCCAGCCCGCTGGCCGTGACCTCGGCGTCCTTCGGCGCGGCGGCGACATCGGGCGGCGGCGGAATGGGCGCCGGCTTCGGCGGCCCCTGCATGGCGGCCGCGAGCGGCAGGGCGGAGGCGAGCAGCAGCAGGAACAACGGCAGCACGGTCGAACGCATGGCCCCTATGGTCGCCCAGCCCTCGGCCCCACGCAACCGGCGATCACGCGCGGCTGAGCGTCAAGTTCACGACGGGTCGGTAGGTTCTTTTACGATTGTGTTGACGCCGGTGGCCGCTCTTCGCGAAGAATCTGCCAAAATCACTAGAGAATTCGCTGATTTTCAAGTTGGCACCGAAGCTGCAAAACGGCGGGCGTGACCGCAGACCGCCGACAGCCTGTCTTCGTCGTGGGCGTGGACGACGTCAAGGCCCGCGTGGACGCCCTGGCCCGCGCCGGGTTCTCCGCCGTGCCGGTCGCCGGCTTCCTCGACGCCCGGCACCTGCTGGTCGACACCGAGCCCGAGGCCATCGTCACCGACGTGCATCTGGGCGACTACAACGGCCTGCACCTCGTCGCCATCGCTCAGGTGGAACACCCGCGGACGACCTGCCTCGTGGTGGGCCCGCGCGACTCGGCGCTGCAGGCCGAGGCCTATCACCTCGGCGCACGCTACATGGTTGAACCGGTGGAGCACGAACGCCTGACGGCGGTCCTCGAAGAGCTGGTGGCCAACCCGCGCCCGCAGCGACGCTGGCCGCGTCGCCGACCGGCCGCGGAAGTCGCCACGGTAGTGGCCGGCGTCGAGGCCCGCATCGTGGACGTGAGCTACGGCGGTGCCGGCATCGAGTTCTTCGGGGCCGACGTACCGCAGGACGAGCTGGAGCTGGTCGTGCCCGGCAGCGGCCTGCGCGTGCCGGTGGAACGGGTCTGGACCCGTCGTCCCGGCAAGGCGCAGCCCATCGCCTGCGGTCTGGCCCTGCGCCGCGACAGCGCCGTCGACGCCCGCTGGCGCTCGTTCGTCGACGGGCTCGACCTGCTGCCAGGCATCCTGCCGGCGCCCGGCCGTCCCGGCCTGCCGGCCTAGCCGTCCGGCTCGGGCGTCGCCCTGACGCCACGAAAATCCCCGGTCCCGCGTCCACAAGTCTGGGTGTGGCTTGCCTCGGCGGGGCAATCTTGCGAGAATGCGGGCGCTCCAGCCTGGCCGTGCGTTTGCTAAGTCAGCCTCCGGCTGCCCCCCTCAAATGAGCATGACATCTGACATCCTCGTGGTCAGCGCCGACCCCTCGGTCCTGTCGGGCCGGGTGACGGCGCTGCGTCGTTCGGGATTTGGTGCCCGCGCCAGCGCGAGCTTCCCCGATGCCCGGCGGCTGCTCGAAGAAGGACCACCACCCGAAGTGCTGGTCACCGATGTGCGGCTCGGGCCGTACAACGGCCTGCACCTCGTGGCCGTCGCGCGCGTCGAGTTCCCGCGCACCGTCGCCATCGTCATCGGCGGACAGGATCACGTGCTCGAAGTCGAGGCCGCCGGTCTCGGCGCCCGCTACATGCTGGCGCCGGTGACGCCGCGCGATCTCGAGCTGACCATTGGCGAGCTGCTGGCCGTGCCGCGGCCGAAGCGCCGCTGGCCGCGCAAGCGACTGGCTGCGGAAGTGGCCGCCGTCGTCGGCGGCCTGCCCGGCCGCCTGCTCGACGTCAGCTACGGCGGGGCCTGCCTCGAAGTGTTCGGCGCCGCGCCTCCAGGCGACGACGTGCGCGTCGTGATCCCGGAACTCGGTCTCGACCTGAGCGGTCAGCGCGTGTGGGCGCATCGGCCGGACCCGCTGCAGCCCGTGAGCTGCGGCGTCGCGTTCGCGATGGCCGACAACGCGCGCTGGCAAACCTACGTGGACGCGGTCGCCGCAGCGTAAGAAACCGGCGACCGCCGCACATCTCGTGAGCTGGCGATCTGGCGATCCGGCGATCGGATGCCCGCAGCGCGTGATCAGTTGATCACGCGGTCACGCGGTCATCCCATCACACGATCACGCGATCGCCAGATAGATCGCCACATCCCCACATCGCGAGATCGCCGGATCTCGCGATCGCGTTACTCGAGGTCGGCGTCCGTCCCTCGTCCCGGCGCCATGCGGAAACGCTGGAATGGCATGTGGCAGCCGTACTTGCGCAGGAAGTTCAGGAAGCGCTTGTAGTCCTGCGGCGCCATGTTGAACAGCTGCACGAGCGCCTTGTAGTTGCCACGCGTCTGCTCGAGGCCCACGCGCACCAGGTGGCGCACGTCCTCGCGCGTGAGGTCGCGGGCCATGAAGGGCTCGTAGGCGACGTCCCAGAACGACTCGCCGCGCAGCAGGATGCGATCGAGCAGCGCCTGCGCCGGCACCGACGTCGGCGCCTTCGCCGGGGTGCTCGGTGAGACCGGCGTGGTGACGCGCACTTCGGCGGGCAGATCGTCGGCGTGAATCACGCTGCCGGGGCAGCGGCAGGTGAGGCGTTCGGCGATGTTGCGCAACTCGCGGACGTTGCCCGGCCAGTCGTAGGTTTCGAGCGCCTCGGCGGCTTCCGGCGCGATCGCCGGCAGCGGCACGCCGTGCTCGACGGCGAACAGGCGCAGGAAGTGATCGAGCAGCGGCGCGACGTCGTCCTTGCGATCGCGCAGCGGCGGAATCGTGATGTGGATGACGTTGAGCCGGTAGTAGAGGTCTTCGCGGAACTCGCCGGCCTGGATGCGTTCGGGCAGGCGGCGGTTGGTGGCGGCGATCACCCGCACGTTGGCGTTCACGCGGTTGCGCTCGTCGCCGACCCGCTGGATTTCGCCCGTCTCGAGGAAGCGGAGCAGCAGCGCCTGCATGCGCAGCGACATCTCGCCCACTTCGTCCATGAAGACGGTGCCGCTGTTGGCGGCCTCGAACAGCCCGCGCTTGTCGCGGTAGGCGTCGGTGAAGCTGCCGCGCGCATGGCCGAAGAGCTCGGATTCGAGCAGGGTGTCGGGCATCGCCGCGCAGTTGATCGTGAGCAGCGGGGCGTGGCGCCGCCGACTCCTCGCATGAATCAGGTGGGCCACCACTTCCTTGCCCACGCCGCTGGCGCCGGTGATGAGCACCTTGGCGTCGGAGCGGGCCGCGTATTCCACTTCCTGCTGGACTACCCGCAGCGCCTGGCTCCGTCCGATGAGGGCCGTGCCCGCGCGCGGGGTGTTCAGGCGTTCACCGGGGGCATCGAGCGGCTGCATCAGGGGTAATGGCGGGACGGAAGCCGAAGACAGAATACCAGCAACCGGATGACTATCACCCGATCGGGTGATGTTCGTGCCCGGCTCTGCCGAAGAAAGTCTGGGAGTTCGGGCTACTTCCGGGTGAAACCGTGCATCGGTGGCCGTCGATGGGGCTTTGAGTCTGGAAAGGGCCGGTCTTGAGTGGATTCTGGCTGGGGCTGGACATTGATGCCTCGTTTTCCGCCCTGAGATCCCAGTGGGATCTGCCGATGTGACTTGGGAATTGATAAATGCGTCAAAACTCGCAAAGGGGGCCACGCCAGAACCTGGCATCCCCGTTGCTTTGTAGAAGGCATCCGCGAGTTCGGGACGGCATCTTCGATGCCCTCACCGGGTTCGCAATGAACGGGTTCGCAATGAAAAGGATGAGCGTCTTGGCCAAGTTCATGTCGGTTTCCCGGTTCGTGATGTCGGCGGTGCTCGCAGCGGGCGTCGTCACCCTGGGCGCGGCGCGCAGCGAAGCCGCCACGCTCGGTTTCTCCTGCATCACCAACAACAACGCCGGCAGCTGCGCCATCGGCCAGTCCCAGCTCTCGGCCGCCCTGACCGACCTCGGCAACGGCACCGTCGAGTTCATGTTCACGAACACGGGCGCGGCGGCGGCGTCGATCACGCAGATCTATTTCGACCAGCCCAACCCGACCGTGATGGGCCTCAAGTCGATGACCGGTTCGAACGGCGTCGACTTCAAGCAGTTGTCGAACCCGCTGAACCTGCCCGGCGGCAACGGCATCGGCTTCCAGGCCACCAACGGCGTCGGCGCCAAGCCGCCGGTGTCGCTGAACGGCATCAACCCGGGCGAGTGGCTGAAGCTGGTCTTCACGCTCAACACGGGTTCGACGTTCGCCAGCCTGCTGACGAACCTCGCCACCGGCGACCTGCGCATCGGCATGCACGTGCAGTCGATTGGCCAGTGGGAGAACTCGGAGTCGTTCGTGAACGCACCCACCGTGGTGCCCGAACCCGCCAGCCTGATCCTGCTCGGCACCGGCCTGGCCGGCGCCGTGGCGGCCCGTCGCCGCCGCCGTCAGGCGGCCCAGCAGTAAGCACCCGTCGTCACGGGTATCACCGCTCTCTGGACGGCGGGGCCTTCGGGTCCCGCCGTTCGTCGTTTCGGGCGCTCTGGACGACGCTCGTTCCCGCGCCGATAGGACGAGGCAGAATGGGTCGGGTCGTCACCTCATGCTGAAGCGTGTCCCGCCGGCGGCGCTGCTCGCGATCGCGGGCTTCGCCGTGCTGTTCTTCGACGTGGCGCGCACGCTCGTGTCCGACTGGTCCACCGACGACAACTACTCGCACGGCTTCCTCGTCGTGCCCGTGGCCGCCTGGCTGGCGTGGGAACGCCGCGATGCGTTGGCCGCGGCGCCGACGCGTCCGCATGCCTTCGGTCTGGTGGTGATTCTCGGCAGCCTGTTGATCCTCGGCGCCGGCGTGCTCGGCGCCGAGCGCTTCCTCACCCGGCTGGCCATGGTGGGCGTCCTCACCGGCACGGTGCTCTTCGTGTGGGGCGCCGCGCACCTGCGGCTGCTGACGTTCCCGCTCGCGTTCCTGCTGCTCGGCATTCCCTTGCCAGCGATTCTTTTCAACCAGATCGCGTTGCCGCTGCAGCTGCTCGCCTCGCAGGTGGGTGAAGCGGGCCTGCGGATGGCCGGGGTGCCGGTGCTGCGCGAAGGCAACGTGATGGTGCTGGCGCGCACGACGCTCGAAGTGGCCGAGGCGTGCAGCGGCATCCGGTCGCTCGTGTCGCTGCTCACGCT
This sequence comes from Vicinamibacterales bacterium, assembly GCA_046331325.1. GTDB lineage: Bacteria > Acidobacteriota > Vicinamibacteria > Vicinamibacterales > UBA2999 > CADEFD01. The sequence continues at coordinate 64,060 of JAXLRB010000012.1, read as the reverse complement.
CGGCATCGTCTACGGCTACTTCATGGACTCGCGCACCTGGGTGCGCTGGCTGCTGGCGCTGTCCACGGTGCCGATCGCGGTGGCCACCAACGGCCTTCGCGTGGCCGGCACCGGCATCGCGGCGCATCACTACGGGCCCGAAGCGGCCGAAGGGTTCCTGCACACCTTCTCGGGCTGGCTCGTGTTCGTCTCGGCGCTGGCGATGCTGTTCGCGCTGCGCGAAGTGGTGAGCCGCCTGTCGCCCGATCCGGAGTTCGCCACCGCGCCGTCGCCGGGAGTCGCGTCGTGATGGCGTCGCGCTCGCGTCTGCTCGTCGTGGCCGCCGTGCTGTTCGCGGCGGCCGCGGCCCTGGCCGCCGCCGATCGACCAGACGCCACCGTGCCGCGCGATCTGTTACCAGGGTTCCCGGTGTCGATCGACGACTGGCGCGGCGTCGACGCGGCGCCGCTCGATCTCGACACCATGCGCGTGCTGGGCGTCGACGACTACGTGCTGCGGACCTACGCCGGCGCACCCGGTGTCGTGGGCCTCTACATCGGCTACTACCGCAGCCAGCGGCAGGGCGACACGATTCACTCGCCGATGAACTGCCTGCCCGGCGCCGGCTGGGTGCCGGTGGAGGGCGGTCGCGCCACGCTCGACGTGCCCGGCGGCGCTGAAGTGAACCGCTACCTGATCCAGAAGGGCGACGAGCGCCAGGTCGCGCTCTACTGGTATCAGGGCCGCGGCCGCACCGTGGCCAGCGAGTACTGGAGCAAGGCGTTTCTCGTGTGGGACGCCGCGCGCCGCAACCGTACCGACGGCGCGCTCGTCCGCGTGCTGGCGCCGGTGGAGCGCGGGGCCTCGCCCGCGCAGGCCGATGCGGTGGCGCGCGCGTTCGCCGCCCGGATCTTCCCGATGCTCGGCCGATACGTCCCGGAGTAGGAGCTCCCCCGACATGTCCCATCGCTTCATCTCGTGCCTGCGTGTGACGGTGGTCGTCGCGCTGGTCGTCGCCCTCGGCGCCTGCCGCGGCAACCCCGAGACGGAGAAGCGCGATCACGTCGCCCGCGGCGATGCCTACGTGGCGCAGAACAAGCTGCCAGAGGCGATCATCGAATACCGCGCGGCGGTGCAACTCGACGCCGCGTACGGCGAGGCGCGCTTCAAGCTGGCCGAGGCCTACGCGAAAGCGAACGACCCCGAGAACGCCTTCCCCGAGTACGTCCGCGCCGCCGACCTGCTGCCCACCGACACGCGCGCGCAGCTCACCGCGGGGCAATACCTGCTGCTCGCCACCCGCTACGAGGACGCCCGCGCCCGGGCCCGCGCCGTCATCGAACGCGAGCCGCAGAACGGCGCCGCGCACGTGCTGCTCGGCAACGCCATGGCCGGCCTGAAGGACTACGAGGCGGCGGCGAAGTCGATCGAGCGCGCCCTCGAGTTCGATCCCAATCGCGGCATCACCTACGCCACGCTGGCGGCGATCGAAGCGGTGCGTGGACGCACGCCCGAGGCCGAGGCCGCGTACGCGCGCGCCATCGAAGTGGACCCGAAGTCGCCCGAGGCGCGACTCGCGCTCGGCAGCTACCGGCTGCGCGCCGGCGATACCGCCGGTGCCGAACAGGCCTTCCAGGCCGCGCTCACGATCGATCCGAAGAACGCGCTGGCACTGCGATCGCTGGCATCGATGTTCGTGAACCTCAACGACCCGAAGCGCGCCGAGCCGCCCCTGCGCCGCCTCGCCGACGATCTCAATGACGCCGCCGCGAACTTCCTGCTCACCGAGGTGCTGCTCGTGACCGGCCGCGAGCCCGAGGCGATCGAGCGGCTCACGAAGCTGGCCGGCGAACGCCGCCACTTCGCCGAGGCCACGCTGCGCCTGGCCACCATCGACTTCGTGGCCAACCGCCGCGATCAGGCGCTGGCGCACCTCGACGCGCTGCTGAAGCAGCAGCCGCGCATGGCGCGGGCGCTGGCGCTGCGCGGCCGCTTCCGGCTCGACATGGGGCAGGTGGACCAGGCGATCGCCGATCTGCAGCAAGCCGTCACCACCGACAACAAGTACGACGCGGGCCAGTTCTGGCTCGCGCAGGCCTACATGCGGCGCCGGCAGGCGAGCGAGGCGCGGGCGGCGCTGGTGGCGACGCTGCGCCTCAATCCGGGCTACGTGCCCGCCCAGGTGGAGCTGTCGCGCGTGCAGCTGGGCTCGCGCGAGTACGACGAGGCGATTGCCACCGCGAAGGAAGCCGTGCGACTCGCGCCCGGCTTCGTCGATGCGCGCCTGGCGCTGGTGCGCGCCTACCTCGGCGCCGGCAAGGTGAGCGAGGCGGCCGAGGCGATGGCGCCGGTGACCGCGGCGCTGCCGAAGGATCCGCGCGTGCAGGTGCTCGACGGGCAGGTGCGCCTCGCGAAACGCGATCCGAAGGCCGCCGAGCAGCGGTTCGCCGCCGCCCTGGCCGCCGAGCCGACGTCGGCTGAGGCCCTGGGCGGACTGGTGGCCAGCCGCCTCGCCGCCGGCGACGTGAGCGGCGCGCTGACGGTGGCGAACGACGCGGTGCAGAAGGCGCCGGCCGACGCGCGGGCGCTGGTGGTGGCGGCCCGCGCCAACGCGCAGGCGAAGAATCTCGGCGAGGCCGAGACGCTGCTGAAGCGCGCCATCGAGGTCGACCCGGCGGCGCTCGAGGCCTACTCGATGCTCGGACAGCTCTACGTCGCCACCAACCGTCTCGACGACGCGCTGCGCGAGTTCACGCGCCTGGCCGACATCCAGCCGAAAGCGGTCGGTCCACGCACTGTCGTCGCCGTGCTGCAGCACATGGCCAACCGCCGCGCCGAGGCCAAGAAGGCCTACGAAGCGGTGTTGCGCGTCGACCCGTCGGCCGTCGTCGCCGCCAACAACCTGGCGTGGATGATGGTGGAGGACAACGAGAACCTCGACGTCGCGCTGCAACTCGCGCAGGCGGCCAAGGTGCGATCGCCGCAGGCGGCCGAGGTGAGCGACACGCTGGGCCTCATCTACTACAAGCGCAACCTGTTCCCGTTCTCGGTGGCGGCCTACGAGGACGCCGTGAAGTACGAGCCGAAGAACGCCGAATACCACTACCGGCTCGGGCTGGCGCTCGTGAAGAACAACGCGCCCGATCGCGCGCGCCGGGCCTTCACCACCGCGCTCGCGCTGAATCCGTCGTTCCAGGGCGCCGACGACGCGAAGGCGCAGCTGGCGGCGCTACCGGCGCGCTGAGATCGCGGCGGCCGCGCGCACCACGTCGACGAACGCCCGACGCGGACCTTGCCACGAGTACGGCGTCAGATCGACGGAGGTGGCGCGGGCGCGTCGTTCCGCCGGCGTCTGACGCAGGCGCGCGATGATGGCGTCGGCGAACGCCTCGGCCGCGTCGGCCACGTCGCACGCCGGGGCGAGCGCGTCGGGCAAGCCACTACGCACGGCGGGCGTCGTCACGACGGGCACGCCGGCCGCGAGCGCCTCGAGCACCTTGTTCTGCAGGCCGCGTGCGGTGTGCAGCGGCGCCACGGCCACCGCCGCGCGCCACAGGTGATCGCGCGTGTGCGGCACGGCGCCGGTGACGACGATGCCGTCGGTCGCCAGAGCGCGCACGGCCGCCGACGGCTGGCTGCCGACGAACTCGAGACGCGCCGCCGGATGCGCGGCCACCACGCGCGGCCACACCTCGCGGGCCAGCCACACCGCGCCGGCCTCGTTCGGCGCGTAGTTCATCACACCGCAGAAGACCACGGTCGATCCGGCGGCCGGCGGTCCCGGCGGCGTGAAGTCGTCGATGTCGATTCCGTTCGGCAGGGTGCGCACGTCGGCGCCCGGGGCGATGCGTGTCAACGCCGCGCGCTCCTTGTCGTTGACCACCAGCGCGGTGACCGCGCGCTCGCTCGCGGCGCGTTCGAACGCCGACAGCACGCGCGCTTCGCGCCGGTAGACCCAGCCCTTCGGGAACCCGGTGATCGCGCCGAGGTCCTTCCACTTCTCGGAGTCGACGTCGACCATGTCGAGCACGAACGGCACGCCGTCGAAGGCCTGACGCACGGCGAACTGCGCCATGCCGCTGCAGAAGGCCACCACGACGTCGGGGCGCAGCGTGCGCGCGAGCGCATCGACGCGGGACGCAAGGCCAGGCGCGTCGAGCAGCGCGTGCGTGAGCGGCGTCGTGCCGGCGAGCGCCAGCGCCGCACCGGCCCAGCGCGACACGCCGGCAGTGCGGGCCGCGATCACCGGCACGCCGCGGGACTCGACGTCGGCGACGTGCGACGCTTCCTCGTCGTCGTGCACGAGCGACACCAGCGTGACCTCGGCCTCGCGACGGAGGCCTTCGAGCAGATGGTAGGAGCGGATGCGATCGCCGCGGTTCGGCGCGTACGGCAGGCGGTGCGTGAGGTACAGCACCTTCACGGCGCCGGCTCCGGGCGTCGCGACCGCAGCACGCGCGCCGGCACGCCGCCGACGATCGCGTAGTCGGGCACCGGCGACGTCACCACCGCGCCGGCGGCAACGATGGCGTGGCGGCCGACGTCGGCCAGTACGATGGCGCCGTTGCCCACCCACGCGCCCTCGCCGATGCGCACGCACACCGGCGACCCGGGCTGGTCGCGCATGGGGATGTCGAGCCGATCGATGCCGTGGGTGCGCGGACCGCTCGGGATCTGCACGCCGGCGGCGATCATCGTGTCGCGTTCGACGTGCGCCCACCCGATCACGCAGTTCGGTCCGACGTAGGCGTTGTGTTCGAGGCGCACCCGCGCGGTCGAGAAGAGCGTGCCGACGCCGATCACCGTCTCGGGGCCGCACGCGTCGGCCGTGCCGGCGAGGAACGCGCGGCGCATGTATTGGCCGCGCAGTCCCGGGATGCGGGCCAGCGACTCGCACGACGCCTCGAACGCGCGATCGCGCCCCAGCAACGTGCTGCGAATCGCGAACGACACCCGCGCCGGCAGCACCGCCACCGCGGCGAGGGCGCGCACCAGCCCTTTGGCCGCGCTCACGCCGGGCGTCTCCCGTGCTCGGCCATCAGCCCCTCGTAGATGCGCTCGACCTTGGCGACGCGGTTGGCGAACGAGAGCTCGGCCTCGACGCGGGCCCGCGCCGCCGCGGCGAGTGTCCGCGCGTAGTCCGGGCGATCGCACAGCTCGGCGATGGCGCGGCCGAGGCCCTCGGTGTCGTCGATCGCCACCAGCCGGCCGTGCACGCCGTCGAACGCGATCTCTTCGGTGCCGCCAGCGCGCGTGGCGACCAGCGGCGTGCCGAGCGCCATCGCCTCGAGCACGGCATTCGGCGTGCCTTCGTAGTCGGAGGCCTGCACGAACACGTCGAACGCGTGGTGCAGGAACGGCACGTCGGTGCGATGGCCCAGCAGGTGGATGCGCGAGGCGAGCGCGCCGAGACCGGTCACCTGCGCGCGCAGCGCCGCGAGCGTCGATCCGTCGCCGGCGATCACCAGGTGCAGGTTCGGGCGCGACGGCGCCAGGCCGGCGAACACGTTCACGAGCAGATCGAAGCGCTTCTGCGGCTCGGCGCGGCCGACGGCGCCGAGCACCATCGCTTCCGCCGGCAGGCCCAGGGCGGCGCGTGCCTCGGGTTCGCGGGCGCGGTCGCGCCAGAACGCCTCGGGGTCGATCGAGTTCAGCACGGTGGTGATGCGCTCGGGGCGGGCGCCGCGCCGGATCAGGACCTGACGGATTTCTTCCGACACGGCGATCACGTGCGGGAAGCGGACGAGCAGCCAGCGATCGAGCGGATAGTAGAGTCGCCGCTCCTTGAACGAGTGGCCGGTCCAGCCGTGCGCCGTCGACAGCGCGAGCACGCCCTCGAGACGCGCCACGAGCAGCGCCAGCAGATCGGTCTTGTGCTCGTGCGCGTGGATGATGTCGATGCGCTTCTCGCGCACCAGCGCCCGCAGCGCCGGAATCACCGCCGGATCGAACGAGTTCTTCTCCGGCACTTCCACGTACGGCACGCCCACCGAGCGCGCCCAGGCGTCGATCGCGAACACGCCGTCGCGCTGGTCGCGGATGTAGCAGACCGTGATGTCGAACTTCGCCTTGTCGGTGCGGGCGGTGCCGAGGAGGATCGTCTTCTCGGGGCCGCCGCCGGTGCCGCGGACGCTGCGCAGTTCGAGGACGCGGATGCGGCCGTCGTGCGGGGCCGGGGCCGTCACGCCGTGGGCGTCCCCCGACGCCTGCCGTGGCCGACGCCGACGAACACGGCGGCCGAGCGGCCCAGGTCGTACACCGCCGCCACCTGCAGCGCGGCCCAGAGACCGGCCGGCCAGCGGCCGCCGGCATTGCGCCGCATCGCGGTCACGCGAAGGGCGAGCAGCGCACCGAGACCCGCCAGCGACACGACCGAGGCCAGCGCGCCGATCACGCCACCGACGACGAGGCCCAGCAACGCCACGACGACCGCGCCGGCGTAGGCGATCGGCATCAGCGCAGACGCCACCATCCGCACCGACTTCGGACCGCGCAGCGACACCCGGAGATTGTCGCGGCCGCGCCACAGCTCGCCCCAGAACACGTCGCCGAGGCGTGCCGGGTCGCCGTGATGCACGCTCTTCATGCCGGGCACGGCCAGCACGGTGCAGCCGCGGGCCATGACCTTGAGGCAGAGGTCCACGTCCTCGCAGGTCTCGAGCGACTCGTCGAAGCCGCCGATGGCGAGGAACACGTCGCGGCGCACGACCATGTTCGCCGCCCCCAGCCATTCGATCGGCTCGGTGGTCTTCGGGTGGCGGCGCAGGGCGTCGTAGGTCTGCTGCACCCACGTACCGCGGGGCGGGGCCTGGGACGGCGCTCCGGCCATCCCCACCTTCGGATCGGCCATGGCCGCGATGGCCGCGTCGAGCCAGCCAGGCACGATTTCGTTATCGGCGTCGACGAAGGCGATGAGGTCGGCGCTGCTGCTGGAGGCCCCGAGGTTGCGCAGGCCGGCTACGTTGCCGCCCTGATGGCGGATCACCCGGGCGCCGGCGGCTTCCGCCACCTCGGCGGATCCGTCGGTCGAGCCGTGGTCGAGCACCACGACGTCGTGAGGGATGGCGCCGGCGCCGACGGCCAGCGTGCGCAGGCAGTTGGCCAGGCGGACGGCGTCGTTCCGGACGGGAATGACGAAGGCGACGCGGGCCCGGGCGGTAGCGGACGCAGTCGGCTGTTCGAGGACGTCTGCCATCAAGGACAACGCGGGTACATGTTAATCTAAGGTGCTCGCCAACAGTAGTTTGCGCGCATACGGCACCTGCCCGCGGCGTCACGCGGACGCACGGTGCTGGCCGCGATGTCGCAGCGCTACCGTGGCGCCGCGACCCATCGAGACCTCTCGCGCCGTCGTGACCACGCTCCCTCTCCTCACCAGCGTCCGGGTGCGCCCCTCGTCCTCTCTGGCGCGGGCGTCCGAACCCCTGACCTTCGGCGTCCCTGTGCCCGAGGGGCGGCTGCGCGATGCCGCCCGGCTGGTGGTGGTGGCGGACACGCCGCGCCCCACCGACGTCCGGGTGCTGGAGTCGTGGCCGGACGGCAGCGTGCGTTGGGCGCTCGTCGACACGATCACGCCGGTGCCCGCTGCCGGCGTCACGCTCCAGCTGCGCGACGACCTGCCGCCCCCGGCCGGCCCGTCGCTGACGCTGTCCGTCGACGGCCGCACGGCGGTCGTCACCGACGGCTACGTGCGACTCGCGCTCGACTGCGATCACCCGGCGCTCATCACGGAGTGCGCGTGGGAGGGGCGGCCGGCACTCGTGTGCCGCTCGGCGCCGGTGGTCCTCTCGGCCCCCTGGCGGCATTCAGGCCGCCGTGACCTTCACGCGCATCGACGTCGAGCACGGCGGACGACTGCGCGCGGTGCTGCAGGTCGAAGGCGAGGCGCGCTGGCCCGACGGCGCCCGCCTGAACGTGCGGCTGCGCCTCACGGTGCAGGCCGGAACGCCCGTCGTCGGCATGGAACTCGGCCTGCACAACCCGCGCAAGGCGGAGCATCCCGGTGGCTTCTGGGAACTCGGCGACGCCGGTAGCGTGTACCTGGACGCCGCGGCCCTGGTGCTGGCCGCGCCTGCCGCCCCGACCGACGTGCGTCTCGCCACCGCGCCCGAGACGGCGGCGTCGATGGCGACTCCGCTGACGCTCACGCAGCACGCCAGCGGCGGCGCGAACTGGCAGAGCCGCGTGCATGTCGACAAACACGGCGTCGTCCCGATGCAGACCGCCGGCTTCGTGATCGAGAGCGCCGGGCGCCGCGAGGAGGGCGGTCGCGCGCTGCCGACGCTCACGCTCGCGCATGCCGACGGCGCCTGCACGATCGTCGCGCCGCGGTTCTGGCAGGTGTTCCCGAAGGGCCTGGCCGCGACGTCCGACGGCGTCGTGACGGTGTGGTCGCTGCCGCCGGGCACCGGTCCCCACGAACTCCAGGGCGGCGAGCGGTGCGATTTCGCCTGTGCGTGCGTGCTCGCGCCGTGGACCGACGCGCTCATCTGGAGCGCCGCGCCGTCGACGGCGCTGCCCGACATCGAGGCCGTGGCCGCTGCCGAGCGGATGCCGGCGCTCGAGGCGGCGCGTCCCGCCGTGAACGACGGCTACGAACGGCTGGTCGACGCCGCCGTCGACGGCGAGGAGACGTTCCTCGCCAAGCGGGAACGCATCGACGAGTACGGATGGCGCCATTTCGGCGATCTCTACGCCGACCACGAGAACGGCACCACCGGGTTGTCGCGAATCTCGCACTACAACAATCAGTACGACGCCATCGCCGGGCTGACCCTGCAGGCGCTGCGCCGCGACGACCATCGCTGGTGGGCGATCGCGCTCGACCTGGCCAGGCACGTCACGCGCACCGACATCTACTGGACGTCCGAGGATCGTGCCGCTTACAACGGCGGCCTGTTCTGGCACACGGCGCACTACACCGACGCCGGCACGTCCACGCACCGCACGTATCCCTCGAAGGCGGGACTGCCCGGCGGCGGGCCGTCGAACGAGCACTGCTACTCGCACGGCCTGTTGCTGCACCACTACCTGACCGGCGACGCGGTGAGCCGCGAGGCCGTGATCGGCCTGGCCGACTGGGTGATCGCGATGGACGACGGCCGGCGCGCGCGCTGGCCGATCCCGTGGCTGACCACCGCGCCGACCGGTGCCGCCAGTTCCACCGCGGCCGAGGACTACCACGGCCCGGGACGCGCGCCGGCAACGCGGTTCTGGCGTTGCTCAACGCGCACCGCCTCACTGGCGAAACCCGCTATCTCGACTACGCCGAGGGGCTGATTCGCCGCGTCGTCCATCCGGCCGACGATCTCGAGGCGCGCGACCTGCTCAACGTCGAGGGACGGTGGTCGTACACGGTGTGCCTGCAGGCCCTGGGCCGTTACGTGACGCTGTTCGCGGAGCGCGGGCGCGACACCGTCGACTACGCGCGCCAGCCTGCTGCACTACGCGACGTGGATGGCGACGCACGAGTACTTCTATCTCGACAAGCCCGAGGTGCTCGAGTTTCCCACCGAGACGTGGGCGGCGCAGGATCTGCGCAAGGCCGAGGTGTTCGACCTTGCCGCGTATCACGCGCCGAGCGAGGCGCTGCGCGCACGCTGCGTCGAGCGGGCCCGCTATTTCCACGCGCGCGGCATCGAGACCCTGACGGCGTCGCCGGTGCGCACCCGCACGCGGCCCGTGGTGCTGCTGCTGTCGAACGGCTACGCGCGGCCGTGGTTCGAGCGGATCGTGCCGCAGGCGCCGCTCGGCCCGGCCACGGCGGCCGGGACGTTCGGGGCGCCGACGGCCTTCGAGCCGCAGAAGCGTATCGCCATGCGCCGGCTGAAGGTGGCGGCGGCCGCCGCGGCCGTGGCCGGCACCGGCGCGGCGGTGATGCTCGTCCGCTGGCTGTTCGCCTGATCGTCGCGCGGTGTGCCGCGCCGTGTCCGGGCGCGCACATCCGGCTGGCGGCCCTGTGATACGGTAAAGATTCCTTCGGCACCTGCGAGAACGATGCGCGCCGCCTTCGTCCTGCTGTTCTCGATCATCGGCCTCGGCGGGGCCCTCGCCAGCCGCCATCTCGGGCTGCTGTTCTACGTCTGGTTCACGCTGTTCCGGCCGATCGAGTACTCGTACCTGGCGCTCTACCCGCTGCGCCTGCCGCTGGTGTCGGGCATCCTCCTGCTGGTGCCCTCGATGTTCACGGGCAAGTTCCCGAACATCACGCACCCGCTGACCGCAATGTCGTGGCTGATCTGGGTCTGCGTCATCGTGGCCCAGTTGACGACGCCCGTGATCTACCTCGGCTTCGCGGCGCGCTACAACTACGTGCCGACGTGGGAGTACGTCGACCAGTTCACGCGCCTGCTGCTCGTGAGCACGCTGGCGGTCACCTTGCTCGACACGAAGGACAAGATGCGGCAGTACGTCGCCATCATGGCGGCGTCGCTCGGCTTCTATTCCGCCAAGGGCGGTCTGGCCGCGATCCTCGCCGGCGGCCTGCAGTACGCGGAAGGCATCGACGCGTTCCCCGACAACAACGACTACGCGCTGGCCGTGAACATGGCGATTCCCCTGATGGCGGCCGCCGCCGTCACGCTGAAGGCGCCGCTGCCCGGCCTCAAGCACATCCGCAAGGCCTTCTTCATCGCCATCCCGCTCAGCGTCATCACCATCATCGCCACCAACTCGCGCGGCGGGCTCGTGGCGCTGACGGCCCTGGCGCTGGTGGCGGCGCTGCTGCAGGAACGCCGCTTCACGTGGCTCGGCGGCATCGTGCTCTCGGCGGTGCTGCTGTACAACTTCGCGCCGATGCCCGAGGGCTACATCGATCGGATCTCGACGATCAACAAGGTCGAGGAGACCAACGAGACGTCGGCGCTCGGCCGGCTGCACTTCTGGCACGTGGCGCGCATCATGGCCGCGAACAATCCGCTGGGTGTCGGCCTGCGCTACTTCAACCTCGCGTACGACGAGTACGACGACATGAACGGCGCCCACGGCGTCGCCCGGGCCGTGCACTCGAGCCACTTCCAGGTGCTCGCCGAACTCGGGTATCTCGGCATGGCGCTGTGGATCGGCCTCTTCGGCTACGCCGTCACCGTGTGCCTGCGCATCCGGTTCGCGGCCGCCAAGCTGGCCGGCCTGAGCGACGAAGACCGCCACTTCTACATGACGATGGCGACGGCGTTCGTCGCCTCGATGCTGGCGTTCCTGGTCGGTGGCGCCTTCCTGGCCGCCGCGTTCAACGACCTCACCTGGCTCACCTTCGGCGGCGTGGCGGCGCTGCAGCGGCTCTTCCGCGCCGACCAGCAGTCCCTGCGCCCGCCGGTGATTGCCGACCGCGCCGCGCCGGTGATCCCGCGTCCGCGCCGCCAAGCCATCGCGTGACGCCGCCCACGGTGCTGCAGGTGGTCCTGCGCCTCGATCCGGGCGGGACCGAACGGCTCGTCATCGAGATCGTGCGCCGCCTGCGCACGCGCATCCCGATGGCGGTCTGTTGCCTCGATGCCCCGGGCGCCTGGGCCGACCGCGTCGCCGCCGACGGCGTGCCCCTGCACGTCCTGCGGCGCCCGCCGGGATTCCACCCGGCACTGGCGCGGGAGCTGGCCGGCGTCGTGCGACGCACCGGCGCCCGCGTGCTGCACTGCCACCACTACACGCCGTTCGTGTACGGCCGTCTCGCCAGCTGGCTGGTGCCGGGCGCCCGCGCCATCTACACCGAGCACGGGCGGCTCTCGGACAGTCCGCCGTCGCGAAAGCGGCAACTCGCCAACCGCGTGCTGATGGCCGGAGCGCACCACCTCTTCGCCGTGTCGCACGACCTGCGCTCGCATCTGCTGCGGGAAGGCGTGCCCGAGCGCATGCAGGTGATCTGGAACGGCATCGACCCGGGGCCGGTGCCCGACGTGGCGGCGCGCGACGCGGCGCGCCTCGCGCTCGGCGCCGCGCCCGAGGACTGCGTCGTCGCCACCGTCGCCCGTCTCGATCCGGTCAAGGATCTCCGCCTGCTCGTGCGCGCGGTGGCCCGTGCCGCCCGGCAGGCGCCGCGACTGAAGCTGGTGCTGCTGGGGGACGGACCCGAGAGGGCCGCGATCGAGGCGGCCGTCGTCCGCGAGGGCGTGGGCGACCGGGTGCGCCTGCTGGGCCATCGCGACGACGCCCGTGCGCTGCTGCCCGGCGTCGACATCTTCGCGAACACCTCGACGAGCGAGGGCATCTCGCTGACGCTGCTCGAGGCGATGGCCGCGCAACTGCCGATCGTGGCGACCCGCGTGGGTGGCACGCCCGAGGTGGTGCTGGATCACGAGACGGGACGCCTGGTACCGGCGCGCGACGCCGACGCCGTCGGCGAGGCGATCGCGGGCCTGGCATCGGACGTCGACCGCCGCCGGACCTTCGGGCGCGCCGGCCGCGCGCGTCTCCTGGCGCACTTCACCATCGACGAGATGGTGCGGCGCTACGAGCAGGTCTACCTGGCGGCCGGTGCGTGATGCGCCGCGGCGTGCACCCGCACGCAGGCCCGCAGGGCGTCCGCGCTCGGTCCGATACAATCACGTGATGATCGGACCCGACGGAGGCGACGCCCGCCCATGTGCGGCATCAGTGGCCTAGTCGCCCTCGACGGCCCCCTCGCGCCGGCGTTCCCGCCTGTCCTGCGCGCGATGACCACGGCCATCGCGCATCGCGGGCCCGATGGCGACGGGTTCGTCGACTGCGGCTTCGCCTCGCTCGGTCACCGGCGGCTGTCGATCATCGATCGCGCCGGCGGCCATCAGCCGATGGCCAACGAGGACGACACCTGCTGGATCGTCTTCAACGGCGAGATCTACAACCACAAGCCGCTGCGGCGCGAGCTCGAAGCCCGTGGCCACCGCTTCCGCACGGTGTCGGACACCGAGGTGATCCTGCACGCCTACGAGGAGTTCGGCGAGCGCTGCCTCGACCGCCTCAACGGCATGTTCGCGTTCGCCATCTGCGACACCCGCCGCCGCGAGGTGTTCATCGCCCGCGATCGCCTCGGCAAGAAGCCGGTCTTCTACGGCGTGTTCGACGGCGTGCTGCACTTCGCCAGCGAGATCAAGGCGCTGCGCGTCAGCCCGGCCTGGCAGGGCGATCTCGACCTGTCGGCGCTCGAAGGCTACCTGTCGCTCGGCTATTTCATCGAGCCGCAGACGGCCTATCGTCACGTGCGCAAGCTCGAAGCGGCCCACTGGATGCGCATCTCGGCCGGCCGCATCGAGACCCGGCGCTACTGGGACGTCACCGAGTTCGACACCGACACCCGGCCCGATGCCGTGATCCTCGAGGACCTCGAGGCGTTGCTCGCCGATGCCGTGGCCTGCCGACTCGAGAGCGAAGTGCCGCTCGGCGCCTTCCTGTCGGGCGGCATCGACTCGGGGCTCGTCGTGTCGTGGATGGCCGAGGCGCAGGGCAAAGGCGTTGTCACGACGTCAGTGGGATTCGAGGAGCGCGCCCACAACGAACTCGAGGCCGCGGCGGTGACGGCGCGCGCTTTCGAGACCCGTCACTTCCCGACGGTGTTGTCGCCGCGGCTCGACGAGGTGTTCGATCCGCTGATCGAGGCGTTCGACGAGCCGTTCGCCGACGCCTCGGCGATTCCCACGTACTACGTCTCGAAGGCCGCGCGTGCCCACGTCACGGTGGCGCTCACCGGCGACGGCGGCGACGAGGCGTTCGGCGGCTACGACTTCCGCTACGAGCTGCACGCGCGTGAGTCGCGGGTGCGGCCGCTCGTGCCCGGCGCGCCTGGCCGCGCCCTGGCGCGGACGCTCGGACGCCTGTGGCCGCGCTCGGCGTCGCTGCCGCGCTCCCTGCGGCTCGGCAACGTGCTCGAGAACCTCGGACGGCCGCCCGAAGGCGCGTACTACGCCGACCTCTGTTTCGTGAAGCCGTGGGATGCCCGCGCCCTGCTGGGTCAGGCGCCGGAGCGCGATCCGGCGGCGAGCCCGGTATACGACGCGGTCACCGCGCCGTACCGCCGGTGTCCCTCGACCCAGGACCTGCAGCGCGCGCAGTACGCCGACCTGATGGTGTACCTGCCGAACGACCCGCTCGTGAAGGTCGATCGCGCCAGCATGGCGCACAGCCTCGAGGTCCGCAGCCCGCTGCTCGACTATCGCGTGATCGAGTTCGCCTTCCGCGTGCCCGCCGATCGCAAGTCACAGCCAGGACAGTCGAAGCGCCTGCTGCGCGCGCTCGGCGCGAAGCGCCTGCCCGCGCGGCTCGCCACCCTGCCGAAGAAGGGATTCACGGCGCCGGTCGGCGAGTGGATCCGCGGGCCCTATCGCGCGTGGTTCCGCGACGAGGTGCTCTCGCCCTCGTCGGCGATCGCCTCGATCCTCGATCGCCGGGTGCTGGCGCGCTGGGTCGAGGAAGACGCCCGCGGCGAGCGCGATCGGTCGTCGGGGCTGTGGACGGCGTGGTGTCTCGAGCGCTGGGCGCGGCGCTTCAACGGCCCCGCCACGCGCTGACACCCCGCGCCGACGCGCCCGCGGCTCCTACGCCGACGCGCGGTGCGATCGCGTCGAGCCCCGGCTCACAGTCTCGTAATCGCATCGCCGAAAGGGTTGCACGGAAAATGTGCGGCGCCCCTGCGCGATCGTGACAACTCACGCTTTAGCAATCACTTAGCTGCGGTCTTCGCTCCGGGCACGCCCCTTGCTCAAAGGAGGGCATGTCACGGAGTCACGCCATCGCAGTCCCCCCGGCTGCCAGTGCCTCCTCGAATCGTGGTTCGTCAGTTTCGGGGATTCCCATGTCACGCACGCTCACAGCCTTCGCAGTCGCAGCCATTCTCAGCGTGGCGTCGTTCGCCCACGCGCAAACGCCGCCGCAGCAGCCGCTGGTGCAGGCAGGCAACTTCTCGTACCTCGGCAAGTTCACCTTGCCGATGGTCGACACGACGGGCAACCAGCTCACCTACGGCGGCACGGCCCTCGGCATGGGTCCCGACAGCACGTCGATGTACTACGGCTGTCTCTATGGCGGCAGCGTGGCGCGCATCCAGATCCCGACGCTCGGCGGCGTGGGCAAGGTGCTCGATCCGTGCCGTGGCCCGGCGAATCTCTACAAGCTGAATCCCACCGACACCGGCGCCAAGGTGCTCGGCGGCGTGCTGTCGTGGAACGGCCGCACGCTGGTCACCGGCTACATCTACTACGACGCCAACAGCAGCGCGAAGGCCAGCCACTTCGTCGGGTCGCGCGTCGACACGGCCGATGGCCCCTATACGGTCGGCACCGAGCTGCCGGGCCTGGTGGCCGGCTACATGGGCGTGGTGCCGCTGGAGTGGCGCTCGCTGCTCGGCGGACCGGCGCTCACCGGCCAGTGCTGCATCTCGATCATCTCGCGCAGCAGCTTCGGTCCCACCGTCAGCGTGTTCGATCCCGACAGCGTCGGCCCGAGTCCCGCGCCCGCGCAGATGCTCGTCGGCTATCCCAACGCCCACCAGACGCTGGGTGTCTACGACAAGCCGAACCCGTACTTCAGCTCCGCCACGATGATGGGCGGCGTCGCGTTCCCCGCCGGCACGCGCTCGGTGCTCTTCATCGGCCGCGTCGGCACCACCTACTGCTACGGCAACGGCTCGAGCAACCCCGCCGAGCACAACGTGCTGGTGAACGGCGAGTGGTCCTGCTACGACCCGACCAACATGTACAAGGGGCCGCACGGCTATCCCTACAAGCACATGGTGTGGGCCTACGATGCCAACGACCTGCTCGCGGTGCGCCAGGGCCTGAAGAACGCGTGGGACGTGCTGCCCTACACCTCGTGGTACCTCACCGACATGGACAACACCGGTGACGCGCAGATGTCCGGCGCCACGTACGACATCGCCACGCGCCGGCTCTACGTCGTCGCCAAGACCGGCGGCACGACGCCCACGGTGCACGTCTACGAGATCTCGAACGCCGTCCTGCAGCCGCCGCCGCCCGCCGCCACCGAGATCTGCGGCGATGGCATCGACAACGACAACGACGGCCTCATCGACGAGGGCTGCACGGTGGCGACCCCGGAGATCTGCGGCGACCTCATCGACAACGACCTCGATGGCCTCATCGACGAAGGCTGCGCGCAGCCGGTGGTCGAGATCTGCGGCGACGGCAAGGACAACGATGGCGACGGCCTCGTCGACGAGGGCTGTGAGACCGCCGTGGCCCTGCCGGGAGTTCCCAACAGCCTCTTCGGCTCGGTGAAGCGGTCGACGGTGTCGTTCAAGTGGTCGCCGCCCCTGACCGGCGGCGCCGTCGCCGACTACGTGCTCGAAGCTGGCGTGTCGCCCGGCACCACGTTCTACGCGGGCTCGATGGGCACCAGCACCTACGTCTCGGTGCCGAACGTCGGCACGGGCCGCTACTACGTGCGCGTCCGCTCGCGCAACGCCAACGGCCAGAGCGCGCCGTCCAACGAAGTCGTGGTCTCGGTCGGGTGCAGCACGCGTCCGCGCCGCCTCTCGGGACTCAGGGCGACCACCGCGGGCGGCCTCGTCACGCTGAACTGGACCGACCCGGATGGCTGCAGCGGCACGACCTACGCCGTGGCCGTCGCCCCGCAGGGGACGTCGTCGGCCATGGCCGCCTTCGACACCGAGGAGGCGTCGGCCACGACCCTGCTGCCCAAGGGCAGCTACACGGCGCGCGTCACGGCCCAGGCCGAGACCGGCGTCAGCGACCCGGCGGACCTGCAGTTCACCGTCAACGGCAGCACCTGCGTGGCGCCGGCATTCCGGACCAGCCTGCGCTCGGTGGTCGCCGGTCGTCGCGTGGGACTGTTCTGGAGCCCGCTCGACCCCGAGACCGCCTCGGCCGACGACGCGGTGTCGCCGGTGAGCTTCGTCATCGAGGCCGGCACGGTCTCCGGTGGCGCCGACATCGGCGTGCTGCCGATGGCCCGCGCCAAGCAGCTCCTGACCGACGTGCCTCCCGGCGTCTACTACGTCAGGGTTCGCCCGACCAACGCCTGCGCCGGCGGCTTCGCGTCGAACGAGGTGAAGCTGGTCGTCAAGTAGATGACGGGGCGCGGGTCCCAGAGACGGGATCCGCGCCTTCATCACGCAACTGTGCAGTTTCTGCGCGCCGCTGTCTGACTACGGTACGGACAGCGGCGCGAGGTTTGTACCCCCGCGGAGGGCGGCAAGTAAGAAAACAGCGGCAAAAACGTGCAACGGGCCTCAAGTCTGGGTCTGGGCCGAAATCTTGCAAGCCGAAGCGCGGCTACGGCACCTGATCAGTTACTCTCTGGGCCGCAGCACTTCGTCGCCGATGCGTTTCGCCGCCTTCGTCACCGCCGTTCTCTCGAGCGTCGTCCTCGTGTCCGCCCCCGCGCGCGCGCAGGCGCCGCAGGCACAGCCGCTCGTGCAGGCGGGCAACCTCGTCTACCTCGGGAAGTTCAGCCTGCCGCTCGACGACGGCACCGGCGGCGCGACGGCCAACGCGTTCACCTACGGCGGGTTCGCGCTCGGCATCGGCCCTGACGGGCAGTCCCTCTACTTCGGGTGCCACGACCAGGGCTCGCGCCTGGCGCGCGTGACCATCCCCGCCATCGGCGGCGTGGCGCGCGTGGTGGAGCCGTGCGCGGCGGTGCCCAATCTCGCCGGCGTCAACCCGGGCGATGTCAACGGCATCAAGCTCGGAGGCTCGCTCTCGTGGAACGGGCGGCTGGTGGTCACCGGCTATGCCTACTACGACGCCAGCTACTCGGCGGTCGCCTCGCACTTCATCGGCTCGAACGTCACCTCGCTCGCCGGCCCGTATCGCGTCGGCACCGACATGCCGGGCATGGTGGCCGGCTACATGGGCGTGGTGCCGCAGGAATGGCGGGCACTGCTCGGCGGTCCCGCGCTGACCGGCCAGTGCTGCATCTCGATCATCTCGCGCACCAGCTACGGTCCGTCGGTCAGCGTGTTCGATCCCGATCAACTCGGCGCCGGCGCGGTGTCGAGCCGCATGCTGGTGGGCTATCCCGATGCGCACCAGACGCTCGGCGGCTACTACCAGTCGGGCCCGTACTTCAACGCCGCCACCATGATGGCCGGTGTGGCGTTCCCGGCCGGCACGCGATCGGTGCTGTTCTTCGGACGCCACGGCACCACGCACTGCTACGGCAGCGGCACCAGCAATCCGGCGTTGAATGGCCAGCCCGACGGGCAGGGCGGCACCTGGTGCTACGACCCGACCAACAGCTACAAGGGACCGCACGGGTATCCCTATCACCATCAGGTCTGGGCGTACGACGCCAATGATCTGCTGCAGGTGAAGGCCGGCCTGAAGAACCCGTGGGACCTGATGCCGTACGCGACGTGGGCCTTGCCCGACATCGACGGCGGCAACGGCACCGCCACGGTGCGCAGCGCCACCTACGATCAGGCCACGCGCCGCTGGTACATCACCACCGACAGTGGCGGCGCCACACCGGAAGTGCACGTCTACGAGGTCACGAGCGCGGTGCTGCAGCCGACCCGTCTGGGTCCGCAGCGCTTCGCCCTTGCCACCAGCAACGGCACCTGGACGTTCTCGTGGCTGCCGCCGTCCGAACCTGGCTGGACGTCGTACCAGCTCGAAGGCGGCACCGCGCCCGGCCTCTCCGACATCGGGGCCATCGCGCTGGCGCCCAATGCCACCAGCTTCTCGATGCCGGCCGCCGGCGGATCGTTCTTCGTGCGCGTCAAGGCGATGTATCCGGACGGCGGCCACGCCCGGTCCGCCGAGCTGCTCGTATCGGGCAGCGGTGGCGGCGGAGGCGGCGCGGGCGCCACACCCGCACCGAGCGCCGTGCGTGCCACAGCGAGCGGCTCCAGCCTCGTCATCACCTGGGCCGGCGCCACCGGCGCCAGCGTGTCCGACGTCGTGCTCGACGCCGGCACCGCGGCAGGACGCTCGGACATCGCCAGCGGCGTTTCGATCGGCACGAGCGGCACCTTCGTGGCGCCAAACGTGCCGGCGGGTCACTATTACGTCCGCCTGCGCGCCGTGGGCGCCACCGGCCTCAGCGTCACGTCGAACGAGGCCGATGCGGTCGTCGGCGGGGCCGGCGGTGGGTCGGCCGACGCGCCGGGTACGCCCGACGGCTTCCGCGCCACCGCCAGCGGGTCGACCGTCACGCTCACATGGTTCGCGCCGGAAGACGGTCCTGCGCCCACGAGTTACCTGCTCGAGGCTGGCACGCGTTCGGGTGCCGCCGATCTCGTCGCCGGGTTCGCCCTGCCCGCCAGCCTTCGGGTGACGCTGCCAGGCGTGCCCCCGGGCGTGTACTACCTGCGCCTGCGCGCGGTGAATGGCGGCACCGTGGGCGCCGCCGGCGGCGAAGTGCGCCTCGTCGTCACGCCCTGACGGCCCGTCAGGGAATGCAGCGCACGATGTGCGGGCCGATGGCGGTCGCCAGGCCCACCGGCAGCTGCTGCCACGTGCGAATCGCCATCTGGAACTTCGGGTTCTTCGGGCTCTGATCGGGCACGGCGCCGGTCACCACGTCGTACTCCCAGCAGAGCTCCACCGGCGATCCTCCCCACTGCTTCTTGAAGTGGAACGTGCCTTCGTTCGGCGTCGAGCGTCCGAAGTCGAACATGGTGCTGCCGTCGGCGATCGCCGACTTCAGCACGGTCCAGTAGAGCAGGTTGTTCGCCGACATCGCGTTGTATTCGCGCAGTGTCGACGCCCAGGGAATCTCGGTGCGTTCGCGCCAGCGGAACGTGAAGCCGCCCGCCACCGGGCGATCGCCGTGGCGCACGATGACCAGCCGGGCGCGATCCTTGAACGTGCGCAGCACCTGATCGAACAGGCGCGGCGGATACACCGGCGTGCCCAGATCGCGCATGTTCACCGCGAAGACGTCGTAGAAGTCGTCGAGCGCCTCGCGCCCGGCCACGAACGCCGTGAGCTGGTGCTTCTCGGCCTTGCGCACCTGGTTGCGCACCTTGCGGTCGAGATCGTTCCACAGCGCGTCGGCGTCTGACGGCAACGGCCGCAGCATCGCCACCTTGTGCGTCTTCGGGGCGAGCGCCGGGAAACGCCGGCGATCGTGGCGCAGCTCGAGATGCCTGGCGCGGTGGGCGCGGGCCACGCGTCCGGCCTCGGCGACCAGCGCCTGCGCGGCCGCGTCGTCGTCGGCCACCACACCGCCGTAGTTCACGAAGGGCAGCGACACGGCGAAGCGTCCGAAAAGCGCCGACGCGAACAGCACCAGCGGCAGCACGCCGACGATGCGGCCATCGCGCGTCGCGGCGAGGTACTCGCACTGGTGATGGAAGACGCCGTCGAAGATGTCGCGCCACCCCCACAGGTGATAGCCGGTGGCGTCGGGCGCCTGCGACACATAGGCGTCCCACGCCGCGGCGTCGGTGCACGTCGCGACGACGACCGGCCCCGGGCCGGACGGAGGCACCACGGAAGGCATGGTCATCGGGCGGTGCCGGCGCTGCCGAGCGTGAGCGGCGGCAGCGGCACCGACGCGATCAGCTCGCGCATGGTGCCGAACGGAAACTCGCGCATCAGACGCTCGAGGCGCGGCGCCGTGTCGGCGAGGTTGTGGTAGTGGCGGTAACGCGCCAGTGCCGGCGCCGTCAGGCGCGGCTGCTCCGGATCGATCTCCCACGGATGCAGATAGAAGACGGCCGGCGCGCGTTCCACCTCGTTGACGCGGCGCAGCCCGAAGCGCGTCCAGCCGTACGGCAGCAGCCGGAAGTAGCCGCCGCCGCCCACCGGCCAGTTCACGCCCGCCATGCGCACGGTGGACGCCGGCACCTCGACGATCGAACCCGAGGCCCGCGTGACCACGCCCGCGTGGCGTTCGGCGCCGGGAATGCCGTAGCGATCGTGGTGCACCGGGAAGACGCTCGAGTCGTAGGTGTAGCCTTCCTCGATCAGCACGTCCAGCGCCCACATCGACCGCGCGGTCACCGAGAAGCTCGGCGCGCGGTAGCCGTCGACGCGCTGGCCCGAGGCGTCCTCGAGCAGCGCCTTGGCGCGGCGCACGTCGTCGCGGAACACCTCGGGCGTCTGGTCGTAGATCAGGCGATGGCCGTAGCCGTGCGACGCCACCTCGTGGCCGGCGGCGGCGATGCGGCGCACCAGCGCCGGCACGCGTTCGGCCACCCAGGCCAGCACGAAGAAGGTGGCGCGGACGTTCGCCGCGTCGAACATGGCGAGCAGTCGATCGGTGTTGGCCTCGACGCGACTCTCGAGCGTGCCCCACGCATCGCGGTCGACCACGTGTTCGAAGTTGCTGACGTGGAAGTAGTCCTCCACGTCGATGGTCATGGCGTTCTTCACGCCCGCGGCCGCCACTACGAGGCGCCTCGCCGCAGCACCACGGTCTTCACCGTCTGGAACATGACGAACAGGTCGAGCGCCACCGACATGTTCTTGATGTAGTAGAGGTCGTACTGCAGTTTCTGCAGCGCATCCTCGACGCTGGCGCCGTAGGTGTACTTGACCTGCGCCCACCCGGTCACGCCCGGCTTCACGACGTGCCGCTGGCCGTAGAACGGAATCTGCCGGGTGAGATCGGCGACGAAGCCCGGACGCTCGGGCCGTGGCCCCACCATGCTCATGTCGCCGCGCAGCGCGTTCCACAACTGCGGGATCTCGTCGAGACGCGTGCGCCGCAGGAAGCGGCCGACCGGGGTGACGCGGGTGTCGTTCTTCTGCGCCCACACCGGACCGGTGTTCGCCTCGGCGTCGACGCGCATCGATCGGAACTTCACCACCATGAACGTCCGGCCGTTCAGGCCCACGCGTTCCTGGCGGTAGAAGATCGGGCCCGGCGACGTGAACTTGATCAGCGCGATGACGAAGAGCGCCAGCGGCGCCGCCAGCACCAGGCCGATCGACGCCGTGACGACGTCGAGCAGACGCTTGGCGCCGAGCTGCACCTTCGACTTGCGGAAGCCCTCCGAGAAGATCATCCAGCTCGGACGCAGGTTCTCGACGGCGATCTTGCCGGTGTATTCCTCGTAGACCGTCGCCAGGTGATCGAAGGTGACGCCGCTCAGCTTGATCTCGAGCAGCTTCACCATGTCGAGGCGGCCGCGCGCGTCGGCCAGGCTGACGACCACGCGGTCGACGGCGCGGTCGCGCACGATGGCCGGAATGTCGTCGATGACGCCGATCACGCCGGGGTTGAACAGCACCGTGCCGACGCGCGACGGATCGGGATCGACGAAGCCGACGATCTCGACGCCCAGTTCGGCCTGGCGCTCGTGGATCTCCTGCGCCAGCGCCACCGCCGCCGGCGTCGTGCCGATGAGCAGCAGGCGCTCGCCCGGCTGCACCTGCGCGCTGGCGAACTCGAAGATCAGCCGCGAGGCGAGGATGGCGAGGATGATGAACGCCGTCGTCAGCAGGAACACGCCGCGGCCGACGATCAGGCTGGGGAACCAGAAATAGACGGCGGCGAGGATCAGCGTGGTGGCGGCCAGCGATCGCAGCAGGCGGACGAACAGCTCGCGCCGATCGGCGACCAGCCGCAGGTCGTACATGTCCGCGAAGAACAGGCACAGCTGGCAGACGCCGGCGACGATGCCGGCGCGCAGCAGGCCGGCCGGCGTCGCGATCACGCCCAGTCCGGCCTCGGCGCCCAATCGTACAGTCGCCGCCATGGTGACCGCGAGGATGATCATCGCGGTCTCCAGCATCATCAGGAGCGGCGTCCTGGTGCTCAGCTGGCCTGCCATGGCACACGTGTCCCGCGAGGCGCGGGACTACCGCCTCCCGTAGTAGTCGGCGTGGTAGTTCGCGGTGCTCATGTTCCGCGGGTCGACCCCGTTCAGGACGACGCCGAGGATGCGCTCGCGGCCGATGACGCGGATCGCCGTGTCGACCAGCTCGAAGGTGGTGTCGCCGGCGGAGACGACGAGGACCGCGCCGTCGGCGTGGTCGGCGAGCAGGTTGGCGTCGGGCAGCACGGCGAGCGGCGCCGTATCGAGCAGCACCCAGTCGTACTCGCGGCGCGCGTGTTCGAGCAGCGTCGCCATGGCATCGGAGGTGAGCACGCCCATCGGGTCGCCGTCCATGCGGCCGGCCGGGATCACCGACAGCCGGTCGGTGACGCGCACCACGGGGATCTCAGGGCGGTCGAGGATGTCGGCCACGCCGGGCGTGCCGGCAATCTGGAAGGCGGCGTGCACGGTCGGGCGGCGCAGGTCGCAGTCGATGAGCAGCACGCGCTTCTGGTACGAGCCGCTGAGCGTCAGCGCGAGATTGATGGTCGTGAGCGTCTTGCCCTCGCTGGCCACCGCGCTCACCATCATGATGAGCTTGCCCTCGTGATCGGTCTGCCATTGGTGGAGCTTGGCGGCGAGCTTTCGATACTGCTCGAGGGCCACGGTCGGCGCACCGGTGGGCGTCGCCACCTTCTCGCTGAGCGCCGGATGCACGGCGAGCTGGCGCGGCGGCTGGCCGGTGCGCAGGCTTTGCCGCTCGGCCGGACGGGCCGGTTCGGCCGGGGCCTCCTTGACGTCCCAGGCGGCGTCGAAGATCGACGCGTCCGGCGCTTCAGTGGGCGCCATCGCGGGCGTGGGCGACTCGAGCGGGCCGGCGTTGGCGCGCTCGATCGCCTTTCCAAAACGACTCATGACTTCTTCCTGAAGGGGAACCAGCGCCGCTGGCGGAAGTTGGTGAAGAGATCGCGCGACTCGGCGTCGTCGGCGGTCGCGGTGGTGGCCCCGCCCGTGCCCGTGGCGCGGGGGGCGTCGGTGGCCGACGACGCGGTGTCGGTGGCGGTGGCCGGGGCGGCCGCCGTGGCAGCGCTGCCGGCGGCCCGGGTGCCCAGCGTGGCCCGGGGGGCGTCGCCGCGGGCGGCGGCGCCACGCGACGAGCGCGACGGCTGCGACTCGCGAGGCGTCAGGTCGAAGTCCCTGCACACCTCTTCCACGAGTCCGGCTCCGACGGGCTTCTGTTCGGCCGCGAACCCGCTCAACAGCGCGTTGTCGCAGATCACGTTGATGGTGCGGGCCACTCCCCCGGAGTATCGGTATACGAGCTCCACCGCTGCAGGTGTGAACACCTCGGGCGGGTTGCCGCCGGCGACGCGGATGCGGCCGGCGATGAGCGCGGCCGTGGCTCTGAGATCCAGCGGTCGCAGCGTGGCGCGGATCGCCACGCGTTGCTTCAGCTGGCGCAGTGACGGGTCGTTCAGGCGATCGGCGAGTTCGGGCTGTCCGACCAGCACCACCTGCAGCAGCTTCGCCGTGGACGTCTCGATGTTGGCGAGCAGCCGGATCTCCTCGAGCAGCTCGTGCGGCAGGCTCTGCGCCTCGTCGACCACCAGCGCCGTGATCTGGCCCTGCGCGTGGTTGCGGGCCAGCGTGGCGGTGAGCTTCGACAGCAGGTTCACCTTGGATTCGGCGGCGTCGGCGCCGAGGCGGAACGCCTTGGTGAGGAACTGGAGGAACTCCTCGCGCGTGAGCGCCGGGTTGTTCAGGTAGGTCTGGCGTACGTTCTCGCCGCGCAGCGCCCTGAGGGCCGCGCGCACGATCGTCGTCTTGCCCGTGCCGGCCTCGCCCGTCACCACGATGATGCCGCGACGCGAGGTGATGCCGTACTGCACGGCCGCCAGCGCCTCGCGGTGCATCGGCGTGAGGTACAGGTATCGCGTGTTGGGTGTGAGGTCGAAGGGCCGCTCGGTGAGCCCGTAGTACTCGTGGTACATGGCGGCTACTTGTTCAACCAGCTCCACGCGATGGCGACCGCCACCGCGATACCGGCGACCGCGGCGCTCGACAACCCGAGCACCTGACGCAGGTGCCGCTTGCGCTCGTCGGCGTTGCGCATGCGCGGCACCGTCGCCAGCACCGGCAGGTTGAGCGCCTGCAGCACGTCGGTCTCGGTGTGCAGGGTGCGGTCACGCACTTCGCTGATGGCGATGATGGCGATGCCGATGATGAAGCCGATCAGCGTGCCCAGGGCCTGCACCAGCGGGCGGTTGGGCGAGTAGGGCCGCTCGGGCCGGCGCGCCGGGTCGAGCACGCGGAACTGCTCGCCGATCTGGCGGCGTTCGACGTTCGAGGCGATCTGCGCTTCCTGGCGCTTCGTGAGCAAGGCCTTGTAGCTGTTCTGCAGCGTGTCGTAGTCGCGGGTGAGCTCGGTGAGCTCCGACTCGCGCACGGGGACGGCATCGAGCCGGCTGCGGTAGCCGGCGAGGTCGTCCTGCACCTTCGCCAGCTGGGCTTCCTTGGTCTTGATGCTGGTGATGGTGGTGGCGAGTTCCTGCCGCAGGTCGCGCACCCGACGCTCGGCGGCCGACAGGCCCGCCGAGGCCGTGGGCGTGCCGGAGCCGGCGCTGGCCGCCGCGGCCGCCGCCGCTTCCCGCTCCACGGCGGCCTTGCGCTCCAGTTCGCGCACGATACGCTCGCCGCGCACGACGTCCGGGTGCTCGGGCGTGAGCCGCGTCTTCATCACCCGCAGCTGCTCGCGCGCGGTGACCAGTTCGGCGGCGGCCGACCCGGGCGGCGGCGGGCCGTCGGACGGATCCGGCCGCGTGGTGTCGGGGTTCGCCGTCGGTGTCGCGGCGATGTCGGCCAGCGAGCGCTCGATCACGAGCTTCCGATCGCGGTCGCGCTCGAGCGAGTCATTGAGGCCCTGCGCCTGCATCTGCAGGGTCTGCACCGCCTGGAAGTTGCTGTTGGCCTGCGTCGGCAGCTCGCCGGCGTAGCGCAGGCGATAGGCCTCGAGGCGCTTCTCGTGCTCGACCAGCTTCTGCCGCGCTTCGTTCAACTCGGACTCGAGGAACTGGCTGGTGTTCTCGGCGACCAGGGCGCGGTCGCGCATGTTCTCGTCGATGTAGAGCGAGGCCAGTCGTTCCGCCACCTGCTGCGCCAGCACCGGGCTCTGCGACAGGTAGCCCACCGAGAAGGTGTCGCCGCGCACGGTCTTCACGTCGACCTGCTCGCGCATGTAGCTGACCGTGTCCTCCATCGGCTCCTTCTGGCGGCGCTCGGGATAGAGGTTGAGGTCGAGGATGATCGGCTCGAGCCGCGTGCGGCTCAGGATCTGCTGGCTGATCGAGCGCAGGCGGTCCTGCACGTTGGTGGTGACGGTGGTCTTCACGTAGACGTCGGGCACGCGCTGCGGCACCACGAGAATCGTGGTTTCGGCGCGGTAGACGTCCGGTGTCAGGCGCAGGTAGGTGCCCGCCAGCATGGAGGTCACGATCGCCGGCGCGAGGACGATCCACTTGCCACGCCAGGCGAGGCGGCCGATGTCGTCGAGGGTGTATTGCTTACCGGGCAGCATGGGAACGGTTCTCCGGAATCACTTGCTGAAGGGGCTCAGGCCCAGCGACAGGCCGCCCCGGATGCTGTACCGGCCGAACTGACCCGTCGGGTAGCCGACGAGCGCGGCCGAGGCATCGACTTCGGAACGGAAGGCCGTGTAGTCGAGGAAGGTCGCGACGTTGCGGCGCAGGTCGTAGCGGAGCTGCGCCGACGCCGAGTAGGTCAGGAAGTTCGACTTGCCCAGCGTGGAGTAGATCGTGCCATTCGAGTAGTTGGCCGACAGCACCGCGCCGAGCGACCCGACCAGCAGGCCGCTGGTGGAGGCCGACACGCCCGCCAGCACCACGGGATCCTTGTAGCTCTGCACGAACCGGGCGTCGCGCTGCGCCGAGAGCGAGGCGATCCATGTCTCGAGGAACGTGTGCTCGAGCGTGACGTTGCCGCGCAGCTGGTAGGTGTTCCTGCCCTGATCTGGCAGCTTCACGAGACCGGTCTGCACCGTCAGCGTGGTGTCGCGGGTGATCTGGAAGGGACGGTTGAGGTCGATGCCGAAGTCGATCCCGTCGAGGCGATAGGTCGTCGCCGGCACGCCGTTCTTCGCTTCGACGCGGTTCTCGTTCACCGCGTAGCCGACGTAGCCGCGGAACGCGCGCGACAGGTCGTACGACACCCGGCCCTGGCCGGTGAGGCGCAGGTTGCGGGCGATCGGCGAGTCGATCGGCAGGATCGTGCCGGCGCCGCCGAGCAGCGAGAAGTGCAGCCGCCGCGTCGGCGAGTAGGTGAGGTCGAGGGCGCTGCTCGTGTTCACCTGACGGATGGTGGAGGTCTGGAACGCCGAGCCGCTGGCCAGCTGGAAGTTCCCGCCGTTCTGGCCGACGGCGCCGGCGAAGAGCGAGGCCGCCGAGTATGGCGCGTACTGCGCGAAGTTCGAGAGCGTCCACGACCACTTGCCGCGGGCCACCGAGGCGAGCGACAGGCTCAGCCCGTACGAGGGCTGCGTCTTCGGCGTGAACTGCGGGAAGTAGCGGTTGCTCGCCGAGGCCGTCGTCGCCAGGACGACCCGGCGGCCGACCTTGTCGTACGAGAACCCGCCGTCGACGCCGCCGAAGGCCTGCCCCGTGGGCTGCAGCGTGGCGAACGTATCGGTGGCGAAGAGCGGCGCGTCGTAGCCGCCGTACACGCTGCCGTTGAACTGCGGCCCGCGTACGACGCGCGCCGACGGCGTGCCGCGCGTGCCGCGCGCACGTCGCTGCGCCGACGCCGGCACCGCCAGCAGGCCGACGATCACGACGGCGATGGTCGCCGTCCGTCCGATGCTCATGGGACGATCACCGTGTCGCCGGGACGCAGCATGATGTTCTGCTCGATCTTGCGGCCGCGCGACACTTCCTTGTAGTTGAAGAGGAAACGCGACGTCTTGCCGTCGACGGTGCGCATCACGGCGATCTCGTCGAGCTTCGCGTACGGCGTCGGTCCGCCGGTGAGCGCCAGCAGCTGCAGCACGGTGGTCGGCGCCGTCAGCGGGTACGGGCCGGGCTTCACCACCTCGCCCAGCACGAACACCTGCCGGCTGTTGATCTGCCGCACGATGATGGTGACGCTCGGCGACTCGACGAACTTGGTCACCGCCGCGGTGACCTTCTCGCGGAACTGCTCCGGCGTGAGGCCGCCGGCCTGGATGTCGTTCACGAGCGGCAGCGACACCTTGCCGTCGGGCCGCACCTTCACGTCGGTCGACAGATCCTGTTCCCGCCACACGATCACGCCGAGCACGTCGTCCGGTCCGATCAGGTAGTCGGACGGCGGCGTGACGCCCTCGGTCTGCGCGGCGGTGGGCTTCGCGGGCGCGCTCGTGGCCGGGGCCGCGGTTTGCGGCGCCGGGGCCGGTGTCGCCGGCCGCTGCGCCGGCGGCGGCTGCGGCGGCGCAGGACGGGTGGCCGTCTGGGCGGCCAGCGTCACCGACGCGACGACGACGAGCGCGAGCGAGAGGGGAGTCTTCACCGGAACTCCTTGAACGACACCTGGCACTCGTGGGTGCGCAGGAAGTTGAGGAACCGCTTGTAGTCGCCGGGCGCCATGTTGAAGAGACGCACGACGATGCGGTAGTTGCCGCGCGCTTCCTGGAGGCCCTTGCGCACCAGATCGCGGAGGTTGCCGCGCGTGATCTCGCGCTGCATGTAGAGCGGGTAGACCAGCGTCCAGAACGACTCGCCGGTCTCAGTGAGCTTCTGGTACAGCTCGTCGGCCACGGTGCGGCGGCGCTCGCGGCGCGGCCGGTAGGCGCCGAACGGCAGCAGCCGGATCTCCGGCGGCAGGTCGTCGGGCTGCGCGATCTCGCGCTGGCAGGTCACCACCAGCCGCTCCACCAGGTTCTGCAGCTCGCGCACGTTGCCCGGCCACGAGTACTTGGTGAGGGCGTCCATCGCCTCGGGCGAGATCGACCGCAGCGCGTAATGGCCGGCGGCGGTGCTGCGCTGCAGGAAGCGCTGCACCAGGTCGGGGATGTCGGACCGGCGTTCGCGCAGCGGCGGCACCGTGAGGTGGATGACGTTCAGGCGGTAGAACAGATCCTCGCGGAACGCCTGCTGGGCGATCAGGTCGCGCAGATTGCGGTTGGTCGCGGCGATCACCCGGATGTTGACGGTGGTGCGCGAGCGGTCGGCGCCGACCTTCTGCAGCTCGCCGGTTTCGAGGAAGCGGAGCAGCAGCCCCTGCATGCGCAGGGTCATCTCGCCGACCTCGTCGAGGAACAGCGTGCCGCCGTCGGCCATTTCCAGCTTGCCCTGCTTGTCGCGGTAGGCGCCGGTGAAGCTACCCTTCACGTGCCCGAAGAGCTCCGACTCGAGCAGCGTCTCGGGCAGCCCGGCGCAGTTCACGGCGACGAAGGGGCGAGACGAGCGGACGCTGTGGGCGTGCACCGCACGCGCCACCAGCTCCTTGCCCACGCCACTCTCGCCCGTGATCAGCACCTTCGCGTCGGAACGCGCGGTGCGCTCGATATCGGCGCGGAGGTCGGCGACGGCCGGACTGTCTCCGATCAGTTGTGGTTCGGCGGCTGCGGCCAGCATCGTTGGTCGTCCTCGGGGCGAACCGGGCGCCTGCATCCGATCCTAATCGCAGGTCGGATGGGCGTTGACCTGCGCCAGCAGGTACATTGTCGGGCCCCCGCCAGCCTGAAGCAAAACGCGATCCGGCTGGAGTCGGCGCGGTGTTTCCTTGAAAACGTTAGGAAAAAACGTCCTTCTGCCTGTATCTGCGCGGAGGGGGCCGCGCCGGGACTGCACGATCCGTCCTGCCCATTTTGTGTCCGGGGGACGAACAATAGTCAGTCTGTCTCGGTATTTTAGTGCGCTGTCTTCCTTACTACCTAGCGCCGAATGCGGGAGGCGAGCCTCGCGCCCCGGCCTAGTGAGCGAAGCGCGCCGCCAGGTCGCGGGCGTCCCGCACGCGCGGGTCGACGTCGCCCAGCCGCGCCGCCAGGGTCTCGGCCGCCGGCGTGGCCAGGGCCATCGCTTCGGCATCGCGTCCGAGCGCTCCGAGGACGCGCGCCACCTCGAGATCGGCCAGGGCGCGCCGCCAGTGACCGGCGGGCAGCCGGGCGTTACGGACGCGTTGGGCCTCCAGCGCCAGCGGCAGCGCGGGGGCGGCACGACCGGCCGCCCGGAGGAAGGCGGCGTACGCCAGACGGGCATCGGCGACCAGCAGGTCGTCGCCGCCGCGCGCGCCGACCAGCCCGTCGAGGGCCTGCCGGTAGGCCGCGTCGGCGTCCGCGGGCCGCCGCTCGGCGGCGAGCACGTCGGCCAGCAGCAGCTGGTTCAAGGCGATCTCGAAATGTCCGGCGGGCAGCACCTGCTGGCGGATCTGCAAGGCGGCGCGCGCGTAGTCGGCGCCTTCGCGGACGCGGCCCATGGCCAGCAGCGTCCGTCCGAGGTTGTGCTGCACCCGGGCCACACCGGCGTTGGCCTCGCCGAATGCCTTGCGACGGATCGCGAGCGACTCGCGGTAGAGCGGTTCGGCTTCGCGCAGCCGGCCGCGATCCTCGAGCAGCGAGGCCAGGTTGTTCAGCTGGACCGCCACGTCGGGATGCTCGCGTCCGAGGCGCGCCTGCAGGCTGGCGAGCGCCTCTCGGTACGCGCCTCGGCGCCGCCGAGGTCCCCGAGATCCTGCATCAGCGAGGCGAGGTTGTTGCGTGCCGTCTGCGTATCGGGATGGTCGTTGCCGTAGACGCGCTGGCGGATCGCGAACGACTCGCGCAGCAGCGGCTCGGCCCGCGCGAGATCGCCGAGCTGGTTGAAGACCTGCCCGAGCTGCCCGAGCGCCGGCGCCAGCGCCGGATGCCCGTCGCCGACGCGGCGGCGGCGGATCGCGATCGACTCCTCGAGCAGCGGCACCGCGTCGGCGAGCCGGCCTTCGTGCCGCAGCACCGCGGCGAGGTTGTTCAGGCCGATGGCGACGTTCTCGGCGTCGGCCGCGCTGGTGCGCCAGGCGGCCACCGCCTCGCGCAGCAGCGGCTCGGCGTCGGCGGGCTTCCCCCGCTCGTCCAGTGTCAGCCCGAGGTTGGTCAGCGACGAGGCGACGAGCGACGGCGCCGCGCCCAGGCGGCGCCGCGCCGCCAGCACGTCGCGGTGCAGCCGTTCGGCGTCGTCGTAGCGTCCGAGCTCGCGCGACGCTTCTCCGAGCGCCTCGACCGAATCGAGCGTGTCTGGATCGTCGGGGCCGAGCGTGGCGCGGCGGATCTGCACCGCGCGCTCGAGCAGCGCCGCCGACCGCGCGTACGCGCCGAGCGATCCATAGACGTCCCCGATCGTGGCGAGCAGCCGCGCCTGCACCACCGGTTGTCCGGCCAGCTCGGCGTCGATGCGCTCGGCGCCGCGGTCGAGCAGCTCGCGCGCCGTCACCGTCGACCCGTTCGGCGAGGCCTTGGGGTTCGACACCTCGAAGAGCTCGGTGAGGAAGCGCTGCACCTGCTGCGCGGTGTCGCGCTCGCGGGCCGTGCGGTCGCGCTCGGCGGCCAGATGCGCCGCCTGGATCGAGAAGGCCACGGCGGCGGAGGTCGCCGCGACCAGCGCCACGGTGGCGGCGGCGACGCTCCAGCGATGCCGCACCACGAAGCGGCCGGCGAGATACCGCCACGACGCCGCGCGCACCTGCACGGGCCGGCGTTCCAGATGCGCACGCACGTCGGCGGCGAGGGCTTCCACCGAGGCGTAGCGGGCGGCGACGTCCTTGGCCAGGGCGCCTCCCACGATGGCGTCGAGATCGCCGGCGAGCCTGCGGCGCAGGGCGGACGGCGTGGTTCGGCGGTGCGCGGCCCGATCCGACGCTGGCGGTGCCGGACCCTCGTCGTCGATGGCGGCGGCGCTGGGCGGTACCGGATCGACGTGGCAGACCACCCTCTCGACTTCCTCGCTCGTCATCGTGCGGAAGCGCAGCGGCCGCGTGCCGGTGAGCAGTTCGTGCAGCAGCACGCCCAGGGCATAGACGTCGGCGGCGGTGGTCACCTGGCCGCCGCGTACCACCTCGGGGCTGGCGTAGAAGGGCGTCATCATCCGCGGCTGGCCGGCAGACACCGCGGCGTCGGCGGCGCCGCTCTCGAGGGCCAGGCGCGCGATGCCGAAGTCGAGCAGCTTCACCTGGCCGTCGTCGGTGACGAGGATGTTGCCCGGCTTGATGTCGCGGTGCACGATCAGGCTGCGATGCGCGTGGCTCACTGCGTCGCACACCGTGAGGAACAGCCGCAGCCGCGCCGCTACGTCGAGCCGCGCCTCGTCGCAGTAGCGATCGATCGGCGCGCCCTCCACGTGTTCCATCACCAGGTAGGGCAGACCGTCGCCGGTGGTGCCGCCGTCGAGCAGCCGGGCGATGTTCGGATGCTCGAGCCAGGCGAGGATCTGCCGTTCGGTGCGGAACTGGCGCACGCGCTCCGGATCGAGCAGACCGCGCACCACCTTGATGGCCACCTGCTGCAGGAACTCGTCGTCGTCGCGCTCGGCGAGATAGACGGCGCCCATGCCGCCTTCGCCGAGCATGCGCACCAGCCGGTAGGGGCCGAGGCGTTCGAGCGGCGCGGGCGCGGCGGCGGTGACGGCGTCGACGGCCTCCTTCACCACGTCGGTGAGCGGGCGTCCCGACTGCTCGGCGGCGTCGGCCTTCAGCAGGTCGTGCACCAGCCGCGCCAGCTCGGTGTCGCCGGCCTGTGCGTCGACGAACGCGGAGCGTCCGATGGGGGGATGCTCGAGCGCCGCCTCGAAGAGCTGCTGCGCCGCGGCCCAGCGTTCAGGGGTCATCGCCGTCGCGCCTGCGGGCCGGCGTCAGGCCTCGATCGTGCCGCCCTCGCCCGTGAGCTTGTTGCGCAGCCACGCCTTGGCGAAGCGCAGCTCGCGGTGGACGGTGGCCGGCGAGATGCCGACGGCTTCCGCGGTTTCGTCGTAGCTGAGGCCGCCGAAGAAGTGCAGCTCGACGATGTCGGCCTTGCGGGCATCGAAGGCGGCCAGCGCCTCGAGGGCGTCGTGCAGGTCGAGCACGTCGACCGAGGGCCCGCTGATCACCGCGGCGATGTCCTCGAGTTCCACTTTCACCGCGCCGCCGCCGCGCTTCTGCCGGCGCTTGCTGCGGGCGTGATCGACGAGCACGCGGCGCATGGTGCGCGCCGCCACCGCCATGAAGTGCGCCTTGTCCTGCCACGAGACGTCGGCGTCGATGAGGCGCAGGTAGGCCTCGTGCACCAGCGCCCGCGTCTGCAGGGTGTGGTCGGCACGTTCCGAACGAAGGGCGCCGCGCGCGATGCGCGCCAGTTCGTCGTAGACGAGCGGCAGCAGCCTATCGAGCGCGGTGGCTTCACCACCACGCCAGGCGTGCAGCAGGATTGTCGCGCTCGGTTCCACGGCCGGTCCCTCTGGGGAGGTGCCGCGATATTACTGCACGCGCCCGTTCCCCGCTCGCCTGTTCCCGTTCCCCGCCGTGGTTAGCCTTCGATCAGCAGCCAGGCCGGGTCCTCGATGAACTCCTTGATTTTCACGAGGAATTGCACGGCCTCGCGGCCGTCGACGATGCGGTGGTCGTAGCTGAGGGCGAGGTACATCATCGGGCGGATGACCACCTGGCCGTTCACCGGCACGGCGCGGTCGGCGATCTTGTGCAGACCGAGGATGCCGACCTGCGGCGGATTCAGGATCGGCGTGCTCATCAGCGAGCCGAAGACGCCGCCGTTGGTGATGGTGAAGGTGCCGCCCTTCAGATCCTCGAGGGTGAGCGTGCCGTCGCCGGCCCGCTTCGCGAAGTCGCGCACGGCGAGCTCGATGTCGGCGAAGCCCGACCGGTCGGCGTCGCGCAGCACGGGCACCACCAGGCCGCCTTCGGCGCCCACGGCCATGCCGATGTCGTAGTAGTGCTTGTAGACGATCTCGTCGCCCTGGATCTCGGCGTTGATGGCAGGGAAGGCCTTCAGCGCGCCCACCACCGCCTTCACGAAGAACGAGGTGAGGCCGAGGTTCACGCCGTACTTCTTCGTGAAGGCCTCCTTGCGGCGGGCGCGGATGTCCATCACCGCCGTCATGTCCACCTCGTTGAAGGTGGTGAGCATGGCGGCCGTGCGCTGCGCCTCGACGAGACGGCGGGCGATCGTGGCGCGACGCTTCGACATGCGCACGCGCTCCTCGGTGCGCGCGCCGGGCACGATGGCAGGACGCGGAGCGGGAGCCGCAGCGGGCGCGGCCGGCTTCGCGGCCGGTGCGGGCGCCGCGGCTGCGGCACTACCGGCGACGAACTCGCGCACGTCCTGCTTGGTCACGCGCGGCCCCGAGGCCGGCACGTCGGCGATGCTCACCGCGTGTTCCTTCGCGACGTTCTTCGCCGCCGGCGTCGCCTTCGGGGCGGCGGTGTCGGCGGCGGCCGCCGCGGCAGGAGCCGACGAAGCGGCGGGCGTCGGGGCAGCCGCGGACGTCGCGGCGCCGGCCTGCGACGGATCCAGCACGGCGATGATCTCGCCCACCTTCACGTCGGCGCCTTCGCCATGCTTGATCGACGTCAGCACGCCGGCCCGATCGGCGCTCACCTCGAGATCGATCTTCTCGGTCTCGAGCTCGACGAGCGCCTCGCCCAGGGCGACGGCGTCGCCTTCCTTCTTGAGCCAGCGCGCGATGCGCGCCTCCACCACCGACTCGCCCAGTTCCGGTACAACGATGTTCACGGCTGATGTCCCTCGAGCCGCTAGCCGCTAACCGCTAGCCGCCGTTCTTAAACCTGCTTCGCCACCACGCGGTTCGCGTTGGGGGCGTCGACCTTCTCTTCGAACGCCTGGGCGACCACGGCCTTCTGGTTCACCTGGTGCCACGTGGCCGAGCCCTCGGACGGGCTCGAGTTGCGGACGCGGCCGATGTAGCGCAGCGGCCAGCGGCCGTCGATGAGCCGTTCGAGCTCGGGGCGCACGAAGTCCCACGCGCCCATGTTCTCCGGCTCTTCCTGCACCCAGCACACTTCCTTCAGCTTCGTGTAGCGGTCGAAGAGCGCCTTCAACGGCTCTTCGGGGAACGGATAGATCTGCTCCAGGCGGGCGATGGCGACGCCGGGGCTGGTCTTGCGCGCCTCGCTCGACACCAGGTCGACGTAGACCTTGCCGCTGCAGATCACCAGGCGCTTCACCTTCGCGGGCGAGGTGACGGCGTCGTCGTCGATGACCTTCTGGAATCGGCCCTCGGCCAGCGCCCGCGCCGGCGACGCCACCAGCGGGTGGCGCAGCAGGCTCTTCGGCGTGAGCATGATGAGAGGCAGTGGATCGGTCTCGAGCAGCAGCGCCTGCCGCCGCAGCACGTGGAAGTACTGCGCGGCGGTCGTGCAGTTCACGATGCGCACGTTGGTGTCGGCAGCCAGCTGCAGGAAGCGCTCGACGCGGGCGCTCGAGTGATCCGGGCCCTGGCCCTCGTAGCCGTGCGGCAGCAGCAGCACGATCGAGGGCGCCATACCCCACTTGGCGCGGCCCGACATCAAGTACTCGTCGAGGATCGTCTGCGCGCCGTTGATGAAGTCGCCGTACTGCGCTTCCCACAGCACGAGCTGCTTCGGCTTCTCGAGGTTGTAGCCCAGCTCGAAGCCGAGCACCGCCAGTTCCGACAGCGCGCTGTTGTGGATCTCGAACGCCGCCTGCACCTGCGGGATCCGCTGCAGCGGCACGTACTTGTCGCCGGTGACGGCGTCGTGCAGCGCGGCGTGCCGATGGCTGAAGGTGCCACGCTCGGCGTCTTCGCCGGTGAACCGCACCGGGATGCCGTCGGCGAGCACCGACGCCAGCGCCAGTTCCTCGGCGGCCGCCCAGTCGACGGTCGCCTCGTCGGGATTCGCGAACATCGTCTTGCGGCGTTCGCGCCCGCGTTCGAGCTTCTTGTGCACCGTGAAGCCGGCCGGCACCTGCGCCAGCGCGTCGTTCAGCGCGGTGAGGCGGTCGAGCGGCACGGCGGTCTGCACGCGCGAGGCGGCGCCGCTCGGCGGCACCACCGGAATCTCGGGGATGTAGTGCTCTTCCGGCTTGAGGCCGGCGTAGGCCGCTTCCATCGCCGCGCTGTGCTTCGCGGCGAGCTCGTCGGGCAGCGTGCTGGCGACGGCGCCCGACGCCACCAGCGCCTCGGCGTACTGCTGCCGCACGGTGGGGTGGCTCGTGACCTTCTGATAGAGCTGCGGCTGCGTGAAGGCAGGCTCGTCGCCCTCGTTGTGGCCGTGCCGGCGGTAACCAACCAGGTCGATGATGTAGTCGAGCTGGAAGCGCTGGCGGTACGCCCACGACAACCGCGCCGCCTCGATGCAGGCCACCGGGTCGTCGGCGTTCACGTGCGTGATCGGGATCTTGAACCCGCGCGCCAGGCCGCTGGCGTAGCTGGTCGAGAACGACTCGTGCGGGTCGGCGGTGAACCCGAGCTGGTTGTTGGCGATGATGTGGATCGTGCCGCCGACGTCCCAGCCGGTGAGGCGCGAGAGGTTCAGCGTTTCGGCCACGATGCCCTGACCGGGGAACGCGGCGTCGCCGTGGATCAGGATGCCCAGCACCTCGTGCGGCTTGAGCTTCGGTGCGCCGGGCGCCGACACGTCGGTGCCGGCGGCGCGGGCCATGCCGACCAGCAGCGGATCGACCGCCTCGAGGTGGCTCGGGTTCGGCGGCATCGAGATCACCAGCGTCTGCGGGCGATCCGGATGCTCGACGCGGGCGCCGGCGTGATACTTCACGTCGCCCATCCAGCCGAGATCGATGCGGCTGCTGCGCGAGAACAGCGGGTCCTTGAACTCGGCGAGGATCTGCGCGTAAGGCTTGCGCATCACGTGCGCCAGCACGTTCAGGCGGCCGCGGTGCGCCATGGCGATGAGCACGTGCTTCACGCCCGCGGCGGCGGCGTCGGCGATGATCTCGTCGAGCACGGGGATCATCAGGTCGAGGCCCTCGATCGAGAACCGCGTCTTGCCCGGGAAGGTGCGCTGCAGGAAGCGCTCGAACACCTCGACCTGGGTGATCCGATCGAGCAGCTCGCGGCTCTCGATCGGATCGGCCGGCGGACGGTAGCGCCGCGCCTCGACCGATTCGCGCAGCCACACGCGTTCGTCGGGCACGAAGACGTGCGAGTAGTCGTGGCCGGTGGTGGCGCAGTACACGGCGCGCAGCCGCTCGATGGCTTCGAACGCGTTGGACGCGCCCACCGACACGGGACCGCCGATGATGCTGGCCGGCAGCGCCTTCAGGGCGTCGGTGGTGAGGCCGTGCGCGTGCGGGTGCAGCGACGGATCGCCGACCGGACGGTTGAAGCCGATCGGGTCGAGCGAGGCGGCGAGATGGCCGTAGCGGCGCACCGACTCGGCGAGCGTGACCGCGGCGATGGCGGCGTTGACGTCGCTGGCGGCGACGGCGCCTGCGGGCGCGGCGCCGGATGCCGGCGGGCCCCAGGTGCGGAAAGCGGCGCGCGTGGCCTCGTCCACCGACGCCGGATCGCGCTGGAAGCGCTCGAACAGCTCGAGGACGTAGCCTTCGTTGGCCCCGCTGAAGTCATTCCACGGGTTCATATCTCGACTATTGTATCGGCACAGACCACTCTTCCGAGGAACGGCATGACATCCAGACCCACCTACGACGACGCGAACCTCATCCTTCGGCTGTATGAGATGCGCCGGGAAGAACGAATGCGTGAGGCGCGCGCATGGTTCACCGCGCACTTCCGCCCGAAGAAGTGGGAAGAGCTGGCCACCCTCGTGCCGCCGGGCAGCGCCGAGAACGCGTCCTACCGGATGGTGATCTCGTACTGGGACATGGTGGCGTCGTTCGTCGTCACCGGTGTGCTGAACAAGGAGCTCTTCTTCCAGAGCGGCCGCGAGCTGCTCGTCGTGTTCGAGCGGATGCGGGCCGTGCTGCCGGGCATCCGCGAGCAATACAAGGACCCGTCGTACATGGCCAATCTCGAGCGCGTCGGGCTCGACTACGCCACCTACATGCAGACGCAGAACCCCGACGCCTACCAGGCCTTCGTCAAGCGCATCACCGGGTGACGCGCCTCATCGCCATCGACATCGACGGCACCCTGCTCGACAGCCGCGGCCGCGTGCCCGCCGGCAACCTGGCGGCGATCCATGAGGCGGTGTCGCGCGGCGTGCACGTCGCGGTCGTCACCGGCCGCAGTTACCCGTTCGCGCTGCAGGCCGTGGGTGAGCTGCCCGATCCGCTCACGCTCATCGTCTACAACGGCGCGGTCGCCCGCGTCCGCGAGGGCGACACGCTGGCCGTGCGGCATCTGGCGCCGGATCTCGCCCGCCGGGTGCTCGCCGCGACGCGGTCGTGGCGCCCGTCGACGCTCGTGCAGTTCGACCGCGAGGGCGCCGGCCAGACCATGGTCGACCGCATGTCGTGGGATACCCCCAATCGTCGCGGCTACTACGCCCGCGTGCAGCACCTGGTGCGCGCCTGCGCGGATCTCGAGCACGCGCTCGACGACGACCCGCCGGTGCAGGTCGCCTTCAACGGGCCCGTCGACGAGATGCTGCGCTTGGCCGAGGTCGTGCGCGGGATCGATGCGGACGCGCTCGCCGTCTCGGTCACCAGCTACCCCGCCCGCGACTTCGCGCTGGTGGACGTGAACGCCGCCGGCGCCACCAAGGGGCCGGCGCTGGCCGACGTCGCCCGGCACTTCGGCGTCGCGCGTGAGGACGTCCTGGCGATCGGCGACAACCACAACGACATCGACATGCTCGCGTGGGCTGGCACGGCCGTGGTGATGGGCAACGCGCAGGCCGAGCTGTTGTCGATGGGCTTCCCGGTGACCGCATCGAACGACGACGCGGGGTTGGGGGAAGCGATTCGGCGATACGCGCTCGACCAGCGGCCAGCCGCCAGCCGCTGAACGGATCCCTAGAAG
The DNA here is from genome assembly GCA_046331325.1 of Vicinamibacterales bacterium. Classification (GTDB taxonomy): domain Bacteria; phylum Acidobacteriota; class Vicinamibacteria; order Vicinamibacterales; family UBA2999; genus CADEFD01. The sequence goes on along the minus strand of JAXLRB010000012.1, from coordinate 25,486 downwards.
CCCGTACCGAACCGCACGTGCACGCGCCAGCCGTCGGTGCCCTTGCCGGCATCCACGTAGGCGTTGATCGCCATGAGGTTCGCGAACCACCCGACACCGGCGCCACGATCGAACGACGCGTCGGATACCTTCATGCCGGCGTCGTACACGGTGGCCCAGTCGACGAAGACGCGCACGCCGTGGCGGACGACGTCGACCGGCGAGCCGAAGGCGCGGGCGAGGGTGAGGGAGGCGCCGGCGGCGTTGTCGTCGATGCGATAGCCGCGCCGATAGCCGCGGGTGGCGAGGCCGCCGCCGATCATCGTCTGCTCGTAGAGCGGCAGCGCGCCGTCGCTCGAGGTGATGAAGCCGCGCGCCGTGATCGTGGCGGCCAGCGGCAGGCCGAGCGCGCCGGAGACGTCGGCCCGCAGCCGACGGCGCACGCCGGTGACGACGTCGAGACGCTCGATGGCGGCGCGACCCCACACGGCGTTGCGCGGGAATGCCGGATCGGTGCGGGTGTCGAGCAGCACGTCGGCCGTGAGGCGATCGACGTCGTTGGTCGCGCCGGCGAACGTCACGCGATCGTGGGCGATCTCGCCGCCCACGCGCAGCGACTGGCCGATGGCCCGTTCGAGGCGTCCCGACATCCGCGTGCGGTCTTCCACGCGATCGAAGGCGGGATGCTCGGTGCGCACGCGGTCGATCGATGCGGCGACGCGCGTGACGATCGGCGACACGAACGTGCGCGAGCCTTCGGCGCCGATGCGGCGCTCGCCGCCCCACGTGCCGGGAATCGACAGCTGACTGGTGCCGCCGAACACGCCTTCCAGCGCCGCCTGCACGCCGTAGGTCATGCCGTAGCCTTCGTCGTAGCGCAGCACCGGCACCCAGAGGCGCTGGCTCAGCACCCGCGACGCCCAGCCCGGCGTGAGCCGATCGGGCGCCACGCCCGGCCGCTCTTCGACGAACACGCGGACGAGGAAGTCGTCGGGCACGTCGATCGACCGCGACATGCGGCGCACGTCGGCCGAGGCGAACCGGCCGCTGGCGTCGAGCTTCGCCTTCGCGGCGGCGATCGCCTCGTCGGTGGCCGGGCCGCCCACCACGAGTCCCGAGATCGCCAGCACGTCGGCGTCGGGTGTGGAGTGATTGCCGTGCACGAGGATCTCGGCGATGACAGCCGGCGCCTGCGCCCGCGCCGCGCCGCCGAGGAGCAGCGTGAGAACGCCGGCCAGGGCCGCCGTCCATCCTGCGACCGGCCGTGTCATTGGACCCGCACCGTCACGCCGGCCTGGCGGTAGTCGGCGTAGGCGATGTCGTACTGCGCGCGCGTGCGGCCGAGCGCGGTGTTCACGCCAACGGTGGCGGCGATGGCCTGCGGCAGCCAGATGCCCTTGAACGCCTCGGTCATGCGCATCGACGCGGTGAGCTCGTCGACGTGCAGCAGCGTGCGGCCGGGCAGGAAGCCGAGGTCGACGTTGTCGAAGACGTACTTCACGATCTGCTTCTCGTCGCGCAGCACCCACAGCGTGACCAGCGACACCTTGTTCATCTGCTGCTCGACGCGCTCGTCGTCGTCCTCGTCGCGGCGGTCGTGCCCGCGCGCCTGCTCGGCGCGCCGCTCGGCCCGCGACTTGTCGTCCTTGTCGTCGTCGAAAAGCTTCGTCGGGTAGTACTCGATCTTCAGCGCCTCACGGCCGTCGATCGTCTCCCGGCCGGCCAGCGCGTAGCGTCCCGGGTCGAACTTGAAGCGCAGGAAGTAGGCGGCGCTGATGAAGTTCGGCTCGGCCTGCTGGCGCAGCAGATCGCCCACCGCATCGGGCGACGGCGGCGGCGTCGCTTCTCCGCGCTCGGCGGCCCGCTTCGCCCGTCGTTCGTCGCGGCGCTGCATCCGCTTCAGATACTGCGCCTCGTACTCGCGGCGCTCGCGCTCGCTCACGGTGACGCCGTTCATCACGATCGGGCTGCGGACGAAGAAGCCGTCCTTCACGAACCACGAGTAGTCGCGCGAGAAGCCGAAGAGGCGCAGGCCCTCGGGACCGGTGACGGTCACCTTCTGCTTCTCGGTGAGGATGTACTGCTGCAGCTTCTTCCAGTTGTCGTCGCGGCGGCGCACCACCTCGTCCATCAACCGATCGAGATCGGTCGGGGTGCGTGCGGTCTGGGCGGCGCCCATCGCGGGCAGAAGTACCAGCAGGCTGGCCACAATCCACTGTCGCACGCGGAATCTCCTGGAACGTCCCGGCAGGCTGGCCCCAGTTTAGACGGAGGGGTGCGGGCGACGGTTCATCCGCACTGTGATAGAACCGCCACGCGCGGCGCGGCCGTGCGGGAGGCACGATGCGGATTGCGGTGGTCGGGGCGGGAGCGGTGGGCGGCTACTTCGCGGCGAAGCTGGCGCGGGCGGGGCATGAGGTGGCGGTGGTGGCGCGGGGCGCGCACCTCGAGGCGATCCGGCGCGACGGCCTGCAGGTGCGATCGCCGGCCCTCGGCGACTTCACAGCCCGGGTCGCGGCCGACGCCGATCCGGCGGCGCTGGGCCCGGCCGACCTCGTGATGTTCGCCGTGAAGGCCTACGACACGGCCGAGGCGCTGCGCCTCGTGCCGCCGCTGCTGCACGACACGACCGCCGTGCTCACCCTGCAGAACGGCGTCGACTCGGCCGACGAGGTCGCGGCCGTGGTCGGCGAGCGGCGCGTGCTCGGCGGCGTCACGTACGTGGCCACCGCGATCGCGGCGCCTGGCGTCATCGCGCAGACCGGCGTGCACCGCTCGATCGTGTTCGGCGAGGCCTTCGGGGCCCGCCACGCGATCTCTCCGCGAGTGCAAGCGATCGCCGATGTTCTGGCGACGGCCGACATCCAGGTCACGCCGGTGGCCGACGCGCGGGTGCCCATCTGGGACAAGTTCGTCTACCTGGCGCCGTTTGCCGGCTTCACCGGAGCGGCGCGGCTGCCGATCGGCCCGCTGTGGGCGCAGCCCGAGACGCGCGAGGCGTTCTATGCTGCCGCGCGTGAGGTGGCGTCGATCGCCGCCGCCGAGGGCGTGACGATCTCCGCGGACCGCTTCGACACGCTGGCGGCGTACATGGACCACATCCCGCCGACGACCAGATCGTCGCTGCTCACGGATCTCGACGGCGGACGTCGCATCGAGGTGGACGCGCTGCACGGCGCGGCCGTGCGGCGCGCCGCCGCGCACGGGCTCGCGGTGCCGATCCTGCAGGCGCTCTACGCCGTGCTGCGGCCGTGGGCCGCGGGTCCGCCGGCGCGCTGACCGATCAGATGAAGTCGGGCACGTGATCGTCGCCCGCTTCCACCAGCAACCGGTGGATGCGGCAGCCGTGCGCGTACTCGACCAGGGCGACCTCGGCCGGAATGCGGAACAGACTGCGCCAGAAGCCGCGCTTGTCCGTGCGCACCGGCTCGGGCTTTGGCGCGTCCTGCACCGCACGCGCCCACGCGGCCAGTGGCACGGGGCCACGTGGACGGCGCGGCGATGGCGCCGGCGGACCGCTCTTCACCACCGGCTTCTCGACGGCCGGAGTCTCGATCACCGGCGCCGCGGCAACGGCCGGCGCGACGGCGCCGCTCGGCGACGGCGGCCGCGGCGTCGCTCTTCGCCTTGCGCGAGCGCGGCGCGTGCGTGGCTTCGCCGGCGCCTCGGCGTCGGTTCGGCCGCGGCGGCGGCCGAGCCGCGCTCGCCGGCTCGGGCACGGGCATCGCCGGCTTGCGCGCGCGACGCTTCGCGCCGGCGGCGCGAACCTTCGGGCTCGACGGGGTGGCGGTGTCCGTGTTCCGGTGTGGCGGCGGCTCGGCGGGCGGCGGCACGAATGGCGCTTCGGCCGGCGTGCCCACGGCATTGGTCGCGGCGCGCGCTTTCAAGGCGAGACCGCATCGCGCCGGCGGGGTTCCCGCCCAGCATCGGCATCTCGTCCGCCACCTCGTAGCCGGCGCGTCGCTTGGCCTCGGCCAGGGCCAGGCCCACGCCCTCCTCGCTGCGCTCCGACGGTGCGCGCGGCGGCGTTCCTTGCGCGACGACGACGCGGCGCGCAGCACCGGCCGGCCCAGTCGACGGAACAGCGCCGGGATGCCGGCCTTCCAGGGTCGTAGATGCCCCATTCGTCGGTGATCTTCCAGTCGTCGGCCGCGGCGGGCGGCTTCAAGGGCGTGGGGCGTTTGGGCGACATGGGAGAGGAGTCCTGTCGATTCCGTGCAGCAAGCCGCGTGCCCTCTTCTGCGCGGCCGCGAATTGCCGTGGTTTCACCGCCGTGCGCGTGCGGTCGCACACCGCGCACCGCCCAAAATGGTCGGCCGCCTTACAAATCGGGGATCGGTCACCCACGAATCCTGTCAGCGCCGGCGTGCAGCGCCGCGCCATTCACAGGAAGCGCCCGCCGCGCCTCCGTGGCACACCCATTGCCTCTCATCGCTGACATGGTGGTGTCGTTCCTCGGCACGAAGGGTGGCACGGGCACGACGACGCTCGCGGTGAACTGCGCCGCGGAACTGCGTCGCGTCACCGGCATGCCGACCGTCGTGGTCGATCTGAAGCCGGGCACCGGCGACGTCGGGCTGTTCCTCGGAGTGCGTTCGAAGTTCACGCTGCTCGACCTGCTCGACCAGCTGACGTGGCTCGATCCGCTGGAAATTCCCGGGCTGCTCGCACGTCACGACTGCGGCGTGGACGTGCTGCCCGGCGCCGCCGACTACGGACGTCCCGGGTCGGCCGACGCCGCCGAGATCGAACACGCGATCGACACGTTGCGCCGCACCTACGACTACGTGGTCGTCGATGCCGGATCGGCGCTCAGTCCATGTTCGGCGGCGGCGCTGCACGTCTCGGACGAAGTGCACCTGGTGGCCAACCCCGATCTGCCGTGCCTGCGCAACCTGCAGCGCCTGCGCGATCTGGTGCGGCTGGCCGGCGTACCCGAGGATCGCGTGCGCTATGTGCTGAACCGCACCTCGGATGTCGAGATCGTGCCGCTGCGCGAGATCGAGGACGTGCTCGGGCGGCACATCGACCATCGCTTCACGAGCGACTACCGCACGGTGGCCTCGGCGCTGAACGCCGGCGTGCCGCTGTCGACGCTGAAGCCGGGCACGCTGCGCGCCGAACTCGACACGTTCGCGCGCGCCATCGTGTCGCGCGCCGAGTCGGTGGCCTGACGCGGCGCGCGCCTCAGCGCGCGGTGTGCTCGGCCGTGACCTTGGTGGTGATGCCGCCGCGCGCCGTGAAGTCGCCGGTGACCGTCATGCGCTTCGGCTGGCACGCCGCCACCAGGTCGTCGAGGATGCGGTTGGTCGCCGCCTCGTAGAAGATTCCCTGGTTGCGGAACGCCAGCAGGTAATACTTCAGCGCCTTCAGCTCGATGCAGGTGGCGGCCGGCGTGTAACGGATGGTGATCGTCCCGAAATCGGGCAGGCCCGTCTTCGGGCACATCGACGTGAACTCGGGGCACGCGATCTCGATCTCGTAGTCGCGCTCGGGGCGGGGATTGGGAAACGTCTCGAGCGGCGGCGCGGTGGACATGGCCGCATGTTAGCATCCGGTCGCGGCGGTCCCCAGATGCACGCGACGCGCGTTGACACCTCCGGGACCGCGCGCTAGCATACCCACCGCTTTTACAAAGCTTTTCCGCCCTTGCCGCCTTCCGCGCGCGGCCAGCGGACGATGCGCTCTCGACCGCGCGGAACCGACCCAGGGGGAACCAACGATGGCCGACGCGCGCAGGATGGGGAAGTCGGAGCTGTTCTCGCACTTCTCGGAGAAGTTCGAGCTGAAGCGGACGCAGGTGCGGGAGATCTTCGACGAGATGACCGCGCTCTGTGAAAAGGAACTGAAGCGGTCGGGCGAGTTCGTCATCCCCGGGATGGTGAAGCTCGTCGTGCAGAAGCGGAAGGCGCGCATGGGCCGCAACCCGGCCACCGGCGAGCCGATCAAGATTCCGCCCAAGACCGTCGTGAAGGCACGGATCGTCAAGCAGCTCAAGGACGCCGTGCTGCCGCGCAAGTAGTCAAACGACCACGCCCCGCCCCCCGGGGTCCAGCGACGACGGGAGCCGCCAGGTTCCCGTCGTTCCTGACCTCTCGCCCGCTCCGTTCTCCCCGCCGCTCAGTCTCCGCGAATCCGCTGCACGAGATCCTTGATCTCGAGCTTCTCGATCTTGAACTTGAGCGTGCTGAGCGGCGTGCCGAGATAGCGCGCCGTCTTCGTGACGTTCCAGTTGCTGCGCTCGAGGGCGCGGATGATGTAGTTGCGCTCGAACGTCATGAGGGCGCGGTCGAGCAGGTTCTTCTGATCGCCCTCGCGATCCATGTCGGCCACCTGCATCTCGAACGGCAGATCACCGTCGGTGATCCAGTCGTGGTCGCAGGTGGCGACCAGGCGTTCGATCAGGTTCTCGAGCTCGCGGATGTTGCCCGGCCACCAGTAGTTCTGCAGCATCTGCATGGTGGACGTGGCGAGACCCTGCACGTTCTTCCGGAACTCGCGGTTGAAGCGATCGAGGAAGAACTGCACCAGGGCCGGCAGGTCCTCGATGCGCTCGCGCAGCGGCGGCATCCGCAACTGGATCACGTTCAGCCGGTAATACAGATCCTCGCGGAACGTGCCCTCTTTCATGCCGCGCGCCAGGTCGACGTTGGTGGCGGCTACCAGGCGGAACTGCACCTTGATCGCCTTGCCGCCGCCGACGCGCTCGATCTCGCTCGACTGCAGCGCCCGCAGCAGCTTGGCCTGCAGATCGACCTTCAGCTCGCCGATCTCGTCGAGGAACAGCGTGCCGCCGTGGGCCAGTTCGAACTTGCCGATCTGCTGCCGCACCGCGCCCGTGAACGCGCCCTTCTCGTGGCCGAACAGCGTGCTCTCGACCAGCTCGCGCGGAATCGCCGCGAGGTTCACGGCGATGAACGGCCCGTCGGCCACCTCCGACTTGCGGTGGATCATCCGCGCGACGAGTTCCTTGCCGGTGCCGCTCTCGCCGAGGATCAGCACCCTGGTCGACAGGCCGGCCACCTTCTGCACCCTGTCGAGCACTTCGCGCGTCGCCGGACTGGGCCCGGCCACGAACTCGTGGTCGGCGGTCTGCTCGCGCACCTCGTCGGCGAGCGCCAGCACCTTGCGGTTCAGGTCCTGGCGTTCCGCCGCGTGGCCGACGATCGAGGCGATCGCCTCGGCCGCCGCGGTCTTCACGAGGAAGTGGTAGGCGCCGAGTTTCACCGCCGCCACCGCGGCGTCGACGTCCGGTTCGTCGGCGAGCATGACGAACTCGGCCATCGGGTAGTTCTCGCGGACGATCCGCAGGAAGTCGGCGCCGCTCACGCCCGGCAACGCGCGGTTGGCGAGCACCACGTCGACGCCGTCCTTGCCGATCAGGCCCAGGGCCGCTTCGGCCGAGCCGGCGCGCACTACGTGATACTCGCGGCGCAGCGCCTTCGCGACGTGATCGCGCGCGGCTTCGTCCGCGTCGACGACGAGCACGGTCTTGCGCGACGACGCCATGGGTGCGGCCAGTATACGGGGCTCCGGGGCATACTGAGGGCGGAGGCGCGCGATGGACGGGGCGTGGCTGGTGGCGGGCCTGGCAACGGTGCTGGCCGCGGCGGGATGGATCACGGCGGCGCGCGCCGCGCGGCAGGCGCGCGACCTCACCGCCATGTACTGGCAGCTGAAGTTCGATCACGGCGAGCTGAAGGCCCGCGTCGATCGGGCGATACCCGATCCGGCGGCGCCGCCGCGGCTGCCCGCGAACACCCAGTTCGTGCCGCTGACGAGCGTGAAGAAATGACACCGATCCCCGGCCGAGATGTCTCCACGCGTGTGTTGACCTCCCGGCCGGGATCAGGCGACAGTGGGAAGTTCTTTCCGCCTTCGCGGCTTCACCGCTACGGCGTGACGACCGACAGGAGACACGCGTGGCGAGCGAATACGACGTCGTAGTGGTGGGGGCGGGCACGGGCGGGTATGTGGCGGCCATTCGCGCCGCCCAGCTCGGCCTCAAGGTGGCGGTGGTCGAGCGGCAGAAGGCGCTCGGCGGCACCTGCCTCATCTGGGGCTGCATCCCCACCAAGGCCCTGCTCGAGCACGCGCACGCCCTGAAGGTCGCCCAGTCGGCGAAGGAATGGGGTCTCACCGGCGTCGACGGCGGCAAGGTCGGCATCGACATGCCGTCGGTGCACGCCCGCAAGGACAAGATGATCACCGGCCTCACCGGTGGCATCGAGATGCTCTTCAAGAAGCACAAGATCGACTGGATCAAGGGCACGGCCACGCTCACCGGCGGCAAGGGCGTCGAGGTGACGCTGCACGAGGGCGGCACGCAGAAGATCACGGCGACGAAGGAACTGGTCATCGCCACCGGCTCGACGCCGCGATCGGTGCCCGGCATCGAGGTCGATCGCACGCGCATCATCTTCAGCGACGAGGCGATCCACCTGCCGTACGTGCCGAAGTCGATCGCCATCATGGGCAGCGGCGCGGTGGGCGTGGAGTTCGCCTCGATTTTCAAGAGCTACGGCAGCGAGGTCACGATCATCGAGCTGATGCCGAAGCTGGTGCCGGCCGAAGACGAGGCCGTCTCCACCGAGCTCGAGCGCATCTTCAAGAAGCGCGGCATCAAGACGTTCACCGGTACCAAGGTCACGGCGGCGAAGGCCACCGCTACCGGCGTCGACATCACGATGGACAAGGGCGGCAAGGCCGAGTCGCTCTCGGTCGAGCTGCTGCTCGTGGCCACCGGCCGCGGCCCGGTCACCGACGGCCTGGGCGTCGAGAAACTGGGCCTGAAGATGGAGCGCGGTTACATCGTGGTGGATTCGCTCTTCCACACGAACGTGCCGGGTATCTCCGCGATCGGCGACGTGATCACGATGGGCGGCCCGCACTATCAGCTGGCGCACGTCTCATCGATGGAAGGCATCCTGCTCGCCGAGCGCATCGCCGGTCACGAGGTGACGGCCATCAACTACGACCACGTGCCGCGCTGCACCTACTGCGACCCGGAGATCGGCAGCGTCGGCATGACCGAGGCGCAGGCGAAGGCGGCGGGCCACGACGTGAAGGTCGGCACGTTCCCGTTCCGCGCCCTCGGCCGCGCCCGCATGGCCGGCGAGACCGACGGCTTCGTCAAGATCGTCGCCGAGAAGAAGTACGACGAGGTGCTCGGCGTGCACATCATCGGCCCGCGCGCCACCGAGCTCGTGGCCGAGGCCGTGCTGGCGCTGCGCCTGGAATGCACCGTCGAAGAACTCGTGAAGACGATCCACGCGCATCCGACGATGTCGGAGGCCGTGGGCGAGGCGGCGCACGCGGCTCACGGAGCGGCGATCCACATCTGACGCTGTCGCGATCTCGCGAGCTGGCGATCGAGCGGTCGATCTCGTGACCGCGCGATCGGGTGATCTGATCTGTTGAGGTTTCGAAGGAACGCGCGATGTCCACACCCGTGACCATGCCCCAGATGGGCGAGTCGATCACCGAAGGCACCATCGTCCGGTGGATCAAGAAGCCGGGCGATTCGGTCGACCGCGACGAGCCGCTCTTCGAGATCTCGACCGACAAGGTCGACGCCGAGATCCCGTCGCCGGCGGCGGGGGTGCTGATCGAGATCACGGTGAAGGAAGGCGAGACCGTGCCGGTCGGCAGCGTGGTCGCCTCGATCGGCGCGGCCGGTTCGAAGCCGGCGGCTGCGGCGCCCGCGCCCGCCGCGGCCCCTGCCTCGGCGGCTCCTGCCGCGCCCGCACCAGCGGTCGCCCCCTCGGCGGGGACCGGCGCCGCCGGTGTCGCCGTAGCCGCGGAAGCGGCGAAGGCGGACGGACGCGCGCAGCGTTCCTCGCCGCTGGTCCGCAAGATCGCGAAGGAGCACGGCGTCGACATCGGCCGCATCGCCGGCTCGGGATCGGGCGGCCGTGTCACCAAGCACGACATCCTCGACTACATCGAGTCGGCCGCACCGGCGGTGGCGGCGTCGGAGTTCGCGGCGGTGTCCGGTCATCCCGCGGCGGCGAAGCCGGCGGCGCCCGCCCACGCGCCGATCGCGCGGCTCGACGGCGACGTCGTCGAGCCGATGTCGATCATGCGCCGGAAGATCGCCGAGCACATGGTGCTCAGCAAGCGCACCTCGGCGCACGTCTACTCGGTGTTCGAGATCGACTACAGCCGTGTCGATCAGATCCGCCGGGCCAAGAAGGCCGAGTACGAGCGGCAGGGCGCCAAGCTCACCTTCACGGCGTTCATCGCCAAGGCGCTGGTCGACACGCTGCGCCGGCATCCGACGCTGAACGCTTCGATCGACGGCGACAACGTGATCTACCGGCGCGACGTCCACCTCGGCGTCGCCGTGTCGCTCGACAACGGGCTCATCGTGCCCGTGATCAAGGACGCCGGCGGGAAGAGCCTGCTCGGCATCGCGCGCGCCATCCAGGACGTGGCCGATCGCGCTCGCGCCAAGAAGCTCAGTCCGGACGAGGTGCACGGCGGCACCGTCACGCTCACCAACCCGGGCGGCTACGGCGCGCAGTTCGGCCTGCCGATCATCAACCAGCCACAGGTGGCGATTCTCGGCGTCGGCACGATCGAGAAGCGGCCGGTGGTGATCGACGACATGATCGGCATCCGCCTGCGCGGCTACCTCGCGATGGGCTTCGATCACCGGCTCGTCGACGGCGCTGCCGCCGATCAGTTCCTGGCCGACCTGAAGCACTACCTCGAGCACTTCGACGCCAATCAGGCCTGACGACCCGGCGGCTGGGGGCTAGCGGCTCGCGGCTAGACCTGCCCGACCGTCACCGACGCAGTGACGCACCAGCCCCACCATCCAGACGTGGCCCCTGGGACGCGACGCACGCTGAACGTGCGCCGCCTCGGCGTCGTGCCGTACGACCAGGCGCTGGCGCTGCAGCAGGACCTCGTCGAGCAGCGCAAGCGCGACGAGATTCCCGACACGCTGTTGCTGCTGCAGCACCCGCACGTGCTCACGCTCGGGGTGCGGGGCAGCGGGCGCAGCCACATCGTCGCCTCGCCCGACCGCCTGGCCTCGCTCGGCGTGCAGGTGGTCGAGACCGGGCGCGGCGGCGATGTCACCTACCACGGACCGGGGCAGCTCGTGGCCTATCCCATCGTCAACCTCGACCCCGATCGCCGCGACGTGCACAAGTACGTCCGCGACCTGGAAGAGGTGCTGATCCGCGTCTGCGCGTCGTACGGTCTCACCGCCGGGCGCATTCCCGGCAAGACCGGCGCGTGGGTTCGCGTGCCCACGGACGCGCCGGATGCCTCGGCCGCGGCCACCGGATCGGCGCCGGCCCCCGTGCGTGGCCCCGAGAAGATCGCGGCCATCGGCGTGCGGATCTCGCGCTGGATCACCAGCCACGGCATCGCCCTGAATGTCTGGACCGACCTTGAGTATTTTCAGTTGATTGTCCCGTGCGGGATCGCGGAATACGGCGTGACCTCGCTGGAACGCGAGATTGGCGCGGGAATCGGCCTCGACGAGGTCGAGGCACGCTTCGTGCAGCACTTCGGTGACGTGTTCGACCGGGTTACACTGCCCGGCGACCCGGCACCCTGATGACGAGCGTCCCCCTTCGCTGCACGGAATACACCCGCATCGCGGGATGGATGAGCGCGCTCGTCACCACGGCGACGTTCTCGTTCCTTCACGATGCCTACGATCAGGTGCCGCTGCTGGTGCCGGTCAGGTTCGACAACGGCAACCCGAGCCAGTTCGCCTTCAAGTCGCCGGCGCTCGTCTACCTGCCGTTCGGCATGCAGATCGCGCTGGCGCTGGTGTTCATGGCCATCGTGGTGGTGTTGGTGCGGCGGTCGCGGCGGCCCGGCGCCGACGACGGGCTGGCGCCGGCGGCCTCGCTGCACGTGGCCGAAGCCACGGCGATTCTGGCGCTCGTCTGGATCACGTTCCAGAGCATGAACGCGTGGCGCCTCACCACGCTGTATCGCCGCACCTTCGACGAGCACCAGGAGATCTTCGTGGTGGCCCTCATCACCGCCATCACCGCCACCATCGTCATCGTGGCGCGGGCCATCCTGCAGGTGCAGGAGCTGTCGGACGGCGCCGGACACGTGCACCTGCGCCAGCCGGTCGTCGACCGGCGCCAGCGTCCGTTCGCCACCGCCGTGCTCGCCACGGCGCTCCTCGGCGGCCTGGCCGTGCCCATCTACATCCTCTTCACGGTCTGGGGCGGCCTGAGGCTCATCTAGCCCCGTTCCCGCCCGGCTGCCGATCCGTGCAGCCGCCGCCCGCCAGACCGTCCGAACGCCCGTCCGGGAATACCCGTCCGCTACCGGTGTTTTCCACTGGTAGACATCGAGACGAGGACACCCGTGACACGCCAATCCAGTGATACCGCGCTCATCGAGCGCCTGCAGGCCGGCGACGAGACGGCGGTGGCCGAGCTGGCCCGCGAATACGGATCGCGCATCCACCAGCTCGCGCTTCGCTATACGCGCAACAAGGAAGACGCCGAGGAAGTCGTGCAGGACGTGCTGCTCAAGGTGCGCGACAAGATCGACGCCTTCCGCGGCGACGCCGCCCTGTCGTCGTGGATCTACCGGATCACCTTCAACACGGCGATGTCGCGACTGCGGTCCACCCGCTCGGCCCGTCACTACGAGGTGCCCGACGAGGCGCCGCTCGGGGAAGACGGGGCCACCCGCACCAACGAGCCCGCCGACTGGACCAACCTCGGCGACGACGCCGTGCATCGCGCCGAGCTGCGCGACGCGCTGCGCGTGGCGGTGGCCGAGCTGCCGGCGATCTATCGCGCTCCGGTCATCCTGCGCGACCTGCGCGGCCTGTCGACGGAGGAGGCCAGCCGCCGCCTCAACGTGAAGGACCAGACGCTGAAGTCGCGCCTGCACCGGGGCCGCCTGATCCTGCGCGAGCGCCTGGCGGCATTCGCCGGCGGTCTCTCGCTGCACCACGCCGCCACCGCCTGAGCCGGCGTCCACGGCGCCGCGTCCGCGCGCGGTGACACCGCCGCGCCACCACGCGGAATTGCGGGTGAAAACGGCCATCTCCATCCGGGCACGGCCCTTGCCTTTCGGGCTGGCAAGGGCCGACGCCCTGAGAGGAAGGTGAGCCGTGAACCGCATCCGAGTCGCCATCGTCGCCACGCTGGTTGCCAGCACCCTCGCCGTGCCGCCCGCGCCGGCGTTCGCGCAAGGCCGTTCGCGGCACGACCGCTACGAGGATCGCGACCGTGACCGCGATCGAGACCGCGACTGGGATCACGACCGCGACTGGGACCGCGACCAGTACCGCCGCCCGGCGCCACGGGCGTGGCGCCACTACGACTACCGCCGCTACGAGCCCGGCTATCGCTGGTACGACCCGTCGCGCTACTACCGCAGCGGCCGCGACTACCGGCCGTATCGCATGAGCCGCAACGATCGCATCTACCGCGGCCGCGACAACCGCTACTACTGCCGTCGCGACGACGGCACCACGGGCCTCGTGGTGGGCGGCGTGATCGGCTCGGTGCTGGGCGGCATCATCGCCCCCGGCGACTCGAAGACGATTGGCGCACTGCTCGGTGCCGGCGTCGGTGCGGCGGTTGGCCGCGAGATCGACGAAGGCGTCGAGTGCCGCTGAACGAATGACGAGGTGACGGCGCGCGCCGGTATCAGGCGCGCCCCGTCGCCGGATCGAAGCGCACGCGCTCGCGCGGTGACAGGGCGAGGGGGCGCACACGCACCGAGCCGTCGGCGATGACGGCCGGCAGCACCGCCCCCCGCACCTGGCCGCCATCCTCGGATGGCGGTACCACGAACACCGACACCTGACCCGGCGCGCGCGTCATCGCCAGGCGCGCCACCCGCGCCGCGGCGGCGCCGAGGCTCAACGGACCGGGCGGCCACAGGTAGGGCGTCTGGCGATCGAGCCTCCCGATCACGGGCGGTGACAACACCTCGGCCGCCCGCGCGCCTCCCACCGACGCCCCTTCCCACGACACGAACGCATCCTTCGGCGAACGTCCGGCGACGCTCAACGACACCTCACGCGGCGCGACGCCGGCCTCGAGCGCCACGAGCGCGGTGAGCGCCTGGCGCAACGCCTCGGGGGCCGCGCCCACGAGGCGCGCGCGATCCGCGCCGCGCTCGAGCACCTGCCGCTCGACGAGCGTGCCGTGGGTGACGCCGGCGCAGATGAACAGCGCCCGCGGATTCAGCGCCCGCAGCCTCGACACGAGCAGCAGCGCCTCGTCGCCGGTCCACTCGCCCGGCGCACCGTAGCGATCCGCGATCACCACGACGGCTGCCCCGACCACCGCGCCCTCGTCGCCGCCGCCGTCGAGCATCGTCGAGGTGCCCGTGACCGCCCCCGACTGGCAGAGATCGAGCGCGATGCCGCGCGCGACGTCCGCCGATGGATCGACGATCCGCACGAGCGGCGTCACCGCGGCGATCGCGGCCTGCTGCGCGACGGCCGCGCCGATGGGGCCGGCGCCGAGGACGACGAGCGGAGACACGGGGGATATTCTATGAGCAGCGGCTAGGCACTGGCGGCTAGCGGCTAGTCAGGACTCGACAGATGGCAGTGGCATTCGTCACGGGGGGCACGCGGGGGATCGGACTCGCGGTGGTGCGGGCGCTGGTGGCCCGCGGCGACTCGGTGGTGCTGACCGGCGCGACGGTGGAATCAGCGCAGCAGGCCGAAACAGCGGTGGCACTGGCCGCCGGCGACGCCACGCGCGTGATGGGCGTGGGCTGCGACGTGCGCGACGCCGCCGACGTGCGTCGCGCCATGGCCGCGGCCGTGCAGCGCTTCGGCGGCCTCGACGTGCTCGTGAACAACGCCGGCGTCGGCGTCGGCGCGCCGATCGCGGATCTCGACGCCGCGGAGTGGCATCGCCTCATCGACACGAACCTCACCGGCGTGTTCCACTGCACGCAGGCGGCGATTCCGCACCTGCGGGCCCGCGGCGGCGGCTTCATCGTGAACATCGGCAGCCTGGCGGGCAAGAACGCGTTCGCCGGCGGCGCCGCCTACTGCGCCACCAAGGCCGGCCTCGACGCCTTCAGCGAGGCGCTCATGCAGGAGCTGCGCTACGACGGCATCCGCGTGTCGCACGTGTGTCCCGGCTCGGTGGCCACCGGCTTCAACAACCGCCCGCCCGACGCCGGCGCCGATTGGAAACTGCACGCGGAGGACGTGGCGTCGGTGATCGTGCATCTGCTGTCGCATCCGGCGCGCAGCCTGCCGAGCCGCGTCGAGATTCGTCCGGCGCAGCCGCCGCGGAAGTAACCCGTCATGATCATCGAGTCCGCCTGCGCCCCGCCGTTCCTGAAGAACGGCTTCGTCGTCAGCTGCGAGCGCACGAAGGAAGCCGTCTACATCGACCCCGGCGACGAGGTCGCCGAGCTGCTCGACTACATCGCCCGCGAGCAGTTGCGGGTGGGCGCCATTCTCATCACCCACGCGCACATCGATCACGTGTCCGGTGTGGCGGCGGCGAAGCGCGCCCTCGGCGCGCCGATCTGGCTGCATCCCGACGATCGCGACGTCTACGCGCGGGCGAAGGACTACGGCGCCCTTTTCGGCTACGAGTTCGAGCTTCCGCCGCCGCCGGATCGCTGGTACGAGCTGCCCGGTCCGCTGAGCTTCGGTGACTACGACGTGTTCGTGCACCACACGCCCGGACACTGCCCCGGCAACGTCTGCCTGCAGATCGGGAAGCGCGGCACCGTGGGGATGGACCTGTTCGTCGGCGACACGCTGTTCGCCGGCTCGATCGGACGCACCGATCTGCCGGGCGGCAACTACGAGCAGCTGATGCGCGCGATCACCGACGTGCTGCTGCCGTTCGGCGACGACGCCCGCGTGCGGCCCGGCCACGGGCCGGACACGACGATCGGCCGCGAACGCACCACCAACCCGTTTCTACTGGAGTGGGCGGCAAAGACCGGACGGTGATGCCGAATCCTGCGATCTCGCGATTCGGCGATCTGGCGATCGATCGATTGATCGGTTGATCTGGCGATCGGGTGATCGGGATCGGGTGATCGCGATCGGGTGATCGCGTGACCCGTCCGGCCTACGCCTGACGGACGGCGAACTCGACGCGGCCGACGCGCAGGGCGTCGCCGTTGCGCATCACCAGCTTCGTGACCCGCTCGCCGTTGACGAAGGTGCCGTTGGTGCTCTCGAGGTCCTCGACGAGCAGGCCGTCGTGCTGCAGGGTGAGTCGGCAGTGCAGCCGCGAGACCAGCGGCGCGTCGACCACGAAATCCGCGCGCGGGGCGCGGCCTACCGTTTTGATGGTGCCTGGCAGGATGCGGAAGGTGATGGGTTCCGGAGCGTCAGCGCTGGATTCGAGCAGCCACATCGTCCCGGCGATTCTACCAGCGGGGACCGCCGCCGGAACCCCGCCCGCGGGCCCTCCGTAACTGTAGAAGGCGCATCTGCCAGGCCGCCCATGACCAGGTCCCGCACCCTCGCCCTCGTCGGCGCCGTCGTCGTGCTCGTGGCGGCCGGCGCGTACCTCTCCACCGTCCGGGGCGCGTCGACGACCATCGATCCCTCGCGCCTCGCCCCCGTGGAGCGCGGGCCGATGACGCGGTCGGTCGTCGCCACCGGGAAGATCCAGCCGGTGACGAAGATCGAGATCAAGTCGAAGGCCAACGGCATCATCGAGCGCCTGGCCGTCGACGTCGACTACCAGGTGCAGGCCGGCCAGCTGCTGGCCGAGCTCGACAAAGAGAACCTGACGGCGCGGCTGCGCGAGGCGCGGGCCAACCTCGAAGCGGCGCGGGCGGCGTTGTCAGCGGCCCAGGCGCAGGTGCGCAAGAACGAGATCGAAGCCGAGGCGCCCGAAGTGGCCTTCGCGGCCTCGGCGCAGCAGCGCGCGCAGTCGCTGTCGGATCAGAAGCTGATCTCGCAGGAAGCGCTCGATCAGGCGCGCACGGTCTTCGAGCAGGCGCAGAACAAGCAGCGGGCCGCGCAGTCGCAGCTGCTCGTCAGCCGCGCCAAGGTCGAAGAGGCGCGCGCGCAGGTGGCGCAGGCACAGGCGGCCGCCGAACGCGCCGAAGAAGAGCTGGCGAACGCCACGATCAAGGCGCCGATCCACGGCACGGTGCTGACGCGCGACGTCGAGGTCGGCAGCCCGGTGTCGTCGATTCTCAACCTCGGCGCCAACGCCACACTGGTGATGACGCTCGGCGACATCAGCCAGGTGTTCGTGCGCGGCAAGGTCGACGAGGCCGACATCGGCCACGTGAAGCTGGGCATGCCGGCCCGCATCACCACCGAGACCTTCCGCGACCAGACCTTCCACGGCAAGGTCACGCAGATCTCGCCGATCGGCGTCGAGAAAGACAACGTGACGACCTTCGAGATCGAGGTCTCGATCGACAACCCGGGCCAGCAGCTCAAGGCCAACATGACGGCCAACGCCGAGGTGATCCTCGAGGAGAAGGCCGACGCACTGATCGTCCCGCAGGCCGCCGTGTCGTACGACGAGAAGAAGGCGCCCTACGTCGACGTGGCCGACCCCGCTGCCCAGGGCGGACGGCGCCGGGTGCCGATCACGGTCGGCATCGGCAACGGCACGCGCACCGAGATCACCGGCGGCGTGAAGGCGGGCGACAAGGTCGTGCTGCCGGGCTGACGCCCATGCGCGAAGCGATCACCCAGGCGCTCGACAACCTGCGCGCCAACAAGCTGCGCAGCGTGCTGACGATGTTCGGCATCCTCTGGGGTGTCGTGGCGGTGGTGGTGTTGTCGGCGACCGGCGAGGGATTCCAGCGCGGCAACCAGGCCGTGCTCGAGGAACTCGGCAAGAACATCGCGATCGTGTGGGGCGGCCGCACGACGATGCAGGCGGGCGGTGAACGCGCTGGCCGCCAGGTCTTCCTCACCCTCGAAGACGCCCGCGCCATCGCCGCCGAGTCGCCGCTGGCCGCCGTCGTCAGTCCCGAGCTGAGTCGCGGTGGCCTGCAGGTGAAGAGCCTGTTCAACGCGGCGGCGCTGTCGGTGAACGGGATCGAGCCGCAGTACCAGCAGATTCGCACCATCGACGTCGAGCGCGGTCGCGTCTTCGACTGGCAGGACGAGACCGAGGTGCACCGCGTCGCGATCGTCGGCGCCGACGCGTGGCAGCAGCTCTTCGGCGCGCACGACGGGCTCGGCGAGGTGGTGCACATCGCCGGTGTGCCGTACACGGTGGTGGGGAAGATCCGCAAGAAGGATCAGGACAGCAACTACAGCGGTCCCGACAACGACAAGGTGTTCGTGCCGTTCGCGGCGATGGCTCGCGACTTCCCGCGACCAGACGTGCCAGCCGGCACGCTGTCGCAGATTATCGTCGCGCCGAAGGCGGCGGTGGTCGCCGGACTCGAGGGCGTACTGAACGCGCGCACCGGTCGCATCGCCGACATCGACTGGCCGCTCGAACGCGATGTACGTCGCGTGCTGTCGACGCGCCACGACTTCAATCCCGACGACCGCGACGCCCTGCAGGTGTGGGACACCTCGCTCGAGACGCTGATGTTCGGGCGCATGATCGGCACGATGCGCGACTTCTTCTGGCTGGTCGGACTCGTCACTCTGGCGCTCGGCGGCCTTGGCGTGATGAACATCATGCTGGTGGCGGTGCGCGAGCGCACGCGCGAGATCGGCGTCCGCAAGGCGCTCGGTGCCACCACCGCCACCATCCAGCGGCAGTTCTTCCTCGAGGGCTTCTTCCTCACGTTGCTCAGCGGCGGGATTGGCTTCGCCCTGGCGGCCGGCCTCTGCGCGGCGGTGAACCAGCTGCCGATGCCGCCCAGGTTCCAGGGCATGGTGCTCACGTGGTCGTCGGGCGCCCTGGCGCTCGGCGTGCTGCTCGTCATCGGCATCGTCACGTCCACCTACCCGGCCCGCCGGGCCGCGCAGCTGCCGCCGGTCGAGGCGCTGCGCTTCGACGCGTGAGTCCGTCATGAGCACGCGCGATCTCGCCGCCGCCCGTCCCTTCGTCGCCTCAGGGCGCCCGCTTCTCGGCGCGCAGCTCGGCGACGTCGTGCGCGAGGCGTTCGCCGGCCTGTCGCGCAACCGCCTGCGCGGCGGGCTGTCGATGCTGGGCATCTCGTGGGGCATCGTGTCGGTGGTGATGCTGCTCGCCTACGGCAACGGCTTCCAGGCGGCGCTCGAACGCGGGTTCCGCGGCGCCTTCGGCGACGGCGTCGTCATCGCGTGGCCCGGCCAGACGTCGTCGCAGGCGGGTGGCGAGCGCGCCGGCAAGCGCATCCGCCTGAAGGAAGCCGACGTGCTGTCGGTGCGCGGGCTGCCGTTCGTGCGCTACGTGAGTCCGGAGTTCACGCGCGACTTCCCGCTGTCCTGGGGGCCGAAGCAGGGCACGTTCCTCGTCCGCGGCGTGGCGCCCGAGTACGCGGTGATGCGCAGCCAGGGGGTGGCCGCCGGCCGCTTCCCCGACGCCGAGGACGTGCGGCTGCAGCGGCGAGTGGCGTTCCTCGGCAGCGAGGTGGCGCGCAAGATCTTCGGCAACATGCCGCCGGTGGGGCAGCAGATCCGCATCGGCGGCATGTCGTTCGAGGTAGCCGGCGTCCAGCGCGAGAAGGTGCAGCTCTCGAACTACCTGCGCCCCGACAAGGAGTCGGTCTTCATCCCCTACACGACGGCGGGACAGCTCTGGAACACCGAGTACACGTCGGTGATGGTCTACCAGGCGGTCGATCCCACGAAGGAAGATCAGGCGACGGCGCAGGTGAAGCAGGCGCTCGGCAAGCGTCTCGGCTTCGACCCGAAGGACGAGCGCGCGTTGCGCCTCTTCGGCTCGACGCAGACCGCGCAGATCACCGGCAGCATCACGCTCGGGCTGAAACTGGTGCTCGGCTTCATCGGCGTGCTGACGCTGGCCATCGGTGGCGTCGGCGTGATGAACATCATGTTCGTCTCGGTGACCGAGCGGACGCGCGAGATCGGCGTGCGCAAGGCCCTCGGCGCCAGGCGCAGCGCCATCCTGCTGCAGTTCCTGCTCGAAGGCCTGGTGACCACGGTGGCCGGCGGCGCCGTGGGCGTCGTGGTGTCGTGGCTGCTGGTGCTCGGCCTGAGTCCGCGGCCCTTCCTGTCCGAACTGCTCGACGATCGCAC
Source organism: Vicinamibacterales bacterium (assembly GCA_046331325.1). Classification (GTDB taxonomy): domain Bacteria; phylum Acidobacteriota; class Vicinamibacteria; order Vicinamibacterales; family UBA2999; genus CADEFD01. Next base: position 5,394 of record JAXLRB010000012.1, on the reverse strand, counting down.
GCGGACGGCCGACATCCACCTGCTGCTCTCGGCGGAGCTGCTGCTGACGTGCACGGCGATTCTTGTGGTGGTAGGCCTCGTCAGCGCGCTGGTGCCGGCCGTGCGGGCCTCGCGCCTCGACCCGATCGAGGCGCTGCGCTACGAGTAGCCCCGCGCGGGGCATCTGTGCCACGATGCCGCCGCCCGCCCTCCCGGCGGCAGGAGTGGCCGTCATGAGCCTGCGTCCCTTCGTCCTCGCCGGTCTCGCCGCCATCGTCGCGACCGAGCCGCCGTTCACGTCCATCCAGACGGCGCAGTTCGCCGTGCCCAACTCGTACTCGAACGCGTGGGGCGACTACGACAACGACGGCGATCTCGACCTCGCGGTGTCGCTCGGTACGGGCGAGGTGCGCCTGTACCGGAACGACAAGGGCGTGTTCACGAGCGTCGGCGCCGCCGCCGGCCTGCCGCAGGGCGGCTACGAGCTGCGCGGCCTGAGCTGGGGCGACTACGACGGCGATGGCGACATCGACCTCCTGGGCGGCGCCACCGCCAACGACAAGCTCACGAAGGTGTTTCGCAACGACGGCGGCAGGTTCACCGACGTCGCCGCCGAGATTGGGCTGACGGTGCCTGGACGCTCGGCGCGCCAGACCAACTTCGTCGACTACGACAACGACGGCGACCTCGACGTCTACGCCACCGATCGCACCGGCGAGAACAAGCTGTTCAGGAACGACGGCGGGAAGTTCACGCAGGTGTTCGCGGGCGTGGGGCCGACCGACAAGCGGCCCACGGTGGGCGCCTGCTGGCTCGACTACGACAACGACGGCGATCTCGACGTGTTCCTGGCCAACCAGTCGGGCGCGACCGACGCGCTCTGGCGCAACGACGGCACGGCGTTCGTCGACGTCGCGCCCGAGCTCGGCATGACCGGCCCGAAGCGCACGACCGACGAGGGCGGCGTGGGCTGCGCGGTGGCCGACTTCGACAACGACGGCTTCCTCGACATCTTCGTGCCCAACTACGGGCACAACCAGCTCTATCGCAACAACGGCAACGGCACGTTCACCGATGTGGCCCCGAAGGTCGGCGTCGGGGTCGAGAACCACGCGGTGAGCGCTGACTGGGGCGACATCGACAACGACGGCGACCTCGATCTCTTCGTCGCCTCGTATGTCGGCCCGGTGGATGGGCAGACGCCCGTCAACGCCTTCTTCCGCAACGACGGCGCCGCCGGGTTCGTGAACATGATCGACAAGGCCAGCCCGCTCAACAAGGCCGACCACGCCGTGCAGTTCGTCGACTACGACCGCGACGGCGCCATCGACCTGAGCCTCACGGATGGCTACGGCCCCGAGGGCGGGCACTTCGTCTTCCACAACGATCTGGCGGGCCCCGCGAAGGCGCGCAGCCTGTCGGTGCTGGTACTCGACGCGAAGGGCCACCAGACGCGGTTCGGCGCCGAGGTGCGCGTGTACGACGCCGGGGGGCGCCTGCTGGCGACCCGCCAGGTGCAGACCGGCGGCGGCTACAACTCGCAGCGCGCGGCGCCGGTGCACATCGGGCTGGCCAAGATGCAGCCGGTGCGCGTCGACGTGACGTTCATGGGCAAGGCGGACGCCGCACGCAGTCGGCCGGCACCGTGAACCCGGCGCAGTACGCCGGCAAGGACCTGGTCGTCCGCGAGGTGCCCGTACCTGCCCCGGCGCGTTAGCTCAGTCGTTGCCGCTCGTGCAGGAACGCGTCTATGCGCGTTCGCAGCTCATCGCGTACCGATCGGAACGCGACGAGTCTGGCGGCCTCGTCTGACACCGCGGCAGGGTCAGGCAGACTCCAGTGCAGTTGGTTCCGGACACCGGGCAACACGGGACACGCCTCGCGCGCGTTGTCGCAGACCGTGATCAGGTAGTCGAACGCGCCGTTCGCCACCGAGTCGAGCGTCTTGGAATACTGCGCCGAGATGTCGATGCCGAGTTCCGCGAGCACGGCGATGGCCTCCGGGCGCACGAAGGTGGCGACCGTGCCGGCGCTGACGACGTCCGTGCCTGGTGGCGCGGCGTGCCGCATCAGTCCCTCGGCCATCTGGCTGCGCGCCGAGTTTGCCGTGCAGAGAATCAGGATGCGCATGGGTGGTGTGCTCATACCCCAGCCTCGTCTCTCACAAGCAACGTCGACAGCAGCACGCCCGCAACCGCTCCCACGGCCTGGGCGGCGATGAAGGCGATCGTGTCAGACGGGCGGATTCCCGTGAAGGTGCCAGTCAGCCCTCGGGCCATGGTCAGGGCTGGATTGGCGAACGACGTCGACGACGTGAACCAGTAGGCCGAGACGATGTACAGGCTCACCGCCGTGCCGGCGAGTGCGGACGGGCACAGGCGGATCACGGTGACGAGTCCACTTGTGGCCAGCACCTCACCAAGCCAGATGCCCGGTCCCGTTCGCGCGATCGTGCCGGCCTGCAGCAGGGGCAGTGCGTACATCGCATGCGATACCGCCACACCGGCAACGGCGCCCAGCGACTGAACCACCACGCGGGCGACTGCATGGCTGGCGTCGATTTCCCTCCACCACGCCGCTGCCAGCGAGACGACGGGATTGAGATGGGCGCCGGACAACGGGCCGAGCACCGCGATCAGCACGCGCAGAGCGGCGCCGGTGGCGACGGCGTTGGCCATCAAGGCGACAGCGCCATTCCCGCCGGCCAGTTGCTCGGCCATGATGCCGGACCCGACGACCGCCGTCGCCAGCATCGCCGTGCCCACGAACTCCGACGAGAGCGCCCGCCAGGCGACGGAAGATCCCGGCGTCATCGGCACAGCGCGGCGATCCGCCGCGGTTCCACGGCGCGGTTGCGCGTGCAGCACTCGGCATAGAAGAACCCGAGCAGTTGTTCGAGGGCCTCGGCGTTCGCGCGGTATCGAAGGAACGTCTTCTCACGCTCGACGGTGACGAGGGTCTCGTGGCGCAGCTTCTCGAGGTGGTGCGACAGCGTCGATCCCGCGACGCCGGTTTCCTCCTGGATGTCGCCGACGACGAGACCCTCGGGATGCGCCGCGAGCAGCGCACGGACGATTCGTAGCCGGGGCTCGGTGCCGAGGGCGGCGAACATGTCGGCGAACCTCGCCACCTGGTCGTCGGAGATTCTGGTCGTCATGACAAGGCAGAGCGCATGATATCTCATTGATTCTACAATTGTCGAATTGTAGAAGTGATGCGTGCGCTATCGCCAAGCGGTGCATGGGCGATCGCTCACCGCGATCCGGGTCGCGCGACCGTCGCCAGCAGGCGTCGGCTTCTCGCCGAGAGCCAGACGGGCTGGTGGGTCAGTTCGGTCAGAGCGGCGGCGCCCGCCGCGATGGCCGCAGGCGTGTCGAGTTCGAACGGCGCGTCCGGCAGCGCCACGCCGATGCTTCGGTAGAGGCGCTCGAATTCGGCGACCGACGCCACTCCGGCCTCGTCGGTCTCCACGGCGTGCTGCAGTTCGTGGGCGAGCACGGCGGCGTTCACCGCCGGCGACCCGCGACGCGGCCGACGCGCAGGTAGCGGTAGCCACCGGCACTGGCCAGGAAGCTGATGCGGCCATCCCAGCGCCCCGGCGCCGTCTCCTCCACGATCTGCACGATGGTGCGGGTGCATTCCAGGGCGGGCCGCCAATGCGGCCAGGGTCGGCGATTGCGCGATGGCCTCGGCGAGCATGGTCGCGATCCATGGCGCGCCTGGTCGCAGCACGGAGCCCGCGACGGTCTCGGCGTGTCCAGCACGTGGCGCGGTGACGACGATGATGAGGGCGATGACGATCGACAGGGTGGATGGGCGCGACATGAGTTCACCATGGCAGCGCGACGTGACGCCGACAGCGCTCGCTCGTGAGGGCGAGGTAAAACACGCCTTCGTGTCCAGTCGTCGCCGCCGCGTTGCGCTGGCGTCGTCACGCCGTGGAACCCGCTGCCTCACACTGTGGTCGGTGCGGTCGATACGCGAACGGCATCACGGCCGGTGGATCGTTGGCGCGCACGCAGTGCTCGCCCTGACCGCCGTGCTCTCCGTCGTCGCCGGCACCCGACTCAGGGCCGAGCGCGAACCGGGCCAACGACCGTGTCGTGCTCGTCACCCTGGACGGCGCGCGCTGGCAGGACATCTTCGGCGGGCTCGATCTCGCCATCCTGCAGGTCGTCGCTGAAGGGTCGCCCAATCGGAGACGTCCCCAGCCTACCGGCGATACTGGGCGCCCACATCACGCGAACGCCGTGAGCGGATCGCCGTTCCTGTGGACTGTGCTGGCAGCGCGCCATGGGTTCGTGGCCGGCGATCGCGACGCCGGCAGCGCGTGGGTGGTCAATCGCCAGCGTGTCTCCTACCCGGGATACGCCGAGCCCTCACCGGCGTCGCGCAGGATGCCGTGGTACGTGGCAACGCACGTGTGCGCTATCCCCTTCGCACGGTACTGCAATGGCTCGGGCCGGTCCTGGGCGTGGGCCGTGACGACATCGCCGTGTTTGGCTCGTGGAGCACGTTCCGATGGATCGTCGACGACTCCCCGACGGGAGTTCTCGTGAACGCCGGCTTCGCCCCCTACCGGGGCGGCGACCGAGACCTGCGCCAGCTCTCCGCGCGACAGTTCGACACCTACACCCCGTGGACGCGGGCGCGGGCGGATCGCTTCACGCACGCCTTCGGGTTGGCGCATCTCCGCCGGGCAAGGCCGCGTGTGCTGTACCTCGCCTTCAACGATGCCGACGAAGCCGCGCACGCCGGGCAGTACGAAGAGACGCTCGACGCACTGCACGCTGCCGACGCCCATCTGGCCGAGCTGTGGACCACGATCGCCGCCGATCCCGATCTGCGTCAGCACACGACGTTGGTACTCACGGTGGACCATGGCCGTGGGCGCACGTCGCGCGACTGGCGTGATCACGGCCCCGGCGTCGACGGCGCCGACGAGACCTGGCTCGGCTGCTTCGGGCCCCATGTGACGGCGAGGGGAGTGTTGACCGATCACGAGCCGCTCGAAGAGCGCCAGGTGGCGGCGACGCTCGCGGCCGTCGTCGGCCAGGACTTCCTCGCCGCCTTTCCCGGCGCGGCCCCGCCGATTCCGCAGTGCCTGGGCCGGCCGTCGGACCTCGATGCTAGACGGGGCCCCGCTCCCAGGGACCGGTGATGGCCATGGTGATACCCGGACGCTGCACGTTCACGAACAGCCAGCGCCCATCGGGGCTGAACGTCGCGCCGGCGAACTCGCTGCCGCGGTAGTCGCCGCGCAGACCGTTGCGCTCGCCGTTCAGTACCACGTTGTTCCGAGCGAGCCGCGCGATCCGCCCGTCGCGCGTGAGCGCGTGGACGCACGGGTTCTCGGTGCCGTCTTCACAGAGCACCAGGCCGCCTCGCGGGCTGACGGTGAGGTTGTCGGGCATG
>JAXLRB010000011.1:0-111439 GCA_046331325.1 Vicinamibacterales bacterium | reverse complement strand
CGTAGCTCAGCTGGATAGAGCGTCGGCCTCCGGAGCCGAAGGTCGCAGGTTCGAATCCTGCCGGGCGCACCACCCGCCCCGGGCCCCCGTTCGCCCCGCTCGTCCGCCTCGCCGAGGGTCCGCATGCCGTCCGACCTCCGCCACCGCGTCTTCCAGCAGTTCGCGCGCACCGAGGCGGCCGGCGGTCTCGTGCTGCTGGCGGCGGCGCTGGTCGCGCTGGCGGCCGCCAACTCGCCGCTCGCGTCGGCCTATCAGGCCGTCTGGACCACGGTGCTCGTCGCGGGTCCCGAGTCGCACCCGCTCGCGCTGACCGCCCGCGGCTGGGTCAACGACGCCCTCATGGCCCTGTTCTTCCTGCTGGTCGGGCTCGAGATCAAGCGTGAGTTGCTGGTCGGGGAACTGGCCACCGCGCGGCAGGCGGCGCTGCCGATCGCCGCCGCCCTCGGCGGCGTGGTCGCACCGGCCGTGATCTTCCTGCTGCTCGCGCCCGAGGGCACGGCACGTGGCTGGGCCATCCCCACCGCCACCGACATCGCCTTCGCGCTGGCGGTGCTGGCCATCGCGGCGCCGTCGGCGCCGGCCGGCTTGAAGGTCTTCCTGGCGGCGCTCGCCATCGTCGACGACATGTCGGCGGTGGTCGTGATCGCCCTCGGGTACACACCCGTCGTCCATCTCGGCGCCCTGTTGACCGCGGCCGCGCTCGTCGTGCTGCTCATCGGCCTGAACCGCGCCGGCGTGCGGGCGCTGTGGCTCTATCTCGCGCTCGGCGCCGCGCTGTGGCTGGCCGTGCACGAATCCGGCGTGCATGCCACCATCGCGGGCGTGGTGCTGGCGCTCACCATTCCGACGTCGACGCGCATCGACGCGCGCGACTTCGCCGGCGAGGCGCGCGCGCTGGTCGACACGTTCGCTGCCGCCGAGACCGGCGACGGCCTCGTCCTCACGAGCCCGGGCCAGCAGCAGGCCCTGCACGCGCTCGACGCGGCGGCCAGCGCCGTCGCCGCGCCCCTGCTGCGCCTCGAACACGCGCTGCATGGCGTCGCCGCGTTCGTCGTCATGCCGGTGTTCGCGTTCGCCAACGCCGGCGTGCCGTTGGCGACCGCCTCGGGCGACGGCGGCCTCACCCTCGCGGTGGCCGCCGGTCTGGTGGTCGGCAAGCCGCTCGGGATCACCGCGGCCGCGTGGCTGGCCTGCCGGGCGGGACTCGCGACGCTGCCGGCCGGCGTCACCTGGGCGATGCTGCACGGCGTCGCCTGGATCGCCGGCATCGGCTTCACCATGGCGCTCTTCATCGCCGGCCTGGCGTTCGGATCCGGGGCGCCGTACGCGGCGGCGCAGGCCGGCATCCTCGGCGGATCGGGCGTCGCGGCGGTGATGGGCGCGGGGTTGGTGCGGCGGGCGCTGGCGCGCGGCGGGACGCCGGCCTAGGCCAGGTGGCGCACGAGCACGCGGACGAGCAGGGGCGGCGCCAGGCCGTCGATGACGAAGGCGCGTGAGAAACCCTCGCCGTCGCCAATCGCCGGCAGCGGTTCGTCGTCGCTCAACGGCGTCACCGCCGGCAGCGTGAACGCGCTCGACAGCTCATGCCCCTTCAGCCAGGCGTCGACGCGGCCGGTGATCATGTTGCCGAGCTCGCCGGCGGTGCCGGCGATCATGTCGTCGTCGAGTTCGTCGGCGCTCATGCCGATCATCGCGGCGGCGATGCCGCGAATCACCGGCGCGGCGACCAGCAGCTCGAGCTCGAGACTGAAGCGCCCGCCGGCCGTGAGCGTGAGCACGGTGCGGACGCCGCTGCCGACCGCCTCCGGCATCTCGGGCGTGCACTTCGCGTCGAGGCCGCTCATCATGCCCAGCACCTGCTCGACGGCGCTCACGATGCAGGCGTCGACCTTCGGGGCCAGCGCCTCGAAGGCACTGAGCGGCCCCGGCACGAGCACATAGGGACGCAGGGCCGCGGCCAGCACGTCGGGCACGAACGGCCGCGGCAGCTGTGCGCTGAAGGCGTCGGTGGTGTAGGGGTCGCCGGTGCCGATCTTGACGAACGCGGTGTGATCGACCTGCGTGTCCTGGATCTTCCGGATCAGCACGTCGGCGCCCATGATGCCGAGCTGTTCGCCGACGAAGACCAGGCCCACCGGTTGCCGGCGGAAGGCCGCCAGGCCCTCGGCGCCGGATTCGGCGGTGAGCACGGGCCCGAATCGCGAGGCCACCGACGTGAACACGTGACGGAAGTTGGCGTCGCCGTCGACGAGCAGCACCGGCGTGTCGGGCCCCAGCCGGGCCCGCGACATGGCGGCGGCCGAGGCGCGGCTGTGACGGCGTTGCGCCAGCAGCGGGCCGATGCGATCGCGCACCGTCTGCGCGCGCAGCGGCTTGATCAGGTAGTCCGAGATGCCCATCTCGACCAGCGTGCGCACCACATCCTGACGCCGCTCGTTCGAGAGGATCACGATCGGCAGGTCGCTGACGTCCTCGGAGCCGCGAATCGCCTCCACCACTTCGACGCCGCCGAGCCGCGGCAGGTCGAGATCGAGCACGGCGAGATCGAACGGCCGCTCCGACAGCAATTCCAGCGCGCGGACGCCGTCCTCGCAGTCGGTCACGTTGCAGCCGAGCGTGCTCGACAGCCAGCGCTTGATCACGAACCGGGCCGCGGGGTCGTCTTCGCAGACCAGGACGTTCATGGCTAGCGGCTCCGCGGAGACTGAGGGGCCGCGGCGGCCTGACTGAGCGCCGCCAGCTCGAGTCGCGCGCCGAGGCCGGCGAGCGCCCGTCGTGTCCATCGCGCGCGCACCGTGGCGTACGCCGCGGCGTCGTCACGTCGTACGGCGACCTCCACCACGTGCTCCACCCACTCCGTCACGCCAGGGCCCGGCGTACGAGGGTCCGCGCTCCACACTGCAGACACAATGCCAGCGTAACGGGCGCGGGGCGTCGAAGGTATCGGCGGTGAGACTCCACGCGCGTGGGACCGCCTCACTGCGCACGCTAGGACAAACAGGCACGAGGCGACTCGGTATTTGTCTGAGGCGAGTATTTGTCCGAGCCAATTGTGCTACCGTCCGCCTCAGCGCGGGCGCCCGTTCGCCCGCCGTCTCGACAGTGGCGTCTCGCGGTTCTGGTTCTCAAGCGCAGTCGGTGAGCGCGCCAACAGCAGGCAGCTCAGCCGTCACATCCCCGACGTGGCTCGCCGACATGCTGCGGGCCACCGGGGCCGGCACCTGGGAATGGCACCCCGTCAGCGGCGAGGTGCGATTCGGCGCCGAGTGGCTGACCCTCCTGGACTACGCCGCCGACGAGCTGGCGCCCACGCTCGACGCCGCCCTCGCCCTGATCCACCCCGACGATCTCGACCGGCTGCGCCAGCGCATGCGCGCGCACCTCGACGGACGCACCACCGAATGCGACTGCGTGGCGCGGGTACGCCACCGCGACGGCTCGTATCAATGGCAGCGGGTGCGGGCCTCGGTGATCGCGCGCGACGCGCAGGGCGCGCCGCTGAGAGTCGCGGGCCTCGGCACACGCATCGCCGACTTCGGCCGCGCCGGCGATCAGGGACATCCCTGGGAACACGTGTTCGAGCAGACCCGCCTCGGCCTGTCGGTCACGTCCACGGCCGACAACCGCTTCGTGCTCGTGAACGACGCCTTCGCGCGCATGCACGGCTACACGCCCGAGGAGATGGTCGGGCAGCCCGTCACCATCACGTGCGCCCCTGCGTGGGTGCCGCTCACCGAGGACCTCGCCGCGCGGGTGGCGCGCGACGGCTTCGTCATCGGCGACTTCGCGCATCGCAGGCGCGATGGCAGTGAGTTCCCCGCCCATCAGGAGATCACCCTCGTCCGCAACGCCGATGGCCAGCCGGTGTCGCGCGTCAGCCTGGTGATCGACACGACCGAGCGCGAGCGGGCCATCGAAGCGCTGCGACGCAGCGAGGACCGCTTCCGCGCCGCCTACCGCAACGCCGTCGTCGGCATGGTGATCAGCGACGGCGAGGGGCGCCCGGTCGAGGTGAACGAGGCCGCGTGCCGCATGCTCGGCTACACCGAGGAGGAAATGCGCGGAATGCCGTTCGAGCGGCTCGCGCATCCCGACGACGTCAGCGAGAGCCTGCAGCGACGGGCCCGCCTGCTCGACGGCGGCCTCGTCTCGGACGTCATCGAGAAGCGCTACGTGCGCAAGGACGGCTCGGCGCTGTGGGTGCAGGTGAGCCTGTCGCCGATTCACGACGCCAGCGGCCGCCCCAGTCACGTGCTGGCGCTCATCGAGGACATCTCGAGCCGGCGGGCCGCGCACGAGGCGCTGCGCGAGCGTGAGCAGCAGCTGCGCCTGGCCCTCGAGGCCGCCAACGCCGGCACGTTCGCCTTCGATCTCGCCCACGACGTCGTCCAGTTCTCGGCGCGCTGCCGCGAGATCTATGGCTTCTCGCCCGAGCAGCCGATCCACACCGCCGACGTCATCGCGCGTACGCACCCCGACGATCGGGCGACGGTGGCCGAGCGCTTCTCCGCCGCCCTGGCCAGCCACAGCGACTACGAGGCGGAGTACCGCGTCGTGGCGCCGGGACACCCGGCGAAGTGGCTCCACGCCCGCGGCCGCGCCGTGTACTCGCCGCAGGGGGAGGCGGTGCAGATGGTCGGCGTGAAGCACGACGTCACCGAGCGCAAGGCGGCCTACGATCGCCTGCGATCGAGCGAGGAACGCTTCCGCCTCGTCACCGAAGCGACCCGGGACGTCCTGTGGGACCTGGATGTCGCGTCGGGCCGCTACTGGACCAGCCCGAACGCGGCGGCGCTGTTCGGCCGCGAGGCGGCCCCCTCGTATGCCCTGTCGCTGTGGGAGGACGCCATGCACCCCGGCGACCGCGCCCGCGTCGCCGGGTCGATGCAGCAGGCCCTGCGTGGCACGGGCACGATCTGGGAAGCGGAGTACCGCTTCCGCCTCGCCGGCGGCGCCTACGGCGAGTTCATCGATCGGGCCCACATCGTGCGCGACGACGGCGGGCGCGCCGTGCGCATGGTCGGCGCGATGACCGACGTGACCGAGGTAAAGCGCGCGCACCGGTCGCTGCTCGAGGCCCACGATCGGCTGCGGGCCGCGGGTCGCGAGGTGCACCTGGCCGAGTCGCGCGAGCGCGCCGCCCTCGCCCGCGAGCTGCACGACGAGTTCGGGCAGCTGCTGACGGCGGCGAAACTGAACGCGTCGTGGCTGAAGGCGCACGCGCCGACGGCGCCGGGGCTGCCGGTCGAGAGCTACCGCGAGAAGGCCACCAACCTCTGCGACGTGCTCGACACGGCGCTGCATGGCGTGCGGCACGTCGCCAGTCAGCTGCGGCCGCCGGCGCTCGATCAGCTCGGCTTGTCACGCGCCCTCGAGGGGCTGGCCGCGCAGGTGGAGCGTCACGCCGGCTTCGAGTGCGTCGTCACCATCGACGACTCGACGCGCGCCGCCGTGTTCGGGCCGGCCGAGGGTGCCGCCATCTACCGCATCGTTCAGGAGCTGCTCACCAACGCCGCCCGCCACGCCGGCGCCGGCCACGTGCGGCTGGCGGTGACGACGTCCGCCGATCGCCTGACGATCACGGTGGAAGACGACGGCCGCGGCTTCGAGCCGTCGGCCATCACGGGAGGCTGGGGCCTGAAGGGCATCCGCGAACGCGCGGAGCTGCTCGACGGCGCCGTGGCCATCGACAGTCGGCGCGACGGCGGCACCACGGTGCACGTGACGCTGCCGCGAGGAGGGGGAGCATGACCGGACCGCGCGCGTACCGCAGCGGGCAGACACCGTTGCGGTTCCTGATCGCCGACGATCACGGCATCGTGCGGCACGGCCTCAAGGAACTCATCACCGACGCCTTCATCACCGACATGGTGGCGGAGGTGGCCGATGGCCGCGGCGTGATCGACCACGTGCGGGCGCGGCCCTGGGACCTGGTGATCCTCGACATCGGCCTGCCCGACCTCGACGGCCTCGAGGTGCTGAAGGAAGTGAAGCGGCTGCGTCCCGACCAGCGCGTGCTGATGCTGAGCCTGCAGCCGGAGGAACAGTACGCGGTGCGCGCGCTGAAGGCGCAGGCGGCCGGCTACGTGAGCAAGACGCGCGCGGCCGAGGACCTGGTGGCGGCGATCCAGACCATCCTCGACGGCCGCACCTACGTCAGCCCGACACTGGCCGAGTACCTCGCCCGCAACGTGACGCGCCGACTCGACGGCGCCGACGAGTCGGCGCTGTCGGATCGCGAGCTGCAGGTGCTGAGCCTGCTCGGCCGCGGCAGGAGCGTGAGTCAGATCGGCGAGCAGCTGTCGCTGAGCGTGAAGACCGTGAGCACGTATCGCGCGAACCTGCTGCGGAAACTCGGCTTGACCACGACCGGCGAGCTGATACGCTACGCCATCGAACACCGGCTCACGGAATAGCCGAGGGCCGGGCGCGGGGAGGCCGCATGCCCGTCTCGACCGGTCTGTCGAAGCTGCACCAGATCGCCCAGCGCGTGCACGACGTCGAGCGCGCCACCGGCTTCTATCGCGACGTGCTCGGCCTGCCGCTGCTCTTCACGGCGCCGCCCGGCCTCGCCTTCTTCGATTGCGGCGGCGTGCGCCTGATGCTGTCGACGCCATCGCCCGGCCTCGACCATCCGGGATCGATGCTCTACTTCGCGGTCGACGACATCCATGCGAGCGCCGCCGAGCTGCGCGGCCGCGGCGTGGTGTTCACGACGCCGCCGGCGAAGATCGCCACGCTGGCCGATCGCGAAGTGTGGCTGGCCGGCTTCGCCGACACCGAAGGCAACCCGCTCGGCCTGATGTCCGAACCGCGCCTCGGCTGACGCGGCCCGGAGCAGCCCGCGATCAGGCGCCGACGACGGCGCGGTCGGTGATGGCCAGGGCGCGATCGATGATGTCGAACGCCTCCTGAAGCTCGCCTTCCGTGATGCACAGCGGCGGGTTCGTGAAGAACGTGTGCCAGCGGACGAACGTATAGAGTCCGTCCTGGCGGAACTGCTTCCCGAGGGCCGCCATCTCCGGCGACGCGCCGCCGAAGGGCGCCATCGGCTCCATCGTCGAGCGATTGCGCGTCAGCTCCACGATGCCGAAGAGACCGATGTTCCGCACGGCCCCGACCGACGGGTGCTTCGCGGCGAGCGCCTGGTGCATCTCGCGCATCACGCCGCCCATCTTCGCGGCATGGTCGATCAGCCCCTCGTCCTCGTAGATCTTGATCGTGGCCAGCGCCGTGGCGCAGCCGAGCGGATGGCTGTTGTAGGTGAGGCCGCCGTTGAACGCCTTGTCCTTGAAGTGCTCGGCGATGCCGCGACGCATGCCCACCGCACCGAGCGGCACGTAGGCGCTGGTGAGGCCCTTGGCCATCGTCATCAGGTCGGGCACGACGTTCCAGTGGTCGACGCCGAACCACTTGCCGGTGCGGCCGAAGCCGGCCATCACCTCGTCGCAGATCATCAGGATGCCGTGCTTGTCGCACAGCGCGCGCACGCCCTGCAGGTAGCCGTCGGGCGGCACCAGGATGCCGTTGGTGCCGCTGATCGTCTCCAGGATGAAGGCGGCGATCGTCTTCGGCCCCTCGAGCTCGATGATCTCTTCGAGGTAGCGCAGCGACTCGGCCGCCGTGTCCCAGCCGCGCTGCAGGCCGTGGTACGGGTCGAGCACGTGCACCACGCCGGGGATGCCCGGCTCGGCGCCCCACCGCCGCGGATCGCCGGTGAGTGTGAGGCTGCCGGCGGTGCCGCCGTGGTACGAGCGGTAACGCGCCAGGATCTTGTGGCGGCCGGTGACGGCGCGGGCGATGCGGATGGCGTTCTCGTTCGCCTCGGCGCCGCCGTTGGTGAAGAAGAAGACGTCGATGTCGCCGGGCGTGATCTCGGCCAGCTTCGCCCCCAGGCGGGCGCGCGGCTCACTGGCCATGAACGGGTTCATGTACGCCAGCTGCGCCACCTGCTCCTGGATGGCCTTCACGAGCGCCGGGTGGCCGTGGCCGACGTTCACGCACATCAACTGGCTGTTGAAGTCGATGTAGCGCTTGCCTTCCGGGGTCCAGAAGTGGACGCCCTTCGCGCGGGCCACGGGGATGGGATCCACCGCGCCCTGCACCGACCACTCGTACAGGCTGTGCTGCCGACACAGCGCCACCATCTCGTCGCCGGTCATCCCCGGCGCGGCCACCGCCTGGCTCATCGCAGCTCTCCTCGGCGCCGTTGCGGCGCGACAATCGGCACAGCATAGCAGCCCGGGCCGGGCGCTCGCGAGGGTGCGGGACCGGAAACGGCGCTGCACCCGTTGACAGAAAACTCGCTACCATCCGACCGTCGATGTACCTGACCCTGCTCGCCACCGCCGGCCTCGTGTCGGCCCTGCTCGGCGCCTACGCGTGGCGCAACCGCCGCTATCCGGGATTCGCGTACTTCGCGGGGCTCGAATGGGGCGTCGCGTGGTGGATCGCGTGCTACCTCGGCGAGCAGCTCGATCCCGCGCACGCGCGCCTCTGGTTTTCGCTGAAGTTCCCGGCCATCGCCGCCACCACGCCAAGCTGGTTGATCTTCACGCTGTTCCACATCGGCCAGCGGCCGCGGTTGCGGCGCTGGGCGGCGGCCTACGTGTGGCCCCTCGTGGTGTTCCCGCTCGTCTACACGAACGACGCCCACCGGCTGTTCTTCACCGACATCGTGCAGCGCGCGGAGCTCGTGGGCCTCAACGGCCCGCTCTTCCCGTTCCACCTCGCCCTCACCTACAGCTACGTGCCGTCGCCGCGCGCGCTATTCAGCGACTGGCGCATGCGCAGGGAGCACACTCAGCCTCCTGATGCTCGTCGGCAGCCTGCTGCCGCTGGCCGGCAACGTCCTCAACGAAGCCGGCAAAGCCTGGCCGGCGCTGTCGGCGCAGCTCGCCTACAACCCGACGCTGCCCGGCTTCGCCTTCAGTGCGCTCTTCATCGGCTGGGCCACCACGAAGTACCGGCTGCTGGATCCCCGGCCGGTGGCCCTCGAGAAGCTGTTCGACTCGATGCCCGATCTGGTGCTGGTGCTGAACGAGCACGACGTGGTGGTGGTGGCGAACCAGGCGGCGGCCGCCTTGCTGCAGCGGTCGGAACGCGACCTGCTCGGCGAACGCTGGAGCGATGTGTTCGGCGCCGACGACTGGCAATCGGTGCCGCACGGCGCGCACGACGTCGTGTTGTGCCGCTGGACCGCGGCCCAGGGCCTGCGCTGGTTCGAGGTGGCACGGCACAACCTGTGGGATGCCCAGGACCGGGCGGTGGGCCTCCTCGTGGTGGCGCGCGACGTCACCACGCGCAAGTGCTACGAGGAGGAACTGCGGGCCGCCGGCTACCGCGACCGCCTCACCGGCCTGTCGAATCGCCGCTACTTCGACGACGAGGCGGCGCGCCTGCAGGCCAGCCGGGAGTTCCCGGTGGCGGTGTTCGCCTTCGACCTCGATGGCCTGAAGCAGGTGAACGACAAGGACGGCCACGCCGCCGGCGACGAACTGCTGCAGAGGATGGCCGAGTTCCTCACGCAGTTCTTCCGCGCCGGCGACCGCGTGGTGCGCCAGGGCGGCGACGAGTTCATCGTGCTGTTGCCAATGACGACGGCCGACGAGGCCGAGGGCATCCGCGGCCGCCTGCCCAGCGCGCTGGCCCAGTTCAACGAGGACCGCACACCGGCTCTCCGCTTCTCGGTCGGCGTGTCGGTGGCCGCCGACGCCGCCGACTGGGCCGCCGCGATCAAGCGTGCCGACGAGCGGCTGTACGACGCCAAGCGCGACGCCGGAGCGGTTCCCGCGTGATCGTCCGGGACGGACGCCCGCGTCGCACGACCGTCGCCCTCGCCCTGGCGCTGCTGAGCATCCTCGCGCGTCCCGCCGATGCGCAACACGTCCGGCAGGTGTTCGACGGCGACACGATCAGCGTGGCCAACGTCGGCGTGGTGCGCCTCATCGGCGTCGACGCGCCTGAAAAGCACGGCAGCTACCGCCCGTCCGAGCCCTTCGGCGACGACGCCGCGGCGTTCCTGCGCGCGCTGCTGCTCGGCCACGACGTGCGTCTCGAGTACGACGGTCCGCGTCTCGATCCCTACAAGCGCACGCTGGCCTATGTGTTCCTCGCCGATGGCCGGCTCGCCAACCTCGAAGTGATCCGAGCCGGCTGGGCGGAGACGTATCGCCGCTTCGAGTTCATCCGCAAGCCGGACTTCCTCGCCGCCGAGCGCGACGCGAAGGCCGCGCGCCGCGGCATGTGGGCCCGCCGCCGCCCGCGTTGAGACAGGCATTGCCCCGCCGCGCGGTGCTTTGCTATAGTCTGGGTTTGCCAGTCGCGTCGCGGCGCCCGCCGTACGCGACCAGCGAGCGTCGACAGCGCCCCGCGCCGTCAGCACTCCACTGGGCCCGTAGCTCAACTGGCAGAGCAGCAGACTCTTAATCTGTTGGTTGAAGGTTCGATTCCTTCCGGGCTCACCACTCTTTCATCAGCACCTTCATTCGGCGCCAAGTAGTTGAAAAGTGGTGCCGTTACGGCGGTTCGATTGAATCGATTCCCGTCGTACGCGATCCCTTCCGGAAAGAACAGCGCCTGCAGCCGCTGCTTGTAGTCGAGCGATGCCTGCACCCACAGGTCTGACGCGCGCGGCAGAATGCGTTCTGCGAACGCCAGGATGCCCTGTACGTCGAGTTCTTCGGTGGCGTCGGCGTGGTGGTCGATCTGAGCCAGCGTCAGCTCCTCGCGCAGCCGGTCGCGCTGCCGCTCGTAGCTGGTGCGGTCGATCGACTGCGCGAACAAGAACGCATCGTCCAGCCGATCGAGCTTCTGGCGAATCGCCTTCACCCGCCGTTCTTGCTCGGCCGTGCGGTCCTTCGCCTCGGCCTGCCGCTGCTCCCACGCGTAGAGAATCCGGTCCTTGACCAGGCGCATGTAGCCGGCGGACGGCTGCAGAAGCGCGAGTTCGTCCGCGAACGCGCCTTCGAGCGCGGCCTTGCTGACGTTAACCGCCCGGCATTGGCGCTGGCAATGGTAGTAGGCGTAGTAGCAGTTTCTGCCCTTCGACCAGCTGCCGGTCAGCGGTCGCCCACACGTCTCGCACCGGACGAAGCCGCGCAGCGGAAAGTCGGGATGGCTGCGCTGGCGCGGGCCGGCCACGACGACCCGGCCATCGAGCACTGCCTGGGCGCGGAAGAACGTCGGCTCGTCCACGAGCGGCTCGAAGTCGCCGCGGGTCGACACGCCGTAGTCCGGGCTCTCGACCTTCCCGACGTAGATCGGGTTCCGCATCATCTGGCCGAAGCTCTGGGGCGAGATGCGGAGTCCCTTCCGGCTGCGAAGTCCTGCCTCGGTCGCGCGCGCGATCACTTCCTGCTTGGTGTAGCGGCCGGTCGCCAGTTCCTCGAACGCGACGCACCAGCGGGCCGCGCCTTCAGTCATGAACCAAGCTTGCGCTCGACCACTTCGGCGCGTTCATCCGAGCGCGCCGGGAACGTCCAGCGGCCAAGTTCGAGCGCCGCGCGCATGCCGGCGCGCGTCCGTTCCGAGCGCACGTCGTTGTCGAACTGCGCGAACGCCGCCAGCACGCCTTCCATCAGCTTGCCGGTGGACGTGTCGTCGATCGGCTCGGTGACCGAGCGCAGCGAGATGCCGAGCGATTGCAGGTGTGCGCGGAGCGCGAAGTGGTCGTACTTCTCGCGCGCGAAGCGCGTGAGGTTGTAGACGACCAGGAAGTGGACCTTGCCCTTGTGGGTGCGGCAGAACTTCAGCAGCGCCTGGAGCTGGCTGCGGTCGGTGGTCTTGGCGCTCTCGCCTTCCTCGTGGAAGCGTTCGAGCACCTCGTAGCCCTGCCGGCGGCAATACTCCTCGCAGGCGCGAAGCTGCGTCGGGAGACTCAGGTTCTCCGTCTGCTCCTTCGTGCTGACGCGTACGTAGATCACCGCGCCGACCATGTCCGTCAGCTTAGCCCCGTCGCCGGGTGTCGGCAAGCCTCGTTGTCGCGGCATCGGCGTCAGTGGATGCGACCGTCCTGCATCGCCAGGACGATCAGGATGTGCGCCATCGCATCCGCGTGCCGCACGATGTCACGTCATCGTCCGACAGCGCGTCGGCCTCATGGCCGAGCACCTCGCGGCATCGCTGAATCGTCATCGGTTCCGGGCCGGCGTCTACGCGTTCAGACAGGTCCATCGCGGTCCCCCAAGATGCACGAGCGTTCGTGTTGAGTGGGAGGCGCGCTCCGGCGCGTCGATGCGGCGATCGACGCGCCGTCGTTCAGGAGCGCGGATGCGGCGTTGCGCCGGCATCATCCGCGGGACGGTGAGTCCCCACGGCGACGGTCACGACCTGACGCGACTGTCTGCGACGCGTTCAGCGGTTCCGGGGCGTGACGGTTTCCCTGATGAACGCGGCCTCTACGCTGTGCGTGTGTCTGAGAACGCGACGCAGCGAGGGTTCTTGCTTCTGACTGTGTTGTTGCAGGGATGCGCTCGAACCGTGCCCTTGGAGCATCGGCACGATGCGCGCTCCGGATGCCGTTGCGGCGAACCGGAGGAGTGCCTGCAGCACTGGCGAGAAGACGGCCACGTTACGCCTGCGGGTGCGCTGCGTCAATCACCATTCGACGCATCGTCAACCCGGCGACCATTGCGTAACTGCCAACCGTGCCGCGCGTAGACGTCGTCAATGCCCAGCGGCCCGGTTGCCGGCCGGGTCGACGCGAAGCGGAGAGCATTGACGACGGCGAGCACGGCGCCATCACCGGCGCGATGGTCGGCGTGCACCCGATCAAGGGTCTCGTTCGTGACGTAATCGTGGGACAACATCCGGGTCACACGCTGGGCAAGAAGGCGGCGATTCTCCTGCACGATCAGGACACGCATTCGCCGGGCGCGGGCACTGACACCCGATGGCGTGAACGACCCTGACGCCCTCGGGGCTTCGGTGGCTGGGCACAGCACCGGGGTCGTTCACGCCATCGTCTCTGTTGCGACATCGATCGACATGGCTCGACGAGGCGGCAGACAGCGCCGCCTCACCTCGGCACGTGTGCCAACCGTCGCGAGTTCGGCACTTGCGTGGGGCTCGCGTTCATGGTCGACCAAGGGGGAGAGAGGGCCTGGTGAGGCCTCCGAAACAGGGGGGCCAACCTGACGCGATTTTCGCTTTGGCTCCCCTTCTCGGCCCACGCGTCGCCGGTCCATGGAGCCGGAGAGCTGCAAAGCATCGCCGGTTCAAGAACTCCACTTCGACGGTCGAACAACCGCGCGCGTGGTCGTCCGCCAGCGTCGGCGAGTGCGCGCGTCCCAGATCACGCGGTCACCCTGTCGCCGCCACGCCCGATACAGCGACTGGATCTTCGCACCGCCCTGCTTCTTGAACTCGCGCCGGATGGAGCGGGTCGGCCGGGTCGCCGACGTGTGCGCCCGTGGACTGGCACTGCGGAAGTGCGGCTCCGTGAGCTGCGTCACGCTGGGGTTCATGGGCGACCACAGCTCCTCACGAACCGCCGCCTTGTAGAGCGAGACCGCCTTCCTGAACCGCCGTGGGACCAGCAGCCGGAGGGTCCAGGTGCGCACGAACCGCAGCAGCCTCCCGCATGGCGGATCAGGAACTGGCGGAAGTCGATGGGCACGCGCCGGCTCACCAGGTAGAGAAACACCAGATGGTCGGTGTTGCCCTTCTCGACGCCGATCGGCAGCTTGTCGGGAAAGCACCGGATGACGCGCTGGCGTCCGGTGCCGAATGCGATGTGCGGGTAGTCCTCTGGCCCAGGTAGTTGTCGCGCATGAGCGCGAAGAACCGCCGCTTGTCCGGCTCGGGGCTGAGCCACCAGCAGTGGCGGTCACCGAGCACCGCATCCAAGATCATCAGGCGCTCGACCATCCGGCCGACAGTCATCAGCCGACGATTCCGGTTGTCGGCCTGGCCGATCGCCTCGTAGAGCGGACGGTGGTGAACGTGGTAAAGCCGTCCGCGGCGAACCGGTCCGGGCTCGATGCCACGGGCGAACCCGCGCGCCACCAGCCGGCCGACGAAGTCGCGGCTGTTCTGGCCGCGCACGGTGCCGGTGAACGCGCAGTACTGCCGTTCAAGGAAGCAGCCGGCATGGACCATGACGGCCACCAGGAACTGGCACTGGCGTTCCGTGAATCCAAAGGCTGCGAGTGCCTTCACCCGCTCCTCCGTGACGCTGTCCGAGGTACCGTTGGCCGGATATTGGCGCGTCACAGGAACTCCTCCGCCCCCCGCGGCCGAGGCACAGGCCGGCCACCGCCGCCGCGTGAACCAACGACGTACACCCGGAATCCGGCCTTGCTGTGGCCGACGGCGTGCGCGCCGCGGTAGTGCGGGGTAAACAGCTCGACGTCCTGGTGGAGTTCGCGGCCGTCGGCCTCGTACTCGATGCGGTAGTCCGGGAAGTGCACCTGTCCGTCGAAGTACGGCAGGTCGTGGTCGCGCGCCCACTCGCGGATCTCGTGCTCGTCCCGGTCGGGGCGGCCGTCGCTGTCGGCACGTCCGCGGTTGTGCTCCTGCAGGAACTCCTGGTACTCGCGCTTCAGGTCCTGCTCAAGGACGACACGCCGGACCTCGACCCCGCCGTGCTCGTCGCGGAGCCGCGCTTCCTCCTGTCGGTAGGTCGAGTACAGGTGCGAGTCGTGGTCCAGCTCTCGCTCCCGGCTGACACCGGCGTGAAACGCCTGGACGGGTTCGTCCTCCCGGTCGAGTGAGTGGCCCTCGAGCAGGTCGCGCCCTTCCCGCGTGAGCGTCAGGCCGCGCTCGCCGTCGCCGAGGTCCACCGTCTCGACGAGGCCCTCGTCACGCAGGTGTTCGAAGGTGTCGTGGTCGGCATCGAGGTCGTGCTCGGGCACGACGCGGAAGGCGCCGACGGCAGCCAGGACGCGGTTGTCCTCGCCGTTCAGCTCATAGACGCGGTCGCGGTTGACGACCAGCTCGCGCTCGTCGCCGCGTGGCAGGTCGAGGCCGCGTATCAAACCATCGCGCGGGTCCTGGTCGTCTCGGTCGCGGTCTTCATACACTCGCGCACGTCCATCGCCGCCTTCACGGTCGCGCGCGTCATCTCGCGGATCGAACATGGCTGTCCTCCCGACATGGCGTTGCGTTGGGTTGTTCGTGAAGGCGCCCGGGCGGTTGCCGCGCGGGGCGATTCAGGAAGGCGCTGAGCGTCCGGGGCGTTGCGCCGCGGGGCGCGCAGGGCGTATGCCGTTTAGGACACTGGGCTCGGAGCCGTTGCGGCGCCCTGCCTCACTGTCCGGATGCGCCGGGCATCACAGACTCGGCTGCCTACTTATACCTGCGCCGCGGCCGGTCTCGCAACCAGAGTACGTGAGGCGACGCTGCAGTGCTAGGATCAGCGCGTTCGACGGTGAGCCGAATTGCGAACCCGATACCTTTTCCAGCCCTTTGGGCCCAATGGCGAACTCGTCACCCTCGGCCATGCGCTGACGACGGAGATTAGCTCCCCTGCCTACACCGAGCTGGAGATGGCGGTGGCTTTCGCTACGAGCAGTGGCACGAGCCGGATATACGGTGCCCTCAAGACGCTTAATGACCGGGGAGCCACAGCCACAGCGCACGTGGGGCTTTCAAACGGGATTACGTCTGCACAAGCAGTCGAGCAACTCATCCAAGCCGGGGTGCAAGTCTTCGGCTTCGAGACCGGTGGAAGCGTCCTATTTCACCCGAAGGCATACGTCCTCCGAAGCCCCGGCCAAACATGGATCTCTGTCGGCAGCTCGAACTTGACTGCGGACGGGCTGTATCGGAACTTCGAAGCAAACAGCATCAGCGTGTCGGTCGGAGCGCCGGACGATGTTGCAGCAATCGCGGAGTTTAGTCAGGTCCTTCTCAATCTTCGTGGAATGCAGGGGCACTCCAGCCGCCTGCAGCTGACTGATCTCCAGCGGCTAGTCACGGCAGGAAGCCTGATCGACGAGACTGTTACGCCCGTTCCGCAGCGGATCAAGCCCAGGCCCGGTGGGGCGCGCCAGCGTGGAGGGAATGAACGTATCCAGGTGCCCGCTGCGCCGCCCCCGCATCCCGATTTGGGCACTGTGCGCCGCCCGAGGGCCGCGGTGCCTGCCCCGGCTGCCGCGCCAGCAATTGCACCTGCTATCCAGTCTCGGTTCTTCGCGATGACCCTCTCCGACTTCGACGTCTCACACAGACGGGGCGTGCGTGGAACGCCTGAGGTCAGTCTGCCTGAAGAATGTGTCGCTTTCTTTCCTGCCGTACAGATGCAGGGGCGCCAGTATCCGGATGCCTATTTCGACGTGCTTCTTAACGAACGGACTGGAGGAGCCCGTACGGTCCGCTACCGAATCTGGCAGCGGCCGCCGGGAACCGATGCGGGCCACGCCGACTGGCGCATCAATGTAGGTCACGACACGATCGATCAGACGAATGCGGGAGGCGACATACTCTTGGTTGAGCGCCTCCCCGACGGTTCAGACCCCGCCTACGAGGTGTGGATCGTGAGAGTCGAGGACCCTGAGCACGCGCCATTACTTACGCGATGCAACCGAACGGTCCAGGCTCGAGGCCGAGCTGGAGTGAAACAGTTCGGTCTGTTCTAGCTTTCGCTCCGGTTCCTCGACACTCAATTGCTTTTCGCCCTGAGAACAACCAGCGCCTCCTCCTTGATTGCGTTCTCTTGGTGGACAGAGAACCGCTGGTAGGCGTCCAGCTCGACAAACTCATCAACATCCCAGCCAACTTCGGCCGCGACGCTGGCAAGTAAGCGTGGGGTGTCGATGTTGATCACTTCGCCGCTCAGGGTCGTCCGGTTGGGTCCGACAACCATCGCGAATGGTCTGCCCGGCGCAACACGCGCGCGAATGGTCTGAAAGACACGCCGCATGTCGTCGAAGTATCGAAGCAAGAGGGCGGGGACATTTCGCCTGCGGAAGCCGTTCCCCTCACCTGCGGCCAAGTCGCTGGCCTTGATGAGCAGCTTCGCAACGTCCTTCGGAAACGTGCGTACGGTTTCGCGAAGCCGGCGCTCTTCGATCTCGCGATCCTTCGAGGATATCTCGCGATTACCTATGAGCCGCGCCTCAGCCTCGCGCAACTGCGAGGGTGTGAGCAATCCAAGGAAAGCCAGGCTCAAACGCTGTGTGTCGATGTAGGGCAGAGCGGTGGCGTATGGCGGACTTGTGACCACCACATCGAACAAGGTTGGCCCCTCGCCCTTAGCGGCTGGAATTGAGATGCGTGAGTCGCCAAGTACAGACCGCTGTCGGCCGCAGACCTTCCCGAGAACAGCGCGGGCCCGTGCGACCGACTCAAGGCGCTGGGGCAGCAGTTCCGCGAACATTCGGACTGCCGGATAGTTCGCCTTGGCATCCGTCCTCCGACGAATCCGGAGATCTCCGGGATCCTGTAAGGAGACGTCCCGCAGGATATCGCTGAGGACGACGGAAGCGATTCGACGAGTCGCGTCGTTCTCGATCGACGAGATTTCGAACCATACGAGCCTGAGCTGAGCCAGCACAGACGCGGAGAACCACTTCTCCAAGTACTGTTCGTTTGGCAGCGCAATCGGGGCGGCCTTTGCAAGGTCCTTCAACTCGCCCCTGCTGAACTCCTCGTCGCAATCGTACCGCCCAATCGACTCCAGCAGACGGTCAGTGACCTGCCGAGCGGTCGACTGCAGAGTGCTCACGGGCACTCTCAGGCAGTCCAGCTTCGCCGTCGAGATGAGGACTGCCAAGGGATTTGCGTCAACCCCCAAGGCGTCCCAACCCATATGAGCGGACTCAACGAGGGATGTACCGCTACCGCAGAACGGATCAAGGACCCGGGGCTTCTGCCCCTGGAGGCCAACTCCGAGCACGTTGACGACTGACCTGACGATCTGAGGATTGAACTTGCCTTTGTACTCGTGGAGGCCATGTGCCGAATAGCGCGTGCTTTGACGCCGGAGAACCACGCCATCAGAAAGCTCCCGGAACAAATTGGCGGATGCAGCCGACGCGCTGGCTTCCAGCTTGGCTTGGGTGGGCACGAGCCTTCCTGAGCCGTTGAACCGGACTAGGTGGAAGTAGGTCAGGCGACTAAGGAGCTCCTCATCCAGTGAAGCGTCTGAAATCCGGACCTGGTCTGGAGCCATGTCAGGCTTCGCCCCGAGAAGGCTCTCCAGTTCACGGATTGCCAGTCGACGCTCGTATGGCAACGAGCGGTACGAGGGCCAATCGAGGACTACGTCGTTCATCGCGCAAACACCGTGATGAATTCGGACGTGGCTCTCGAATTCGCCGGATTGAACGCCTTCCTCGTACTCGGCACGCCGCGTTCCGTGACTGCCTCAAGCCGGAATCCTTCCGCTGAAGCTGCTCGCTTGAGCAGGGCGACGTTGTCGACAATCCGACCATGGATTCGAGAGTCGCCCACGACGAAGCAGGCGTAACCACTTGGCCTGAGGACTTGGCACAGCAGTCGAAACACGACCTTCATCTGCCGCTCAAAGTCTTCGGCAGTATGCGCATTCTTCTTGAAGAAGTGCGGCCTTGCCCCGATTTCGGCCTCCCTTACGGAGATCGGATCGAGCCCTAGCCAGTACATTCGGTACTTGTGGTACAGCCAATACTCGTACGCGTTCGGATATGGCGGCGACGTGATCACGAGGTCTACGGGCCCAATCGCTTCTGGTGAAACGGTCAGGATGTCGCCGGTCAAGACCCTCGCCGGCGCGTGCTCCGCTCGGAACAAGGAACCGAAGTGCGCCCCCCGCGCTCGATCGAGTTCAAGGGCTGCCCGCTCAAACAACTCGAACACCAATGCGCCGTCTACGTTCTTCTGAACGGCGGCATATCGCGTGTCGCCGTCCTGGTAAGAAACCCGGACGATGATGCTAGAGAGAGCGACGCGAAGGTCGTCCTTGACGGTCGGTTCCGCCACGCGTGCGATCGCGTCAACAATTCCGGCCAAGGCTGTCTGGACGTCCTTTGAAAACCAGTGATCGACTCTTGGAATATCGGGGACTGCTCCGGCTGTCGCCTGCGCTTCTGAGATAACGGCTCTTGCCGCCGGGTGAACTGCAGGTCCAGGTCCCTTGGTCTTGGCCCGGGCGATCAGGGTCGCTATGGGATTCAGGTCAACACCTACCGACGCGAGACCGGCGGCCTGGGCTTCCACCAACGTCGTTCCAGATCCGCAGAACGGGTCGAAGACTACTGCTTCCGGACCGGGTGCAAGCAGACTCAGCAACTGGCGGGGCAATTGCGGGATGAACTTCGCCGGGTAGGGATGAATCGAGTGCACCCCCACCTGCGTTTTCGCGTCGGCGAAGTGCCAATCGACGGATGCAATTTTCTCCGCCACCGCAGTCGGCGGTTCGGCGGAGACTGCGCTAGTCATGCGGAACACCGGCTGCCTCGACGTCGCTTCGGAACTTGAGCTGGGGCTGGGTGCTCCGTTCGATATAGACCCGCGCCGCTTCGAGAAACCATGCCTTGAGGGTGAGACCCTCTCGGGCAAGGGAGGAGTACAACTCTCGCTTGGTTTCGGGGTCGACCTCGAGGACGATCCGACCGCTGGATCCTTGGGGCATTCGGCATCACCGCCTATGTAATGTGCCTTATGTAACATGACATGATTCCTCCGTCAAGCCTACGGCAGAGCCTCCCCCTGCACGGGTTGCGGTGGGGGGCGACAGGCACCGGGTGCTAGTCGGAGAGCCTGACTGAGGCGTGGCGGGTAGGGAGGATGCCCAGTCTCGCTCGGAAGAACCGAGCGCGCTTAAAGGAGCGGTGCTGGAGGAGAGACTACGCTCGTTCGACCAGGATTTCAATGACGAAGGCAGCGGCTAGGCGAGTCCGTTGGAGCCAGTCTTGTGACAGAAAAGTGCGTCGATCTTCTGTCGACCTGCGGCTCGACCAGGTCGCTGGGGTCAGTGGGAACCCGGCCGGCGGTCGGACCCAGCTGCCGGCCCGCCAGCTGGGGACCTCCGTCTAGGAGGCCAGGCGCCAGCGCTGGCTGGTTAGGCTACTGCGCGAAGTCGATCCAACTTCCGCAACAACTCGTCCATCTGATTCCAAATGGCGAAATCTTGGCTCACCACTCCTCGTTCCACTCGGTTCGGTCGTGTCCAGACCTGATCGGCCCCGCGCGTCGGCGTGATACTGTGCGCGCCTGCACACGCCGGGAGGCCCGATGAAACGCACTGCTCTCGCTTGGCTGATGGCCGGTCTCGTCGCCGGGTGGGCGACGCCAGCGGGCGTGGCCGCACACGACGCCGTTGGACAGACACCGCCGTCGCGGGCGTCGATTGAAGGCCGCTGGAAGCTGCTGAAGGCCGAGGACCTCCGCGCCGATGGCACGGTGGCCCGGCTGCCGTGGGGGCCCAACCCCGTAGGCGCCATCGTGGTCGAGCGCGGTCACTGCTACGTGCAGATCATGTCGAGCGACGTGCCGTCGTTCGCGGCCGCCACGCCGCCGGTGGTGCAGCAGATGCGCGACGCGCTGCTGAACACGTACATCGCGTACTCGGGCCCCTGCACGATCGATGCGACGGCCGGCTCGGTGGTGCTGGCAGTCGATGCGGCGTGGCGACCCGACTACGTCGCCACGCAGCAGACGCGCTACTTCAAGGTCGACGGCGACCGCCTCACCTTCGGCCCGGCGCCAGGCTCGATCCGCACCGACAACGGCATGCTCACGCGCCGTCTGACGCTCGCTCGCGCGAACTGACGGGCGGCGGATCCGGTGCCGAGGCTGTCGCCGGGTGGCCCGTCGCGCGACGGGGGCCGCGAAGGCGGCGGGGGCAGGGCTGACGCGAAGGTGACATCCATCGTCGTGGTTGACGCGGGACGTCGATGATCTGAAAGGGCGCGTGCGGGGAACACGCGCCCACGCGGCGGGACTACTTGATCTCGAAGGTGCCGTCCGGCATCTTCTCGCGGTGCGCGTCGTGGCAGTTCTTACACGCGGCCACGAGATCCTTCGACGAGTACTCGAGGCCTTCGACGCTGCGCTGTTGCGCCGACACCCGCAGGTCGGAGGCGGCCTTCGACGCCACCCGCGCCATCGGCACGACGTCCGGCGCCCGCACCGACCAGTACTTCTCAATGGCCGGGAAGGCCTCGACGATCTTCGCCGCTTCCTTCTCCACGGTGTCGAAGTCCTCCTCCTTCATCGCCTTCGTGGCCGCGGCCTGCGCGGCCGCGCTGATCTTCATGGCGTTGACGAACTCGGCCGACGGCTTCTCCGATGCCCAGACCGTCAGGCCCAGCAGCCCGACGCTCGCGCACATCATGAATGTCCATCCTCTGCGCACACTCCACCTCCAGTCGCTGTCGCACGCCCCATGTCGACGACATCGATAGGCGAACCATAGCAGAGCTGGTCATGAGCGACGGCGCCGCGGACGGATGTTGCAAACGATGACATCACCACGCAAGAAGGAGACGAACGTCGGCGAGCGCCGCCGCGCGACTCGGGGCGCCGAGGACGACCACGGTCCGCAGCCGTCCGCCGACACGCGTCGCCACGGCCAGGTTGTCGCCTGATTCCCACGTGAATCCGGTCTTGATCGCGAGCACCTGTCCGGGCACCGCACGGCGAGGCACGGACGCGCGCACCGGCGCACCGCGGTACGTGAACGACGGCACCCGCAGGCACTCGACGGCGGCGGGATGGTCGCGCAGCAACGCCTGCAGCAGCCGCGCCATGTCGGCGGCCGTGGTGTGCTGGTGCGGATGCGGTAGGCCGTGCGGCGTGGCGAACCGCGTGTGCCTCAGGCCGAGCCGCGCGGCGGTGTCGTTCATGCGGGTGATGAACGCCGCCTCGTTACCGGCCACGTGCTCGGCGAGGGCCGTGGCGGCGAGGTTCGACGAGTGGACGCCGAGCGCGAGCAGCAGCGTGCGCACGGGCACGCGATCGCCCGCCGCGCCGCGCAGCCGCGCGTGTGGCGTCGTGGCGGCATACCGGCTGATCGCGACGCGTGTCGCGAGCGTCGAGTCTCCGCGCGACGCGGCCTCGGCTGCGAGGTACAGCGTCATGAGCTTCGCCAGGCTCGCCGGTGCACGCTGCAGATCGGCGTGACGGGCGTATCGCGGCGTCGCGGCGCCGACGTCGGCGACCACCGCGGCGATCGACGACAGCCGCGGGCCGTCGGGCGCGTAGAGCCCGAGCCGCGCGTCGAGGGCGCGCTGGGCGAGCCGCAGGTCCGAGAACGGGATGACGCGGCCGGCGACCTCCTGCGTCCGCTCGGCGCCCTTCCCCGCCACCAGCACGCAGTCGCCGGGCGACGCGGCGGCGACCACGTCGTCGATGGCACGGGCGCGATCCAGCTCGATCGAGACGCGCCCGCGCGCGTCGCGCGGCACGCCGCGCAGGATGTCGCGGACGATCGCGTCCGGCGCCTCGAAGCGCGGGTTGTCGCTCGTGATCACGACGCGGCTGGCGCCGGCGGCGGCGATGCGTCCCATCTGCGGCCGCTTGGCCTTGTACGTGTCACCACCGCACCCGAAAGCGACGTGCACGCGACCGGTCCGGGCGATCGCCGCCGCGGCCTCGATCGCCGCCTCGAGGCTCTCGGGCGTATGCGCGTAGTCGACCACGACACCAGGCGCGGTGCGCGTGGGGGCGCCGACGATGTGGAAGCGGCCCGGTGGAGGCACGAGGCGCGCGGCATCGGCGACGACGGCCGACCAGTCGTGCCCCAGGGCGTGCACGCACCCGATCGCCGCCAGCACGTTCGCGACGTTGAATCGGCCGTGGAGCGCGGTGCGGCAGCGCCGCGACGGGCGGGCGTCGCCCTCCACCACGAACGACACACCGCCGCGCCCGTCGGCGATGTGGCGAGCGTGCAGTCGGCGCGCCCGCACGCGTCCGGAGGCCGGCGGCCGGCGCTCCACGCCGTAGGTGACGAGCTCGACGCCCGACGGCAGGCACGCGGCGAACGCCGCGCAGCTGGCATCGTCTTCGTTCAGGACGGCGAGGGGCGGCGTGCGCATGGTGCCCGTGCCCAGATCGCGGAACATCCGCTGCTTCGTCGCCATGTAGCCGCGGCGGTTGCCGTGCGAGGGGATGTGATCGGTGCCGATGTTGGTCAGCACCGCGACGTCGAGGTTGAAGGCGGTGTGCAGGTCCCAGCGCAGCGCCGACGAGCACAACTCGATCACCACCGCGTCCACGCCGGCGCGCGTCGCGAGCGCGACGAAGCGATCGAGTTCGGGCACGCTCCAGAAGCCTTCGTAGTAGCGGCTGCCGATGCGCGCCGACTCGGTGGTCGACACCGCCGTGCGCAGGCCGCGGGCGTCGAGCAGCTGGGCGATGAACTCGGTGGTGGAGGTCTTGCCCTTGGTGCCGGTGACACCGATGACGAGCATGCCGGCGAGCCGCCGGCGCATGCGGGCGTACAGCCCCGGCACCGACGGGTGCAGGCTTACCGGTGCGGGAGACACGCGGACTGTTCGACGGCCTGCGCGTACGGCACGTGCGCGACACGGTCGGCGTGGGCGAGAAACCGCTCGAGCGGCTCTTCGACGACGCGTCGCATCGTCGCCGACGCGTGCACCACGGTACGATCGCCGGGCCGACGCCCGCGCAGCACGAGGCCGACGTGCGGCGAGCGCCGCGGTCCGGCCCAGATGCATACGATGTCGCCGGGTTCGCCCACCGGCGTCGCCGCGGCATGGCCGTCGCGCACCTGATCAGTGGAATGACGCGGCAGGACGGCGCCGGCCGATGCCCGTACCGCGCGCTGGACGAGCGCCGAGCAGTCGATTCCGCGGCGCGTCGTGCCGCCCAGACGGTAGGACACGCCGAGGTACGCACGAGCGGCGTGGCTCAGAGCGGCGACGTCGGGCCGACGTCGGACGAGGGGCGGCGGATCGCACGCGGCGCCGAGACCGCCACGCAACCACCCGACCGTGCCGTCGAGGGTGCGCACCAGGGTGGCGTCGTCGTGGCGCGCCAGGGGCGCCACCGGGCCGTCGTCGGAGCTTCAATTCGGTCACGAGTGCCGCGGCGCCGGTCGACGCGGAGACGCCTTCGTCGCAATGACGTGACGCCTCGAGGCAGTGCGCCAGCACCCGGGTTCCACGGCGTGAAGGCGTGATTCGATCGCGCCAGCCAGGCGCGAGCCGCGCCGCGATGTCGGCTTCGATCACCGCTGCCAGTGGTGGCAGCGACACCGTGCCGGCCAGGCGCACGGCACGCGCGGGCGCATCGACGGTGACCGTGACGTCGAGGTGCGTCCAGCCGAACTGCCGGGTCAGCCCCTGCGCCGGGCGGCGACCGCCTCGGGCGCAGGCGCACATCGAAAACGGGGACGCCGCGGCTGCGAGTCGCATGGCCACCGAGATCCCCCGTCGTCGTCCGCTAGGCGCGGTTGATGCGGCCGCCCTTGACCGAGCCGGCCTTCTTCGCGCTGCTGAGATCCTTCACCTTCGGCTTTGCCTTCTTGGTCGCCATCGAGTCCTCCGTGGCGGGAGTTGTCGTTCGTTCCCGCTGTTCGAGTCAAGCGATTTCGACGGCCGAGGACTTCACGGTTCGCGGACGGTGGGGCCGATGGTGTCGCCATCGGCGCGCTGGTGCCCAGCTCGGGCGTCGCGAGTCCCGACGCCCGGTGAGGAGTTGACGTGCCCGCAGCAGCTGCGCAACCGCGTCCGTCGCCGTGACGCGCGGGTGACGCCATGGCGACAACGGCCGAGCCGCCTCAGCCACGTGCGACCATGGGGGAGTCGACAGCCTCCGTGCCCCACGTCGCATGGCGCCGCCATCACGTCCGCGTCCGCCCGCATCAGCGGTGCCGCCGTCGCCCTCGGCCTGAGCGCCGCGTGGCTGAGCGCGCGCACGGGCGCGGGACTCGGCCACGTCCTCACCTCGAGCGGCGTCGCGCTGGCAGTGCTGGGCGGCGCCGCTGCTCTGTCGTTCTTGAGTTCGTGCGCCGACAGCTCGCGGCGCTGCCGTCGCCGGTCGTTCCCGAAGCGCTCGCCGACGCCATCCCGCAAATCGTGTGGACCGCCGATCGCCACGGCGCGCTCACTTACGTGAACGAGCGCGGCGCCGCCTACGCTGGCCGCAGCACGCCCGAGGGCCTGCACGCAGTCGGCGGACGCCGGATTCACCCGGATGATCTCGCGACGCTCGTCGCCGAACGCACGGAGGCCGTACGCACCGGAGTCGCGCGCGACTTCGAGTTCCGTCTGCGGCGCGCTGACGGCGCCTACCGCTGGCACGTGAGCCGGCAGACGCCGATGCGGCCGCCGACGGCGCCATCATCAGCTGGGTCGGCACGTGCACCGACATCGATGACCTGAAACAGATCCAGCGCACGCTGCGCGAGACCGAAGCCCGGCTCGCCGAAGCGCAGAAACTCGCCGGCTTCTGCAGCTGGCGCTGGGAACCGCGGCCGGCGCGTCACGGTGTGGGACGCCGGCGGCGGCATCGTGCTGGAATTGCCGGCGAGGGGCCCCGGCGACACCGCTCCGGAGCCACCATCGCGCCCACCGGCGCCGGGCACGGGCGAGATCCAGGCCGCGGCCCGCGGCGCCTTTGCCGACACCGCGGTCGCCATCACCTCGCCCGACGGCACCGCCCTGGGCACGCTCAGCCTTCGGTCGCCTCTCGCGATCAACCCACCCGACCTGCTGCAGCGCCTGATCGGCGACGACGCGCGCATCGTGTTCGGCAATCGCCGCGGCTCCGGCTGGACCGACCTGAGCACCGCCGTCGACCTGAGCGCGGTCGACGCCGGCAGTGACGCCATTCAGCGGTACCGTCACGCCGACGGCGACGAGCGGATCGGGGCCGTGGCGTCGTTCGGCGCGCTGGCGCCGTGGGTGGTGTGGGTCGAGTTCCCGCGGGCCTCGGTGGTCGCCGGCGCCGACAGGTTCCTCCGCAACTCCGTGCTGCTCGGCGCCGCCGTGGCGCTCGTGTCGCTGCTGCTCGTGCGGCGGGTCGTCACCGGCTTCACCGCCCCGCTCTCCGCGATGACCGACGCCGCCGAGTCGATGGCCGCGGGACAGTACGACGGGCGCGTCGCCACGACCCGCGGCGACGAGATTGGCCGCTTGGGGCGCGCATTCGACCGCATGGCCGGCACCGTCGAGCACGAGCTCGCCGCGCGCCGCCGCGCCGTCGACGTCGCCGCCAGCACCGAGGGCCGCTATCGCACGCTGTTCGACTACGCGCCCGACGGCATCCTGATCGCCGATGCCGAGGGCCGGCACCTGGACGCGAATCCAGGCATCTGCCGCATACTCGGCCGGACGCGCGACGAGCTGGTCGGCGGCACCGGCGCGGACATCGTCGCCAGCGACGAACTGCCCCATATCGGGCCGGCGCTGGCGGCCCTCGGTGGCGACGTCGACTATCAACGCGAGTGGCGGCTGAGGCATCGCGACGGCTCGATCGTCGAGGCCGACGTCATCGCCACGCGCATGCCCGACGGCCACATCCTGGCCACCTTCCGCGACGTCACCGATCGGAACCGCGCGCAGCGGGACGCGCGGGCCGCCGAGGAGCGCATGCGGTTCGCGCTCGAGAGCGCCGACGTCGGCATCTGGGAACGCGACTTCCGCACCGGCGCCGTGCGCTGGTCGGAGATCCTCGAGGCGCAGTACGGGCTGGCGCCGGGGACGTTCGCCGGCTCGCACGAGGCGTTCCTGGCGATGGTGCATCCCGACGATCAGGACCAGGTGCGACGTGGGTTCGACGCCGCCATGCGCAAGGGCGGGGAGTTCTCGGTGCAGCACCGCATCGTGCGGCCCGACGGCAGCCAGCGGTGGATCACGGGCGTCGGTCTGGTGCTGCTGTCGCCCGACGGCGCACCGCGACGCGCCGTCGGCGTCTCGCTCGACGTCACGGCGCAGCACCAGCTCGAGGTGCAGTTCCAACAGGCGCAGAAGATGGAGGCCGTGGGCCGGCTCGCCGGCGGCGTCGCCCACGACTTCAACAACCTGCTCACGGCCATCCTCGGTTACTGCGAGCTGGTGCTCGACGAGCTGCCGCCGCAGCATCCGATGCGCTTCGAGATCTCGGAGATCGAGAAGGCCGGGCGCCAGGCCGGCGAGCTGACGCGCCAGCTGCTCGCCTTCAGCCGCAAGCAGATCATCGAGCCGACGGTGCTCGACGTGAACGCGGTGGTGCGCGGGCTGCAGTCGATGCTGCGCCGGCTCATCCGCGAGGACGTCGAGGTGACGGTGACGCTGGCCGGGGAGCCGATGCTCATCAACGCCGACCGCGGGCAGATCGAGCAGGTGGTGATCAACCTCGCCGTCAACGCCCGCGACGCCATGCCGACGGGCGGACGGCTCACCATCGAGACCGCCATCGGCGCGGCGGACGACGACCCGCGCACGCCCGTCGCGCGTCTCACGGTGGCCGATACCGGCGACGGAATGACCGAGGAGGTACGTCGCCGCATCTTCGAGCCCTTCTTCACGACGAAGGGCGTGGGCAAAGGCACCGGGCTCGGACTGGCGGTAGTGGATGGCGCCGTCGCGCAGTGTGGCGGCGGCATCACGGTGGAGAGCGCGCCGGGCGCCGGCACGACCTTCCGGCTGTGGCTGCCGCTCGTGGCGGCGGACGGTCTCGCCACGGCCGGACCCACGATGTCGATCGCGAGCCGCGGCGCCGAAACGGTACTCGTGGTCGAGGACGACGACGCCGTGCGCGGCGTGGTGCGTCTGGCGCTGACGATGCAGGGGTTCACGGTGCTCGAGGCGAGCGGCGGCGAGGCGGCGGTCCACATCGCCGAGGAGCACCCGGGCGTCATCCACCTGCTGCTGAGCGACGTCGTGATGCCCGAGATGGGCGGACGGCAGGTGCTCGAGGCCATCCGCCAGCGCCGTCCTGGCATCCGCGCCCTGTTCATGAGCGGCTACACCGACGACGCGGTGCTGCGGCACGGCGTGGTCGAGGCGGCCGACGCGTTCATCCAGAAGCCGTTCACGCCGCTCGGGCTGGCGCGCAAGGTGCGGCAGGTGATCGACGGCGAGGCCTGACGCGGAGACTGGCCGGCCTCACTTCGGGGTAGAGTGTCGGCCGGAGTCGACCATGGCCACACCCGATCTCGCCCCCGCCCGCCGTTCGTTCCTCGCCCAGTGCTCCGCGCTCGGAGTCGGCGGCACGCTGCTGCCCGGCCTGCTGTGGGCCGAGGTCGTGCAATCCGGTGGCGCGACGATCACCGCCGACATGCTGCGGCACGCCATCGACATGGCGGGGCTCACTTTCAGCGACGCCGATCAGAAGCAGATGCTCGACGCGGTGAACCAGAACCTCACCCGCTTCAAGGAGCTGCGCCAGATCGACATCCCGAACGACGTCTCCCCGCCCTTCCACTTCAGCGCGCTCGTCCCCGGCATGACGCTCGATCGCAAGACGATGCCGTTCGTGATGAGCACGCCCACCGTGAAGCGGCCGGCGTCGCTCGAGGACGTGGCGTTCTGGCCGGTGGTGCAGCTCGCGCAGCTGATCAAGACCCGCCAGGTCACGTCGACCGAGCTGACGAAGATGTACCTGGACCGCCTGCACCGCTACAACCCGCTGCTCAACTGCGCGGTCACGATCACCGACGAGCTCGCCCTGGCCCAGGCGAAGCAGGCCGATGCCGAGATCGCCGCCGGCAAGTACAAGGGGCCGCTGCACGGCGTCCCGTGGGGCGCCAAGGACATCATCGCGGTGAAGGGCTACAAGACCACCTGGGGCTCGGGCGCCTACAAGGACCAGGTGATCGACACGGACGCGTCGATCGTCGAGATGCTGCGCGAGGCCGGCGCCGTGCTCGTGGCCAAGCTGGCGAGCGGCGAGATCGCGCAGGGCGATCGCTGGTTCGGCGGCCAGACGAAGAATCCGTGGGATCCGGCGACCGGCTCGGGGGGCTCGTCGGCCGGTCCGGGTTCGGCGACCGCGGCCGGACTGGTCGGCTTCTCGATCGGCACCGAGACCAGCGGCTCGATCCTGGGCCCGTCGTCGCGCTGCGGCGTCACCGGCCTGCGGCCCACGCTGGGCCGCATCAGCCGCGACGGCGTGATGGCGCTGTCGTGGACGCAGGATCGCCTGGGCCCGATGTGCCGCTACGCCGAGGACTGTGCGCTGGTGATGCGCGTCATCTCACGCGCCGACAGCCGCGACATGAGCTGCGTGGACCTGCCCTTCAACTGGAACGCGAAGATGGATCTGAAGACGATCCGCGTCGGCTACCTGAAGGCGGCCTTCGACGAGAACGAGGATCCGATCGCGCGTGAACGTCAGCAGGCCACGTTCGACGCGATCGCGAAGCTCGGCTTCACCATCGTGCCCGTCGAAGTGCCCGAGTTCACGACGGACGTCTCGGCCATCAACGTCGAGTCAGCAACGTTCTTCGATGGGCTGATGCGCAGCGGACGGGATTCGCTGCTCACCAACCCCGGCCGCGCCAGCGGCTGGAAGGGCGAGCGCGTGCTGCCCGCCGTCGAGTACCTGCAGTCGCAGCGCATCCGCATGATGATGATGATGAAGCTGGCCGAGGCCACGAAGCACGTGGACGTGTACCTCGGGCCGAGCAACGGCGGCGCGCCGGCGCCCGCGGGCGGACCGGGCGGCCCCGGCGGTGGCGCGGGTGGTGGCGGCGGACGGCAGCGGCGTCAGGGCGCGGGTCAACGTCACAGCGCCATGGCGAACCTCGCCACCTATCCCGCGGTGGCGGTGCCGAACGGCTTCGGCCCCACCGGCCTGCCGACGAGCATCACGTTCTTCGCGCGGCCGTTCAAGGAAACCGAGCTGCTCGCGGTGGTGAAGGCGTATCAGGACGCGACCTCGCACCACCTGAAGCACCCGACGCTGGCGCCCACGTCGAGCGCGGCCGACTAGACAGGCCCACGCGGGTGGGCGCGCGACTCAGGGCGTCGCCAGCGCCTTGCGGATCGCGTCCACCGCCAGTTTCGTCCGGATCTCGACCAGCTTCTTCCCGTTCGCGACCGTCGTCTCGAGCGGCAGCAGCGACTGGCCATTGATCGACGCCTTGCCGGCGCCGCGCCGTTCCTCGAAGCGGATCTTGTTCGGGTCGACGGTGGCGATGATCGAGTTCACGCTGTAGTCGTCGTGAATGCCCTCGTCCATCGTCTTCGGGATGCCCAGCGATCCCCACGCGGCATCGGCCGCTTCCCAGCTCGCGTAGTACTCGGGGATGTAGTGGATGGTGGTCGTGCTGCCCGCCCACGTGGCCGCGAGCTTCTTCGCGACGTTGCCGAGGCCCCGTTGATTGCCGCCGCTGTCGCCGATCAGAACGACGTGCTTGAAGCCGTTCGCCTTCAGGCTCTCGGCCTCGTCCTCGACCAGCGCTTCATAGGTCTCGGGACGCAGCTGCAACGTGCCCGGCGTGCTCGATGTGCCGCCCGGCTCGAACGGAATCATCGGCGCGACCAGGGCATTGCCGAGGGTACGCGCGATGGATTCGGCCGTCGCCCGCAGCACGTAGATGTGCTTGCCCGTGGGGATGTAGGGCCCGTTCTGCTCGGTGCTGCCGGCGGCGATGATGGCGGTGGTCTTCCCCGCCGCCATCGCGTCGCGCACTTCCATCCAGGTGAGCTCTTCGATCCACACGCTGTCGCGCGCGGGGATGGGGCGCGGCGTGGTCAGGTCGAACTGCCGGCGCGGCGGACGGGCGCCCGCACCTCCCTGCCCTGCCGCCGGCGTCTGCGCCGCCGCCACCGTGCCGAGCGCCAGCACGGCGCACATCCCCACCCACATCGATCGACGCATCAGTTGCTCCCGGCGTAGCGGTGTCATCGCCTCGCCGGGGGCATTGTGCCACGGGACACCGCGGCTACTGGCACGTCCGTGAGCCGCACTTCGTGACTCGCAGCGTGCTCCCCCCTGTGAGATCGCGGTGGGCCACGATCGGCAGGCCGTCGGCGCCGATGGCGACGGCCGAGGCGAAGCCGACGAGCGAGCCGCGGGGGCCGTCGATCGTCACCGACATGGCCTGGGTGCACGACACGTTGCCGCACGCACTCGCGCGCAAGGTCCGGGCTCCGATATCCGTGTGCGTGACGAAGGCCAGCCCGTCGGAGCCGATCGCGATCGCCGGCGTCTGCCCGACGAAACCCGCGGCGTCCACCGTGCTGGACGTGGCGCTCGTGCATACGGCATTCCCGCAGTGGGTCACGCGCAGGTCGTCGGCGGAGACGTCGTAATGCGCGATGATGGCGAGGCCGTCGCTGCCGATGGCCATGGCCGACTCGACGCCGACGGAGTTCGCCGGATCGTCGACCGTCGTGGAGACAGCGGCAGTGCAGGCGGCGTTCGTGCAGTGCGTGACCCGCAGCCCGCCCACCGAGCCGTCGAGATGGCTGACGATCGGCAGGTGGTCCGCACCGATGGCGAGCGCCACGAAGTTGCCGGTATTGGGCTTCGGGTCGGGCGCGGAGGTGGTCGACACACTGCACGTGACCGTGCCGCAATGCGTCACCAGCAGCCCGGTGCCAGCGGTGTGGGCGATGACCGGGAATCCGTCGGCGCCGATGGCCAGCGACGTCTCCGCACCACCCGCCGTGACGGTGAGGGAGGTGGCGCTGGTGCACGGCACGTCGTTGCAGTGCGTCACCCGCAGGGCATGGGCCGTCAGGTTGGAGTGGCTGATCACGGCGAGCCCGTCACTGCCGATGGCAATCGACGTCTCAGCGCCGACGTGATCGAGGGGATCGTCCGCGGTGAAGGTCCGCACCACCGTGCAGCTCGGATTCTCGCAGTGCGTCACCAGCAAGGTGTCGGTGGCGGCGTTCCAGTGGCTGATGATGGGCAGGCCGTCCACGCCAATCGCGATGTCCGGCGTGTAGCCGTCCTGGGCGGTCGGCGCGCCGAGGCTGGTGGACACCGGCGGGCTCCCGATCGGCTCGCATTGCAGGCTGCCGTTCGCCCGTATGCCGCGCAGGTACTGCCCGGCGGGGCACGACCCGAGCCCCGCCACCGCGGACGCGATGGCGCCTGGCGCGAGTTGCGCCGCCGTGATCGCCCCGCCGGCAATCTGCGCGCTCGTGATGGTGCCGGGGGCGATGCCGCCAGAGGGAATCGGCCGCGGACTTCCGCCCGCGGCTGCGCCCGGCGAGAAAACGAAGCGGCCGCTGTTGCCGGCGCTGTCGCGCCACGTGCCACTGATCGAGGCGACGCTGATCGTGGCGTCCACGTGAATCGGCGTGCCGCCCGGCGCGGTCACCGTCGTGAGTCCGAAGCCGATCGAGCCGTCGGGATTCGGGAAGGCCAGGCCGACGACGCTCGCGCGGCGGGCCGCGCCGCAGAGATCGTCCGTGCCGTCCACGTGGTACTGCGAGCCGTCCTGGACGATTGTCATCGTGAGGACGTTGCAGTACGGCTGCAGTTGCCAGCGGAGCGTGCCGAGCGTCTGCGGCTCTGCGCCGCGCGCCAGAAGCAGCGCGCATACAGTGAGGGTGGCGATGCCAGTGAATCGGCGCGTCATGGAATTCCCCAACGCCGCGAGAGCGCTACTGCGGCGGGCGCGTCGGCGCCGCTCTCAACTCGAGCACCTGCTGCTCGAGGCGCGCGAGGCTGGCGCGCAGCTCGTCGTTGTCGCGCGTGAGGCGATCGTTGTCGGCGCGCGTCCGCGCCTCCAGCGCCTTGATCGCGGCCAGCGCCACGCCGTCGGCATCGAGCGTGTTGATGCGGCGCTCGTCCTGACCGAGGCCGAACGCCGCGTGGAAATCCTGCGCGGTCGGCCCGATGTGGCGAATCCCCTGGTCCTGCGCCTTGTAGTTCCATTCGCGCACCGGCATCGCCGCAATGCGGGTCAGCACGTCGCCGTCGTCGAGATCGCGGAAGTTCTCCTTCGCGTTCACGTCGGACAACGACGACCAGGCGGAGTCGCCCGTGAAGAGAATCACGCCTGGGCTGGTGGGATACGTCGTGCCCGCCGTGGACCAGAACGCCGTGCCTCCTGCCGCGCGCACGAGGAACT
The DNA here is from genome assembly GCA_046331325.1 of Vicinamibacterales bacterium. Lineage (GTDB taxonomy): Bacteria > Acidobacteriota > Vicinamibacteria > Vicinamibacterales > UBA2999 > CADEFD01. Next base: position 78,534 of record JAXLRB010000011.1, on the reverse strand, counting down.
GGTTCGGCGAGATCGACGTGACCGCGCCGGACGTGGACCTGTCGCCGTACACGAACGAGCCCGGGGCGACGGCCGACGTGGCGGCATTCGTGCCCAGCGCCATGCTGCCGTCTCCGGACGCGCTGGACCCAACGCCCAGCGCTACGCTGCCGTTCCCGCCGGCGCTAGTGGTCAGGCCGGCCGCCAGACTCCCCGTCCCTGATGCGACAGTGGAGTATCCGAGTGCCGTGCTGTAGCCCCCGCTCGCAGTAGAGAGGCGGCCGGCGGCGAAGCTGTACGCGCCATTCGCACGGACGTCATGCCCGAGGGCGGCGCTGGCGTAGCCGATGTTTGCCAAATCCCACTGCGTGCCGGTCACCTCCCCGGCGCGGAATGCCGCCTGTTCCGGGGACCACATCATTCGCACGCCGTTGCCGGTCACGGGAAGCGTGCCGGTGCCGCCCACGCTGCGGGCGGCGAACCCGCCGTTGGGCAGAAACGAAAACGGCGCCGGCAGGAAGTTCACCGTGGCCGGCGGCCGCACCGTCCCGCTCGTCGGCCCCGCCCCGAACGTGAACGTGCCGGAGTTGCCGGCGGTGTCGGTCCATGGTCCGCTGAGCGTCGCGGTCGAGATCCTGGCGTCCACGTGCACGGGCTTGCCGCCAGGCGTCGTGATGATGGTGAAGCCGAAGCCCACCGTGCCGTCGGGGTTGAACGTGGCCACGCCGGTCACCGGCGCCCGCTGCGGCGACGAACACTGATCGTCGTAGCCGTCGAGCGTGAAGACACTGCCGGTCTGCGTCACGGTGAGCGTGACGACGTTGCAGAACGGGTCGAGCCGCCAGCGCAACGTGCCGAGCGACTGCGCCTGCGCCGACGACACCGCGGCCGCCATGGCGGCGATGAACACGACACCGGCGATGCCGGCCCGTGCGGCGCTCACTGGCGCACCCCGAGCAGCTGCTCGAGCCGCAGCAGCCGCGCCCGCAGCTCGTCGTTCTCGCGCTGCAACGCCGCCAGCGCGTCACGGTCCGTCGACTGCGCATCGCGCATGCGTGCGGTGCGCGCCTCGAGCGCCCGGGCGGCCGCCAGCGCCACGCCGTCGGCGTCCACCGTGCTGATGCGCACGTCGCTCTCGCCCAGGTTGAAGGCGGCGTGGAAATCCTGCGCGGTTGGCCCGAGATGCCGGATGCCCGCCTCCTGCGCCTTGTAGCGCCACTCGCGCACCGGCATACGCGCCAGCCGCGACAGCACGTCCTCGCCGTCGAGATCGCGGAAATCTTCCTTCATGTTGACGTCCGAGACGTTCGACCAGGCGCCGGCGCCGGGAAACAGGCTGACCCCGGCGGTCAGCGTCGCGTTGCTGTAGAAGCTGGTGCCGCCGGCGGCCCGCACGATGAACTGATTCGGCGCGAAGCCCACCATGTCGGTGGTGGTCGACCGGTCGCCGAACAGGAAGGTGCCGGTGGCGGCAGCGATCGTCGCCACGTCCGAGCCGAGCACCACGCTCTGCGGGGCGCCGGCGACGGCACGAAGTCCCATCGCCACGGAGTAGAAGCCATCGGCCTGCGTCTCGCGCCCGGCCGCAAAGCTCCCCGGACCGGATGCCACCGACAACTGGCCGAACGCCGCGCTGTCGGCCGCGGTTGCGCTGGTCTGCGTGCCGAACGCGGCGGATTGGCTGCCGACCGCCTGCGTCTGCGAGCCCGTCGCGAACGCGTTCAGGCCCGAGGCGGCGGCGCCGAAGCCCATGGCCGTGCTGTTCTCGCCCGACGCCGCCGTGTTGAAGCCGAAGGCCGTGCTCTTGATGCCGAGGGCCTGCGTGGATTCGCCGAACGCCGCGCTGCGCGATCCGGCGGCGAGCGTGTCGAACCCGAACGCCGCGCTGTAGCGGCCGACGTTCACGTCGTCCCACACCAGGGTGTTGGCGTAGCCGGCGCGGAACGCCGCCTTGCCCGGGTACCACATCATGCGCGTGCCGGTGCCCGACGCCGGGATGTTGCCGACGTTCAGCGCGCCGCCGGCCGCGAAGCCTCCATCGCTGAGGAACGAGAAGGTGCCGGGGATGGTCGACCCGGACGACGGCGCCGGGCGCGGGTTGCCGCCGGTGCTCGCGTTGAACGCGAAGGTCCCGCTGTTGCCGGCGCTGTCGGACCATGGGCCGGCGAGCGAACCGAGCGCGACGCGCGCCGACACCTGCACCGGCCGCCCGCCCGGCGAGGTGACGATGTTGAGGCCGAAGCCCACCGTGCCGTCGGGATTCACGGTGGCCGTGCCGACGAGCAGCGCCCGCTGCGAGGCGCCGCACTGGTCGTCGAAGCCGTCGGCGGTGAACACCGCGCCCTGCTGCACGATGTTCACGGTGATCACGTTGCAGTACGGCTGCAGCTGCCAGCGGAAGGTGCCGAGTGACTGCGCGCGCGCCGGCGCGGGCACGCACAGCACGCCGAGGACGAGGGCGGCGACGACGGTGAGGGAACGGGTCATGGAACCTCCGCGGGCCCGATGGGGCGCTCACCGGTTCAATCGTGTTCGGCGCACCGATCCGGACAGCGTCGTGCGATCGCGCCTAGCGCACGATCACGACCACTTCGTCCGGACGGCTCGACTCACCCGTGGTGCCAACAGCGATGACGCGCACGTAGTACGTGCCGGGCGGCACACCGGGCGCCACGAGGCTGGTCGCGCCGGTCGGCAGCGAGACGAGGTTGCTCAGCAGCGGACCGGTTCCGGCCTCGAAGCGATACCCGCGCGCGCCGGGCACGGCGGTCCACATGATGCTCACCGTGTTGCCGCTCACCTGTGCGGTCACGGCGGGCGATGACGGCGGCGCGGCGACGTCGACCACGATCGGCACGTCGGCCGAGGGCGCGCTGACGCCGCAGGGTCCGGCCGCGATGACGCGCGCGTAGTACACGCCGGCGGGTGCGGGCGACGAGAACGAGGTGGCGGCACCCATCGGCAACGCGCCGATGTCGGTGGTGCCTTCGCGCCGGCCGACCAGCAGCGTGTAGGCGTTCGAGACCCCGGTTGATGGCGTCCACAGCATCGACGCCGTGGCGGGGGTGGGCACGGCGCTGATCGTCGGGGGCGTGGGCGGTTCACCGCATCCGGCCGCACCGACCGTGACGCCAACAGCGGGTGACGGCGCCCCGAAACCGAACGCATTGCGCGCACGCACACTGAGGTAGTAGGTGCCGGTGGCACGCCGCCCACGGTGAACACCGGCTGCTCACCGGCAGCGAGACGAACGCTGGGGCGCCGGGGGCAGTGGCGGCGTCGAGCACGTGCGAAGTCGGTGGGCCACCAATCACGGCCGGCTGCCAGTCGACCGCGAGGGTCGAGCCACGTACCTTGGCGCGCGCGACACCGGGCGGCCCCGGCGCCCCGGTCATCGCGGCGTCGACGAACGCATGCACGCCCGTACCGGGACTCCCGGCCACGGCGATCATGGGGTCGGGGCCCGGCTCAAGGAACGCCCACGTCTTGACGCGGGCAATGGCCGGCGTGAAGGGTTGCGTCGTGGTGCCCGTGCCCACGGACACCGCGGCGAGCCCGGCACGCGGTGCGCTGTTCACGAGTTGGAACGTACCGGCGAGATACACGTGGCCGTCACGTTCGGCGATGCGGTCGACGTAGTCGTCCACGTCCGGGGCGAACGGACTCGTGGCGCCGCTGACGGCGTCGACCGCGGCCACGTAACGCCTTGCCTGGCCGTTCACGGCGGCGAAGGTACCGGCAAGGTACAGGAGCCCGCTGGACACCCGCAGGTCGCGGATGTCACCGCCACCGATCGCTACCGCGAGCGGACGCACGAGGCCGGTGTCCATGTCGAGGCCGGCGAGCTTGACGCGGGCCTGACCGCCGATGGTCGTGAAGGGGCCCGCCGCGTAGACGGTCGCCCCCGCCACCCGCAGGTGCTCGACACTGCCGTTGGCGTCAGCCCGCCACGGCAGGGCCAGCCCCGTGATGGCATCGAGTTTGGCCAGATTCCCGCGCAGCTGGCCGCCCAGCTGCGCGAAGGTGCCGCCGACGAACACGGCCGGCCCGGCGGCGACGATCGCGTCGACGAAGATCCCCGCTCCGCTGGGATCCCACGGCAGCAACCGGCCGGACGGATCGACCGCCGCCAGCCCCTGACGCGTCACGCCGTTCACGGCGACGAACCCGCCGCCCAGGTACACGGCCGACGGCGTGGCGTCGATGGCGCTGACGTAGAAGCCGTCGAGGCCCGGCGCGAAGGGCAGCAGTTCGCCGGTGACGAGATCGAGCGCCGCGATCCCATCACGCCCGCGCGCCCCGTACGTGAGTGGCGCACCTGCGACCGCCACCTCGCCGCCCGTGCCGGCCGCCAGCCGCGCAACCTCTCCAACCAGTCCCGGGTTCCACGGCAGTACCGTGTTCCCCGCACCCGTCAGGTCGATGGCGGCGAGATGCGCCCGCGATTCCCCTTCGACCCGGTTGAACCGGCCGGCGACGAACAAGGTGTTCCCAACGGTGAGTAGCGCGGTCACGTCGTAGGTGCGAACCCGCCACGGCGACACCGCGCCGGTGACGCCGTCCACCTGCGCGAGGTCGAATACGGGGAGGCCGTTCACCCCGGCGAACGAGCCCCCAACGAAGAGACGCCCGCCGTGATACGCCAGCGCCCGCACGATGGCAGATGCCCCCACGAGATTGGCCAGGAACGGCGTGACCGTGGACGTCGTGAGGTCGATGGCGGCCAGGCGGTTCCGGGAGAATCCGCCAATGGCGCCGAACGTCCCGCCGACGTACATCACGTCTCCCACGGTCAGCAGCGTGGTGACGACCGACCCGCCGGGCACACTGACGTTGATCAGGGCGTCGATGGCGCCCGTCGTGGCGGTCACGCGCAGCAGGCCGATCGCCGTCACGCCGGCCACGGAGTTGAAGGTCCCACCGATGTAGACACGGCCTGGGCCGGCATCCGCGATGGCATCGACGGAGCCGACGTCGACGCGGGGATTCCAGGGCAGCAGCGCGCCGCTGGCAAGATCGAATGCCGCGCCGCGGCCGCGCGCCTGGCCGTTCGCGGCGGTGAACGCGCCTCCCACGTAAAGCACCGTCCCCAGGCGCGTGAGCGTCGTGACCGCGCCATTGAACGCTGGCTGGAAGGCGCCTGCCACGCTGCCATCCGCCAACACGTGCGACAGGATGTTCGCCTGGCTGCCGCTCACGGTGACGCTGCGGCCAACGTAGTAGCCGCCTGCACCATCGGCCACGAGCGCCGTGCTCGTGCCGTCGAGTCGTGCGCCCGGCACCGGCGTGGCGAACGGACCGAAGACGGCGAGGCTCCCGAGATCGTTGGCGGCCGGCGCCACGGCATCGAAGTCGCCACCGACGTAGAGCGTGCGACCAACCCTGCTCGCCGACAGGAGCCTGTTGCCGCTGAAACGCCAGTGCTGCAGGGCGGTGCCGCCCGGCTCGGCGCTCGCCCGGCGCGACAGCGGAACGATCACCGCCAGGACACAGAGAAGAACGAGCCACGGTGTGCAGGGTCTGGTCACATCCAGTCAATCGTGGAATCGCGCCCGGATCCGGACACCCGCTGAGGTAGCCTAGGGGCCGAGCGCGCTAGGTTCTTCGTATGGACACCTCCCCGCCCAGCCTGGCCACGCTGTTCGAGGCGGCCACGGATCAGCCGCCGGCCTCAGGCTCCGCGCTGTTCGCCGCGCTCTACGGCGAGCTGCACCGCATCGCGGAACGCGAGCTGCGGCGTCAGGGCTGGGGCGTCTCGCTCGGGGCGACGAGCCTGCTGCACGAGGCGTACTTCGATCTGTCGCGGCGCGACGGCGACAAGTTCCCCGACCGGCAGCGTTTCATGGCCTACGCGTCGCGCGTGATGCGCGGGCTCATCGTCGACTACGCCCGCAACCGGCAGGCGCAGAAGCGCGGCGGCCAGTTCGAGCTCACCGCCCTCTCCACGGACGTGCTGGACGTGGCGCATGCCGGCGAATCCGCCGCCGACCTTGTCCGGATCAGCGACGCGCTTGACGATCTCTCGAACATGGAGCCGCTGCTGGCCGAGGTCGTGGACCTCAAGTACTTCTGCGGCTTCTCGTTCGAGGAGATCGCCGCCATGAAGAACCTGTCGGAACGCACGGTGCGCCGCTACTGGACCAAGGCCCGCGCCTACCTGCACGCCGAGCTGCGTCACGACGGTCTGCCGTCGGAGTAGCCATGGACGCCAGACACCGCGCGGACTGGCAGACCGCCAGCCCGTACCTGGACACCGCGCTCGACCTCCCGCCAGAGGCCCGCGCGACGTGGCTGGCCGGCATCCGCGCCGACCGTCCCGAGCTCGCCGATCTCATCGCGGCGTGGCTGGCCGAGTGTGACGCCCTCGAGCAGCACGACTTCATGGGCGCGGCGGCCCCGATCGAGCCGGCACGGTCGTCGCTCGCTGGCGTGCAGCTCGGCAGCTGGCGGCTGGTGTCGCCCATCGGCCATGGCGGCATGGGCACGGTGTGGCTCGCCGAGCGCACCGATGGCCGGTTCGAGGGCCGTGCCGCAGTGAAGCTGCTGAACGCGTCGCTCGTCGGCCGGTCGGGCGGTGATCGCTTCGCGCGCGAAGGGCGCATCCTGGCCCGCCTCGCCCACCCGCAGATCGCCCACCTCGTGGATGCCGGCGTGTCGGAGATCGGACAGCCGTATCTGGTGCTGGAGTATGTCGAGGGCGAGCCCATCGACGCCCATTGCGACCGCCTCCGGCTTCCCGTCGCCGACCGCGTGCGCCTGCTGATCGACCTGATGACGCCGGTGGCGCACGCCCACGCGCACCTCGTCGTGCATCGCGATCTCAAGCCGTCGAACGTGCTCGTCACCGCCGAGGGCCGGGTGAAGCTGCTCGACTTCGGCATCGCCCGGTTGCTCGACACCGGCGAGACGCCGGACGGCGTGTCACCACTCACGCGGGAGGGCGACGCCCTGCTCACGCCCGCCTATGCCGCTCCCGAGCAGGTGGCCGGTGGCCAGGTCTCGACGGCCACCGACGTCTACGCGCTCGGCGTGCTCGCCTACGTGATGCTGACGGGCCGGCATCCCGCGGGAGCGGCGCTCGACACCCCCGCCGCCTTGATGCGCGCGATCGCCGACGACGTGCCGCCGCGGATGTCCGACGCCCTCCGTGACGACGATCCGGCCGGCAGCGCCGCGACCCGCGCCAACGCCCGCGCCGTCACGCCTGGCCGGCTGCGCCAGCAGCTCGCCGGCGACCTCGACACCATCGTCGCGACGGCGCTGAAGAAGGCGCCGGGCGAACGCTACGCGTCGGTCGAGGCGTTCGCCGCCGACCTGCGGCGTCATCTCGCCAGCGAGCCGATCAGCGCGCGGACCGACGCCATGCTGTATCGCGCGTCGAAGTTCGTGCGGCGCAACCCCTGGCCGGTCGCGCTCGGCACCGCCGCGATCCTGGCGATCGTGGCAGGCGCCGCGGGCACCTGGGTGCAGTCGCGCCGCGCCGAGGCCCAGCGCGACTTCGCCATGCGCCAGCTGGCGCGCGCCGAATCGCTCAACGACCTGAACGGGTTCCTGCTGTCCGACGCGGCCCCGCTCGGGCAGTCGTTCACGGCCGGGCTGCTGCTCGCGCGCGCCGAAGACCTGCTGAATCGCCATCCGGCCGACCGGGTCGACGCGAACCTCGTCGAATCCCTGATCTCGGTGGGTGTGCGACCAGCGGCAGGACGAAGACGCCAACGGCCGGCGCGTGCTCTTGCGCGCCTACGAGCTGTCGGCGCACTGCCCGCCGAGAGCGCGGTGACCCGCGCCAGGGCCGCGTGCGCCCTCGGCGCGTTGCTGGCTCGTGGCTCGGACTTGCCCGCGGGGCAGCGTCTGGCGGCCGAAGGGCTGGCCGCGGTGCCCCAGGACCATGCGTTCACGCTGGATCGTGTCTTCTGCGAGCGCCAGGTCGCGACCGTGGCGCGCGAAGCCGGCGATTCCACCGCCGACGTCGCGCACGTGCTGGCCGCCGAACGACTGCTGCGCGAGTCGGGCATGGCCTCGGAACTGGCCACGCTGAGCATGACGATGGAAGTGGCCGAGGCCTACCGCAACGCCGGCCGCACGGTGGAAGCGGGCCAGACGTTCGCGGCCGCGTACGAGCAGATGAAGGCGCTGGGGCGCGACAACACGGAGCAGGCCGGCACCCTGCTGAACAACTGGGCGCTCACCCTGATCGGGCAACCACGCGAAGCCGAGCGTCTCTACCGGCAGGCGGTCGCCATCAGCAGTGCCGATGGCGGCGAGGCCAGCGTCTCGCCCATGCTGCTGACCAACCTGGCGCGCGAGGTGCTGGAGCTCGGGCGCGTCGACGAGGCGCTGGATCTCGCCAATCGCGCCGCCGCCGAGGCCCGGCGCCTCGACGATCAGGTCGTGATGCAGCAGAACCTGGCGCTCAGGATCCGCGCGTATCGCGAGGCCGGAGACCTTGCGCGGGCCGGCCTGCTGCTCGACGAATTCGCCGGCACGCAGCAGCAGCGCCTGCCGCCGGGCCACGTGGCGTTCGCGGCTGTCGCGTCGGAGCGGAGCCTGTGGGCCCTGGCGCGTGGCGATCTCCGCCGCGCCCGCCAGGAAGCGGACCGCGCGGTGGCGATTGCCGAAGCCAGCACGCAGAACATCGCGGTGCTGGCGCGCGCGCTGGTCCGGCGCGCCGACATCGCCGTGGCCGAGGGCCGTCCAGCCGATGCCATCGCCGACGCGGCACGCGGCCTCGCCATCGAGGAGAAGGACGCGCCGCCGCGCACGAGCGTGAGCCGCGTCGGCCGCGCCTACGCCGCGCTGGCGCGCGCCTGCCGCGCCGCTGGAGACCGGGCGAAGGCCGCGAGCGCCGCCGAAGAGGCGGTCAGGCACTTGACCGGATCACTCGGTGCCGACCACCGCGAGACCGTGGCGGCGCGCGAGGTCCTGGCGTCGCTGTCGCGCTGAGGGGTCGATCGCGTGTCAGAGCCAGGCGGCGAGGCCGAGCAGCACGACGCCCGCCCCCAGCAGCCCGCGTCCCACGGTGCGGGCGCGCGCGGCGACATCGTCGCTCACGTACGGCAGCACCGGCGATGGCGGCGCGATCAGCGGATCGTCGGGCCGTGACGAACCCAGCGCGGCAGGCAGCGACGCCACCAGTGCCTGGGCCCGCGATCGGACATCCGCCTCGTCGGCGGCGGGCGCGATCACCTGCACCTCGAACGCGACACCTCGCGCGGAGTCGACGGGGTGACACGCAGCGTGCCGTGCGCGGACGCGACGGCGGCGGTGATGGCGGCCCGCAGGCGATCCGCGGTCGCCGACTCAGAGCGCACCTCGATCGACACCTCCACCTCGTCGGCGAGCCAGCGCTCGAGGATCGTCGTGCTGCGCCGGCCCGTGGCGTCGGTCACGGCATAGGCGACGCCGAGCACCACGACGCCAAGCGCCATCAGACGGCGGCGCCACGCGAGCCGAGGCGGCGCCAGCTCGGCGGGTCCGTCGTCGGTCGCCGCGTCCTGCGCGTCGACCGTCACCTCGGCCACCGTCGGCGCCGCGTCGACGGCCGGCGCCCGCAGCGCGCGGACGGCGAACGCCGCCAGGCCGCCGAACGCGAGCACGGCCACGACGTCCAGCCCGACGATCTCCGAGCGCCACACGGGAAGGAGCACCGACCGGCGGGGATCCGCCGGATCGACGTGGGCCGGCACCGGCTCGTGCCGGGCCAGCCGCGCCTGCAGGTCGTCGGCGGTCTGCTGCTGGAATGACCCCATCGAGTCGCCGTTATGCGGCGTCGCGCGCGATCCCGTATAGGACTGGCCGCCGACGACGTAGGTGTAGGTGGCGACGGCGCGCGCGCTGCCCCGCCGCGCGCCGGTCTCGAGCGTCGCCGATGTCAGCGTGGCTGGGACAGTGGGCCACGCCTGCATCGCGCGCACCTCGCTGACAAGCGAGATGGTGCGCACGGCGAGGGCGATGCAGAGCACACCGGCGCACAGGGCGAGCGCGGAGAGCGCGATCGTCCTCGCCGGCAGCGACGCGCGAGCGGCCATGGTCGGCACGCGCGGATTCTAGCAGTCGACCGAGGCCGCGCGCCCGACGCCGTGTCTGCCACGCGGCGGTCGTGGCCTACGGCTGGAACGGCGTGGTCGGCACCGTCACGCTGCCGCCGGCGCTGCTCTGCACGGTCACCATCACGGGGTCGTAGGGCTGATACGGCATCACCGTGCCGCCGTACCGCGAGCCGCCGCCGTTCTGCACCTCGCCGATCAACGATCCATCGGGACGATAGGCGAACAGCCGCGCCGAGGTGTTCGAGCTGCTGGCCTTGATCAGCATCTGGCCGCCGCCGGTGACGGTGGCGTTCGTGTAGCACTTGCTGACCTTGATCGACTCCGCGGCTGGCTGGCTGCCGCCCTGCGACGTGCCGGCGTCGGTGATGGCCGCCGACGCGCCGACGGCCGATGGCGCGGTGGGGCTGGTGCTGCAGGCCACGGTGAAGCTGACGACGACGAGAGCGGCGAGGGCGACGAACGGGCGATGCATGGAGGCCTCCTGGGCGGATGTCGGGTGAGAGCCGGCATCCACGGGCGGCGGAACAGGAATGTGGCCGAGCCCGCCAGAATGACACGCGTGACAGTTGGTGCGGCGCCCCCACGGGCACTAGCATGGGCCGCAAGAGGTGCCTGCCATGTCCCGTGTCGTCGCTCTCGCCCTGCTGCTCGCTGCCACCCCGGCCTTCGCCCAGGGCCCGCTCACCACGGTGAACATCCAGCGCTACTACACGCCGGTACGGCTCTTCATCATGGGCGCCGCCGAAGTGATGCCGGCCGAGAAGTACACGTTCAAGATCGCACCGGAGCAGATGGACTTCGGGCAGTGGATCAACCACTCGACCGAGCGCAACTACGTCGACTGCGCGGTGCTGAAGGGCGAGACCAACCCGATGCCCAAGGCGAAGGTGGATCTGCTGACGACGAAGGCGGCGATCCAGCAGGCGCTGAAGGCGTCGTTCGAGTACTGCGACGCGGCGTTCGCCGCGCTCGACGATCAGAAGATCCTGGCGAATCCGCAGATGGTGCAGGCCTTCCTGCACACCACCGTGCACAACAACGAGATCTACGGGAACGTCGTCGGCTACCTGCGGGCGAACAAGATCACGCCGCCGTCGACCGAGATGGTGCAGGAGATGATCAAGGCGAAGAAGACGCCCGATCAGATGATGAAAGAGATGATGGACCGCTACAACAAGAAGCCCGGCGCCTAGCGCCGGGCCTCGCGGCGGCCGTTACTTCTCGATCGCCTTCTTCATGTCGGTGAGGTCCTGGCCCAGGACCTCCTTCACCTTGCCGGCAATCGCCCAGCTCACCGGCGTGAGCAGGCCCGGCGGCAGGCCCTGGTTCTCGAGGTTGAAGGTGATGCTCACCCGCGTGCCGTCGCCGGCCGGCGCGAACGCGAACACGGTGTCGATGCGCACGCCGGCCTTCTCGTGCGTGATCGTGTAGCCCGCGTTCTGTTCGTACTGCGTCACTTCCATCTCGGCGTCGTCGACGCGGCCCAGCACTTCGCGGGTCTCGCGCCACCGCGTGCCGAGGCGGAAGCCGCCGGTGGTCAGCACCTCGATGCCCTTGATGCCCGACACGCGGCCGGCCTGGTGTTCGATGTCCGTGAAGGCCTTGAACACATCCTCGATCGGAGCTGCCAGCGTGTCCGTCACGGTGATGGGAGTCATGCGTCGCCTCGCTGCGCCGGGCGCGGCCCGGGAATCGTGATCCGCCGGAGATCCCGCGAATCCCGGAAAGTACACTGCAAGCCGGGTGCCCACGACGCGCCAGCGTACCGCGCCGGGTTTTCCGCAAGACTGGCCGGGCGCCGGAGCGGCCTCGCGGGGAATTCCCGGCCCGGGCTGGAAGGTTCCACGGGCGTCCGGCGCGGTTCCGCCGCCCCGCGCGATAATCACCGCGCCGGCCCGGCCGGCCCGTCACCGCCATGACCTACGCTGCCATCACCGGCTGGGGCAAGTGCCTGCCGCCGGCCGTCCTCACGAACGCCGACCTGTCGACGTTCCTCGACACCACCGACGAGTGGATCACGACCCGCACCGGCATGCGCGAACGGCGCGTGTCGCACGTCTCGGCGATCGACATGGCGGCGGTGGCCGGGCACCGCGCGCTGGCCTGTGCCGGACTCGCCGCCCGCGACCTCGACCTGGTCGTCTACGGCAGCTGCAGCAACGACGAGCAGGTGCCCAACTCGGCGTCGGGCGTGCAGCTCGCGCTGGGCGCCACGGGCGCGGCGGCGATGGACGTGAACACCGCGTGCACGAGCTTCCTCTACGGACTCTCGACCGCCACGGCCATGATTCGCACGGGCGCGGTGCGGCGGGCGCTCGTCATCGGCGTCGAGCTCATCACGCCTTACATGGACTGGGACAACCGCAACGTCGCCGTGCTCTTCGGCGACGGCGCCGCGGCCGTCGTGCTCGAGGCCACCGATCAGCCTCCGGGCGTGCTGGGCGAGCAGCTCGGCTGCATCGCCGAGGCGCGGCACGTGCTGCGCGTGCGCGGCATCGGCTGCGCCTACGCCAACAAGGACGTCGTGTTCGGCGACACCGCGTGGGACTTCGAGGGGCAGGACATCTTCAAGCACGCGGTGCAGGGGATGACACGCGCCAGCGCCGCGGTGCTGGCGAAGTGCGGGCTGGGCGCCGACGCCATCGATCTCGTGGTGCCGCACCAGGCGAATCTGCGAATCATCGAGGCGGTGGTCACGCGCACCGGCATCCCGATGGACAAGGTGATGCTGACGGTGCAGCGCTACGGCAACATGAGCGCGGCCACCGTGCCGGTCGCGCTCGTCGAGGCGATCGAAGAAGGACGCGTGACACCCGGCGCCACGCTGCTGATGCCGGCGTTCGGCGGCGGGCTCACGGTGTGCGCGCACGTCGTGCGCTGGGGCGATCGCGTGACGCCGCTCGGCGCGTCGACGGCCACGCTGCCGCCCTGCGAGCACACGGCGCTCGAGATGGTGCTGGCCGCGCGAGCCCGCAAGCGCGACGTCGCCGTGCGATCGGGACCCGGGCTCGCCGCGCCGAGGCTGTCGGCGATTCTGTGAGGACGGACCGAGCCCCGGGTCCCGGTTCTTCAGTGCCCGAGCACGAGCAGCCCCGCCGACAGGGCGGCCAGCGCCCACAGCGTCGGTGACACGTCGCGGGCGCGTCCCACCACGGCGTGGATCACGGCGTGCAGCAGGAAGCCCCACAGGATGCCCTGCGTGATCGACAGCGTCAGCGGGATCAGCACGAAGGTGACGAACGCCGGCAACGCCTCTTCGAGTTTCGCGAAGTCGACGCGGAACACCGCCTGGAACATCGACACGCCCACCAGCACGAGCACCGGTGCGGTGGCGTAGCCCGGCACCGCCGCCACCAGGGGGCCGAGGAAGAAGCACGGCACGAAGCACAGCGCCGTGACGATCGAGGCGCGGCCGGTGCGTCCGCCCATGCGGATACCGGCGATGCTCTCGACGTACGCCGTGCCGGGCGACGAGCCGAGCAGGCCCGCCGAGGCCGTGGCGATCGCGTCGACGATCAGGCCCTTGCGCAGGTTGATCGGACGCCCCTCCTCGTCGGTGAGACCGGAGGCCGTGGCCACGCCGATGAACGTCGACAGCGAGTCGAACAGGTCGGTGAAGAGGATGGCGACGATCGAGGGCAGCAGCGTCCACTGCAGGGCCCCGCGCAGGTCGAGCGCGAACACCGTGGACGACACATCGGGCCAGCTCACGAGCGACGCCGGCGGCGCCTCGAACCCGAGCGTCCACGCCCCGGCGGTGACGGCGCCGATGGCCGAGAGGAACGCGAGCGGGTTCTTCCGGTGCGTGAGGTACGCCGCCACGAGCAGCCCCATCAGCATGAACGCCGCCCGATGATCCAGCGCGCCCATGCGCACGAGCGTGGCCGGATCGCCCACCACCACGCCGGCGTTGCGCAGGCCGAGAAACGTCAACAGCAGGCCGATGCCGCCGGCCGCCGCCGATCGCAGCGAGGCGGGAATGGCCATCGCCACGCGCTCGCGCAGCGGCGTCGCCGACACCACCAGGAACAGCACGCCGGCCCAGAAGACGATGCCGAGCGCCGTTGGCCACGGGATCTTGTGCTGCAGGATCAGCGTGAAGGCGAAGAACGCGTTCAGGCCCATGCCCGGCGCCACCGCGAAGGGCAGCCGCGCGTAAACGCCCATCAGCAGCGTCATCAGGCAGGCCACGGCGACGGTGGCCGTGAGCACGCCCGAGAACGGCATCCCGGTGCCCGGGGTGGAGAGGATGCCGGGATTCACCACGACGATGTAGGCCATGGTGACGAACGTGGTGACACCGCCGACGACGTCGGCGTACAGCGATGTGGCGGGAGCCGGACGCATGCGCGGTCAGATGCTACCATTCGCGCTCGTCATGCTCCGCTGGATGCCGCTCCGTTCTCGCGACGCCGCGTGCGTCGTCCTGCTCGCCTGCGCCACGATCACGACGCTCGCGTGCGCGCCGGCCTCGCCCGCGCCCGCCGCGTCGAGCACCGCCGTCGCGTCGAACACCACGGCGGCGACCTCGGCCCCACTCGTGATCCAGGGCGCGATGCCGGTGGAGACGAGCGCGCTCGTCGAAGCCCTGGCCAACCGCGCCGAGGTGCAGGTGCAGGGCTGGACGTTCTGGACCGGCGCCATCGACGGCCATCCCGTGGTGGTGTCCAAGACGCTCAAGGGCATGACCAACGCGGCCGCCGCCACGGCGCTCGCCATCGAGCGCTTCCACCCGTCGGGCATCGTGAACCAGGGCACCGCGGGCGGCCACGATCCCGCGCTGCACGTCGGCGACATCGTGATCGGTGCGGCCTCGGTGAACATCGGCGCCTTCAAGACGGGCACGCGGGCGCGCGGCCAGGGCACCGACTTCAGCGAATGGCACCCGATGGATCTCATCCGCACCGAGGGCAGCGCCGGCCAGGATCCGAACGCGTGGGTGATGCGACGCTTCCCCGCCGATGCCGGCCTGTTGGCCGCGGCGAGGGCGGTGGCGCCGCGCTACACGCCGGGCGTGGCCGTGGAGGGCGTGATCGGATCGAGCGACGTGTGGAACAGCGAGCTGGATCGCATCGCCCGCCTGCACGACACCTACGGCACGAGCGTGGAGGAGATGGAGACCGCCGCGGCCGCGCAGGTGGCGCTGGCGAGCGGCGTGCCGTTCCTCGGCATCCGCGTGCTGTCGAACAACATCACGAACGACGGCGTGTACAGCGCCGCCAGCGCGGCGGCGTGCCAGCAGTTCGTGCTCGACGTGGTGCGGGAGTTCCTGCGCGGGACGCGCTGAGGCGGGACGCCACGACCGCGAGCGGGAGTCCCCGCCCGCGGCCGTGTCGATGATCTAACGCGACAGGGTCGCCGCCAGCTTCTTCAGCGTGGCGAGTTCCTTCGCTTCGACGCCCTTCAGCGCCGTCTGCCGTTCACCGATGCCGTCGGTGAGCCGCTTCAGCAGGTCTTTCGAGCCCTCGGTGGGCGGCCCGTCGCCCATCGACGCGAAGCCGAGCAGCTGCGCCAGCTTGCTGTCGATGCCGGTCGGGTTGGCGATGAGATCCTGCCCGGCCTTGGCGCGGAACTGCACCAGGCGCTCCTCGATGGTGTAGAGCCGGTTGTTCAGCTCCTGCATCGACTTGTCCAGCAGCGCCTGCGATTCCGGCGTGCGGCCGCGCCGCGTCTGCTTGGCCTTGGCGACGAGCGCCTCGGCTTCGGCACGCGTGTCGCGCACCTGCTTCACCGTCGCCATCGTCTCGGTGAGCTTGTCGCGCACGGTCATCAGGAACGTGAACTGCTGTTCGAGATCGGCGTCGGTGTAGCTGAGGCGCGGATCCTTGACGATCTGCGCCGTCGACTTCGTGGTGACGCCGTTGGCCGTCAGCTCGATCGTGTAGGTGCCGGGAGGCGCCAGCGGCCCGACCGCGCGCCCCTGGAACACCGCGTCGGGCAACACCGTGGGTGCGGGATAGCGCATGTCCCACACGTAGGTGTTGGCGCCGGCGCGCGCCACGGGACGGCGGGGGCCGCCGGCCGGCGTGTTCGGCGGATCGAACGTGACGGTGCGCACCACACCCGCACCCGGCTCGCTCTGCTTGGAGATGGTGAGCGTGACCGGGCCGGTCGGCGCCTCCTTCAGGATGAACGGCACGACCACGCCGGCCGGCGGGTTCGCGCCGTCGATGTTCGGCACGATCGACGCCGTGCCGGCCAGCGACGCGCCGCGGCCGAACCGCGTGGTGACGCGCGGCGTGAAGAGGCGCGCCGCCTCGGTGGTGGGCGCCGCCATCGCCTGGTGCAGCAGGGCGACGTTGTCGAGGATCCAGAAGGCGCGGCCGTGCGTGGCCGCCACGAGATCGCCGTCCTTGACCATCAGGTCGTGCACCGGCACGACCGGCAGGTTGAGACGCAGCGACTGCCAGTGCCCGCCGTCGTCGAACGACACGTAGACGCCGGTTTCGGTGCCGGCGTAGAGCAGGCCCTTCTGCTTCGGATCCTCGCGGATGACGCGCGTGAAGTCGGTGGCGGGAATGCCCGTGACGATCTTCGTCCACGTCTTCCCGTAATCGCTCGTCTTGTAGAGGTACGGCTTGGTGTCCTGCAGCTTGTAGCGCGTGGCGGCCACGTAGGCCGTGCCGGCGTCGTGCGGCGACGGGTCGATGATGCTGACCAGCGCGAACTCCGGCAGATCGGGCGGCGTCACCTTCGTCCACGTGGCGCCGTTGTCACGCGACACCTGCACGTAGCCGTCGTCCGACCCGGCCCACAGCACACCCGCCTGCTTCGGCGATTCCGCGAACGCGAAGATCGTCGCGTACCACTCGGGGCCGTAGGCCTCGCGCGTGATCGGGCCCCAGAACTCGCCGGGATTCGGGCTCATGTACGACGGCGTCTTCTCGAGCGTCTTCGGATCGGCGCGCGTGAGGTCGGGGCTGATCACCTCCCAGCTCTGGCCCTCGTTGCGCGTGCGGTGCACCTTCTGCGAGGTGACGTAGAGCGTTTTGCCGTCGTGCGGCGACGTCATCACCGGGAACGTCCACCAGAAGCGGAAGTTGATGTCGGCGGCGCCCCAGCCGTAGTGCGTCTCAGGATTCGGCGAGATGTCGCGCACCTGCTTGGTGCGGCGGTCGTAGCGGTGCAGCCAGTGGTGATCGGCGGCGTAGATCACGTTCGGGTCGGTCGGGCTGGTGGCGATGTAGCCGTCTTCGCCGCCGCCCACCGTCTCCCACTCCTCGATGGTGATCCGCCCGCGATCCGAGCGGCTCGGCACCGAGATCGTGGTGTTGTCCTGCTGCGCGCCGTAGAGGCGGTACGGCACCTGGTTGTCGGTGACCACGTGGTAGATCTGCGCGGTGGGCTGATTGAGGATCGTCGACCACGACCGTCCGCCGTTGAACGTGATGGTGGCGCCGCCGTCGTTGCCCTCGATCATGCGGTTGGTGTCCTGCGGGTCGATCCAGAGGAAGTGGTTGTCGCCGTGCGGCACGTTCACTTCCTGATAGGTGACGCCGCCGTCGGTCGACTTGAACAGGTCGACGTTCAGCGCCCACAGCACGTCGGCGTTCTTCGGATCCGCGAAGATGTGGTGGTAGTACCACGGCCGCTGGGTGAGGTCGGCGTTGTCGGTGAGCTGCTTCCACGTCTCGCCGCCGTCGTCGGTGCGATACACACCCTGCGCGGCGCCGGCGGCGTCGATGATCGCCCACACACGGTTCGGGTTCGACGGCGCCAGCGCGAGACCGATGCGGCCCTTGTCGCCCTTCGGCAGGCCGGCCTTGCCGCTGATGTCGACCCAGGTGTCGCCGCCATCGGTCGACTTGTAGAGCGCGGTGCCGGGACCGGCGCTGCGGAAACCCCACGGATAGCGACGCAGTTCCAGCGTGCTCGCGTAGAGCACGTTCGGGTTCGCCGGATCGAGCACGATGTCGATGGCGCCGGCGTTCTCGCTCTTGAAGAGCACCTTCTTCCAGCTCTTCCCGCCGTCGGTCGTCTTGAACACGCCGCGGTCGGGGCTCGGGCCCCAGGCGTCGCCGAGCGACGCCACCCACACGATGTCGGGGTTGGTGGGATGGATCTGCAGGCGGCCGGTCTGACGCGTGGCCTCGAGGCCCATGTGCGTCCACGTCTTGCCGGCGTCGGTCGACTTGTAGACGCCGTCGCCGTACGACGCGTTGCCGCGGATGCAGCCCTCGCCCATTCCCACGTAGATGACGTTCGGGTTCGACGGCGCCACCTGGATCGCACCGACCGAGCCGGCGTGGAAGAAGCCGTCGGAGACGTTGGCCCAGTTCAGGCCGCCATCCTCGGTCTTCCACACGCCGCCGCCGGTGGTGCCCTGGTAGAACGTGAACTTGTTGACCGGATCGCCGGCCACGGCCACCACGCGGCCACCGCGCGACGGGCCCACCGAGCGCCAGCGCAGCAGGTTCAACGCGGCCGGATCGACCGCCGGCGCGGCGGCGCCCTGCGCGGCGACGGTGACCGCACCGGGACGGCCCTCGACCAGCGCGAGCGAGAGAGCCGCGGCCAGCGCGGCGTATGTGAGTCGTGATCGGACCATGACAGCGCTCCTCGAAATCCGGGGCCACGATATCACGCGTGTCAGGATGGCCGGGCGGCCCGGCCGGACCTCAGTGGCGCCGGCCGCGGGCCTCGACTAGGATGGGCCGAGGCGCCGATGTCGCAGCCCGTCGCACGGTCCCGACGCATCCCCCGCCGCGGTCTCGTCATCGCGGCGCTGCTCGTGTGCGTCGCCGTGCCGCTGCTGGCGCAGCAGCCATTCATCTGGGGCGGCTACTACGGCCGCACGCCGCCGCGCTTCGCCAGCGAGACGAGCTTCAACGGCGGCTTCAACTTCTGCCGCGCCATGTTCCAGAGCAACCGGCGCGAGAAGCAGGGCTGGGGCACCGACTATCCCGGCGCCGACATCAACTTCAGCATCCGCCTCGCCGAACTCACCAAAGTACAGGTGCGGATGCGCCCGGCCGAGCAGGGGCCCGACCTGCCGGATGCCGTCGTGGTGCGCCTCACCGACGACAACCTCTTTCGCTGCCCGTTCGTGCTGATGGAAGACGCCGGCACCGCGCACTTCAGCGACGCCGAAGTGGCGCGCCTGCGCGACTACCTCCTGAAAGGCGGCTTCCTGTTCGTGTCGGACTACCACGGCTCGTGGGCGCGCGAGCAGTTCGACCAGGAGATCGGCCGCGTGCTGTCGCCCACGCAGTTCCCGCCGATCGATCTCGAGCCGCCCGATCATCCGATCTGGCACACGTTCTTCGACGTGACGAAGATCCCGCAGCTGGCGTCGATCAACACGTGGCGGCGCAGCGGCGGCGACACCATCGAGCGCTGGAACGAGACCGGCGCGCCGCCGAACGTGCGCGGCATCGCCGACGAGCATGGCCGGCTGCTGGTGGTGATGGCGCACAACACCGACATCCCCGACGCGTGGGAGCGCGAGGGCGAGGACCCGCAGTACTTCTACAGCTTCTCGCCCGAGGCGTACGCGGTCGGCATCGACGTCCTGCTCTACGCGATGACGCACTGAGCGGGCCCGGTCACGGCACCGTGACGGCGATCGCCGCGCTCAGCCCGCTGACCGTGCCGCACGCGTCGACGCTGGCGATCGACACGTAATAGATTCCCTGCGGCGCCGGCGTGCTGAATGCGAGCACGGCGCCGAGCTCGATCGTGGCGATGTCGTTGCGTCCCGGCGCCGTACCAGCCACGAGCCGGTAACCCACTGGCGTCACGCCCGCCGAGGGCACCTGCCAGGTGAGCTGCACCACACCCGCCGCCACCGTCGCCGCCAGCGTGTCGGGCGAGTACGGTGATCCGCCGCACAACGCCACGTCCGCGACGGCGGCCGCGACGTACAGCTCGGGCGTCGGCAGCGACAGCGCGCCGCCCTGCGACGCGCGCAGCCGCGCCCAGTAACGGCCCGGCGGCGCCGTCACCTGCAGCGAGGTGCTCGCCCCGGCGATGGGCAGCGACGCGAGGTTGGCGAGTCCTGGCGCGGAGCCGACGTCGAGGACGTAGCCCTCGGGGGCGCCGGTCGACGGCGCCGTCCACGCGAACGTGACGCGCGACCGTTCCACGCCCACGGTGGCGTCGAGCGGCGCCGCCACGGCCCCGGCGCCAACGGCGAACGACACATCGTCGGATGGCGGTCCGGCCACCGCGCCGTCGAGCGAGCGGAGGCGCGCCACGTAGCGTCCGGGCGGGGCCGGCGACGTGAACGTGGTCTGCGAGACCGGCAGATCCACCTGATACAGATCGCGGCGTCCTTCGAGCGCGCCGAACTCCAGGCGCACGCCCGTCCGCGCGCCCGACGGCGGCAGCGTCCACTGCAGCGAGAGCGTCGAGGCGTTCACCACGGGCACGACGGTCGCGGGCGGCGCGCTGGCGCGTGGCAGGCAGCCGGTGGCAACGACCACGCAATCGGGCACGAGCGCGACGAACCCCGGCTCGTGATGACGCCACGGCCGTCGTCGCCCCGTTGCGGTGGAGAACGCGAGGATGGCCGGCACGGCCTGCCCACCGGCGCGCAGCGTCGCGCCGAAGGACGGCGCGTTGTTGGCGGGGCCCACGTACAGATCGCCGTCGGGCCCGATGTCGAGGGTGACGTCCCGGAAGTCCGGCACGTCGGGATGCCACGGCAGCGCCGCCCCGGTCGCCGGATCCAGTTCGGCGAGGCCGCGCCTGGCGGCGCCGCCGATCGCGCGGAACGCCCCGGCCGCCCACACGCGTCCGCCCTGCGCGAGGACGCGCGTGTAGTACGTGTCGTCAGGATTCGGCCGAAACGCGTGCACCGCGCCTGTGGAGATGCTGACCGCCGCCAGCCCGGGCCGGCTCACGCCGTTCACGTCGTCGATGCCCCCGGCCAGGTACATCGTGTCGCCGTCGACATCGAGGCTGAACGGCTGGCCGTTGGCCAGCGTGATCGGCAGGTACTGGAACGACCAGGTCGCGATGGTGAGGGCGCCGGCGCGCCACACGGCCGGACCGAAACCGAGCGAGTCCAGGTACACCAGATAGACGACGCCGTGGCGGATGCGCAGCGGCAGGCCGGATCCGGCGGGAAACGGCAGCTCGGCGACCACCGCGCCGGTGGCGGGGTCGATTTTCGCCACGCGACCATCGCGCGCGACCGCGATGAGCCACGTGCCGTCGGTGCCGAGGTGCGTGACGCCGCCACCGAGCGGCGGCTGCGATAGCGCGGCCGTCCACGGTTCCAGCGACCACGTGTCGAGATTGATCGAGGCGAGGCCATTTCTCGGCACGCCGACGCCGTCCGCCAGGGCGCCGCCCACGACCACGCCCTCTGGCGCCGCCGCCACCGTGACGGCGCCGAACACGGCACTCGTGAATGGCAGGGGCGCGGCGGTCGTCGGATCGAACGCCTTCAGGAGGCCGGCCACGACGATTGCCGGGCCGATCCGCACGACGTCGCCAACGGCGGTCGCGGAGAATCCAGGCGCCCACGGCACCCGCGCGCCGGTGGCGGCGTCGGCCACCACGAGGCCCTGCTGACCATCGGCGGTGCGCACCTCCCCGCCGATGTACAACCGTCCGGCGTCGAGCCGCAAAGCGGTCACCGTCGTGGAGTCGTACCAGGCGCCGTGCAGGTTGACGAACGCGAACCGCAGCGCCCAGTCCTGATCGACCCCCGAGAACGGATCGATCGCCCACACGAGCCGTTGGTAGTCGGCGCCGCCCACGTAGACGCGCGACGACGTCGCGGCAATCGCGGTGACGGTGATGGTGCGCGCGAACACCAGCGCGCCGCGATCGGTGTCGAAGCCCCACAGGCGCGCTGGCAGGTTCGTCGGTAGTGCGCGGCGCCCGCCACGTAGACACCCACCGACGAGGTCGCGAGCGCGGCGATGCCGCGCGGGCCCGGGTCGAAATCGCGCGCCCAGTCGGTCAGGGTGTTGGTGTCGAGCGAGAACGCCGCCACGCCGCCGCGCCGCTGTCCGTTGATCACGCGGAAGCTGCCGGTCAGGTAGACGCGGCCGTGCGCGACGGCGACCCGATCGATGGCGCCGTCGGCGTCGATCTGGAACGCGGGCTCGACGTGGCGATCCGCGCGAATGCGCGCCGCGCGCGCGAAGGGCTTTCCCTCGACGCTGGAAAACTCGCCCACCACGACCCAGCCCCCGCGCCCGTCGTTCACGATCTGAGCGACCTTGCCGGTGATGACGGGAAACCCGCCGGGCACGACGGCGCCGGACGGACTCAGCACGACCGCGGCGCTGAGCGGCGTGCCGAGCGTCGTGAAGTCGCCGCCGATGAAGAGGCGCCGTCCGATCTGGGTGGCGGTATGGATGTCGACACCGCCGAACGGCTGCAGGGCGCCGGCCGGCAGCGGGCGCGGGACTTCGGAATATTGGCCGCGCGCCGGGACGGCGATCGAGAGCGCCAGCGCGAAGGCTGCGGCAAGGGCCGGGTAACGACGGGTCGACACGACGACACTCCTTGGGGAAGGCGTGGAGGGTCGCTTTCTCACGCCATCATGCGCGCATCGCCGTACAAAAGACAACGGCCGCCGGGTTGCCCCGGCGGCCGTTATTCGAACGCCGTGAACGGCGCGCTTACTTCTTGCGCTTGATGTAGGTCACGTGCGTGACGCCCGTGATCTTGCCGTCCTTGTCCATGCGGATGTACTCGTTGTTGATCTGCGAGTTGTCCTCGTTCAGGGTGTTGATCACCACCTGGTACACCTGGCCGTTCCGCTTGTTCAGGATGCGGATGCTCTTGGCGCTGCCGTTGATCAGCTCCACGGCCGTTTCCGAGCCGGGCTGACCGGTGACGGGACGGAACACGCCGTCGAAGAACGTCACGTAGCTCCAGTCGTCGGACGGCTTGCTCGGGTTGCTCACGGTGAGCTTCGAGCCGCCCTTCTCGTAGACCTCGTAGGTCATCACGTTGTTCGGGTTGTCCTTGTTGTCCCACACGCCGGCGCGCAGTTCGGCCTGGGCCAGGCTGGGAGTGGCGGACACCAGAACGGCCAGAGCGGCCGCGGCGCAGATGGAAAGGATTCGTACACGCATCGATGGATACCTCTTGCCGCAGGATGGGCGCCGCCAAGCATACCGAAGCCGGCGTCCGGCGGCAACGCGTGGACGCCGAAGTCTCGCCCCGCCCTGAATGGGGTCTGACCCCCACGGGCGCTAGCGTCTCACGTTATTGCTGAGTATGGCGGTGGCGCCGTCGCGCGCCAGGATGGCGGCGTCGACCACGTTGTCGGCGATGGTGACGCCGGTCGTGCGCGGGAAGCGGTACTCGATGGCGTTCGGATAGGTGCCGGCCATCGTGACGGTGTTGCCGTCGACGCGCGTCCCGGGCGAGTCGGCCACCATGATGCCCACGTCGGCGCCGGGCAGGCCTGGGCGCCGCGTGATGGTGTTGCGGCTGATGCGGCCCCCGCGATGGTCGGGCAGCGCGGCGTTGCTCACCGGCGGCTGCGCCGGCTTGCCGGCGTCGAGGCCGAGCGAGATGTCGCGCGCGTTGTCGGTGAAGGTGTTGTCCTCGACCACCGTGTCGTGCGACGCGTTCCAGAACAGCACCGCGGGTCCCACCAGTCCCGACGCCGACCAGAAGCCGCGGAACGTGTTGCCACGCACCGTCCAGCCGCCGCCGTCGTGCACGTCGACGCCGTTGGTATAGGTGTCGGGCGCGCCGCGGGTGTACTCGAAGAGCGAGCCTTCGACGACGCCGTCGTCGACACCGCAGCCGCCGGGCCCTGGATTCGCCTTGATGAACTGATCGCCGATGTCGCGCAGTACGAGGTTGCGCAGCACCGGTGCGTGCGCCTCGCAGTTCAGGATCACGCCGTGCTCGGCAGCGCCCTCGATCGTGAGATCGCGGATCGTCAGCGAGGTGACGTCGTTGGCCCAGAAGCCGAACTGCCCGCCGCGTACGACGACGTCTTCGCGGCGACCGGTGTCGCCCGCGATCGTGATCTGCCGCAGGTGCTCGGGCAGCACGAACGCCTGGCCCGGCACGTCGTAGCGGCCGGCGGCGAGCAGCACCGTCGTGCCGCTCGTGAGCGCGCCGAGCGCGCGTTCGAGTTGCGAAGCCGAGGAGACACGAACGGTGGGCCCGTCGGTTGGCGTGGGGGACGGCGTGGGCGCCGAGGGCGCCACGGGCGACGCGGTGGACCGCGCGCCGCCACACGCGGCGGCGGTGAGGGCCAGCACGGCCCCACCGAGCCCCCGCAACCAACGCCGGGCGCGGCGCGTGCGCATGCCGTGATTCTAACGGACCCGGACCGCGCGCCGCGCGCGGCCCGGGTCTCGTAGGTCGTGGCCTAGGCCACGTCGAAGCGATCGAGGTCCATCACCTTGGCGAACGCCGCGGCGAAGTCGTGCACGAACTTCTCCTTCGCGTCGTCGCTGGCGTAGACCTCGGCCAGGGCGCGCAGCTCGGAGTTGGAGCCGAACACCAGATCCACGCGTGCCGGTCCACTTCACCTGGCCGGTGCCGCGCACGCGGCCGTTGAAGGTCTCGGCCGCGCCCGTCGCCGGCACCCACTCGAGGTGCATGTCGAGCAGGTTGACGAAGAAGTCGTTGGTGAGCACGCCGGGCCGCGCCGTGAACACGCCGTGCGCCGCGCCGTTGGTGTTGACGTTCAGCACGCGCAGGCCGCCGAGGAGGACGGTCATCTCGGGCGCGCTCAGCGTGAGCATGCGCGCGCGCTCGATCAGCAGGTGCTCGGCCGGCAGTTCGTGGCCCGCCGCGAGGTAGTTGCGGGAAGCCGTCCGCCGTCGGCTCGAGCACGGCGAACGACTCGACGTCGGTCTGGTCCTGCGAGGCGTCGGTGCGGCCGGGCGTGAACGGCACCGTCACCGTGTAGCCCGCGGCCTTCGCCGCCGCTTCCACCGCCGCCGTGCCACCGAGCACGATCACGTCGGCCAGTGACACGTGGGTCTTCCCCGCCGCCTGCTGGTTGAACGCCTGCTGCACGCCCTCGAGTACACCGAGCGCCTTGGCGAGCGCCGCCGGGCTGTTGGCCGCCCAGTCCTTCTGTGGCGCGAGTCGGACGCGCGCGCCGTTGGCGCCGCCGCGCCTGTCGGTGCCGCGGAAGCTCGACGCCGAGGCCCATGCCGTGGCGACGAGCTCCGAGATCGAGAGGCCCGACGCGAGGATTCGCGTCTTCAGCGCCGCGATGTCGGCGGCGCCGATCGGCGGATGCGTGGCCGCCGGCAGCGGATCCTGCCAGAGCTGCGGCTCCTTCGGCACGTCCGGCCCGAGGTAGCGCGAGATCGGCCCCATGTCGCGGTGCGTGAGCTTGAACCACGCCTTGGCGAAGGCGTCGGCGAACTGCTCGGGATGCTCGAGGAAACGGCGCGAGATCTTCTCGTAGGCCGGATCGAAGCGCAGCGCCAGGTCGGTCGTGAGCATCGACGGCGCGTGCCGCTTCGACGGGTCGTGCGCGTCGGGCACCGTGCCGGCGCCCGCGCCGCCCTTCGGCGTCCACTGCTGCGCGCCGGCCGGGCTCTTGGTGAGTTCCCAGTCGTAGGCGAAGAGGTGCGTGAAGAAGTCGCGGCTCCACTTCGCCGGCGTGGTCGTCCACGTCACCTCGAGGCCGCTGGTGATCGTGTCGCCGCCCTTGCCCGACTTGTAGCTGCTGGTCCAGCCGAAGCCCTGCGCCTCGAGCGGCGCGGCCTCGGGCTCGCGCCCGACGTGCGTCGCCGGTCCGGCGCCGTGGGCCTTGCCGAAGGTGTGGCCGCCGGCAATCAGCGCCACGGTTTCTTCGTCGTTCATCGCCATGCGGCCGAACGTGTCGCGGATGTCGCGCGCCGCCTTCAGGGGGTCGGGGTTGCCGTTGGGCCCCTCGGGGTTCACGTAGATGAGGCCCATCTGCACGGCCGCAAGCGGGTTGTCGAGCTGACGATCGCCCGAGTAACGCTCGTCACCGAGCCACGTCTTCTCGTTGCCCCAGTAGATGTCGGTTTCTGGTTCCCACACGTCGGCGCGGCCGCCGGCGAAGCCGAACGTCTTGAAGCCCATGGTCTCGAGCGCGACGTTGCCGGTGAGCACCATCAGGTCGGCCCACGAGATCTTCCGGCCGTACTTCGCCTTGATCGGCCACAGCAGACGGCGCGCCTTGTCGAGGTTGCCGTTGTCGGGCCAGCTGTTGAGCGGCGCGAAGCGCAGCATGCCGGCGCCGGCGCCGCCGCGGCCGTCCTGGATGCGGTAGGTGCCGGCGCTGTGCCACGCCATGCGGATGAAGAACGGCCCGTAGTGCCCGAAGTCGGCCGGCCACCACGGCTGCGAGTCCGTCATCAGCTCTGCCAGGTCGGCCTTCACCGCCGCGAGATCGAGCGTCTTGAACTCGGCGGCGTAGTCGAAGTCCGGTCCCATCGGATCGGTGGCGGGCGGCTGCTGATGCAGCACCTTCAGATTCAGGGCGTTCGGCCACCAGTCGCGGTTGGACGTGCCTTTGGCGGCCTTACCCGTGAACGGGCACTTGGATTCCTGGCTCATGTGACGTGACCTCGTGTGTGGAGAGGCGTGCGCAGCGATCAACTGCGCGACGCGCGGGAGCGTGTGCCGGCGCGGGCCGGCGACGCGGGCGACGTCTCGGTCGCGCCGCGAGCGACGCAGTCGGGACAGCGACCCCAATAGGCCACCTCCGCCTCGTCGATTTCGTAGCCTCGTCCGTCGGACGCCGTGAGACACGGCGCCGATCCCACCGCGCAGTCGACGTCGACCACGCGGCCGCAGACGCGGCAGATGAGATGGTGATGGTTGTCGCCGACGCGATCCTCGAAGCGCGCCGGCGAGCCCGACGGCTGGATGCGCCGCAGCAGCCCTTCCGCCACCAGCACGCCCAGCGCGTCGTAGACGGCCTGCAGCGAGATCGATCCGATCTGCGCGCGCACCGCCTCGGCCACGGCGTCAGCGGTCGTGTGCGGCGCCGCCGAGACGGCCTTCAGCACGGCGAGCCGCTGCGCGGTCACCTGCAGGCCGCGCTGGCGGAGGAGGTCGGTGGGGTCCATCGGTAGCTGAAGCATATCTCTAATTCTTGAGTCATTCCAGAATTTAGTGACGGACCGCCGCGTGGCAGGACATGCAGCCGCGAGCGAGGCTGACACCGGCCGCACGGAACATCCGGACGCCTTCCGGAGTCACAAGAAGCAGATGTCCCCCTCGCGTCGCACCGTGCTGACCACCTCCGCCCTGGCCGGCGCGGGTCTCTGGACCAGCCTCTCCTCGTCGTGGACCGCACGCTTCCTGCGCGACCGGGTCCAGGAATTCGGGCGCACCGTGCCCGCGGCGCCCCACACGCCCACCCCGGCCTCGTGGAGCGACGAGGCCATCACGCTGTCGTGGCTCGGCCACGCCACCGTGCTCATCAACTTCCACGGCCTGCGGATCCTGACCGACCCGGTGCTCTTCGATCGCATCGGCGTCGATCTGGCCATCGGCAGCCTCGGCCCGAAGCGGCTCGTGCAGTGCGCGCTCGCACCCGACGCCCTGCCCGAGATCGATCTGGTGCTGGTGTCGCACGCGCACTTCGATCACCTCGACACGCCGTCGCTGGCCGCCGTGCGCGGGCGGCCCGTGGCCGTGATGGCGAAGGGCACCTCGGACCTGCTGCCGCGCCAGGCGTATCGCGAGGTGCACGAGCTGGCGTGGAACGAAACGGTGACGGTGACGACGCCGCGCGGCGAGGCCCGCGTGCGCGCACTCGAAGTCCGGCACTGGGGCGCGCGGCTGGGCCGCGATCAGTGGCGCGGCTACGGCGGCTGGGTGGTGGAACGAGAGGGCCGGCGCCTGCTCATCGGCGGCGACACGGCGGACACGCGCGCCTTCCGCGATCACCGGAAGTACGGCCCCTACGAGGTGGCGGTGATGCCGATCGGCGCCTACGATCCGTGGATCGCCAACCACTGCACGCCCGAACAAGCCATCGCGATGGCCGATGCGGCTGGTGCGCGGCTGATCGTCCCGGTGCACCACCAGACGTTCTCGCTCAGCCGCGAGCCGGTGATGGATCCCATCGAGCGCGCCGTGAAGGCGCTCGACGCCGAGCGCGGACGCCTCGGCCTCACCGCCATCGGCGAGACGCTCACGCTCGGCGCCTGAGCGCGGCGGCGCGGTAGAATCGGCACCTCGGATCCGCCGTGCAGCCCTACCTCGATCTCCTGCGCCACGTGCGCACCACCGGCGTGCGCAAGACCGACCGCACCGGCACCGGCACGCTGGCCGTCTTCGGTCACCAGATGCGCTTCGACCTCCGGGCCGGCTTCCCGATGGTCACGACCAAGAAGCTGCACCTGAAGAGCATCGTGCACGAGCTGCTCTGGTTCCTGCGCGGGGACACGAACACCCAGTACCTGCGCGAGCACGGCGTGACCATCTGGGACGAGTGGGCCGACGCCAACGGCGAGCTCGGTCCCGTCTACGGCTACCAGTGGCGCTCGTGGCCGGCGCCCGACGGCCGCCACATCGATCAGATCTCCGCCGTCGTGCAGCAGCTCCGCACCACGCCCGACTCGCGGCGCATCCTGGTGTCGGCGTGGAACGTCGCCGACCTCGACCGCATGGCGCTGCAGCCCTGCCACGCGCTGTTCCAGTTCTTCGTGGCCGAGGGCCGGCTGTCGTGTCAGCTCTACCAGCGCTCGGCGGATCTCTTTCTCGGCGTCCCGTTCAACATCGCCTCGTACGCGCTGCTCACGCACATGCTCGCGCAGCAATGCGATCTCGACGTCGGCGACTTCATCTGGACCGGCGGCGACTGCCACATCTACACGAATCACCTCGCGCAGGTGGACCTGCAGCTCACGCGTGAGCCGTTGCCGCTGCCCACGCTGCAGCTCACACGCCGCCCGCCATCGATCTTCGACTACACCTTCGACGACATCGCCATCGTGGGCTACCAGAGTCATCCGGCCATCAAAGCGTCGGTGGCGGTGTGACGCCGCGCGTCACGCTGGTGGTGGCGGCGACCGACCACGGCGTCATCGGCAGGGACGGCGGCATGCCGTGGCACCTGCCGGCGGATCTCGCCCACTTCAAGCGCGTCACCCTCGGCCATCCGATCGTGATGGGCCGGCGCACCTTCGCGTCGATCGGCCGTGCCCTGCCGGGCCGGCTGAACGTGGTCGTCACGCGGGATCGCTCGTTCACCGCGCCGGGCGTCACCGTGGCGCACTCGCTCGATGACGCGCTGGCCGCCTGCGGCGACGCCGCCGAGGTGATGGTGATCGGCGGCGGCGAGCTCTACCGCGAGGCGCTGCCGCGCGCCACGCGCATCCACCTCACGCGCATCCATGCGGCGATCGACGGCGATACGCACTTCCCTGCCCTCGATCCCGCGGCGTGGGTTGAGACGGCCCGCGACGAGCGGGCCGCCGACGAGCGGAACGCGTATCCGCTGAGCTTCGTCACGCTCGAGCGGCGGCCGTAGCCGGCGTCTTCCGACGCGCCTACTTCTTCGCGGCGCGCGCCTTCGTCACCATCTCCTTCACCTCGCGCATCAGCGTGGGCACGTGGTACGGCACGCCGTCCTTGATCGTCCACTCGATGCCGCCGCCGTGCACGCTCGACACCTTCGGGTCTTCGTTCTGCACGAACCCGGAGTAGTTGTTCACGATCTTCCCGTCGTAGGCCATGAGATCGGTGCCGTACGGGTTCATCACGCGCAGGTTCTCGAGCGGGTTGCCGTTCACCACCAGCAGGTCGGCCACGTAACCGCGGCGGATGCGTCCCAGCTTGTCGTCGAGACCGAGCACCTTGGCGCCGTTGAACGTCGCGTGCGTGATCACCTCGAGCGGCGAGAAGCCCGCTTCCTGCTGCAGCTCGAGCTCGCGCGAGATGCCGAAGCCGTAGAGCGAGCCGTAGAGGAAGCCGGCGTCGTCGCCGGTGGTGACCAGGCCGCCCTTGCGCGCGAAGGCGAGCACGGTGGCCATCCACACCTCGTAGTTCTTCTTCCAGGCGGTTTCCTGCGACGCCGTCCATCCGGTCCAGAACGTGCCGTGCCGCATCATCGACGGCACGTAGTAGGCCTCGAGCGACGGATGCAGATAGTCCTTGTACCACGGCAGATTCTGCGCGCGGATGAGATCGCGCGCCGCCTCGTAGGTGGAGAACGTCGGGCTCCACGCCACCTTCTTCGCCACCATGTCGTCGAGCAGCCGCGACAGCTTCTCGGGGTTCAGGCTGGCCTGCGTGTAGAGCTCGCCGGCGCGGCCGAAGCGATGGATCTCGTTGTAGAGATTCATCTCGGCCGGGAAGTTCTGCGGCGCGTCGAGGGCCGCGTCGGGCACGCCGTAGAAGTGCTCGATGCAGTTCACTCCGGCGTCGACGAAGTCGCGGGCCGTCGCCTCGCCCACCGCCACGTGCACGGTGCTCGGCAATCCCACCTTCTTCGCTTCGTCGAGCGCCGCCGCCGTCTGGTCCTTGTCCATCGGGCCGATGAACTTGATGCCGTCCGCGCCACGCTCCTTCGCGCGGCGCACCAGCGCGCGCCATTCCTCGGGCGTGACCGGCGCCGACTCACCCGCGCCGACGAGGTCGGTGAGCATCGGATACAGCACGATGCGCGGCGCCACGATGGTGTGGGCGTCGCTCTCGCCGCGCCACTGCTTCGTCTTCTCGAAGTTGCCGCCGACCTCGCGCGCGGTCGTCACACCGGCCGCCAGGTACAGGTGCCGCTCGTAGTCGATCGGAATCGGCCCCACGCGCTCTTCGTGCCAGTGCATGTGCGTGTTGACGATGCCGGGCATCACGTACTTTCCGCTGGCATCGATCACGGCGTCCGCCGCCGGCCACTTCTCGGTGGCGGCGTTGCCGATGCGGGCGATGCGGCCGTTCTCAGCAAGCAGATCGACCGGCCCGTAGGCCGGGATGCCGGTGCCGGCGATCACCATCGCGCGACGGATCAGCAGGCGCGTGACGGCCTTGGCGTGCGTGGGCGCCGGCGCCGCGGACTGCGCCTGCAGGGCGACGAGCGCGGCGAGCGAGAACAGGGCGGCCAGAGCGGTGGCGCGCGCGACGTGACGTGTCATGACGAGGCTCCGATCGAAGCGCGGTCAGCGAACCGCGCCAGCATCCTATACCCGCGGCTGTCACAGGACGTCGCCGACACGCTGTGACAGAATCGCGGCCATGCCGACCTCGCGCGCGTTCCGCTGCCATCAGGTCGACGGCCGCGTCGAGTCGCGCCTCGAGACGCTGCCGGCGCGCGCCGCCGGCACGCTCGCCGCCGGCGAGGGCACTGCTCGCCGTGGCGTGGTCGGCATCGACCACAGCGACGCGCTCGCCGCCACCGGCGCCGGGAAGATCATGCGGCGCTTCCTGCTCACTGCGGGCATCGACGTCGCGGGCGTGGTCGAGGCGTCCGAGGATCCGCGATTCCGCGTGGGTGACGCGGCGGTCGTCGTCGGGTGCGGCCTCGGTGAAGAGGTCGACGGTGGCTTCGCGGACGAGACCGTGGTGCGCGGCGACTGGATCGTGCGTCCGCCGTCACCGCTCACGCTGCGCGACGCGATGGCCGTCGGCACCGCGGGCTTCACGGCAGGCCTCGCGATCGATCGCCTGGAGCACAACGGCCTCACGCCCGACGCCGGGCCCGTCGCCGTCACCGGCGCCACCGGCGGCGTGGGCAGCCTGGCCATCGCGATGCTCGCGACGCGCGGTTACCGCGTGAGCGCGCTCACCGGGAAGACCGACGCCGGTCCCTATCTCACGAGCCTCGGCGCCAGCGAGGTGGTGGACACGACGACGCTGACGCTGAAGGCGCGCCCGCTCGAGACGGCGCGGTGGGCCGCTGCCATCGACAACCTCGGCGGCGACATGCTGGCGTGGCTGTGCGCCACCACGCAGCCGCTCGGCGGCGTCGCCAGCGTAGGACTCGCCGCGGCGCCCACGCTGCAGACCACCGTGATGCCGTTCATCCTGCGCGGCGTGAACCTGCTGGGCATCAACTCCACTTACTGCCCGGCCGACCGGCGCGATCGCGTGTGGACCCGCATCGCTGCCGACGTGCCCGGTGGCGTGCTCGACACGATTGTGCGCCGTACGGTGGACCTCGCCGACATCGCCACCGCGTTCGACGGCTACACCGCGCGCGGCATCACGGGCCGCACGCTGGTGCGCGTGTCCGGGACCTTGCACGGCTGATTCGCCCTACGCCGCCGGCGTCGGGTGTCGGCGTTACACCACGGTGGTGAGTCCGTCGGCGTGCAACAGCATCGCCGAGGTGCCGGCGGCCACGACCGGGCAGGCGCCGACGCGGGCGATCCCGGCACACTCGGATTCGATGCCGTAGGCATCCAGCCAGTCGGCGCGGTCGTGTGGCAACGACGCGATCGGCCGCGCCACTTCCAGCTCGTTGTAGCAGAACAACGTGAGGTCGCCCTCGACCAGTTCGTTGACCGGCACGTGAGACCGCAGCCCCCCTGGCGCAAGCACCAGGAGCGGCACGCGTCGCGCGGCCTGTCGCTGGATCCAGAGGGCCTCGAGATATCTCGGATTCCGAAGCAAGAAGCGGGGTGGTGCCCAGTACCCCGGCGCATGCCGGGCGGAGACATCAGCGAGCGGCACGATGGTGATCGCGCCTATGGCGCATATCAGTTGATTGCCTCGTATGACGGAGAGTCCAACGCCGCCGCGCCGGTCGACGCCGAGCCACACCACGGCACCAGCGGCGAACGCCCGGCGTAGGCCGCGATCGACGTAGCCACGGACGACGTGTCCCTCCCCGGCCAGCGTGAGCGACAGGCGCAGGACGGCGGGACGCTCCGCGCGGGCATCGGCGGCGATCCCGGCCTCCTCGATCGTGAGCTGCGGCGATGGTCCCAGCCAGCACGGCGCGTCGACGGGCCACGGCGTCAACGCGAAGACGGTGGCGTCGGCGGATGGCACGACACCGCGGCACAGGAACGCGCGTTCCCCTCGGATCCGCGATGGGAGGGTCATAGGATGGCCGGCGCAGTCTAGACGATCCAGAATGACGACGGTGGCACGGCACGATCAGATTGACGCGGTCCGTTCGGCATGAGTCTGCCGCGCTACTACGCCTGGCTTACGCGGCTGCAGGACGCATCGCGCCTCGTCGGGCACGACAGCGGGCAGGACACGCTCACCGTGCATCGCCGCCTGCGCGCGGCGGGCGGCGAGGTGTCGGGCGACGTGCTGCACGGGGTCATCCTCGACGCCCTCGCCGCGACGAGCGACGACGCCACGCCGGTGCCGCTCACCGTACTCGACGCCGGCTGCGGCCTCGGCGGCACACTGCTCTTCCTGCACGCGCGGATCGGCGCGCGCGGCCTCGGCATCACGCTCAGTCCGGATCAGGCGGCACGGGCCATGGACGCGTCCGCGACGCGCGGCGCCGGCGACGCCGTGCGTTTCGTTGTGCGCGACTTCGACACGCCGCTCGACGATCTGCTGCCAGGCGGCGTGGATCTCGTCGTCGCCATCGAGTCGCTGGCGCACGCGCCCGATCCCGCCGCGACGATCGCGCGGCTCGCCGGCACGATCCGTCCCGGCGGCCGCATGATCGTGGTCGATGACGCACCCTCGGACGGGCTGACGGGCAACGACGTGGATCTCGCCGGCTTCCGTCGCGGCTGGCACGCGCCGCGCATCCTCGGCGACGCCGCCCTCGATCGCGCGATCGACGCGGCCGGCCTGACGCGCGTGCACGACGTGGACCTGACGCCGCGACTCGTCGAGCGCCCGGCGATCTCGCTCGCGACGCGTCTCGCCCTGGCGCGCGTGGCATGGCCGCTCGCGGCACTGACGCCGGCCGCCGTGCTGCACGACGCGATTGCCGGCGGCCTGCATCTCGAGCGGCTGTACGCGCGCGGCGTGGCGCGCTATCGGCTGGTGGTCGCGCGTCGGCTGCGCTGACCGCTCACGGCGCGGTGCAGCGCGACGTGTCGTCGGCCACGCGCCAGCGTCCGGTGAGCGACGACGGCACCACTGGCCGCGCGCGGCGCACCCACTGCTCCGCCGCCTCGCGCACGAGCACGGGCGGGTCGACCGCCGCTGCCGCGCCCACGCCGGCTCGCCGCGCCCGCGCGGCGAGGAAGTCCGGGAGCGCCACCAGCATGCGCGCCTCGGCGGCCAGCGGACGCCCGGCGTCGTCGACCAGCGACACCGACGGACGCGTACCGTCGCAGGTGACCGTCACGCGCAGTCCGGCGAGGCCCAGCGAACGCGCGCCCCACCGCGGGCGCGACAGGTGATCGTCGACCACGCGGGCGAGCTGCGCGCCGGTGAACCACATCGCCTCCACGGCGTTGTCGAACGGGAACACGTCGTAGAGCGCACCCGTGGTCACCGGACCGGCCTCGAGGTCCGCGCGCAGCCCGCCGGGGCCCGCGCCGTAGCTGAGGCCGATCGTCGCGCCCGGCACGGCGCCGCGGATCGCCTCGGCGAACAGGTGTCCGAGCGGCGACTCGCCGCCGGCGCCGAGACGCGACACACTGGCCGGGAGCACGGCGCCGAGCGGACGCGCGCGCACCGCGGCCACCCGAGCCATCGCCGGCGCCATCGCCTCGGTGATGCGGGCGTCGGCGCGCACCTCGCGCCCCTCGTAGCGCGCGGGCGTTGACGTGGGCGGCGCGTCGGTCGCGCACGCGCCGGTGGCCGGATCCACTCGCGCGCAGATTGGGGTCGGGGCATGCACCGTCGACGCCACCACCGCGCCGGCGCGGCGCGCCGTGTCGATGTCGAGATCGATGCGTCCGAAGGCGCGGCCCCACGAGTACGCCTGCACGATTGGGATGCCGTTCACGCGGTGCGCCATGCCGTCGTGTGTGTGGCCGGCGGCGATCGCATCGACGAGTCCCACAGGCAGCGCGGGCCACCTGCACGATCTCGGCGCTGTCGTCGCACGACGCGAGATCGTCGGGCGCGCCGAACGACGCGCACGAGCCGCCGGCATGCGCCACCACCACGACCACCTGCGCGCCGCGAGCCCGCAGCGCCGAGGCTTCGCGCACGATCGCCGGCACGAGCGGCGTCACCACCAGGCCCTGGACGTTCGGCGCCAGGGTGAGCGACAACGCGTCGATGGTCATCACTCCCACGAGGCCCACCCGCACGCCGGCCACGTCGACCAGGGTCGACGGCCGCACGTTGGGCCACGCCACCGGCGCCCCGTCGCGCGTTCCGCGAGATTCGCCGCGAGGAACGGAAACGCCGCCTGGCGGGCGCGGGCCTTGAGCGCGCCGCGCAGATCCGGCGCCTCGCCCGGCGAGGTCCACCAGGCGTCGACCGGCCCGAATTCGAGGTCGTGGTTCCCCACGGCCGCCGCGACGTAGCCGAGCGCGCCGTAGGCATCGACCACCACCGCGCCTTCCGACATGTCCGACTCGATGCCGCCGAGCCAGGTGTCGCCGCTGTCGACCAGCACCACCCCGCCGCCGTCGGCGGCGCGCGCCGCGCGGAGGTTGTTCAGGTAGCCGCCGAACACGGCCAGCCCACCCGTGCCGTCGCGCGGCAGGACGTAGCCGTGGAGGTCGGTGGTCGCGACGAGCGACAGACGGACGACGCCGGACATCGCGCGATGCGCCGCGGCGCCGGGCCGGCTCGACGACAGGGCCAGGGCGAGCAGCCCGGCCAGGGCGGCGACGGCCCACGTGACTCGGGCGCGGGCGCGGGGGTCTGACATCACTGAAAGGTGCCGCCCAGCATAAACGGACAGCGGAACCGGCCGTGCACCAACGCTCGTCCCACTAGTAAAATGATTGGTCTGGGATGACCCAGTTCGCAATGACCAGCCAGCCACGTGTCTCCGGCAAGTTCCTCGAGGTGAATGGGCGCCGCTTCCTCGTGAAGGGCGTCACGTACGGCACGTTCGCGCCCGACGCCGGCGGCGTGCAGTATCCCTCGCTCGACCGCGTCGCGATCGACTTCGCGGGCATGGCCGCGGCCGGCATCAACACGGTGCGCACCTATACGCCGCCGCCCGACGCCGTGCTCGACCTGGCCGCCGCGCACGATCTGCGCGTGATGGCCGGCATCCCGTGGACGCAGCACGTCGCCTTCCTCGACGATCCGAAGCTGGCGCGCCAGGTGCGCGCCGAGGTCGCGGCGGAAGTGCGCCGCATGGCACAGCATCCCGCGTCGCTGCTCTTCGCGGTGGGCAACGAGATTCCTCCCGGCGTCGTGCGCTGGCACGGGCCGCGCCGCATCGAGGCGTTCCTGCGTTCGCTGTACGACGCCGCCAAGGGCGCCGCGCCCGAGGCGTTGCTCACCTACGCGAACTTCCCGCCCACCGAGTACCTCGACCTCGACGTCTTCGACGTCTGCGCGTTCAACGTCTACCTGCATCGCGAAGCCGATCTGCGCGCGTATCTCGGCCGCCTGCAGCACGTGGCCGGCAACCGCCCGCTGCTGCTCGCCGAGGCTGGCGCCGACAGCATCCGTGAAGGGCTCGACGGCCAGGCGCGCCTCACCGCCTCGCAGATCCAGACGGCGTTCGCCGAAGGCGCCGCCGGCGCGGTGGCGTTCGCGTGGACCGACGAGTGGTGGCGCGGCGGCCAGACGGTCGACGACTGGAAGTTCGGGCTCGTCGACGAGCATCGCCAGGCGAAGCCGGCGCTGGCCGCGGTGTCGCGGGTGTTCGCCGGCGCGCCGTTCGCCCCCGAGGCGCAGCAGG
Source organism: Vicinamibacterales bacterium (assembly GCA_046331325.1). GTDB lineage: Bacteria > Acidobacteriota > Vicinamibacteria > Vicinamibacterales > UBA2999 > CADEFD01. The sequence goes on along the minus strand of JAXLRB010000011.1, from coordinate 41,892 downwards.
CCTGGCCGCTCGTGTCGGTCGTGGTCTGCGCCTACAACGCCGCCGACACCCTCGACGACTGCCTGCGCTCGCTGCAGACGCTGACCTATCCGCGCTTCGAGGTGATCGTCGTCGACGACGGCTCGAGGGACGCCACGCCCGACATCGCCCGCCGCTATCCGTCGGTGCGCCTCATCAGCCAGCCGAACGGCGGCCTGTCGGCGGCACGCAACGTCGGCCTCTTCGCCTCGCAGGGCGAGATCGTCGCCTACACCGACGCCGACGTGCGCGTCGATCCCGACTGGCTCACCTACCTCGTGCAGCCGATGCTGCGCTCGAACGTCGTCGGCTCGGGCGGCCCGAACGTGGTGCCGGCCGACGACCCGTGGATCGCGCAGTCGGTGGCCCGCGCCCCCGGCGGCCCCACGCACGTGCTGCTCGACGATCGCATCGCCGAGCACGTGCCCGGCTGCAACATGGCGTTCCGCCGCGACGCGCTGGCGGCGATCGGCGGCTTCAATCCCGTGTATCTACGCGCCGGCGACGACGTCGACATCTGCTGGCGTCTGCAGGCGAAGGGCCAGCAGATCGGCTTCGCGCCGTCGGCGCTCGTGTGGCACCACCACCGCGCGTCGGTGAAGGCCTACTGGCGGCAGCAGGTCGGCTACGGCGAAGGCGAGACCTGGCTCGAAGCGCACCACCCCGAGAAGTTCGTCGGCGGCCAGATGCTGTGGCGCGGGCACATCTACAGCCCGCTGCCGTTCGTGCGCTCGCTGTCGGGCCGCCGCGTGAACACCGGCCTGTGGGGCTCGGCGCCGTTCCCGTCGGTGTACCGCACGGAATCGCATCCGTTCCAGTTCCTGCCGCATGCGCCGGTGTGGATGATCCTGTCGTCGCTGCTCGTGCTGGCCGGTCTCGCCGGCCTGGTGGTGCGGCCGGGCGACGCCACCGCGCTGTTGCTCGTCTCGGGCATCCTCGGCTGGGCCACCACCATCGGCCGCTGCGTGCAGTTCTCGACACGCACCGATCTGTCGTCGCTCGGCCCGATCGGATCGCACGCGCCGTGGCGCAGCCGCCTGCAGTACCGCGCGCTCATCGCGTGGCTGCACCTGCTGCAGCCGATCGCCCGCGTCTACGGCCGCCTGCGCGGCTGGGCGTCGCCGCCCGACGTCGGCGACTCGCCGCACGTCACCGGCGTGCCGTGGCGCTCGTCGGCGCCGTCGTTCGCGTCGCTGCTGGCGTCGGTGCGCCTGCAACTCGGCGGCACGGTCGAGTGGACCTTCTGGAGCGAGTCGTGGATCGGACAGACGGCGCTGCTGCAGGCCATCGTGGCCAGCCTGCGCGCCGTGCGTCCGACCTGCCGTGTGCACGTCGACGACGGCTGGCACGGCGATCGTGACCTGAGCGTGTCGGCCGGCCGCTGGGGCTGGCTGCACGTGCGCACGCAGGTCGAGGAACATGCCGGCGGCCGCGTGCTGTGCCGCGTCGCGGCTCGGCTGCAGCCGAGCGCGCACGGCGTGGTGCGCGCGGTGATCCTGGCCGCGGCCTGCATCGCCACCACCAGCGCCGCGATCGCGCTGCGCTGGCCCACCGCGAGTCTCGCCGCCGTCGTCGTCACCGCCGGCCTGATGCTGCGCGCGTCGTGGCAGGCGCTGCGCGGCCTGGCCGTGCTGGATCAGGCGCTCGGCCGCGTCGGCGCGGCGCAGGGCTTCGTCACGCTGCGCGGACCGGCCCGCGCGCGCTTCGGCTGGCAGCCGGCGACGCGCCTGCAGAAGGGTCAGACGGCCACGGCCGTGGTGCTGGCGATCAGCGCCGTGGTCGGCGGCGTGTCGCTGTGGCAGGACCGCAACGCGCCGACGCCCATCCCGCACCGGCCCATCATCCGCAGCGCGGCGCCCACGCCGCTCATCACGGCGCCGGTGGCCGAGTCGCCGAGGCCCAAGGGCCCGCGCGTACCGCAGACGCCGTCGACGCAACCCAAGCGCGAGGCTCCGAAGAGGCGCGCGTGACGCTGCTGCGCTGGACGCTGTCGTTCCTGCGTCCATACCGGGCCAGGGTCGTGATCATCACGGCCCTGTCGATCGTCGAAGTCGGACTGGCGGCCCTCACGCCCTGGTTCCTCAAGACGATCATCGACAACGTCCTCGGCGGCCAGCCGATGGCGCCGTGGCTCGCCTCGCTCGCCGACCGCCTGATCGGGCCCCACCCGGTCACGCTGCTCATCGCCATCGCCCTGAGCGGCCTCGCCCTGCAGCTGCTGCTCGAAGCCGTGATGATGGTGCACACGCAGCTGCAGGTGAACACCGGCCAGCACATCGTCTACGATCTGCGCCGACGCCTGCTCGACCGCCTGCTCGCGCTCAGCCTCAAGCACCATCTCACGACGCGCACCGCCGACGCCGTGTATCGCCTCGAGGCCGACGCCTACTGCGTGAACGACCTGGCCATGGGCGGGGTGTTCCCGCTGGCGATCTCGGGCCTGAAGCTGGCCGTGATGTTCAGCATCCTGGCCCAGCTCGACGCCTCGCTCGCCCTGCTCTCGCTGCTGGTGGTGCCGTTCCTGTGGGCGTGCCTGCGCTACTGGTCGACGAAGATGGTCGACCGCGCCGAGAAGGTGAAGCAGGCCGAGGCCTCGCTGGTCGACCGGATGTTCGAGATCCTCTCGTCGGTGAAAGTGGTGAAGAGCTTCGCGCGCGAGAGTTTCGAACTCGGCCGCTTCCACGTGGTGGGCACCGACACCATGCAGGCCCGCCTGCGCCTCACGTGGCAGGAATCGTGGTTCGCGATGGCGCTCAGCATGACCACGCTGACCGGCACCGCGCTGATCCTGATCGTCGGCGGCATGCACGTGCTCGACGGCCGGCTCACCGCCGGCAGCCTGCTGGTGGTGCTGGCGTACCTCACCGCGGTCTACACGCCGCTGTCGTCGATCGCGCACACCGCCGGGCAGCTGCAGCAGGCGGTGGCCAGCTCGAAGCGCGTGCGCGAGATCCTCGCCCTCGAGCCGGAGACCGCGGACGCCAGTGCCGGCCTCGATGCGTCGCGTGTCGCCGGCGACGTCGTGTTCGACGACGTCCGCTTCGCCTACGACCCGGCGCGGCCGATCCTCGACGGCATCAGCTTCACGGCACGCCCCGGCGAGATGGTGGCGCTCGTGGGCCTCACCGGCGCCGGCAAGTCGACGCTGGCCAGCCTCATCCCGCGCTTCTTCGAGCCGACGTCGGGCCAGGTGCGGCTCGACGGCGTCGACGTGCGCGAGTACGCGCTGACGTCGCTGCGCCAGCAGGTGGCGCTGGTGCCGCAGGACGCCGTGCTCTTCGGCGCCACCATCGGCGACGCCATCCGCTACGGCCGCCTCGACGCCACCGACGAGGACGTGGTGGCGGCGGCGAAGTCGGCGCACGTCGACCACTTCATCCAGCGCCTGCCGCAGGGCTACGCCACGCCGCTCGCCGAAGCCGGCGCCACGCTGTCGGGCGGCGAGCGTCAGCGCATCAGCATCGCCCGCGCGCTGCTGAAGAACGCCCGCATCCTCATCCTCGACGAGCCGACCTCGTCGCTCGACGCCCTGTCGGAAGACGCCGTGTTCCAGGCGCTGCGCCAGCTGCGCGCCGGCCGCACGACGCTCGTCATCGCGCACCGGCTGTCGACCATCCGCGACGCCAACCGCATCCTCGTGCTGCACGAAGGCCGGCTGGTGGCGCAGGGCGGCCACGACGAGCTGCTGCAGTCGAACGCCCTCTACCGCCGCATGTGCGCCCGCCTCTCGGTCGGCCGCTCGCTCGACGAGCCCGAGTCGGTCGACGAGATCATGCACGCCCTGTAGCCGCCGTGAAGATCCTCGTCGCCGGCATCATCGCGCGCTACCCGTTCGGCGGCGTCACGTGGTGCTCGCTGATGTACCTGCTGGGCCTGCGCGCCCTCGGCCACGAGGTCTTCTACGTGGAAGACACCGGCGAGTGCATCTACGATCCGATCGAGAACACCATCTCGAAGGATCCGGGCTACGGCACGCGCTACATCCACGCCGCGCTCGAGCCGTTCGGCCTCGGCGATCGGTGGACGTTCGTGAACTGGGACGGCACCTACCACGGCGCCTCGCACGAGCGTCTGAAGGCGTTCTGCGCCGACGCGGACCTCTACATCAACCTGTCGGGCGGGTCGTGGTTCTGGCGCGACGAGTACGCGCGGATCCCGCGCGGCGTGTTCATCGACACGGATCCGGTGTTCACGCAACTGGCGCTGGCCAAGGGCGATCAGTCGTACGTCGACTTCTTCCGCCGCTTCCATCACGTGTTCACCTTCGGCGCCAACATCGGCACGCCGGCGTGCGACGTGCCGACCAGCGGCTTCACGTGGCACAAGACCTGGCAGCCGGTGGTGCTCGACCAGTGGGCCACGCCCGAGGACCTGCCGGCCGAGCACTTCACCACGGTGATGACCTGGAAGATCCAGAGCTTCGCCGACGTCGACGGCAACAAGAACATCGAGTTCATGAAGTTCCTCGACGTGGCGCGGCGCTCGCCGCAATCGATCCAGCTGGCGGTGAACGGCCCGCAGGAGTTCCTGAACCAGCACGGATGGTCGACGGTCGACGGCATGGGCGTGTCGCGCCACCTGTGGGACTACCGCCAGTTCCTGCAGCACTCGAAGGCCGAGTTCGGCGTGGCGAAGCACGCCTACGTGGCGCACCGCTCCGGCTGGTTCTCCGATCGCACCGAGTGCTACCTGGCCGCCGGACGCCCGGCCCTGGTGCAGGACACGGGCTGGTCGGCGCATCTGCCGCACGGCGAGGGCCTGCTGCCGTTCTCGACGCCCGAGGAAGCGCTGGCCGGCCTCGACGCCATCGCCGGCGACTACGCCCGGCACCGCCGCCGCGCCCGCGAGATCGCCGCCGAGCACTTCGATGCCGCGCGCGTCCTGCCGCGGCTGCTGGAGACGGCGCTCGCATGAGCCGGCCGCTGCGCATCGCGCACGTGGCGCCGGTGGCCACGTCGGTGCCGCCGCCGGGCTCGGGCTCCATCGAGGATCTCACCTCGCACCTCACCGAGGGCCTGGTGGCCCGCGGCCACGACGTGACGCTGTTCGCCACGGGCGACTCCACCACCGCCGCGCGCCTGCACGCCACCTTCCCGCACGGCTACCGTGACGACCCGGCGCTGTGGACGTGGGAGCTCTGCGAGCTCTACAACGTCGCCGCCGCCATCGAACGGGCCGCCCAGTTCGACGTCGTGCACGTCGAGTGCGAGTACTGGCCGATGTCGCTGCCGTTCACGCGCCTCACGCCGACACCGGTGCTGCACACGGTGCACTACGCGCCGCGACCGGAGGAAGTCGACATCTGGCGGCGCTATCCCGAGGCGCCGTTCGTCGCCATCTCGCGCGAGCAGGCGCGCATGATGGACGGCCTCACCATCGCCGGCACGGTGCACCACGCCGTCGACATGGCCGCCTACGCGTTTCGCGCCGTGCCCGACGACTACCTGCTCTTCCTCGGCCGCTTCACCGAGGGCAAGGGCGTGCCGCAGGCCATCGAAATCGCGCGTCGCACCGGGCATCGGCTGCTGCTGGCGGCGGCCGAGAACGACTACTACCACGCGCACGTCGCCCCGCTCGTCGATGGCACGCAGATCCAGTACCTGGGCGAGGTGACCGGCGACACCAAGGTGGCGCTGCTCGGCGGCGCCCGCGCGCTGCTCTATCCCGTGCAGAAGCCCGAGCCCTTCGGCCTCGTGCTGGCCGAAGCCATGGCGTGCGGCACGCCGGTGGCGGCGCTGAACCTCGGCGCCGTCGGCGAGATCGTCGATCACGGCGTCTCGGGGGGCGTGTTCGACACCGCCGATGCGCTCGTCGATGGCCTGCCACGCGTGCTGGCGCTCGATCGCGCCACCGTGCACGCCACCGCCGAGCGGCGCTTCGGCCTCGACCGCATGGTCGACGCCTACGTCGAGATCTACCGGCGCCTGGCCAGGACGGCCGGGACGGCGTCGCGATGAGCGCGCCGCCGCCCGCGGCGCGCCTGCTCGTCGTGCTCGCCCATCCCGACGACGAATCGCTGGCCTGCGGCGCCACGATCGCACGCGCCGCGGCGGCGGGCCTCGTCGTCACGATCGCGTCGCTGTCGCGCGGCGACGCCGGCCCGGCGTCGACCGCCGTCGATGGGTCCCTCGGCGCGTTGCGCGCCCGCGAACTCGAGGAGGCCGCGCACGTGCTCGGCGCGGCCGGGGTGGTGTCGTTCGCGCACGCGGACGGGATGCTGCCCTGGCTCGACGCCGAGGCGCTGGTCGCCGACATCACCATGCTCATCCGCGCCACGGCCGCGGACGCCGTCATCACCTTCGGCGCCGACGGCCTGTACTGGCACCCGGATCACATCGCCGTGCACGAGCGCACCACCGACGCCGTCGCCCGGCTCGGCGCCGCCGCGCCGGCGTTGTACTACGTCACGATGCCGCCCGGCCAGATGCGCGCCGTGATGGATGCCGACCCGGCGCATCGCGCCGTGGTGCCGGGCCTGCCCGATGCCGACGCGTTCGGCGCTGCCGCCACGCCACCGACACTGGTGGTGCCGTGCGGCGCGTTCGCCGCGACCAAACTCGCCGCGCTGCGATGTCACCGGTCGCAGTTCGCCGACAGCGCATTCGCCGCCCTCGACGACGACGTGGCCACGCGGCTGCTGGATGTGGAACACTTCCATCGCGCCGGCGTCGGCGCGACCGGGCCGTCGGTGCTCGACGCCCTGGCCGACGCGTCCCACGCCTGACATGGATCAGTCCCTGCTGCCCCACCTGCGCTGCCCGTTCTGCGGATCGGCGCTCGCCCTCGACGACGCCACCGCGGTTCGCACCGGATCGCGCATCGACTACGGCGTGCTCGGCTGTCCCTGCTGCGCGTATCCGATCGTCGCCGGCATCCCGGTGATGATCGCCGACGATCGGGCGCGCGCGGCGATGAACGCCATCGAGGCGGGCGACCATCGCGAGGCACTCGAGGTCACGCTGGGCCTCGACGACGCCGGGCGCGCCGCCTTTCGCGCCCTGCTGGCGCGCGGCCAGGCGGCCACCTACCGCGACGCCATGGACGTGCTGTGCCCCGACGCGGAAGGCACGTACTTCATCTACCGCTTCTCGGATCCCACGTTCGTGACGGCATCGGCGGTGCTGCGCGCCGTGGCGCAGGCGCCGCACGTCACCGGCGGCTGGATCATCGACGTGTGCGGCGGCTCGGGGCACCTGACGCGGCTGCTCGGTCAGCTTGGCGCCCCGGCACGCACCATCGTCGCCGACGTCTATTTCTGGAAGCTGTGGCTGGCCCGCGCCTACACCGCGCCCGGCGTGGAGGCGGTGTGCTGTGACGCCAACGACCCGCTCCCGTTCGCGCGCGGTCTGGCGTCGCTCGTGATGCTGTCCGACGCGTTCCCCTACATCTGGAAGCGCCGCCTGCTCGCCGAAGAGCTGATGCGCCTGGTGGACGCCCACGGCGCCCTGGTGATGCCCCACATCCACAGCGCCCTCGGCGAGAACCACTCCGCGGGCATGCCGCTGCCGCCGGTGACCTACGCCGATCTCTTCGCGCCCATGGCGCCGCGCCTGTTCCCCGATGGCGCGCTCTTCGACGGCGTACTCGACCACGGCGTCGTGGATCTCACGCGGCCGCAGGCGCCGGAGGCCTTCACCGACGAGCCGTCGCTCACGCTGGTCGCCAGCCGCACACCGGACGTGTTCGCGCGTCGCGCGGTGCCGCCATCGACGGACGTGGCCGGGACGCTGGCGGTGAATCCCCTCTACGCCGCCGAGCGCACCGCCCCGGGCACGACGCTCACGCTGCGCTTCCCGACACCCGAGTACGAGGACGAGTTCGGCGCCTGCCGGCGCTACCTGCCCGACACGCTCGACGTGCCGTTCGATGCGACGGGTGCGCTCGACGTCGACACGGTGCGGGCGGCGCTCGGCAACCGCTACGACGACCTGCGGCGGCGGCTCGTGCTCATCGACGCGCCGGGACGCTACGCCTGAGGTCGGCGGCGGCGCCGGCGTCCTCGGCCACGGCATCGTACGGCCCGCGATTGTAGAGACGCCGCCCCACCCATTCCTGGATCACCACCTGCGGCCGCTCCTCGCGGATCGTCGCCGGCACCACGTCGTATTCCCACAGCGCGACCATGCGCTGGAAGTGCTCGGCGAGGAAGGGGATCAGCGCGGAACCGAAAGAGTCGCGATAGAACACGGCCCGCGGCAGCGACGGGTCGTCGACCACGGTCACCATGCGCGGCACGCCGAAGCCGCGCTCGCGCGTCGGCGGCTCGATGATGCGGGCCCGCCGCGGCGTGGCCGGCGCCAGGCGCAGCTCGGTCTCGCGAATCGTCCGGTCGAGGCCGAGCATGTTGGCGAGATCCCCGCCGGGCTGTGGTGTGGGTGTGAGGGTGAACGCTTCGGCGGCGAGCGGCGGCGCGAGTCCGGCCACCGGCGGCAGCGCCTTCAGGATCTCGCGGTAGCCGATGGCGGCGCCGACGTCGTTCCAGTGGGTGTCGGTCTGGTGGAAGAGCGCCGGCCCACCGGCCGCCTTCGCGGCGAACAACGGCCCGCGCAGATCGAGCACCGGCACGCGGGTGCGGGCGCGCAGCGCCTCGATCACCTGGTCGACGCGGGTCTTCCCGGCACGGGGGTGCAGGCCGTCGGGCAGGAACTCGGGGTAAATCGTCTGCTTCCCCGGCGCCACGACGAATACGTAGGCGATGCCCTGCCCGCGCAGCCAGTCGTGGGTGTGCTGCAGCGTCTCACACCACGCGTCGAGCTCCACCGGCGTGAGCATCGTGAGGTTGAGTGTTTCTTCGAGCGCGCCGTCGCCGGCGTAGTACCACCAGCCGTCGCGCCCGCGCCACACGGTGGGCAGCGGCGACACCCGCGTGAGCTGGAAGCGCAGCCACGCCTGCGCGCGCACCAGCCAGGCACGGAACGCGAAGTGGCCGTCGAACCAGGCGGCGCGTCCGATGAGGCCGGGTTGCGCGGTGGCCTGGTCCTCGTCGCGCTGCACCTCGCGGTCAAGCCCCGCCAGCGTCGCCACGCCTGGCACGGTGATGGCCGCGACGAAGCACGCGACGAGCAGGCGCGAGGCCCACGGCGCGAGTCGCCACGTGGCAGCGGACGGTGCGGTGGACGACGCCATCTCAGAAGCGGAAGTAGATGAAGGGACTGTAGGTGCCGGCCGCGCTGAGCAGCACCGAGACGACGAAGAGCACCGCGCACAGCGCCACCGCGCCGAGGGACGCGGCAGAGGTGAGGGCCGGCGGCACCGTGTCGCCCGCGCCGCTTGACGTGCGCGACACCCACCAGCGCGCGACCGACGGCCCCACCGGCGTCGCGCCGATCATGCCGGCCACCAGCGCGGCGACGACGTCGGGCGTGAGGTACCACGACGGCGAGAACGCTGGCGCCGAGGCGCCGGTCGTGCCCGCCATCGCCGCCAGCATGCGGCCGGCATCGGCGATCGAGTCGGCGCGGAACAGCACCCAACCGACCATCACGACGACCAGTGCGTAGACGTGTCCCGCGACGCGCGTCAGCGGCGACGAGGCCGGCAGCCGCGATCCGAACACGCGCTCGACGACCAGGAACGCGCCGTGAAAGAGCCCCCACGCCACGAAGGTCCAGTTGGCGCCGTGCCACAGCCCGCACAGCGCGAAGACCGTGACGAGGTTCACGTACACGCGCGCCGGCGCCACACGATTGCCGCCGAGCGGCACGTAGAGATAGTCGCGGAACCACGCCGACAGCGACAGGTGCCAGCGCCGCCAGAAGTCCTGCACCGACGTGGCGACGTACGGATAGCGGAAGTTCTCGGGGAAGCGGAACCCGAACATGCGCCCGAGGCCGAGCGCCATGTCGGAGTAACCGGAAAAATCGAAGTAGATCTGCAGCGTGTAGCAGACGACGCCGAGCCAGGCCGTCGTCGCCGTCAGATCCGCGGCGGCCAGGGAGAAGATGTGATCCGCCGGCACGGCGACCGTGTTGGCGATGAGCATCTTCTTCGCCAGGCCGACGACGAAACGGCGGATGCCGTAGGCGAGGTCGTCGACGCCGACGGCGCGCGCCGGCAGCTGCGCCGCGATCTCGCGGTAGCGGATGATCGGCCCGGCGATGAGCTGCGGGAAGAACAGCAGATACAGCGCCGCCTCGATCGGCCCCTTCTGCGCCACCGCGTCGCGACGGGCGACGTCGACCACGTACGAGATGGCGTGGAAGGTGAAGAACGAGATGCCGATCGGCAGCGTGATCGCCGGCACCGTGAACGCCGGTCCGCCGAGCGCCGCCGACACCGCGTTCAGGTTCTCGCCGAGGAACGCCGTGTACTTGCAGATCGCCAGCACGACGAGGTTCGCGGCAATCGTCGCCCGCAGCAGCCAGCTGCCGAGCGGCGTGCCGCGATGGCGATCCACCGCCAGCGCTGCCACGTAGTTCACGACGATCGACGTGAGGATGAGGCTGGTGAAGGCGCCCGCCCCAGACGCGTAGAAGACGATGCTGGCGACGAGCAGCAGGCTGTTGCGCCACACCGGCTGCGGCACCAGGTGCAGCAGCAGCACGATCGGCAGGAAGACGAAGAGGAACGACGGCGCGGTGAAGAGCACGCGTCAGTCCCTCGGAGCCGCCGAGGCCGCGGGGCCGGCCGCCGGCGCGGACGCCGGACCGCCATCGCCGAACGCCTCGAGCAGCGCCGGCACCACCTCGTGCATCTTCGATCGCACCGGACGCGACGGCGCCAGGCCGCGGGTGAAGCCGCGCGCCACCAGGCGATCGAGCACCTCGGGCCGCGACGCGATCACGTGCATGGGCACGTGCCACGGCGCGCCCTCGCCGGTGACGAGCGCCGGCGGCTGGTGATCGCCCACGAGGATCAGCACCAGGTCGCGATCGGCGCGCTGCCGCAGGTAGCCGGCGAACGTGTGGTACGCGTAGGTCAGCGCCCGCACGTAGTCGGGCCCCATGTCGAGCCAGTCGGGCTGGATGTGCCAGGTTTCGTCGAGTGCCGCCTGGTCGTACGGCGTCGGCGTGAGCATGCGCGACCAGTCGGGCTGATAGGGCGGTGTCGGCGTGAAGGGCGTGTGCGTGCTGAGCGTCGGGAACACGACGAACACCGGCTTGCGGTTCGCCGGCGCGATCTCGCGCTGGTCGACGAGCGCCAGGCAGTACTGGTCGGTCACGTCCCACCAGCCGAACGAGGGGCCTTCGTAGGGCATGGCGTTGGCGTCGATGATGGTGTCGAACCCGTAGAACGCCCCCTGCGGCCAGGCGCCGCGGATGCCGGGCATGACCGCCACGGTGCGATAGCCTTCGCGGCCGAACGCCTTCGGCAGCGTGTCGCGCTCCTGCGACATCAACCGCAGGTTGGCGCCGCCGTCGCGGATCTCGGTGCCCGAGAGCAGCGTGATGTGCGCGAGCCACGATTCGCCGCCGAACGTCGGGGAGTCGAGGTAGGTCGTGACAACCCCGCGTCCGGTCTCGCGGATGGCGGCCTCGAGATCGGCGCGCGGCGCCTTCAACGCCTCGGCGAACGCCGGACGTTCCCAGCTCACGGCGCCATACGACTCCACGAACAGCAGCAGCACGTCGGCCGGCTTCACGGCGGCGAAGCTCGAGGCGATGGACGCCGGCGCACCGAGTGCCTGCATGCCGGCGCCGCTCATCTCGTAGCCGACCTGCGCGGCCTGCCGCGCCCACACCACGGTGACCGGCGTGGCCACACCGGGCCACTGCGGCACCGGATCGCCCATCCGTTGCACGGCGCCGACGACGACGGTGCCGATCGCCAGGCCCACCATCGCGCGGCGCAGCGGCAGCGACGGCGTGGCGTCGATGACGCGGCCGAACGCCCAGCGCATCGGCAGATACAGCACCAGCGGCACCAGCACCACCGCCGCGATCACGCCCGCGATCACCGCCGGGTGCGCCACCGCCGAAAACATCGCGCCCACCGACGGCACGTGCGGCACATCCCAGTACAGGTTGATGGGCCGGCCCCACATCGACTGCGCGGTGACGTCGGCGTAGCGACCGACGAGCAGCACGACCCAGACGGCGGCCAGCAGGCGGGCCAGGCGGATCCGGCGCGGCACCACGCGCCGCCACGCCAGCGCCAGCATCGACACCACCGCCATCAGCTCGAGCGACACGTCGCCGCTCAGGCGCACGAACGGCGTCGGCCAGATGTTGACGATGGTGAGCGCGGCGTTCAGCAGGGCCAGCGCCAGCGCGAGCTGGGCCCAGTGGGGCGTCGGTCGTTCGGTGGCCACGGAATGGAGGCGCCCGGCACCTACGGGCCGGGCGTGTTCAGGATACAGGCAAACGGCCGGGCGTCAGTGTGCCGCCGCCGGGCCCTTGCCGCCCGAGGGACGCCGCATCAGCAGCACGAGCGGCAGCAGCACCAGGAACACCGCGCCGAGCAGGCGGAACAGCTCGACGAACGACACCATCGCCGCCTGCCGCTGGATGAGGCCCGACATGGTCGCGTACGCCTTCTGTGTCGCCGTCACCGGATCGACGCCGCTCGCCAGCAGGCTGCCGCGCAGGTTCTCGAAGGTGCGGCGGGCCACGTCGGAATAGGGCGTGACGTGTTCGCCGAGCACCGCGGCGAAGGCGTGCTGCTTGCGCGCCAGCAGCGTGCCGGTGACGGCGATGCCGATCGAGCCGCCGAGGTTGCGCATCAGGCTGAAAAGGCTGGTGGCGTTGCCCATGCGCTCGCGCGGAATCGGATCCATCGCGATCGTCGTGAGCGGCACGAAGATGAGCGACAGGCCGATGCCCTGCACGAACTGCGGGAAGAAGATGTCCCAGTAGCCGGCGTTCAGACTGAGCTGACCGAGCCAGAAGAGCGTGACCGCGCCCACGAAGAGGCCGCCCGCCACCAGGCGGCGCGCGTCGGTCTTGCCGACGATGAGGCCCACCACCGGCATGCCGATGAGCGAGCCCATGCCGCGCGGCGCCATGGCGATGCCGGCCTGCAGCGACGGGTAGCCCAGCAGCGTCTGCAGCATGATCGGCAGCAGCACCAGGCTGCCGTAGAGCACGAAGCCGAGCGTCGTCATCAGGAAGACGCCGGTGGCGTAGGTGCGCAGTTTGAAGATCCGCAGGTCGATGACCGGTTCCGCCGTGGTCCATTCGCGGGCCAGGAACGCGATCAGGCCGAACACCGACGTGACCACCAGACCGGTGATGAACGGCGACGAGAACCAGTCGCGCTGCTGCCCGAGGTCGAGCGCGAGCTGCAGCGTGCCCACCCACAGCGCCAGCAGGCCGATGCCCCAGTAGTCGATGTTCTTCGTCTCACGCCGCAGGTACGGCGGATCGAAGATGAACGCGTTGGCCATCGCCAGCGACGTCAGGCCGACCGGCAGGTTGATGTAGAACACCCAGCGCCACGAGTAGGTGTCGGTGAGCCAGCCGCCGAGCACCGGACCGAGGATGGGCGCTACGACGATGCCGAGGCCCCAGAAGCCCATCGCCTTCCCACGCTCGTGCGGCGGGAACGCCTCGAGCAGCACGGCCTGCGACAGCGGCTGCATGGCGCCGCCGGTGAAGCCCTGCATCAGCCGGAAAATCACGAGCATGGGCAGGTTCGGCGCCAGGCCGCACAGGAGCGACGACAGCGTGAACCCGGCCACCGAGGTCATCAGCAGGCGCTTGCGGCCGAAGTACGAGGCCAGCCAGCCGGTGAGCGGCAGCACGATGGCGTTGGCGACGAGGTACGACGTGAGCACCCACGTCGACTCGTCGATCGTCGCCGACAGGTTGCCGGCGATGTGCGGCAGCGACACGTTCACCACGGTGGTGTCCAGCACCTCCATGAAGGTGGCGAACATCACCGAGACGGCGACGATCCACGGATTGACCTGGCGCGTGCCCTGGCTGTCCATCGTCTGCGAACCCTAGCGGGTGTGGATCGTGGCGTAGACCGAGAGGCCCGGACGCAGGCGGTGCTCGGCGTCCTGGTTCGGATCGAGCAGGATCTTCACCGGCACGCGCTGCACCACCTTCACGAAGTTGCCGGTGCTGTTGTCGGGCGGCAGCAGGCTGAACTTGGCGCCGGTGGCCGCGCCGATGCTGTCGACCTTGCCGGTGAACGTTCGGCCGTCGAGCGCGTCGACCTCGACGGTGGCGCGCTGCCCGGCGACGACGTCGACCAGCTGCGTCTCCTTGAAGTTCGCCACCACCCACACGTCGTCGCGCGACACCAGTGCCATCACCGGCTGCGAGGCCTGCACGCTCTGCCCCACTTCCACGGCGCGGCGGCCGATGAGCCCGGCCGTCGGCGCCTTCACCACCGTGCGTTCGAGGGCCAGCTTCGCGGCGGTGACGGCCGCTTCGGCCTGCTTCACGCGGGCTTCGGCCGAGAGCGCCCGGGCGCGCGTGATCTGCAGCTGCTCGGGCGCCGTCTTCGCCGAGGCCAGCGTGGCCTGCGCGCGGACGGCGGCGGCCTTCGCCTGCACGGCGCGCTGCTCCGCCACGGCCACGGCGCTGGCGGCCACCGCCACGTCGGCGGTGGCGGCGTCGGCCGCGGCCCGGGCCGCGTCGGCGGTCGCCACCGCGGCGTCGAACTGCTGCTGCGCCACTTCTTCCTTGGCGACCAGGGGCTTCAGCCGCTCGACGTCCTTGGCGGCCTTCACCGCCGACGCCTGCCGTTCGCGCTGCCGCGCCACGGCGGCGTCGCGCTGCGCGTGCGCAGCGTCCACCTGGCGCTCGGCGACGGCGATCGCGGCCTGCGCCTCGTCGAGGCCGCTCGCCGCGGAGGTGACGCCGGTGGACGTCGACACGCTGGTGATCGGCACCGACGACCCGGCGGCCTCGGCATTCGCCTTCGCGTCGGCCAGCTCGGCCTCGGCGCGCTGCAGGGCCACCTCGTAGTCCTTCGGATCGACCTCGACCAGCACCGTGCCGGCCTCGACGAACTGGTTGTCGGCGATGCCGACCTTGGTGACCGTGCCGCCGACGCGAGCCACGATGGGCGTGATGCGCCCTTCGATCTGCGCGTCGTCGGTGCGCTCGGCGCCCGACCGGGCCCACACCACGGTGCCAGCCACGGCCGCGACGACCACCGCCGCCAGGATGGCCCAACGCGCGACGCCGCGCGAGCTACGGATATCGAGCGCCATTACTTGGATCCTCCGAGAAACGCGGCGATCGCCTGTTCGGCGGTGCCCACCGCACGTGCCAGCGACGCCTTCGCCAGGTTGTGGCGGTAGAGCACGTCGAGCCGGGCGTCGGACGCCCCGGCCAGCGCTTCCTGCGCCTGGGTGACTTCGAGATTGCCGGCGACGCCGGCGGCGAACCGGTCGCGGGCCTGCGTGAGCGCCTGCGTCGCCAGCGCCACGGTGGCGTCGGCGGCGGTGAGCTCCTCGGCGGCGGCGGTCACGTCGAGCATCGCCTCGCGCACGTCGACGTCGATGCGGGCGCGCAGATCGTCGAGCTCGGCCGGCGCTGCGCCACCACGGCGTTGGTCTCGATGCGCCGCGCCTGCGCGCGCCCGCCTTCGAACACCGGCACGCGCAACGTGGCGGCCACCGCGTAGGTGGGATGCGAGGTGCCCCACTCCTGGCCGATGGTGCCGTAGTCGGCGTCGAAGCGCAGCGTCGGCAGCAGCTCGGCGCTGGCGGCACGGTGCGCCGACTCGGCGGCGGTGAGCCGTTCGCGCGCGGCCGAGTAGTCGGGCCGCTGGGCGTAGGCATCCTTCAACGCCTGCTCGAGCGAGACGTCGGCGAGGGGCGCGTAGGGAATCGGATCGGTGAGACGGAGCGCCTGCCCGGGCGGCAGGCCGATGGCCCGGCCCAGGTGCAGCAGGGCTTTCGCGTAGGCGTTGTCGGCGGCGACGCGGCGCTGCTTGAGGCGCTGCACCTCGACGTCGGCGCGCACCACGTCGAGTCCGGCCACCAGACCCGACGCCTTCAGATCGCGCGCCTGCGCGGCGAGCTGGTCGGCCGTCTCCTGCTGCGCCTTCACCACGTCGATGCGGCTGGCGGCGGTGATCGCCTCGAGATACTGGTTCACCGCCACGAGCACGACCAGCTCGCGCGCCGACTTCACGCCGGCCGTAGCCGCGCGCGCGTTGGCGCCGGCCGCCTTCGCGTCGAACATCGCGCGCAGATCGACCACCGGCTGCGACAGGCCGATGCGGGCATCGACCGTGTTGAACGGCCCGACGATCGGATCGGGCGCCGGGAAGCCGAAAGCCTCGAGGTTGATCACCTGCCGCCGGGTGCTGACCGATCCGTTCACCTTCGGCAGCAGGTCCGACAGCGCGCGCCAGCGCGCCCCCTGCGCGAGGTCGGACGCGGCCTCCTGCAGCAGCAGGCCGAGGTTGAACTGCAGCGCACGCTCGACCGTGGACTTCAGGTCGAGCGCCAGCGGCTCGGCCGTGGCCGTGCCCTGCGGGACGCTGCCGCGGAAGACGGCCGTGCCGGCCGATCCTTCCTGCGCGAGCGCCGGCGCGGCGGCACACGTCGCGGCGAGAACGAAGGCGGTGAGACGTCGGGTCATGCGGTGAGGTCCCTGGAGGCGGACGCGGGCTCATGCAGCCCCGTCCACAGGAGATCGGTGAGAAAGGCGACGTCGGCGGCGACGCTGGTGCGCGTGCGCGACAGCAGCCGCCGGGCGATGAGGCCGCGCGTCATGTCGAACACGGCGTGGGCGGCGGCCGCCGGGTCGACGGCGCGCAGCGTGCCGGCGCGGACGGCGCGCGCGAACAGATCGCGGAGCGCCCGCGTCTGCAGCGCCATCATGTCGGGCCGGCCGGTGCTGGGCGCGCAGCCGGCGATCTGCCGGCTCACGTGCACCATGTACATGCGGAAGAAGTCGGGCTGCTCCTGGAAGTACTCGAGGCGCACTTCGATGAACGCGCGAATGGCTTCGCGCGGATCGGCGGCGGCACGCAGCCGCTCGGCGGTGTGGCGAATCAGCTGATCGAGCCCGGCGTCGAAGGCGGCGTCGTAGATGGCTTCCTTCGAGGGGAAATACAGATAGACCGTGCCCTTGGCCACCTGCGCCTCGGCGGCGATGGCATCGACGGTGGCGGCATCGAAGCCGCGGGCGCCGAACACGCGGCGGGCCGCCGCCAGCAGTGACTCGCGGCGGAACGCGGTGACGACCTCGTCGCGGGTGACGGGAGCGGCGGTGGTGCGGGGAACGGCCATCGGCAGACTGACTGGTCAGTCATCCTACCGTACCGACCGGTCATCCGGCGAGACCGGCGGTCCGGTCGAGCTGGCGCCGTACAGGCGACGGGGCGGCGCCCGATGGGACGCCGCCCCGCGCGGTGACGATGCCGCCTAGAAACGGTAGAGCAGGCGCGCGAACACGCGGCTGCCTTCGTAAGGACGGTTGCCGTAGCCGGTGAGCAGCCCGCCCAGCCAGTCGATGCGCGGGATGCCGGTGGCGGCCGCGAAGCCGACCGGGCCGTTCGAGTCGACCGTGTTCCAGTCGGTCACGGCGAGCTTGTCGTACCAGTAGCCGAGGCCGACGCCGACCTTCGGCGTGAAGTAGTACTTCACGTCGACCGTCACACGGCTCCACTCGTTGACGACGTTCGGCAGCGGGACGAAGGCGCCGGTGGCCTGTAGCGCCGGGATGCGCGGACCGCCGAAATTGAAGGCGTTGTCCGAGTCGTTGCGCTCGTAGCTGGCGTGCACGTTGGCCTTGGCGTTGGCCAGCCCCTCGAGGTCGAGATAGGCCATGTAGGTCTTCACGACTTCGTTGTTGTCGAGCGTCCAGTTGCGGGCCGGGTCGGTCCACGTGGGATCGGGCGGCGGGTTGGCGTTGCGCGACTTCTGCAGCGCGGCGAACTCGTCGCGTCCCATGCTGACGCCGAGGTGCACGATGTCGTTCGGGCTGAGGTCGAGGCCGCCGACCACCGCGTCGACGTTCTGCTTCAGCAGGCCGAACTGCTCGCGTCCCACCGGGATCGAGTCGTCGGCGAGGAACTTGTCGCGCGTGGTCGAGAACTGCACGAACACGCCGACCATGTCGGTGGGGTTCACCGTGAACACCAGGGCGCCGCGCGTGCGGTCGCGGTCGGCCTCGTCGAAGTAGCGCAGGCCGGGCTGCGATCCGCCGACGCCGGTCTCGTAGTCGATGCCGCTCAGGATGAAGCCCGAGCCGCGGCGCTGGCCGCTGTCGAGGGTGGCCCGCACCATGACGCGGTCGAACAGCTGGGCGTCGTAGGCCAGGCGCAGCGTGTTCTCGTTCACCTCGCTGAAGCCTCGGCCCTCACGGTCGAACTTCTCGTTCGCGTAGCCGACCCGGAACGACCCGTACTCGTGCAGGCCGAAGGTGGCGGTGGCGTCGAGGTTCTTGCGCGTGATGTGGAAGTACTCGGAGTAGCCCTCGACGTGCTCGGTGAGCGGATCGTCGGCGGTCTCTTCCGGCACGCCGTCGAAGCGCACGTTCTCGCGCCCGTCGAAGCTGGGCGTGACGTTGTCGTGCTTGTTGAAGCGGTACCGCCCCTGCAGGGTGAGGTAGCGCGTCGGGCGGCTCGTGACGTTCACGAGCGCGTTCAGCGAGTTCACGGCCGCTTCCGCCGAGGTGCGCGGCAGCGCCCGCAGGCCCGGGAAGCCGGCCAGCACCGTCGGGTTGTTGATGGCGGAGTTGGTCGTCCATGGCAGCAGGGCTTCGTTCTGCCGCATGTAGGTGAGCTGCACGTTGCCGTTCACCGTCGTCTTCGGCAGCGCCTTGTACATCCCGGTCACGCCGAACGAGTTCAGGGTGTTGCTCGGCCACAGGGCCGCCTGGCCGAACGCCGGACCGTTGCCGTTGCTGTAGGCGCTGGCGTCGTAGGGCGTGTAGTCGGTGGCGCGGATCGGGTTGTCCCAGGTCAGCGTCTGGATGCTGTTGGCGAAGTAGCTGCCCCAGTAGTCCACCCGCACCATGCCCCTGGTGTTCACCCACTCGGTGCCGGCCTTCAGCTCGTTGTTGCGCTGATCGATCGGCACCGGCAGCTGGTTGGTGTTGTTGAACGAGAACGACGAGTTCCACGGCATCGTGCCGGTGCGGCCGGTGCTCTGGAAGTCGAGGCGCATGCCGACCGCGGGCGTCGGGATGTACTCGAGGCGGATGTCAGCGATCTCGCGCTTCACCGCGATGTCGCCCGGGTTGACGATCGAGTTGTAGATCGAGCGGTTGGCGATGGCGAGCGCCGCGGTGGAGGCGTTGCACGTCGTCGGCCCGAGGCCGGGCGCGCACGGCACGCCCACCGCGGTGCCGTCGGCGGCCGCGTTGGTCGGCCCCTCGACCGCGCGTCGCAGCGCGATCGGCAGGGTGAAGCGTCCGCCGCCCTCGTGGGTCCAGATGAGCGGCGCGTCGTAGATGTAGTTCAGCGGGATCGAGTCGAACAGCCCGTTCACCGACAACTTGCCGTTGGTGTAGTAGCCGGAGTAGCGCTGATCGCGGTAGCCGACGTTGAAGGCGTCGAGCTTGACGCGATAGGCGTCGGCCTGCTTGTTGAGCGCGAACCACGACGTGGCGCCGGGCGACAGGTCGCGATAGCGTTCGAACCGCGCCTCGTCTCCGTCGACGCTGCCGCCCCGGTAGCCGAGGTCGAGCAGGCCGAGCGTCGGCACGTCAGCCGGCGGTTCGGGTTTGGTCGGCGGCGTCTGGGCCCGGGCCACGGAGACCGTTGCCAGGAGCAGCGCCGCACAAGTCACGAGAGTTATGGTGCGCATCGCAGCCTCCACCTACCGCAGGAACGTCTTGCCATTCGGGTGATTCGAGCCGTGCACCTGCTGATGGCAGTTCACGCAGGACTTGCCGTACATCTTGTTGGCGTTCTGCGAGGTCATCAGGGTGGAGCCCTCGTACACCGTGGGTGGATGCCGCGATGTCACATGGCAGCGCTGGCAGAGGAACGGAAGCTTGGCCACGAGCATGCGGTCGTTGTTGCTGCCGTGCGAGTCGTGGCAGGTGGTGCAGCTGTCGACCACCGGCGCGTGTTCCCAGAGGAATGGACCGCGCTTCTCGGTGTGGCAGCTGGTGCAGCTCTGGTCGACCGTGGTGCCCACGCGCAGCAGCTTCACGTTCACCGATCCGTGCACGTTGTGGCAGGACGAGCACTGCATCTTGCCTTCGCGCACCGGCATGTGGTTGAAGCGCTGCTGCTTGTTGGTGATGCCCTGGTGGCAGCGGGCGCAGGTGAGCTGCTGGGTCTTGGCGCGCATCAGCGTCGGGCCCTGGCTCGAGTGCACGCTGTGGCAGTCGGCGCACTTCACGTTGCGGTTCTCGTGCTGGCTGCCGTCCCACAGGGCGTGCTCGCCGCGGTTGTGGCAGGTCTGGCAGCGGGCGTTGGCGTCCTTGGCCGACGCCTTGTTGAACTGGAGGGGTTTCACCTTCTCGGGGTCGTTCACGTGGGCCTCGCCCGGTCCGTGACACGACTCGCAGCCCTGGTTCGCCATCGGCGTGCGGCTGTTGCCCTTGAACCCGTGCTTGGTGGCGTTCACCGTCGCGTCGTAACCGGTGTGGCAGCCCACGCAAGTCTCGGCGCCGACATAGCCGGACGCAGGTGCCTGCTGGGGGGTGGGAGCCGGCGTGGCCTTGGCGGCCGCGGCGGCGGTCGGCGCGGACGGCGCGCCGGTCGGTGAGGCTGACCGGGCGACGAGTCCGACGCTGGCCAGCGTGATCAGGGTGGCGAGAGCAACCGCCCAGTTGCCAATGCGTCTCATGGTTCGCTCCTGGTGGACCGAGCGCCGCGAGCATCGCCGCACTCCATCCGGATGTCGCGGCTGCAAGCCCGATGCCGCGGCTGTGCGGCTGGCCGGGCGCGGCTCCCGCGCGCATTTCGCCGTCAGGCCCGGCCCGGGCGGAAATTCCCCGCAATACGGCCGGGCGGTGGGAACTCACGCCCCGGGGATTTTCTCGGCCGGGGCTGAAATCGCCCCCATCGGCCGAACACTGAGCGGCTCGTCCCCACTGAAGAGCTTCGGCGCCAGGCGCGACGTGACGTGTGGCGTTATGCCTCACCGTCGGGGGATGTGCGTCGATTAGAATCCGGTGAGACATATGGCGCTGACGGCAGCCAGACGCAGCCCCGCGTCCGCTGATCGTCCAGACCTCCGGTCGTCCTCCGCCCCCCCGTGGATGACCCATCCCGGGCTCGTTGCGCTCGCGATGGTGGCGGTGGTGTGGACGATCCAGTACCTCGTCGGCGCGTTCGCCGCCGAGCGCGGCCTCCATTCCGACGAAGCCGCGCACTTCATGAATGGCCTGGTGCTGCGCGATTACCTGCGCGAAGGCCTCGGCCAGTCGCCCCTCGACTTCGCCCGCGAGTACTACCGGCACTACCCGAAAATCGCGCCGTTCATGTGGCCGCCGCTCTTCCACGGCGTCCTCGGTCTGGCGTTGCTGCCGGGCTGGCCGGCGGGCCCGGTCGCCATCTGCCTCGTCGGCTCCTTCACGGCGTGGACGGCGTGGCGTCTCTACCTCATCACCAACACGTTCGCGTCGGTGCCGGTCTCGCTGGGCGTGGTCGGCTTCTTCCTGGCGACGCCGATCGTCGTCAACCTGTCGAGCTCGGTGATGATCGACATCGCCATCGCGGCGTGCTGTCTCGAGGCCGCCTACTGGCTCGGCCGCTTCGCCGAGTCGGGCAGCACGCGCGTCGCGGTGGTGTTCGGCGTGATGACCGCCTGCGCGTGCGTGGCCAAGGGCAACGGCCTCTCGGCCGTGATCGCGCCGGTGGCGCTGGTGCTGCTGACGGGCCGCCTGGATCTGCTGCGACGGCCCGGGCTCTACGTCGCCGCCGTCATCGTGATCGTCCTGGCGGCGCCGCCACTGGCGCTCGCCTATTACCTCGACGCTTCGCTCGGCGACTTCGGCCCGGTGTCCCTGTCGCTCGCCTGGGAGCGCCTGGCGTTCTACTCAGGCCACGTCTGGGTGCAGCTCGGCAGCGCGCCGGTGTTGTTCGCCGCCATCGGCACCGCGGCGGTCATCCTGAAACGGCCGTGGCTGTCGACCCATGCGCGCCACCAGGCCTCGGCGCTGGTGTCGATGGTCATCGGGGCGTTCGTCTTCCATCTGTGGAATCCGCACATCCTGTCGAGCGGACGCTACATCACGCTGGCGCTCGCTCCCATCCTCGGCCTGTCGGCTCTCGGCGTGATGGCAGCGACCGCCGTGGTCCAGCGGCGGCGCCTGCGCTGGTCGATGCAGCTCCTCGCCTTCACGGCCATGGCCCTCGCGCACTTCGGCGAGGGCACCGATCTGCGCGCCCAGGCGCCGCTCGGCTACCGCGAGTCGATGCGCTGGATTCAGCGGCAGGACTCACTGGCCGGCAAGCGGCTGCTCGTCGTGAGCAACGAACAGGGCGAGGGTGCCGGCGTGGTCGAGGTGGCCCTGCTCGAGCTGACGCCGCGGCCCATGGTGCTCAGGGGCTCGAAGGTGCTGGGCACCGAGGACTGGATGGGCAACGATCGCACGCTCACTCACCCGACGGCCGCCGCCCTGCTCGACGACCTCGAGGCCCTGCACGTCGACTACGTGATCCTCGATGGCAGCCCGGCATCGCGGGCGCTCGTCTACTGGCCACAGACGCACGAGGCGCTCACGTTCGACCCGTCGCGGGTCGATGCCGTGCATCGCCTCACGCCGTCGCCCGCCGGGCCACTGCGCCCGCTCGACATCTACCGTCTGCGCCGGCACGCGCCCGGGCCGCCGCGCGAGCTGCCGTTCAGCGGCACGTCGCAGATGGTCGGCGTCGGCCGGTAAGCGCCGGCTCAGCGCTTCAGGCGCGGGATGAACTTCGTCAGCCCCTGGATCGGGCCGACCTCGCCGGCGTAGACGACGCCCTGCGCGTCGACCGTCACGCCCTCGCCCATCGAGCCGTAGCCGCCCATGCCCGACGCCTGCTTCGACACGTGCTCGGGCACGAAGTACCAGACCTCGCCGGTGCGGGCGCTGCCGACGCGAAGCCCCTTGCGCCAGCCGGGGTTGTAGTTGTCGTCGGACTCGGAGTCGATGGCGTACAGCGTGTCGTCGGCCGTGATCGCCAGACCGCTGATACGGCTGAACTGGTACCACGTATCGAGGTGCTTGCCGTCCTGGTCGAAGATCTGGATGCGGCGGTTGCCGCGATCGGCGACGAACAGCCGGCCCTTCGAGTCGAACGCCAGCGCGTGCGCGCCGCGGAACTGGCCCGGGCCGTAGCCGTAGGTGCCGAACGTCTTGATCAGCTTGCCGTCGGGCGACCACTTGCTGATGCGGCCGACGCCGGTGGTGGCGTTCTGATCGAGATACTGATCGTTGTGCGCCTCGGCGACGAAGATGCTGCCATCGGGCGCGACCACGACGTCGTTCGGCTCGGTGAAGGCGTTCGGCGGCGCGCCCGCGGTGCCCGGCGTGCCGAGCGTGAGCAGCAGCTTGCCCTGCGGGCTGAACTTCAGCACGGCGTGGCCCTTCCCCGCCGCCTCGGGAAACTTCTTCAGCTCGTCGGGCGTGGCCGACCGCGCATCGGCGACCCACACGTTGCCCTGCTTGTCGACGTCGATGCCGTGCGGCCACAGGATCTGGCCGGCGCCGAACTGGGCGACGACCTTGCCCGACGGATCGAGCTTCACGATCGGGTTCACGGTGGATCCGGCGCACGAATTGGTGCCGCAGCGATCACCGGCCCACAGCGACTTGCCGTCGATGTCGATGGCGACGGCGCTCACCGAGCCCCACTTGCGTCCGTCGGGCAGCGTGCCGAAGTTGCGAATCGTCTCGTAGGGATTCGGCAGCCCGTTGATCGGCGTGACCTTCGACTGCTCGGGAGGCGCCGAGGCGCCGCGCGGCGGCGGCGTGGCGGCCTGACGGGCGATGAGGGCGTGCGTGCCGCCGCCGACCAGCGCGGCGGTGGCGGCGATGACGGCGGAACGGCGCAGGGACGACGACAGACGGCGGGTACGCATGCGCCGCATTGTCCCGGGTTCGCCGCGCCGGATCAACCGCGGCGTCAGCGGCGCGGCCACGCCACGTTCAGCACGCCGACGGCGATGTGGTCGTTGCGGCGCCCGGCGCCGAACACGGCGCGTTCCCACAGGTAGCCGGCGTCGACCGAGAACGTCGGCGACAGCCGCCGCGACACACCGGCCGACAGGCGGTTGCGGTCGAAGCCGCTGGCGGGCCCTCGCGCCGTGTCGTCGAGCGTGAGCATCAGCTCGTCGTAGGCGTAGACGCCGAACCCGGCGGTGCCGAGGGGCCGCTGCGCGCGCGCCATCAGCCGCAGGCGATGCGAGGCATCCGCCCACGGATCGAGCCAGCGCTGCTCGAGCCGCACGCGGCCGGTCGTCGTCCAGCGCCCCAGCACCGGGCCGGTGATGGAGAGCTGCTGCCAGGCCCGCTGCTCGTGACGCACGCCCTCGCCGAACGTGCGCGGCACCCACGCGTGCCCGACCCACGCGGTGACGCGCGGCGCGACGCGGCGCCCGATCGCCGTGCGCACGAGCGTGAGACCGAGCTCGGACGCATCATCCTGGAAGCGTGGCTGCACCTCGAGGTGTACGCGCCAGGCCTCCGACAGCTGGCCGATGGCGAGCGCCTGCAGCCAGATCTGGCGATCGGGGTTCGGCTGCGCGTGCGCTGGTGCGGCCAACACCGACACCACGAGCACGGCGACCAGGGTCGTCACGACGCGACGCATGTGGCGCTCCTCAGTAGTGGAAGTCGAGCCCGGCGTAGAGATGCAGGGCGCGGCCGTGCGGCGACGGCTTCAGCACCTGCAGGAAGTGGCTCTCGCGCAGCATCGTCACGCCGCCGTCGAACTCGAGGTGCGGCGAGAACCGATAGCGCGTACGCCACTCGACCTGCGTGCCCACGTGCGTGCCGGCGGCGCCGGTGGCGTCGCCGAGGTTCACCGAGCGCCAGCGGTCGCGCGCCTCGGCCAGCCACACGCCACGCACCTGCAGCCAGGTCTCGAGCGGCGCGGTGGGCTTCACGATCACCCAGGCGCCGGGGCTCACCAGGTTCGATCGCGGAATCAGCCCGTAGAGGCCGATCGGCCCGAACTCGAACCGGCGATCGCCGATGAGCGGATCGAACGAGTCGTTGCGATCGTCGGTGGGATTGGCGTCGCCCGACGCGTAGTCCCAGATCGCCAGCACACGCGGCTTCCAGGGCGCCGACGTGAAGTTGTAACCGGCCTGCCCGTGCTGCAGCCACGCGTCATGCGTGCGCGTGCCGACGTGCCCGCCCTGATACGCCAGCTCCATTTCGTATTCGACGCGGCGTCCGGGACCGAGGTTGCCGAGCAGGCGGGCGCCGAACGTGTTGAGCGATCGCCGCGAGGCCGCCGCCGTGCCCGAGCCGTCGCGCCATGCCAGGCCGTAGACCTCGGCGGTGGCGGCGCGATGGCGAGAGTTGGTGAGATAGAGGCCCGACAGGCTGAGGTGATTGAAGCGCGGATCGCGGACGAGCGCCGGATAGGTGTAGAAGACCGGCCGCGTCGCCAGCGCCAGTGCCGACCACGTGCCGGTGCTGACGCGCGCCAGCGCGCCGTCGTAGTTGGTGGTGGAGTTGCCGTAGACGTTGCGCGAGATCAGGCGCCGCGAGCCGATGTCGCGGCTGAAGCGCCCGGCCTCGATCTGCACGTTCACCTTCGAGGCGCCGATGTTCTTCCACGCGGCGCCGACGTGCAGCTGCTCGATCTTGGTCTTCACCGTCGCGCCGGTGCCGATCGTGGACGCGCTGTCGTCGAGGGCGATGCGCGAGTCCTGGATCTCGGTGTAGCCCCACCAGCGCGCCGTGCCCACGCGCGCCTGGAACCGCGTGCGGAAGTCGAGCTGCTGGTCGCTGCCCACTTCCGTGGGCCGGTAGCGGGCGTCGATGGTCTCGTAGCGCGTGCGCTGCTCGGCGTGCAGCTCGAGCCACGACGGCAGCACGTGCGGTTTCGCGGCGGCCGCGGCGGCCGGCGCGGCCGGAGTGGGCGCCGGCTTGGGGACCTGCGCGGGCGCACTCGCCGTCTGCCCGCGCGCTGGCGCCGCCGCCAGGAGGCACACCCCCGTCAGTACGGCACGACCGAACGACGTCATCGAACCCGCCCTCCGCGACACTCGGCGTCGATCATAGCCCAGAGCCGGGGTATGCCCTACCCGCCGGCCAGCATCGACGGCAGCGGGCCGGCGGCCAGCGTCGACGGCGGATGCCCGTGCCGCATCCACACGGCGGCGTGCGGTCCGTGCAGGGTCGTGATGCCGTCGCGGACGGTGAGCCAGTCGCCCTCGGGCAGGCCCAGCACCTGCACCTCGCGGTTGGCGGTGAGGAACTCGGTGAGGCGCTGCTCCCGCGTCTCGCCCTGATGCCCCGGGGGCATGGCGTTGGTGTAGTGCGGGTTGATCTGGAACGGCACGAACCCCAACGCATCGAAGCCGCCGGGATCCACGATCGGCATGTCGTTGGTGGTGCGGATCGTGGGACACGTCAGATTGGCGCCGGCGCTCCATCCCGCGTACGGCGTCCCGCCGCGCACCCGTGCGGCGATCGTGGGCAGCAGGCCGCGCCGCCGGCACTCGGCGAGCAGGTGGAAGGTGTTGCCGCCGCCGACGAAGATGGCGTCCTCGGGCGCCGGCAGCGCCTGTTCGTGTGCGCCGACGACGGTGACGCCGAGCGGTGCCAGCGCCGCGCCGACCATCGCCGTGTAGTCGCCCCACGGCACGGTGACGCCGGCGAACGGCACGAACCACGCCCGACGCGTCGCGCCCAGATGCGTCGCGAACGCGTCGAGCGCGTGCGCGAGGTAGGCGCCGCCGGGGTTCCTCGAGTTGCTGAGCAGCAGCAGGTTCACACGTCCTCCGCGAGGCACGCGCCGGTGACGCGCGCCACGAGATCGCTCGCCTGCAGCACCGGCAGGCCGCTGGCGCGATGCGCGGCGGTGCGATGACGATCGACGAAGCCGATGCAGTCGAGCAGCAGCAGGTCGGCGCCGGCGCGCTTCAGCTCCAGCGCCGCGGCCTCGACGCCGCTGTCGCCGGCGACGTACGGCGACGCCACCGCCTGCATCGGCGGGATCTGCAGCGCCGCCCACTTGCGACGCGCCGCGTCGGGCGCGATCGCGATTGGCGAGATCATGCCGACGCGGCGGGCGCCGACCATGCCGGCGACCAGCGCCGGCAGGATGCGATCCGGCTCGATGAGCCACGCCTTGCGCGAACGCAGGCCGCGGAACACGCCCGTGCAGAGCACGACGACCACGGTGCAGCCGGCGTCCTCGAGTTCGGTGAGGCGGCGCTGCACGCCGGCCTCGATGGCCGCGGCGTCGACCTCGACCGACGAGCCGTCGGCGAGGCGCGTCACCATGCGGGCGGCATCGCGGCCGCGCGGCGCGAAGCCGGCGGTGATCTCGTCGCGGCTCAGCCGATCGAGCACCCCGACGTGCACGCGCGGAATGGCGGCGGCGACGTGCTGATCGAGGATCGGCGTCACGTCGGGACGCGGCGCCTGGCCGATGGTGATGGTGCCGAGCTTCGCCGTCATGCGCCCGGCCCCTGCAGGCGGCGCATGTCGCCGTAGAGCGCGACCAGCCGCGCGAACTCGTCGGCGTCGTGGAAGCGGGTGACGCCGGCGCCGAGTTCCTTCGCCACTTCGATCGCGAAGCGCACCGCCTCGGCGATGTCCACCTCGTGGCTCGCGCCGGTGGCGCAGCCGGGCACCGCGGTCGCGGCCGCGATCGCCACGCCGACCACCGGCGCCGTCGTGGCGGTGGCCGGCTGCAGGATGCTGTTCACGTGGTCGACGCCGTTGCCGTACGGCGTGATGTCCTGCATCGTGATCGGGAACGTGACCGCGGCGCGGCCGGTGGTCACTTCCATCAGGCGCACGAGATCGGGCGACACCTTCAGGATCCAGCCTTCCTTCACCGTGGGCGAGATCGCGAAGCCGCGCGTGTTGAGGATGCGGTTGCCCTTGGTCGTGTCGATCGACAGCACGGCGGCCATGTCGGGCGTGATCTCGCGCTGGTTCATCTGCTCGATCGAGACCGGCGAGTCCATGAAGTCCACCGGGACGTGGGGCTTGGTGGGCGCGTCGGGACAGATGTGCGTGGCGATGACGACGTCGCCCGGCAGCACGTCGCCATTGCGGTGCATGAAGGCCAGCTTGCGCGCTGCCGCCACCGCGGCGATGGCCCCGTCGGCGTCCGACACCAGACCGATGCGCGACGGCCGCGCGCCGACGCCGCCGAGACGGCCGACGATGCCGAGCGTGGGCGCGTCGCCGCCGGCGCGGTGCCCGCGCGCACCCGGCACGACGATGCGCACGAAGTCGGTGGCGCCCTTCGCGCCGGTGACCCGTTCGACCTCACATGTGATGCCGGCGACGCCGTCGAGCAGCGCCTGCACGGTGGCGCCCGAGGCGCGCGGCGCGTCGAGCGCCTCGTACACCGCGAGCGTATGACTGAGACTCATCCACGGCCTCCCCTGAACCGATCGCGCACCAGTGCGTCGCCGAACGACCACAGCGCGTCGCCCGCGATGAAACCGGCGGCCACCACCTCGAGGGCGGCGTCCGGCCGGCCGAGCCCGCGCGTCCACACGACGCGCGCGGCCATGCCCGCCATCACGCCCCAGCCGGCGGCCGGATTCGAGATGAGCAGGCCCGTCGCGAGCAGCACGCCCATCTGCCGGCGGGGACCACCGGCCAGTTGCAGCAGTGCGCCCGGCAGTGCCCAGAGTAACAGCGACGGGGCCACCTCGGGCGCGACGCCGGCCTGAATCGTCGCCACGTAGACCTTCGCCACCGGCGGCACGAGGCCGGCCGCGAAGTAGCCCGACCAGCTCAGCGTCACGACGACGAGCGCGACGGTGAACGCCACCAGCGCGGCGACGAGCTGTTCGCGCCGCCCCGCCGCTTCGAAATCCGGGTCGGCACCGCGCCCACGCAGCACGAAGCCGGCCTTCAGGTCGTAGCCCATGTCGGCGAACGCCGGACCTGTCGCCACGCTGAATCCGGTGAGCACGGCGAGCGCCACTGGCGGGAAGCCGAGCAGCAGCCCGACGAGCAGCGTGATGAGCGCCACGGCGAAGGCCGGGAACCAACCGGAGTGCATCGCCGCCAGCCCGACGATCAGCTCGTGCACGTAGGCGGCGAACGCCGCGTAGACGACGAACAAAACGAGCATCGGCAGCGGCATCGCCGCCGCGAGTCCGCACGCGAGCGCCAGCAGCGTGGCGATCGC
Organism: Vicinamibacterales bacterium; assembly: GCA_046331325.1. Lineage (GTDB taxonomy): Bacteria > Acidobacteriota > Vicinamibacteria > Vicinamibacterales > UBA2999 > CADEFD01. Next base: position 12,738 of record JAXLRB010000011.1, on the reverse strand, counting down.
GAGGTACGCGACCGCGCCCGCCGTGAGCGTGCCGCCGATCGACGGTGTGGACGCGCGAGCGGGATCACCCGGTGCGTGTTCGCGCGCGGCGCGCAACTGCAGCGCCACCTGCGCGAGCGCGACCAGCCCGGCGCCGATCATCATGCCGTGCGGGACGAAGTGGGCCTGCAGCGACACGCCGGCAAGGCGCGGTGCATAGCCGCTCACGAGCAGGCCGACGCCGAACATCGACAACGCCCACGCGTTGCCGATGCACGCCGTGCCCACGGCGGCCATCGGCACGCCGAACCACGCGCCGGCGGCGCCGGCCGCGAGACTGGCGCCGAGCACGCGCGCCTGCCGCCCACCCGCGTCGCCGGCGCGAATCGCCTCGGCCGCCGCCATCCCCGGCGGCCACGCGGCGTCGGCCGGGAAGATGCGCGAGCCGAACATCCGGTACAGCAGCAGCGCGTCGAGGAACATCGCCGCCGCGACACCCACGAGCATCGGCGTCACGAGGTCCGGGCGCCCCAGCAGGTACGGCACGCCGATCGGCAGCAGCAGCGAGTTGGCCGCGCCGAAGGTCGCCGCCGACATCGCGCTCTGCGCGAGGTTCTGCGCGTGGATCGATCGGAACACGCCCAGGCCGGGCACGCGGCCGAGGATCATCGCCAGCAGCGCGCCGATGAGCGCGGTGTTCGGCGTGACGCCGAGCGCTGTGAGCAGCTGCACGCCGACGACGGCGCCGGCCGCGCTGATGACGACGAGCGGCACGAGCACCGCCAGCGCCAGGGTCCACGGATGGGTCACGTCGACGGCCCCGGCGTGTGGCGGCTACCGCGCGCCCTGCCGGCTCCAGTGCCAGTAGAACGGCAGCCCGAGCGCCACGAGCCCCAGGCCGGCGATCGAGGCGCCTGGCCGTTCCATCAGCGTGTTCCACACGAGGGCGAGCGATCCCAGCACGTAAAGCGCCGGCACCACCGGATAGCCCCAGGCGCGATACGGCCGATGCAGGTCGGGGCGCTTCGCTCGCAGCACGAAGATGGCGGCGCCGCCGAGCGACCCGAAGAGCACCGACGCGAACGTCACGTACGTGAAGAGCGTCTCGTAGCCGCCGGTCAGCGTGAGGAAGGCCGACCAGGCGCTGGTGATGAGGATCGCCAGGTGCGGCGTGCGATACACGGGGTGCACCTTCGCCGCCGCTGGGAAGAAGCGACGATCCGACGCCATCGCGAAGCAGGTGCGCGAGCACGTGATCACCGCGGCGACGTTGCAGCCGAAGGTCGAGATGACGACGCTCGCCGCCACCAGCGCCGCGCCCACCGGACCGATCAGCACCGTCACCGCCTTCTCGGCGATGCGGGTGACGCCAGTCATCTCCTCGACCGACAGCGTATAGACGTAGGCGAGGTTCACCGAGACGTAGATGGCAGTCAGCGCCAGCGTGCCAAGGATGAGCGCCCGCGGCACCGTGCGGGCGGCGTCCTTGATCTCACCGGCGGCGAAGGCCACGTAGTACCAGCCCTCGTAGGTCCACATCACCGCGATCATGATCACGCCGAACGAGGCGAGCGGCCGCGCCGCCGTCAGCGGCACCACCGGCGTGAAGGCGGGATCGGCGCGCAGGTAGACGAGCGCCAGCACTGGCAGCAGCACCAGCAGTCCCACCTTGGCCACGGTGAGCACGGCGTTCACCGCGTTGCCGGCGTTCACGCCGACGTAGTTGATGGCCGTGATGATGGCGATCGACGCGGCGGCCATCAACTGGCCGGCGCTGATCGTCCAAGCGCCCCACGGCATCGGCACGCTGAAGAGCACGTGCGCGGTGCCGAGCGCGGGAAAGAAGTAGCTGAAGTACTCGGCGAAGCCGATGGCCACCGTGGCGATCGAGCCCGTGAGGATCACGAGCATGCAGGCCCAGCCGAACAGGAAGCCCCACACCGGCCCGTAGGCCTCGCTCAGGAACACGTAGAGGCCGCCCGAGCGCGGGAACATCGACCCCATCTCGGCGTAGGTGAGGCCGCCGGCCATCGCCAGCAGGCCGCCGGCGCCCCACGCGGCCAGCAGCAGCGTCGCCGACGGCAGCTCCGCGATCATGCCGCCGGTGGTGAGGAAGATGCCGGAGCCGATGACGCTGCCGATGACGAGCAGCGTGGCGCCCCACAGGCCGATGCCCTTCACGAGCTGGGCGTCGGCGTCGGGCGTCGTGGACGTGGTCGCGGAGTCTGTGGCCATCGGATCGTCGCGGGCAGGCGTGTCCGCAGAGTCTATCCGCGATCGTCGCGGCGCGGACGCGTCACTTCACGCTGGGTGGCGGCGCCATGGGACGGTGTCCTTCGGTGCATCGGTGCTCTGGCGTTCGCCGATGCCTGGGACGAACGACGGCTATATTGGAACTCGATATAGCCACGCGCCGTCTCCTGCCGCATGGGCACCGGCACACTCAGCTTCGGCACCGTCGCCGTGCTCCACGCCGTCGCCGCGGGCTACCGCTTCGGCTTCGACGTCGTGGATGCCACCGGCCTCACGGCGGGTTCGGTCTACCCCGCCCTCGATCGGCTGGAAGATCTCGGCTATCTGAAGTCGTCCTGGGAGCACGCCGCCAGCGCGCAGGCCGAAGGCCGCCCGGCACGGCGCTACTTCCAGCTCACCGCTGACGGCGCTCGAGCCCTCGACGCGGCGCTGCGGAAACCCACCTGCACCTCCCCGTTCCGGCCGATCGCGTCCATGTTCAGCACGCCGGCAATCTCGTTGAGTGGCACGAGCGGCGCCTCGGCAACGCCCAGGCGCCGAGCAGGCCGCGCTCTTCCGAGTTCCAGGCCAAGAGCACCGAGCGTTTCGGCCGCTGCTTCATCTTCAGTGCCCTCGGCGTAGGCGTCGGCGATCTCGAGCAGGGCCACGGTGCCCGAGCCGTTGTCGTCGGGCGTTGTTCATGATGCGCGGGCCCTCGGCGCCGTCGTGGACGAAGTGCCGTCACCAGCACCCATTCGTCCTTCAGCGTCGGGTCGCTGCCCTCGATCATCGCCACCAGCGCGTGATCGGCACCATGTGGCGCACGACCGACGTCGAGCAGCACGCGCGCGCGCCGGGCAGATGCCACCATGGTGATGCCCTTCGCGGTCTCGGCCGAGGCGGCGAGTTCGGCGAGCGACTTGCTCGAGCCGGCGACCAGCGGATGCCGCCGGCGCCGGCGAGATCTGCGCGGCGGGAATCCGCAACCGATCCGCCCACGTGGCCAGCATGTAGGTCTTGAGGTGCGGCGCGGGTGGCGGGTGCCGACGCTGCGCGACGCCTGCTCAAGGCTCGCGGATCGGTGTGGCTGTGGACGTCGGCGACGTAGAGGATGCCGACCGCGCCGTGCCCTGCGCGGCCAGGGCCTTGCGCCGGCGGCGCCGCGGGCTCGGCGGTGACGACGCCATCGAATGGGCTCTTCGGGTCGCGCTCGCCGGGCTCGTGGTCGAGCATGAGCACCACCTGCCCCTTCACGTCGCCGGCGTAGTCGTCGTAGCCGAGTCAGCGCCGATGCCGAAGCCGGCGAACACCACCGGCGCCGACACGGTGCCGCTGGCGCTGAAGCGCTGCGGATAGAACTCCTGGCCATGCTCGAGGTGCCGGCACGCGGCGTCGCCGGTGACGTCGAGGCGGCCGCCCTCGCCGAGCGTGGCCGTCATCAGCAGGTAGTTCTGGAAGCATGACCTGCTGGCCGCCGGCGCCAGGCCCGCACGTCCGAAGCGCGAGCGGATGTAATCGGCGGTGGCGAGGTTCTCGACCGTATCGCGGAGACGGCCGCGCACGTCCTCGACGCTGAAGAAAAGGTCGGCGCGGCTCGCCTGGCGGATCGAGCCGCTGCTGCGCATCCGGCCTGGCGACGACGGGCACGAGCGCGAGCAGGACGAGGACGGCGAACGACGACACGGCAACGCGGCGCAGCGGCATGGGTGACTCCGGGGTGCGCGGATTGTAGCAGCGCGGCGAACTCGCCTGCTGGGGAGAAGGTCGCATCCTCGGCGGTACACCGAGGCGCGAACATAACGGCACCGGCCGCGGACGGCGCGGCAGCTTTCGGCGGCGTCCTGCTGCAACGCGAGGCGCGCCACGTCGCGTGACCGGGTCGAGGAGGCCCGCCCCCATGTCCAAGCTCGATGACCTCCTGGTTGTGGGCGCCGCGCTGGCGGTCCTGGTCCGCGTCGCGCAGTCCGCGCAGGCCGATATGGCGCGCAGGTCTTCGCTGCGCAGAAGTAGTATGCGCCACGCTGTCGCCGCGCGCACGCCAAGGGACCGCTTCGACGGCGTCGGCGCTGAACATAGCGCCGCCGACCCCGCGATGGATCGTGAACGCCAAGGTCATGATGGAGAAGACCAAGGCCACGCGGAAGCCGGCCAGCGATCACCCCTGCGCCCTGCCGCGGACGTCGACAACCTGGCCGCCTACCCTCCGCACGCCGAAGTAGCCGTTTCGGGCGCCCCGCGCCCCGGGAGGGTCCATGAACCGCGTCCGTCCGAGTCGACGGCGCTCTGCGGTGCCACGCCGCACGGTGCTGCTCGACGCACTGCTCGGCGCCCGGCATCGTGTCGTCGGCGGCTGCCGCGCTCTATCCGATCGCCCGCTTCCTGCGCGCCGGTCGGCGGCGAAGCGGCCACGGCCAGCGTGGTCGCCGCCAAGCCTGGCCGATCCGAAGGTGAACTCGGCATCGTGTTCCTGTTCGGCAGCAAGCCGGCGATCCTCGTGCGCACGCCCGAGGGCGAGTTCGCGCGTCTTCACCGCCGTGTGCACGCACCCCGAGTGCACGGTGCATACAAGGGCGACACCTCGCAGATCTGGTGCGCGTGTCACAACGGCACCTACGACCTGTCGGGCAACGTCGCCCTCGACCTCCGCCGCGCCCGCTCGAGAGCCTCCACGGTGGCCGTGCGCGGCGAACTGGGCAAAGAAGACGTCGTCGTGTCGCGCAGCTGAGATCCGAGGGTCCCATGCGGTGCAACGCGCACTGGGCTGATCGAGGCGCATCGCGTCGATCTCAGCACCGTCCGGTATCCTCGCCGACCACAAGCGGGTGCCGATCCATCCGGCCACCTCGCCGTGGTACTACCTCGGCGGCCTCACGCTGCCCTCATCGGATTCAGATCGTCAATGGTCTGCTGCTGCTGCTCTACTACCGACTGAGCGCCGGCGAAGCCTACGAGAGCGTGTAGTCTATCGTGTCGCGGGTCGAGTTCGGCTGGCTGATTCGGAACGTGCACAGCTGGTCGGCCAACCTGGCGGTCGGCACGGCGTTCCTGCATCTCTTCAGCGTGCTGTTCCTGCGGTCGCCGCCGACGCCGCGCGAGGCCGACCTGGGTGACGGGCGTCTTCCTGCTCTTCCTGCTGCTGGGCTTCGGATTCAGCGGCTATCTGCTGCCGTGGAACGAGCTGGCGTTCTTCGCGACCAAGGTCGGCACCGGCATTCCCGGCTCGATCCCGATCGTCGGTGAGGCGCTGCAGCGATTCCTCCGCGGCGGCGACGACGTCACCGGCGCCACGCTGTCGCGCTTCTTCGGCCTGCACGTGGTGATGCTGCTGGCGCTGCTCATCGTGCTGGGCGTGCACTGCTGTTGCAGCAGGGCATGAGCGTGCCGATCTCGGTGCGCAAGCGGCTGCCACCGGGTTGTGATCCGCTCAGCGTGAAGTTCGTGCCGAATCGCTGCGCGAGCTGGTGCTCTGGCACATCGCGCTGGCCGGCCTGGCCGCGCTCGCCGCGTTCTCGCCGGAGCCTTCGGCGTGAAGGCCGACGCGTTCGCGCCGGTGCCACCGGGCATCCGCCCCGGCGTACTCCTCGCCGCGTTCCAGACGTTGAAGCTCCTGCTCCCCACATCGCCGGCATAGAAGGCGAACTGCTGGGGGTGCTCGGCATGGGCCTCGCGGATGGGGTCCTGGTCCTGCTGCCCTTCCTCGACCGGCGTTCCTCGCGGGAGCAACCCAGTCCTTTGATCACGGTCGTCGGGCCACGCCCTGGTGTACCTGGTCGTGATGATGGTGGTGGGCTATGTGGCGGCGTAATCGCGTTCTCTCGCTCGCGGCCCTCCTCGCCATCGCCCTCGCCGGCGGTGGCCTGGGCACAGACGCCGAAGTCGGCGGCCACCGCCGCCGCGAATCAGTGCGCTGCCCGCCACGCCGGTCTCGCCGGCACGCTCGCCGTTGCCGATGTCGCCACGGATGCACGGCGGCCGCGTTTCACGTGCGCCGACTGTCACGGCGGCGATGCGACTGCCACCGACAAGATCCTCGCTCACGCGGCCGAAGGGGCCATGGGCGGGGAAGCTCGGCGGCAGTGCCACGGTGGCGGCGTGCGCGCGCCGTCACGCTGATCCCGGCTCCATGCGCACCTACGCGCCGGCCCAGCGCGTCGATCAGGCGGCCGGCGATGCCACCAGCGTGCACGGCGGGCGGCTGGCGCAGCGGCGACACCAAAGTGGCCAACTGCGCCGCCATGGCGGCCACGGTGCGCGGAAGGTCAGCGATGCCAAGTCACCGGTGTACCTGCTGAACGTCGCGGCCACGTGCGCGAAGCGCCACGCCGACCCGGCGCACATGGCCGGCTACACCACCGAGAGCGGCGCGCCGCTGCCCACCAACCAGTTCGAGGGCTACTCGGCCAGCGTCCACGCCAGGGCGCTGGTCGGCAAGCAGACCTGTCGGGCGCTGACCTGCAACGATCGCCACGGCAACCACGGCGGCCTCCGGCGCGGGCGCGGTGGTGAATGCGGGATGCCGCGGTCTTCGCGGAGCGCTTCGCGACCAGCGTACAAGGACGTGCCCGACAAGGGCTGCGTCGAGTGCCACCAGAACCACAAGATCGCGCAGCCCTCCGACGCCCTGCTCGGCACGCAGCCCGACTCGCTCTGGTCCTACCTGCCACAGCGACGATGCAAGCGGCCGCCGCGGCGGCGATGCACACCCAGCCTGGCCTGCAGGCCGCGTGGAACAGGCGGAGCGGTAGCTGTCGCTCGCCGTGCGCAATGCCGGCCTCGAAGTGGGCAACGAGCAGCGAAGCCGCGCGAAGCGCGCAATCACCCTCGTGCTGGCGCGCACCGAGGTCCACACGTTCAATCCGAGGCGGTCACCAAGGTGACGACCGAGGGCTCGCCCTCACCACCGGCATCGTCGACGCGGCCGCCGCCGGCGAACGCGAGCCTGCGTTCCGGGTCGCCGCGACCTACGCCGCGATGGTGGCGTTCCTGGTGGTGGTGATCGACCTGTGTGGAAGATCCGCTCGCTCGAACGTCCGCGGACCGCGCACGGCGCGCCTGGATGATGCGATCCTCGGCTCCCTGGGTGTTCCGCACGCATGCAGACCTGGCCGACAGCAGAACGATCTACCGGCGGGTACCCGGCAGAAGCAGGCTGAAGCCGCTCGAAAGCGGTCTTCAGGTGGTGCGCCCGGATGGACCGGCGCGGAAGGCGTGGACACGAACGAGTGACGAAGGCGGAACGAACGCGAACGGTGAACCCTGAACGGAAATGGACCTAACGCACGGCCGGTAGGCCGCGGCGGCAGCGCCGCTGAACTGAACTCCTTCGAAGGCCGAGGCCGGCGATGGCCACGGCGGGATCGTCGGCCGGCAGGGCCTGCGCCCTGCAGCAGTCGGCCTTCGCCGCCACCTTCTGGTGGTCGGCGCAGCAGTCGGCTTTCATCGCGGCCATCGCCTTGTGATCGGCGCAGCAGTCGGCCTTCTTCGTCGCCGCCTTCTGGTGGTCGCCGCACACGCGGCCTTGCTGGGGCCGGCGCGGCGTGCGCGGCGTGGTCGCCTCGACGTGGCTGCCCTGCCACAACACCGTGCGGCGGCCGGGGTCACCGGTAAGAGAAACGCTGTGACAAGGGTCGCGCGAACAGCAGCGTGCGCATGGCTGCCTCCCGTATGGGAGACCGAGTTGGTGAAACTCCGTGCCGGTGACGCAGTGGCCCGTGGCGTCTCGCGCGCCCACGGTCGACGGATGTCCTCGGGCCTGGGCCCGGTGCCGCGGGAATTCCCCGCCCCGCCTCAGCTGTGCGGATCTCGTGGACTCGATGACGACCCCCGGGTCCCCTCCGAGGTGGCGGCGTCGATCAGGCCCAGGCGCATGCCGGGCATGCCCCATCGGCCGCGCCGGCATGACGCTGGCCGTCGGCGTGCTCGAGGCGTTGGCCAGGTGCTGCACGCCCGGCTGCTGGCGTGGCTCGCCAGCCCGGTGCCTTCATACGCGCACCGTGCTGGCGGCGGTGTGCCAGCGGTCGCCGGCTCACGGTTTGGCGCGGTCGATCGCGCCTTCCGTCTCACCTTCCTTGCGTACGGTCGGCCTGGCCGGCGGCGCGCTCGCCGGTCATCGCGTCCCCGGCGCCGCCGACCGCGCGCTGCTCGGCTTCCCCGTGGCTGGCGTCACGGCCAGCGCCCTCAACACCTCGGCCTTCGATCCTGCGGGCTGGGCCTCACGGTGCTTTACGTGGCGGTGGTGCCGTGGAGTCTGCGGTTCGTCATCGAGGGCGGCCGCGCAGACCACGATCGGCGTCATGCTGGGGCTGTCGGCCCATGACTCGAACGCGCGGCAGCACCGCCGCGATCTCGAGAATCGCCGCCCTGCGCTACGCTGCCGCGACCTGCGCCATGCGCCGGCCGGCTTCCAGGCCTCGTTCGCACGCCTGTGGGTAGACCGGCGAGACCACCGCGACGTGGCCGGCTGCGCGCGGTCACGCCGTCGCCGCCGATTGCGGCTGTACACCGCGCCTTGCCTGTTCCGTTCTCGACGAGGCGGCCGGCGTCGCGCGCCTCGAGGCCACCAACGACGACACCGGACAGACGCCGGCGATCACCGTGCTGCTGGCCGGCATGCCGCGCCGGCCTTCGCCGCCCTCGCCGATCAGCGCCGCTCAGTGGAATGGTGCGGCCGGGACTGCCGCCTACGACGAGCTGGCCTCGACGCCGCTCGCGCCGCTGCCGGCCCACGCGCGCGCCTCGACGTGCTGTTCGGCAGCGCCAGCGCCTCACCTGGCGTGCTGTGCTGCGAGCGGCCGGCCGGGCCATGAGCTGGTGGACGAGGTGTTGCCCTGCACTCGCCGCGCCGCTGCAGGCCGGCGCCGAGGACGCCCGGCGCCGCGAGGCGGATGGCCAGCTGCGCGAGCTGAACCAGAACCTCGAGGCCGTCGTCGCGGCGCGCGCATGAGCGCGCTGGCCGAGAGCGAATCGCGCCTCGCGCTCACGCTCGACGCCACCAACGACGGCGTGTGGGACTTCAACCTCGAGACCGCTTACTCAGCCCGGTGTGGAGGCAAGGGCTGCTGGGCTACGCCCCTGACGAGGTGGTGCCGTCGGTCGAGACGTTCTACGCGGCCGTGCATCCCGACGACGTGCTCCCGCGTGCAGCATACGCTGGATCGCCACCCGCGCGGCGAGGGCTGCCCACCAAGGAACTCGAGATCCGGATGCGCTTCTACATCATGGTGGTTACCGGTGGTTCCTCGATCAGGGGAAGGTGGTCGAGCGCGGGCCCGACGGGCGGGCGCGTCGCATGCCTCGGCACGATCTCGATATCGTACTGCGCGCAAGCAGGCCCTCGAGGATCTGCACGAGGAGCGAGCCTGGTGTCCCGCGCCCTCTTCGACAAGAGCCCGATGATCGTCACGCTGGTCGACGTCACGACGGGCCGGATCGCGGAGGGAACGAGGTGGGCCTGCAGGCCTTCGGCTACGCGCGGTGAGGAAGCCGTCGGCCGACGGTCGATCTCGAACGTGCGGACCCGCAGGCGCGCGAGCACTCGGCAGCGGATTCCCGAGCACGGCGCCGTGTCGGGCATGGAGATGGAGCAGCGCCGCGACGGACGCACGTTCTGGGCGCTGGCGAGCGCGACCCTGGTGACCTCCACGGCTGCCCGTTCGCGCGCTGACGATGCCGACGTCACCGAGCGCCGCGGTTTCGAGGGCCGCGTGCGGCAGGCGCAGAAGATGGAAGGGCGGCCACCTCGCCGGCGGCGTCGCCCACGACTTCAATAACGTGCTGACGGTGATCACGAGTACCGGCCGAACTGGCGCTGCCGGCGACGCGCGAGGGCGATCCGGCGCACGAGGCCCTGCAGACGATTCACGAGGCGAGCACCCGCGCCGCCTGGCCTCACCGGGCTAGCCAGTTCAAAGTGCCCGCGCCAGCAGATCCCAGCAGCCGGCGCTGGTCGATCTCAACGATCCCGCCGTCACCAGCCTCGCGGCCGATGGTGCGGCGTCGTCGGCGAGGCGATCGTCCTCGACGCTCAGTACCTCGCCGAGGCGCCGGTGACGGTGATGGTCGATCGCGGCAGCCTCGAACAGGTGGGTACTGAACGTCGCCCTCAACGCCCGCGACGCCATGCCCGACGGCGGCCGCCCTACGATCGCGGTGCGCGGTGCCACGCTCGACGCCGGCGGCGACGGCATCGTCGTCGGCGCCGGCACCTACGCCGCGCTGTCGGTCGTCGACACCGGCACCGGCATGTCGGACGCCACGGCAGCGCATCTTCGAGCCCTTTTTCACCACCAAGGACGTCGGCAAGGGCACTGGCCCCGGTCTGGCGATGGCACACGGTGTCGTGCAGCAGAGCGGCGGCGACATCGCGGTCGCGAGCAGGGCCGGCGCCGGCTCCACGTTCACGATTTACCTGCCCTCGCCGACGGCACGCCGGCGCGCCCGCGCCGGCCAGCCGTGCCGTCGCCGGGGGACACGAGACGGTGCTGGTGGTCGACGACGACGCCGACATCCGCAAGGTGGTGCGCCGCGCGCTCACGTTCGCCGGCTACGAGGTACTGCTGGCCGAGAGCGGCGAGGCGGCGCTGCAGACGATCGCGTCGCGCGGCGGACAGGTCGATCTGGTGCTGACCGACGTGATGATGCCCGGCATCGGCGGACGCGAGCTGGCGGCCCGCGTGCGATCGATGCGTCCCGACGCCCGCATCCTCTTCTCGTCGGGCTACGCCGAGAACGCCATCGCCCACCACGGCGTGCTCGCCGAGGGCGTGCAGTTCATCGCCAAGCCGTACTCGCTGCAGGCGCTCACCGCCAAGGTGCGCGAGACGCTCGACGCCTGAAATGGCGAAGGCCCCGCGCCGCCGGTGACCGGCGAGGCGGGGCCTTCGGATGTCGAGGCGGCGCCGCGGCGCCGCGCGAACGCTACTTCGCGTTCTTCACCATGAAGCGCTGCACGCGGCGGCCGGTCGAGGCCTCGCCGACGTAGAGGTTGCCCTTCGAGTCGATGCTCATGCCGTGCGGGCGCAGCATCTGGCCGAGCTGACGGCCGCCGCGGCCGAACTCGCCCACCACTTCCATCGTGCTGCGGCGCAGGATCCAGATCTTGTGGTTCGTGCCGTCGGCCAGGTAGAGATAGGTCTGCTGCGGGTCCTTCGACAGCACCGGCACGAAGGCCGAGCCCGACGACAGCGTGGCCGGCGCGATGATCTTCTCCATCACGAACTTGCCCGACTGCTCGAACACCTGGATGCGGTTGCCGCGGCGGTCGGCCACGTAGATCTTGCCGTCGTTCGAGCCGGTGATGCCGTGCGGCGTCGAGAAGAACTTCGGCAGCGCGCCCTGCAGCATGGTCTTCGGGTCGAACTTCAGGGTGTCGTCCGGCGGCTCGCCGTAGGCGCCCCAGTGACGCTTGTAGGCGCCGGTGGCGCCGTCGACCACGATGACGCGGCGGTTGCGGTAGCCGTCGGAGATGAACGCCTCGTTGGTCTTGGGATCGACCCAGATGCCCGACGGGCCGCCGAGCAGCTTGGTGTCGTTGCTGCCGTTGTTCTTGTCGTACTCCCCGACCGTCATCACCAGCTTGCCCTGGCGCGTGAACTTCATCACGCGGTGGTGCATGTGGGTGCCGACCCACACGTGATCGGTGTGGTCGACGAAGATGCCGTGCGGGTTGCGCGGCCAGTTGGCCGGATCCTCCTTGGCCTTCTCACCCCAGCCCTGCACGACCTTGCCGGTCTGATCGAGTTCGATGACCACCGGCGCCTGCTTGCAGCACGTGCCCTGCGGCGGCACCTGCTCTTCGTAGAGCTCCTCTTCGGTGAGCGTCTCGGGCAGCGAGGTGATCCAGACGTGATCCTTCGAGTCGACGAACACCCCCGTCACCGAGCCCATGACCCAGTGGTTCGGGAACTCCTGGGGCCAGGTGGGGTCGACCGTGAAGGTCTGCGGCGACTGGCGGGCGGCCACGGGCAGGGTGCCGACGGCGGCAGCCACCAGCGCGACGAGCAGCGCCGAGGTGAGGGCGAGGGGCGTACGAACGGACATGCGGGGTGACTCCTTGCGCCCGGACAACCGGGAAGGGCGCGGCAGAACGATACCACGCAGCCCCGGCCGGCTCCCGGCACTTGACCGGGCCGGGATCCGCCGGGCTAGAATCGACGCGGAGCCGCGCCCTGCGGCTCTTCGCACGTACGGCCGGCGCCCGCGGCCGCGGCCGGATCTCCACGAGGCTCGCGATGTCCATCACGCTCGACACCGACGACGGTCGCCGCCTGTACGGGCTCCTGCTCGGGGAGGACCCGACACCGGTCGTCGCCCCCAACGGCACGTACTTCGCCGCCGACCTTCGTGAAGCCGCGCCGCAAGGGGCGATGCTCGCCTACGACCTGAGGAACCGCGGCCGCTCCGACGCCGAGACCGATCCGGTCACGCTGGCCCGCGGCATCGCGCAGGACATCGACGACCTCGAGGCCGTGCGGCGGCAGCGCGGACCGGCGCGCATGACGCTGGTGGCGCATTCCTACGTCGGCGAGG